>NZ_QJSW01000020.1 GCF_003217495.1 Paenibacillus barcinonensis | reverse complement strand
TCGAATGAAAATGCCAATGGGCTCCTGCGAGAGTTTTTCCCCAAGGGAACGGATTTCGCCCAAATCACGGATGAGGCTCTAGAAAACGCTCTGGACTTGATCAATCACAGACCACGAAAATGCTTGGGGTGGAGAACCGCTCATGAATCCTTTTCAGAGGAACTGTCGCACTTGGCTTGACAATCCGTCATAAACAATTTTCTTAATGCTCTCGTAGGACAAAAAATACTGACTCGCCAATTCTTCTATGCTGACCCCATTGCGGAATAAGGATTGAATCTCAACATTTCGAGCAGACACCCTGCTCTTGCTATGAGTTTTCTCGCCCCATTTAAGATGTGCCTCTTTGGGTTTGGGGATATAAATTAGTTCACCTTGAACGTATTCTTGAATGCTGCGCAGCAGTTCTTCAGGAAAAATAGATTCGGCATTGGAATATTTCATGGGCCTCACTCCTTATTTAATGGATCAATAAGGTGCAAAGCCAGTTTTGAATACTAGGATTCAACGTTGGCAATTTTGGTTGTTAATCAGCTCTACACAAAGCATTGCCATATCGTTCACTGGCTTTGCATAGAGCCAAGCATGTAAGAACCCCACTCCGATTTCTTTCACCAGATTCACCTCCCAGATTAATGAATACTTCTTGCTATATAAGTTGAACTAAAAATTTAATACCATCCACTCCAATTTGCTCATCAATCCAGACACATTAGTCAGATATCGTCTATCGCTCACGGCAAGTGGCAAGTGCAAGTCTGCCACCCTCTGCTGCGAGCGCTAACGATCAGGAGAAGCCTTATTTCGGCATATTTGGGCTTTGGAAAATTTTAACGATCCCCAGAGACGCTATTGTGCTGAAACCAGCTTGATCAGGCTCCTTTTTCAGGATTTCGAATGAAATAAGCTTCCTGGAGATCGTTAGAATTCAAATGTCCCCGATTCAGGGAAAATAAGCTCTATGGGGATCGTTAGCCTTCCCTCTTCGACTTAAACAGCCTGCCAAGGCTGGTATTCTTGCCCCAGTACAACGCTCTTTGACGATCATGAACTGTTAATCGGTATAATGTCGTTTCTTTAGTTCAACTTATATAGCAAAATGAAAAACCTCAGCTTGGTTAACCCAGCTGAGGTAGTTAGATAACCTTCTTCAGCACTGCAACTGAGGTAGCGTTCTGATTTCGTGAATAACGCATCAGGCGCTTTGAATACCTTTAATCACTTCAACCTTTTTATCCCCTGCTGATTTCGCTACCTCTAATGTTGGATTATCCTGGATAAACACGATCGCACCAGCAGTCAGCATGGATACGGCTAAGACTGCGCTGAGGGCTTTGGACATTTTCTTTTTGACCATAACGATTACCTCCAATGTAGATAGGATTTTCATTTTCCGGTTCAATAACATGAATCCGCAAGCAAGTTTCTCACACTAAATAACAGCATTTCTCTTTTATTGTTGGATAATGCAGTTGTTAACTGCATTATATCGTACTACCAATGATTGTAAAAGGTTTTTTCTTCCTACGGGATCAATTGAGGACAAGCCATACATTGCAGTGTGTAATTTCATTACATCTTACTTGAGAATTCACCATATAAAGTGGTTGTCCAGCTTCAGTAGTTTTTCAGAAAAAACTTCGTTGGCTCGGGTAGGTATTTGATCCTTTCGTCGAACGAGAGAAAAATTTCTCTCCATCAGAATACCCGGAATAGAAATTTCCTTGAGCACTCCTGCGGACAGCTCCCTTTTTACAACCCAGCGAGACAACATCGCGATGCCTAGACCAGAGAACACGGCTTCCTTCACGCTCTGACTGCTGTTAAACACATATGAACGGCTTATGCGGAGCCCCGTCTGAGCTAGAAATCGATCACTAACAGATCGGGTTCCTGAGCCAGTCTCGCGAAGCACCCATATTTGATGCTGTAGCTGCTCCAGATCTATATTCATAGAAAGGCTTAGCGGATGCCCTTCCGCAGCCACAATAATCAATTCATCCCGCATAAAGGTTGTCACATTCAAGTCAGGAGCCTCAATGTCTTCCTCAACCAAACCAAAATCGATATCACTACGTCGAACAGCTTCAATAACCTGAGACGAATTTCGGATGAATACTTCCATGGACACGTCGGGGTACTGCTTGGCAAAGGATGAGAACAAGCGAGGAAGCACATATTCTCCAATCGTAAAGCTTGCTCCAATCTGTAGTGACCCACTTACGTTATCTTGTAATCTGGCTATATCCAATTTCACCGATTCATACAGATTCAGCATTTCCTTGGCACGCACATAGAGCAGCTCCCCTGCTTCCGTCAATTTGACCCACTTGGGCGAACGATGCATTAATTTCACATTAAATTCCTTCTCCAAATTCCGGATTTGCGAACTAACACCAGGCTGTGACATGTGCAATATTTCTGCTGCTTTTGAAAAATTTCGCTGTTCGACCACAGTGACGTATAACTTCAAGCTTTCAACAATCATAGTGAAGGTCTCCTCTTCCCGTTTAGCGAGCTCTATTTCATTTTTATTTCTTACGGCTTCAATTCATTTTAATAAATTAATAATTAGTTTTAATTATGATATGCATTTCATTCCTGTATTTCTCTTCTGAATCATAACTAATTATAGTTATACATGACCACGAAATAAAGGAATCGGATGTGATCTGCATGAGTCAAATTTACGTTTTACAGCAGGAGAACCACAAGGAAAAACGAGGCTTCCTGTCAGGCCTTGCCTTAACACTCATCCTGGCGCTGACTGCCAAATATGCAGCTAGCTTCCCATTGCTAAACATGATGGGTCAGCTCGTGCTTGCGATCCTGCTTGGCATGATCTGGCGGGCCATTCGCAATGTGCCTGAGCATATGGCCAGCGGCATTTCTTTTTCATCCAAAAAACTTCTACGATATGGAATTATTCTGCTTGGCATGCGATTGAACTTACGTGATATCCTCCATACAGGTCCTATGGTTGCTGTAATCTCCATTCTAAATGTTGCGATAACGATATTTGTTGTGTACGGCATTACAAGATGGTTCAAGGTTGAAAAAAACCTGGGGCTGTTAACGGCATGTGGAACAGGCATCTGCGGCGCGGCAGCCGTTGTGGCCATTGCCCCGCAAATTAAAGCCAAGGATGAAGAAGCAGCAATCGGTGCGGCAACCGTAGCCATTCTCGGAACGATTTTTACCATCGCCTATACGCTTCTATATCCCTTTCTGCACTTGTCTTCATCAGGATATGGCATCTTTGCAGGAGCAACGCTGCACGAAATCGCTCACGTCATTGCAGCTGCGGAACCAGTAAATAAAGAGGCTGTGGATCTGGCAGTCATGGTAAAATTAACAAGGGTTGCCCTTCTGGTTCCGGTTGCTATGTTGTTGGGATTCTGGTCCAATCGTCAGTTTCATTCTAACGATCCGGGTAACAGCACGTTAAATAAGAGAAGTTGGAAAGCTCTGCCGATCCCTTGGTTTATATTGGGTTTCCTCATAATGAGTGCAGTCAATACGTCGCATATTATCCCACATGATCTAACCAATCTCATCATTGTTAGTGCATATTTGCTTATTGCTATGGCGATGGCGGGTCTGGGTCTTACTGTAGATACTGCCTCGTTCCGACAGAAGGGTTTAAAGGCTTTTGCGGCAGGTTTTATCGGCTCAGTGATTCTTTCCCTTACGGGATATGCATTGATCCGAATGTTTGGGTTAGGCTGATAGAGCGATTAAGCACTCATTTCCAATCCCAGAATGCTAAAAACCGTTGAGCCCTTTCGGATCAACGGTTTTAACACAGCGAAGATTCTCCTTCTATTTTAATCTAAAACGGTTACGCGCATATTTTTTCACGAGAAGAATAGCGCTAAACGGATAGGCCGCAGTCAGGACCGTCAAAACAACGGTTAATGCCCATAGTGGAGGTGCCAAATACATCGTCACAATAAAACCCAAAGTAATGAAGCCGTTTGCCAATGAGAATAAAGGACTATTTGTCTCTAATTCCACTGTATAAGGTTGAAACACATAATATAACAAAAGATGGTGTACTGAGAAAAATGCAGCAAGTGCAGCGGTTATAACCCAAATGGGAAGTAGTGCACTTATGGTTGCCCCGTCAGTTAGTATGAGTACAGGTACACTTAGCACAGCTGCTAAACATAAACCTAATTTTAGATTTAACTTTAATAAACTTCTCAATCTTAACAGAAAATGCTGCTGCGCATGCTCACGGTAAAATGGATAACGCATCAAGGTTCTATCACAATGGTAGAAGAAAGCTCTGCAAATCTGGCTTCCTACAGTTAGATGCAGCATAACTACAATGAGTAAAGGAGAAGATCTTGCAATGAATTCACCAGAAATATGATCTCTGAAGATCAGTGCCAGGAAAGATAATATGAAACCAATGACCATAATCGCGATTAAACGTCTGCGGAACGGTGCCCGAAAGAGATTAGCGTGCCTCTTAACAAAGAGTACATGCATTTGCTCGTATCCCTTTTTGCTAAAGGTGCTCTGTTCACCGACATGAAGGTTGGCCAGATCATTGTCTTTGGACTGAACCATTCTTTGCTGAAGATCGGCTATCATAATTTCTGTGTTCAACAATGGATCAGCATAATTGGTTACTGCGCGGACTGCTGATGCATAATCAGTATGTTTTAGCAGCACATACCCAGCGACAGCCCCTGACAGCAATATCAATATAACAAACCATTGTTGATCCAATACTGCAGCACCAAATGGAGGAATGCTCCATTGCGTTAAGGGAAAATAAGCAACAGTCAGTGTAAGTAACATGGTCAAACTCATAAGCCATGTTTTCCGAACAAGAACGATGCCTTTCCGTTGAAACAGCTGCAAATGAAAAAATTCGCACAGCACCCGCCAAAATGTCATGATTCCTACGGCCATCCATGCGTGAATGATTGAAAAGTTAAAAAATACCGAAGCAAGGGTAAATGCAATGCCTTGATACAAGAAAAATGTTGTATACCTGTTAAGAAGCACAGCCCGTATAAACCGGTTTGGATTCATTCGCATAAGCCGGACAGCAGTATACTTCATCTTGTTGGATTCCAACACTTTTGCACCAGTTACCCCGCCCATTATGCCACTGATGCATAAATACATATGAAGAAGAAGTGTAAACCGCTCCGTATCAGGCCCTTCCGTCCATAACAGTATGGGCCATACGAGTAATATCCCGAAGTAGAGTATACTTTCGAACAAACCAGCACCCAGTCTTAAAATTACGGCGATTGCACCTAATATACGTTTCGTGCGAAAAGCAGCATACGTTTGATCACGGATTAACGAGCCTATAACCGGTAAGCTTTGCATGAAATATATCAAACGGTTGACTAGCGAAATCACCTGCAGCTGCCACATGCGAGAAATCGTACTAAAGATTCCCTGCATCGGCATTCTCCCTCTGGACATCCTGTCCGTTGTCATCTCGCAATAACTCAATAATTTGTTCTTCAAAGTCGTGTTGCGTAAGGATTTCAGGTGAAATTGGAGTCAAACTGCCATGATTTAAAATAATTAATTCATCACACAGATCCGTTGCTAATTGTAAGATGTGCGTGGAGAAGATGAGAATATGATCCTTTTTCATATCACGCAGCAATTGTTTCATCTCGCTTGCAACGATGACGTCGAAGGAAGTCAAAGGTTCGTCCAACAGAATCACCGTAGGTTTTATGAGTAAAAATAACAACATTTGAACTTTATTTTTCATTCCGTGCGAGTAATGCTTAATGAGCTTGTGCCGGTCATCCTCCGCAATGTGCATCATATCGAACAAGGCATCTAGATCCGTTCCCCGCTCTTCGATGACATCAGCATTAACCTCAATAAAAAAACGTACAAACTCATATCCAGTTAGAAATTCTGGCAGCATAGGCAGAGAATACACGTAACCTACGTCATGCATCTCTAAATTACGGGTTGTCGCTTCATGAACAAGTTTCATCGTACCGTTATCTGTTGGAAGCTCACCACTTAAACAATTAAACAATGTTGTTTTTCCAGTGCCATTTCGTCCGAGCAGACCATAAATCTTACCCTTTTCAAATTGAAAATTTACATCGGATAATACCTTTTTTTCACCAAAACTCTTCCTTACATGCTGTAATACCAATTTCATTTATTTGTTCCTCGCTTTCAAAGCATTTCATTTTTATATTCATATTTAATAATTGTTTAGTTTTCATACAGATCCATCCCTTCGATTTTTTTCATAAAAGGACAACCATGAACATCCTTTTATAATTGAATCATCTTACTTAACCCATTTGATCATTATTGGAAAATAAGACAATCACTCTTATTTGTATTCTATTTCGAACGATGTAATTCCTTGTATTCACACATAAAAGAATACTTGGCATAGCAAAAAAGTCGCTACAATAGCGACTTCAATGAGGATTTTGCGTGTGTTCTTTTATACGTATGATCGGATTCCAGTTTAATACAAATACCCTAATAAATCTAAAGTTCCTTTATTCCACTCTTTATTTCCAACGTTTTTTACCATTAATTCGTTCAGTGATTGGCAGCCTATTTCTTTAGTGGTCTGAGATTCATGATCAATTTTCATCCATGTACACTGGTTTTCAACCGTTGTATATCCGTTTTTCTCATATAAAGCCATGTGATCTGCAAATAATAAAATAAAATCGATATTCCTCTCTACTGAGAATTTATCAACCTCTAACAATAAAGAGGTGCCTATTCCCGCAGAGCGAGCTTGATGTGAAACACATAGTTGGTGAATTCAATTTGATGACTGGATAGATCAGCAGCGGTCAATTCGGAACACATGATGGCGAGATCTTTCGTATATCTTCCTGATCCCGCACCAATCTCTAACACTCTATCTGCAGGCTTAACATAACGCTTCAAAATATCAAAATGTACCTGATACAAAAGTTCGCAATGTCCATCTTTTTCAAGGCGTGTCCATTCACGGTCACCATAGTTATCATATCGGTTTCTTGCGATCTGACCTGATTAACATCCTGAAATTCCCAAGACATACTCGAATAGAATTCAGTTTTTTACATGCTATAGCATGTTTTAGGTCGAATGCATTACCCGTTATAAATTCTAATTAATCTTCTCTCACATTTCGGTACAACTTATCTAATGTCACTTTTAATTGATCTAATTCATCAGGCTCTAGACCACGTGTAACATGATCATGTGCTTCCTTAACCGTCAGCAGCAATCGTTCTTTCACTTCCTGGCCCTTGGAAGATAAATATAAATGATGTGAGCGCTTGTCTTGATCATTCATCATACGTCGAACCATGCCCTTGCGCTCTAATGAATGAATCATTCTTACGACCGTTGTCTGATCACGATCAATGGCCTCGGCAAGCTCTTTTTGAGTCATAGCCTTGTCTGGATCAAGATAAGAGATAATACTCCACTGCTCTGGTGTAACCTCATAAGGTTTTAATTGTTTTGTAAAATAGTTCGTAAGCTTGACATCTGTCCGATGGATCAAGAAGCCGGTAATATGATATAAGTCCATTGCAGTACCCTCATTCATCACTTTGTTACACCAATTATAGGTGATCTGATTAAAGGTTACAAATGACATACATCCAATACATTAAGGGCCGTTAATCCTGATTTAGAAGAAATGATATACGGACACAATCAAACTGAGTACAAACAAAACCAGTGCAGGGATCGCTTTTTGTATCGGATCTTTAGCCAGAACAATCAAGGTGAACGCTCCGGCAAGCATGGTTCCGCCTAACAGCATACCAGCTAATATGGCTGTGACGGGCATCCATATGCCCACGATCATGCCAACGGCCCCTACAATCTCGAACGAACCAGTCATAACGTTAAAAAATGATGGCAGTCCAAAACGTTTAAATTCATCTGCCATTTTACCTGAAATAATTTTGCTTCCTGTAAAAAGGAAAAAGATACCCAATAAAACTTGTAGAATTGTGATAAAAATGCTCATCGTTATCCTTCTTTCATCCGTTGTACATATACAAGTTAAATATGCTGTAGGATCTATAGTAATCAACAATCCAACTATATGCCATAGCATGTATTTTGATATATTTAGTTCAATAAGTCAATACTGCAGATCTTTTGATGCAAAATGACGTAAAAAAGCCGCTATCATAGCGACTCTAGGAAAAATATATCTACTCTACGTCAACCGGGTGCTTTAATTGATCTTTATAGTAATCGATATAAAGCTTACCGTTACTCCCGATAACTGCATAGAAAACATCACTGATTTGTTTCTTTTGAGACTTGAGCTGCTCCGTTAACTGGTTTTGGGAAACGTGATTTAAGCTCATATTTTCTTTCAATAAGTGTCCATCCATAATGATTTCAATGGGCAATCGTTCCTTCGGGCTGTCTTTTTTATGCATATCCTGCATCGTTATTGTCCTGAATTGTTTTTTCTTCATAACTGAAATTTGTCCGTTAACTTCTAATAAGGCGTATTCGACCTCGTTTATATCAAAAACTTCTTTTTGCCTGAGCGCCTGGTTGAGAGAATCAAGCGTCATTTTGTTTTTGGACAAATTATGCTCCAATATCTTTCCGCCTTCAATTAACACTGTAGGAGATCCTTCTGCTAACAAACGGATTTTTCGGCTTCGGAGGTTTAATTTAGACAGTAAATACGATGTCCCGGTAAAAACGACAAGGGAAATGATGAGATGGATCACCTCCATTTTTTCATTAAATGCCAGATTAGCTGCAATAGCCCCCATAATTACAGCGGTAACGAAGTCATGAAAATTCATATTGGATAATGTTTGTTTACCGAGTATTCGTGCGATGACTAATAAGAGCAGAAATGCTGAAATACTTCGAATCAAAATAATGAAATGATCGTACAACAGAAACACCCTTTCTTCGAAACAAAACGCAGGATTTTCCTATAAGTATGTACATACTAGACTCCAAATATAATGTGATGGAATGAAATCTTTACCATTGAACCGATTGAGCCCCAGGAGTATCCTCTGCTAAAAAAACAACCGTTGATTATGCTCAGATCAACGGTTGTTTTACCTCCATTTTCAAAACGGGTAACGAGCAGCTTAGAAAGTCTACGGATTGGTATCATTCCCGAATACTTTGACTTCCCATAATCGCGGGGTGTACCAGTTATTCGGGTTATTATGCAGCTTTGCATTTTGCATGTTAATTCGCACATATCTTGCTGTAACACCCGATAATGAATCCGAAGTGAAACCATAGGATGTGTTGTTCGTTCGATCCAAAGCGACGGTCCAGTTGATATTGTCTGTACTTGTCTCGATAGTATATCGATAAAAGCCTTCGGATCCCTTTTGCATCCACCAGGAGATTTGCACGTTCTGAATCTGCTGCGCTGAGCCAAGATCTACCTTCCACCACTGAGGCCAAGAGCTTCCTGTACCCACCCATTCCGTTTGGTAATTGCCATCATTCGCATAGGTGGCCGGATTCGTTCCTGATGTCGTTTGGGCGGTGGCCGGTTTACCTTGCGACAGTAATTTTCCATTCTGTACGGGCACTAACTTATCATCACTGCTGTTGTACATCACTTGGTCAAAATAATCATAGAATGCATAACCGTTGGAGAACCACACAGGAAGCAGACGCTCTTCGGTCGTTCCATTCTGTGTACCTGCCCAGCCAAACATCCAGCGATACGCAACCATGACCACGTTTTTCCCTGTATCCGGTGTGACTCTGAACACTGAACCGGATTGTGCAGAGAACGTGGACGTGTTGCCGATGGTACGCAAGTCAGACCAAGGCCCTTCAATTTTTGTTGCAGAGGAATACAGCGGTATACTTGGGTACCAGCCTGCCGCTTGAGAGGAGAACAGATAATATATGCCATCCTGTTTAATCATTTTAGGCAGCTCTCTATGTTGATTTTGATAGATCAACGATACCTGAGTATCTACATCGAGCCAATCCGCAGTCAACTTGTACAAGATGGTATCCGAATTGTTATTTGCGGTAGAAATCAAGTAAGCTACATCGTCATCATCGACAAAGATGGAGATATCACGGGACTCTTTTCCTTCCGGCCGGAAGCTTTTGTGAAAGGTAAAGGATTCTCCTGGTGTGGCTGAAGCAACGGATACTCTTGCCAGAGTGTAGTCTGTACTATTTTCATAGTGTGCCCAGAATACAAATTGGTTCGTTGCTTCATGGTAAAGCACGTTAATACCTTCAAATTTGGCGTTAGCCAAATCAGGATGATCGGTATAAGAGAGTACAACCTGATCATTACCGTAATGAATATCATCGGTGGAGGTCTGCTGAATCATCTGACCGAATCCGCCGGTAGGCTTTTGTACAAAATTAAATCGGTAATACGTGCCTCCGACTTTGAGCTGATTGGGCAGCTTGAGTGTAGATTGAACCGTGTTATCAAACGTGCTCAGGTTATTTGGAAGCGTATAGGGTACATATTCGGATGATTTTACAGCTGCCAGCAGAGCCGTTCCGTTATATGCTTTAATTTCATAACGATATGTACTGCCGATGTTAAGCCCGTAATCGTCAGTCGTAGTACCGGCTAAGGTTTGTAGCAGAAGATAAGGCCCGTCATTCACGGAACGGTACAGCTCATATGTCAGGGCTCCAGCCACAGGAGCCCAGTGAATTTTGGCATTGGAGACATTCGATTCATTTTTCAGTACGAAGAGTGTAGCAGCAATCTTCGTTTCATTACTGGTTGCCTGCACATGTTGAGCTGAGAACGCTAAATGAAAAGTGAACAAAACGAATGCAAGTAAAATCGCAAGCCTTTGTTTGCCTTTGATCATGACGTATCATCTCCATTTTTTTATTTGGAACCAGCTCCCATGCAAGAGAGCTGATGCTGCACAATCGTAAACGGCCTCTTATTTCAGCTTCATCCGCTCCATAATATCCGTCTCGTTAGCCTTGCTATACCATTCATTTACTTCTTTGGTGATCTGGTCCCCTCCCTTCTCATGCCACTGTTTTACAAAGGAGTTGTAGGCTTCGACGGGCAGATTGCCATATATAATCTTGGTGAACGTCTCCTGTTCCATTGTTGTCAGCTGTTCCCACACATTTTGCATGGTCTGAGTTGGTGGTCCATTAAATGCATTGGGCAGTAATACTTCACGTTGTTCGTAAGAGATACGGTATCCGTCCTTCAGTGTCTGATCCCTGGAATCACTCTGGATTAGAACGCCGGTATCAGCTTTGACGCCGTTTGCTAGATCGTAATACGATTTACCGGGGCCATCCACACTTGGCGTGTTTTTGGTAAAGGCCATTTTCCCGACACCTTGGATGGCTTCCAGAGGTGTATTGAATTTTTTTGGATCAAAAGTTACCTCCTCGTTGACGATATCGTAGTCGTATCCCTGAGCGTAGCCGTACTTGAAATCGCCTGTGCTGAAGGCAGCGTCGTACATTTTATCGTAATACAGGAAGAAAGCCTCCATGTTTTTAAAGTCCTTATTAAACATAAATACGCCGTCGTTTAACTGTGCTGTCTGGTAGGTTTTATCTCCATGTCCTCCCCGGATCGTTGGTTGAGCACTGATTTTAGCTCCCTTAATATTTTTCTCTACATCTTTTACACTGTCATACAGCCAAGGTCGCCCAACAATGATTCCTGCTTTCCCTTCCGTAAAATCCGATAAGGCATCCCATGCACCTTGTGTAGCAAGCTCTTTATTTAAGTAACCTTTAGCATACCATTCCTGAAGTTTGGCAAGAGCCTCCTTGTTGCCATCCGCGACAGATCCATAGGTAAGTTTGCCATTCTCTTCTACCCATTGCCTAGGGATGTGTTTACCTGTAAATGCACTAAAGATCATCACCGGGTCACTTACCCAACCTGTATTGTAGGAATCCTTACCCGAGAACGTAAAGCCATAGGTATCCTGTTTTCCGTTACCGTCAGGGTCTTTCAGCGTAAAGGCGGATATAACTTGCTCCAATTCATCCATTGTTGTTGGTGCTTTCAGATTAAGATTATCCAACCAATCCTGACGGATCAGCATGATCTCTCCTTCCGTCAGATTGGGGGCAATAGCCATTCCATATACTTTTCCGTCTCGTACAACCGGATTAAATGTTGTTGGGTACTGCTTGTAGATTTCTCTTAACCGTTCTGGCATATAGGCAGCAATATCATCTGTAATTTCCTTAACCCTTCCTGAATCAATCAGATCATTGATTAGCATCGTATCATACACTGGCAGTACATCAGGAAGCTTTTCCGAACCGGTCAAAGCCAGTCTGAGTTTTGTATTATACTGTGAGGCATCGCCGCCCAAAAGTGTTGTTTCTATTTTAATTCCCAGATGTTCTTCTCCCCAGCGTGTCAATACATTATCATTCAGACTTTCCCCATTGATGTATTTGCCCGCATTTTCATCCTGCTGCTTCGCAATCGTCATCGTGATCGGTGGATTATACTTCCCGTTCTTTTGCTCTGAAGCTGGTGCGGATTCGTTACTACTCTCCCCGTTGCTGCAGCCAGTCATCAACACAGCCGTAAGCAGGGTCATACTCATTATTTTTCTCATATAACCTGTTGTTTTCATTAGAAACATGCCCCCAATATTGGTGTAGTGAAATTCCTGTAGAGTTATGATTTTCTTGACGCGTATTATTCTTTGACGGCTCCCATCACAATGCCTTTCACGAAATATCGTTGTAGAAAGGGGTAAACGAGAATGATCGGCAACGTACCAACAAAGATCTGAGCCGATTTGATGCTTTGTTCGGACATAGCGGCTACTTCAGATTGACTCATAGCCATGCTTTGCATGTTACTTTGAACGACCACGGTTTGGAGGAAAGAAGCCAGCGGATACTTGCTGGCATCCGACATATACAATATTCCATCGAACCAGGAGTTCCAGTGCCCTACCATAATGAACAAGGATACGGTAGCTATCCCCGGTAAGGATAGGGGCAAATATATTTTCCAAAGAATATGGAAAAACGATGCTCCATCAATGAAAGCAGCCTCCTCCAGCGCTTTAGGAATGGTTTTGAAGAAATTAACGAGCAGAATCAGATTATAAGCTCCAAAAGCACCGGGAAGAACCAGGGCCCATATTGTATCTTTAAGCCCCAGGCTGGTGATCAATATGTAAGAAGGAATTAGACCGCCGGAGAAAAGCATGGTGAAGATAAAGAACCACATTAGAGCGTTGCGACCACGAAATTCTTTGGACAACGCATACCCTGCACAGATCAAAATAAACATGCTAATGAAGGTTCCAAGCACCGTCCGAATAATAGATATCATCATGGAGCCAATGAAGTTGGAATTGTTAAAGGTTTTGACATAAGCATCTACGTTGAAGCCTACCGGCCAAAAGGAAACCATATTACCGCTAACTGCAATCTTGCTGCTAAGGGACTGCGCTAATAGATGCAGCAAAGGGAGCAAACACGCGAGTGCTGCGACGATCATGAATACATAATTAAATATAGAGAACATGCGATAACCTGTCGTTTTATGATACATGATGAATCTCCCTCCCTGCTAAAATATTTTGTAATTGGCATACTTGTAGGCTAGTCTGTAGGATACAACAATCAGCACCAGACTGATTCCTGATTTGAATAATCCGACAGCTGTTCCGAACCCATACTGCCCGTTTAATAAGGAGGAACGATACACGTAGGTGTCAATGATGTCTCCTGTGCTGTAAACCAGCGGATTATACAGGTTGAAAATCTGATCAAAGCCTGCGTCCAGAATACTCCCCAGACTGAGGGTTGAAATGACGATAATCATGGGCAGCATGCTGGGCAACGTAATAAAACGAATTTGCTGCCTTCGTGTAGCACCATCAATCTCCGCGGCTTCATAATAGGAAGGATTAATCCCGGCAATAGTGGCCAGGTAAACGATCATGCCAAAGCCGAAGCTTTTCCATACATCACTGATGACTACCGTGTATCGAAACAGGTCAGGATTTCCTAGAAAATAAACGGGCTGGATTCCAAATAGCGCTGTTAATATTCGATTCACGCCACCCTCCAGACCCAAAATATCAATCATTAATCCTGCAACCGTGACCCAGGAGAGGAAATGTGGCAAGTATACCAACGTCTGAACACTCTTCTTGACACCGATGTTTCGCAGCTCGCTTAGAAGAATCGCCATAACAATAGGAACAATAATGCCAACAATTATTTTGGAGACTGCGATAATTAATGTATTGACGATAGCCTGAGTGGCCTCATCATATTGAAATATTCTTTCGAAATTCGCCAGACCAATCCAGCGAGATCCACTTATTCCCAGCCATGGCTTGTAATCCTGAAATGCCATCAGCAGACCGACCATAGGTCCATATGAGAAAATACAGACGAAGATAAAAGCAGGAATGCATAATACATATAAAGGCCATGTTTTTTGCAGTTCCTTTTTCCATGTTGGCTTAAGGGTCCTGGTTTTGACGGATGTTGCTGTGGATACAGATGAAAATTTACGAATGCTGCATACCTCCTCTTGGGTGATTCTCAACCAGTGAATGTTATCTCTTCCCATTCAGCTTATCAAAAGCATTTTTGTTTCAATATGCCAAAATATGAAGATCATAACCTCAATCTTAACCATTTTTAAAACGCTTTCATTCTAATCCCTCTTTAAGTTTGAACCCGCTTTCTCTTTTTCTCTTTTTCGCTTATATTAAAATACATTACAGTCGGCTTATCTTAGAGAGGGAATTCATATGATTCGAAAAATGTATATGAGGCGATTTATTTATTTCTTTGTTTTTTTTCTGCTTCTAACGTTAAGCTTGTTTTATGTCATGAATCGCTCCAGTTCCAAGACTCTTGAAGAAAACCTAATTAGTGCTTCGAAGAACCAGCTTGAATATGTAACAGGAATTATTGATGGTATTATCTATGAGGCCAATATGTACGGGGTGCAATTTGCAGCGGATAACGATGTGAGATTTTACCAGAATCAGCTCGTTGAGCTAAGTAATTACGACTCTCAGATGAAAAAAAACGAGATCGTGGATCGATTGCGTCAGACTCTGCTATCTAGTCGCTCGATCGAATCCATCGGAATCTATTGGAAATCCCAAGAGACATTTTTATCAACTCACAATTCATCGGAGATGAGACAGATATTTAAAAGCGTGGAGGAACGAGGATGGCAAATTGTTAACAACAGTCTCTACTATTTTGTTATTTATCCTTACATTCAGAAGCCAGGTACAGTGGAGCCTACACAATATATCGTCGGGGTTAAGCTGAAGACGGACTATTTGAAAAGCATGCTTAAAAAAGCGATCAATAATAACAGCTCTAATGCATTTTACTTGTTTAAAAACCAAGAGCTATGGAGTGAAAAAGCGGTAGAGGCTTCTTTGTTGAAAACGGTTACGGACTTACTTGTGCCCCAACAGGCTTCAACCGTAAAATATGATTACCACAATCCTTCGGAAGATTATTATGTCCTTTCTCGATATGTTGAGCCTATTGATGCCTACTTGATTACATATACTCGGACCAATGATTTTCTGAAGCCGCTTGACCGAAGCCGCAGCGTCTTTCTTGCAAGCATTATCGCTGTATTAACGCTTGGTTTAATCGTGATATTTACTTTTTACCGTAACTATTACCGCAATCTTCGTTTATTAGAAAAAAAGTTTTCTCAAGTTGAACAAGGCAATCATCATACGCGCATTCAGGTTCATACGGGCAGAGAATTTTTCAGCTTGTTTCGCGGCTTCAATCATATGGTTTCCGAAATTCAGGATTTGTTCGTGTCGCTCAAGACCGAAACGCAACTGAGGAGAACTGCTGAACTGAAGCAGCTACAAGCCCAGATCAACCCCCACTTTTTATACAACAGTTTATTTTTTATAACGTCAGCAGCCCAGTTCTCACCTGATGCTGTCATGCGGATGAGCAAGCACTTGGCTGAATATTACCGATATCTAACGAAGCTTGATCGACATGAAGTTACACTGGGAAGTGAACTTCAATTTGCAGAACATTACCTTATTATTATGGCGTTAAGCAAAAAGATGGATTATAGTATCCAAACTCCAAATGACCTCACCTCCTTTTCCCTGCCTCCCTTGATGATTCAGCCCATCGTAGAAAATGCCATCCAACACGGCATTGAAGGCAGACAAGGTGCTCACCAGGTCAAGATTGATGTGGTAGAAACCAGAGAAGGTATTCAGATTGAGGTATCCGATGACGGCAAAGGTCTATCTCCAGAACACATGTACAATTTACAAGCTGAACTTGATCAGGATACAGCGCCTGAGGGTTCACGAGGAATGGGTCTGTACAATGTCAACAAACGATTGAAAAATACGTATGGTGAGCAAGCCGGCCTTCACTTCGCTTCCAACAGCTGGGGGGGGCTATCTATACTCCTGCTCATTCCCGAACATGCAGAGAAAGGATGATGCCAATGCGCCTTCTAATCGTTGATGATGGTCACTATGTGGTGGAATATATGAAACATTTGCTAGACTGGGCTTCGTTCGGAATCAAGCATATTGAGACAACTACCAATTCAATAGAGGCCAAGAAGATGCTGAATAGCAATGCAATCGACATTATGATTACAGATATACGCATGCCTGAGATTTCAGGAATTGATCTGCTTGAGTATATTCATCAGCAGGATCTGCCGACAAAGGTGATCTTTTTATCCGGTTATTCCCAGTTTGAATATGCTCAGCAAGGCATTCGATTGGGTGCCCTGGATTATCTGCTCAAGCCCGTCGACAAGGAGGATGTCGATAAAGCGATGTGCAATGCAATTCGGCAGATTAAACAGCATCAATCTGTTCAGCCCGTGAACTGGGAACAGTTTAGCCGTACAAAGTTTTTGCTTTCGATTCTTGGAATCAATGCATCTTTACAGAAGGACTGTGCCTCCCATCTCAGTTTTTTTGGAAACGAGCGTGTATGCTTTTTGAAGCTGAATGATTTCAATTCGAAGCATAGAGAACATTTGCAGAGGGGACATGACATGCCTTATTCTGCTCTCATCTGGACTTTTGGAACACAGCTGGCTGCTATTGTTCCAGAAAATACTGCAAAGCATCTTCAGAGCGATGACAGCTTTTGGGTAGCCTCTCCCCCGTTTCATTTGACCGATCGAAACGTAACAAGACAGCAGTTTTATCGTTTTTATTTAAACCAGGAGGTATACTCACAAGATTTTGCCCAGTTGTCTAAGTATCCTGTTTCCCACCCGGATGGGGAGTCATTAGGGAAGATGATGAAAAACTATGAGTTTATCCGTGGTAGAAAAGAAAAAATGTTGTACCTGATGGAGGTGATATGGTGTGCATATCAGGTGAGAAAAGAGCTCGTTGAATCCGACATGGCAGTCTGGATATTTTGCGACCTGCATAATCCTGACACACTTTGGCCCGTGCTGTCAGATATTTTGGACTCGATCAGAAACCAGAAGCAAATGTCCATTCAATCCATTGTCGATAAAGTAAAAAAACATATTGATGATAACATCTCACATAGCCTGAGTTTAGATGAGCTCGGCAAGGTTGCTCATCTGCATCCGGTCTATCTCTCGAAACTTTTCAAACAGGAAGCAGGTGAAAATGTCTCTAGCTATATTTCTGGTAAACGCTTGGAGAAAGCCGCCTACCTTCTCCGCAATTCAGAGCTTCGCATCGCTGACGTTTCACAGTTGGTCGGTTACCGAAAGAATCAGTATTTTATTCAATTGTTTAAAGAGGAATTCGGCGTTACACCTTATCAGTATAGAAGAAATATGTTGAAGTGAAGCTACTCTTGATACCTGGAATGGTATTCGTGTGGGTAGCTTCAAAGGAGGCCGTAGTTTGAAAGAAAAGTACACCATAGAGAAAGGTTCGATTTTTCAAAAGCTGGCCGTTGGTCTGATTTTAATGTTTGTGCTTATCATACTTATCTTCTGGTGGATTTATCAATTGAATGTACAGGAAACGCAGCGAGAGCTGCAAAAGAATAAATTGGGCGAAGTGCGATTCATGTCCTCCCAGCTGTCCAATCAATTCGAGCAGGTATTAGTGAATGCGCTAACATTGGCTGAGGATCAGTCCGTCAGAGGATATACATATGTACTGCGTTACGGGAATGATTTTGCAAAATATAAAGCGAAGCTGGAGCTGATTGAGAAGCTGGCCCTGAACAGTGCCTCTACTTCATGGAACAATACGATTATTTTGTATTATCCCGATGAACAGGATACGGTATCATCCGATCCCCAGTTTTCATTCCGTCCCTTTGCCATGTCCAAAGAGCCGCTCGACCGATGGATGCTGCATATGAACCAGGATGGCACCGGTTACTATTCTCATCTGACCAAGGGACACCGCGGGCCGATGTATATCGAGATTCGCATTTCCCTGGACGTGCTGCAGAAAATGATGTCTGAGTACACCTCTGGTACACCGATGCTGTATGATGCTCGTTTTGAGAGAGCGATTCGAGGAACGGGTTCTGCACAACTCGCCGGAGCCGATGCCGAAGTGCTTCCACACATTAGGAATGAGAGCGGAACCTTTGAAATTTCGTTTCAGCATACCAATTATTTTATCAGTTTTATGAAAGCGAGCATTCTGGATTTGTATTTTATCGACTATCATCCCACCGACCAATTACGACAATCCATTTCAAGCAATAACACTTGGTTTGTTCTGGCTCTTGTTGTGATGCTGCTACTGTCTCTATTTTACATATTAGCGCTGCGTAATCAGGTTCAACAGCCGATTATACGTTTGCGTAAAGCCATTGATCGTTTTGATCGCGGAGATTACTCCAGCCGTGTGGATGAAACGCAGATTTTTGAATTTAAAATATTGGGACGCTCCTTCAACCGCATGGCCGAGAATACCCAGACGTTGATTGAGCAGGTTCTTCTTGGCGAGCTTTCGGTTAAAGAAGCCCGACTGAAGCAATATCAGGCCCAGATTAATCCGCATTTCCTGTACAATTGTCTTAATTTTATCCAGAGCAAATCCAGTATTAAGGATTATGAATCGGTTACAGCGATGACCCTGGAGCTGGCTTCCTACTGTCGTTATATTCACCGCATTGAAGATCAGGATTCCACATTGGGTGAAGAGCTTCGTTTTGTGAATCACTACATGTCCATCATCCATATGCGCAAGCAGAGCATTACGTTTGAAACGGATGTGCCCAGCCCTCTCCTCTCCATCCGCATTCCTCGCATGATATTGCAGCCGCTGGTTGAGAACGGGGTCAAACATGGTATTGAGCCCTCCATGGCCTCGGGGCAAATTACGATTCATGCGGAGCAAAATCAGGAGGACATTCGTATCTTCGTACAGGATAACGGTGTAGGCATGTCTGCGGACCGTTTGGCACGAATTCGCGCACATATGGATGAATTCACACGCCCGGAGGAACAGATCGGAACAGGGATACGAAATGTGAATCAGCGATTGAAGCTTACTTATGGCAAACGATCGGGTTTGTCCGTAGATTCCAGCTTATATGAAGGAACTCGGTGCATCATTACTATACACAAGGAGGACATTGCAGATGCATCAGATCCTGTTAGTCGACGATGAGTCCTATGTTATTGACGATCTCGAAATTGCATTTCCATGGGAGCAGTACCGTATTGAACGTATTCACAAGGCATACTCCGGTATGCAGGCCTTATCCATTCTGGATGAACAGACCGTAGACATCGTTATTACCGATATTTCGATGCCCGTGATGAACGGGCTTGAGTTGATTCGTCAGATCAAAGCGCTGAAGCCTAACCTGCCCTGCATTTTGCTTACGGGTTATGCCGAGTTCGAGTACGCCAAAGAAGCGACCAAATACGGCGTCGTCGAGTATTTATTAAAGCCGCTTGATGTTGAGAAACTGGCGGCTTGTCTGGAGAAAACCGTATTATCCATTGAAGATCAAATCCGCAGAACGTTGTCCTATGAGCTGGCAATGAACTCGTTTCGACAACACCTGCCTTCACTCAGGGACAGACTGCTGAATCAGTTGATTGAGGGCAATCGGTATGCAACAGATGCACTGAACGACAAGTTGGAACACTATCAGCTGCCCTTTCATGCCGCTGATGAAGTACAGCTCGTTCTGGTTCGGCTGGAGGAGCATTTTACGCGACATACGACAAGCAGTCTGCAGTTGTTTGAGTATGCCGTGACCAATATAGCGTGTGAATTGTTCAACAGCGCTTTTCATACCTGGCACTGCCGCGATCATCATGATTATCTGGTATTTGTGTTAAAGCCTACGGAGCTAGACGCTTCAATAGCAACCTCAACGCCTGCCTCGGATGTGGATGTGCAGCCAGCAATTGCTTCCATGGAATGCGCCGTGGCTCAGGAACAGATGCAATATCAGCATCAAAATCTGACACATCTTTCACTGCAGCTGCATCACAATGTCAATGAATACCTGAAAGGTGGCATTTCGGTAATTCTCAGCCACAGAGGCACACTCCATTCCGACATCCGTGAGATGTATGAGCAGGCGATCTCTGCACTCAAGAAGCAGGTGGGCAATGGTACAGGATACTTCCTGTCCATCGCGGAAAGTTATCGTCCTGCCTCGATTCGATCTCTGCATATTCTGTATGAGCCGCCCACCTTCAATCACCTGCTGGAAA
This sequence comes from Paenibacillus barcinonensis, assembly GCF_003217495.1. Classification (GTDB taxonomy): domain Bacteria; phylum Bacillota; class Bacilli; order Paenibacillales; family Paenibacillaceae; genus Paenibacillus; species Paenibacillus barcinonensis. The sequence goes on along the minus strand of NZ_QJSW01000020.1, from coordinate 71,553 downwards.
CGGGGCAATGGGCGGTGTTTAAAGAGCGCCTGGACCGAATCAAGCAGGCTTACAGTGCTCTGCCTGAACAAACCGAAGAGCATCTGGATGAGATTCGAATCGTGCTGTTATCTGCCTATCACTATATAGCGCATAAAAATCATACCCTGTTATCCGATCTGGTCGGTAACGAATGGAGCTCACGCCCTTCCTTTCGTTCTGTATCCCAGCTCACCGATTGGGCAGAGCTTGTTCTTGACCGGCTACGAGCCAAGCTTGAGGAGCAGTCTTTTGACGAGCAGCATGATGTCATTCAGCAGATCCAAACATTTGTCTCCAGCAACCTGCATTCCCTAAGTCTGCAATCCATTGCAGATCACGTCTCACTGCATCCCGTATATGTTTCCAAGCTGTTCAAGCAGATTCAAGGCATAAGCTTGAGTGAGTACATTTTAAGTGTGAAAATGGATCTGGCCTTATACCTGCTTAACCATACGCAGGACAGAGTATATGAGATTTCCGAGAAGCTCGGCTATGCCAACTCCCAATACTTCATCAAGGTATTCCGAGATAAATTCGGCATGACTCCCCAGGAATACCGGGAACAATAACAGCAAAAAAACACACATCATGCACACTGGCGAGTAGAGCCTGTGTGCATGATGTGTGTTAAGCTATTTTATTTGACCGTATTATACCATTCGTTGACTTCTTCCGTAATCTGTTTACCTCCAGAGCTCATGTACTGTTCAACAAAGGTATCGAACTCATCCACCGGGGATTGCCCGTAAATGATTTTATTAAGCACTTCTTTCTCCAGCTTGCTGAGCATATCGCCGCGGGAAACTTGTGTTTTGGTTGGTACGCCTGTGAACATTTGAGGCATTACGATATCCTTTTGATCAATGACAATTTTGGCCGCCTTAATCTGTTCAGGGATACGATCTGCCAGGTTTTTCTCATATTGCGTTGTAGGCTCCTTGCCACCTGCAAGCTCAGCCAGTGTATTCATCATCAGGTTAGGGATGATTGCACCATCAAACGTTAATGTATAACGAATTGCATCAATCCAGCCGCCAGGAATTTTGTCACTTTGCAGCTCTTTATAGACGGTTCCATCTGGAGCAATGTCATAATCATAACCTTTCGCGAATCCATTCACGAATGTGGTACTGTCCGGGTTAGCCCAGTGATCAAACAGATAGTTCTGGTATACAAAGAAAGCATCTTTATGCTCCATATCCTTATTGATCAGCACTGCACCTGTACTGATACGTGTACCATGGCGCCCCATCTTGCCGTCAGGACCGGCTGGAAGCGGATATGCTTTATACTCGGCATCTGGCACGTTTTTTTGCAGATCCGGGATCGGCCATCCGGTCATCCAGTATGGACCCACAATAATACCTGATTTACCTGCAGTAAAGGCTTCGGCTGCCTTAGGCTCATCATATAGCCCCGCTTCTTTATCGATGTAGCCTTTATCCATCCATTCTTTCATCTTGGCAAGTGCAGGCTTCATCTCAGGCTGAATCGACCCGTAGGCAAGAGTGCCATCCGCTGCTTTATTCCACTGACCAGGCATCGCTCCGAACATGCCAAAGATCCAGCTGGAATCGGACATCCAGGTGTTCAGATAGTTTTTGAAGCCTACAGATAATGCCGTAGTGTCCTTTTTGCCGTTACCGTCCGGATCTTGATTGACGAAGGCATCCATTACCGTTTCCAGCTCAGCCAGCGTTGTAGGTGCTTTCAGATTGAGCTTTTTGAGCCAGTCTTCGCGAATGTACATCACTGGATCATTGTTGTAAGCGTTCTCCAGAATCGGAATAGCCATCCGTTTACCATCACGCACATACGGCTTCCATACATTTGGATCTTCTGCCATTGCTTTTTTGTAAACATCCGAGGCATATTTATCGAACAGCTCTCCTGCATCTGTGAATTGACCCGATTCAATCAGATCACTGATTAACGTGGAATCGCCGCGGAACGAAATGATATCAGGCATTTTCTGACCCGAGGTTAACATTAGGCGAAGTTTGGTCTGGTAAGCATTATTTTGATCACTGACCGTCCATAAATATTTAATATCAATCCCTAGTGTATCATGGGCCCATTTGGTATGAACGTTATTTTCAATGTTCTCCCCGTTTTTGAACTTCAAGCTGCTGGTGATTGGAAAAACAGTTGAAATCGTAACGGGCTCCGTATACTTGCCATTCTCGAACGGTGCGGAATAAAACTCGTTACTATTCGTTGATTTTGGATCTGGACCGGATGCAGTATCACTGCTGCATGCCGCGAGTACACCGGATAACATTGTGGCAGCCATCAGAACACTAAGCGGCTTTTTCCATGCTTTTAACATTTTGTCTCCCCCATATGAAATCAATTTGGTTAAACCTGAATTACATTTACTCTTTCACAGCTCCAAGCACAATGCCTTTAACGAAAAAGCGTTGAAGCAGTGGATATACAATTAAAATGGGTGCCATGCCGATGAAAATCTGAGCGGCCTTGATCGTCCGTTGTGATATATTTTCCAAATCCTCGGGACGTACGGACACCTTACTGAAATCCTGCTGCACAATAATGGTTTGCAGGAAGGTCGCAAGCGGATATTTTTCGTGATCCGTCAGGAAAATCAAACCATCGAACCAGGCGTTCCAGTGTCCCACCATGGAGAACAAGGATAGCGTAGCGATCGCTGGCATGGATACAGGCAGGAATACGGAAATTAATGTGCGGAAGTAACCTGCGCCGTCAATAAAGGCGGCCTCTTCCAGCTCTTTGGGCACGTTGCGAAAGAAATTCAGCAACAGGATCATATTCCAGACGGATACTGCACCCGGAAGAATGAGTACCCACATCGTATTTAACAAATTAAGCTTCTGAATCAGAATGTAAAATGGAATTAATCCTCCACTGAACAGCATCGTAAATACAAAATACCAGGTGTAGAGGTTACGCCGCTTGAAATTGCGATTCTCTCGGGATAACGGATAGGCTGCCAATGTGACAATAACCATGCTCAGCAGCGTACCCAGCACCGTCCTCTGAACGGCGATTCCCAGAGAACGAATGAAGTTCTCATTATCCAATGTTTTGGCGTAGGCATCAAACGTAAAGTCCACTGGAAAGAGTCCAACCAGATTGGCATTGGCAGCCGCTTTACCGCTGAAGGAGACTGCGAGAATGTGGATTAACGGAATAATACAGAGCAGTGATAACAAAATAAGAAACGCATAGTTGAATACTGTGAATACTTTGTAAGGCTTCGTTTTATGATACATGCCGTGGTGTCTCCTTTCTAAAAAATACGGTAATTCGCAAATTTATAAGCTGCACGGTATGCGATCACGATTAGAACGAATCCGACAACTGATTTGAAGAGCCCGACGGCAGCCGTAAAGCCAAACTTACCATCGATTAGACCTACCCGATAAACAAAGGTATCTATGATATCACCCTTATCGTAAACCAGCGGGTTGTACAGATTGAAGATCTGGTCGAAACCTCCGTTCAGGATATTTCCAAGAGACAACGTTCCTACCACAATCATGATCGGAATCAGAGCAGGTATCGTAATCGACCAGGTTTGCTGCCAGCGGTTCGCTCCATCTACTTCAGCTGCTTCATATAATGAAGGATTAATACCTGCCAGCGAAGCAAGGAAGATGATTGCTCCGAAGCCGAATTCTTTCCAGATATCACTGACTACAACGACGATGCGGAACCAGGTGCCTTCTCCCAGGAAGAATATCGGTTCAAGTCCAAACACGGCCCCGAGAAACTGATTGATCATGCCTTTCGTCGCCAGCATGTCCAGCAGTATTCCGCCGAGAATGACCCAGGACAGAAAATGTGGCAGATAAACGAAGGTTTGAATGCTCTTTTTGAATTTTTCTTTGCGCACTTCATTCAGGAGCAGTGCAAAGATCAATGGTGCAATCAGTCCCCCAACCAGCTTCATACCCGCAATGATCAGGGTGTTCCAGATGACCTGTACATTTTCCGGCATGCTGAACAAAAATTCAAAATGCTCCAGCCCAATCCAGGAAGATTTGGCAAACCCGAGCCAAGGCTTGTAGTCCTGAAAGGCAATCACCAGACCGCCCATCGGTATGTACGCGAAGATGAATGTCAAGATGACTGCAGGTAGCAGCATCAGGTCCAGCACTAACGTACGCTTGAAGTTTTTGGGCTGCTGAGACCGTCGCCGCCGCGAATTCGGACGAATCACGTCGGCTTCCATCGGTGTTACAGCTTTTGCGTCATTCATTTCATGCGTTCCCCCTCTTTCTCTATGTGCTCCAGAGATACATTCTCAAACGATACTGTTGTATTCTCTGTATATTCAGTATAGTTTCACGACTCGTAACTCAACATGATAAAAGCATAGCTTTCATAACAAATTATTAATATTGTTTATGTTAATGAATGGCATGAACAAATAAAACCCTCAACGTGATGGATGATTCATTATCACGTCGAGGGATCGACCCTTAAAGCCTGATTTAGAACGACTGAATTTTATTTTTTCTTGCCTGACAACATGAGTATTCCATACTGAGACGTATTTCGCCAGCTCTCACTTGTAGTGTCATTCCATTTCACTGCGTCCTGCTTGCCAGCGCCCTGGTTATCATTAATTTGCAGATCGAAGCCGAGAACATCCCCTGCATTAGGCTTCAGAGATTGTAACCGGATTCTAGCTTCGATCAGATAACCTTTTTTCGTTTTTTTCACAGCGCTTTCCAGACGTGCAGGTGAAGCGCTGCCTCCAAAGCTGCCCACGTTATCTGCATTCACTCTGAACTGGGCATCATCATATTGAAAATACGGTGTCCGCTGGTGATTCTCATCCAGGAAAATCTCAACGGAATCCTGATCCCATGGGTTGACGCTATCTGTAATGATCTTTGAATCAGTGACATCAATGAGCAAGTACAGATATTCACCTGACCAAAGTGCACGTGCCACAGCTTTGGCACTTCCATTGCTATTCAATCGTTTTACCTCAAAAGGTACGGCCTTATTCCATGCTGCATCTTGATTTCCGTCAATCTGAACTTCACCTTGCACAGCCTGTGCCGTTTTGGGCATCTGGGCAAGCTGAATAATGCCGTATTTACTCATGTCCTTTTCCTGAGACAGCGTTCGATCATTCCAGTACCAGGTTCCAGGTGGTTGCTTACCGCCTGTACCCCCATCGGCTACACGAATGTCCAGGCCGATTTCAGTATTAGAGCCCGCCTTTACCTTACCCCATGGAATCGCTAACTCTACCTGATAACCTCCTTTTGTCTCCCTTACATGGTAGGTGCGTTTCTCCTTGCTCTGCGCTTTGCCCAAACGTTTGATAGTGATCTGCTTGTCGTCTTTTTCATAGGAGGTTGTTTTCCCGTTATTGAAATCCACAAAGACATCTACCTTGTCCATGGCATCCACCTTGGCATCTTGAACGTCGACCAGCACATACAGATTCTGCTTATCCCATAACGTACGGAAGCTGGCTGTACCCGAGGCATGACCTTTAAGTGAAGTAGATACAGCTTTGTTCCAAAGGGGGTCCTGCTGCGTTTTTGAAGTACTTGGTTTACCCGCAAGAGAGACCGCTCTCTGAGTCAGAACAGGGAGGCTGGATTCATCGACGAGTCCCCAGTACGCTTGCTTGGCTTTCAATTCGGTGTCAAACAGCATGGCCTGATTGTTGTACGATCTCTCGTCCTGAAGTCCCCACAACGTAACAGATGAGATCTGATCTTTATGTTTTTTGTACAGATCCATTAGTTCCTTGTAGCGATAAGCCTGTTTAACGGCAACTTCGGCGGGCATCTTTTCACCAAAGGGAATGCCGCTATCCACATCCAGTTCCGTGATCTGAATGTCCAGTCCCAGTCCGGCGAACAGATTGATCGTTTTTTCAATTTCCTCTACAGGTGGTGAAGCCAGATTATAGTGCGATTGCAAGCCCACCCCATCAATGAGTCCTTTCTCTTTCAGCCGTTTAACGAGCTGATACATATGTTCTCTCTTTTCAGGAACCTCGGTGAAATATTCGTTGTAATACAGCTTGGCATCCGGGTCGGCTGCCCGAGCGAACTCATACGTTTTCTCAATATAATCTGGCCCGATTATTTCATAAAACGGACTTTGACGTAGCCCATGAGCATCTCCATTATCGTCTGCAATGGCTTCGTTTACGACATCCCAGGCATAGATTTTACCTTTGTACCGGGTCATAACGGTTTCGACATAATTTTTGATCCGCGCCAGCAGCAATTCCCGGCTCGCAGGTTTACCTTGAGCATCCTTCAGCATCCAATCTGCTCCATCTATATGCCACAGCAATGCGTGTCCACGTACACCCATATGGTGTTTCTCCGCAAACTCCACATATTGATCTGCAGCTTCAAACTCATATACACCCTCGGAAGGAGACAAATATTTGGGCTTCATCTCATAGGTTGCCGTCAGGCTGTTGAAATGTTTGGCAAGCAGCTGCCCATAGGCTCCATCCAGCTGCCAGCGATATACCGCTGCACCGATAGGGAAATCATCCTTGTAGAGGTCTTTCAGAGCTACTATGTTCTCTTCGATCTTCGGCTGTTCAACCTGAGTAATAGACACATCATCCACATAGAACGATAGCGTATCTACCGTATCCTCCGAGATATAGGGTGTTTCAATGAACAGCTTCAATTCAGAGGCATCATCACTGTATTGGTATGTTCCGGTGATCTTTTGCCAGGTATTCCACTGATCTTTGGCAATCCTTGTGTTACCTACCGCATTCCAGCTTTCGGTGCGAGTCTTTTTGTAAGCGGTGAGCTGCAAGGTCTGATCTGTATCAGGCTTTGCTGCAAGTTTGACATAAGCCGTAATCTCATACGGCTGGTTTGGCTTCAATATTTCCTTCAGGGGAAGCATCGGCCCATGATAAGAGCGTTCACGTTGGGTAACCAGCATGCTTGAATGACCTTCGTGTGCCTCCTTTTGTGTGACTGTCAGACGTTCACTACCTATTCGTGGAGCCCATCCCTGTAGCGTACCATCTTCAAAATGAGTGCGAAACGGCTCCCTTGCTTCTGATGCTGTGACTTCGTTGGATGCATGAGAAACCGTTGCTAATGGGAGCGTAGTAAGTACGAGTAAACAAGCTAGAAATGCCATATTCCATTGACGTAATCGTTTCATGCGATCCTCCATTCGTTTGATGATCCTATTTCTGAACGGCTGAACATCCAGATAACTGGATTATATTTCTTTAAATTAGGCTTACATATAACAAATCTCTAATATTAATAACAACATATTATCATCTGCTTTATATCGGAAGATCACATTCGTAATTTTAACGGGATATATGATAATGAAGTTATATGTAAAAAGAGCCGCTAAAAGCGGCTCCTTCACGGCTTCTGCCTATGGTTCATCGTTTCAATACCTTTATTACGCTGAGCCGTTTGCACAATTCCGTCTATGACCGTTTCATACAACTGCTCTGGCAAATCGTGTCCCATGCCTTCAAGCACCATCAATTCTGAGCCAAGGATGGCTTTCGCCGTGTCCTCGCCACATGCTGGCACAAACATGGGATCTTCCGCTCCATGGATGACTAACGTGGGCACATCTATTTTTGCGAGTTGCGGACGACGATCCCCGGATACGGCAATAGCTGCTATCTGCCTTCCGATACTGCCCGGATCATACGCTCGCCTCACTTCGGCACGAATCATGGCGTGATACTCTCCCTCGTTAAATGGATAACCCGTACCTGCAATCTGTCTGGCAAAAGCGGTGCTTTGAGCCAGATACCCTGCTTCATGCTCCCTCGGGTTTGGAGCCGGACGAGTCATTAGCGCCATGACTTCTGGCGAGGTTGGCGGAAGTTCGGGATTGCCTGTAGTTGACATAATTGAAGTCAGTGAGAGCACACGCTCGGGATAACGACTGGCAACAAGCTGGGCGATCATGCCCCCCATGGAGCGTCCGACTATATGTGCTTTTTCGATGCCCAGTGCATCTAACAATCCAACCGTATCATCAGACATATCCTCAAGCGTATAGGGGATATGCGGTCGTTGTCCTGACATCAGTGTTCTGGCGAGTGCTTCAAAATCCAGTGTATCGTGATGGCTAAAATGGGTAGATAACCCGGTGTCCCGATTGTCAAAACGAATCACCCTGTATCCTCTGGCTGCCAGCATTTCACAAAAGGGAGTAGTCCATCGAAGCATTTGTGTTGCCAGCCCGGCAATCAAGAGCATGGTTTCATGCTTCTCATCGCCATAACTGTCATATACAAGCTCAATACCGTTAACGTTTAACCTATTCATTGTGAGGTTCTCCTTCTAATTAATGTTTCGGGTTGAAGCTGGATTAATGCTCTTCCTGCTTGAACGCACTGCTGGCTAAAGACTTAACATAGTCTCTGATATCTGGCGTCCAGTCATCAATCCATTCGTAAAAGAGAGTTTCATTTCCGGCATATAGCGCTCTCAAAGCCTCTTCATATCGGTCAAAATCACCTGCCATTGCAGTCATAAAATGATAAGTTGCTTCTTGAGCGGCGCGAACTTGACTTTCACTCTCTCCGACACGGCGGGCTTCATCAATCAGTTTCCTCAATGTTACTGAAGCACCCCCGGGTTGAGCTTTCAGCCATTCCCATTGCCGAGGAAGCAGCGTAACTTCGCCAGATACTACGCCCAGCTTGGGACGACCGACCTTGCGAGGGGGCTGCTCATTTTCTTTTTCTGCTGTATCCGACGTATGCCCTTCCTTACTCTCGCCGCGTAATCGGTCAAGCACTGCAGCTGTGCTCCCGCGAAAATCAACGTCTACCGGTTTACCTGTTCCATCATTAAAAATAAGAACATTCGCAAGTTGACTGTCACCCAGAGTATTTTTGGCGAGGGTAACAACATGCTGTAATGAGCCTTTGGCGAAGCATGCTCGATCTACAAAAGCAGTGTAGCCGATCGGAAGTGATGAAGCTTGCATATAACCCCTCCTTCTCTGTTCTCACATTGTTCATTAATATTACCCGGATAAAAATATAAAGTCAATATTACCCGGGTTTAATTATCCTTGTTGAAAAACATAATAAAACAGCAGCCCAATATATGGACTGCTGTTATCAAGGGATTACAATACCGATTCTTATATGGTGCATGTACTGTCTTACTGCGGCGTACGCTTATCATACACAATGCGGGTAACTGCATCATGCTGATGAATGGACTCCTCATTGCGGCAATCCACCTCAAATTGGCTCAGCCAGTGCTTCTCATACAAATCTGCCGCCGTCAGCCTCACCATATCTTCCACAAATCTTGGATTTTCATATGCTCGTTCTGTCACCCGCTTCTCGTCAGGTCTCTTCAGAATAGGATGAAGACAACTGCTTGCATTCGATTCGGCTGCGTTTAACAGTTCCTCTTTCCAATAGCTTGGCAGATTTTCGCACGGATTGCTTTGTACCTGTATACGAAGCGTGCCCCGCTGGTTGTGAGCACTATATTCACTAATTTCCTTCGAGCAGGGACACAATGTCGTAATCTGTATTTCTAGACCGGCTCGGATGATCGGAGTTTCCCCCGCTTTCCAAATAACATGTACTATCGCTAGAGAATGGTTTAAACCGGAAAGACCTGTAACCGGGGCTGTCCGTTCGTAGAACCAGGGGTATGTAACTTTCAACTCTGCCTTCGGTTGCTGCATCAGTTCAGCAAATTGCTGTGTCAACGTAATCAAATCCTGAATGCGATCACTCAGGCCCCGAGTGCGGCTACGCTCAAGCTGTTCCATCAGACGACTCATGTTAATGCCTTTGGATTCATAATCCAGAGCTGTCGTTAGTCTGAAATTCCCTATACTGGACAATTGCTCAGGCTCCTTGGCCGATATGACCTCTAAAGGATATTTTACGTTATCTACCCCAACTTGCTGCAGTTCAAATAGAAAGTCCTTTTTCATATTTTGCAAATCTTTCATTTCTGCTTTTGAAACAGGTTTATTCCCTTCTACTGGATCAACCGAACCGAATATCCGAAGTCGCTCAGCTTTACCGGGCAGTATATATCCATCGGGCCTAACACGACTATTCATGGTACATTTCTCCTTGTGATCTGATTCTGATATCATATGATGATTTCTATCTTTTACACAGATTGCTTAAACACATTCATTACAAACTCCGTAGATTTCCATACTTCGAGATAATACATGAACTGCCTCTGGCGGATGAACCTGCCCCATCTCGGGAGTGAATTCGTTCTGAAACGTACACCTGAGGTGATATGGTATTCTTCAAGAAGATGTACTCTAGTACAATTCGATTTTTATTAGTAATTATTACGATTAGTAAACTATAATCCGTTTGATCCAGTTATGTCAAGGCTGACTGTCTCTTCTGCTATTACTAAGCGGAGAGCGGATTTCAGTTTGACAAAAAATAGTTATTCTATTATTGTTTATTCGTAATTATTACTATTAATTATTTCAAAGGAGCATATAACCATGTCTACCGTTCAGAATAATCCCATACCTGTTACCGTGCTTACGGGTTTCCTTGGTGCTGGAAAGACTACTTTGCTGAATCATGTTTTAACTGCAAACCATGGTGAGAAGATCGCTGTCATTGTTAACGAATTCGGAGAAATTGGCATTGATAATCAGCTTGTCGTTGGGGCAGATGAAGAAATTTTCGAAATGAACAACGGCTGTATCTGTTGTACGGTGAGAGGAGATCTTATTCGCATTCTAAATGATTTGAAGGATGTCAAGCTCGGGAGAAGCGGGACCCGCAAGGCAGACTTTGATCGCGTGTTAATTGAGACGACAGGCTTGGCAGATCCGGCCCCGGTGGCACAGACTTTTTTTGTAGACCCGGAAATCGCCGATTTTTACAAATTAGATGCGGTCGTTACGGTCGTCGATGCCAAACATGCTGGACAGCATCTGGATGATGGTCATGAGGCTCAGGAGCAAGTTGCTTTTGCCGACGTCATGTTATTGAACAAAACGGATCTTGTTTCAGCAGAGGAATTGCAGCAACTTGAAAATCGGCTTCTGAACATGAACAAAACTGCTAAAATCTATAGAACTCAGCAATCCTCAATTGATGTGAAGCAAATACTAGGCATCGGTGCTTTTGATCTGGACAAAAAGCTGGAGATTGAACCCGAATTCCTTCAGGAAGATCATCACCATCATCATGACGATCATGTGACCTCCCTGTTCTTCCGAGAAACACGGCCGCTGGATTTGAAAAAAGTCGAACGTTTTATTAACGTATGGCTCCAAGATCACGGTGTAGATACGTTTCGTTATAAGGGGATTTTAAACATTAAAGGCTCCAAAAAAAGAGTCGTATTCCAGGGGATTCATATGTTATTGGGAGCATTTCCTGATCGTGAATGGAAAACAAACGAAGAACCGATTAGCGAATTTGTAATTATCGGTCGCAATTTGGACGAAAACTGGTTCCGTCAACAGTTTGCTGATTGCGTAGCTGACTAATAAACAAAGCTTGTTTAGGTAACACCAAGGCAGGAGTTGCTTTGTTCAGGTTGGGCGGCTCCTGCTTTGGTATCATATAGGTTCTTGATCTGTAAAAATGAACCAAATGTTGCGTGTAGCGATGCCTCCAATGAACCGGAAGTCAAGGCAAACGCATAATATATCCGATTCCCCACAACGTCTGAATCAGATCTTCCCGACTCGGCAAGTAATGAGATAATTTGTCGCGCAGACGTTTCACATGAGTATCCACCGTTCGAAAATCCAGCTCTTCTTCTCGTTCTACCTTCCAGACGATTCGGAGTAAATCTTGTCTGGAATAGGCCGTCTCGGGATGAGTTGCCAGATGATAAAGCAGTTCAAATTCTTTGGGGGTCATATGAATTTCCTCCTGCTCTGCACTTACTTTTCGCGTGACAGGATTGATCAGAATCGAACCAATCATCACCTCACTTGCAGTGAGCTCCGTTGCGATCTGGTCGGTAAAGCCGTGATAACGAGCAAGCATCGATTTGATGCGCAGCACCACTTCTCTAGGACTGAATGGCTTCATCACAAAGTCATCGGCTCCTGCCTGGAAAGCCTTAACACGATCCGCTTCCTCGGTTCGTCCGGTTAGAAACATGACAGGTATGTTCAAGCTGGTTCTAAGATAGCTGCATATCTCGACTCCTTTGATATCGGGAAGTGCCCAATCAAGAATGATCATGGCATAAGAAGAGTGATGAAGCTTGCTTAGTGCTTGCCAGCCCAGCCCGGCTTCCTCAATTATGAATTGTTCCTTTTCCAGATACATCCGAAGCAATCTTCGCACCCGTGCATCATCATCCACAATCAGTATTCTTTTACTCGGAAAGGCTTCCAGCACATGTCATTCCTCCTACGCATCATGGATGGGTTGTACTTTGTCCTTAAAAAGCATACGGTCTGTAAACAAAAAGAAACATGACTCAATAGAGCCATGTCTTCTCCACATTTAATCTAATTGTAAACAATGTTTGAACTTTAACAGAAACCGATTTAATTTGAGTGGAGCTTTATTTTTTGGAAGCCAGTTTGTCTCGCCATGCACTGACGCCGCCTTTAAGATTAGAGATTTGATCATAGCCATGCTTGCTTAATATTTTGGCTGCACTCTTGCTACGCATGCCGCTCTGGCAGTATAGAAAAACTTGCTTGTTTTGCGGTATCTCGCTTAATCGCTGCTGCAGCTGCGACAACGGAATGTTGACTGCTCCCGGGATAAACCCCCTGTTGTATTCCGCAGGCTCGCGTACATCTACCACCATGCCTGGATTGTTCGATTTGATGGCCTGCCGGAATTCATTCGCTTTTAAATGGGTCAGACCGTTGACCGGCTTCAGTCGGGTATAAAGGAACCAGACAATCAGAAGCAAAATAGCGATATTAATAACAGTATTTACGTTCACAGGACTCTCCCTTTCTATTTATGTCAAAATAACACCCTTTCACGGCATACAACTGTTTGAATCCGCGGCGCGCCAGAATGCGTGCTGCTTTTTGACGGGACAGCCAGTTCCGTGAGAAGATGATAACCTCCTGATCCGGTGACAGCTCCTTACTCCAGACTGCAGACAATCGGCCAATGGATATATTGATTGAACCCGGGATGTGATTTTGCCAGAACTCGCTTGAGTCCCTGACATCCAGCATTCTAACATCAGACCACCGTTTGTGTGATGGGTCCCACTCCTTGCGGCTCACATAGGTTAGGGAGGAGACCGGCCACAGCTGAACGATTAGCCATAGGATACCGGCTCCGGCCGTAATATACACCAGTGTCATTCAATGACATCCTTTCTTCAAGGTACTTCCGTTACAGGAGTTGAGCAGGATTATCGAACCAATTGATCATAATCCGTCCAGCTACCAAGACCACCTGTCATATTCACAATCGGGAAACCTTTCTCATGCAAGAGCTCACAGGCCAGACCACTACGGTTCCCGCTTCGGCACATCACAATAATCTCTTGAGAGACTGGAAGCTCCGTTACCCGTTCCATCAACTGTCCTAACGGAATATGTTTTGCCCCCTGCACATGCCCTTCTACCCACTCAGCATCCTCCCGCACATCCAGCAGGAATAGCTGTTTCCCTTGTTTTAACTGCGCTGCGACCTCTTGAGGTGTGATTGCCTTTGGAATCTGAAATGCCATCTATATCTGCTCCAATCTGTTTTGTTTTTAAACACCATACCAATCATATTATGAAACATATACCCCTATGGGTATTATAGACCTAAATTAAGTCTTTCTCAAGTCCCATCTTCTTGTTGGATTTAGCGGATAGCTCATCAAGGCTTAACAGGTGAAATTAGCACCCATATAACCTATCATTCAGTCATCCGCCTCCGCCCGCTTCAACTATCTGCTTTTCACCAGCAGCTCGATCGCTTCCTTCACCAGCTTGTCCGTATCCTTACCGCCTGCCTCCTGCTCTGCCATGATGCATTGCTGAAGGTTCTCGGCAACCATCTGAGCGAGCGCTCGATCAGATGCATTACGAACAGCAGACAATTGGGCAACTACTTCTTTACATGGCTTTCCTTCATCCATTAATCGGAGCACCCCCCGAACCTGACCTTCAATTCTCCGCAAACGTGTTTTCAAGCTGTCTGTATAGTTATATTCCATTGCTGATGTCACTCCTTATCCATACCTGTATGGGTATATTATAGATCAAAACTTCATAAGGTACACCTTTTCAACAATAGATCACTGAATCATAAGTGCTTCATTGATTTAAACACAAAAAGCCGCTAAAATAGCGACTTTTGGTTTAAGACGGTTCTAGTATTTAGTAACACAGACATTGCTATATCTTGTATAGCCTTATTTTCAGATAAATTGAGGATGCTTCACTTTGACTGCTTTGAAGGCTTCGTCAGCGACCTCAAGTGAAAGCTTGATCTCTTCATCACCAATCGCACAGTTGGTGAACATATTATGGTAATGGGAGAAAAACACACCTCGTTTAACACACTCCGCAGCCCAGTCCTGTTGGAGCATCATCGATTTATCATCCGTAATATGCAGATAGAACAGTGATGGTGCGCCGGAGGCCTCCATATTGAAGCCATGACTTTTTGCAACTTCGCTCAAGCCTGATGTCAATCGGGTACCAATATCGTTCATAAGCTGAACGCCGTTTATGCGTTTTAATTTGTTAATTGTAGCAATGGCAGCTGCAAAAGGTACAGCGGACATCCAGTAGCTACCGGTATAGAAGACAGATTGCACGGCACTTTTTAGTGCATCTGTTCCGCAAAGGGCAGAGAGATTCCAGCCATTCGCAATCGCTTTGCAAAAACAGATCAGATCCGCCTTGATGCCGAAGTAATGGTCTGATCCTGCCATATCCAGGCGGAAGCCGCAACGAATATCATCAAAGATCAAAACAATTCCATTGTCGGTACATAGCTTTCTTACTTTTTGCCAGTAGTCTTTGGCCGGGAGCTGGTTGGAATCAAAAACGGTATGATAGTACGGTGTGGCAATAAGGCCTGCGATGTCTTCTTTATGTTCGCGAATAACTGCTTCCAGGGCATCCAGGTCATCCCATGGAATCAGAATGTTATTGGACACCTCTTCCTCCAGAATACCTGGACCTGTGTCGGTATGAGCCCATGGAGCAACACCGTGGTAGTAGCCTTCAAGAAAGATGATTTTCTTTCTGCCTGTTGCAGCTCTTGCGCTCATTACAGCCAGCGTGGTGACATCTCCCCCGTTTTTGGCAAAAAAGGCCCAATCTGCTGATGCTACGGTATCCACCATAAGCTCTGCAAGATCAACGATCAAAGATGAGGGCAGCGTGGTGCAGTCCGCAATGGCAGCTTGCTTGATCGCCGCTTCGTTCACTTCCCGATCATTATAGCCAAGCACGTTAGGACCGTACGCAGCCATATAGTCCAGGAATCTGTTTCCGTCTACATCCCAGAAGTATGCACCCTCTGCCCGTTCAGCAAACAATGGATAGGCGCTGGCAGGAATGTACCGTCTCCCGCCTGCAACGCCTAGATGACCATAGATTCCACCAGGGATGACCTGAGCAGCTCGTTCAAATAAAGCGTGACTTTTGTTGTATTCATACGTTTTCATTGTACAGCCTCTCCTTCCATAGTGAGTTGAAATGCTTTCCCCATAATCGGATTGAATATCGCAAGTAATGGTAAGTATCCCTTGATGATAAACGTCCCTCTGACACAGCAGAGGTTAACGTCTGCGGTTCCAGACAAAATATGGAGTACCGTTTCCAGATCCATGAAATAGATGCTTGCCGTTGGACGAGGTACATTCTCTCCTCTGCTCGTTGTTATTTGCCCATTGTCAAAAGCAAACCCTATTTTGTCTGTACCAATCTCTATAGAAATGACACCTGACAGCTTGGAGGCATGTTGACTGCATGTCACATCATTTTGAACAAGGTGTACCACGTGATCTATAAATGATTCAATGAGCAGAGTATAACGCTCAGCAGTTAAAGCGGTGTCTTGGTTCATTTCTTTTCCTCCTCTTCTATTTACAGGCTACAGAACGGCTGCTTCAGCTAATAAAGCTTCAGAGACTTCAATATAGTCATAACCGAGATCGCGCGCTACCGTTCCATAGGTCACTTTCCCGTTGAATACATTCACACCATATTTTAAGCCGGGGTTACTCTCGATAGCCTGGTATAACCCATGATTGGCTAACTGCAGTGCATAAGGCAAAGTTGCATTCGTTAGTCCCAATGTAGCTGTTTGAGGCACTGCACCTGGCATATTGGCAACGGCATAATGCACTACTCCATGTTTAATGTAAGTGGGATTGTCATGTGTCGTAATATGGTCTATCGTTTCCACAACACCACCTTGATCGATGGCGACATCGACAATAACAGATCCTGCTTTCATGCCTTTAACCATGTCTTCGGTGACAAGTCTGGGAGCCTTTGCTCCGGGAATAAGGACAGCACAGATCAGCAAGTCCGCTTCTTGAACTGCAGCCGAGATATTGGACGGTGTGGAGACAAGGGTTTGTACAGAATTTCCGAACAAGTCATCAAGCTGTCTTAACCGAGTCGCATTTAGGTCAAGGATTGTCACATTCGCTCCCAATCCGAGTGCTACCCTCGCGGCATTTGTTCCCACGATTCCTCCGCCAAGCACAGTAACTTTACCGCGCTGTACCCCCGGGATACCTGACAAAAGAATGCCAAGACCGCCGTTCGGTTTTTCGAGAATTTCTGCACCTTTCTGTGCCGACATTCGACCTGCAATTTCGCTCATTGGAACCAAAAGGGGTAAGCTGCCGTTCACGTTAACCGTTTCATAAGCGATTGCTGTAACCCCCGAGTCCACAAGAGCCTTAGCCAGATGAGGTTCGGCGGCAAGATGAAGATAGGTGAATAAAATCAACCCTTTTCTAAAATAAACATATTCTTCCGGCAATGGCTCTTTTACTTTCATAATCATATCAGCGCTGCCCCATACACTTTCTGCACGCTGTACTAGTATCGCTCCCGCTTCACTGTATAGCGCATCAGGAAAGCCGCTTCCTTCACCTGCTCCTTCCTGAAGGATGACCTTATGTCCCGCCTGAACGAATTCCAACACGCCCGCAGGTGTTATGGCTACACGGTTTTCATTGTTTTTAATTTCTTTAGGTACCCCAATTTTCATGTATACTGCACCTCTTTCAAATCATTATGATGTTTTATAACATCACTATACGGAGGATAAATGACATGGGAATTACAATAACGATGAGTTTTACTTACAAAAGAGAGTTTTAAACGTTTTAACACTAGATTCTGATAAATTGTGGTATAATACCTGACATATAAATGATTAAGTCGTAAAAAGGTGGGGATTTGCAATGAATATCATCGAGAGTAAACTGCGAATGCCAACTTTCATTTCTTACGTTCCTCGTCAACGGTTATTTAACAGACTCGAATCTGGAATGAATGGTAGATTTATTCACATCAATGGTCCCGTTGGGTATGGGAAGGCGATAGTGATCTCTGATTTTTTGAAAAATAAAGAAATAGATCCGATTTGGATCAATCTTGATCTGGAGGACATGACAGAGGATCGAGGGTTAACTTATCTGAAGGTTGCTGTGTTCCGAGCGCTGCATATGGACTCTGAAGAAAACAATCTTCAAGTGAAGCTTGCCTCGAATGGAATTCACGATATTCTCTCCCTGCTGTTCTTATGTAATAAGTCCAAGGTTATCGTTCTAAATAACTATCATCTGTTAGATGAACACGAGAAAACACGCAGGATGATTCAGAATCTGATCGAAAGTGCACCTCCCCACTTCCAGTTTATTTTAGTATCATGCTCTTCACTGCACTCGGATTGGGCGAAATTAAAATCAAACTGGGATTATATGGAACTTGGGACGGATGAGCTATCCTTCACTCCCTCCGAGATCGTGAGTTACTTCCAACAGCTGGCTGGAATCGAATTACTTCCTGAAGAGCTGGAGATAATCTATGAGAAGACGGAAGGCTGGGCGGCCATCCTGCCCTTTATACTCAAGGCTTTTAGGGAGAAGTCTCCGCGCGAGAGAATGACTTATTTATCGAGGCTCAGTGTGAACGTGGAAATATTCAGCTATTTTGAGACGGCCGTCATGATGAGCCAGGGTCTGGAAGTTGGTGATTTCCTGCTGAAAAGCAGCGTATTAACTGAGCTGGACATCCAGGTAATGGATCAATATATTGGCGACCCGCCCTCCGAGACCATGCTGGAGGCACTGATTCGCAACAATCTGTTTGTGAAAAAGGAGAATGGTGCTCTTCGCTACCACTCGTTGTTCAGGGTTTTTCTTTATGAAACCTACAAGAAAAAAATAGGTGCAATGCAGCTCAAGCAGAGGCATGTCGAATTGGCTGGCATCTATGAGCGCCGCTTTGAATTTTTTAGTGCCTTCTCGAACTATATAGCAGGTGGCGACTACTTAAATGCTGCACGGTGTGCGAATATGTTATCTTCAAGATATAATCCATTGGAATTGATGATACTGGCTGAAGGCTGGGTAGAAAAAGCTTCACCGGGTTTATCCGTAGCCTTTCTGACTTTTTTTATTATCCGTTGTTACAGTGCCAATGCATACGAGGAATTGATTTCTCATCTGGAGGAGCGAATGAAGGAAGCTCGTGCCAGCAAGAGCTTGAGGAATCGAATGGTGGTGGGCCATCGACTAGCTGCGATCTATACAGGTGTGAATCCGGCAAAAGCAGTGGAGTTATATGAGGATGCGCTAGAAGCTTCAACAGCGATGAACGATCATCCGATTGCAGCGTTTAGTCTGAATGGAATTGCTGATATACGGCGGTGTGAGGGACGATTGGATGAGGCTATGTCATACGCGCGAAAATCTCTTTTTATTGCAGAGAAGTATGGTATACAACCGATTCAGTTACTTGTACTGGATACTATGGCAAACATTTATCTGGATATGAATCACATTGAGGAGGGGGCATTGTATGCGAATCAAGCCCTCTCACTGTCGGATGAGAACGATATATCCAACTTGTTCATTTGGTCAACGATAAGCAGGACATATCGTATGCAGCAGGAGCTATCCAAATCCATTGAATGGGCCCGTAAGGCTTACGCCCTTGCAAATGCTTTTTCATTAAATTTTGACAAAGGCTGGGCTTTATTCGAACTGGCGCAAACCCTGCACGCCTGTGGTGATATTGAAGAGGCTGAGCGAAGCTTTGCTGAAGCCTGTAGATGGTTAGAGTCCTCTTCTGCACTAATTGCCACCTTTACTCATATCTGGAACGAGCAAACGATTCGCACGGATGTCCCTACACGAAAGGTGGAGCAGATTCAGGAGCAATCAGCTAAACTGGAAGTAAACGTGCTGGGCACCTTTGAAATGAAATGGAATGGGGAATTAATCGTAATTAATAGATCCTCCAGTTTACGAGTGCTTCAGTACCTGATCACACACCGTAATCGCAAAATGCATAAAGATCTCATACTGGATGAGCTTTTTCCTATGGAGGATCTCAAGTCAGCAAGCAATCATTTTCATGTTGCTCTCTCCACTCTTCGAAAATCACTTGAAAAGAATACATCACCTGGTGACGGGATCAAATTCATCTGCCGTGAGTCTGGCCTGTATTATCTGAACGCTGCATACATTGATCTTGATCTGGATCATTATGTGTATGCTCTTTCTTCTAATGCTGCTCTTCCTGATATTCCTGCATTACTTCGGGCTGAGAGTATGTATAGAGGAGACTACTTCTCTGAATATCTGTACGAGCCATTTCTGGAAATTGAACGAGAGAAAATACGTCTTTCATACTTGAAGCTGTTAAAAGAAGTTGCACAGCATTACAAAACGAACAATGACCCTATTCGTGCATTAGGGTATTATGAGAAGCTAGTCAACAAGGACCCTTATCGCGAGGAGTCATATATTGAATATATTGGTTCCCTCATTCAGTACGGAATGCGATCTCAGGCCAGACATGTCGCTTCCAAAATGGAACGTTACATTCATAAGGAGCTCGGACTAGAGCTGCCAAGCGAAATTACTGCAATTTTACTCGTATAACAGAAATAAGACGCCTTCGCCCCTTCACATTTGGGGTTGAGGCGTCTTTATTAGATCATTTTCGGTGCGCTTGGTGATGAGCTTGTCGTTTAATTGACTGCCGAGAGAGGCACTTGTGTATCCGGTCTTTTCTCCATCAACTCTACATGCTGATCCACGACTTCCATCTGTGGAATTTTGGCTTTAAAAAACCGGGTCAGATATAAAAGATATGCAATTCCTAGAATGATCCAGGTTGTGCCAAGAATGAGAGCGGTGCGCTCAAGATTGATTAACAGCCAGAGATTGCTTACAGCTCCAACGGAGGGAATGAGCAAATAAAAAATATGATCTTTCAAGGAACGTTGTCTGTTGCGGATGTAATAATGTGCAATCACGCATAGATTAACGGATGTAAAAGCGAGGAAGGCTCCAAAATTGATAAATGAAGCAGCGGTGCCCAAATTCAGAAATAATGCACCTGTCATGGAAATCAGGCCGATCAGAATAATGTTAATATAAGGAGTTCCGAATTTGGAGTGCTTGCGAGCTAACCATTTTTTCGGGAAAACCCCGTCGCGAGACATTACATAGAGCATTGTAGCGGCACTGGATTGAGAAGCAAGCATGGAAGCTGCACTTGCAATCATGGATGTAATCGAGGAGAAGATAATATACCAGTTTCCTGCCAAATATAAGCCTATCTCAAGAATTCCAGTGTCCGCAGATTGGAAACGGTGAGAGGGATATGCCAGGCTTGAGAGATATGAGATGGTTACAAATACCAAGCCATTCAGCAAGCAGCAAATAGCGAGAGCCTTGGGGATGGTTTTTTTGGGTTGAACAGATTCCTCTGCCAATGTTGCAATCGCATCAAAGCCCAGGAAGGACTGAAAAACAAGTGCTGCGCCAGCAACAACATTAGCAAGTGCAAAATTCGGATTGTAGAAAGGTTCAAGTGAGAACAGCGTATTACTTCCCAGACCATGCGTTAAACCTCTTATACATAAATAGACAAATACAGCGACACCGACATACTGAAGGAGAATAAGTAAACTATTCACTTTGACTGCGAGCTTTACACCACGGACATTCAGGATTGTCATCAGTACAGCCAGGGAGATCATCCATACGAATTGCGGGATTTCTGGAATTAATGTGTTCATGTACAAACCAAAAATCAGCGTACATAACATCGGAACAAATAAATAGTCCATGAGCACTGCCCAGCCTACGAGAAACCCTACATTGGGATGTAATGATTTCTGTGTATACGTATAAGAAGAGCCGGATATCGGATATGCCTTCACCATTTGACTATAACTGTATACCGTAAACATAACGACGATTAATGCGATCAAGTATGTGGTGGCTACTAAACCTTGTGTCATTTCGGTGACGATCCCTAGCGTGCTCATAGCTGCTAGTGGAGACATGTACGCAAGGCCGAAAATAATTTGATGTTTTAAGGTTAACTTTCCTTGATTGGCGTTCTCTGCTGTAATTCCCACGTTATTCCCTCCATTAATTGCTTAGTATGGAATATTACCTTCCACTTAAATGAATATTACGGAGAGTCTAATACATGAGAATTACAAAACAAGAGAAAATAATTACAAAAACAGATTTTTGCATCAAATTGTGTCATCTAATATGACACAAAGCTAGAAGAAACGAAAAAAGGAGTCACATAATCCAATACGGGCTTCATACGGTTGCAGTCGACCAGAGACATGATTCACGTAGTTGGTCAGCCAGAGCTCTGATAACCGAACGCCAAGCTCATTTTCCTCCATCTCCACGGTGTGTTCGCTCAGATTGATAAGCACCAGCACCTGCTGATTTTCCAGTGTGCGTGTGTAAGCGAAAACTTCAGGATATTCAGGCAATAGAAGGTCGTAAGTGCCGTAAATCAACGTGTCATGCTGTTTCCGCAGCCGGATCATCTGTTTATAGAAATTTAGAACAGAATGAGGCTCCTGCAGCTGTTTTTCCACGTTAATATCGAGATAATTATCATTCATCCTTAACCAGGGAATACCTGTCGTGAACCCACCCTGGTTCCCTGCCGACCACTGCATCGGTGTTCTGGAATTATCCCGGCTGGACGCCCAGATCATATTCATAATCTGCTCGTGTGACATGCCTTCTTCCCGTTTGATCCGATACAGGTTGTGGTCAGCGATGTCGTTGTAATCCTCAATCGAAGGATAAGACACATTGGTCATTCCAATTTCCTGTCCCTGATAGATGAATGGCGTGCCCTGCATGAAAAAGTACATGGCACCAAGCGCTGTAGCACTTTCATACCAATATTGCGTATCGTTTCCCCAGGAGGAAACCTTGCGCGGCTGGTCGTGGTTTTCAATAAACAGCGCATTCCAGCCGATGCCTTCCAGTGCTTTCTGCCATTTGGTCATCACATTTTTCAGCTTGGAAACATCCAGCTGCCTGTCTGTGCTGTTATTCCACAAGTCAAGGTGCTCGAATTGGAATACCATATTGAATTTGCCTCTGACTTCACAGATCCAATCGAGTAAATCCTCGGAATCCTCTACTTTTACTCCATTTGCTTCGCCAACAGTGACAACGTTATATTTGGAGAGCGTTTCTTCCTTCATTTCCTGCAGATAACGTTGAATGCCTTTCACATTCATGTGCTTCTCAAATGAAGAAATGTATCTGACGCCTTCCTTGGCCGGCATATCCAGCAAACCCTCTTCTTTATGGATATGGCTGATCGCATCCACCCGAAAGCCGTCAATGCCTTTGTCCATCCACCAATTCATCATCTGGTAGATAGATTTACGAACCTCGGCATTGGCCCAGTTGAGGTCCGGTTGTTTTTTGGAGAACAGATGAAGATAATACTGCCCTCTAGTTTCGTCGTATTGCCAGGCCGAGCCGCCAAAGATGCTTTCCCAGTTGTTAGGCTCCTCTTCGTTCCTGCCGTCCCTCCAGATATACCAGTCCCGTTTCGGATTATCGACGGAAGAACGGGATTCAATGAACCAGGGATGCTCGTCACTGGTGTGGTTAATGACCAGATCCATAATAAGCTTCATACCGCGCCGATGGACTTCCTGTAATAATTGATCAAAATCAGCCATCGTTCCGAATTCATCCATAATAGAGCAGTAATCACTGATGTCATACCCGTTATCATCATTAGGCGACTTATACATCGGACAGATCCATATCAGATCAATACCAAGCTCCTGAATATAGTCCAGTTTGGACAGAATTCCTTGAATGTCGCCGATGCCGTCCCCGTTTGAATCCATAAAGCTCCTTGAATAGATTTGATAAGCGGTTGCCTCTTTCCACCATACTCTTTTCATTCGTACTCTTCCTTCTTTCTTAACTACGGCTGTTATCATAATATTTTTAAGTTTCCATAAGGTACATTCTGGCTTCGTATGGACGTAATTCGTTATGAGCCAGATGATCTGAATAATTAGCCAGCAACAGTTTAGCAGATTCTTCCATTTGCTCCTGGAGCGGTAGTTCTACCTTATATCCCCGGAAATTGCAAACCACTATAATTTGTTTATCATGTAACGTTCGTTTGTAAGCAAACACATCGGGATGTTCCGGGAAAATCAATGTATAATCGCCATAAACAATGACTTCATAATCTTTTCTGAGCTGAATGAGCTGACGATAATAATGGAATATTGAATTCGGATTGTTTACATTTTCTGCGGCGTGAATGTCCGTGTAATTCGGATTAACTTTGATCCAAGGTTCGCCCGTAGTAAATCCTGCATGTTTGGAATCATTCCACTGCATAGGCGTTCTCGCATTATCGCGTCCCTTCGCGTAGATCGACTCCATCACATCCTGTTCAGTATACCCCTTTTCGATTCTTTCCCGGTACAACCGAAGCAATTCAATATCCCGATAATCCTCAATCTCATATTGAACATTGGTCATACCCAGCTCCTCACCCTGATAGATGTAAGGTGTACCTTGCATTCCATGCAACAGGGTTGCGAGCATTTTAGCGGACTCAACTCTGAACTCGCCATCGTTCCCCCAGCGTGAGACGATCCGTGGCAGGTCGTGGTTATTCCAGAACAGACTGTTCCATGCCTCTCCTTTAAGCTCGGTCTGCCACTTGGACAGTACCGTTTTCAGCTCCATCAGATCCAGAGGTTTGAGATCCCACTTACCCTTGCCCTCCTGCTCATCCAGGCTGATATGCTCAAACTGAAATACCATGGAAAACTCACTGCCGTCCGGGTTGCTGTACAGTTTCGCAATGTCTGGCGTGGCTCCCCATGTTTCGCCCACCGTTAACAGCTCATTTCCTTTTTGGAACGTTTCCCGACTTAATTCTCGAATATATTCATGGAGAAGAGGCCCGTTTCCTGTGATTTTGGCATCCGGCTCTTTACCGATCAGGTCAATGACATCGAGGCGAAACCCACCGACACCCTTCCCGATCCACCAATTGATCATATTGTACATTTCCTGCCGTACTTTCGGATTGGCCCAGTTAAGGTCCGGCTGCTTGACAGAAAATAAATGTAAATAATATTGGCCCATCTCGGGCACCCACTCCCAGGCTGAACCGCCGAAGGTAGAGCCCAAGTCGTTAGGCGGTGTTCCTTCAATCCCGTCTCGCCATACATAATAGTCATAGTATGGATTGTCTTTTCCCTTTTTGGCTTCCTGGAACCAGGGATGCTCATCGGATGTATGATTGAGAACCAGATCCATGATAATGCGTATGTTCCGTTTGGCAGCTTCATCAATTAAGGCTTCCATATCCTCCAGTGAGCCGAACATCGGATCAATATCCTGATAATCTGAAATATCATAACCGTAATCATCTTGAGGAGATTTGCATACGGGTGATAACCAGATTGCACCGATTCCAAGCTGCTGCAGATAATCCAGACGGGAGACAATGCCCTTCAAGTCACCAATTCCATCTCCATTGCTATCCTGAAAACTGCGAGGATAGATCTGATAAACAACTGTCTCTTTCCACCATTGCTTCGGTTCCATACGTTGCTCCACCTCTCTGACGTGCCCAAGTGGCTGCGCCCTCTATCCTATTTTATTCTTGAGTGATTGCCCTTATATATTAAAATACTCACGTTTATGTTCTGATTGCAGCTGGTTATTCCTTGACCGATCCGACAACGATTCCCGTTACAAAGTATTTCTGGAGCAGCGGATAAATCAGCAGTAGCGGAATCACTGCCACTACGATTTTGGCTGCATTCAGATTTTTATTGGATATCTCGGTCAGATTGCTAAGCTCGCTGGAGTTTGTGCCGGCCTGGAGCAGGTCCGCAATATTCACGTTAAGTGACTGGATATAAGTCATAAGTGGATAGTTGCTCACTTTGGTCATATAGATCAAACCACTGAAGAAATCATTCCATGTACCCACGATACTGAATAAAGCCACTGTGGCCAGTGCAGGAATAGACACAGGAACGTAAACTTTGAATAAAACCTGAAGCGGGCTCGCACCGTCTATGAATGCAGCTTCTTCCAGCGCTTCAGGAACGGCTGAGAAAAAGTTCATGACCAGGATCACGCTGAATATCGGTACCGCGCCGGGCAGTACAAGCGCCCAGATGGTGTTGAGCATATCCAGATTTTTGATCAGCAGGTAACTCGGGATCATGCCCCCGCTGAACAGCATCGCAAAGATCATAACATTCATATAGATGTTTCTGCCCTTGAATTCCCTTTTGGATTTGGACAATGGATAAGCCATCAAAGTAATCAGAATCATGTTGAGCACAAGGGAAAGCACTACACGCAGCACGGATATGCCGAAAGAACGCCAGAACTGAGCATCATCAATGATTCGGGTATAGGCTGCTGTCGTGAAGTTAACCGGAACAAGTCCAACTGCATTGGCAGATACGGCCTCGCTGCTGCTGAAGGAAATCGCTACGATATTCCATAAAGGCAGAAGGCAGATCAGCGCAAGCAGGATGACAATGGCATAGATGCAGAACCGGCCCAGTCGATCCTTGAAGTTTGCAGAGTATGACACAGACGTTGCCTCCTTAGAATATTTTGCGATCCGTATATTTTTTGGCGAGCTGATTGGCCGATAACAGTAAAACAATACCGATCACGGACTTGAATAAACCCACTGCCGTACCGAAGCTGTACTGTCTTCCAACCAGACCAATGCGGTAAACATACGTATCCAGAATGTCTCCTGATTCATAGACGATCGGATTATAAAGGTTGTAGATTTGATCAAAGCCCGCACTTAATATATTGGTCAGACTCATGACACCCATGAGCAGAATAATTGGCAGCATACCTGGCAGCGTAATGTGCCATACTTTTCTCCACCAGCTGGCCCCGTCCATGCCCGCAGCCTCATATAAGCCCGGGTCGATGGAGGTAATGGCAGCCAGATATACGATGGAGCTGTATCCGAATTCCTTCCATACATCTGTCCCGATAATCAGTGGTTGAAACCATGTGTTGCTGCCTAGGAAATTAATATGCTGTACTCCGAAGAAGGCCAGAATTTGATTCACAATGCCATCCAGGCTAAACATATTAACAACGACCGAAGCAAGCACTACCCAGGATAGAAAGTGTGGCAGATACACAATCGTTTGTACCGATTTCTTAATCGTTTTGATGCGAATTTCATTAAGCAGCACCGAAAAAATGATGGCCATCAGCGTACCGAGCAGAATTTTGCCAAGAGCGATGACTAACGTGTTGCTCACCACTTGTGCAATGTCGGGCAATTTGAACATATAGATGAAATGTTTGAGCCCGACAAATTCAGAGCCAAACATTCCTTTGGCCGGGATATAGTCCTGAAAGGCTGTGATTACGCCAACCATCGGAATATAGCTGAATACAAGCAAAAATAAAATGCCCGGGATCATCATCATATGGTACATTGTACCTGAGCTGATGCGGCCATTGATGTTTGAATTTCGTTGTTTCAAGAAGCATTCTCCTTCCCTGATGAAGAAAGGCCGCACATGGATATACCCGTGCGCAGCCTCGCACATTCTGTAGATGTTTATGGTTGTGACGTGATCTCGGATTCAATCTCCTGAATTACTTGGTCACCACCTTGTTTTCTCCAATTGACCACAAAAGTATCGAAGTAATCTATCGGTTCCGACCCGGTAATAATTTTGATAAACGACTCCTGCTCCAGCTTGCTCAGATTAGCCCACGTTTGTTTCATGCTAGAGGTGGTTCCCGAGAAGGCCGGGGTCATCCATACGAATTTTTTCTCCTTGGTTAGCTTATCAATCAGCCCTACGCCATTAATACGTGAATGATATTTCGACCAGGCTGTTGTATCGTCTGTATCCATGTCGCTTAAATACGTTTTGATGCTGCCAATATTGTTTTTGGATTCGGTCGTATGGACCTCATCCAGACTGATTTCGCCTTTAATTCCGCGAACGACATCCGAATAATCGTCCAACAGTGATGTCGCTGAGTTGACTTCGATGTTGAATGGCCGGGTCGATCCATCGACGCCAGTCTCTTGATATTTGGCTGCTTCCGACATCGTTGTTGCAACATCCTTGTCATTCGCCAGCTTGTCGTAGAACAGATTGACAATTTTAACCGCCAGCTCGGGGTGCTCGTATCCTTTTCTCACAACGATAAACTGGTTGGAGGGATTCGCGTGTGCAACATTGACCTTGCCGTTTGCATCCTCTAAGGTATAAGCCGAAAATTTGGCGTTTTTGTCCATCTGCTTCACACTGATCAGGCCCCAGTCAGGAATGTGCCAAGGTCCAAAGGCGATGCCGCTCTGTCCATTCGCATAAAGTGCGGTAATATCATCAAATGTACGAGTCCCGAATTGGGGATCAATGATGCCTGCTTTGAACCAATTTGCCATAATACCTAGCATTTGCTTAGTCTCTTCGGTTGTTGAGCCATAGAAGATTTTGCCGTCCTCACCTTTCATCCAATACTGTGGAAATGCATTCTGCGTTGAAGCAACACCCAGCATTGTATAGGCAGAGCCATTATAATCAGTCGTGTTCATGGTGTTTACAAAAGGAATACCGACCGGATTGCCGGATTGCCCCGGATCTTTTTTCAGAAATTGCTGCGCCGTTTGCTCGACCTCCTCCAGCGTGATCGCTCCGTCTCCATCTGCATCAAGCTTAATTCCGAGCAAATCCAGCCAGTCCTGGCGAACCCAAACCATCGTTGGCGCAGAATCCAGTGAAGTTGCCGGCAGTCCCATCAAACGCCCATCTATCGTTGCATTGCCCAAGGCACGACCATCGTAAGAATCGTATATTTTTTTAATCTCATCGGTGGCGTATTGATCATATACAGCCGTCAGGTCTTCAATCAGATCATTGTCTACCAGTTCCTTCAGCTCATCCTTGGAATCAACACGCATCATGTCGGGCAGCTCCCCGGATGCAATCGCAAGCGAGACCTGACGGCTATAGTCTTCACCGTTGGCTTCAAATTGGTCTGTAATTTTGGCATTAAACGTATCCTTGACCAGCCGGGTATATGCATTGTTCTCGTACGTATCTCCCGACGGAAGTTTCGGATTGGCTGTGGTCACCCTTCCCATAGTGACGCTGATTTCGTCCTTATACGCACTAAAAGGCTCTCCCGGATTGACTTCATATTTGCCTGCATCCTCTGCAGTAGGTGCCTCTGTGCTTCCACCACAGGCAGCCAGAACAGTAACCATCATGGCAGACATGGACAGCACAGCCAAACGTTTCGTGAACAGATTGCTTTTCATGGACCATTTTGTTGTCATCTTGTTAGATTCCCCTTCAATCTGATTATCATTTTTGTGTACGCTTTCATTATAAGTTGAATATTCCCTCTGCCGGGATAGGGATTGCACGCTCGTTTGGTTAGAGAAATGTTCACCGTTTTCGGATGATATTCCCCACATGACACAGCAGAATTACATTTATCCTACCTGCTGCCTTCCATTTGTCTACCCTTTGCTGGTATTTGTTGAAAAGAAAAGCCGGCAGTCCCTTAATCATGAAAGGTGCTGTCGACCTGGAAGGATTATTTATGCCCAAATCATTATTTGTTTTTCCATAGAAGTCAGATGCAGATGAGCCTTGTGATGATTCCGCTACTCCATGTTTACGCCAGCTTGTCGATATTCACTTGGCAGGAATCCTGTCATTTCGCGAAAAATTCGGCTGAAGTATTTTTCATCTGTATAACCGACTTGCTCTGCAATCCACGCTATGGTGTGATTCGTATTGACCAGATATTCCTTGGCTTTTTCTACTCGAACGAATCGGGTGTAATCGTTAAATGTGCGTCCCATGAGCTCTTTGAAGCATTGACTGAAATAACTTCGACTGATATTGAGCTGCTGGGATAGTCCGGAAGCAGTGTGCGCCTGAGTCAAATCATTTTGAATGATCTTCACGGCTTTTTTGACCGCCCCCATAATCTCAGGTGAATACCCGTGCTGCTTGTCCGCTTGACGAATGCTCGCTGCGGTTTGTTTGATCCATGTCTCTACCTCGTACCAGGAATCAAATGAATGAATCATAGTGAGTTTCCCGAGTGAAGTCTCGGCAAACAGGCGATTCCACTCCATGACGATGAAGTACAGCAGCCCCGTTAGCTGCCCTTTCTGCAACTGTAATGCTTTGAACTGGTGGATAAGTTCACGATAATGAAGTTCATGATGTGTCCATGGTGTTTGAAACCAGGTTTGTTTAAGCTGATCCAGCTTCTCATCCTGCAGTGCGAGTACAAACGGCTTGTCATCATTCATCGAAAGCATAAGTACCCTAAGATCAGGAGTATATTTGTAGAAAAACTCAGTTTCAGTGTAATGAATAATCCAGCTTTTGATCTGTGACCACGTTCGTGCTTGTACATCAGACAGCACAAATAGTGTGGTTTGTGGGGCTTGAAGCTGTAACTCCTTCAGCTGCTCAAAGAGCTGCTGCTCCTGTTCTCTGCGCGCTGCCCACATACAGCAGTTTCGTTCAATCTTCCAACGCATCTCATAGTCAGTCACGTTCATCTGTGAAACCCAGGAATGTTCAGAGTTGCGATCCTGAGACACAAGCACATATACAGTTGAATAACGAACATTGGTTTCTTCGAGTGAAGGCACTAAGCGGTTTGGTTGAACTGACTCGTTAATACGTGTATAGATGCGCTGAAGAACATGCTCGAACTGCTCTTTCTCCAGCTGAACTTTGGCGATATAGTCAATGGCTCCCAGCCGAAGTGCTTCTTGAATATAGTCAAAATCCTGATGCAGGGTCAATACGACAATATGTAACCCCGGATAGAGCTGCTTCGCCGCTCTCATCAGCTCAATGCCGGACATGACCGGCATCGCCAGATCGGTCAGCATCAGATCGACAGGATGGCTTTGCAAAAATTCCAATGCTTTCTGCCCGTTGCCGGCTTCTCCAACTACCTCCATATCAAAATCCTTCCATGGCATTGCAGAGCTAATGCCCTTGCGTACCAGCTTGTCGTCATCAACTATTAACACTTTTATCATGATGAGCGTCTTCTCCTTTTATAGGCAGTATCAACAGGATGTTTGTTCCCTTACCGGGTTCACTTTCGATGCGCAGCTGAGCCTGATTCCCGTATTGGGCCCTCAGCATGCGATGAACATAATTCAGTCCGATGCCCATCCCGACTTTATCCTGCTCGGCTACCCGATTGTTCAGCAACTTCTGAATGGTCTCCTCGCTCATGCCTGCCCCGTTATCCTGAATCAGAATGTTCAATGTAGAGGTGCATGTGACCTCGATCTGAATAAAACCTTCATCGCTTAGTCCGTGGTACAGCGAATTCTCAACCAGCGGCTGCAGGATAAAGCGAGGTACAGGAATCTGAAGCACCTGCTCATCCGCTGTGATGCGAACATCAAATTCAAAATCATATCGAATCTGCTGCAAAATCAAATATTGTCCCAACGCATTCAATTCTTCCTGCATGGTTGAGACTTGCCCCAGCTTGCCCAGGTTATAGTAAAGCAGCTTGTTCAGAGCCTGTACCAGCTTGTCGATCTCTCCCTGCCCGTTCATGACGGCGAGCCAGTGCACCGTATCCAGAGTGTTCATCAGAAAATGTGGATTGATCTGATATAACAGCTTCTCCACCTCC
Organism: Paenibacillus barcinonensis; assembly: GCF_003217495.1. Lineage (GTDB taxonomy): Bacteria > Bacillota > Bacilli > Paenibacillales > Paenibacillaceae > Paenibacillus > Paenibacillus barcinonensis. Next base: position 40,357 of record NZ_QJSW01000020.1, on the reverse strand, counting down.
AGGTCAGCGCGAATTTTTTCCTTCTGCTGCACCTCCGTAAACAAATCGCTGATCTGATGCTGCATGTTGGAGAATTCACTGAGCAGAAAATCGAATTCGGGAATAGCTGTGCGAGCCTGCTGCCGATCTGCGGTTTGCGGATTTTTCGACATCCCATTGATCTCGGAATGAAACAGTCCGAGCGGTTTATACACCATCTTCCACAGCAGCCAAGCGAGGAAAACAGTAAACCCGAGGAAAAATAAAGCAACCAGCATAATTCGAACCAGCCATTGATTTTTCTCCTGCTGGTATTGATCTTGGGAAATGACGGACACGACACTCCATTTCTGCGGAGAATCGGTCTTGAACCAGTGATAACCGCGAGATGTGCCGTCTTTGACGGATGCGCTCGTTAAGCTGTTAAAGTTTTCTCCGACTCGAATCGTATCGGGTATTTCACTGTAGACCGTATTGCCTTCCGCATCCAGAATGAGATGAGATACAGTGCTGCTGGATTGATTGGAACCCAGAATATCCTCGGTCAGACGAAAGCCGGATTCGACATAAATATACACATCATCTCTGCCAGAGAGCTTCACTTTGCGCATTGCGGACAGAACCAACTCGTCATTAAAACGGTTCATGCTGACATGCGGGCTATAATAGCTTATTCCATAGGATTGAAAGAGGATTGGCAAAGCTTCGGGAGAAAACCGATCTTTGATCGGAAAATTGCCGAATTGCGTGGTCCCTTCTTTTTGAAAATAATACAAGGTCAATCCGATATTCGGATTGGTAAATGTCACAACACTTAACTCGCTCTTTAATTCGTCCCTTGCTTCAATTTTGTCAAATATACCAGAGGCAGGGTCCAGAAATTGCTGCAGCCTTTTGCCTGCCGTACCACTGTAGGACAATTGCTGGGTTACGTGATTCAGGTTGGTGATGGAGTTCTCCAAAGACGAGGTCACCTGCTGCAGATTACTTCGAATTCCATCGTCAATCTTATTGGCAAAAATGGAGTCGATCGTGTAATACGAGATGGCAAATATACTGATAAAGGGGATAAACGCACTGAGGAAAAACAACAGAAAGATTCTTTTCTTTAGTGTCATGTTGATATTCTCCTTGCTAAATGAAACAGCAAGCCTCCTGCTGTGGAAGCTTGCCTTTGCTTTCATAATTATAGAAGGTTATTCGAATAAGTCAAACGCTTTCATCTGGAATCTTAATTAATCTCAATCGCATTAAACAGAAATGGTTTTCCGTCTAAATAGTGCTGAAGGATCGCTTGAGCGTATGGCTGCTCCGCTTGAAGACTCTCGATTTCCCGAGGATTGGGGGCATGATGGCTGGTATTTTCAATCAGGACCATCACCGCAAATGCCTCTAAGACAGCATACCAATCTTGATCCAGCGTTCTGATGCTCTCGTAGCCTTGAATGACGATTTCTCTTTGTGCGGGATAGAGTGCCAGAATCATGTGTGCAATATCGTATGTATAAAATCCGTAGCCACATCTTCCAAAATCAATGGCGCGAGGCTGCCCTTCATGAAAAATGATATTGCCCTGATGGAGGTCACCATGAATCAAGCCGTAGCTGTTCTTTTCAACCGAAAGTGTGGCGAGCCATGAGGAAACCCGGTCGGCGGCTTCGCGATACAGCTGGAATTCTGCTTCACTCAGAAAGCGACTGTAATACTTCGTTAATCGAGCCCAAGCTTGCTGAAATGTCTGCTGACCCCATGCAGGACGTTTGAAATGGGCGTTCTCGTCTAACATCAAACCCTCGGTGGCTTGATGCAGTTTTGCCAAAAGCACACCTTCCTGATACACCTGATCATCCGTAAGCGCCCCTTGCGAATGTTCACCCTCAACCCAACTTAGTAATGTGGCATGATATTCAACATCACCATCTCGTTCGAGTGTAATTACTCTGGAGCCGGCAGCACTTACAAGCCCTTGAGGTATGATCAGATCACTGTTTGCATGAAGAGATTCAAGGAATAATAATTCAGATTCAATCTCCTGTATATCCGTTCCCGAATGAATTCGAAGCAAAAGCTTTTGCTTCTCCTGTGTTTCCAATACAAAGGTACATGTGCCCGAGAGCTGGTTGAATCGAATCTGCTCCCAGTCCAGCTGATAATAGGGTAGTGCCTGTAAAGCGGCCTGTTTACATTGCAGCAGCGTCTGCTGAAGTTCTTTTTCTGATTCAAAATGAAACATGATGAGCATCCCCTTTTTCTGATGTTTAGTGTCATATGAACATGTATTAAAACAAAGGTTCCATATCTGTAGTGTACAGGGAAGCTGATCTTCAATTATAGGCAGAGTCTGTTTATATTTATTCCTTACATAACACAAAAAGGCCCGTATTGGATGAGGAATATACCAATCGGGCCTGTTGCTCTATGCAATGGCATGTATCAAACCGGCAAACGAAACGAGGCAGAACAAGACTCCACAAACAAGTGCCGCATACGTGTTTTTGTTTTTTTTCAAAATCACATACATCGCTAAAATCGAGACTGCTGCCAATAGATACATGAGGATCGCAATCGCATCAATATTCCAATGCACCGGATAGGTTATCGGATTCCCCTGATTCCAGAACGTATAGAGACCTGATGCAGACAGCTTCATGGTCTCAGGGTTCAGTTCATGAGGAGCGGGCTGCTGGTTGAGAAAACCGGTGACGGTATAAATGAGTAACACCAATATGCCTTCTAGCATCAGCCATCTTTGAGGATTGAACTGTTCTTGACCAAGTCTCTTCTTCATGATAAAGCCGTTGAAAAAGGCCATGATGAGCAGCGGAATCATCAGCAGATGTTTCATCAACAGTGCCTGACCATACGAGGTGACCCAGGAATTGATATAGTCGGGATCTGTTTTCACGTTTAACATCAAGCCAGACATTAGAATCACAACCATGATGGCTGCGGCGAACGGGTGATACCAGGAGAGAAATGATCTCCAGTGTTTCTCATGATTAGGCATCATTCTGCTTGTCACAATCAAAATCCCGGACCAGACAGTAACCGAGAGCAGATGAATCAAATGATTCCAGAAGCCCTGCATGCCAAAATAGGAAGATGAATGGCTTGACCAGGATAATGTAGCTATAAGTCCAATGGCTGTAAGAACTAGAGCCGCTGTGTATAGATGTCTGTTCTTGTTCGTATTGTTTATTCGAATCATCATCAATAACAGAATGCAGAAAATAAGTGTCCATACGTATGCTTTGCCTTCTGCGAACGAAAACATAACACTCCTGAAGATGATGAACCAGTTTGTATCATTAGCAAAGAAAACGATAATTCGAAGAACAGGTACAAAAGCACAAATAACAATTCCAAGGAGCGCCCAGTTTATCATTCTGGTGCTCGTTTGAATGACGGGATGTATGCGCGGCATGATCAAAAATCCAAATAGAACGGCCAGGCATGTGTAGAGAAAGGGTTCCGCAAGCCAGTAAAAACTCATGGTTTTCTCCGTTGGGCGGCACGTAATCCCACCCACAATACAATCAGCAGAATGATTACACCGAGCAAATACGGAAGCCATGATGAATTACGCTCGGATGCCTTCTCTGTAGGCTGATCAGGCGTAGGTTGCGCTGAAGAAACGCTTGTTTCAGATGCCGCAGCATCAGAAGCTGAATTTTGATCTTTGGTTGAGGGAGTAAGGTCTGCTGATTCAATCTGAGATGGTTGGATAGATGCAGGGATATTTACCTGAAAAGTATACTGCCCTTCAATGGGATGTCCATCCTTGCCGACTATTTTCCAATCCAATCGGTATGTACCATTCTGCAGATCATCTGCGGCGATGAGTTTTCTTTTCATGGTGTCCTCACTAATCTCGGTGGAACCTAACGCAATTGCTGTATTATGTTCGTCCCATAGCGTAAATGTACTTAACATCTCGATTCTGGTATTGAATTGCAGCGTAATTTCATCCAGCTCTTTCGTGACAACTTCATCAACTTTGGGGGTTGAATCTATAAGCTTCGTGTGTGCATATGAATTAGACGGAAGCATAAAGAGACCGAGCAGCACTACACATATTATGGAGATAACGGTTTGCCGTAAATGGTTCAATGCAAAAACCAGCCTTTCTAATTCAAGTTTGAATTCGTTTGCGGTTCATACTGTCTGGAGAAATGAAATCCGCCAGCGGCATAAAAATGGCCTAACAGAGTGTAGCTTTTACTTGGCAAGGTTGTTTTCGTTGTATAGATTCCTTCCCCTTCGTAATCTGCCTGCAGCCAGATGGGACCTTTGATCGCGGGATTGATAATTTCAAACATAACCCATGAGCCATCACGAATGATCGACTCATCCAGTTTGGCTATAATTTGTGCTTCACCTGACGATTTTTGTGGAACCACCTGAATCTGCATGTCGGACAGGCCTTCTCCTGATCCTGCAGCAGGAGTCGTGCATCCCGACACTATCACAATGAATGCAAGCCCAAATAAAAGTATAACGGCTTTTGGCATATTCTTCCCCTTCCCTTAATACAATGCTTGGTTGCCCTGGATGTGATAATGTTTATAGGTTAACATATGAGCATATATTCATTCAATGGGATGAATTCGACAATTTTGTGTTTTTTCACAAAAAATCTCCCCCAAGTCAGCCTTGAAGGAGATTGAACGATTGATGTGAATTTACAAATCGATATAGCTGACAGCGATTGTACCAGGACCCGTATGCGAGCCGATCACACAGCCGCCCTCAATCAGAATAATGTCTTTAAAATGATTCGTTTGCTTCAGAGATGTATGCAGTTTTTCGGCCATTTTCTCTGCAAAGGTTTGAGCGATAATGAGTACGTTTGGACATATTTCATTTTTACGTGTAACGATTTTCTGTACCACTCCGTCCAGAGCCTTTTCCATTTTTCCGCGATACTTCTGAATAGAGCGCACTTCTCCCTCAATAATATTTAGCACAGGACGTACTTTAAGCACATTCCCGATCAAATGCTGTAAACTGCTCACTCGTCCACCCTTGTACAGATAATCCAATCGGTCCACTAATACTTCAATATTAACCTTCTCGCGTACATTCTCAATATCCTGAATGACATGCTCAAGAGAGGTTCCTGCTTCAAGTGCACGGGCTGCGCGTACCACCAGCATGGCATAGCTTGCAGACAGGTGCATCGAATCCACGATATGAATCTGGCCGGCCGGCAGCTCGGAGGCTGCAATATGTGCATTCTGGTTGGTGGAAGACACCTTGGAGGACATGCTGATGTATAAGATCTGTTTGCCTTCAGTAAGCTCTTGTTCAAAAAAGTGAAGGAAATCCGCCGGTGATGGCGCGGCTGTTTTGGGATTGATGCCCTCTTCATCGGAGCGACGATACAGCTCTCCAGTCGTGATATCTATATTATCCTTGTACGATTGAGATCCCATAATGACATATAATGGCACAACACTGATCTCATACTGTTCGAGCAGTTCCTTTGATAAATCCGAGGTGCTGTCCACCATTAATTTAATATTCGAGGGCATCCCCATAGCTGCATCCATCCAATCTAATATGATTTTGTGAAATATATAAATTTTAAATATCATTTGATACAAAGCTATATCATTTTTAGGGGTGAGTCAAATTTTATATGAAAAGCGCAGGAAATTGGATGTTTCAGTTACAGGTATGTTGTTTATTCCTTCTGGGGACTAATATGGTTAACCAGATCTGTAAGCTTGGCCGTAAACTCTTGAATCATTTTAGGGATCGGCTCAGCTATTCTCGTAATTCTGCCCAAAATAGCTTTGCTATCAGAACCGAGCTGTTCGATTGGAACGGTAACTAGTTGTTCCTTATAAGTGGAGGACAATGCATTAACAATAAAATCGGGAGCGATTGTAATCGCATTGCCCTTAAAGACCATCTGCCCCAGTGCATCTGTGTTATTCGTAATCAGAGATATACGATTGCCATCACTTGCAGACATCAGATAATGGGCAATATTTTCGATGTGTTCATCTTTGTATAAGACAAAGACCTCGTTCTTCAAGGTTTGGGGAGTAATCGTTTTCAAATAACGCAGCGGTGAGCTCGTGTTCATAATGATTACAGCACTCCCTTCTACAATCGGGACCCATTCAAACGAAGGATTCTGTTGACTTTTACTGTAGGATAGTAAACCCATGTCTGCATAACCGTCCTGTACCTGATTCAAAACCGTCTGAGTATCGCCTTCAATCATCTGCACCTTGAGTTCTGGATGTTCCTGCATTAGCTCTAACGTAGCCTGAACCACTTGCGGAACAAAACCGGGAATGGTGGCAATCGTAATGCTCTCTATATGATTTTCCTTCAGCGTGAGCAATTCATGCTGCATGCTGTCTATATTTTTCAGAATAGCCATAGCATACTTCAGGACCAACTCCCCTTCGGCTGTCGGAGCAACGCCCTTTTTGGTGCGGTGAAAAAGAACGGTGTCGAGCTCTTCTTCCAGTTGCCTGATGGATTGGCTGATTGTAGGCACGGTAAGATGATGTACACTTGCTGCCTTGGTAAACGAACCGAATTGTGCGGCAGATATCAAATACTGCAGTTGAGAAATATTCATCACATGCTCCCCATCTTTAAAAAATATTTATAATACTAAATTATAATTAAATATATTTTATAATGCGAATCGAGTATGATCTATCTAAGGAGGCGAATATTATGCGTAGCATTCGTAGTTTTCTTGTAGAAGTGTTGTTAAAAATGACGAAAAAGAAAATGAATGTACATGACTTTATGGAAGAACGTAGAAAGATCAATAGCGTGCCCTATGAGGTTCCTGCCAAGCTTAAACAGAAATACAATATAATCAAGGAACAGAGCCTCCCTGTAGATACTTATATGATGAAGTCCAACTCTCGATCTGATGAACGGATCGTTCTATATTTGCCTGGTGGAGGATATGTTGAGCAGCCGCTGACATGGCACCGGCACTTTCTCAATCATTTGACAGAGCAATTAAATTGTACGGTATACGCACCAGTATATCCAAAAGCTCCAAACTATCAGTGCACAGATGCGATTGCAAGTGTATTGCTCGTCTATCAGCATATTTTGAAGAAAGCCAAACCAGAAAATATCACCATTATGGGCGATTCAGCGGGTGGCGGCCTTGCTCTGGCCTTCGCACAATATTTGAAAGAGCAAGGATTACCGCAGCCAAAGGACATCATTCTGTTGTCACCATGGCTTGACATTACATTGAGCAGCCCCGAGGTTATAGCTATGATCGACGGGGAGCCGATGCTGAATTGGGTCATGCTGGTTGAGGCTGGTAAACAATATGCAGGTGAACTGCCGCGTTCTCACTACCTGGTCAGCCCAATCCATGGAGAGATCAAAAATCTGGGTAAAATCACGGTGTTCATCGGCACCCATGAATTCTTCCTTCCGGATGCGCGTAAATTCAAAGAAAAAGCGGCCCGCCAATCCGTAGATATCAACTATTTTGAATATCCGAAAATGAATCATGTGTTCCCGGTATTTCCGATCCCTGAAGCCAAAAAGGCGCTTAAGCAAATTATAGATATTATTAAAAGCTAGGACACCGCTACGCTTAGCTCCATCGGCTGAATGCGTTGACGCTGCCTGGAACCAAACAAGCTCTCCTTCTCTCTTTGGGAATGGGGGCTTGTTTTTTTGGTATATCTAAACGCTTCAAATAGCTCACTTGAGCCATTCCGCTCCTCTATCTATTTCGATTAATATAACTATTAGGCCTACTAATATTAAAAAATACGATATTTTGAGGAGACGGGTATGCGCAATTCGAACACATTTAATCCATTTCGCAGGCTCCACTTTTATGCCGCTTGGTTCATTTCGCCACTATTGCTAACGCTGACACTGTCAGGCATCGGATTTCTGTTCTATCCCAATGTAGAGAACAGTCTGTACAAAGAGCCGTTTTTCGGTCAGAGCACCGTAAGCACCAAGCAAAGCCTGGATGAAGCGGTACAGCAGCTCCGTAATCAGTATCCTGATTACAATATCGGCAAGATCAGCATTATGTCTGAGCCATACAATAACAGAGTGACGATCAGCAATGCCGATGGTGACACTCGTTATATCTTTTTGGACCATAACAACCAGATTGTAGCTGAGCAGAATGCCGATAACACGTACTCCAATCTGATGAGGAACTTTCACAGCTCCTTATTAACCGGTAGCACCTTCGTACGTTATCTGGTCGAATTAACGGCCTGCTGGGCCATCTTCTTGATTGTCTCTGGTGTATATATGACTTTCAAGAAGAGACTGCTGGATGCCAGAAATGGTCAGCGTAAACATCCTTTCCGGCTGCAACGCATACATGCCATTCTCGGGCTTATCATTGCGATTCCGCTGGTCGTTATCGTAGTCACTGGCATTCCGTGGTCCGTATTTACCGGCAGTTACATCAGCTCATATGCTCAGGAGCATCCTGCACTTGGCCGAACGGCATTGAAATATAACCCGCCTCAATCGGACATCAACGAGATTCCATGGGCTACGCGCAGTCTGGATCAGCCTGTCTCGGAGCATGCAGCTCATGGACATCACGAGACAACGGCGGCAGTGATATCCGAGCATCAGCAACGTTTGCGAGTAATCATTCAGAATGCGCAAAAAGAGAACATAACCCGGCCCTTCTCTATTGTGTATCCTTCCAATGAACAAGGTGTCTTCACCGTGACCAAAGGAAGCAACACGGGGGTTACCGGTCTGGATGTGAATCCTTATGAGGAGACAACCGCTTATTTCGATCAATATTCCGGCAAGCTGATTGCCCGGATTAATTTTGCAGACTATGGTATCATCGGCAAATGGTTTACATGGGGTATTCCGCTGCATGAAGGTCACCTGTTTGGCACAGCGAATCGAATCATGAATTTACTGGTATGCCTTGCTTTCCTGGGCGCAATCGTGATGGGTTTTTGGTCCTGGATGAAAAGAATGAAGCCTGGCGAGTCCAATCGTCCGCGGCGAATCAACAAACCATGGTCCATCGGGGCCGTACTTACCCTGTTTGTATTAGGGATACTTATGCCGCTATTCGGCTTATCCTTGCTCCTCATTTTGATCATTGAAACGATCGTTTATTTCGCCACACGCCAGCCGGAACACGCAGCATAAAGAGATCACGTGAGAAAGGACGACTATACAGCGGATGCTGATTTGAATAAGTAAGAAGGCATAAGAAATAAAAAATAGAAATACCGCCTTGTGGATCATCATGGATATGATCTTTCGGGCGGTGTTTTTGTGTTGTACTGATGCTGCGGCAGCGTTCAATTCAGTCTGCGTTTGGCATCTGATACAAGTCCCTGTTCCAGAGCATAACGGGTTAACTGAACCCGGTTTTGCAGCTGTAGCTTTTGCAGTATGTTTTTTAGGTGGTTTTTGACTGTATATTCCGAAATCGTATATTTGACGGCGATCTCTTTATTGGTCCAGCCCGCGGCTACTCCATATAAAATGTCCAGCTCTCGTGTCGTCAGCTTGACCTCGGCCTCTCTCGCTTCCACGACGTTAACTTCCTTTAGAATCTGATAAGCTACTTCTCTCGATAATGGTGCCTCTTCGTTGATAATCGAATGCAGATACTCCAGCCAGGTGGAGGGCTCCAGATTCTTGAGCAGGTACCCCTGAGCCCCTCGCTTCAGAGCCTCAAGTAAATGGAGCATATCATCAGACACAGTAATCATTACAATTTTGATATACGGATAATCCATCTTGATACGGCGAGTTGCTTCCAACCCATCCATAACCGGCATCTGGATATCCATTAAAATCAGATCAGGAAGCCATTTTTCCATAAACTCTATCGCTTCCTGTCCATTAGCCACGACACCGATGACCTCGAACTGGGCATCCATGCTTAATATTTCACGGATCGCTTCTCTTGCATGTGCATGGTCATCCACCACAAGTACACGGGTTTTCGTTAGATTCATGCGGCACCCCCTTTGCGGATCTCAACAATCGTCTGTTCGTTCTCCCGGTACATATTCATGACCCATCCCATCTCACTGCAACGCTCCTTCATAATGCGTAGCCCGAATTTGTTTTTCTTTGCAAAAGGATCGCCTTCAAAGCCTTGTCCGTTGTCGGTAATACTGATCTTCCAGCTGTTGCTCAAGCCATCTGCCTTAATGTGACCAGAGGATGCGCCAGCGTGCTTGTCCATATTAATAAGTGCCTCACGAACACAGGCGAGCAGCTCTATCTTTTCCTTGTTTTCCATAGGGTTATCCTTCATGTCCCAATCGACGATAATGGGCGTGCGTATGTCTCGTATCATGGATTTGATCTGATGCTGCAGTGCAGATTCTTTGGTCTCCTCCAGTCGGCTTTCCTCCCGATCCTGTCGCAGATTGGCAATGGCCTGCCTCACGTACCGATTCACTTCATGAATGGTTTTACGTATAGAAAGAATATTCTCGTTATGCTGCTCTGGCTCTTTACGGCTGCCCTTCTCCAGCTTCTCGGCTTTAACTGATAGTAGAAATAGGGACTGGGCTATGCCATCATGCAGCTCTCTTGCAAGCTGTTCTTTGGCCTCCAACGCAGCCTTGTCCGCCCGCGCACGTTCCAGCTCTCGCTGCATCTTCTCCAGCATCTGAAACAGCCTGGTTAACAATGTAATACTGACTATATACACGAATACGGGCGTCAGCCAGTTTCCAAGATCCATTGAAATGTACGGAAGTAGAAATTGATGCCGAACGTACTCCCATAACGCAACTGTGATTGTAGGGATGAACAAAATCATCCATTTAATTTGTTTGTAGGACATCTGGCTTCCTCTCCCTCCGTCATTCTTAGTATACAAATGAAGTTCAGGCGTCCATATAGCCCGACCAGGCTATTGCCTGCCTCTAAAAGTGTCCAAATTGTGATCACATATTGAATTCAGAAAATGGAGGCTAGGATAGCTGAACACTGATCATTAGCACCACGATGACCAGCATGGCTATGATGGAGGCGTTGAAATGTCCGCTCAGATCAAAGATGCCTCCGATAACAAGGGGGCCGAAAGCTCCCATAATATAACCACCCATCTGTGACATGGCCGACCAGGTTCCCGCTTCCTCCGCCGTGCGTGTTTCTACAATAGGCAGCATTAAGGCCAAAGGAAATAATCCACCGGCACCCATACCCAGAAAAAGGACGGCTGGAAGCATTGGAACAGGGGATAAGAGTAATGCTAGACCCACGAGCTCCGAAATGCTACATAAGACCAGCCACAGCTTGAGCTTGCCTGAGCGGTTCACCAGATTTGGAATGAGCAGCGCAGCAGGCACTTGAATCAGTGTAAACAAGGTAAGCAGTATGGATGCATCCTGTGTACTGTATCCAAAGCTAAGAGCAATCGGTGATATCCACGCGGTCAGGCTGTAGAACATGCTGGCCATGAAGCCGAAGAATAAGGTGAATCGAATTGCTTTTTTGTTGGACAGCGGCAACCGAAGACGCTGCATGCTGCTGCTGGATGATTGTTTTTGGCGAATAAGTGGAAGCCAGAAAATCAAAGCAAGTATTCCCAGCACGGTCCAGCAGGACAAAGCGAGTGTCAGGTTGTTCTGAGACTGATGATAGATCGGAATGGTCAATCCTGATGCTAGCGCCGCCCCAATCGTCATGGATACGGAATAGATACTGACAATGCCAGGACTGCCGGGGAAATACTTTTTGATATAACTGGATAACAGAGGGCCAGCGAAGCTGATCCCGATTCCTCCCGACAAAGCGGTAACGAGAAGTATAGTGACGGATTGCCCCGCACTTCGCAGTGCAGTCGCTACTGTAATCAGCAACAGGGATATGACAAGTGTTCGCTCCATACCCAGCCGCTGACTGAGCGCCGTGGCAGCAGGAGCAAACAGTCCCATACACAGCACAGGCAATGTTGTTAATAGACTTGCTGTTAATGCACTTATACCAAGCTCGGATTTAATTATGCCCATCATCGAAGCTACGGAAGTAATGATCGGACGCAGATTCAATGCCGCGATAGATAGCGCCAATACATAGAATGTTTTTTTCATCGTGCTCTTCCTCCAGAGTTCTTGTTGAATTCACTTTGAGTATAAGCCCGCCTGATTCATTGATCAATCCAATAATTCATATTATTATAATAGTAAAATACTATCATTTAGCGAGGTGAACGGCATAGATACCCGAAATATAACGTATTTCAGGGCAGTATTTGAGCAGCTTCATTTCACAAAGGCGGCAGAGAGTTTAGGCATTTCCCAGCCTACGCTGAGTCAGCAGATTCGTCTGCTGGAGGCAGAATTGGGTACCCCTCTCTTCGACCGCATTGGCAAAAAAGTCATTGCAACCGAGGCGGGCAAGCTTCTCCATCAGTACGGAATGAAAATGCTTCAGGCGGAGATGGATGCGAAGAATGCGATTAAAGAGCTGTTATCCGAGAAACGTGGAACCGTGCGTCTGGCTGTATTACCGTCTGACCTTGATTTTCAGCTCGTTCCACTCTTTGTGGAGTTCAAAACGCGTTATCCTGATACTAAATTGCAGGCCTTCTCCACCATCTATGTTCGGGATGAAGTGCTCGCACATCAGGTCGATCTGGGTATTGGACTACGTACGCCTGCGGACAAAAGACTGGTACAGATTCCACTAGGCAGTGAACCGTATGAAGTATTTGTTCATGCCTCAAGCGTGCTGGCGAAGAGACATGAGATTACACTTGAAGAACTGACGAAGCATGCGCTTGTCATGTATCCGAAGGGGTATTTGGGCAGAGATTTGGTGGATGATGTTTGCCGGGAACACGGCATGGAATTAAGTACGGTTATGGAGGTGGGGTCTGCGTCTTCCCTGCTGCAGCTGGTTGCGGCAGGCATTGGTGCCACAATTCAGCCAAGAGAGCTGCTGAAACAGCATTCCGGCTGGTCTGATATCGTATCTATCCCGATTGCTGGACCTGTGCCAGTTCGGCATATGGAGCTGACTTATTATGCTGACCGTTTTATCAGCAAGGCTCAGCAGCAGTTAATGGAATGGCTGATTGACTTTTTCAAATCCAAGGAAGACTGAGCTTTTGTTTATAGCTTCAACGGGGTGATTACTTTATTCGGTACCCACCCCTTCTCCCCATCAGCAGTGAGTACGAGACTCCACTCATTCAACTCTGATTCCTTCTCAACGATCATACCCGGAGACACATTCAATTCATGTGCAGAGTAGTTTTGTTGAACACTTGCCATGAGTTTGTCATCAGGTGCACTCAGGATTTGTTTTGGTACCCAGCCTTTTTTCTTAGAGTGCACGGCTTCACAGAAGATCCAGTTCGGGAATTCGGTATCCTCTTTTCCGTACAGAACGACATCGCCCTTGGACAGCACAATCGGATCTGGATAATTAGAATGATGTGCTTGAATGACTGTATACTGCTTCATATGTATTCCCTCCAAAATATAAGACTGTATTCTACATAAAATGTGTTGAGCTACATGATTATTCTATCAAAATATGATAGGACTATAAATATGATGGAGTTCGTTTTCTCCATAGTTAACACTGTTCAACAAAAAAAGATGGCCCAGGGTAGCTACAACAACAATGCCAGGGCCATCTTGAATATGAATTTTAATTAACGCATCGTATACCGAAAATAATCAAAATCAGCATGCTTGCGTGTTCCGCCAAGATCCTGCACACAGAGCCCAATGTAGGTTCCGGTGAAGCGAATGTACTCCGGAGATTCATCACATAAATGAGTAATATTTGTCCAATCACCAATCTGAACCCAGGAAGAATCCTCGTCCGGGCTGTAGTAAAAGCAGGCACGATCATGATCAATCACCGATTTCAGCCGAATTCGATTCCCCTGTGTCAGTGCAATGTCTTCCTCTACAAGCTCATCATACACTCCATATCTGGACTGAATGATCCCAAGGCACAGCCCTTTCTCTTCATGATGTGTCACTCGCAGATAGAGATAATCCTGAGTATCGTAATAAAGAATCAGTCCAGCCATCTGCTGTGGATGATCCGGTGCGAATTCAAGGCAGGTTTCTGCTTCAACTTCAAAAGTATGCAGTCTGCGGGCAACCATACTTTGTCGATGCGTCGAGCTCATCGACTCCATACCATACAGGCGCAAGTAGCCAGGGCGTTCCGTCAAGCTAAGCCACGATGAGTCAGGCGGGATGCGAAGTGTATTCCAGTCGTTCCGAAGCTCGGTCTGATCAAAATCATCCTTATCGGGCATCGCTTCAAAAGGATGCGGTGTTACGTTAGGTGCAGCGACCTGAAGCTCTGGATAACGATCTCCAGTAGCAAGTCTCAACCATCCTTCTTCGCTCCAGATACAGCGCTGCAGCGCTGTCTCACGACCAAGAATGCAGTGCTTGTCCTGCACGGGTCTTCCAACGAGATGTGCCATGTACCATTCACCAGTGTGTGTTTCCACGAGACTGCCATGACCTGCTTTTTGCAGGGGTAAATCCGTTCTGCCATTGGATGTGAGTATCGGGTTTGCCGGGTCAACCTCATAAGGGCCTTGTAACGTCCGTGAACGTGCAACGGTAACGGCGTGCTCATAGCCTGTTCCACCTTCTGCGGTAACCAAGTAATAATAGCCGTTGTGCTTATACAGATGCGGTGCTTCTGTAAGTCCCAGCTCGGTCCCTTTGAAAATATGAACTGCGGGTCCGATCAGCCTCTGTTCCTGAACGGAATACTCCTGCAGCACGATGCCTGCGAAGTGATTTTTGCCTTTACGGTGATCCCAGATCATATTAACCAGCCATTTGCGCCCGTCTTCATCATGGAATAAGGATGGATCAAAGCCACTGCTGTTCAGATAGATCGGGTCAGACCATGGTCCTTCAATATCCGATGCGGTGACAAGGTAATTATGTGTATCTTTAAAAGCACCCACCCGGCTCTTCACATCGGTATATATTAGATAAAACATCCCGTTATCATAACTGAGGCAGGGTGCCCATACGCCACCGGAATTAATGTTGCCCTCCATGTTGAGCTGCGCATTGCGAGTTAGCGGATACGGCATTGCGCGCCAATGAACGAGATCTTTGGAATGGTGAATGCGTACACCCGGGAACCACTCGAACGTAGATGTAGCGATATAATAATCTTCTCCCGCCCTGCAGATAGAGGGATCGGGATGAAACCCGGGAAGAATCGGATTGGTGATCAAAGGGTTGATCGTATTCATTGAAGAAACCTCCGGTACATGAGTAATATCTGTTCCAAAATAATATACAGGCCAGAGCACCGATGCCAGAGTGACTTTGTTTATCCAGGTCCTGTTGGTTTAGTGCCAACCCAGTGCTTTTTTTCCCGCTTCGAGTGCGGTGATAATTCGATCGACATCATATACATTGCCTCTCCAGGTTCCCCCGCTGACTGCTTGAAGTGCGGCCCACAGGCGTGTATCATCTGGCAGCGCTTCATCTGCACGCATATTTGGATGAAACGATCTCTGTGCCAGAATAAACGATCCTTCCTCCGGGGTTACCTCCATGCCCACTGTTCCGACAAAATTAACACTTCCATCCAGTGTGCTTCGATTCACTACGATGTCAATCAGATCACCATCCCGCAGCTTGCCAATTGGCCCGCCCGCCAGAGCTTCAGGACCAACATGACCAATACATGCACCTGTGGAGACACCCGAGAACCTTGCATCCGTAATCAGGGAGACGTATTTGCCAAAAGACAGATGTTTGAGTGCAGACGTTAGCTGATAGGTCTCCTCCATGCCCGTGCCTGAAGGCCCGCGTCCAAGCAGTACGATAATGTCTCCTGCCTGAATTCCGCCTGTTTTGATGGCACGAATGGCTGCACGTTCGGTGGTAAACACCTTTGCAGTGCCCCGGTGACGATATACCCCATGCTCATCCAGAACATCCGGGTCGATGGAGGTCGATTTAATAACCGAGCCTTCGGGAGCGATATTGCCGGTTGGAAAGGTCACCGTTGAGGAAATCCCGAGATGCTTCGAAAGTTCTGCACTCATAATGACGGTGTCCGGATCAATGCCATCTCTCTCCTGCAGCTGCTTGCGCATGACATGACGACGTTCTGACGATTCCCACCAATCCAGTACATGATCCAAAGGCATGCCAGTTACGGTCGGTACAGAGACATCCAACAGGCCCAGGCGTCTGAGATGAAGCATGACCTCGGGAACACCGCCGGCCTGAAATACCCGAATGGTCGGGTAAAAGACAGGACCGTTCGGCAGCGCGCTTACCAGTCTGGGCACCTGTTTATTGACCTGAATCCAGTCCTGTACACCCGGCAGGGTTAGACCTGCCGCATGAGCAATCGCTGGAATATGAAGCAGCAGATTCGTAGACCCGCCGAAGGCAGCATGTACAACCATGGCATTGCGAATGGAAGCATCGGTAATAATGTCAGACATCGTCATACCCTGCTTCTCCATATGCATGAGCGCGCGTGCGGATTGACGCGCCATCTCGGTCCAGATCGGCTGTCCTGAAGGGGCCAAGGCGGCGTGAGGTACCGTCATGCCCAAAGCCTCCGCGACAACCTGCGCAGTTGCAGCTGTTCCTAGAAACTGACATCCCCCGCCAGGTGTAGCACAAGCCCGGCACCCCAGCTCTGATGCCATCTCCAGTGAAAGCTCTCCATTCGAATACCTTGCACCAATAGTCTGGATTTTGCCAGCGTCCTCTCCATCCGTAGGCGGAAGGGTAACACCGCCCGGAACGATCACTCCTGGCAGCTGCGGCACACCTGCCAGCGCAAGCATCATGGCGGGCAGTCCCTTGTCACAGGTGGCAACACCAAGCACACCTTTTCGCGTGGGCAGAGATCGAATCAATCGGCGGAAAACCATTGCCGCATCGTTCCGATACGGAAGCGAGTCGAACATACCGGTCGTTCCTTGTGATCTGCCGTCGCAAGGGTCACTGACATAACCGGCAAAGGGGATGCCGCCATGGCTGGACAGTTCTTCGGCAGCCGCCTTCATCAGCAGCCCAACCTCCCAGTGGCCCGTATGATAACCAAGAGCTGCAGGGCTGCCATCTTCATTTCGAATACCGCCCTGTGTGCTTAAGATAAGGAACTGTTTGCCGTTTAATTCTCCTGGCTTCCAGCCCATGCCAACATTCTGGGACATGCCGAACAAGTCACCGCTTGGAGCATTACGCAGCAAATCATCGGTCAATGGCAGATGACCTGTGGGCCCTGGAGCATGAGCTGTAATCTCGTAGCGGTCTGACGCCGTTCCTTTCAGTTCGGTCACTGCTCCATCCTGTTCAGCTGCTTTTCCCTCCAGAACAGCTGCTTTTCCCTCCATAATTGATAGGATCTGTTCGTACATGATATCCTCCCCGCAGGTTATGATTTCACGAAGACTGTTTTGATCGCGGTGAAAAATTCTATAGCCGCTTGTCCCTGCTCTCTGGAATGCGAGCTGGACATTTTCATCCCGCCAAACGGTGCCTGCAGCTCTACTCCTGCGGTTTCTGCATTAATTCTGACAAGTCCGGCATCCATATCCCGGATAAACGAGAGCATCGAACCAACGTTCTGCGTATAGATTGAAGCACTTAAACCATAATCGCTGTCATTGGCGAGTGTTATCGCTTCCTCGATAGAGTCAACGGGCATCAAGGCCAGCACCGGGCCAAAAATTTCTTCCCTGGCAATAGACATATGGGATTCGACACCTTCAAATACGGTTGGTTCTACATAAAAGCCCTCTGCAAGCTCGGGATTATTTGGTCTTTTTCCCCCGGCAAGCAGAACTGCGCCCTCATCCTGTCCTTTCTGAATGTAGCTCAGCACGGTGTTCAGCTGCCCTTCACTTGCACACGGCCCCATCCAGCTGCCAGCAGACATGCCGTCTCCCAAACGAATCTCCTGAACCTGTGACAGCAGCTTTTCCTTGAAGGCATCATATATTTTTCGTTCGATAATAACGCGGCTGGTCGCTGTACATTTTTGCCCTGTTGATTTCAGACCACCGCTGATCGTTCCTTCTACAGCCAGATCGAGATTAGCGTCTGCGGCAATGATTACCGGGTTTTTACCACCCATTTCAAGCTGGTATTTGGCACCCCGAGCGAGGGCAGCCGCACCAACCCGTTTGCCGACTTCATTGGAGCCTGTGAATGTAATTCCGTTTACATCCGGGTGCTCCGCCAGCGCGGAACCGATGACGGAACCTTTACCACATATCAGGTTAAGAACTCCTGCTGGAAGACCCGCTTCCTTGAAGCATTCCATTACTATGGCTGCGGTAACCACCGTTTCCTGAGCTGGCTTGAGTACAACGGTATTGCCGTAGATCAACGCAGGCGCTGTTTTCCAGATCGGGATCGCCACCGGAAAATTCCAAGGTGCAATCACACCTACCACACCAAGCGGTACACGGGTTGTGAACATCAGAGCTTCACTGTCCGTTGACGGAATAACATCACCTGTTTTGCGCATGCCTTCTCCTGCGTAATACCTGAGAATCGCGACGCCGCGCATCGTCTCTCCCTTGGCTTCAGGAAAGGTCTTCCCCATCTCCCTTGTCATCGCTTCGGCAACCTCGTCTGCCCGACGTTCGAGTACATTGGCAGCCTGAAACAGATAATTGCCGCGTTCCGCGCCAGTTAACCTGCGCCACGTTTTGGCTGCCGTTTTGGCCGCTGCCACAGCATGATTCAGGTCCTCCACACCAGAAGCTGGAACATAACCTACAATTTCGTTGCGATTCGCCGGATTAAGGCTTGGTTCGGTCTGGCCGGAACCTGCCTTCACCCATTCACCGTTAATAAAATTGTTATACGTCTGCTCTAACTGAAAACCCATTGCGCTCATCCTCCCTGTTCATTTGTTCGAATTCATCGATTATCGGTTTGAAATAACAGGATTCACCAGTGTGCCGATGCCGCTGATCGTAATTTCAATGCGGTCTCCTGGCTGAAGTGTAAAATCGTTAGGCGGTACGATATTTGTACCTGTCAGCAGCACGGTTCCGTCAAACAAATCATTATCTCTTGCCAAAAAGGAAACCAGCTCATCCAGCTTCCGGTTTAATTCGCTTGTACTTGCCTCACTATTCACCACAACCTTGCTATCGCGATAGATTTCGCAGACGATGTCAAGATCATAAGGATTAGCTACCGTTTCTGCCAAACGTATAGCTGGACCAATAGCGCAGGAGCTGCGCCATATTTTGGCCTGTGGCAGATACAACGGATTTTCACCCTCGATGTCCCGGCAGCTCATGTCATTGCCAACGATGTATCCCACAATGCTGCCATCTGCGGTAATGACCAGCCCTAGCTCGGGCTCTGGAATCTGCCAGGTGGAATCGCTGCGGAGTGTTACGGCTTCATTAGGACCCACGGTCCGGGCAGCTGTTGATTTGAAAAAGATTTCCGGCCGTTCTGCATCGTAGACCTTATCGTAAAAGGTGTTTGCATCCAGCTTGCCGTCTGTCGCTTCATAATTACGCGCTTCCCGGCTTCGCTGATACGTCACACCCGCAGCCCACACCTCCGGTGCGTCAATTGGATTAATAAAATGCAGGGATGTCCAATCCTCTGTCAAACGGTTCACGGGTTTAAGAGCGCTTTCAACAAGCTGTACTGGAGATATCCCCTGCTCTCTGGACTGATGGATTAGTGTGATGAAATCGGCTTGTGGCAAACGATAGGCTTGTTCGTCATCCGTAACGGCTGCAAGCCACTTCTGTTCTCCATCCAGAAATCGAATAATTCGCATGTAAGCGTGCCCCCTGTTTTCCCTTGGCGGGTTGATAATTATACCTTAGCATCATGAATGTCTCATGACGATGCTCTAATTCATCCGAAGAGTTACCCTTTTCACGCATTATTTTTCTGGTAAGATAAGGTTATATTTATTCGACAAAGGAGCTGAGCTGGTATGACCAAACATGCGGAAGCGATGTATCTGGGCCGTCTTCCTGATGTTCGCATGTCGTTTCAACTCATGGGTCTGCATGCCCGAAAGGCAGATTCGAACTGGACTTATCCATCTCACGAGCACACAATGTATGAAATACACTGGATGATGGAGGGGAAGATGGATATGGTGGTTAATGGGCAGCTTTACAAGCAGTCCAAGGGTGACCTGTTGTTCATCCGCCCTGGAATGACCCATTCCTGTACAGGCGCAGGGCCAGAGGGCTTCAGTTATTTTTCAGTGCATTTCAGTGTGCATGATACATCCTTCTGCCGGGAGCTCAACCGTTGTAATGATATCTATTATCCGGCTGTTTCCAATCTGGCCACGGGATTATCGGCCTCCCTGTCTGCATTATACGAGCTGTCTACGGAGCATTTGTCCGATTCATTATCCTCCTCCAAACAGATGAAGGTGCATGCTGCAGTATTTGAGCTGCTTGGCTCGCTGGTTGGACAGTTATCGGATCACGCCTCCGTTACATTATCCAGAAAAGAAATCATTGCCCATCAGATCGCGGAGCACATCGAGGATTCAGTAAACTACATTCATCTGCATGGCGAGATTCAGGAGAATAACCGTACATGGATTCAGGATATCGCCAAATCGCTGAATATGAGCACATCTCAGGTGAATCGAATCTTTCGTGAAGTCTATGGTCAGCCGCCACGCAAATTTTTATCCGAGACACTTCTGAACGAAGCACAGCGGCTCCTTAAACAGACGGATCTGACGATCGACCATATTGCCATGATGCTGGGGTATAAGACCAATGCGCATTTCAGTCGTCAATTCAAGCGGTGGACGGGCATTGCACCAAGCGAGTTTCGCAGCCATTCACAGCAGGCAGAGCATGAAAAAAGCAGCTAATGGACGATTGACTCTCCACTAGCTGCTTTCCACCCACCACATGATGCAGACATACATCACATGCCGGAAAAGGTGTGTAACCGCTTCTCCTGAGGCATTCTTTGAAGTCCGCCTAACATCTTATTCCAAGGCAAATGAAGCAAGACTCGCTCCGCCATTTCCTCTATAAGTAAAAAACAATGCTTGTGTGCCGTCCGGGATGTTGATTGGCGCGGTGTAGGCCTTCCATTCATTGGTAAAGTGAACCGGGATGGTTCCCAGAACCGGGCCGTCCCATGAGGTTTTCACCTCGAAAGCTCCGCTGCAGTATCCTCTTACCCTCAGTGTAACCTGGCGAATGCCATGACAATGGAAGTATTTA
The DNA here is from genome assembly GCF_003217495.1 of Paenibacillus barcinonensis. Lineage (GTDB taxonomy): Bacteria > Bacillota > Bacilli > Paenibacillales > Paenibacillaceae > Paenibacillus > Paenibacillus barcinonensis. The sequence continues at coordinate 19,176 of NZ_QJSW01000020.1, read as the reverse complement.
TAACCTGCTGTTGCTGAATCAACCATATTGGCAATATACCCGATCTCCTCATCACCGTCTCTGCCGTCCTGTGTAATTTTCGGAAAGCGACTGTCCAGCCAGGCCCCTGCACCGAAACCTCCGGTGTATGTTTGATCATCACGAGTAAACAGATTGCATGCAATGTGCGCAGGATATTGTCCTTTACCCTCAAGTGCGCCTCCATTGGCGCCACAAGAGGTCATCTCCACCTGAGGAATCGATCCGTCCTCTTGAAATGAAATTTTCTCTATGCAGCCCTGCCTGTTAAATGCATCTCCATTAGTGTGCCGGTGATAGAAAATATACCAGTCTGCATTCATTTCGATAATGCTGCCGTGATTGTTGCCTCCGTAATACATCGGCATATCGGCCGGTTTGTAAGTATCGATGTGGAGATCACAGTTACTCACAATTACGCCCCCGTATTCAAAACCTGCCGTTGGGGATGTGCTGGTGGCGTAGCATAATTCATGCATCACAATCGAGGAATAAACGAGATAGTACAGGTCCCCCCTCTTGCGGATCGAAGGTGCCTCAAAAAATTCATGTCCTTCGAATCCACTTCCCTCGCTGTACGGCTGACTTGGTGCGATGAAAACGGGTTCCTCCACAATCGTTAACATGTCCGGTCCAAGTACGGTTGCCATGGCGCCGTGTCTGGAATGATCGCCAGGTGCACAGAAGCCGGTATACAGATAAGTCAGCTGTCCTTCCGTCAGCACACCGGGATCAAACTGCGGCTCATCCCCTTCTCGTTCTCCAAGCCGGGTGCCATCCTCATATTTTACGTAACCATAGAATTCATATTTACCAGCGGGTGTATCACACACAGCAACGGAAACAACTGGAACTTTATCCAGCACATAAAATAGATAATAACGTCCGTCCGGCCCTACCGTTACATCGGGCGCGTACAGACACATATGGCCATCCGGGTTCAGCGGATCATCTGTTTTCAAATAAATGACGCCCTCATTGCGCCAGTTACCAAGATCGTCTATTGATGCAGACCAGCATACATAATCGTTCAGGCAAAACACATGCCCGTTAAAACGGTCATGCGACCCGTACACATATACTCTGTCGTTAAATACGTAAGGCTCACCGTCAGGAACATACTCCCACGCTGGCAGGTAAGGGTTAAACGCTTGCTTTTTCATTCGAGATGCACTCCTTATTGAAAAGAAATTGAAGTTGAAAAGATATTGAAGATATTGATTAAAGGTTTAGATGAAAATAAATGAATGTATTTGCCGAGCGTTTAAGACAAACTTCCGTTTAATATAGAGCAGAAGTAACCGTATAATAGAAAACAGGAATAACAGTGTCCAAGTTCATATCAATTCCACAGCCTGTATGGTAAAGGTGAAGAACAAACAATGAATACTATTTTTTACGTTGAGCATGATGCGGTACATCACAGTGGGTTTGTGTTTGATGTGCCCGAAGGGCATGATTGCTGGCTTTTGGTCATCACAAAGACGGCGGCACAGTTCTGGGTAGATGGTGAGCTGAAGGAATATCCGCCCCATCATGCTGTTCTATATGCACCCCATCAGAAAATCTATTATCGTGCGTGTGCGGAGCAGTATGTAAACGATTGGATTCGTTTGCATAGTGATGAGCCTTATATCACCGAAAGCCGCCTCCCGCGCGGGAAGCCATTCCCGTTAGATGATCCTGAATATTGTCACAAGCTGTTCCAGTTACTGGTGGCAGAGCATTCTTTCAAGAAGGATTACCAGGAAGCCTCGATGGATTTTTTGCTTCGAACGCTGTTTAACAAGCTGCTGGAGTCCTGTGTTCTTGAGAATATTGGCCCGCAGCATTATCCTCTAATGAAACTGCGGACGGCGATTCACAACAATCCCGGTCACCCATGGACGGTTGCGGCCATGGCCAAAACGATGAGTATCAGTCCAGGGTATTTGCAGCTGATTTATAAGAAATCCTTTGGTGTATCGTGTATGGATGATGTCATCCACAGCCGCATTCGTTTAGCCAAAGAATACCTCAGGCATTACCTTTACTCGGTAGCTGAAATCGCTGATCGCTGCGGGTACCGCAATGTGGAGCATTTCTGCAGACAGTTTAAACAGATCACAGGGGTATCACCCAAGCGATTCAAGCAGCAGAGCGTCAATGTTTTGACGGACAGAGCCAATCTTGATCAATAGTTTGATGAACGAAATAGACAGTTGAAGGTTATTTCATTTTGTATTTACGCTCAGCCTATGTTCAGATCCCTTCTGACTTATGTGATGGTAGCGGTTACTAATATATTCAGGGTAAGGTATCGGGCATACAGTTGCAATGATGTATACTGATGGATTATTGATCAATCCTCATATGCTTCTTATATGTATCAGCTTATGCTGAATTCTGTAAAATGAAAAAACCACCGAATTAACGGCGGCTTGGTGGTGGACTATGTATCTGGGTTAAAAGTTTTTATCATAGGTCTCACGTTGGATAGTCTGCTGCTTGCTAGGGTTTAACTTTGTATTGGTGCATATGAAGCTTAGGTGTGTTCAAATGATCTGGATTGTCTACATTGTCTAGATTTTCTACATGGTTTGGGTTATCTAATTTGTCTACGTTGTTCAGGTGGTCCACGTTGTTTGGGCTGTCTGGATTGTTTAGTTGATTCAGTTGGTTTTGAGCTGTCGCTTGGTTAAGCTTTTTGCGTTTTTGGAACATCATATAGGTTGTAAAGATTAAGATAGCCGGAATTCCTATATAAATCAGAATGAATAGAAAAATAGATCCAAAAATAATAATGTAGCCTTGCATCGGTGTAATGATGTCGATCCCTCCTTTCAGAAAAATGTTATTGACCGTGATCTGTATATTATAATGCGAATCTGTAAAAATGCACCACTAAACTTACCCCTTTAAACTTGCTCCTTTCAAGATTGACATGCTCCGCCGATGCTGTAAAAAGCTCTATTTTCTCTAACGATCTCAGGTAACGCTATTTGGCCGATTTTATACGTATTTCATTTCTAACGAATCGAGGGGACCCTATTCTCGGCATTTGGTGGGAAAATGGGTGTTTATTTTGCAATTTCAGCGAAATAAGGTTTGTGGGAATCGTTACAATTTGAGAGGGCCCAATATTGCTCAAATAAGCTCATCTGGATTCGTTAGAGCAAGCAGATAGTCTAGCTAAGTAGTAAGTAGGTTCTTCTGAGAAATGCTGCTGATAAATCGGTGTTTGGCAGGTAGATCCGATAATTGGAGAAAATAATCCATTGGAGTTTCCGATAAATGAAGGGTTAAATCCGAACCAGAGTCCAAAAGAGAATTCAAAAGAGAACGTGCACCAATATTGTAACCATGACGGACTCTAACCTTAACATCATGCTATGAATGTGATCTGCGCTGGGGTTCTATCTTGATTAATGGTAAAATAAACAAAATCAATTCTATTAAAGGGGTTATAGCATGAATACGAACAACAACCACATGAACGAAAGACCTGAACCACAAGAATATGCTTCCTTTTATGAAGGATACATTCGTCAAGTTCCTGAAGGCAATGTGTTGGAACTGCTTGAGAAGCAAGCCAAACAAGTGCTGGCATCCCTTTCCTCCTTGACTGAGGATCAAGCCAATTACCGCTATGCCGAAGGGAAATGGAGCGTTAAGGAGGTTTTCGGCCATCTTATTGACAATGAACGTATTATGAGCGGTCGTTTGCTGCGGGTAGCGAGAGGTGATATGACATCGCTTCCGGGATATGATCAGGACACACTGATGGGCAGTCATCCATTTGACTCGTATACTGTGGCCGATCTGGCAGAAGAATATGAAGCTGTTCGGCATTCTACCCTGCTCATGCTTCGCCGCCTTAGTCCTGAAGCATGGCTGCGCACAGGAGTCGTCAATGATTACTCGACTACTGCCCGTGCAATTGCTTGGGTGATCACCGGACATGAGCTGCATCATTTATCTGTTCTTCGTGATCGTTATGAAGTACGTGTATAACGCACCAATGGCAGTATAGAAGTGAGAATGACGACAACAGCCCATCTATTTTATCGTCTGGAGTGAAGCCAGTTGAACTTATCTGCATCTTATTTAAGCCAGATTCGGCTGAAGCGTGATCAAATTGCTGCTTTTGATCAATATCCGTTTGACTTGGCCGTAATTCAACATCTACATACGCTGAATTTCCACCCCAAGGTCACGTATATCGTTGGTGAAAATGGAATGGGCAAGTCTACGCTGATGGAATCTATTGCTGTCTCCTGGGGATTTAATCCCGAAGGCGGAACGATGAATTTTTCATTTTCTACCCGGGCCACGCATTCCGATCTGTTTCAGTATATCCAACTGGTCAGAGGGTCGCGGCGTCCCAGGGACGGCTTCTTTTTCAGGGCTGAAAGTTATTATAATCTGGCGACAACGATCGATGAATTGGACAACGAGCCTTCGTATGGACCTCCGATAAAAGATTCGTACGGGGGAAAATCTTTACATGAGCAATCTCATGGAGAGTCTTTTTTTGCTACGTTTATACATCGTTTCGGGGGCCAAGGTCTGTATATTCTGGACGAGCCCGAGGCGGCCTTGTCACCACTGCGCCAGATGGCTATGCTCGCTCGTATTCATGAACTGGTGCAGCAAAACTCACAATTCATCATTGCTACCCATTCCCCTATTTTAATGGCGTACCCGGATTCACAGATCTTTAATCTGACTTCAGAGGGCATCGAGCTCCAGACGTTGGAGGAAACAGATCATTATCAGATCATGAAGCAATTTCTGAACAACAAGGATAAGATGCTTCAACAGTTATTTGAGGAAGCTGACTCTGAGGGCTAAAGGGCACTAGCATAAGCAAGCAAATAACGAAGAATACGGGATAATGTAAAAAGAAGAGCATGAGCAGCAATTTTGACATGATAGACGCGGGTAGGTCTTTGCTTTGATCAATTCCTGTCACTCAGCGAGCGTTATACCCTGGAAGCAGCGAGTGATATAAATGATATACTAAATCCCCTATTCTATTTTTATTCTATTTCCATGAGAAAGAGACAGCCACTTTATATGATGAGCTGTCTTCATCTCTATTATCTTTGTTTTATCTTTTTTTATCTTTGTTTTATCTTTATCTTTATTCTTATCTGTTTTCTTAGCCGTTTTCTTTCTGCTTTTCCTGCGTATAGTTATTCCTCTTAATTCCACTGTTCTCTATTGTGTATACTTCTTTTTAACCCTTATAGTAGAAATCCGGGATACTTGTCCAGCGTCTTTTAAGCTCATGTGCAATTGCCTTTGGTTTACGATCACGGGTGAAAATGCCTTTTTTATTGCCCTGCACTCGAATGATGCCCTGACTTGTTGCGAAATCAGCAAAATTCCAAACCTGTTCTCCAACAAACTGTGGAAACTCATCGAACACTTCATGGTTGGCTTTGTAGAATTCAACCTGGTACTCTTCAGTAAACATAACGGGCTCGACATCATGTAATCCGGCAACGGTATCTGCACCATACTCTGTCATCATCATAGGTGTGTGTGGACATCTTTTTAGCCACCCATTGAGTTCGGCTCGAAGTTTCTGTTTTGCCAGGTTCAGTTCCCCGCCATCCACATACCATCCGTAATAACGATTGAAGGTTAGCATATCCAGCAGCTCTGCAATCTGATCCTTCTCCGGCGACGATTCGATTTGGGTAACAATCGTAATCGGACGCTTCTGCGGATCTAATGCTCTGGTTAACTCCACCAGCGGTTTGAAGTATTCGTAGGCGCCCTCTTCTTCTGAAGCAGGCTCATTAGCGATGTTCCACATGACGACACATGGGTGATTTTTATCCCGCTGAATGAGCTCCCGAATTACGTCTTGATGATGTTCAAACGTTTCCAGTTCATCCCACGTATTTTTCAACACCCCGCCGCGATGGAGAACCAGCATGTTCAGATGCATACCCACTGCGGGCACCTCGTCAATAACAACAAAGCCCTCCCGATCGGCCAGCCGCATCATCTCTTCCGAATATGGATAGTGCGCGGTGCGGAATGAATTCGCCCCACTCCACTTCATCAGGTTACAATCGAGTACGTTGGCTGCTTCATCAAAACCTCTGCCATGCATCGCGGTATCCTCGTGTTTGCCGTATCCTTTGAAATAGAACGGTTTGTTGTTAATGAGGAACTTGCCTTCCTTTACCTCAACACTTCTCACCCCGAATGGCTGTTCATAGACATCTACGGTTTCATTTTCAGATTCCGTTTCCAGTTCAATGTGAAGCGTGTACAAGTAGGCATTTAGCGGCTCCCACAACCTGACGTCTGGAATGTGTGCCAGACCTGATGCCCCTGCAGATTCTGCCACAACCGCTCCTGATTCGTCCAGTACTTTCACTTTCACTCTAACTGCGGCCGAACCGTCAATTTTGATTGCGTAATCAACGCGTCCATCCAATTTAGTAACGATGGTGACGTCCTGGATGTAAGTTGCAGGAGTGGTGTATATTTTAACGGGACGATGAAGACCAGCGTAATTAAAAAAATCGAAATTAGGCAGGTTCTGCATGACCTTCCCTACTCCGGCGATGTGTTTCTCAACAACTGAACCGACAGGTAAGGTAGTTTCGTCCACAACATTATGGACAGCAACGGTTAACCGATTTTTCCCTCTTTGCAGATAAGGGTTAATCACAGCTTCAAAAGGCAGAAATCCGCCCTTGTGCTCCACTACAAAATTGCCATTCACATACACTTTCGCAGCATGAGTGACCGAACCAAACCGTAAAACCACTCTCTCCCTGGTTAACAAATCCGGAATGGTGATGTCTCGCTCATACCACACCCAGCCCACGTGATCACGAATTTTTGCACTTACTCCAATGTCATTATATGAAGCAGGCACAGCCATGCATAGGGTGTTTTTTAGCTTTTCCTGCTGCCAATTCTCCTGAAATCCCTGACCTGAATCGAGTTTGAAATTCCATATTCCGTTCAGATCAATCACGTTGCGAGTCTCGGTAAGTATAGGGTATAACATATGAACATCTCCTTCATTTTCTTTTAAAAAGGTACTCTTGCTCTACCTCCTTTCACTGTACATATTGTTGGTCAGTTAATTGCTCATTCTCTTCGCATTGATATCGCTTACAAGTTGAGCTGTACGTTTTTTGTTTAAAGGATACAGCACGGCAATACATACAAAGACAAGAAATAATCCGATTGCGGGTACAAGTGTTGCCAACAGGTAAATCCCTTTAAGTGTCTCCGCAGTCTGCACATGCAGTGAAGCGTTATATCCAACGGCAGCAACGGCTACACCTCCGATCCCTCCGGCAACAGCCTGTCCGACTTTGCGTGAAAAGGAATAAATAGAGTAAATCGTAGCGTCCTCTCGAAGCCCTGTCAAATACTCATGATAGTCGACCAGGTCGGTTATAAATGCCCAGCTGATCAGATTAAACAGAGCGTAACCAAACAAACCGACGGACAAAATGATCATATATTGCACCACCGACAGATCAGGAATGAGATACAAAAGCAAATAGATCACCGTTGAAAGTAAAAATCCGGTCGCGGCGACTTCTTTTTTACCAAATTTTGCGACTAGCGGTTTAACCAAGGGCATGCCGATAAATATCGTTGCCGATTGAACGAGGCTGAGCACACTTAACAGCTGCGCGTTACCAAAATAATCCTTGAACAAGTACGTGTTTACAGTACCAATCAGCATGAGATTGATTAAAAATATTAATGATCCGATCAGGAAAATGATCAGCGGTTTGTTTTTCAGCAGCCCCTGTAATGTTTTCTTCAAGTTTGTGTTGGGCTTCTCGTTCTCATCCATGACAACACGTTCGATGGACAGTTTATAACATGCCATATACGACGTGATTGACAAAACTCCGAAAATGACAGCACCCATCAGGAATCGATTGGCATTCGCTTCATTATTCACAAACATCAGCAGCGGGCCAAGCACGCCAACGATAAGCTGAGCGAGAGTTGCACCGAGTGATCTCCAGGTGGACAGCACGGTTCGCTCTACAGGGTCTGCGGTAATAACCGAAGCCATAGAGCCGTAGGGAATATTGACCGTACTGTACAACGTTCCCCACAAGATATAAGTCACATAAGCATAGGCAAGATAGAATCCGTCGGACATTCCCGGGATGTATACAAACATAAGCACACCCGAGATGACCAGCGGGAAGGACATACGATAAATCCAGGGCTTGAACTTCCCATGCTTTGATGCTTTTCTCGTATCAATAAAACGCCCCCAGGTAATATCCGCTACTGCATCCCATAAGCGTGCTAACAAAAACAAGCCCCCCACCGCTGCAGGATGAATATGGAATACGTCCGTGTAATACACCATTAGAAATGAAGCTACCAATGCAAAAAAGAAATCATTCCCGAAATCGCCAAACAAATAACCGAATTTATCTTTATATCCGAATGGACGCATAGTAAACCACCTTTTTTTGTTTAATTGGGCATATCTCTGAAGATCATTGATGATATAAGACAGAATGATAACGCTCTCAATTTATGGAATACAATAGCTCTTTACGCAAGTTCCAGTGATGTGACCTCCTTCGAATCTATGCTTGAAATCGATTTCATGGAAAATTATAATCGGTATGAGCTGTTTGATATGGTATTTTTCACAGATTAATCGGATGATTCACGTTTGATTTTGATAGGAATGAATTGAATTGGAGGTTTTGACGTGCAAAGCTTTACGGATGAACATCTGGAGTTTATATGTACGGTGGCCCATCATTTATACAGTATACCCTTCTACTATTTCGGAGAGCATGATAAACTGCATTATCGCATTCCTGTGAATATTGAACATAATCCTCTGTTTTCCTCGGATCACGAGATGATCGCAGCGTTGTTTGATGGCACGGAGGATCGGCGGTATCCGATTATTCGGGAAACGGTCTATCTGGAGAAGTTTTTTGCTATAAACCTCTTTGCTGACGATCAGCGGATAGGACGCCTCGTTGCGGGACCTGTGATTCATTTTAAAATGACCGAGTCCATCATTCATGTCACATTAAGTGATCTGTTAACCAAGGCAAATAATAAGGAACTGAGTGTCTACTATGACCATGTACCTGTAATGAGCAATTACACATTTATCAATTTTGCGATGGTTGTATATTTCATGCTCTATCAGGAGCAGTTAACGCTGGCTGATGTATTGGGTAATCTGGAGAAGGATGACTGGAGAAAAGCAGCACTGGAAATCGAGCACCCGTATCATCAAATTATGGATGCGCGCCAAAATAACCTCATACACACCGAGATGCATAAAGAGAAAAAACTGCTGGATTATATTCGGTTAGGCAGAATGGATAAAGTGCTGGAAACCTTCCATTCCATCCATAAACAAGGCAAGAAAAGCGTTCTGTCTAAAACCAGTTATGTCAGAAGTCAGAAAAATCTGGCTATCTCCCTTATTACGCTTGCAACCAGAGCAGCGGTAGAAGGTGGTGTATTTCAAGAAATTGCTTACAATCTCAGTGATCTGTATATTCTTAAACTTGAGGAGTTGACGGATAGTAAAGCGGTGGATGATTTGATGGAGGATGCCTTGCTGGACTTTACGAAGCGTGTGGAACATAGCAAAAAAAATAAATACTCCAAACCTATTAATATTTGTCAAGATTACATCTTCAATCACCTGCATGAACGGATCACCATTGCGCGACTGGCTGAACTGACCTCACTTCATCCTAATTATTTATCCAATCTGTTCAAAAAAGAAGTAGGGATCTCCATATCCCAATTTATATTGAAGACCAAAATAGAAGAGGCTCAAAATTTATTGACATATTCTAATTATTCTCTGGCGGAGATCGCTACTCTTTTGAACTTTAATGATCAGAGTTATTTTGCGAAAGTGTTCAAAACCTATACAGGCTGTACGCCGAAACAATTCAAGGACCAAAAATAACAGACGTCCTGCGGCTTGCATAAGCAGCAGCACCAATCATCCCGGCTTGTCCACCCAGCTTCGCCTGTACGATTGTACAAGCGCCTGAAGCGAGCTGTAATGAATGCTTTCGAACGGTGTCCCGAACGCTGTTGAGAAGACGATCACCTGCTGCTGACATGCCTCCGCCTACGATAATCCCTTCCGGATTCAACAGATTGATTACGTTGGCCAGGCCAAATCCAAGAATCTCTCCTGTTTCATGCATAACCTCCATGGCAAGTGTGTCGCCAAGGTCGTACGCATCCGAGATCATGTGAGCTGTAATTTTGGTGTGGTCTCCCTCTACCCATTCTGTAATGATACTAAGCTTGCCTGCATCAAGCTTATCCGTCAATGTTCTGACCATGCCGATAGCCGATACATATCTTCCCAAACAGCCTGAGCTTCCGCAGCGGCAAGCGCGACCCTCTCTGTACATATTCATATGACCTATTTCCCCGGCACTGGAGGTTGTACCATAGATCACCTTGCCGTCATTGACAATACCAGAACCCAACCCGGTGCCCAATGTAATCAGCACCATGTTGCGATACCCGACACCCGCACCAAACAACCATTCACCATATAGATTTACGCGCACATCATTATCAATAAACACTGGAAACTCAAAATGCTGTTTCATGTGGTTTACCACATGAATATTCTCCCATTCAGGAAAATTAGGCGAAAAAACAGAGTTGCCCGTTTCGGGGTCCAACAATCCCGGTACACCAATTCCCATGCATTGAACTGCATCCGGCTGGATTCCGACAAGCAGCATCATCTCTTTTGCAATGTTCACCATTTTATTCAGTACATGAATGGGGCCTTGATCTGCTTCTGTTGCATCGCTTCGTTCGTGAATTTTCTTGAATTCCGTCGTGAAAATAGCGGATTTGATATTGGTACCGCCCAGATCGATCCCGATAATATATTTACTCATTGCAGTTCAGTTCCCCGATTCTGTTTATTAGAAATATTCAATATATTAAACTATATAAATCTACACGTTATTAAACCATATAAACCTACACGATGAATAGAGTCTGTCCTTCACATGTACTCATTCCCATCTCCGCATTAGTTGTTCCAATGGTCCGCGGCTATGACGTTTTTTCCAATAGTATGAAAAGACAATCGCGGCAACGTAAAATATCAACGCATAGATGGTTGAGAACACCACACTACCATTTTCCAATTGTCCTGTTAATTGAAGTGGAACAAGTCCAATCATAACATGGGCAACATAATGTGTAAGTGAAAGTTGTCCTGTGCTGATCAATGCCTGCACCGACATTCTCTCCCTCCATCTCTCGGCTACTTCAATGCAAATCACTAACATGGCAAGTGCGGATGAAGCTGCCGCGATGAAATATATCGGGTTCGGTGGCATGGGCTTGGTGCCGAATAGTGACTGCGCTGCCTCGAAGCTCAGTGTAGTGGTGAAACGATGAACCAGCCATGCGGAAACCATCTCGGTAATTACGGCAACACTTGCTGAGATCTGAAGCAGACGCACTCTGGTTTTTCGCTGAGTCAGCCAGCCAATTCTGCCCACCCACATGCCTAACAGGAAAAATGCCAGCCACGGGAAAATGGGGTGAAACCCGTTAAACAGCAGGTTGCGTGTGAATCCGCTCCATGTCCACAATATCTCATATTGATGGTAGTTCTCCAACCAGCCGTAGCTGTAGTCCAACATCATTAATTGAAGGATTGACACGATCACTGTGCCTATTGTACCGATGAGCAGATGTGAGTTGGATGTTTTGATTAACATAGCGGCAATGACAAGGAAGACCGCATAATAATGCAGAATGTCTGCACTCCAACCGATGAGTAGCAACATCATGCCTGTAACAAACAGAAATCCAGCTCTGCGAAATAGTAGTCGTTGTGTCGTTTGAAGTAGAGTCTCGCCTTCCGAAGCTCTCGCTTTGGCCGTCATTAACGCTACTCCTATGCCTGCAAGAATGACAAATAACGCAGAAGCCCGCCCTTCGAAAAGCCCTGTTATGGTCTGCAGCCAATCCGGTCCTGCCGCTTGTGCATTCATCGCCAGCTTGTAATTGACCAGGATCATACCAATGACAGCCAGAGCTCTTGCCAAGTCCAGTCCGAAAATTCTTCCTTTTGTCGTATGTACGTTCATGCTGTAACCTCCCCTTCTGCATCTCAATAATGTTTGCCGTTGCAAACACAACATGAAGCATAAGGCTTGGGACAGACCTAAGGTCAAGTCATGCGCCGAACTTTTCTCAAGCGTGTTAGATCAAGGTCCTCGACACAAAAAAAGCCGCTAATCTGGCGGCTCTTGTCATTAGACATTTCTGTTTAATTGGTTATTTTGCGTACAGCAAACTAAAGTTCTGCAAATTGCCGCCCATCCTTACTTCCTGTAATTTCGAATTCCAAACCGTTCACCTGCTCATATCCCGCCGTAGGGAGCCATTCGGTAAAGAAACGTTGGTATAACGTCTCCATGACCCCATCAAATTGATCCCAAGTAAACGGCTCGGATGGAAAGATCGCCCAAGTATACACAGGTATACTGATTACCGTGTACTCTTCGGTTGTGCTTGTTTCCTTTTTGAAAGCACACAGCATATATGGAAATGTCTCTTCCTCCGTCGCTGTATAACTACACACCGAATGAACCTGGTAATAGTGCGGATTCAAGAAATCAGGCACTCCTCCTGCATGCGCAGCAAGGCGCTCAACCTCACCATTCTCATGACTTTGCTTCCAGAAGTCAGCCGGAGTTTCTTGTCCATTTAGACTGAATATGCGCTCCAATCCAAACACTTCAAAGCTCTCTTTGGTTTCAATCCGATAATTCACAGGCTCAGCCCCTTTAATCGAGATGAGAAAGGACAGCCGCGGATAGACTTTGAGGGCTGTTCCTTCTTCTCTAGCCTTGGCAGGATTCACACCATGTAACGCATAGAATGCTCTTGCAAATGATACTGGAGATTCGAAGCCGTACTTGACTGCAATATCAACCACTTTGGTATCGCTGTTCTGAAGTTCGATGGCCGCCAGAGTAAGCCGCCTTCTCCTTATATACTCTGCAAGTGAAACATTAGTGATAAACGAGAACATTCGCTGAAATTGATGGGACGAGCAGCAGGCACACTGAGCAATGTCTTTTAGCACAATCTCATTCGCTAGATTCATTTCAATATGATCCAGAGCGCGGTTCATTTTCATCAGCCAATCCATCTGATTCCTCCTCTCGATCAAAGTATAGTGTTCTGTCGGTCCTGTTTCGCAACGATTTGTGCACACTTTAGTTTCGTAATTGGATGTTGCAGAAACATATTGTCGAGTATGACAAACATCAAGTTTAAGAATACTTTATCTGCCCTCCGTATACTACGAAATATTTTCCGTAAGTCCTCTCTGTTTGTCATCTCGCACAATTCCAATTAATGATGTTATGTTATTTGACATATTTGTTTGACTGGAACCGATTCTCATGTTACATTTTCAGACATAAGCAAGAACTGGAAATGATTACAAAGGAGCTGCTATCTATGCACTTAACCGTACAGGAACGTGAGAAACTGCTAATGTATCTGGCTGCGGATATGGCCGAAAAGCGTCTGAAACGGGGAGTTCAACTGAATTATCCGGAAGCCGCAGCTTATATTTCCGGGTTTGTTGTCGAGGGTGCGCGAGATGGAAAAACCGTAAAGCAGCTGATGGAAGAAGCACGTCACCTTTTGACTGCAACACAGGTTATGGATGGTGTAGCCGAGCTGCTGAGTGAGGTTCAGATTGAAGCTACGTTCCCCGATGGAACGAAGCTGGTGACCGTGCATGAGCCCATTACCCGTATAGATGGTGCGATTATACCCGGTGAGTATGAATTCGCTGACGATCCTATTGTGCTGCTGCCTGATCGCAAACGCATTACGCGTTCTGTGACCAACACGGGAAGTCGGCCGATTCAGGTCGGATCACATTTTCACTTTTTTGAAACAAACCCTTCCCTAGCCTTTGACCGGGAAGGCACCAAAGGCTATCGACTGGATATTGCTTCAGGTCTTTCCGTTCGCTTCGAACCGGGAGAAACACATGAGATTACACTGGTTGAGATTGGTGGTACGAAGGAAATCTATGGTTTTGCCGGATTAACGAACGGGAGGGTTGAATCATGAACATCATTGACCGTGCAACGTATGCAAGCATGTATGGCCCTACGACAGGAGACCGGATTCGGCTCGCTGACACCTCGTTAAAGATTGAGATTGAGAAAGACTTTACCGTATACGGAGATGAATGTGTTTTTGGCGGCGGAAAAACAGTCAGGGATGGTATGGGCCAGCACCCTCTGGCGACACGGGATGAAGGTGTGCTGGATACCGTCATTACCAACGTTGTCATTATAGACACCTGGGGCATCGTCAAAGCCGATATCGGGATCAAGGATGGGTTAATTGCGGGTATTGGAAAAGCTGGGAATCCGTTTGTGATGGATGGCGTTGATCCGAATATGTATATCGGGGTTGGTACAGAAGTAATCTCTGGTGAAAATTTGATCGTGACAGCTGGCGGTGTAGACAGCCATGTTCACTTTATTTCTCCACAGCAGATTGAGATTGCGCTGCAAAGTGGTGTTACCACGATAATCGGTGGAGGTTCAGGTCCAGCTACGGGAACACTCGCGACCAACTGTACCTCGGGTGTATGGCACATTGAACGAATGCTGCAGGCGCTCGACTCACTTCCTATGAATTTTGTGATGCTTGGCCGCGGTAACAGTTCAAGACCAGAAGCGCTGAGGGAGCAAGTGCTTGCAGGCGTCGGCGGATTGAAAATTCATGAGGATTGGGGCAGCACACCGTATGTGATTGACAAGTGTTTAAGCGTGGCGGAGCAGTATGATATACAGGTGAACATCCATACCGATACGCTGAATGAGGCCGGATATGTAGAGGACAGCCTGCGGTCGTTTAACGGTCGTGCCATTCATACCTATCATACGGAAGGTGCGGGTGGTGGTCACGCGCCGGATTTATTACGTGTCGCTTCCATGCCTAACGTGCTGCCTTCCTCTACCAGTCCAACCATGCCTTACACCCGAAATACGGTCGATGAGCATCTGGATATGCTTATGATCTGTCATCATCTCGATCCCAAAATTCCCGAGGATGTGGCCTTCGCCGCGTCACGAATTCGTGAAACGACGATTGGTGCGGAAGATATTTTACATGATATCGGGGCGATCAGTATGACCAGTTCGGATTCACAGGCAATGGGTCGTGTAGGTGAAGTAGCGATCAGAACGTGGCAGACAGCGGATAAAATGAAAAAACAACGCGGCTCCCTTACCGGTGATAACCAGGCAGATAACGCGCGCGTCAAACGTTATATTGCCAAATACACGATTAATCCGGCCATTACCCACGGCATCTCCACTTATGTAGGATCGATTGAAGTCGGTAAAATGGCCGATCTTGTCCTCTGGAAACCCGCCTTCTTCGGCGTGAAGCCCGAGCTTGTCATTAAAGGCGGCATGATTATTCATAGTGTGATGGGAGATCCAAACTCCACCATCTCGACACCACAGCCGTACATGTACAGACCTATGTTTGGCAGCTATGGCAAGGCACGTTCAGCCATTTGTGCGACCTTTGTTTCCCAGGCTTCCATTGATGCCGGCACCCTCTCCCCTCTCGGATTGAGCAAGTCATTAAAACCTGTGACTGGCTGTCGGGCAGCCAGCAAGAAAGATATGATTTTGAATGGAGAGACACCGAATATTATGGTCGATCCGAAAAATTACACCGTATCCGTTAATGGAGAAACATTGCATTGCCTGCCCGTTGATGAACTTCCGATGGCCCAAAGGTATTTCCTGAGCTGACATGATAACAGTGTAATCGAAATTATTCATTGCTTTATATTAATCTTCAAAAAAGCCCAGCCGATGCAGCTGAGCTTTTTGTCGTTTGACCTTAATTTTGAATTATTTTCATGATATTTTCCAGACTACTCCCGAATAAAGCCGCCTTCTGAATGAATCACCTGACCCGTGATCCACACCCCTGCTTCACTCACCAGAAAATCAATGATGTTGGCTGCATCCTCTGGCGCTCCGATTCGTCCCAATGGGAATTTGGGCAAAAGATAATCACGAATGGAGTCATCCATCCACGTTGTATCCGTCGGCCCCGGGTTTACGGCGTTTACAGTAATCTTGAGTGGTGCCAGTTCGCGGGATAAGGACTTGGTAAAAGCAGAGATCGCCCCTTTGGTCGCAACATACGCTAATTCACCAGGCATTGGCGATATGTCCTGTCCAGACGTCATGTTGATAATTCTGCCTGAGGTTAGTCTGGATTTTTCGAAATCACGGGCAAAGATCGTACATAAGAGAAAAGTAGATCTCATATTAACGGCATAGTGGTTGTCCATGAGGTCAGCGTCAAAGTCCTGATAATCTGCGTTTACACAATAAGCCGCATTATTAATCAAAATTGAGGGCTGACCAAGCTTCTCAACTGCACGTTCATATACTTGCTTCGCTGCATAACGTTCAGCCAGATCAACATCCAGTGACGCACAACGCACACCCATGTCCTCTATTTCCTTGTGAAATGCTATGATCCACTCTGGATCAGCCTTGTAATGTGTGAAGAAAATGTCTATGTCTCGTGAAGCTAACTTTCGGCAAAAGGCACTTCCCATCTCTCTCGGGCCGCTGGCACCGGTGATGATTGCAATTTTTCTCTGGTTTTGAGTCATTCTCTTGACCTCCTCATGTAAAGCCGTGTATTGTTCTTATCCATTATAGTGAATCGAATTGACTTATTAAACGATAATGCTTCATTTATGGTTGATTCCCCTTTCTATTACACTTCTGATGTATTCTAATAGAAAGTAATAATTGTTTTAATTTCCCTATGAGGTGATACCTGTTTGATGAACTTATACGGCGCACAGCATCATATTCTGGTACATTCCAATACCATTGATGCTGAGGCACACCAACATACCTTTATTCAAGTTACGATCGCTTTAGAAACTGATTTTAAGATTGAAGTTCAGGGAGAACATATATGTACTTCCGGGATTGTGCTTAATTCCAATGTAACTCATCGTTTGCAAGGTTTGGGACAGCCTCTGGTATTGCTTCTAATAGACAGCACCTCCAGCATAGCTGCGGCCTTTAAGCATTATATGGGCAAACAGGCATACGCCAATTTTCCTTCAGAGCTTAGTCTGGTCATGGCCGAATATATTAAAAAACGTTTGCCGCAAATTCATACGGCCGAGAGTTACGGCTTGTTTTTCCAAGAACTCATGACGCTGTTTAACCTCGACTATACTCCGCCGGCGATTACGGATACACGAATCGAAGCACTGATTCAACATATGAAACAATGCACAGATTCGGAGCACTCTATTCGTACTTACGCTGAGCAGTTTGGTCTTTCGAGCAGCAGGCTCTCACATCTGTTTAAAGAAAATACAGGAATATCCCTTAGTGGTTATCTCGTCTTACATAAGCTGCAGAAGGCATGTTATCTGATTTTTGAAGGACTGAGTATTACGGACGCGGCCATGGCTGCCGGCTTCGATACACCCTCCCATTTTGCCAATACAAGTAAGCGATTGTTGGGTATGACAGCCAAAGACATTCGTAAAGATAGCGTGTTTTTGCAAGTTTCCTCCCTGCACTGACGATACAATGATTGCAGGAGGTGCTCATCATGAACAACGATCTCGAGCCAACGGAATTGTTAAACTTCAATCATTCGTCCATTCAGGACCTCATTCGCAGACGTCAGTGGGCTTCGCTTCCAGTAAAAGAGCAGATCCTGCACGTGTATAACTATGTTCGAGACGAGATTGAATTTGGTTATAATCGCAGGGATGATATTCCGGCTTCAGAAGTATTGCAGGATGGCTATGGACAATGTAATACCAAAGGCATTTTATTTATGGCACTGCTCAGAGCGCTGGGCATCCCTTGCCGAATTCACGGTTTTACGATTGATAAGCAATTGCAAAAAGGAGCAATGACTGGCTGGTATTATCACCTTTCTCCGAAAGAGATTATCCATAGCTGGATTGAGGTGTTATACAACGACAAGTGGTTAAATATAGAGGGTTTCATTGTGGATCTTCCTTACCTGACCAAGCTTCAGCAAAAGTTTAACGAATGCACCGGCTCATTTTGTGGTTATGGCGTAGCGACGGATGATTTTCAGAATCCCGCTATTTTTTGGGACGAGAATGATACCTATGTACAAAAAGAAGGCATTGTTCAGGATTTCGGCACGTTTGATCATCCCGACCAATTCTTCACTCTTCATCCTCAGAAGTTAAGTCCGATCAAAAGAAGGATATTCAGCTGCCTGGTTCGGCATTTAATGAATAGAAATGTCAGGCGTATCAGGAAAGGTTGAACCTCACCTTAGGCAGAAACAAAAAGCGGAACGATCCAGGGGAAATTCTCTGTTTCGTTCCGTTTGCATATGCCTTTTTAGTTGCGACATGCATGAGCTGGTTTATATCCAATTTTCAAGGGGATGAACCGCTATCCGCTTGTGAAGTTAATCCATATATCGTAGTCCCGGGGAGTCTTGCTTCTCTAACGATCTCCACAAACGCTATTTAGGCGAAATCAAACGTTTTTCATTTCTAACGATCCCAGGAGAGCTTATTTTTAGAAATTAATGAGAAGATGACTGTTTATCTTGTGTTTTCGGTGAAATAAGCTTTCTGGGGATCGTTAGAATTCCAGAAGGCTCTATTTTGCTTAAATAAGCTCATCTGAGATCGTTGCTATGAACGTTTTAGTCAAGCCCAACACAAAAATGATGCAATTTAGCCCGAAGCCCTAAGCGCGGGAGTCCATATGCGAGCGACGGTTGGCACGCTGCTATCCGTGGGTTGGTTACCACATGGTATGCCTTCGTCAAGGAGAGCGGTTGTAAGCTAGAAACGCACGTTCAGCTCACACAGGAGCCTGGTGCAAACGATCAACACAGATTCTCTCCCGAACCTTTCCATGAACCCCCGGGCGTAAGGCTCCGGGTTTTACCCTTTCCCCTTGTAACGAACGTCTCGAGCGAGTGCAACACCAATTACTGGGCGTTCGGCTGTTCTATGGTTCGGGCAACCGCCCAAATAAAACCCATCAGTTCACGCGCTACAGCGGCAATTGCCAC
>NZ_QJSW01000019.1:5129-110009 GCF_003217495.1 Paenibacillus barcinonensis | reverse complement strand
CGAAATTTTTTCTTTGGACACATCTAAACCGATGAATTTTGTGGTAGACTGCATAGTGATAGCTCTCCTTTGCTGTGTAGCTCTGAAATGGTGGTATTGACACTTTCCATTTTAACCTACGATGCTCAGCAATATGTGGGGGCTATCCTTGTTTACGTTCATCATAGCTAGATTTCAAATGTCCCCGATTCAGCGCAAATAAGCTCCATGGAGATCGTTAGCATTCCAGCTTCAAATTGAGCAGCATGCCACGGCTGGTATTCTTGCCCCATTACAGCGTTTCTTTAGATCATGGACCGTTAAACGACATAATGTCTTTTCTTTGGTTCAATTTAAATAGTTTCTATTTATGTCGTGTCCATAACTCTATCTGTAGCTACTAACTATCTCTTCAACGTTAGTATATCTCTATCCCCTAGAACTGGATGTAATCTCCTTTAAGCTCTGGTTTCAGGTTTAGCATTGGTCTTCAGGCATCAGTCACTGATTACAGATCAGATATCACTTGTCTCTTGTCATTTATCATGATCACTCATGACATATCACTATCATATATCACTCATATTCATAAAAAGCATCATCGTCCGTGTCCACTTCTTCACCCGATTGTCTCTGGAAGAATTCCAGGAACGGCAGACCGTACTTGCGGTACTTGACCTCCCCGACCCCTTTAATACTCAGCATGTCACGTTCTGTCTGCGGGCATACCACACTCATCTCGCGCAGGGTGGCATCATTGAAGATAATGTAGGACGGAACATGTTCTTTTGCAGCCAGATCACGGCGTATCAGGCGCAACTGCTCAAACACCGTTTCGTTCACAGCCGAAGGCATCGCATCACGTCCACGGCGTCCGCCGTAGTTTGTGCCGGAAGCTGTGGCAGCTGTTTTACGTACGACACGTTGCATGACTTCGCGTTGACCTTTCAGCACTTCCACCGCCAGCGGCTGCAAACGCACCACCGGATACTGCCCTTCAGACAGCATCAGATATCCTTCAGACACCATGACATTGATGATCTCCGCAATTTCACGCTCCGTGCGATTGCCCATGACCCCGTATGTCGGCAAGGAATCGAAGCCGTAGTCCAGCACCTTTTTGGCACGCGAACCTTTGAGCACCGAAGCCACAAGAGATACACCATAGCGTTCACGCATGCGGTGAATGCAGCTGAATATTTTTTGCGCATCAATCGTCATATCTACTAGCTCACGGTCGTCCGTACAGGAGCTGCAAATGCCGCATGGCTTGTCCTCATGCACCTCACCGAAGTAATCCAGCTGCGCACTGCGCAAACAACGGGTCGTATAACAGTAATCGACCATCTGCTGCAGCTTGCGATAATCGTTGGCTTTGCGGTCACCCTCCATCGGGTTTTGCTCAATCAGGAACTTCTGGGTAATAATGTCCTGCGCTCCGAAAAGCAAAATGCATTGACTCGGCTCGCCATCCCGACCCGCACGTCCGGCTTCCTGTACATATGCCTCCATGTTTTTCGGCATGCTGTAATGAAGCACATAACGCACGTTGGATTTGTCGATCCCCATCCCGAACGCGTTCGTCGCAACCATCACCCGGATGTCATCGTACAAAAAAGCTTCCTGACTCTGCGCCCGCTCATCATCCGTCATACCTGCATGATAGCGGCCTGCCGGCAAACCTGCCTGCAGCAGGCGCTGATGCAGATCGTCCACGTCCTTACGGGTCGCAGCGTATACTATACCTGGCTCACTCGCATGCTCGCGCGCGTAGTTCAAGACAAAATCCTTTTTGCTCTCGCCGCGCAGCACGCTAAACGCCAGATTATCCCGCCCAAGTCCGGTCACATACGTCTGCGGGTCCTGCAAACGCAGCAGCCGCAGAATATCGCCCATGACCTCGGGCGTCGCCGTCGCCGTAAAGGCCGCAACCACCGGCCGCTCCGGCAAGCTATCCACAAACGGCGCTACCGCCAGGTAGCTTGTCCGAAAATCATGGCCCCACTGTGACACACAGTGGGCCTCATCCACAGCCACGCAGGAGATGGGCAGCTGCCCCATCTCATCGCGGAACCAGTCCAGCTCCAGTCGCTCTGGCGCGACGTAGAGCAGCTTCAGCTCACCGCGCTGCGCCGCGCGGATGCGCTCATTCACTTCACGGCCGCTTAACGTACTATTAATATAAGCGGCAGCAATGCCCGCGGTCGTCAGTGCATCGACCTGGTCCTTCATCAATGAAATTAACGGGGAGACCACCAGTGTCAGCCCCGGATATAACAGAGCGGGAATCTGATAACAGATCGACTTCCCGCCCCCGGTTGGCATAATGCCCAGCGTATCCTCATATTCGAGCAGGCTGGAGACGATCTTTTTTTGACCCTCGCGAAAGTCGGGGTAGCCATAATATTTTTGCAGGAGGCCCTGCGCTTCTTCCAAATTAGGTGTTTGCACACTCATGTAAAGACTCCTTACTTGTCACCGGTGTTCCTGCACCAGCTTGGTTCGATCCGATTCTGACATCCGAACGCGACATAATCACCGCATCCTTGACAACAAAATGGCGTTCTCATGACTTGTCCGTCAAGCAAAACGCCGCTTCCTTTAGTTTAACGGGCCAGCTCCGAATGAGCAACCGCGTTTTACCGTAAAATGTCCAAAGCTTATCCGCCCAAGCCAAACAGCCATTCGTCCAATTCAGGACAAACGGCTGCTTTCCGTTATTTATGATGCATCTATCACGCAACTGGACTAGGTTGGCATCGTATAACGACCATACCGGACATCAAGCTCGGATATCTTTGCTTTCTTAGCATTTTTTCCTTTTTTCGCCTGTGTATATTCTAAAAATAAAGTGATTTCTCCTTCTGCTCCCTGCCATTGCACACCAAGAATAAAGCCATGCTCTGAACGAGCAGCAAATGTAAAGGAGAACATATCCGGTGTAACGCTTCCCCCGTCATCAATGCGCCAAGCACTATTGTCACTGAACTTCGCAGGGTAGTCCTTAAATACCCATCCATCGGATGTTAACAAAGCCAGGCTTGCTAACATATCTTTCCCTTTTGGCTTATACTCAACTAAATATAAATTTCCGATTTTCTCAATATTCTGTAAAGGGTACATATTTTTCACCGCACGCTTTTTCAGCTTGGCGATCTCTGACTTCATCTTCGAAGTTGGCTTTTCCTTGTTAATCGCAGTTAATTCCAGTAACATACGATCAGTCAAAGCTGAATCCTTTACGATATAATAAGTTTCATCAGGCTCCGCCTTACCTCCAACGACTTCATAAATTACACCCTTAAGATTATCAAAATTATAGGCCGTCTGTTTAAAGCTATTATTTTCTTGATTTTCTTTTTGTTTGCCCTTTAATTTGATCGAAAGTCGCTGTCCATTGTGCCCAACGGCAAGGTTGAACTGTGACCAGTTCAATTCCTTCTCCTGCGGGTAATCCACCAACAGCTTCGTTCCATCCAGATTGGCAAAACCAAATGCCCCCTGCTTTAAAGCTGATTTACTGAAAAATGTTGGCGTTTGCTTGACAGATTCAGGAGCAGCACTAGCTCCTTGCGAAAAAGCAGTTAACAATAACAAGGCTGCTATGAACACAGAGATGTATGGGGTTAAATGTTTACTTTTCATCTTTCTCCTCCAATTCGTAAATGTATTCAATAACTTAAACGATGCCCAAACATAAAAAGTTTCTCTTAACTGCAAGCTGCTGTACAGTTTCGCATCAAGCAAAACAACCGCGTGCCAACTCAGGACAAACGGTTGCTTACTGTTATTTATCATATGGCATTCAAGCAACAAACTTTCTACATTGCTGTATTCTCCGTCTCCATACCTCTCGCATTCATTCGATAGTACAGGCCCTTCTGCTGAATTAGCTGTTCATGCGTTCCAGCCTCGGCGATCCGTCCCTGATCCATCACCAGAATGCGGGAGCACTGACGGGCAAGGGACAAGCGTTGACGCTGTCCTCCCGACAGATTAGCTCCCTTCTCTTGCAGCATCGCATCGTACTGTCCCTCCTGAGCTTCAATAAATGCATGCAAACCCGCCCGCTCTGCCGCAAGTCTCACCTCGTTTACTCCAGCCTTACCGCCCAGACGAATATTTTCTTCGATCGTTCCTGTAAAAAAAGCCGGTGTCTGTGGCATATACGTCAGGCGGGATGGATTATCCCTCCTCACGATCTGCTCCATATCCTCGCTGCCCAGCATCACTCGTCCAACCGCTGGCTTAATCAGTCCCGCACATACTTGACACAAGGTCGATTTACCCGATCCACTGCTTCCCACCAGAGCGACCAGTTCACCCGGAAGCAAGTCCAATGTAATCTGATTCAGAATTGTCCGGCCACTGCGCTCATCACATACGGTTACCTGCTGAAGTGTAAGGATCGGTGGGTTATTTTCCAGCGTGCCTATATATTTTGAGCTTGCTTGTTCTGGATTAGCCCGCTCCGCTTCGATACGCTGGTCCAGCTTCAACCATGTCATAATACGCGCAAATGCCCCCATACTCACCTGCATCTGGCTCCACTGGCTGGATAGTCCCAGCACAGGCCAGACTACAAGCTCGAACAGCAGACTGCTCGCAACAACCATGCCTGGGGACAACGCTCCCCTCGCTGCCGCTGCTGCGATCAGAAATAACGCTGCCAGTTGGGCCAGTCCAAAAACATTGAACGAATCGACGGCAGTCTGGCAGAGGAGCATTACGACGAACTCGACATTTATATTCCCGCGAAACAAGCTGTGCTCTAAACCAAGCTGCAATAAGGAAGGTGCGATGTTATGAAAGAAGATATGAATGCACATTTGAATTCCTCCCCCGTGAACTGCCGCAAACCTTGGGTACGCAGACACCCCCTCGCTACGGTATGGATGAACCATTTTTAATTCCGTGCGGTTAATGGTATATTGAACTGCAGAACGTAATGAACGGATCGTATGCACACAAAGGATACAGGCTGTTCAGAAGGAGATATATACAATGAATAAACGCAAACGCTCAACAGGCAGTTCACCTGCCAAAGGAAAATCATACGGAGGCTCTTCCAAGCCACGTTCCGGCCGGTCCAATGCTTCATCTTCAGGAGCCCGTACTGCTCGCCAAGGAGATGCTGCCAAGAACGTTTCAGCCTCTCATTCGCCTGCGGCCACTGCAAAAAGCCGTGGCAAGGGTGGCCAACCAGCCGCGGCATCCAAGCGTCCGGGCAATGGGCATTACCGCAAGTCCGAACCGCCACGCCAGTACAAGGTTACTGAACCGGCTGAATTGCTCAGCTTCCTGCTGGAGCATCTGAAATCTGGACGCAACGCTGTGAAGTCCATTTTGGGACGTGGACAAGTATCTATAGATGAGAAAGTCGTGACCAAGTTTAACGAGCCGCTCCAGCCTGGACAGATCGTTTCGATCAGCAAGGAAGGAGCAGTTGCCGCGCCTTCCCTGACGGGCATTAACATTTTGCACGAAGACGACGACATTATTGTCATTCGCAAGGAAGCAGGACTGCTGTCCATCGCCACTGACAAAAGCGACGATCTAACCGCCTATCGTCAGTTGACCGAGCATGTGCGCCGCACGGATGCACTTAACCGGATATTCGTCGTACATCGTCTGGACCGGGATACATCAGGTGTGATGATGTTTGCCAAAAGTGAAGAGGTACAGCAAACTCTGCAAAACAACTGGAAGGAAAATGTACAGGAACGTGTCTATGTCGCTCTCGTTGAAGGCAAAGTAGCTCAAGAAGAAGGCACCCTCTCCTCCTGGCTCAAGGAAACCAAAACGCTGAAGATGTACTCCAGTTCCCGTCCGAACGATGGACAGCATGCCATTACACACTACAAACGTCTGAAGTCGAATCGCGAATTCTCCTTGCTGGAGGTTCGTCTGGAAACGGGCCGCAAAAATCAGATTCGTGTGCATATGGAAGATCTGGGGCATCCGATTGCCGGGGATCGTAAATACGGCGCGCGCACAAGAGACCTCGGACGTCTGGGACTGCATGCACGCGTGCTGTCATTTATCCATCCCACAACCGGAAAATTAATGACATTTGAGACGGACATTCCGAAGCCCTTCCTGTATCCGTTCCGCGGAGAGACTACATCTGCACAATAACGTGCTCATTTCGAAGACAGACAGAATCGGACAGAATACACAGGCTACTTACAGCTAACGCCGTCCGTCTTAAAGGAGGTCATCACGTTTGCAAAACCTGTTGATTACCGGGTATCGCGCCCATGAACTGCAGATTTTCGGCCAGAAGCATGAAGGCATTCCCTTCATTAAAAAAGCGATCGCTTCCCGCCTCACTCCTCTCGTCGAGGACGGGCTGGAATGGGTGCTCACTCCCGGTCAATACGGCGTTGATCTGTGGGCCTGTGAGGTTGTGCTGGAGCTGAAGCAGAACTATCCGCATCTGAAGCTGTCGATCATTACCGCTTTTCAGAACCCAGAGGAGCAATGGAAGGAAGACAAGCAGGAATACTACCGCTCCATCCTGTCGGGGGTGGATTATTATGGTGCAATTAGCAAGCAGCCGTATATCGGACCGTGGCAATTTACCGCGCGTGATGATCTGCTGCTGCGCAAAAGTGACGGTCTGCTGCTTGTCTATGACGAGGATGCTGGCGAGGGCAGCCCCCGTTTTGTGAAGGAAAAAGCGATCAAAAAACAGCAGAATGAGCACTACCCGATCATCACGGTGACTTCGGAGGACATTCAGTCTGTTGCGGAGGAAGAGCGCATGAACGATTACAGTTATGATGAGGGCCTGCCTTATTGACATGCATTATTAAAATGCCTATGGATATTTACATTGACATCGAGCTGAAGTGAGCTGCATGTGCGGGAAAGAAGCCGTATCGCAGATTGCACAGGTCGATGTTTTTTTTCGGGAAAGGTTGGGTATAAGTAGTATTAAAAATGCGATTTTTATGTCGTATGGGACAAAGGGGAACGTCAACCATGACTTTAACGCCAGAGCAGCGTATTCAGCTGCACGGGTTTAACAACCTCACCAAGTCGCTCAGCTTTAATATGTACGATATCTGTTACACTAAAACCAAAGCAGAACGTGAAGCCTACATCGAGTATATTGATGAACAATATAATGCAGATCGGCTAACTCATATTTTGAACAATGTATCGGACATCATTGGAGCACACGTCCTGAACGTCGCACAACAGGATTATGTACCGCAGGGCGCAAGTGTAACGATGCTGGTATCGGAAGGCCCCATCGTGGAGATTCCCGAGGCATCCTTCGACGAATCACCTGGCCCCCTGCCGGATAACGTCGTGATGCAGCTGGATAAAAGTCATATTACGGTACACACGTATCCTGAATTCCACCCCAGCGAAGGCATTAGCACCTTTCGTGCAGATATCGACGTCTCGACCTGTGGTGAGATCTCGCCGCTCAAAGCGCTGCATTACCTGATTCATTCTTTTGATACGGACATTATGATTATGGATTATCGGGTGCGCGGATTTACGCGTGATACAAGCGGACGCAAGCTGTTCATTGACCATGAGATCAGTTCAATCCAGAATTATATTCCAGATGAGATCAAAAGCGGCTTTGATATGATTGACGTGAACGTCTATCAGGAGAACATTTTCCATACGAAATGCAAGCTGAAGGACTTTGATCTCGACAATTATCTGTTCGGGTACACCAAGGACAAGCTCAGCCCAGCCGAACAGCAAGAAATTACGGAGTGGCTGAAGCTGGAGATGGACGAGATTTATTACGGCAAAAATATGAATCGTTCTTAATGCGTTCAGAGGCTTGATTTTGTTATCCTGCTTGACAGTGCGTAGGCGAATTTCTTAAACTAGAGAGAAGTGCCTACGCATACGGTGAAGGAGGACTCGTGGAATGATCGAAACTCAAACTTCCAAACGAAATGAATCTCTTTTACAAGCTTTAAACGCAAGACATCAAGCCATCACCAACAACATTGCCAATGCGGACACGCCTAATTACAAAAAGACAACGGTCGAGTTTCAGGATGAGCTAAGACGGATCATCGAGAACGGGAAATCAGGACAGCTTCAGATGCAGCGAACGCATGAGAAGCACTTTCCGATCAGCAATCCGAACGCTTCCATCGTGCAGTATCGGGTCATGCAGAACAATGAAACGGCCATGAACAATAACAACAATAACGTTGATATTGACCGTGAAATGGCAATGCTCTCCGAGAATCAGCTGCTCTATAACTACATGGCTGATCGGGTCAGCGGACATTATAAAAAAATGAAAAATTTGTTGAATGATTTAAAATAGTTGGTACACTCAACAGCCCTTGCGGCTGTTTTTTTGTGCTTTAGCACTTCGTTAGTTGGCTTCCCTCTCTCTTGCACCGATGTCGCTCATAAATCAGATATATCATTCAGGTTGGTTCGGTATTCTGCCCTGCTGTAGTATACTGGCAAAAGAAGAACTTTATATTATGTAAAAGAGGTGCTACATGGCTCGTCAATACAATGCTTTTCAAGGCTCCAAGGTCAGACTTACAGCACCGTGCCCCGAGGACCGTGTGCAGATTGCGCACTTCACGGAGCACTATGAATATTTGCGCAATATGGATACCGATATTGCCGTTCCACAAACTTCGGATGAAACAGGTAGCTCATCGGTTCGGAATGGTCAGGATTTCGAATTTACCCTGCGCACTCTAGACGACAACCGTTTTCTCGGATTTGTCGCCATTTACCGGATTGAATGGAACAACCGCTCCGCACAGCTGGCAATCGGAATTGGTGAAGAGCGTGATCGGGGCAAGGGTTATGGCAGTGATGCACTTGCTCTTATTCTACGGTACGCCTTCCACGAATTGAATCTGAATCGGATTGCTCTGGATGTAATTGAATACAACGAAGCCGCAAGAAAAGCGTATTTGAAGGCCGGATTTCGCGAGGAAGGAAGACACCGGGCAGCTGTGCTGCGAGATGGTACCCAGTATGATCTGATCTCGATGAGCATTCTGTCAGCGGAGTGGTCCGCCCAGACCGGACACCCGATTTCTTTCCAGCCAGCAGTTGTCGCCTCTGTCGAATCGGCTGATCCCCCAAGCTCGGATTGCACTCCCCGGATCGGCGTAGGTGCCGTGATTGTGAATGAACGGGGCGAGGTGCTGCTTACATGGCGTAATCGTGCACCCGAGCAGCACACCTGGAGTATCCCCGGCGGTAAAGTAGATGCGTATGAAACGCTTGAAGCAGCAGTCATTCGTGAGATCAAAGAAGAAGTGAATCTGGATATCGCCATTG
Organism: Paenibacillus barcinonensis; assembly: GCF_003217495.1. Classification (GTDB taxonomy): domain Bacteria; phylum Bacillota; class Bacilli; order Paenibacillales; family Paenibacillaceae; genus Paenibacillus; species Paenibacillus barcinonensis. Next base: position 100,730 of record NZ_QJSW01000019.1, on the reverse strand, counting down.
AGAATCTGCTGTGTACAGCCGAAACGATTCGCCCTGAGCAGCAGGAGCACTGGATCTCCATGCTTTATTCCACCAGAGTTATCGACGGTGAAGCGCGCAATATGGAGGAAGACGGGGCAATTGGTAAGATTGGCTGGTTCCCGCTGCATGAACTGCCTGCTCCACTCGCCAGCTTTGCCATTCCTGCACTGGAGGCCGCCAAAAAGCAATACACAGGCAAGCCGAATAACCCTAGTCCGCAGTGAAGCTACAAGAAGAGGATACGCTTCTCGCTTTCATTGAAGCAACTCTCATAACCGTCAAACTCTCATTGGAGCAGCAGTGCCCTGGGGAGGATGGCGGTTATTTGCTGTATTATTGGATGAACTTGTTTATCGTGAGTGAATGAATATTTTTTTTGAAAAAACGAGAACCGTTCGACCGCTTTCTCTGTCTAATACGAAACAACATCCTGAAAGGAGGCCCCATGTGACCCCTGCCGAACGTACCCTAGCCGCACAAAAAGGGGATGCTGAGGCTTTTGCAGCCTTAATGGAAATGCATCAGAGCCGCCTATACCGTATCGCTTATGCGTATCTGCATAATGAAGGCGACGCACTGGAAGCAATACAGGAATCCACCTACCGCGCATACCGCCAATTAAAAAAACTGAAAGAACCCTCTTACTTCGGTACGTGGCTCATCCGTATTCTTCTCAATTATTGTGCTGACGAACGAAAACGTAAAGACCGCTTCAGCCCTGTATCCACAGTTCAGGAGACAGGCCGCTGGGACCGTCCCGAGGACCCGGATCTTGCAGCAGCTGTCTCTTCACTGGAGCCGGAATACAAACAGATTATTATTCTAAGCTATTTTGAAGGTTTCTCACTGACCGAAGTCGCAGACATCCTCAATATTCCCGCGGGAACCGTTAAATCACGACTCCACCGTGCGCTGGGAAAGCTTCGTGATCAACTTGAATCGAAAGGAGAACATTCCTCATGACCGATAAGCATAATGCATTTGAAAACTTGGAATCACGACTTCAGGCACGCAAGAATGAGTATGATGCCATAAGTGTGCCAGAAGCGGCTGCATCCCAAGCGGTACAAGCCGGAATCCGTCAAGCCGCCCGTAAACGAAAAAACAGACTGCGCTGGCTTACTAGCTCCATCTCGGCGGCCGCACTTGTGTTACTGTTTACCGGCTGTATCCGGGTATCCCCGGCCTTTGCGTCCTTTGTAGAGCAGCTGCCTGGCATGGAAAGTGTCGTCAGCCTGATCCGGCAGGACAAGGGACTCATGATGGCGATTGACCAGTCCCTGCTCCAGAAGGTGGGAATCACCGACGAGCAGGATGGAGGTTCTGTGACCGTGGAGGGTATTATTACGGACCAGGCACGCATGGTTATTTTTTACAAGATGAAAGGTATGAAACATACAGAGAAATTTGATTATAACATCGACCTGCTCGATGGGAAAGGCAAACAGCTTCCGGTTGGTTTTAGCTACGCCTCACCCCACTCTGATTCAAATAAAGACAATCCCGTGTATGAAAATTTAATTGATGTTTTCTTTCCCGAAGAAACCTCCCCTCCGGATGTGTTAACCGTAGTATTCAAATCCAGAGACACAGCCACACCAGGGGTATGGAAAGTAACCCTGCCCGTAGATAAAAACCTGACCAAGGGTATGAAAAAGGTTATCCCTGTTCATGAGACATTAGTTGTTGATGGGCAACGGATTGAAGTGAAGCAGGCCACCATGTATCCAACCCGATTGGTGCTTGATGTACAGCTTGATCCAAGCAACACCAAGAAAATCTTTGGCCTTAGTGATCTGCAATTGGTGGATGAACAAGGACGTGCCTGGAGAACCGACACCTCCATAGGTGAAGATACACGTTCCATCTTTTTCGAGAGCATGTATTTCTCCAAACCCAAAAAACTGACCTTGCAAGGTTCCGGGTTCTCGGGTCTTGATAAAAAGGAGCTGGATTTCACCCTAAACCTGAAGACACATGAGATTACTGGCGGACCTCCTGAGCTTCAGATGCTTGGCAGCAAAGTGGAAGGTAAAGATCTGGTCATTGATTTCTCCGTGCCAGGCAGCATGGAAAATAGCTTCATACTTGCCTTCAGCAAAGTGAAGGACAACTCAGGCCATTCTTATGAGGTTCCAGGCTCTAGCTGGAGTCCCGGACACGGGAAAGACCCGAATCATACTACAATTTCATCTACTATCGAAAACGGCGGAAAATTACATGGTGAACTTCAGATGCAAATTTCGACCTATCCTTCAAAAGTAAAGTCACCATTTTCACTTGAAATTCCTGTTGATACTAATCCTTGATTGAAAGGTGTGCCCTGGGTGATCTAAACGTACCTATGCGGTATGATGTAAATCCTGAACACCACCCACCCCAGATTATCTTTGTTGATGGAGGGCTAGGTCAAGCCAGCTACGAATAGGGCGGTGGAGCGTTCAAGATGGTATATGTGTAATCACCTTTCCTAGGCAGATGCATACCTTGTAGTAAGAAAGATTTTATTCCAAGGAAGGGTTGTGCATCATGTCTGAATCATCTTCCACGACATCCGCCCGTGTTGTATATCAAGCCAACCAACCGATGCTTCAATCGGTGCAAAGTGTACGGAATATGCTTCATCATACGGTTCGTCAGCATGTAGGCAAGAAAGTACAAGTTCAGAATATTGACGGTCAGGTCTGGGAAGGAGTCATCATTAGCGCAGACCGGGGTATTCTATATCTTCAGGTCACACCGATGCACGGATATCCTGAACCGCGAGCTTTGTTTGGCCCAACGATTCTGCCGCTGGTGCTGTATGAATTGCTCGTAATTACACTGCTCATGTAATCCAAAAGCTTCGCTCTCATCCTTACAAGGAGAGGGACGAAGCTTTTTGGGTTTTGTCTTGAAGCCTTCTCCACTCCTCTCTGCTACACTTTTATTGCGCCGCACATGACACCTCGGGCAACTCACTGCACAACGTGTCCCGAGATTGCTTGTGATTGTGTGAAATGTGATACAATGGTGTCGATGCCATGCCTTATCTTATATGAAACGGAGCTTGATCCGGTTGAAATACATACATCATGAACCCGATTCTCCCGTTCACTCCGAACCGGAGATCAGTAACCAAAGCCAGCATGCTGCTGAACCAGTAGAGCACTCCCGTGTGATTGCCATTTGTCTGCTTGCTGGCAAAATCATGCTGCAAAGCGGCGGCGAAACCTATCGTGTCGAAGATACGATGAAGCGTATGGCCGCAGCGCTGGGCCTGCCCCATTCACACAGCTATGTTGTGCCTACAGGCATCTTTTTCTCGGTGGATGCCACCGAGCCAGCGAAGCTGATTCGTATCTCCGAGCGGACGACCGATCTGGATAAAGTGTCTGAAGTCAATGCCGTCTCACGCCGGATCGGACAAGGCCAGCTTACCGTTCAGGAAGCACATGAATTACTGCTGCAGATCGAACGGAAACCTTCAGGTTATGCATATGCAGTTCAGTTGGCCGCTGCTGCTTTATCCAGTGCCTGCTTTACGATCATGTTCGGCAGAGGCTGGGGTGATTTCCTGCCAGCACTCATCTGCGGTGGCACAGGTTATGCTGCCGTTATTCTCTTTCACCGCTGGGTGCGTGTTAAATTTTTCGCAGAGCTCACGGCGTCCTTTGTCATCGGCATGCTTGCTTTTTTGCTCGTTTATATTGGAGCAGGCTTTGAACGGGACAAAATTATAATCGGCTCGGTGATGCCACTCGTACCCGGATTGCTGATTACAAATGCGGTACGCGACTTGATGGCTGGACATCTGGTGTCAGGCTTATCCAAGGGCGCTGAAGCTTTTCTGACGGCTTTTGCTATCGGTACAGGTATTGCTGTGGTGTTCTCACTTTTGATGTAAGACGGAGGTATGCAGGAAATGCTCCATTTTATCGAGCAAGCATTGACAAGTTTTGTTGCATCGGCAGCGTTTGGCATTATCTTCAATGCACCCAGACGCATGCTGCTTCACGGCGGATTCGTTGGCATGATTGGCTGGATCATCTATATTGTGCTTGAATATGCAGCAGATGCTGTGCCGGCTACTCTGGCAGCAACGGTCGCTGTTGGTGTGATCAGCCAGCTGTTCTCCCGTATGTTTCGTGCGCCTGTCATCATTTTCAGCGTGGCAGGCATCATTCCTCTCGTGCCTGGAGGACTTGCATATAACGCCATGCGCAGCTTTGTTCAGAACGATTACAGTGCCGCGATGGAGATGGCTGCCAAAGCGCTAATGTTGTCCGGTGCTATTGCTGTCGGACTCGTATTATCCGAGGTTCTGAACCAGATGATTCGCAGCCTGTCTCGTTCAGACCGCTTCAGATCTGCATCCAAATGAATACAAAGAGCCCCACTGTCTGCAAGCTCAGGTTGGTAGACAGTGGGGCTCTTTTTTTCGCACACGTAGTGAAACACAACTTTAGATTATTGAATAAATGTATTCTTTACTCGCACCGATCTGAGAAAATAGGGAATAAAGATACAGCACGCAAGCAAGGATCGAACAATCACTTGAAAGGCAGGCTGCGCATCCAGCACATGCACTTCTCTTCCCATCTCCTGCTGAGCAATCAGAATCCACGTAACCACACTGATGATCGCATTCACGATGTACTGTATGATCATCATGCGGGGAAACCATCGTTTCCTTCGATATAACAGAACAAGATTTATGATGACCAGTACAGACAAAATGATGCTGCTGATGAAGCCAAACCACAAGATTGGCCTTATCACTTCTGTATATACTTGCAGATCAATCCCTCGACTACCTTCCCACCTAGCAGGGTCCATAATCACTGTGACATTTGATAAGTCGGAGAGTAGAAATACCAGCGAAGCCCACAGACTAATCTGGATGAAAATCAACCAGCCGCCCAGGCCGGAAATATCCTGACGTTTTGTACGTGCTCCAGTTGTAGTCGAGTAAACCTCCTGTTCTTCCTCTGAACCAGCATTCGGACGGTTCATGTCAGCCTCCTTATAAACAATTTAGCCGCACCTATTATATCTCAACATCTGGATGGAAATCTATAAAAAGGTTTTTACAACCCAACCGATTGGCTGCACCGCTCATATCACTTTATTTCTTTATTTCTTCACTTCATCTCTTCGTCCGTTTCATCACCGCCGCGAACAGAGCTGCCGCGCTCCCGCTTCCCGACTTCAAATAATGCTGTGCATTCGTATAATCAAACCCAACCCATACAACACCCGTCCACTCTCGCGTATACCCGGCAAACCAAATATCCCGGTTCGCGCCTTTGGGGGCATTCGGCAAGGAGGCTTGAGTTGTTCCCGTTTTGCCAGCGACCTGCTCCTGAGGCAGCCGGGCACGCTTTCCTGTCCCATGACTAACCACTTGCTGCAGCATATGGGTCATCTCCTGCGCTATGCGTCTGGATATCACCTGTTTATGCTCAGAGCGACGAGCATAGATTACCCGCCCCCGTGCATCTCTGATCTCACGTATAAGGTGTGCCTTGTTAAACTTCCCCTCATTCGCAAAAACAGCATAAGCCTGTGCCATTTTCATCGGCGAAATCCCTTGATGCACCCCACCTAGGGCAATGGACAGATTCATATCCTCGGCTTGTAATTCAATCCCGAGTCGCTGGGCAAACGCTTTGGCTTCGCTCAGTCCGATTTGATTAAGCAGCCATACCGCCGGTGAATTAATAGACTGCTGCAGTGCTTCGGACAACGATACCGTTCCTCGATATCTTCCCCCCACGTTGCTTGGCCGATAATTGCCATATCTCATCGACCGATCAGGCAGCATGCTCTCTGGTGTGAATTTTCCCGATTCCAATGCAGGAGCATAGGCAATCACAGGTTTAAATACAGAGCCAGGCTGTCTCGCATCAATCAATGCACGATTGATATCTCCCTTCACAGGATTTCGCCCGCCCATCATGGCCTTCACTTCACCATTATGGTGATTCAGAAGCACCATGCTGGCCTGTACCTGCTGATCCTTTCGATCATCCGGGAACCAGACGGCTTCAGCAAAGGTTTCTTCCATGGCCCGCTGTGCGCGTGGGCTTAATCCCGTTCGCATCACCCAGCCTGCGGAGCGAATCTCGGCTTCACTCTTGCCTGTAAGAAGGGCAGCCTCCTGTATTACTGCATCCACAGCTGAAATATACGCAGCTCCGAGTCCATCCGATGCTGGAGCTGATGACATGTTCGACAACGCTGAGCGTGGAGGTTTGTATTCGACAGATGCAGCCTCCTGCATCTGTCTTTTGGTAATGATCCCCTCTTTATGCATCAAGGAAAGCACTACACTTCGGCGTTCTTTGGACAGCTTTTCGTTATCAACCGGATTGTATATGGAAGGGCCTTTAGGCATACCCGCCAGCGTGGCGATCTGCCACAGCTCGAGCTGCTTCAGATCCTTCACACCAAAATAACGTAAAGCCGCTGCCTTGACTCCGTACTGCTGCTGGCCCATATAAATCTGATTGAGATACATCTCCAGAATGTCATCTTTTGAATATTTCTTTTCCAGCTCGATTGCGATGGATAACTCGTTTATTTTGCGCATCAATGTCTTGTTTCCGTTCAGATACAGATTTCTGGCCAACTGCTGTGTTATAGAGCTTCCACCCTGATTCCAATCCATATGTATCATATTTTGCACCATAGCTCTGCCAACACCAATCACATCAAAACCTGGATGACGATAAAAGCGATGATCTTCTGTAGCTAAAAAAGCCTGAACAAGCATCTCGGGCATGTCATGAAGACTTGCATACTCGGCATAACCTTGGCCCGATGTCTTCAACCGGGTGATTTCCCGTCCATTCTCGTCCAGAATGATCGTTGAGGATGTCTCCTGCATTGCTATGGATGAGCTTCGGACTACCATGTTACCGTATGTGTGAAGGTAAACATATAACACCACCAGCAGAACGGCTACAATGACGCCAACATCATACGTTCGATATAACCAGTGCTTGACTTTCGCACTTAACATTTTGTTTCCTCAGCTTGAGCATGTGTAAAGTCTTGTTCCTGCTGTTTGTTACGATCAGGATTGCTCCCTTCCGCGATTTCAAGCGCATGCTGGAGCACATTTGTCTGTTCATACGCCATTCTTGCCCAATGCAACACTTCGTGATCCTTCCTGCCTGGCCCATCTATCAGTTCTTCCAGTGCCGACTGAATACCGTACAGTGTAAGGTCAATAGGCAAGGCCGTACGTTTATCCCCCATTGGAGGATAGATATGAGTGTCAGCTTCGCCATTTTCCGTTCTCAAACGGGATGCCTGAGTATGCCCGGCTTCCTTCGCCAGCATGGTGGCAATTGCATTGATCTGTTCACTTAACAGCCGCAGTTCACCGCTGCTCAACACACGGATTGGTTCAGGAATCCGGCCTTTGGCAAGTTCATGCGTTCCACGCACAAGCTGCTCCACATCCTCAGCGATTTTTTGTGAACGAACCCAGAACAATAACGTAAACAAACCTCCACCTACTACCAAACATATCAGCTTCTTTCCAATGGTGTTGATACACCAATGCACCAGTTGAGTCATCCACGGAACATCATGGAACACGAAGCCATACGCCAATTTTGTCAGCTGATACATAACAAAAAGAAGCACCATGCTTAGAACCGCACTTGCTCCGCAGATATATATGTACTTCACTCGAACTGTGTTTACTCTTGCATCCATACTCGGTATCCTCCCTCATGCTCAGCAAGTGATAGAGGTAGCATACCGAATACTTCTTAAGAAGACTTTGTTAACTTCTTATCAAATTCTTAATTCTCATCCGCACGGATAATTAAAACCTATTCTGCGTCTACTGCATGCACTGCTGGTGGAGTAATCGCGGGGAAACGGGTGACAAAATCGGTTCGTCCATGCTCACTGTGTGCAGCAATGCTGCCTTGATGCAGTTCAATCATTGATTTAGCAATGGCTAAACCTAACCCTGTACCTCCGGTATCACGGGAACGTGATTTATCCACGCGGTAGAATCGTTCGAACAGATGCGGCAAATCCTGAGCAGGAATCGGTTCTCCGTAATTGCTGATTCGCACCACAGCCTCTCCGTCCTCAAGCGAAAGTCCGATTTCCATCACTTTGCCCTGCGCACCGTAACGAATGGCATTGCTGAACAGATTTTCGTAGGCACGAACCAATTCTCCAGGGGCTGCCTGAATCCACAAAGGCTGATGGCCTCCAGCTATGGTATAAGTCATACCTGCATCCTCTAACATGGGAGCAAATTCTTCAGCCAGCTGCATGAGGAACGGGGTCAGATTCAGCGGTGTTAAGGATAAGGGCAGACTTCCCCCACTGACCCGTGTATACTCGAACAAATCATCAATGAGCTTGCGTAAGGTTAACGATTTCTCATAGGCAATGCTGACGTAATAGCGCATCTCCAGTTCATCCTGATACCGATCCTTCTCGATATATTCAAGAAAACCGAGGATAGAAGTCAACGGTGTCCTCAGATCATGTGATATGCCTGTAATCAGATCATTCTTGGCAGCCACCGCACTTCGTTCTTCCTGCAAGGATCGCTGTAGCTGCTCTGCCATCTGATTAATACTCGTGGCCACCACGCCAAATTCATCAGAAGTTTTTACCTCGATTCGATGTGAAAGCTCACCTTTGGCTACCTCCTGAATACCGGCCGTGATCTCATCCAGCACAACCATGACTTTACGGGTAAACAAGAAGAAAAACAGCACAAAGCTGATGATCCCTACAGCAATCATCAGCGGAACAGAGCCAATATGATTGACCAGCCACCGAACCGCTTGCCCCGGGATCGTATAATTCGGATAGCGCTGATTTTGTAGAATCGTCTCGCCCAGCTTAGATACTCCGTACAAAATCACCGCAGTTAACACACCGCTCAGTAGGAATGCATAAATAAACTTCCATCGTACCGTATTGATCAGTTTCGAATTCATTAAAGAAACTCCCTGCTTGTGTTATGCAAGCTACATAAATAAATCAAATTAATGCGATTTCATCATTTTGTATCCGACACCCCACACGGTTTGAATAAATTTAGGGTGTTTGCTGTCTGGCTCAATCTTCTCACGGAGTTTACGGATATGGACCATAACAGTGTTGTTGGACTCCATAAATTCTTCCTTCCAGACCTGGCGATAAATCTGTTCCATGCTCAGGACAGAGCCCTGATGACGGGCAAGCAGCTCCAGTACAGCAAATTCGCGAGGTGTCAGATGAACAGCCTTCTCATCCACCCATACTTCATGTGTATCCGTGTTGATCACCAGATCATCAATGACCCATTCGCACTCCCTGCTTTCTCTGCCATCATTAAAAGTGTGATATCGGCGAAGCTGTGATTTAGCCCGCGCTACGAGTTCAAGCGGATTGAACGGCTTGCTTACATAATCATCGGCTCCAATGCTCAGCCCCGTAATCTTATCAATATCCGTACTCTTTGCTGACAACATAATAATGGGCATCTTCTGCTGCTCCCGAATCTTCATACAGGCTTCGATCCCATCCATATTCGGCATCATAACATCCAGAATAATCAGATCTATCACTTCGGTCTTCAGCAGCTCCAGCGCCTGCATTCCATCATTCGCTTTCAAAATCCGGTATCCTTCGTTGCCAAAATAGATTTCCATCAATTTAATAATATCCTGCTCATCATCGACAAGCAGTATGGATGCTGGTTGTGCCACGGTATAGTTCCTTTCTGTTTACAAGTGTTACAAGACTTCTTACAACGGTTCTACTTTTTTATCTGTTCATAGTATACCACCTTGGGATCATGCTGCGAAAATCCTCGTGATCTTCACGTACACGGTCCATTTTCATCATCATCTCATCCGTCTCTTCCGGCTTTACGTGCTGAATCCACACTACAGAAGATACCAGAGCCATGGCCATATACAGTGAGTACATTCTCCAGAACTCTTCATTCGGTTCATTACCATCCAAGTACCCCTGTACCTGTCCTATCGAATAAGGAATACTCGTCTCTGTCGCAAATAAACCCAGCTTCAGAAATTCATGTACAGGGTCTCCCTGGTCTGCACGATTAAAATCAATCACTCCAGCCAATTCACCCTGGTTTATTAGCAGATTGGCGGGATGAAAATCATCGTGCTGAAAATAATCCGGACGTCCTTTCATGCAATCCAGATGGTCCTCAATAAAGTTCAGAATAGCTTGATCCTGCTTCATAACCACAGAACACTCTCTGTATTTATCCACGTAACGCCGATGCTTCCTGCTTTTGCGGCTGTACCAGGACTCTGCCTGCTTCTCCACAGGAAGCCTGTGAATACACTTCAGCGCAGCTCCCGCCTGCATGCCGATGGACCACTGCTGCTGCTCATTCAGGCGGGGCAATACTTCAGAGGCATCTTCACCCTCCAGATAACTCACGATCATGTACCCGTTATCCTCGTCCAGCTTGCCGATGCCAAGTGGTGTAGAGCACATAACTCCCATCTGTCTTACCCTGTCCAATACTTGAACCTCTATTTGCTTGGATTCCATATCACTGTAAGGAAACACCCGCAACAGCATATTCCCCTGATGTGGGGTAATAACTTTAAACTTGTGATCCAGGGAGTATCCTTTAGAGATACGTTCAACCTGTACTGCATTCTGAAGCCCGGGTATCCCTTTCACGAACTCAATCAAACCAACACTTGAATACAAAGAATGGTCAAGCCTGTATTCCGCCATCTGCTGTCCTCCATTGCTCATTGTGAGATGTAAACTCAGATTCACCCTGATGGAAGTAGTACCGCCATGTTTGCCTTGTTCTCAATCGCCTATATTCTATTCAACGTAGTTTATATGTATAGTCATATGTATTCGTTCAAACAAACATTGCCGTCTTAGGCTCTCTGCCTGTTAGCGTCAACATCGTGTAGAGCTGCCCCCTGTGATGATACATATGTCCCATCATCTCAAGCAGCCATTCCAAACGAGTGTAAGAAGCCCCCCAATAGGATGTTGTTACCTGGAGCAATTCTTCTGTGGTAAACTGCATATATCGCTGATACAGACAGTTCCGATTCTCAATGAGCGCGTGTCTGATCTGCTGCAGAGAACAAACGCGATTATCATTATAAAAATGAGCCATTTCCTCCTCGGATGCACCTTCGGATATGTACAAGTCTGCCCGGCAGACCAGAGCCAGATGGGAGAGAAGCTCTCCTATCGTTCGTTTTCCTTCAATCGGTGATACATTCAAATCTTCCTCACCTAACTGATCACAGATATCCATTAAAGATGTAACAGCCGTATCAATATGTTTAAATGCAGACTGAATCAACGTCATCACTTCCTTTTAATTACATTGTACAGAACATATGATCTCATTTCAAGATGACAACTTCATTTTATATATACACCTACTCCTTCCCAAGCTAACAGCTATTCATAAAAAAAGTCCCTGCTCCTTCATATAGACGGGTGCTCGGGACATTTTGTTACAAATTTTAAATGTTTATTCACCTAATTTATGGAATATGAAAGTGGATGAGGACCGAATCTATACATCTCGCCCATCAGTTTGAATAAATCGAGCAGCATGTATGGTCAAATTGACCAGCCTCCAAGTCCGCACCTCGAATGAAAAATTGAAGCTCGCCGCAGTCCAGCCACTGAAAACCGATGGCCTCATGCGTATCTATTTTTAACAGCAACAATGTATCCGACAGCTCTTCCCACGTTCGCTCCTCATCACCGCCATAGTGCGCTGTCAGCTTGCTCATACATTCCAGCTCATCGCCATTGTAAGCCTCACCGAGCTCAATATAACTCAATGCCTGATGCTCTGCATCGGGCTGCTGCCCCTCTGGATAACCAAACATTCCACCCCAGTTCAACGGGCTCGGATGATTCCAATCCGATTCAAATTCCAGATAACGCTCAAACAAACCACCCTCGGCAGCCTCAGTAGCATCTTCTTTCCCGGATTCAATCGCTGGATCAGTCCCCTGTCCATTCAATGCCGCCGCGTCTATATATGGATATGTAGGAAGCTCCAGATTAGGCAGCACCGTAACGGCATGAGCTACCGTCGGTTTTCCACCAAGTGCAGTGGCTCCTTCTGGCTCGCGTTTCACCAAATTATGTGTTGAAGGTTCATAGATCACCCGATGTTCAATCGGATAGGCCGCATCTACCTCGCCAATGAAAAAGTACAGCATGCCCCGCTCCGGCAGCGTTCCGCGTCCGTCATTCGGCGTGTATGGAGTCAGATCCACCATATTCAGCTGCGCCAGAAAAGTCATCGGCACCCCGTTCTCTGTCAGCGGCCAGTCCAGCTCCTCCGGCAGATCAGGATACCCGCCTACACGCGAATTGCCTGTTCTACGGTATTGATCCGTTGTGGAGACATCCAGTCGAATACCCCAGCGCCCAGCATCCAGCACCAGATCGGCAACAGCAGCGAGACCGTATTCTTCTTCGAGGGTTTTACGAGCTTTTCTAGTCAGACGTTCACATTGTTCCGGCTTAATCATATAGATCCTCCCTTTTTGACGTTACACCTATGCTGAGACTTATTCACGTTCACACCTGTATATTCTTCCGCCTTGTCTTTTTTCCCTGCTTTCTTGTGTAAAAAAGAGGCTGACCTTCGTCAGCCCCTCTCTCTTCATATACTAATGTTATTGATTTGAATCAGAGGACCTATCCTGATAAGCAAGCATATGCTCCTCGCCATCCAGAAACTCATGTGACTGGTGGGCAGCCATCACCCCGTGATAACTGATATCCAGACCAAGCTCCTCCTCCTCCTCTGTGGAGCGAACCGGAACAAGCTTGCCAATCAGCTTGAGTCCAAACCATGTCATTGCAAACCCCCACAGCACCAGAGCAGTCAGACCTAGCACCTGAACACCAAGCAGCTTCCAGCCGCCGCCCATGAACAACCCGCCGTCCGTAGCGAATAGCCCTACAGCAATCGTTCCCCACATCCCCGATACGGCATGTACAGGGAATGCGCCGACCGGATCATCAATCCGCATGCGATCCAGCCAGTTGGTTGCGGCCATCATTAACAGACCGGAGACTGCGCCAATGAATATCGCCGCAAGGTCGCCTACAAAAGCACATCCTGCTGTAATGCCTACCAATCCAGCAAGTGAACCATTAATGACGGAGGGTGCATCCGAACGATTAAAGCGGAACAAGGTGTATAGCAGAGTAGCTGCTCCACCCGCGGCCGCAGACAGCATCGTCACGATAGCTATGTGACCGATTCTGACATCTGTTGCACTTAATGTGCTCCCCGCATTAAAGCCGAACCAGCCAAACCACAGCAGAAAGGCCCCTACCGATGCTAACGGCAGATTGCTTGGCAGTGCAATGGCACTTACACCAAGCGGTGTGTATTTCCCCTTGCGCGGCCCAATAATAATCGCTGCTGCCAGCGCAGAGAATCCGCCCAAAGCGTGGATCACTGCCGATCCTGCGAAATCCTGCATGCCCAGCTGATTGAGCCAGCCGCCACCCCATGCCCAGTGTCCACCAATCGGGTAGATGATCGCCGTCATCAGGATGATATACAACAGGTAGGCACGGAAGTTGATCCGCTCGGCTACCGCGCCGGATACAATGGAAATCACGGCAATGGTAAAGGCGGCCTGAAATAACCAGAACGTCTCCAGAGATACCGGAACGTCCAGATGGGAAAGGTCACCGTTCAGGAAAAATCCGGTCACACCCACGAAGCCGCCAGCATCTGAACCGTACATCAGCCCGAAGCCGATGGCGTAGAACAATAACGTACCAATCGTAATGTCGGCAAACACCTTCATAATGATGTTCACACTGTTTTTATATCGTACAAACCCGGCCTCCAGCAGGGCAAAGCCGCCCTCCATCAACAAAATCATCGCTGCACTAAGTACAACCCAGACGGTGTCGATCCCGGAGCTTAACGTCTCCAAAGTCATGCCTGTACATCCTCCGTTTCACTAAGCTGTCTGATCTCGCGAATCGTCTCGGGTGTAAGCTCGATCTCTTCCTGCTGCTGCTGTTCGGCAAGTTGAATGCGTTCCACAATCAGATCAAGCTCACGAATGCGCCTGCGAATCTGCTCCATCTTGCGAAAACGTTCCTTCACCTGCACCATATATTCCACCGCCTGGTGGTGAGAAGCCGGACGCCCCGCAAACCATTTGCGTACAGGCGACAAGGACTGATAAGCCACTTCCTCGGCTCGTCGTTTTTGATCAAACTGTTCAATCTTCTGTTTGAGCGTATCAATCTCATTTTCTTTTTTGACCTTCAACCGTTCGATAAGGTACAATAGATCGGACGATGATATTTGCAATGCTGTATGGTGATACACCTCGTCGATTACTAACATATCATGTCAGGACTCCTCACATATCAAGTTACTTGTTACCGATTATAGTTTGCCGGGGGGTGCCCGTCAATCTTTTTTTCGATTTCTCAATCACTCAGCATGCCCGATCAGCAGGTATGTTTTTTTGTTTTTCATATAATTCATGTAACAACGAAATTCATGATTCATATTCGCAATTTCCATTTCAATGCTCTATGCTGTTTACACTAGGTCATATATGTATCAACAAACATAAAAAATAAAGAGAGGAGTAAAATCATGTTTGAACGCAACGACCATATACGCAACCAAATCTGGGAAGCCATTTCGGGACTGGATGAGCATCAATTAAATCAGAAGCCATCCCCGGAGCAATGGAGCATCATTCAGGTGCTGCGCCATCTCAATCTGATGGAAAATCTGATTACAACGCAAGCTCGTCGTTCCCTGGAAAATGAAGAGAACGTGTCCATTGACAAGAAGCCTTATGAACTGTCTCTGGACCGTAGCAGATCTGTCGAGGCACCGCCCCATCTCCAGCCACTGGCTGCACCCGAATCGCTCGCGGATATCCGCAGCGATCTGGAGGCTTCTCATCGCGCTCTGGAGCAGTTTGCACAGGAGCATGAGACGAGCCAGCTTCGCAGCAAGTCTTTCCCGCACCCGGTATTCGGCGAGATGGACCTTGCGCAATGGATTGATTTCACAAGCTACCATGAGGAACGCCATCTGGGACAGATTCAGGAGATCAAGCATCAGCTTGGATTGTAATACTCAGCGTACGCAGGCTCAGCCTCTTATCCTGAATCATATGATCTCCCGAAGCATGCGATTTTAAATCACTTCCTGATATGTTGCAAGCTTCAATTCAACCTTAATCATGCTGGAGTCTGGAACTGGAGATAAACACAAATAAAACCTCCGTAAGCCATGTCATCATGGCTACGGAGGTTTTCCTATGCCTTACGCTGAAGCCGCATGCAGGCGGCTCCTGTCAGATTTTTTTACCCAGAATGACCAGATCCCTGCTCACACCGTCCAGCACAGCCACCTCAGGGTAGAAGCCCCACTGTTCAAAGCCATGCTTACGTAACAACCCCAGACTTGGCTCATTATGTCCAAAGACGAAACCCAGAATCGTTGATACCCCCAGTGCAGGACATGCGTCAAATACCGTATTTAGCATACGTCCTCCTGCGCCGATTCCCCGGCAATGCTGATCCACATATACACTCACTTCTACCGTACCATTGTACGCAGGGCGCCCATAAAAGGAATTCAGGCTAGCCCACGCCACCACCTGTCCATCCAGCCTCATCACCCACAACGGACGACGATCCGGTGTATGCTCATTGAACCATGGCAAACGCTGCTCCACCGTCACTGGCTCCAAATCTGCCGTTGCCATGCGGCTTTCAATCGTTGAATTATAGATGGCTACAATGCTTGGCAAGTCTTCGAGACGCGCGTATTCAATCTGTACCTTTTCCAGTTCCATTCCGATTCCTCCATCAACTTATATCGTTCAAATATTATAATACGCCCAGGTCAAAGCTTAAATATATAGAGGCTATTATAATGGAAAACGGAAGCTGGCGTACAGCATGTAGAATACCCCGACATCCACACGACAAATGAATCTGTAAGATGATAACCCTTGTCCAGATTACTCCGGCAAGCCTTGAACCGTATTGCCTCTCGTCAAATTCTGGCTCTGATCCGCCCAGCGAATATGAAGCGAACGGGAAGTGAACAGATCTGGACCATCCGACACCTGAAAATGCAGATGGGCTTCACTGGAGTTACCCGAATTCCCCAGGTCCCCGATCAGGTCACCCTGTTTGACTTTATCTCCTTTTTTCACCGCTACACTTCCCTTTTTGATATGCCCTGTAATGCTGTACTCTCCATTCCCGTGATTGATCACAACGTAATTGCCCGCCGGCTCTTTCGGATTCATCACGCCCGGCACATTATCCTCAATATCGTTTTTGATCTCTACAACCGTACCGTCTGCAGCCGCATAGAGCGGCTGACCAAAAGCATAATAGTTGGCGTTTACTTTTGCATCCCCCTGATAACTTGCCCCGTCTACCTTGCGAACAATATCCAATGCATAACGCTGTGTCACATGCTCGTAATGATAGTTCTCCAGCACACTGTGACCGCCCCAGAAAATAAACATATCTCCCTTCATCGGGAACTGGAACTCGGTTTGGGTCAGCTTGTTATCTGTATCGGGATATGACTCCAGCGGAGTTATGTTCAGCCCGCCAATCTGGTGATCTTCTGTAAAATAAGCCCGGATTCCCTTGGTACCTGAATCGTCTATCCATGCATATTCCTTCAAACCGTTGATCTCGGCATGAACCACTTGCTTCCAAGCGTTCGTCCCTTGCAAAAAGCCGTCCGCAGACAACTTGAAATCCTCCAGTGACACCGCTTGTTTCATCTCGGGAGTAAACTGATTATAGATCGCATCCTTGGAACCATTTGTCATTGTAGCGATGAGGTTCTCTGGTGTTACCTGTTTATGATCTTCCACACCCGGATTCGTTTCCTTGCTCGAAGTGTCGCTATTATCCTTTTGACCAGCCGCCTGTTCTGAAGCCTGCTTTTCTGCCTGCTCTGCTTCATCGGAGGTGATTTTGTTACTTGTACAAGCAGTCAATAAAACAAAAGCTGACATGGTCAGGAAAAGCAGCTTCCATTTCTTATTCATCATTCAACACCCTCTCTGTTTGTCTGTGCTTCCCTATATCAAATCTACATCATGAGTCTTATGTTTCATCTAACCCTCCCTTACATCCAGTTAAATTTACTACCACCCTTAAGCTTAATAATTAAGGTTCTGTTAAGACACCATATCTTCCAAGCTGTCTCAAGAATGATATGATGAACAATAATACTGGAAAGTAACTAGAGGGGGCAGTTCAATACAATGGATAACGTCTCGCTGCTGCTTGTTGATGATGAACAAGCAATTCTGCATATGCTCAAAACCGTGCTGCTCAAAGAACAGTTTCTTGATATTGACACGGTGACTACAGGTGAGGCTGCACTCGAGGCCTGCAACAATAAAACGTATCATTGTATCGTGCTTGATATCATGCTTCCGGGTAGAAGCGGGCTGGAAATCTGCCCTTTTCTAAGGCAAGCTACCGATGCACCTATTTTATTTTTGACCGCCAAAACAACGGACTATGACAAGCTTACAGGCTTCGCCGTTGGCGGTGATGATTATGTAGTCAAACCATTCAATCCACTAGAGGTGGTCGCACGCATCAAGTCGCTGCTGAATCGTTACCTGCCTTCCAAAGCCTTAAACGCTCGACAAAACAATTCCGATTACGCAAAAACGTCATCTCCTAACACAACTCAGGGGGTATATGATTACGGTCGTTTTCAGGTGCTTGAGCTGGCTGGAGAGCTTCGTGTCGAAGGAGAGGCCGTGCCCTGTCCGGCACTGGTGTTCCAGTTGCTGCTCTTTTTCTGCAAACATCCTAATCGGATCTTCACGAAATCGGAACTGTATGAACGTGTATGGGGCTCGGAAGCCATCAGCGATGATAACACCGTGATGGTGCATATTCACCGTATTCGGGAGCGTATCGAAGCCGACCCGTCCAATCCGGTATTTCTCATCAATGTACGCGGTCTGGGTTACAAGCTGGTTCAGGCTTCCAGTGTGTTGCCGACATGAGTATTCGTCGAAAATTAATGACCCGCTTTATCGGCATGCTCACCGGCACCGTGATCCTGATTATTATGCTAGGATCACTCGCCACCTTCTGGGTTCTGCAGAAAGTCAATGAAGTAAACCTTGTAGATGACTTTGTAAACAATGGACTGGATCAGCTCATTAATACTGCCGAGATCATGCCGGATAATACCATACGCTACGATCCTGAACTGTTGAAGCAGGTCGATAAAAATCAGGGCTGGCTACAGGTTTTGGATGAAAGAGGCGCTGTTATTGACGATTATCACGTCCCGTCCGATGTCCCGAACCACTACAAACCCGGTGAATTAATTGCCTATTGGCAGGCGGAAAAAGCGTTCCCGTATCAACTTGCCATGCTGATCAGAGAGAAAGACGGGAAGAATTTCACACTGTTATATGGTGAAAAAAATGTAGCCAAGTCATTACTGGATCAGATCCGTGCACAACTCTTGTATGACCGGGGTAAGCTCACAGTAAAGCCGGCTGAACAGGAGGCTATTCGGAAGTTGAATGCTTATATTCAAGTTCTGGATACCTACGGGAAGGAGATCACTTCCTATAATAAACCAGCTGCGGGAGTGCCCAGCGAGTACAGCATTCAGGATATTGTTCTCAAGGTCCGTTATCCCAATCGTTCAGGCATAACCGTGTCAACCTGGTATGACGGACAACATGAAACGACCTGGCTGCTCAGTGTACCGGTTCATCCATCCATGACCGAGAAAACCAATCCCTACGCTTTCATTCTGGAGCCGGCACTGATTATCTTGATTTTGTCCATCATTGTGCTGCTGGTGTTGCTGGCATTATGGTATGCGAATCGCTTCGGCTCCCCCATGCTGCATATGCTGCAGTGGCTACAGCGTCTGGAGCAAGGGCATTACGAGGAGCCTACAGGGGCTGCGGGAATTCCCCGGAGCCAGCGACGCAACGGAAAATGGAAGCGTAAATATCAGGTGTATGGTGAGGTGCTTCATTCGATGCAGGCGTTATCCCATACACTCAAGCAGGATGAAGCACAACGGAAACAGACGGATTCTCTTCGGGAGGAATGGATCGCTGGAATCACGCACGACCTCAAGACACCTCTTTCTTCCCTTCAGGGCTACGCTCATATGCTAGAAACGGACAAATACAGCTGGACGACAGAGGAAGTACGGGAATTCGCAGGTATTATGATAGACAAATCCATGTACATGGACAGACTTGTGAATGATCTGGCGATGACCTACCGGCTACGGAGTGGAGGATACCAGCCTGAAGTGGAAAGAACTGACGTGAATACGTTACTTCATGATCTTGTGCAACGGGCCGAACGTAATCCTGCCTATGGTGAGAGGCGCATTCTGTTTCAACCTGCTGACGAGCCTGTATACGGGCTGGTGCACATTCCTTCTTTTGAACGAATCGTAGATAATCTTACCGCGAATGCACTGCTCCACAACCCGCCCGAAGCTACTCTTGCTGTTCGTGTGCTGAGCGGTGAAAGGGACGGTGAATTCACGATTGAGTTCGCTGATGATGGTCAAGGCATGAGTCCCGAGATGGTATGGAAGCTGTTTGAACGGTATTATCGCGGTACAGATACAGGTACTTCTGACATGGGGTCCGGGCTGGGCATGGCGGTGACCAAAGGTCTGATCGAGGCGATGAAGGGCCGCATTGAGGTCGATTCTGCTCCAGATGAAGGAACGATTATCCGGTTGATCTGGGATGCGTATGCCGGTTGATCTATGATGAATACATGAAAACAATAATGTTCCAACCTGCCTCTTGACCTTTCCATTGGCAGTCTATATAATCGACACTCAAGCAACACCTGTTCCTAATGGTAATATGAATGTCGTACATTTACGGATCAACGTATCTGAATTGCAACGAAAATTTAGATTCGCTGGGTCCTTTCATATTTGGCAATGACCAGAGACATGATTTCGTTTGCGTGCTGCCCAGAGAGAGAGGGGATTGGTGAGACCTTCTTCAGCGAACGGACCGAAGTTACCCCTCTGCAGCCGTGGTCTCGAACCTCCGTTTAATCGCTGCCCTCGCGGGATATTATCAGCATACGCGGTCAGTAGAGCTCACCGCCTGATCCCCGTTAACGGATTCCAATGAGGGTTATGATGTTTCCTGTTTTGCGGCGGCGGGCCGAGAGCGGAATGCACCATAACCAAATTAGGGTGGAACCACGAGCCAAGCGCACTCGTCCCTTTTCCGGGACGGGTGTTTTTTGCGCTTCCATCACACATATTGGAGAGTGGTTCACATGAGTCAAGAGAACAAACCGAAATTCGAAAACAACGCTGCACCCTCAGGTAATCCGCAAGCTGCAATACCTCAGGCGTTGATTGAAATTCAGCTGCAAGGAGGAGCAATACGCTCTTATGCAGCGGGCATTACAATTGGAGAGGTTGCTGCTTCCATCAGCACAAGTCTTGGCAAGCAGGCTATCGGCGGAATCGTGAATGGCCGCAATGCTGATCTGAACGAAACACTGGAGCAGAACTGCGAATTGATTATCGTCACTTTGGACAGCGAGGAAGGTGTGCACAGGTATCGTCACAGCACAGCTCATGTGCTGGCACAGGCACTGAAGCGGTTGTTCGGGGCAGACCAGGTGAAGCTCGGCATTGGCCCTGTTATCGAGGAAGGATTTTATTACGATGTGGATCTGCCACAATCTCTATCCATCAGCGATCTTGATGTGATTGAGCGTGAAATGCACAAGATCATTCAGGAAAATCTTCCGATCCGCCGCAAAGTGCTGAGTCGCGAGCAGGCCGTTCAGCGCTTTGAAGACATTCAGGACCCTTATAAGCTGGAACTGATTCGCGATCTGCCGGAGGATGCTGAGTTGTCAATATATGAGCAAGGTGAGTTTTTCGACCTGTGCCGCGGCCCTCATCTTCCCTCAACTGGACGTATCAAAGCGTTCAAGCTGCTGAATGTTGCCGGGGCGTACTGGCGCGGGAATTCGGACAACAAAATGATGCAGCGAATCTACGGCACTGCTTTTCCGAATAAAGCCCGGTTGGAGGATCACCTTCATATGCTGGAGGAAGCGAAAAAGCGGGATCACCGCAAGCTGGGCAAAGAGCTCGAGCTGATCATGTTCTCGGAAGAAGCCCCCGGCATGCCCTTCTACCTGCCCAAAGGCATGACTGTCCGCACAGAGCTGGAGCAGTTCTCACGGGAAATGCAATTGCAGGAAGGGTATCAGGAAGTTCGCACTCCGCTCATGATGAACAACCGTCTGTGGGAACAGTCGGGTCACTGGGAGCACTACAAGGACAACATGTATTTTGCGGACGTGGATGATGCTACTTTTGCGTTGAAACCGATGAACTGCCCCGGACATATGCTGATTTTCAAAAATACACTGCATTCGTATCGCGAATTGCCCATTCGCATGATGGAATTTGGTCAGGTCCATCGTCACGAATTTTCAGGTGCCCTGAATGGCATGATGCGGGTGCGGACGTTCTGTCAGGACGATGCCCATCTCTATGTGATGCCTGAACAGATTGAAGACGAGATTAACCGGGTCATCTCCCTCATTGGACGCATGTATGACATCTTCGGATTTGATTATAAAATCGAGCTGTCCACACGCCCCGAGGACTCCATGGGCTCGGAAGAATTATGGGATCAGGCGGAGCAGGCACTGCGTAACGTGCTGGATGCCCGTGGTGTGAAATACCGGGTTAACGAGGGCGACGGCGCCTTCTATGGACCGAAGATTGACTTCCACATTCTCGATGCGCTCAAGCGCAGCTGGCAATGCGGAACAATCCAGCTTGATTTTCAAATGCCCGAGAAATTTGATCTGACATACATCGGTGAAGACAGCCTCCGGCATCGCCCGGTTGTCATCCACCGAGCCATTTATGGCTCGATTGACCGCTTCATCGGCATTCTGACAGAGCATTATGCTGGGGCATTTCCCCTCTGGCTGGCTCCTGTTCAGGTGAAGCTGATTCCCGTATCGGATCATTATGCAGATTATGCACTTCGGGTACAGAACCAGCTGCGGGCGGCCGGAATACGCGTGGAGACTGATTTGCGCAGTGAAAAGCTCGGTTACAAAATTCGCGAAGCCCAGCTGCAGAAGGTGCCCTATTCGCTGGTGCTGGGGGAACAAGAAAAAGATGCCTCCTCCGCCTCTGTCCGCGCTTACGGTCAGGGAGAGCAAGGCATGCAGCGTGTTGATGCTTTTATCGAAATCATTCAGCAAGCCGTGAAGAACAAAGCTTAAGCAAGGATGCTTCTTGCCGGATCATGGTACGACATGGCGTGGCGTGGGGTTGGGGTGACTCGAGATGACGGGACATAACTTGGCTTCAAGTAGCATGATGGGCCCTTATAATCAGACACCCCGATGAACTTGTTACAGCCTTTCGTCAGGCTGTAGCCCAACCTGCTCCTCACTCCACGTCCATAACTGCTCGGCAGCCGCATCATCCAGAGCATGGGGCTTCAGCTGCTCTTGCTTCTGCTGATAGAAATACTGTCCGGTCACCCCGGCGACATCTGGACTCGTTGCCAGATAGATTGCGGTCCGGGCCCCCTCCTCCGGCGTCAAGAAAAACGGAAGCTTGCTTGCAAAAGCCATGATACGGGTGCCGAATCCGGTGCTTCGGTTTACCCCGATACTGGTTCCTACCGCGCCCGGATGCAGGCAATTGGCTGTAACGGAAGTTCCCGCAAGCCTGCGTGCAAGCGAGCGGGTAAAATACACGTTAGCCAGCTTGGACTGGGCGTAGCCTTTGATCGGGTTATACCCTTTGTGGAAATGCGGATCATCAAAATGAATTTTTCCGACTTTATACGCGCCAGAAGAGACATTTACAATTCTCCCCTGCTTTGCAGCCTTCAATGGCTCAATCAGAAGCAAGGTGAGCAAAAAGTGTCCCAGATGGTTAATGCCGATGCTCTGCTCGAAGCCATCCGAGGTCTCCTTGCGTTTAATCATCACTACGCCGGCATTGTTCACCAGTACATCGAGCTGGTCATGCTGCTCACGGAAGCGGCGAGCAAACTGGCGTATGCTGTCCAGTGAACCGAGATCGCAGAGCATCAGCTCAATCCGGGAAGAGCCGGACTGGTGCAAAGCCCGATGAAGCGCCTCCTGTCCTCTCTTTTCGCTACGACAGGCCATAATGACTTGATACCCTTGCTTTGCAAGCTCAATGGTGGTTGCCAAGCCCATACCTGAGTTGGCTCCTGTAACAATTGCTGTCTGAATGGACATAATTTCCTTCCCTTCTGAACCGGAGGCTCCGTGAATTATTTGTGATCCGAAAGCGAGTGCGGTATTTTGTTCCAGAATATGAGATAATAAAACGATCCTTTAACAGCTATCCTCGTAGAGATCACTCCATGTACTGAAGTTACGGCGATCCTTTAATGAGCATAGTGAAGGTAATCTTTTTGTGTAACATCCGTTTCATCAGATCGTTATCCATTCACATCTCGGTATTCATGGGAGGACAAGTTGTATGCTGACCCAAGAGGAATTCAAACACGTGAAGAAACTCGCCAAGCTTGAGATTCATCTGCTCGAACAGGAATATCACGATATTCGAAACCATGTCGATCCCGCTATATATGAACCATATGAATGGCTGGATGAAGAACAAACGCACGAGCTTGTCCGCAAACACAAAAACAGGAGATATGCTTCACTAACCGTGGAGTTATGTTCGATTATGGAGCAGATGCTGCTTCAGCTCTACAAACGTACGTATCAGAAGAAGTTTAATTCGACCCAGCTCATGAAAAATCCTGCCTACCGGGCACGCTCTAACATGGAAATGCTTGAGGCCGAGCTTGGCAAACAGCATATTGTTCTAAAGCCGGGCAAAGAGTCCTGCAGTCCTGCGCTTCATCAGGCATTCCAAACCAGGAACCGGCTGATTCACGAAAACTTCTCGTTCGTAGCTGTCGTCAAAGACGGAAGCAATGAGGAAGAGACGTTCGAAGCAATATTGCAGACGGTGAAAAAATACAGAAAACATCTGAAATATGCAGACTTGGCGCAAGTGAACGAAGTCTAAGGTTTAGATGTGAATACAACAAGATCTATTCAAGGAGGTGCTCCGGATTCAGTTCCGGAAAATTTATGAACCCAACGAACCCATCCATTACCGTGTTACCGTTGCATATTCCAACACCAACAGGCAAGAGCCCGATCCATCCCGTCCTGCTTCGAGACGAAGACGGGTACACCCTCGTTGACACAGGCATGATTGGCCAATTCGCCGAGCTTGAGTCCACACTTGAAGGAATGAATGTTTCTCTCTCCGACATCAAACGAGTGATCGTTACCCATCAGGATATTGACCATATCGGTAATCTGGGTGCACTGCTGGACGCCATTCCGGGTCTGGAAGTATGGGCTCATGCAGATGAGATCCCTTATCTCACAGGTGCACAGCCTCTAATCAAATTCACGCCGGAGCGTCGTGCCATGCTGCCCGCCCCGATCCTGGCACTTGCTGATCAGCTGCTGATGCAGCTGCCTGAGATTAACATCAGCAGAACACTCGCAGACGGGGATATCCTCCCGCTCCAAGGCGGGACACAGGTCATTCATACACCGGGGCATACGCCAGGTCACCTGTGTTTATATTTTGGCGAGCAACAGTTCCTGCTTGCTGCTGATGAGCTTCGTGTCGTTGACGACGAGCTAGTCGGCCCGGCACCTCCGGCAACACCGGACATGCCTGAAGCACTGCGCAGTCTGAAGAAGCTCACCGGCTTGAAGCTGGATAAAGTCCTCTGCTACCACGGGGGAGAATATACGAAGGAGCCTGAGCAGCGGATCGCCGAGCTTGCCGACAATCCCGAGGAAGCCTGAGCATGATAACGGCTTGGGCAGGGTGATTGCTGAGCGTTGTAATTGCTTGGGCGCAGTAATCACAGCACTTAGCCTCAATCACTAGCTATGATCATCCATCCAGCAGCTCTCCCACGTCAGAAGACTGGCGGGGCTAGCTGCTTTTTTTTGTGTATGCAACGAGCGTATGTGCTCCTCTCATGCTTGCAGATTTTTAACGATCCCCAGAAGCCTTATTCCACCGAATTCTCCCCCTTTCATGTTCGAACAATCACCAGAAAGCTTATTTGCTCGAATGGCCTCTGAAATCTCCTGTTAATGCACTTTTTCACCAACATCGCGTTTCTGGGGATCGTTCACTTTCAAATGCCCGAAAAAAACGGAAACAGGCTTCCCTTTGATCGTTAGCATGCCTTGTAGCTCACTCTGCCCTGATGGCTCTGACGATTCCAGGGAATACCCTCATGTCCTTCATGCGGTGCTAATAGGCTGTCTATCTCCCCTCACGCTTCTGGAGTAAGCACGATTAATTAATCGTCCCCGTCACCCGGTGAGCCGCCCCCATCGCGGTTGTTCGTGAGTACGTACAGCTTGCCATCTTCAACCGGCACTCACATTGCGGATACATCCCCACTCCCCTTTTAAAAAAGGAACCACCTGCTCGACCTTTGTACCGTCTTCGGACAATACCACCCGCAGCAGCTGCTCCCCTCTCAGGTTGGCGGCTACTAACGACCCGGCCCACGGGCCTTCCGTAATATATGCTACGCCCGAGGGGGCCCATGTTTCATTGCCACTATGCGCAAGCGGGGCCTGATAGGCGCCACTACCATCGTCATCGCCCTCCACCTCGGGCCAGCCGTAATTCTGTCCTCCCCGGCAGCAATCCGATTAATCTCGTCATGATTGCGTTGACCGTGCTCGGTGGCATAGAGATCCCCGTTATCCGGGTTGCATGCCAGCCCTTGAGCGTTCCGATGGCCCATACTGTATACAGGGGAATTCGGCCAAGGGTTATCTGAAGGGATCGAGCCATCGAGACCAATACGCAGTACTTTTCCACCAAGGCTGTTCTGGTCCTCACTCCCCGCTTAAACGATAACAACTCGCATTCCGATGCTCACCTATGCAGCCATTTCTTTCAAATTGCATGCACATTCTGACGGACTTGTGATTGGGAATTCTATGAACATCTTCTATAATAGAAACAGTACAACAAATTTGAACCTATGCAGCACATATGGAAAGGTGGATACATCCCATTATGAATCAAACTCCTTTATCAAGACTCGATGCCGATCTGTCCCGGCAAGGACTAGACGCTATGCTCATTACTGATCCCAAACATATTTATTACCTCACCGGGTATGCCAGCAATCCGCATGAACGCTTCATGGGCCTGATGCTGGCGCGTGGTGAAGACCCTCTGCTGATTGTACCCGCACTGGACGCCGATGCTGCGGCAGCCGCTTCCTCCGTATCCAACATTGCAACGCATTCGGACACTGACAATCCTTATGCTTTGTTTGACCGATATCAGGGACGCCTGGGCCGGGTTGGTCTGGAAAAAGAATACGTCACCATCTCCCGCTATGAGCAATTGACCTCCGCACTGGGGGGTTCAAGCTTTGAAGATGTCGGTCCTTTGCTGCGCGCGCTGCGTGTCAACAAAACACCGGATGAAGTCGCTCGCATTCGCCACGCCATCTATCTTATTGAAGAAACGCTGCGCCAAGGTCTTACCCATGTACGTGCAGGTGTGACGGAGATCGAACTGGTTGCCGAGATGGAGTATCAGATGAAAAAGCTGGGAGCGGATGGCCCTTCCTTCGACACCATGGTCCTGACCGGGCCCAAAACCGGCCTGCCGCATGGTACGCCTGGAGATCGTGAACTGCAACACGGGGATCTGCTGATGTTTGATATGGGCGTGTACGCCGGGGGATATGCATCCGATATTACGCGAACTTTTGCATTTGGAGACATCTCGCCGGAACTGCGCACCATCTATAACACGGTACTCGCTGCCAACGAAGCCGCTATTCAGGTGGTTAAACCGGGCATTGCCTGTGCTTCGGTAGACCATGCTGCCCGTCAGGTGACGATTGATGCAGGCTATGGCGAGCGCTTTATGCACCGTGTTGGACATGGACTCGGCATTGATGTGCACGAATATCCGTCCCTTCATGGCGAGAATATGGACCTGCTTCAGGCTGGAACGGTCTTTACCATTGAGCCGGGGATCTACACGGCGGCAGGTGGCGTGCGCATTGAGGATGATGTGCTCGTAACCGAGACAGGTGTAGAGGTGCTGACGACGTATCCGAAAGAACTTCAAATCCTGACGGACTAGTCTATATACAGATACAGATACGGATACAAAACAGGCCACAGACACATACACTAAACAAAATCCCGCATTCCATGACAGCATGGTTTGCGGGATTTTTAATGATTTTAATTTCCTCAATTACAATGAAACTGCTTATAATTAACTCAATTCCAGCGTAATATCCTTCCAGGACTCCAGCTGTGGCAGCTGCTGCTTCCCCCAGTAATCCAGAAACCATTGAATGACCATCGTTGTATCTGCTGTAGTATAGCTGTAATGCCGGAAACCGTGCTCACCTTCCTGCAATCGAATCTCTGCCACCATTTGCCCGGGTTCCCCAAGCGCAGCAGCCTGCATATACATACTTCCCTCCACGAGCTCCGAAGGCTCAAGCACCACATATTCCTGCAATTCCAGGTTGGTAATTAACTCCACCAATAACGAGGCATTAATACCATCATTCTCGTAAGTCGTGCCATCGCTTTCCAGTGTATAACGCAGTGTCGAGTACATGTCCAATTCCCCTTTGCCCTTGGTATGAAGTCATTGCCCACTTATGCTGCAAGCTCGCTCTTAACGACGGGTTGTTTATATTATAACTTTTCCATAAAAATGTAAAAAGGATTATTTCTTGTTTCGATGAATAATGCGATCTAATTCAAAAATCCCTCTGCACAGTCCAATTGCAAAGGGCTGCGCAGAGGGGAATCCTGCATGATGCTCATTAAAATATTAATTAAGCCTCATCTTTGAACTTAAAGCTGCGTGCAGCATAAAGGAACGGCGTTCCCACCGCAGTCAGCACAAACTTGATCAGATACGTGGTCAGGAAAATCTCCAGCCATACGTCCCATGGATAGATGAATGCAAACGCAATCGTGCAGAAAACCAGCGTGTCCACAAAAGAACTAATAATCGAGCTGCCGTTCGTGCGAATCCATAGCTGATTACGTCCCGGAGCAACCTTGCGCAGCCAGCTGAACAACCGCACATCCAGAAATTGACTGATAAAATAAGCAGAGAGACTTCCGAGTGCCAACCGAGGCAGCAAACCAAACAACGTTTTCATTGAGCTCTGGGCAAAATCCGTCGGTGCCGGATCAAAGGCCAACACCATCTGCATCAGAACCGTAGTCATAATCAGTGTGAAAAAGCCAAACCACACCGCTTTCCGCGCTTCACCCGATCCATACTTCTCGTTGAGCAGGTCACTTGTCAGATACATACTGACATACATCGTATTGCCCAGCGTCAGCACAATGCCCATAATATCTATCGTTTTGGTTACCTGAATGTTGGCAATGACCGTTGCCACGCCGATCCAGGCATACAGACCCTTTTTGCCAAACAAGCGGTAACACAAGAGGAAAAAGCCATACGTCACGAGAACGAATACCGCTCCCCATCCTAAATTAAACATGAATACATACACTGCCTTCCTAGTTTTGATTACGCGGGATGGTTACGAACCGCGGCTTGGCCCAGGGCCAAAACATGAATACTCTATCACATCTCCTCCCCCCTTGTCTATTGGAAAATAAGACTTCCGCCCCCGTGCGCCCCTCCGCACCTCTGGCGTAATGACATGCGCAAAAGCCACCCTCCGATAAATTCCGAAGGGCGGCTCTGCGCCATCTGTATTGCAGAACGCTCACTTTGCCGAGTCTCTGCTTATCTAATGCAGGAGCTGTGGCGCAAAACCACGCCCCAGCCAGCTTACGCGTGAGCCGCAGAATCCAGCTCACGACTCTGATCGTTAAACGTGTCCCGATCGTTTTCCTTCAAAATTTTGCTCGTTACGAGTCCTGATGTCATCGACCCGTTCACGTTAAGCGCTGTACGACCCATGTCGATCAGCGGCTCCACAGAAATGAGCAGTCCGACCAGCGCCACAGGCAGGTTCATCGTGGACAATACGATCAGGGAGGCGAAGGTCGCCCCGCCGCCGACGCCAGCCACACCAAACGAGCTGATCATAACGACCAGGATCAACGTCACGATAAAGTCCCAGCTCAGCGGGTCGATGCCGACCGTAGGAGCAATCATCACCGCCAGCATGGCCGGATAGACCCCGGCGCAGCCGTTTTGCCCAATCGTAGCCCCAAAGCTTGCAGACAGATTTGCAATACCGTCCGATACGCCGAGCTTCTTCGTCTGTGTCTCCACATTCAGCGGAATCGCCGCAGCACTTGAACGGGAGGTAAAAGCAAATACCAGCGTTGGCAGCACCTTCTTCATGTACGTAACCGGGTTAAAGCCAGACAGGGAGATAATAATCAGGTGAATAACAAACATAATCGCCAGCGCGACATAAGACGCAATCACAAATTTGATGAGCTTTAATATCTCTTCCGCATTGGTTGTCGCCGTGACCTTCGTAATCAATGCTAAAATCCCGTAAGGCGTAAGCCTCAGCACCAGCGTAACAATTCGCATGACAACAGCATAAACGGCATTTACCATCCCGCGGAACGTTTCCGCCTGCTCAGGTTTTTTGCGATCCAGCCCTAGTACAGCCACACCGATAAAGGCTGAGAAAATCACAACCGCAAGGGTGGACGTACGGCGTTCACCTGTCATATCCGCGAATGGATTCGTCGGAATAAACTCCAGCACCTGCTGCGGAATCGTCTGATCCTTCACATCAGCCAGACGTTCCTCTACCTTCTGGATCTGAGCATTTTCCCGATCTCCCCCTTGAATCTCAATGGAGGTCAGGTTGAAGCCCAGACTTGTAACGATGCTGACCCCGGCAGCAATCGCTGTTGTAATCAACAGAATTGCAATAATCGAAACACTCATTTTACCAAGGTTCTGCTTGCCCTTCAGATTCATGATCGCCGAAATAATCGACACCATGATGAGCGGAATAACAACCATCTGTAACAAACGAACATATCCAGAGCCGACCAGATTAAACCAATCGACTGATTTTGCAATAACATCCGAACCCGATGTGTAGATCAATTGCAGAATAACACCGTACACAACCCCCATACCCAGCCCCGCAAATACACGCTTCGTAAAAGAGATATGTTTCTTCTGCATCCAGTAGAGCACACCCAGCAGTGCCAGCATGACTACGACATTCACAATCAATAAAAATGTATTCATTACCTCATATCCTCCTCAGACATGGTTAACCGGTTTAGCACCGATTTTTCGATTAATATGCTTCCCACAAAAGTGACAATGATCAATATAACACATATCAAACTATTCTGGTAGGTATTAATTGATATTATGTAATATTGGTGTTATGAATGCATGTTTCATGAAAATAATTGCAGTTTTATGAAAAAAGTTGTATTCAACCCGCGGTTAATTTTGTAAAATAGGTATATCCGCTTATTCCCAAGTTTTATAAATACGTAATCTAGGTCTTTGTACGCTAGTAAAAAGGCCATAGGATAAAGGAAAAGGGATAAATGTTAATGATTATGACGTGAAAGGATGATTGTATGTTTCGCAAACGAACCGTCGCTGGCAAAATCAGGAGCACGCTGTTCCTTGTGCTGCTGGTTGCTTCCCTGTTG
Organism: Paenibacillus barcinonensis; assembly: GCF_003217495.1. Lineage (GTDB taxonomy): Bacteria > Bacillota > Bacilli > Paenibacillales > Paenibacillaceae > Paenibacillus > Paenibacillus barcinonensis. The sequence goes on along the minus strand of NZ_QJSW01000019.1, from coordinate 69,923 downwards.
TTCAGTATCAGTTTCTACGCTGTCTCTATGAATATTATTCAAAACTACGTGCTTCCACAATTCGATAAAGTTCTGAATACTTCTATTCAGGATATTTACAAAAATACATCCTCCTCCAAAATCTTGCAGGTGCAAAGCGGAGGCGCTGGGGCCGAAGGTACTGCCATGACGTTAGAAAGCTCCCTGTCCGACGAAGTCAAACAACACAGCCTGGATGCTGCCTACGTTGTTGCCCTTCAGGATGATCAGGCGAGCGTCATTGTAGCAAGCAATAACTCAGGCATGAAAGCCGGAGATGTCGTAGACATCCTGCCAGCAATGACAGAAGCGACCGAGAAGAAACAAACGGCGATCAGTTCCGTTTATGCCGATGAATATGGTATACATAAAGCTGCGTTCATCCCGATATCGGGAAGTAATATGCTCATGGCCGTCAGTATGGACGCCAAGTTTATTCAGGATAAAATTGCCCAGATTTTCTGGCTGTGCCTTGGTATCACCGCTTTGGTATTTGTGCTGGGCTGGCTCATCTCTACCAGTATGGTCAAAAGAGTTACCAGACCGATCAACACACTCGTTGAGCACAGTAAACGAATCTCTCAAGGTGATCTGACCACCGAGCTCAAGATGAAGGGCTCTGACGAAATTGCCCAGCTGGCGGCAAGCTTCCAGACCATGACGCATAATCTCAAAGAAATGATCAGCCATGCGTTATCTACTTCCAATGAAGTGGTCGTTGGCTCCAATGACTTGCTTCAGCGGGTAGAATCCATGTCGAGCATGGTACAGAACTCCAGTCAGGCCGCAGAAGAAGCTGGAAAAGGTAGCGTTAGCATTGCTTCCAGTGCATCCGAGAATGCAAGAGCCATGGAAGAGATCACGCAAGGTATTATGCATATCGCTTCATCCGCGTCAGAAGTCTCGGAACAGATTAACGAAGCCGCAACAGAAGCAACGAACGGAAATCAGCTTGCACAGAATGCTGTTGAGCAGATGGAGCGTGTCGGCGCAACGGCCAGCGAATCGCTGCGTTATATTGAAACGATGAATGAACGTTCCGTCGCAATCGGTACCATTGTCAATTCCATTTTTGAAATTACGAAGCAAATTAATATGCTGTCGCTCAATGCCTCCATCGAAGCTGCACGCGCCGGTGAACACGGACGCGGGTTCGCTGTCGTCGCCGGAGAAGTACGCAAGCTGGCAGAACAATCCAAGACGGCTACCGAGGAAATCGCTGATTACCTCGGTACGATTCGCGAAGACGCCGAGCGCTCCGTAAGTGCAATGAACCGCGTAACCCAGGAGATCAGTTCTGGTGCCGAGGTTGTGCAGAAGGCGGGTTCGGCGTTCCAGCAGCTGAATGAATTAATCCAAAATGTTAATCTCACCATCCAGACGGTATCTTCATCTACAGAGCAGGTTTCTGCTGGGGCAGAAGAGGTCAGCGCTTCGGTGGAGGAAACAGCACAGATTACATCCAGATCACGTGAGAGCATGCAGCAGATTGCCGCTACGGCAGAATTGCAGCTGGGTGAGATGGACTCTCATTCCAATACGGTTCGCCACCTGCATGAGCTGGCTGTCGAACTGCAAACGGCAATGAAGAAGTTTACGATCAACTAGGGCATGAACAAATATCTATAACCTTGCTTCCAAAGATTTAAACAAGAACACATGATCAGATGATTAGAGAACATGATTGAATCCGAAAGAACACCCCCATAGCAGCAGCTTCGTTCAAACCGAACGGGCTGCCCGCCTTTGGGGGTGTTCTTTGGATTAGATGATTATTCCTATAGAAGTCGGCTTATAGAAGTCCTCTTATTTATTCTCGCTGCATTACACCCATAATCTCGTATACTCGCTTCATATCCAGAGACGTTCTCAGGGAAGCAGCCACCCGATCAAACTCCATCTCCTTACGCTCATCCGCGCTGTATGTTTCCTCCAGCGGTGCAAGTCCCTTGGCTTCGCGCAGACCGTTCAGCCAGGAGCGCCGGAATCGGTCGCTTTCGAACAAGCCGTGCAGATATGTGCCCCACACGTTTCCATCCGAAGTGCCCCAGCCTTCCAGAAAAGGTTCTCCGCCTGCATGAGCAATCTCAAACAGCGCCGTCACCTGCTCCGGTTCATGACACTTGGTCACTCCCATATGGATTTCATATCCGTTTACGGGTACAGAAGCCGTGCTTGTTTGTGTTGCTTTGTCTATATTTCCGTCTGCATTCGCCTTTTCACCTAGACGGAAAGGATGCAGCGGCTGTACCGTGCCCGATGCCCGCACCGTCTGTTTATGCTGAAGAAAGGTTGTAGACAGCGGTAATAATCCGATTCCCTCTGCCTCCTGAATCTGGTTGGCCTCAACTGCAAACGGGTCCTTCAGGTGACGTCCCAGCATCTGATATCCGCCGCATATGCCGACCAATTGAACAGCCTGTCGTTCCATATCGTTCAGGATCGCACGCTCCAGCCCCGACTCCCGCAGAAAAATCAGGTCACCGATGGTATCCTTTGTACCCGGTAAAATAATGGCATCCGGCCTGCCCAGTTCCTCTGGAGAGGTCACATAACGCACATTCACATCCGGTTCACGAAGCAATGCATCAAAGTCTGTAAAGTTAGAAATGCGCGGATATCGGATGACCGCAATATCCAGCTCCGTTTGCTCGCTTTTCCCATGACGCAGGGAATCCAGCACCACCGAATCCTCTGCTTCAATCTGTATATCTCTTATGTATGGCAGCACACCCAGGACAGGAATGCCTGTACGCTCCTCAAGCCAGTCCAGACCGGGCTGCAGCAAGGAAAGATCCCCTCTGAACTTGTTGATGATGAAGCCTTTCACACGTGCAGCCTCATGGGGCTCCAGAAGTTCAAGCGTACCGACAATAGACGCAAATACACCGCCACGGTCAATATCGGAGATCAGAATCACTGGTGCATCCGCCCAGCCTGCCAGATTCATGTTCACGATGTCCCGATCCTTCAGATTAATCTCGGCCGGGCTACCCGCTCCCTCCATTAATACAATATCATAGGCTTCACGCAGTCGGTTTAACGCATCCATCACCGTCTGTTTGGCTTCCGGCAGAAAATGCTGACGGTAATCCGATGCACTCATCTGGGCAAAAGGTACACCATGTACCACAATCTGTGAGTGCATATCCCGCACAGGTTTGATCAGAATCGGATTCATGTCGGTTGTAGCCTCGATTCCGCAGGCTTCAGCCTGCGCCCCTTGAGCTCGTCCAATTTCCTTACCGTCTGCTGTAACGTAAGAATTCAGCGCCATATTCTGTGATTTGAACGGGGCAGGCCTGAAGCCGTCCTGCTTGAAAATCCGGCATAACGCCGTAGTAATGACGCTTTTACCTACATCCGAAGCCGTTCCTTGCAGCATCAGTACAGCTGCGGATTGTTTTTGTTTTTCCTGCACACTGCTCCCCCTGTCTCTGCATCTGGTTTATTTACAACGATGACTATAGCCAAAATAGTCCTTGAAGCACGCTTAACACCGTCAGCAAGGCGGCCTCCAGAAGTTCATTCATGGCACCGTATGTATCTCCGGTGAGCCCTCCAAGCCGTGCACTGATCTGCGAAGCCACAAAGCGGCCGATATAATAACATGCGACAGGTATTACAATAACAGCCGACACAGGGTACAACCACCAGGGCAGTGTTCCAAACCCGCTGACCATCGCATCTGCAATCGCTGTATCCGGTTTAAACAGCCATACTACAGCCAGTGTAACCAGCCCTGCAATCAGTGTAAGCAGGATAGCAGCACGACGTGATCTCTGGACCTCCCTGCGCTCGCCAAGCCCTTTGAACAATACAGCAAGCCCGTCATCTCCGCGTGCATTAGGCCAGGCCGACATCGCGTACACCATGAACCAGCGGCTCCAGATCATGGGCAGAATCAGCAAAGCGCCGTACACCCAGCTGCCGCCGGCAATAAAGTCCGCAATCAGAGCAGCCTTCATCATAAGCAGCAGCACGCAGGCTATAACCCCCATAGCCCCTACCCGACTGTCCTTCATAATCTCCAGCATACGTTCACGGCTGCGATAACTGAGCAGTCCATCTGCCGTATCCATCCATCCGTCGAGATGAAGCCCTCCGGTGAGCCACACCCATAACGTCAGGGTCAGAACCGCTGCCGGAAAAGCAGGCAGCAGTTGACCGCTCAGTGCGCCCAGAAGCCAGACACATAGACCGATTGCCGCACCGACGAGCGGATAATACACCACACTTTCCCGCAGCAGTGGCGGCACAAAATCAAGCTGCATTTTCACAGGAAAACGGGACAAAAATTGAAAGGCTGCGGCGGCAGCATGCTTCCGAGGCTGCACGACCGGGCCGGATGCACCCTGCTTCATAAGCGATACTCCTTGCTTTTTAATTCAATCGCTATGCCTACCGTGACGAGAAACACTTCACCGCAGATTGCTGCAATACGCTGATTAAGCACCCCCGCGAGGTCACGATAAATGCGGCCCAGCTTATACTCTGGCACAATTCCGTCGCCTACTTCATTCGTGACCAGCACAAGCAGACCAGGATAAGCCCGAACCGCTTCCACCAGTGCATCCAGATGTCCCTGAAGTACATGGCTCTCGTCGTGTTCATGTGCCAATAACACATTGGTCAGCCAGAGGGTCAAGCAATCAATCAGAATCGTCGGTGCAGAAGTCCCGGTGTGTCCTTCACCCATACGCTGTATCAGCGCGGGTAACGCCAGCGGTTCCTCCATCGTGCGCCAGAGATAACCCGAATGCTCACGCTGCTTCTGATGCATCGCAATGCGTTCACGCATCTCATCATCATATGCCTGAGCTGTTGCCACATACCATGCCTCCGAGGAACGCTGCATACATAGGCGCTCAGCAAACGAGCTTTTACCGCTACGAGCCCCACCTGTGACCAGTACACTCATCGGGAGCCCTCTCCTGATCCATCAGACACACCAGCACTTGTGAAGGTCGCCATCTCATTCAGAATGAGGCATGCCGCATCAATCAGATGCAGACTCAGCACCCCGCCGGTTCCCTCGCCTAGACGCATATCCAGATCCAGCATCGTCTTCAGCTCAAGCTCACGCAGCAGAGCCGCATGTGCATTCTCATCGGAAGTATGCGAAGCGATCATATAGGCGGTACTCAGAGGAGCCAGCTGTCGCGCAACCAGCGCCGCAACAGTGGAGATAAATCCATCTATAACGACAGGGCAGCGATGTGCTGCTGCGGCTAGTATAACGCCCGTGAGTCCGGCAATCTCCAGTCCGCCCACCTTGCATAACACATCAAGCGCATCTTCCCGATTGGGTCTGTTCACACTCAGCGCCTGGCTAACAACAGCCGCTTTGCGCTGCACGCCGGCATCATCCAGGCCTGTTCCGCGTCCAACCGCCGCAGCGGGTGCAATTCCGGTGAGTGCACTCATCACTGCAGCACTTGCCGTAGTATTGCCGATCCCCATCTCTCCTGTGACAAACAGCTGGGTTCCTTTTGCCACTTCTGCGGCAACAACCTCAACCCCTGTTAAGATCGCCTGAATTGCCTCCTCACGAGTCATCGCCGCCCCTTGGGCCATGTTGGCGGTGCCTTTACGAATGTTCCGGGAGAGCAGGTTTGCATGCTCCAGATCAGCATTTACACCGATATCCACACAGATGACCTCTGCTCTCGCATGACGGGCAAGCACATTCACCGCAGCACCGCCAGCCAGGAAATTCATCACCATCTGAGGTGTTACCTCGGCCGGAAAAGCACTGATGCCTTCTGCCACCACACCGTGATCCGCAGCCATCACAATCACCGCTCTACGATCAAACTGTGGACGAGCTTTGCCCGTCATACCCGCAAGACGAATCACGAGCTCTTCCAACTTCCCGAGACTTCCGGGTGGTTTCGTAAGAACATCTACATGAGCAGACGTTTCCGCCGCCACGTTCAGGTCAGGAGCGACAATTTTTGTGAGCCATTGTTTCAATATCTGTTCATTCTTCATCCAACCAGCACTTCCTTCATCAAAATAGGGAGTTCTCCCACTTCGCTTACTTCGTTGATCACGTCACATTTATTTGATATCCCGCCGCAGCAGCAACTGGGGCACGGCATGGTCTGGATGGGACACCATCACAGGTTCAACGCGAAAGATGTTCCGAATCTGCTCCTCGGTCATCAGGCTGGCAGGTGTGCCCTTCCCGGCCACACTGCCTTCCCGCAGGGCCAGAATATGATCACAAAACAATGCGGCCAGATTGAGGTCATGCAGCACGGCCACAATCGTAATGTTGTTTTTCTGCTGCCATGCAGCCAGCAGCTCCATAAATTGCATCTGATATTTAATATCCAGAAATGTCGTTGGCTCGTCCAATAACAGCAGGCGCGGCTCCTGTGCCATCACCTTGGCAAGTGCTACCCGCTGCCGCTGTCCGCCACTTAGAGAATCCAGTGGCCGTTCTGCCAGCTCCGTCAGTCCCAGCTCCTCAAGCACGCTATCCACCACCCTGGCCCCATCTGCCGATTCTCTGCCCAGCCAGTTCTGATACGGATATCTCCCCATCTCGACAACATCACGCACAGGGTAGGAGATCGCCGGCAGACCGTCCTGCTGCAACACTGCAATCATACGCGACAGATCCTTGCGACTGTAGGAGCCAATATCGCGGCCATCTATCGTGATCTGACCTGTACTGCGTTCTTCCGTTCCCGCTATAAGCTGCAGCAGCGTTGACTTGCCGCTTCCATTTGCACCAACGACGCCCCACCATTCTCCTTCTGCAATCTGCCAGTTAATATCCTTTAATGCACGATGATTACCATAGGATTTCCCCGCGCCTGTAACAGACACCAGCATCGTGGAGGAAGGATGCTCGGCATCACTTGTGGAGAATGTGCTGACAGGATGGTTTGACTCTGCTCTGGAAGAAGCGTTCGGGTCCGGCTTTGATTCCGTATACTGCCCGGTCCCATGCCTCACACGGTGCCTGATCTTTTGCTCCACCTGCTTCTTCACGGCATCATCCCCTTCTGCAGCTTTTTGTTCCGGTGCAACAGGTACGCGAAGAACGGCGCCCCGACAAACGCAGTGACAACCCCCAGTGGAATTTCCGTCGGGGCCAGCAAGGAGCGGGCAATCGTATCTGCCCATACCATAAAGATCGCTCCACCAATCGCGGATAGAGGTACCAGCAGCCGATAGTCCGGCCCTACGAGCAGCCGCAGCATGTGCGGAATAACTAATCCGACAAACCCGATCACGCCCGAGACGGAGACAGCTGCGGCTGTGAGCAGTGTGCCCACAGCGAGCACAGACAGCTTGAGTCGGTCCACACCAACACCGATATGTGCAGCCTGACGTTCACCGAGTGCCAGCACGTTCAGCGAACGCGCGCGGCTCCACAGGAAGATTAGTCCAAGCAGAAAATACGGGAAAAGGATGGCCGTATACGACCACCCGCGCAGAGCCAGACTTCCCATCGTCCAGTATATAATTTCATTAATCGTCTGCTTGGACATGGTCGACAGGAAGGAAACGACCGCAGCCAGAAAACTTTGCATAACGACACCTGCCAGAATCAGGCTGTGCGTAGGAATTTTACGCCCTTCACGAGCCAAGGCCATGACAAACCATAGCGTAATGGCTCCGGTCAAAAAGGCTACCAGCGGCAGCGTCCAGATTCCGATCAGAGCATACTGTAGCCCGAAGAAAATCAGAAATGCAGCACCTACCGAAGCTCCTGAGGATACTCCCAATGTAAACGGATCGGCCAGCGGATTACGCAGCACCCCTTGAAAGCCCGCCCCCGCAATCGCCAGTGAAGCTCCAACCAGCACCGCCAGCAACACACGCGGGAAACGAACCTTCCATATAATCTGTTCGGACGCTTTGTTCCAATCCGGTGTAACCCAGTCGCCGATCCAGGGCAGCTTATGAATAAGAATGCCTGCAATGTCCCGAATGGGCAGCGCCACTGAACCGATGCCTGTGCAGATGAGCACGGTAAGCACCAGCAGTGCCACGCCTATCGTTCCGAACAGGATCAGCTTCTTGCTCATTTGAACAGGTCAGGATAGATCGCTTTGGCTACTTCTTTCAATCCTTGGGTTACACGCGGACCCGGACGGCTCAGCAGGTTGGCATCCAAGCCCATTACAGCATTGTTCTTCACTGCCGTAATTTGATCCCAGCCGCTGCGCGCCTTGATAATCTGATCCAGCGTTTTGGAATTCTCGTCAATAACATCGTTTGCATAGAGAATAACATCCGGGTTGGCAGCAATGACATTTTCCTCATTAATCTGATACCAGCCCTCTTTGTCTGCTGCAATATTGGTGCCGCCTGCTACAGTGATCAGCTCATCCATGAATTCACCTTTACCTACGGTCCAGCCTGGGGAAAATTCAATATATACTTTCTTCTTGTCCTCCGGCTTTACAGCTTTCACTGCTTCGGTGACATCCGTAACATCCTGCTTCATCTGTGCAATCAGCTTCTGAGCCTGCTCCTGATGATCGGTAATTTTACCAAAGGTTTCAATATTGTTCATCACATCGTCGATGGATTTAGGATCGGTTTTAAAAATGGTAATGCCCATATCACGCAGCTTCTTCACTGCATCCTCGCTTAATGAAATACCTCCGAATACGATATCGGCATCGGCCGCAATAACAGACTCTTCGTTCGGCTTGTTGATGCCGCCCATTTTGGCTTTGGTTTTGGCCGCTTCGGGATAATCGTCATAATCGGAAACACCAATGATCTCCTTGTCCAGTCCGAGTGCAAACAGAGATTCTGTTTCAGCCGGAGAGACCGAGACGATTTTGGTTGGTGCTTTGTCAAACGTGAATGATTCACCTGTCGCATCTGTAACCGTAAGTGGATATTGGGTTTTGAAATCCGTTTGTGTGTGTTCCTGAGACTGCTCCTGCGCAGGCTGCTGAGAGCTGCCTGCCCCTTCTTTCGTTGCCGCATTGCCGCATCCAGCCAGCGCCAGTGCCAGCATCGCTGCACTCAGCAGGGATGCTAGTGCTTTCCAGTTTTTAATCATGAGTTTCATTCTCCCCTTCTCTATCTGTACTATTGTTGTTGCATATTACCTCACTCTTAATGCTCTGCCCCATCTTGGTGTTCCAGTGAAACGAAAATGAAGATATGTACACGTTTAACGGAGAGTGCAGAACCCATTTGGAGAAACGAAGTGTTCGCCTGAAAGCTTTCTACAAGAAAGCTGCATCGGAAGCATACGCTTATCACCGGATTTCCCCCTCAAATTTAAGGAATCAAAAAAATCCGGGGATAACAGCGATCGGAAAATGGTACTGCAATCGGAGTGGCTCGTGTAACATAATATTTTTCAACACATCGTGTACAACAAGAAAATCCCCGACCCTCTTGCAAGGATCAGGGAGAACGTCTCGCATACGGCAATCTGTACATATGCAGCCCTAGGCTGTCCATGCACATAGAATGGCCCGAAACGTTGTCCTTTCCTCGAAGGAACAGCGGCTTGTACGTCCAGGGCTGGTAATCTGACTTACAGGAATGCTCCTGTTTCACAGTGGCGGGACCGTGCCGGATTTGCACCAGCTTCCCCATTTTACCCTTGTGCGCATCATGATCTTGTGTTGCCCTATCATGAACAGCTCCGCACGCGGGACCCTTGGTCGTTAAAAGTGGTTAATTCCATCTAACACAATCGCAGAACTCAACACACAACACATCCGATCAAGCTTCACAGCCCATTCCACCAAACATGTCAGTACCGAGCACACTTCTGTTGTGATTATAGGGTATATTGCACTGCCTTACAACCCGATTGACGGAAAAGTCACCCTGCTGCCAAGCCATCTCCCGCTCTGCTTCTCCATATGAACCTGAATGGCTTGGCCGGGGATGACATGTGTATCCCAGAACCCAACGCCGTCAAGGAGTCGGGACAGCATGTAACGAATGACCCCGCCGTGTGTCACAATAAGTGTCCTGAGTGAAGTCCTCGGTAATGGCTTGCCCACCTCTCCCGAAAGCAATGATGTTTCATCCGAACACAGATGCTCGTCCAGAAATGAATCAATGCGTTCGGCAAAAGCCGACCACGCCTCTCCCCCAGGTGGTGTAACCTCCTGCGGATGATCAATCCAGCTTCGGTACATCGGATTATGCTTCAATTGCTCATAGGTCAGACCTTCCCACAGTCCAAAATCATTCTCGCGCAGGCGGCGATCCAGCCTTGTCTGTGCAGCCGCCTGCGGCGCAATATGTGCAAGCGTCTGACGGCAGCGAAGCAGGTCACTGCAATACACGGCGTCCCATGTGAGATCGCGGCATTGCTCGCGCAGCACAGCCAGCTCTTCCTGTGCATCAGGCAGCAGACCGATGTCGGTATGCCCCAAATATTTTTTTTCCACATTCCACGACGTCGTTCCATGACGGATCAGCACAAGGCTGCGCTGCGGACCAAGCTGTCCTGATTCACTCCGTAGTGATGCATCCTGTTCTGATTCATGCTGCTCTTGCCCTGACTTTATTACCATAACAGCGTGCCTCCAGCCAGCCATGCAACAAGCACGGTCAAGAAACATAAGGAAACAAAAGCGCCCGCAGACCAGAACATCAGCCGTGTTGTGCGCACGATATCTTCAGCCTCCATTGGCCGTGTTGCTTCGCCCATGTACGCACGAAACGAGGATACACCGTGATACACATTATGTCCGCCCAAACGAATCCCGAGCGCACCTGCAACGGCTGATTCCGGGAAACCGCTGTTCGGGCTTGGATGCAATCTTGCATCTCGGATAACCATACGCGCTGCGCCGTTTGCATCCAGTTTCATGACCCATGCTCCCGCAATTAACAGCATCGCGGTCAGACGGGCGGGAATCCAGTTCGCCCAATCGTCCAGACGGGCAGAGGCCCAGCCAAGATGCAGATACTTGTCATTTTTATAACCTACCATTGAGTCTAGCGTATTGACAGCACGGTACGCCATAGCCAGCGGAGCGCCGCCAATGAGTGCATAGAATAACGGGGATACGATGGCATCCACGATATTTTCCGCGACCGTCTCCACCGTTCCCCGAACGACCTCAGGCTCATCCAGATGTGCCGTGTCACGTCCAACAATCATGCCAAGTGAACGCCTTGCGGCAGTATAGTCCTGCTGTTTCAGATGACCGTATACTTCCATACCTGCATCACGTAATCCTTTGGAAGCAATCGTGGTTGCAATAAGTACAACTTCGGCTAATGCTGCCAGGATCGGATGAATCATACCCAGCAGAAACAAAACGACCCACGTCACAGCAAATGCACCCCCGGCAATCAGGAGCGGCAATAATAAACCAGCTCTCTTCAATCCACCATCCGTCTTCACATATGAACGGATAACACGTTCCAGAGCAGAGATGCCTTTCCCCATGCCGATCACCGGATGGGGTATCCAGCGCGGATCTCCGATGCATCGGTCCAATATGTACGCAAGGATGATGATCCAGGCTCCTGCCATACCTGCCCAGAAGGGTGATGCCCCTAGGTGTCCAACATCAAATGTCATTGTCGCCTTGTCCTCTCCTCTCTTTCCAATGCAGTCCAGCCTGAAGGCTTTCTGTCACTGTGTCATATACTAATCGGCCAATCGCCGCGCCCATAGCGGTAGCTGTACCTGCATATGCATGCAGCGGCTGGCTCTCATGCTCAGCCTGACGAATAGCGAGCACAATGGCATCCGTTGTTGTGCCTGTGGCAGTCTGCCCGTTCTCCGAATCCATAATTCCTGCATCCGCGAGTGCTGCTGCCTTGGCCTCGACCGCTGTCTGAATGGCGTTAACCATCGCAGACGGGGTCATCTGTCCGTTAAACCACAGCATGATATTAATCGTTCCAGGGATATATGAAGATATGCTGGATGTATTGGATGAAGATATGCTGGATGTGTCAGATGAAGGTGTGTTTGATAGGTCACAGACGTGCAAGGCACTGTACTCAGGCGCAATTGCCGAAGCAGCCTCTGCAACCCGCAGGGGCAAGGCTGTCGTTTTGTGTTTTTTGCCATGGACATCAAATACGGTTCTCTCCGAGCCAGCGCGCGCTGCATTCGATACCCCTGCTGTAGTACAGCACAGCAACCCAAAATGAGCACTTGTATACTCCTGAATAGAGGTGTGCTCCAGCCTGACCGCTGTTAACAAGCCGGCACATTGCTCAGGTCGCTCCTGCCATTCATGTAGTGCTTGCTCAATATCACGGGGTGGATCATCACAGCGATAATGCATATCCACATAGATATTAAAGACACGATCCAGCTTGAGCATGCCACCACCATACACCGCACTCGATAACGCCTGCACAATCTGCGGACTATGGGCCCTGATATGGCGTTCATGTGCTGATATTCGCAGACCCGGCCAGGAAGAGGACATATAAGTGTTCTCGTCTTTTTTGTCATGTGTAAAATAGTTATAAAACGGGAGTGTCACAGCGGCTTCCCTGCCTCTCTCTTCTCTCTTCTCTCTTCTCTCTTCTCTCTTCTCTCTTCTCTCTTCTCTCTTCTCTCTTCTCTCTTCGTTCACTTCGGCTTCCATATTCCTTCACATTCAGTATGAAATGCTGCACGACCAGCTTAATAAGTCGATGCTCCCTTCAGGTGCTGAGGCTCTCCTGCTGCAAGTACACTTCCCAGCACCTCAAGCAATCGCTCATTGGCTCGGGGCTCTTTCACTGCGAAGCGAACATGCCCTGCACCGAGTCCTGGATACATGGCACAGCTGCGAATCAGAACACCTCGCCGCCCGAGTGCCTCCTGCATCGAAGCTGCCGTCCAAGGCTCCGGCACATGTACCAGCAAGAAGTTGGCTTCTCCCGGCGTTACACTGCATCCATACGCGTCCAGTGCTGTAATCAGCCGTGCTCTCTCCTTCGCAATCTGCTCAATCGTCTCCTGTTCATATCGTTCGCCGCTGCGCATGCAGGCCTCACCAGCAGCAAGGGCCAGCCCGTTTACGCTCCAGGTGACCTGCTTTTGTGTCATCGCCCGTATATATTTTGCATTCCCCATCGCATAGCCAAGGCGCAGACCGGGAATGGCGTAGAACTTGGTCATGGAGCGAATGATGATGATATTCGGATACTTATTCACATCCGAAGCGAGAGACTGACGCCGGGCGGCTGGAATAAAATCAATAAAAGCCTCGTCAATAACGAGCACGGTATCGCTATCTTCTGCTTTGCGTGCCAGCCTGTGAAGCACCTCCAGCGGATATTGCACACCGTTCGGATTGTTAGGCTGTCCGAGGAATAGCAGGTCTACCTCCTCCATCAGCCGTTCAATATCTTCGGGCCTTGCACGCCAGTTCAGCTCTTCCCGGCCCATCGCATGTACAACCTCTGCCCCAAATTGCCGTGCCAAGGCTCCGTACTCCGAGAAGCCTGGCTCTACGGTTCCCACCCTGCGTGGAGCAAGTCCAAGCAGAATCAGCGCCATACTTTCAGCCGCACCATTGCCCACAGAGATTTGTTCCTGCGTTACCGCCAGTCGTTCACTCAGCAATGCTTTGAAGGCACGATGCCCCGGATCGGGATAACGAAGCACAGCATGCATCCCCTGCAGCAGAGTCTCCATCACTTCCCTGGGCGGTCCTAACGGGTTAATATTGGCGCTGTAATCGAGAAAATCTGTGGCATTTCCTCCAAAACGCGAAGCTGCGGTCTCCACATCTCCGCCATGTCCGAACACTTCGATATAACCGGTCATTCATCCGTCATCCTCTCTGCATGTTCTTTTTATTATGGATGGCACTTGAGGTACGGGTCAATCCTGTATTGTTTTTCATTTTTATCGTTAGAGCCCAAGCCAGAACTTGTATGTAAGAAGGTTGCGTGTTTTCTTTGTGTCCTAACCGCAATTCGTTTACAATAGAAGAGGAATTTCAGGAGCCTTGGCTCCGAATCATTTTCACAAGCATCACTACATAAGGGATTTGACGTCCCTCACATACATTAATGGAGGAATGACCATGCTGTTTGTAGATAATCAGGGCATTACAGATCCTTCTGTAAACCTTGCGATTGAGGAGTACATTCTGAAGCATCTGCCGATGGAGGATGACAGCTATCTGCTGTTTTATATCAACCGTCCGTCGATTATTATCGGTAAACACCAGAATACAATCGAAGAGATTAATATCGAGTACGTTCAGGATAACGGAGTGCAGGTGGTACGTCGTCTATCCGGGGGCGGTGCGGTGTATCATGATCTGGGCAACCTGAATTTCAGTTTTATCACTGCGGATGATGGTCAATCCTTCCACAACTTCCGCAAGTTCACCCAGCCTGTCGTTGAAGCCCTGCACGAGCTTGGCGTAAATGCCGAGTTGACTGGACGTAATGATCTGCAAGTGGGCGAAAAGAAAATTTCGGGCAACGCGCAATTTGCTACCCGTGGACGCATGTTCAGTCATGGCACGCTGATGTTTGATCTGAATCTGGAGCATGTGCAGGCTTCCCTGAACGTGAATCCCGAGAAATTCAAATCCAAGAGCACCAAATCGGTCCGCAGTCGCGTGGCCAACATTCGTGAGCTGATCGACACCAATCTGACGATTGAACAGTTTCGTGATGCGCTGCTGCGTCACATTTTCGGCATGGAGCCGAAGGATGTTCCTCAGTACAAGCTGACCGAGAAGGACTGGGACAAAATCAAGGAAATCTCCGCCGAGCGTTATAACAACTGGGACTGGAACTACGGTCTGTCACCGGAAAGCAATGTGAAGCACACCCGCAAATTTCCTGTCGGCATTATTGATCTGCGCATGAACATCAAGGATGGACGCATCGAGGATATCAAAATCTTCGGCGATTTCTTCGGTGTTGGCGATGTGGCTGATATCGAGGATATGCTGCGTGGCAAGCGTTATGACGAAACGGAGGTGCGCTCCGCTCTGGAAGGTCTGGATGTGAAGCATTACTTCGGCAACCTGGAGCTGGAGGACTTTATCGGTCTTATTTTCCTGGAGGAGTAGAGAAGAAAATAACCGTTAGATGGATATAGCTTGTTTGAACGATATAGGATCACAGCAACGGAGAGCACAGAAGAAATCTGAAAAAGCGAAGCGTTCGCCTGAAAGCTTTCTGTAAGAAAGCTGCATCGGAAGCATATGCTTATCACCGGATTTTCTCCTTATAAGAGTTCAAAAAAATCGGAGGATCACAGTGATTGGAAGGTTATTCTGTCATCGTAGTTTTTGGGTGAGCCTATTTTGTTCAATGAAATAGAACCAGATAAAAAAGGAGAGAAACATCACATGACCTACAAACTTATTGCCATCGACATCGACGACACCCTGATTAACGACAACAAGGAAGTTACACCTGCTACGCAAACTGCACTGGAACAAGCGGTAGCACACGGTGTGGTAGTAACTCTCGCTACTGGACGCGCGTATGCTTCTGCACAGGCACTGGCACGCCAAACCAAGCTGAACGTGCCAATTATCACGTATCAAGGTGCTTTGGTGAAAAACCTGCTGGACGAAAAGGTGCTGTATGAGCGCTATGTACCACAAGAGGCTTCCCGCAAGCTGTTTGACTACTGTCTGGAGAACAACCTGCATCTGCAAACATACATCAACGACAAGCTCTACGCCCGTGAGGAAAATCAAAAACTGCTTGATTATGCCAAGTTAAACGGCACTCAATATTACATCGAGTCTGATTTCATTAAAGTGATCGAACAGCCTACACCAAAGCTGCTCATCATTGATGAGCCAGACTATCTGGATCAAGTGGCTGTTGAGCTGCGTGAGTTGCTCGGCCCAGAGGTACACATTACGAAATCCAAGCCGTATTTCCTCGAAATCATGCATAAAGAAGGTACAAAAGGTCACGCGCTGACATTCCTGGCTGATCATTTCGGTCATCAGCTCAGCGAATGCATCGCCATCGGGGACTCGTGGAACGATCACGAGATGCTGGAGGTAGCCGGTCTTGGTGTAGCGATGGGTAACGCCATCCCTGCCCTGAAGGAGCTGGCAGATTACATTACGGCAAGCAACAACGAGGACGGTGTCAAAGAGGTTATCGAGAAGTTTGTATTAAACGCAGAGTAATTCATAAGTCGTTAACCAAAAAACAGTCCGGATACCACATAAGCTGTGGTTCCAGGCTGTTTTTTTAGTGGAACTCAATTAACATTATTTGTTCATGTTCTTCTACTTATTTGCTCATAGCAAGCCGCAAAGAATCCAGTATTTTGTTGATTCGAGCATCAGGCTCCAACTGAAATGACGGAATAATCTCATCTATTCTTTGCTGGAAAAGCCCCGGATCTTCAACGCCAAGCTCTGCTCTTAACTCCATTTCTTCTTCAGAGCCATTGTCGTTCAGGATCATGTTGAGGACGTCCCCTTTAAAAAATTCGCTTGGAGGAAGGATTAAGGCATTCATCAGAAACTGCATAAAAAAGAGATGATTATGGTTTTCCTGGCTCGACCTTTTCATCGCCTGCTTCACAAACAAATTGATATATTTCTGGGCAAAGGATACACCCTTCAGTTGGGATGTTCCAACATGTTCAACCCCCTGCCAACGCAGATCAGCCACGGAACTCAGCCACCAGGCCGGTTCGATCTCCTGCTGCATCCGAAGCAGCACTTGGCGCTCAAACTGCGGCTCAGGATGCACTCGCTGTGCCTCCAAACATTTCCCTATCGTCTCGGCTTCAATTGCGGCAACCGTCATGCCCTGACCATGGATCGGATCGAAGCTGCAAAATGAATCGCCAAGAACGAGCAAGCCTGACGGCCAATGCTCCATAAGTTCAAAATGTTGACGGACAGACTCGGAAATACGATATCCCCGCGGCCCTTGAAGAGGCTCCAACTGGTCTGTTAAAGCCGAGATTTCATCTGAAGCAAACAGCTGCTTGATTTGCTTTTGGAACTCATCCGGATCGGTGGAAGGATATTCATTGCCACCTGCGTTGAAGAGCAGTACTCCCGCAATATCATTTTCGATACGCCATAACATGCCTGCACGAATTCCTTCCTCCGGGTCTGATTCCGTTATCACGGTTCCCCATTCATGTTGAATAGAGAATGGTATGTTGTAGTAGCGGGTGCTGTAACCAAGCGATACCTTCAGCACCTCCGGCTCAGGCACGGACAAACCGATCTTGTCCAGCCACCTGATCAATTTGGAAGATCGTCCCGAAGCATCAATTACCATATCTGCTGCAAGCATCTCTATCGGCTGATCAGGGCCTCTTTCTTTAGTAAATACGCCTGTAATGGAACGCTGATCTTCTGACACCATTAACCCGGTAACTTCCGTACTCGTTAAGAAGCTTACATGATCTATGTTCTGGACCCGCTGACGCAGTACCCATTCGAGCAAGGCTCTGCTGCACGATGCAATGTTGAAGGGAGATGCAGCATCCGCCTTATTGACTAATGTTCCGTAACGATTGGCAATGACAATCTTCTCTTTTTCTGAAGGAATGGCACCCAGTGTAATCAATTCATCATTGTATCCGGGGAAGTAATGTTCCAGAATGAGTCCACCCCGTGGCAATACCCGATGTGGATGAAAGGATTGGGGAACACCCTGTCGATTCAACGGTTCAGCAGGCAGCTCATCTCGCTCGATAATACATACCTCTTCATAATAATCAGATAACATTCGTGCAGTGATTAACCCTGCAATCCCTGCTCCAATCACCACGGCTTTTTTCATATCAGGCATCGTAAATCCATCCTTTCTATGAGGGTTATTTTTCTACAGTTGTAGACTAATCAAAAATATACTTATAATACCAATATATAACTAAAATCTCTTTTTTGGTAAGGAACAATATAAGGCAAGTATATAGATAAACTACAATAAGGAAATGGTGTAGATGAAAATAGTTGGTAAAAAAGTAGATTTGAGAGTTACCCGTACTCATAAATTGTTAACGATGGCGCTTATTGATCTATTGTCCATGCACGGACAACGATTCAGTAACATTACGATTAATGAAATATGTGACCAAGCCATGGTTCATCGCACAACATTTTACAAACATTTTGAAGATAAATTCGCGCTGCTGTCCTCCACCCTGACCTGGTTCCTGAGAGATTATTTGCAAATGGATGTAGAAGAGCGGTTACAGCAGCCATTGCAAAGCCTATCTAAAATTATGTCTGGAAACGTGCTGACAACGATTGTTCAAAACCAAAAGGAGGATGAGGTGTTCAATGATTTTTTCAGAAATTATATCGGAGAACTCTTCAAGCGAGATTTTCTGGAACTAAAGAAAAGAGGCAAGCAATTTTCACTTCCTGTTGAGCTTGTAGCGGAATTTCACTCGGGGGTGATTAGCCTACTTGTGACGTGGTGGATACTTCATTTTGAAGAAAATATTACAGCTGAACAGATGGATGAATATTACTACCAATTGGTTAATGAGAACATCCTGTTAGAATAGCAAACAGCTCAATCTGGAATCAGGAGCTGATCTCAAGATTGAGCCTTTCACTTTAAGATGATCGCAAGCTTCATAAGAAGCGTATCCTATTGGATTTCAATGCTCTTTATCCTTCGGCGTTCTATTTCAAAACAGATTCAGGAGCTTTCCCCACCCCTGTCACACGTTCTCTCTTCAACCAGTTGCTCACCTTCTCATTCATTGCCAACAAGCCCGAGATCACCAGCACAACGCCAACCCACGTTACCCAGCTGACATGCTCATCATAGACTATCGCGCCAAGTCCGACTGCAATGGGCGGAGAGATATACAGCCAGGTTGCCGGGAATAGCGGATTGGTGCGCGACATAATCCAATAGAACAGACTGTGGCCTACCATCGAGCCGATGACCGTCAGATAGATCACGGAAGACACCGCTGGCAGTACATCCAGTGCTGACATATTCCAGGACTCCGTTAATGCCGATAGCACGGATAACAGTAAGCCTCCATACATCATCTGCACCGCATTAATCGCCACAGGACTCATCTCACTGAACTGGTGAATGACTTTTTTGGAGTAGAGCGTACCTGCCGAATAACAGACCTCCCCTACAAGCACAGCGATGCAACCCCACAAAAATAATGAACCCGCACCAAGGGACACTCCCGGCAGCACAACAAGCACAACGCCAGTAAAACCGATCAGACAGCCAGCAATCATGCGGGCAGAGGTTTTTTGCCGTAACAATGCCGTCTGCATCACCATAATCATTAGTGGCCCTGTAGCGGATAGAATTGCCCCTACACCTGAACTGACATGCTGTTCAGCCCAATACAACGTGGCAAACGTCCCGAAGGTCAGTCCCACCCCTGTAATCAGCATTTCTTTGCGGAACAGCAGCGACAAGCTCACTTTTCCCTTCATCCACATCCATGTAAACATTAAAGCTCCTGCGATCACAAACCGTAACCCGGCTGACAGAAAAGGTGGCATGCCTGCCTCAACTCCAACTTTAATCGCGAGAAATGTTGTGCCAAAGACGAGACACATCACCGTAAATGCAACCCCTACCATGTTAACCACTCCTTTATCTGTTCTCCATCATAGCTCATGGTCTACAGAACAGAATGAACAAAACAGAACAGTTATCTCCCATTAGCTGTTACAATAAGGCTCAGAAGGAGCGTGAAGCGGGTGGGTGAAACTATCATGATGACAGATAACAGCATGAAACGGTACGAGCAGGTCATTCATTATCTCATGGTGCGGATCGAAGCAGGTGAATGGACGGAACAGGAGAAGCTGCCCTCGGTGCGAAGCTTGTCCGAACTGCTCGGCGTACATCGGCTAACGGTATTTAAGGCGTATCAGGAGTTAAAGCAGCGCGGGATTGTCTATGTCAAAGACAAGTCGGGTTATTATATCAGTCCCGCCAAACCATTAGCGGAAGCAGAACAGGCGGATGATCCATCCGTGTCTGCCTGGCTTCATTGGGACTCGCTCGACCGGGTCCAATCCCTTGAGGCTGAATATCAATTCTCCAAGTCATTGATTGATCCTGCTCTGCTGCCCAACCGATACTGGGGCGAGTTAATGCGTGACCTGCTGGACCAGTATCCTCGGTTACTCGGCACATATTCAACCATCCAGGGTGATCTGGAGCTGCGCAGCAGTCTGGCTAGTCATCTGACGAGCAAGGAACGTTTCTATCTCTCTGCTGACGAAGTGCTAATTACATCCGGTGCACAGCAGGCCATTGATGTCATCTCCCGTGCATTGGTCAAACCTGGAGACAAGGTATTGATCGAACGACCAACCTACGGCCCTGCCATGGAGATTTTCCGCAAACAGGGTGCACGGCTCGTCTTCACCGATATCCACCCGGAAGGCTACGATCTGGAACAGATTGAGCATTTGATGAGAACAGAGAAGCCGCGGCTCTTTTATATGACACCGACCTTTCAGAACCCAACCGGGATCAACATCTCGGTGGAGCAGCGTAAACAGCTGCCGGAGCTGGCTGAGCAATACGGCTGCTTCCTGGTGGAGGACGACAGCACATATGATATATATTTTAAAGAGAAACCCCCGGCACCCATCTTTACCTACGATACCTCCGGGCATACGTTGTACATCCGCAGCTATAGCAAATACGTTGTGCCGGGTTTGCGGATTGCAGCCATCATGTGTCGCCCGAAGCTTATGCCAGGACTAAAGGCGATCAAAGCTTTGACGGATAACGGATCACCGCTGCTGAATCAGAAGCTGTTTCTGCGCTATTTTCAATCCGAACGCATGCATCAGCATCTGTCCAAGCTACGCACCGCGATTCAGCTGCGCATGGAAGTGATGGAGCAATGTCTGCAGGAGACCAACTGGACATGGACTCGTCCTGAGGGCGGCCTGAATATCTGGGCCGAGCTTCCCGAAGGAATAGACACAGGCAGGCTGCTGCATCGAAGCATGGAGCACTCGGTTGCTTTTGTGCCAGGGACGGTATTTGATCCTTCGCATACTTCCGGCAGTCGCAAGCTTCGCCTCTCCTTCTCCTACGCCCGTGAGCAGCAGATTCGAGAGGGAATGCACAGACTGATCACTTTGGCGGAGAGAAGCTAAAACGAATCAGTAGAGGACAGGGAGGATTAACCTCGCACTGGATAAAGGAAAGGACATGGGAGTGTGGAACTTGGGAACTTGGGAACTTGGGAACTTCAGAACGTGGAAAGATTGAGCGTATAACTACAGTTTGGGACCTGCCAAAGATTCCATTAGACATTTCTGTGCCTAGGATGAAACTGGCTCACCGCTGCCTTTGTTGATATGCTAACGCTAACGATCACCAGAAGCCTTATTCAAGCGTTTTTCACTACTGAAAAAATGTAACGATCTCAGTGGACGCTAATCTAGCATTTTTGATGGGAAATGGCCGTAAATCGCATAGATTATATGAAATAGCGTTACTGGAGATCGTTACATTTTAAAACACCCTGAAATGCAATAAATAAGCTTTTCTGAGATCGTTAGCGATAGCGACCACCGGAAGGGCATATAGAGATGTTGATGAGTGCGTCCATAAATCAACAGGCTTACAGGTCTTTTCTCTCGAAGAGACGAATCGTAACGATATACGAAATGAGAAACAGCGCTATAATGGCCACGGAAACTGCTGAGATAACTGGCGCTGTACCCAGTCCTTTCTTACCAGCCATATGGAGAAGAAACGCAGCAGGCTGGGCCAGAATAATCATACAGATCAAAAATATAGTATTGATGATGCCCGCCCCCTTTTTGCTAAGTGCATAGAAAAGTGGCATGTAGATCGACACCAGCACAAGTACGATGCCCAGCGAGATAACAATATCCAATAATGAATAATGGGGTTTGTTCAACTCAGGATAATTCAGTTTAACCAGCTTGTGAATTCCGTAAGAGGTTAACACTCCAAACAGTGCATACAGAATGGAGGACAAGTACTTGGCTTTCACGATCTGTTTGCGGCTGACTGGGAGAGTCACCAGAAAGTTATGATTATTGTTTTTAATATCGATCATCGTCGCTAGCATAATCGAGCCAAAAGCGGTGTAAATACCCACAAAATACATAGACATTTCACTGCTTGGAATAAAAGCGAAGCTGAACACCACCAAATACAGTGCAATTGTCCACAAGGAGCTTTTCAGAACGATAAAGTCTTTGCGAAGCAGATTAAACATGCTGACGTCCCCCTTTTGCGGTGAAATAAATGAGGTCTTCCAAGGCGGGCCTGTGTAGTAGCGCCTCGTTGCCAAACAGATCCTGTGCTTCCGCTTTGTTATCTGACAACGCTTCAAAACCAACACTTGTTTCTCTAATACCAATGAAATGTCTCCGGGTATCGGCATCCAGGAGCTCCATGTCTCCTTTGACAATGGTGTAGCGTTCAAGTACATCGTCTTTGGCTTCATTAAAAATGATCTTGCCTTGGTTAACAAACGCAATATAATCCGCAATGCGCTCTAGATCTGTCGTAATATGTGTCGAGAAAATGATAGACTTCGTCTCATCCTGAATCATTCCCGCCAGAAGATCAAGCAGCTCCCTCCGAAAAACGGGATCAAGACCCGATGTTGGTTCATCCATGACAAGCAGATCGGCATCATGTGACAGAGCTACCGCAAGGGAAAATTTGATCTTCATGCCTTTGGATAAATCCTGAATTTTCTTTTTGGGAGACAGTTCAAACTGCTCCAGGTAACGGTTGAACAAAGCATGATCCCAGCAGCTGTAAAAGGGAGCAATCATACGGGCCATCTCTCGGATTGTCAGATGTTCGTAATAAAAGCATTCATCGGATACAATTCCCAAGCGCTGCTTGACAGCTACATCTTGTTCTGGCATTTCACTGCCCAACGTCCGCAATGTTCCCTGATCGGGATGAATTAATCCTGTAATCATTTTGATCAGGGTGCTTTTTCCAGCTCCGTTTGGGCCGATGAGTCCTGTGATGTATCCTTCCTTTACATCCATAGATATGTTGTGCACCTTAAATAATGGGTAGGCTTTTGTCACATTTCGGAATTCTATAGCGTTCATCGTGTTTATTCCTCCTCTAACAGCAAAGTAAGATGATGAATCAAATCCTGCGAACTCATGCCCAGTGCCTTGCTTTCCTGAATAACCTCAAGCATCTTGCTTTCCAATTGTTTCATACGTCTCTCCCGGATAAAATCCTGATTTGCACCGGACACAAAGCTCCCCTTACCAACTACGGAATCAATCAGCTGCTCCTTTTCCAACTCCTCGTACACACGTTTCGTTGTAATGACGCTGACTTGCAAATCCTTAGCAAGCTGCCGAATGGAAGGCAGACTATCCCCTGCTGCGAGTTCTCCGTTCAGAATGCTCTGCCGAATCTGGGATAAAATCTGAATATAAATAGGGTCGCTTGATGCATTGGATATCCGAATATTCATGTGTTTTCACCTCATCACATCTACATCTTACGAACAAACCAGGCATAGTGTATATATATAATATATACACTATGCCTGGTTTAAGTCAAATTTACAATTCAACGCGCTGCATCAAAATAAAAAAGGACGACAGTTTCCTGTCATCCCTGCAAGGCTTGCCGCCTGAAACACAAACTGGCTAGAGACAGCCCGGTTTTTGCTCGTATTCTTTCACATACTTATTCGTAATACTTACTTTCACACCAAACTTCACTTTTGCCTACACCTAGCCTACACTTAGCGTGCATTTACATTCAAGCGCCAGGACCTGTAACTACCTTATCCACCAGACCATAGTCCACCGCTTCCGCCGCTGTAAGGAAATAGTCACGGTCGGAATCTTTCTCAATCCGCTCCAGTGGCTGGCCTGTATGATCTGCCAGCAGCTGGTTCAGACGCTGGCGGTGCTGAATAATGCGATTCGCATGAATGAGCATATCTGATGCCTGCCCGCGCGTACCGCCATGTGGCTGATGAATCATGATCTCACTGTTGGGCAGCGCCATGCGTTTTCCTTTGGTGCCGCCCACGAGCAGAATTGTGCCGAAGCTGGCAGCCATGCCTGTGCAGATCGTTGAAATGTCCGGCTTCACAAACTGCATCGTATCATAGATCGAGAACCCTGCTGTCACCGAGCCCCCAGGGCTGTTAATGTACATCTGAATATCCTTATCCGGGTCCTCTGCACTCAAAAACAGCAGCTGGGCCACAATGGC
Source organism: Paenibacillus barcinonensis (assembly GCF_003217495.1). Taxonomy (GTDB): domain Bacteria; phylum Bacillota; class Bacilli; order Paenibacillales; family Paenibacillaceae; genus Paenibacillus; species Paenibacillus barcinonensis. Next base: position 45,767 of record NZ_QJSW01000019.1, on the reverse strand, counting down.
ATTGGCCATCTGATCCTCAATCTCTCCCGACACCATAATGATGCGGTCTTTCAGCAAACGTGAATAAATATCGTAACTCCGCTCACCACGAGCGGTCTGCTCCACTACATAAGGTACTACATTCATATGCCGGGTCGCCTCCTTATCATTAGGCAGCCAGGAGAATCGTATAACCGACTCGATAAGACATTGAATTCATATCCAAAGCAGTATATTCATGATACGCCATCACTGGCTGCATTGATGTAGACGGCAAAGTGCTCTGCAGAATCGTACCCGCCACAGCCATCGGATCATACATCCGATTCAGACACAGGTCAATCAGACGAGCCGTATCCCCCTGTCGGAAAGCCAATAGATAGCTTCGAAGCTGCTCCTGTTCTGCATCAGCAGCTCCTCCCACTGAACTCATTTCAAATATGGCATCCGTTCCGGCTTCCTCCAGCTGCTGCTTCACCTTGCTCAAGGCCGTACGGGCTCGATTTAAAGCCGCCTTCACAGCTCCTTCGGTTGTATTTAGCATACCTGCAGTCTCTGCCGCCGTATATCCCATCATTTCACGCAATATATAAATCACTCGCTGCAACGGTGAAAGCTCCCGAATCAGAACACTTACCGCCGACTCCAGCTCTTCCCATGGCTCTTCCTCCACATACGCTGACATCACAGGTTTCAGACCATCCACTATGGATCGTAGCTTCTCCTGCTTGCGGATTGCATCAATCCACGTATTCCGTGCGATCCGAATCAGATAAGCCTCCCAATTGAACGCCTCCGTTCGTTTTACAGCATGAGCCGCAGCAGACGATAACGCCTTGAGACAGGTTTCCTGCATCAGATCCTCTGCCTCGTTCATCGATTTGGTCAGTGAAAGGCAATACGCATATAAAGATCCCATCAGGTCCGGCAATACATGTGGAAGGGTTGATTCTGGCCGGTTCTCTCCCGCCATATCCTGGTTTCTGCCCATGACCTGAGCTGCATTAGCTACAGCCATGCCGTATGTGGGATAATCTGTATTACGCTCGTTTGATTCATTTGTCATGTAGTAACTGCTCGTAGTATTGTTCCATTCATGCTGTATACTGTTGATCTGACGATCTACGGACTTCACAAAGGCCATCTCGGGGGCCCCCCTTTGCTGGTTCCTGATTGATACTAATTTAGATGACTTTCACTATGTAAACGAAGAAGCCCCTACGAAGGATACGCTCTTCTTCATTTTTTTTCATATGCTAATCTGGCTCATCCCATGCTGCTCATCTCAGACTTAACCCAGCTTCACCGTCATGCCTGTCAGAGCTACCGTTATACCTTGATCCAGGCTGTAATTCTGACGTACATCAACATCATGAGACATATGTGTAAAATACGTCTGCCTCGGCTGCAGCTCCCGCAAAAGCTCCTGCGCCTCCTGCATATCATACACCGAACGCGTCGAAAATTCTGCCAGCTCATGCACAAAGCTCGTACCCAGCACCAGCAGGTCGAGTCCATACAGCAATACCTTCTCCTGCTTCTTCAGATCAATTGCGTCCGAACAGTATGCCCACGCATACCCCTCACGTTCCAGTCGGTAAGCATACGAGTATCCATTGTGCCCGTGACATACCTTCCAGGAGCGAATGCTCCATCCACCCACTTCGATTCCGTCATCCGTCTCCAGAAAATCCATATGACGAGCAAGCCACGGAAACTGCGCCTGAATCGTGACGATCACCTCACGCGGAGCATACAGCTTGCCCTTCACCCCCAGCCAGCGGCACGCATCCGCCCATTCCGGCAAACCGCCGATATGATCAAAATGCGCATGTGTAATGAGCAGGGTGTGCACCATCCGTATGCCCTGATCCTCCATCTGGGAACGCCAGTCGGGTCCGCAGTCAATCATAAACCTTCTGTCTTCATACCTATCTCGAACGTGACCGCCCTCGTGGATCAGTACCGATGAACGCTTGCGTCGATTCTCTCCCGTTAGCCTGGCCTCCATACATACCTCACAATCACAATACACCCGTGGAACACCCATAGCATCGCCTGTGCCCAGAAATGTGAGCTGATTCATTCCGCATTCCCCTCTCGCTCCCTGAAGCCCGATCAGCTCAGATGTTATACTCTTTTGTTCTTTGACCCTTACGCTTGATCTCAAACATTCTATGTAAATTGTAATCCTCTACCTCCGCTTTTGCAAAAAAAAGACTCTCCCGTTGCAGCTCATTACCGCTGTCCGGGAAAGTCTGTCGTCTGACCTGTGGAACCCCTTGTCAGACATCATGAAGAAGGCGCTCGCTCACACCAGCGCACGCAGTTTCAAGGTCAGTTCACGGCCCGCAGGAATCTCCTTGGCATCGGTAATGACCCAGTTCCATGCCAGGCGCTGCTCCAGCACCTCTGCCTGGGCAGCAGTCAACTGCAAACCTGTGATGATGCCCTCACCTACCGTGAAATCCTTATCTGCTTGCAGATTAAATGCCTTTTCCAGCCAGATGCCCAGTCCACCGCGAGTATTAAACGTAATTCGATACCCGTTCAGAAGGGCTTCCTCCAGCTTCTCGCCGTGCTCGTCCGCATAAGAGAAAAAGGTATCATAGCGATAATGTTCCTCGGACACGGCATCAAATGCCGCCACGTCCTTGGCTTGAATTGCCTTGAGAATATCCGCTTCCGGCATGCCCTTTCCCCGGGCCTGCTCCAGTCGAATCGCGGTACTTTGGGATAATTTGATCTCTGTACTCATTCCTGTCACGCCTTTCTGCAACTACGATTATGCCAGCTTGTGCATTAGTATACTCCCTATTATAACCTTTTGGCAGAAAAAAACCTCCATCTCCACATACGCGAAATGAAGGCTCACATGCCGATATTAGCTGTAACTAAAGATTTTACACAGTCCACTCCGATGACAGAATAACCTGGAAAGTCGCTGTTACAAGCCTGCAAGCACCTGATACCATACGCCACGTTTGGAATAGAGTGTCTTGCGCACCTCATCCCATCCGCCCAAATAGTTGATATCAAACAGACCTGCCGGTGTCGGGAACGAGGCCTTCGTCTCCGCGAATACATCCGGGTCTACCGAGCGGAAGCCATGCTTCGCAAAAATCCGCTGTGCTCCAGGCGTCCGCAGATAAGCGATAAACGCCTCTGCCAGCTCGCGATTACCGTGTTTGTCCGCGTATTTATCCACCACTACTGCGGGATTTTCGATCAGAATGGTATTTTTCGGCACCACGATATCATACTTGACTCCCTTTGCAATCCGGGCTAACAGTTCATTTTCGTACGTCACGATGACATCGCCCACACCATATTCGAAGGCTGCCATGGAGGATCGGCCGCTCTTGTCCAGCGATTCGACATTCTGATGCACTTCTTCCAGAAACGCCTTCGCTGCAGCAGGGTCCTTCTGGCCTTCCCTCTCCTCCGACAGCTTCAGTCCTGCACCGTAGATGGCGTTGATATCCCACTGTGCACCGCCGGAAGTTTTCGGATTCGGGTATAACACCTTCACACCAGGCTTGGTCAAGTCCTGAAAGTCCTTGATGCCCTTGGGATTGCCTGCTCTTGTACCCAGAACAACAATTGAACGGGTAATCATGCCCGCATTCGGGGTCTGCTTCCAATCCGTTGTGACCAGCTTGGCCTTCACCAGCTTATCAATGTCGCTTTCCATCGCAAGCAGGGCAACATCTGCCTCAAACCCGCCAACAATGGCTCGCGCCTGTGTTCCTGAAGCTTCATATGACTCCTGAAAGTTAATCGTTTGTCCCGTCTTCGCCTTCCATTCCGCCTGAAACTTCGGTAGCAGCTCTCCCACGGCATCCTTCGCTACGCTATATGCACCAATTACCAACGTATGAGATGAATTACCACCTGAGACCGGAGATGACTGCGCCTGCCCCTCCTGCTTGCTGCATCCGGCAGTTACACAGACGAGCACAAGCATCAGAATGACGTATAGAGAGATGAATTTCTTTTTGTTTTGGCTCGTCTGCATAGCTGCTCCTTCTTTCATTTCTATATTCCCCTTACAATAACGGGCTCTAGATCATGACCGGCATCGGATCTTCCTTGAGTCGGTTCTCCACAATCCAGCTCTCCGAGTCATTAAACAAATAAGCACGGTGCACAAGCACACGAATGGTCTGCCCGATCTCCAGCGTGGTTTTCTCCAGCGAGCGATACGTAATCAGCTTGTGGCCCCGCACCTCAACTTCCACCATCCACTCACTGCCGCGGAAGTGAAGATGCTTGACGGTGCCTTTTTCCGTTGCCGATAACATGGTAAATTCATTCTTTAACCCGATCTCGATGTACTCTGGTCGAATCAATGCACGTGTATTGCTGCCCTGAACCGCATGCTCAAAGCCTTTTAGCTGGGAAGCATCCTCCACCACCGTAGACTCGCCAATAAAAGTCGCCACGAATGGCGTTTGCGGGTTTTTATAAATATCCCAAGGGGTTCCCTTCTGCTCCAGTCTTCCCTGGCTGATAATCATGATCTCGTCTGCCACTTCAATCGCTTCGTCCTGATCATGCGTAACAAAGATAGATGTAATGCCCACACGCTCAATCAGCTCCCGCAGCCACGAACGCAGCTCCTGACGAATCTTCGCATCAATAGCGGCAAACGGCTCATCCAGCAGCAACAGCTGCGGCTCTGGCGCAAGCGCTCTGGCAAAGGCTACACGCTGACGCTGTCCACCCGACAATTGATGTGGGTAACGCTGTTCGAACCCTTTCAGCCCTGTCAGCTCCACGAGCTCCATTACTCGATCACGAATCTGGGCTTTGGGTGTTTTTTTCACCTTGAGACCAAACGCAATATTATCAAATACGCTCATATGTTTGAACAGCGCATAATTCTGAAAGACAAATCCGATGCCCCGCTCCTGCGGTGGCAGATGATTGACGACCTTTCCGTGGAAACGAATCTCTCCTGAGCCCGGGCTTTCAAGCCCTGCGAGCATCCGCAGAATCGACGTTTTCCCGCCTCCGCTGGGACCAAGCAGACCGATCAGATGGCCTTTGGCAATATCGAACGAGACATCTTTTACCGCATGAAAATCACCAAAATGTTTGTTCAGATTACGAACTTCCACATGCATCTCAATGCACTCCCTTTCGCTTCTTGGCCCATTCCATCAGGAGCAGCAGCCCGACGGAGAAGGTTACCAGCACCAATGCCACGCCATTCGCAGCTGACACATTAAAATTCTCTACATCCTGATATACCAGCGTTGTTGCCGTCTGCGTTTTGTTCATAATATTACCGGATACGACCAGTACAGCCCCGAATTCACCCAATGAGCGTGCTACGGTCAAAACCAGACCGTAAACCACTGCCCAGCGGATGGAAGGCCAGGTTACACTCCAGAACGTTCTCCAGCCATAGGCACCCAGTGTAGATGCTGCCTCCTCCTGCTGTGAACCAAGCTCTTGCAGAACAGGCATTACCTCTCTCACCATCAGTGGAAACGTAACAAATAACGTGGCAATAACCATACCTGGGAAGGCATACACCACATTAAATCCGATGCCCTCAAAAAAACCACCCATAATGCTGTTCGGTCCGAGCAGCAAAACGATCATCAAACCGCCAATAACCGGCGACACTGCATAAGGTAAATCCACAATGCTGTTGAGTAGTCCCTTCACCCGGTCACTCAGCCAGCCTGCACGAACCAGATAGATTGCCATCATGATGCCAAACAGCGTATTAAGCAAGGTTACTACGAGAACAACCAGTCCCGTCATCATCAATGCATGCAGTGCTTCGGGACGCATAATCCCCTGAACAAAACCGCCCGCTCCGTCCTCAAATGCACCAATCAAAATTCGTGCAAGCGGAATGATCAGCAGCAGGGTAAATACCGCAAATGTCAGTCCGATTAATAGTCTTCTCATCGTCTTCTCCCCCGCATCTGAACCAGATTAATCAGCCAGAGGATCAGGAAGGAGAGCGTCAGCAGCAGTACTGATACTGCGGCTGCCCCTGTCGGGTTATCACTTTCAATCTCTCCATAGATGAAGACGGAGGCTGTCAGCGTTCTGCCCGGAATATTTCCTGCAACCAGTACAACGGCTCCGAATTCAGCCAGCGCTCTGGAAAAAGCCAGCATCCCACCGCTAATCATACCTGGAGCCATGGATGGCAGTATGACCTGCATGAATGTGCGTGCTTTGGAAGCCCCCATCGTGTATGAGGCCTCCTCCTCGGAAGGATCAATCTCTTCCAGCAGTGGCTGCACCGCGCGAATGACAAAAGGAAACGTAACAAAGGTCATCGCAATAACGATGGCAGGCTGATGAAAAACAATCTCGAAGCCCAGCGAGGAAGCCAGTTTGCCAACAGCGCTCACCGGCCCGAGCAGCAGCATAATCATCAACCCGCCTACAGCCGTTGGCAAAGCAAACGGTAAATCGACGAGACTGTTCAGAAATGATCTGCCAGCGAAGCGATATCTTGTCAGCACCCAGGCAATCATCGTGCCCATGACCACATTCAGCAGAGCAGCGATCACGGCCAGACGCACGGTTAACAGCACCGCCTTCCATGCAATCGGGTCCACAATACTCTCGGCAAAATGCCTCCATCCTTCCGAGAAGGAATTGACGTATACTCCGATAATCGGAAGCACGATGAGCACGACGAAATATAACAATACTGTACTGCGAAATCCCCAAGTCCATCCCTTGTGACGAAGAACGGTGTTCATTTGCTGTGTTCCCTCCCAGCCTCCGGCTTTAGCTCCGGTCGGCAGTCTACCTGACATCATACGACATTTACCTAAGTTGGATAAGTTTACTTTATCATTATTCCCATTAGTCTACTTGGAATTTTTCTTATCTGATACTTTACCAGTTTGCAGTGCTAATCGTCAATGCTTTTATTCGAACGATGGAGGTGGTGAAGCCACAAGTTTTAACGGTAAAATGATAGAGAGAGAAAACAAGGTTAAGGAGCGATGAAGGATGTTATTTACTCAAAGCATAACCACTTCTGCACGCGATGAAATGAAGGATATCACACGTGAAATACAACAGGTTGTTCAACGCAGCGGCATTCAAAGCGGAACCGTACTGATCTACTGTCCGCACACCACCGCAGGCATTGCGATTAATGAAAATGCAGACCCTGATGTGAAGCATGATGTCCTGTTACGTCTCGATGAAGTATATCCGTGGGAGCATCCTCAGTACCTTCATGCAGAAGGCAATACGGCCTCGCATCTGAAATCCATAACCACCGGGCCGTCTCAGACCGTCATTTTACATGAGGGCAGACTACTTTTAGGACGCTGGCAAGGCATTTATTTCTGTGAGTTCGACGGACCGCGTCATCGGGAGTATTTCATTAAAATTATGGAGGGTTAGTTGACATCGCAAAAAAAAGAAAACATAAACAGGCGGTCCTCCCGATCAATTCGGATCGGAGCCGCCTGTGTTCGTCTTCTGCGGATTGTAGCTTTCGCATGATAACGTTATAAAGAATTAATGTTATGACAAATCACCGTCCTGAAGTGTGGGGACGCAAGCAAAAGCGCCAGTTATTGCACGCCAGGCTGCTGGCCCAAGTTACGGCACAACACTTTGACATGAGATAGCGCGGAAGATTCGATCTCCGCAAACGTCAAACGATCTTGAATATAATACGATATGAATCCGTGCAGAGCGAGAAACAACGTACGTGGTACATGCTGTATATCCTCTTCGGAACAGCCTTCTTCCTTCATATACTGCCGAATGATGGATGCGAACAATTCAAAGCAACGCCCTTGCTCAGTACGACAGTAGGACAACAGCTCCTCATCCCGAATCATGAACATGATCTCATATTGATAAGGGTTCTCCAAACCAAACCGGATGAATTCCATCAAAATGTGCTCAACCTTGCTCACACCGCCTGCAACCGGCCTGACCATGGCTTGCAGCAGCAGATGCCCCAGATGGTTAAAATCCTCTACCACGATGGCATAAAACAGCTCTGCTTTTTCCTTGAAATGATAATACAGCGACCCATGACTATAGCCTAGATGCTGGCCGATGCTTCGCATCGAAATGGCGCGGTATCCTTTGGTAATAAAAAGGTGCCTCGCCGCCTCCAGTATCCGCTCCCTCGACAACTCCTGTTCGACTGCTCTTCTAGCCATATATTTTATTCCCCTTCAATAAAATAAAGCCGCTGTCCCTCCGTGATCCGGGATTGCCCTTGCGTCAAATCCGTGATCCAGGCGATAAATGCCTCGGTTTCACTATCCGGCGGAAGACAAGTCAACGTAACCTTATCGGTGAAAGCAGTTTCACCTGTACGCACGTCCCGGCTTCTTAACTCATTTTCCACTTTCCCTAGCCACGTATAATCCAGCTCAACAAACACTTCGCGATGCAGCACCTTCGTAATGACTTCTCCTGCTTCGATCGCTGCTACAGCTCCATCCGTATAAGCACGGATCAGGCCGCCTGCTCCAAGCATGATTCCCCCGAAGTAACGTGTGACCACAATCGCTACATTTTTTAATTGCTGATTCTTGATCACTTCAAGAATGGGCTTACCTGCTGTACCACTGGGCTCCCCGTCATCAGACTGCTTCTGAATCTCATCCCGCTCACCAAGCATGTAAGCAGAACAGTTATGTGTCGCATTCCAATGTTTTTTCTTGATATCATCAATAAAAGCAATCGCTTCTGCCTCGGTCGTGACCGGCATAATATGACCGATAAACCGTGACTTTTTGATCACGATCTCCAGCTGGCCCGATCCCCGAACCGTACGGTAACGTTCCATCATTTTAATCCAACTTTCTGTGATACTTGTGAACCTGACCTTACATCAACCATTCATTTTACAAGAAAGCAGTTCCCCGCATCATGCGGATGAACTGCCCTGTTTGATCACATCCGGGAGACGGCATTCCGCAGAGCACCGTGTCCCGAATGGATGTTACAATCCTTATTTAACTATATGAGCGTAGCTGTGAATTATTCAGAAAGTCTCGCTTCAAGCGCTGCTTTCTCTTCTTCAAAGCCTGGTTTGCCCAGCAAAGCGAACATGTTTTTCTTGTATGCCTCCACGCCCGGTTGGTCAAATGGATTCACACCCAGCAGATATCCGCTGATGCCGCATGCTTTTTCAAAGAAGTATACCAGATATCCAAACGAATATGGAGTCATATCTGGAATGTTCACAATCAGATTTGGAACCTGACCATCTGTATGTGCGAGCAATGTTCCCTGGAATGCCTTTTTGTTCACGAAATCCATTGTTTTGCCTTCCAGGAAATTCAGACCATCCAGATCGTCCGCATCAGCCTCGATGGAGATATGCTCGGATACTTCAGCCACTTGAATAACGGTTTCGAAGATGTTCCGGCTGCCTTCCTGAATGAATTGACCCATGGAGTGCAGGTCTGTAGAGAAATCCACAGATGCAGGATAGATGCCTTTGTAATCCTTACCTTCACTTTCACCAAAGAGCTGCTTCCACCACTCGGATACGAAGTGCAGGGATGGCTCATAGTTGACAAGAATCTCTGTGCCTTTGCCTTTGCGATACAGTGCGTTACGAACCGCTGCATATTGATATGCTTCGTTCTCGGCAACATTTGGATTGCTATATTCTTTGGAAGCGTCAGCCGCACCTTGCATCATCTCTTCGATGTTAATGCCAGCTGTTGCAATTGGCAGCAAACCTACGGCTGTAAGTACGGAATAACGTCCACCTACATCATCAGGGATGATGAACGATTCATAACCTTCTTCATTCGCCAGCTTTTTGAGTGCTCCGCGCTCTTTGTCTGTTGTTGCGTAGATACGTTTGCGAGCTTCCTCTTTCCCGTATTTTTTCTCCAATGCTGCACGGAAAATACGGAATGCAATTGCCGGCTCGGTTGTTGTACCGGATTTGGAAATGACGTTTACGGAGAAGTCTTTGCCTTCTACCAGATCCAGCAAATGTGTTACATACGTAGAGCTGATGTTGTTACCCGCAAAATAAATTTCTGGCGTTTTGCGTTTGTCTTTCGGCAAATTGTTATAGAAGGAGTGTGTCAGCATTTCGATCGCTGCACGCGCTCCAAGGTATGATCCACCAATACCGATAACGATCAGCACTTCGGAATCGCTTTGGATTTTGGCAGCTGCTTTTTGAATACGGGCAAACTCTTCTTTATCGTACGCTGTTGGCAGGTCGATCCAGCCCAGGTAGTCGGAGCCTGTTCCTGTACCGTTATGAAGCTGCTCGTGAGCGAGGCGGATCGGTTCAGCGAAATAATCCACTTCATGCTGATTCACAAATTGCAATGCTGTACTATAATCGAATGTCACTTTTTTTGCCATGATCTCAAAAACCTCCTGATATCGGTATACTATTTCCGTTTTCAACGCTTAAACAACTTAGCCTAAGGATACTTCAAATCCACCGGGCTGACAAGCTTGCAGCGTGAACTTGGCTGTTAGCAGGCAAGAAGCAAAAAGGGCAAACCGAATCCGCAGGGATGCGGTTCTGGTTCCCCTTCTTGTGTTATTCCGCCGGGTACGAGCAAACGTAGTCAGTAACGCTGCGTATCTCCAGTTTAAATTTGGATTCGGCAGGCACATGGAATGTAGCTTGGCCTTGAATCTCTTGCCACTCTTCTTCACCGGGAAGCAGTACTTTCAGATCTCCAGACAGAATCTCCATAATTTCACGAGAATCCGTTCCGAATTCATAACTGCCTGGAAGCATGATGCCCAGCGTCACTTTGCTGCCATCCCCCAAAATAACCGTTCTGCTGGTTACCTGACCATCATAATAAATGTTGGCCTTCTTCACTACACTGACTTGATCGAATTGTGACATGCGTACCCGCTCCCCTGAAGTTAATCAAAACAAAAGGCAACACAGATCAGGACAGCGATGCCGCCCCTTGCTCTGTGGAAATAACAACTGTCACGAGCCAGAACCGCTGTAAGCCATTCCGCCCATGACAGCCCATTTATATATAGCAATGCAATTATAGCAAAGCTTTTACGCGGCTAACTACGTTATCCACTGTGAAGCCGTATTCCTGGATTACACGGTCGCCAGGCGCGGAAGCACCAAATGTGCTGATTGCGAGAATATCGCCTTGGTCCCCAACATATTTTTCCCAGCCCATCGGGTGAGCCATTTCGATTGCAAGACGAGCTTTAACATCGGGCAGAAGCACGGACTGTTTGTAAGCTTTGTCTTGTTTCTCGAACAGATCCCAGCTTGGCATGCTGATTACGCGAACCTGGATGCCTTGCTCAGCCAGAGCAGCTTGAGCTTTAACAGCCAATTGTACTTCAGATCCTGTTGCGATGATTTGTGCTACCGGTTTGCCGTCTTTCGCATCAGATACAACATAAGCACCGCGTTTTACGTTCTCACGTGCACCCTCTACAGTTCCTTCAAGGATCGGCAAGTTTTGACGAGTCAGTACCAAGGCAACCGGGTTGCTCTTGTTCTCCAGCGCGTAAGCCCAAGCTGCGGAAGTTTCATTACCGTCAGCTGGACGAATTACCGTCAGGTTCGGAATGATACGCAGGGAAGCCAATTGCTCGATCGGCTCGTGTGTAGGACCATCTTCACCAACAGCGATACTGTCGTGTGTCAGGACATACGTTACAGGCAGGTTCATCAGTGCAGCCAGACGAACAGCCGGACGCAGGTAGTCGGTAAATACGAAGAACGTACCGCCGAATACTTTCACACCGCTGTGCAGAGCCATACCGTTCATCGCTCCAGCCATACCGAATTCACGGATACCGAAGTAGATATTGCGACCCGAATAGTCTTCTGGAGTAAAGTTAGTCAGGTTGTTCAGGTGAGTCATTGTGGAGCTTTCCAGGTCGGCCGAACCACCAGTCAGATGCGGCACATTATGCGCAAGACCGTTCAGGGCATTACCGGATGCTACACGTGTAGACAACGCTTTGTCTGTTGCCGCATATTTAGGCAGATCACGATCCCATCCTTCTGGAAGGTTGCCGTTGATCGCAGTTTCGAACTGAGCAGCCAGCTCTGGATATGCTTTTTTGTACTCGGCAAAATTCGCGTCCCAAGCTTGGTTTGCAGCGATACCGCGCTCTTTAACTTGAGCAAAGTGGTCGCGTACCTCAGCTGGCACGTGGAAGTTTTCTTCGTACACCCATTTATAATATTCTTTAGTCAGTTTTGCTTCTTCTGCACCCAGTGGAGAACCGTGAGTACCGCCGTGGCCGCCTTTACCTTGCTTGTTCGGGCTTCCGTAACCGATAACGGTTTTCACTTCAATCAATGTAGGACGTGCAGTGTCTGCTTGACCTTCTTTGATTGCTTTTTCAATTGCAGGCAGATCGTTACCATCTTCAACGCGAAGCACTTGCCAGCCATACGCATCAAAGCGTTTAGCGATGCTTTCGGAAGAAGACAGATCGAGCTTACCATCGAGCGTAATGTCGTTGGAATCGAACAGCATGATCAGTTTGCCAAGGCCCAGACGTCCAGCCAGGGAAGCAGATTCATGGGACACGCCTTCCATCAGGTCGCCATCACCGCAGATTGCATATGTGTAGTGATCAACAACGTTGAATTTGTCTTTATTGTAAGTTGCGCCGAGTTGAGCTTCAGCCATAGCCATACCAACAGCCATTGCAATACCTTGGCCCAGTGGTCCGGTTGTCGCATCAACACCAGCTGTATGTCCAAATTCCGGGTGACCCGGAGTTTTGCTTCCCCATTGACGGAATTGTTTCAATTCTTCCATTGGAAGATCGTAGCCGCTCAGGTGCAGCAAGCTGTACAGCAACATGGAGCCATGTCCTGCGGACAGCACAAAGCGGTCCCGGTTAATCCAAGTCGGGTGGTCCGGGTTATGAGTCATCGTTTTTGCAAAAAGCTGGTACCCCATCGGAGCGGAGCCCATCGGCATACCCGGGTGTCCGGAATTTGCCTTCTCAATTGCATCAATCGCCAAAGTACGTACGGTTGTAATCGACAGATTGTCGATTGTGGTGTTCTCGTCCTTTTGAATCGCTTCGTTCTTGTCAGTCATGGTTTGTCCTCCTCATGTCTTTAGATAAGTCGGGTGCGCAAGCGAATCCCTCTCATCATACAAGCAAACCGCATAAACAATAAGTGAATCCGCTTGAATGTTTCATTTTGACTTATTCACTTTTGTATTGTATCACTTGGCGTGAAGCTTTTCCATAACCTTCTTTTAGAAAGTTACGGAAAATTCGGCTGATATCTGCTGAACCTTGCCAATCCATCGCATGAAGTATAACCTTTAACTCGAAAACCATACACTTTTTAGAGGTTACAGCGAAATTTACATGAGATGCTCCTTGCGCTCGATTCGAAAGCAGGAGTACGGTTTATTTTTCAATTAAACCTTCATGTCTCTGATAGTCGCAGGTAAACACGTTAATATGACTTCATTCCAAGGAGGATTTGCTATGCCCGATACTACCCGGCACCCGTCTCGTTCGTTAAAATCATCATTACCCTGGTTGTCCGGGATCATAACCGGATGGATTAGCGGTGTTGTTCTGGGGTTCTTTCTGAAGGCTGTTCAGGCATTAACAGGCGAAAAGGTATACACCCTGCTGCTGAATATTGATTTTGTGCCTGGTCTTCCGCCACATCTGCCTGAATGGTTTGAATTTGCTCTGCATCTTGGCGTATCTGTTGTCATTGGCATTTTCTACATCTGGTGGGTCAAGCGTTCAGGACATCCCCTCAGTAGGGGGTTAGGTCTCGGTGCTGTCTCCTCCCTGCTGTACATTCCCCTCGCTCCCTTATCTTCACGAGTGCCCGACCTTAATGACGCAGGAGCCATTCTTTATTGGACTGCCGGACATATCCTGTTTGGTGCAGTGCTTGGTCTATGCGGAAAATATGTGCACGCCAAAAAGCGGCCCCTGGTTCAATAATAGAACAGGTGCCGCCTGATTCGACGATATGTCATACACTTCATGTGGTGTATTCTATTGCGAGGTTACGGATCAACCTTGCGCAGTATTAAAGCATAAGCTTAAAATACAACCGTTTTATTTTCATGAACGAGCACACGATCTTCAACATGCCATTTCACTGCACGCGCAAGCACAACACGCTCGATTGTACGTCCAATCCGTTTCAGCTCCGTTACATCATCCCCGTGACTTACACGCTGAACGTCCTGTTCAATAATTGGACCGCCATCCAGTTCTTCCGTTACATAGTGCGCCGTTGCGCCAATGATTTTGACGCCGCGATTATAAGCCTGAGCATACGGCTTGCCTCCAACAAAAGCTGGCAGGAAGGAATGATGAATATTGATGATGCGATTGCGGTAGTGCTCGATAAACATTGGGGAGATAATTTGCATATAACGTGCGAGAATAATCACATCCACATCGCTTCCGATCACTTCGAGCTGACGCTGCTCCGCTTCTTTTTTGGTATCTGCTGTAACCGGAATATGGTGGTACGGGATGCCGAATGATTCCACGTAGTCCTTCATGTCCAGGTGATTGCTGACAACAAGCGCAATATCCGCATCCAGATCGCCAGCTTGCCACTGCCACAGCAGCTCTACAAGACAGTGGTCCTCTTTGGATACAAAAATAGCCAGTCTCTTTTTGCGACTCACCGCAGAAAGCGTCCATTCCATCTCGAAACGACCTGCAACTTCAGCGAAATCCGCTTTCAGCTGCTCCAGATTATTGTCCAGCTGCGGAAGGTCGAACTCGATCCGCATAAAGAACATACCACCGGACGGGTCCATCGTATACTGGTCAGACTGTACAATGTTGGCTCCGTGCTGATGCAGAAAGTGGGATACTGCGGCTACAATTCCTGGACCGTCCGGGCAGGAAATGAGCATACGCGCTCGATTGGCGCGGTTTTGATTATCTGGTCGTGCTTGTTTGGCATGAATCTCCATCGGGTTAATCTTCCTCCTTTAATTTAGGCAAGACTTGCAGGGGTTACCCTGCAAGCCAAGCAATCAAGCGATGATTCACTTGCTCTTCATTCAAATGCGGGAACAATGCCGCTTCGATTACCATGTCATACAACCGCTCCAGCGGTTCACGCGGGTCAGCTTTTTTGGCTTTGGCATCATTTTTGAGCAATGTCCATACATCCAGCACATAGGAACGAGACTGCACTTCCTTGCCTTTGAAGAAATGCTGAAGCTGTTCAACGTCGGTCAGGAATTCCTGACCGAAACGGCCCTCTACATCTCCTCGCAGCAATGCAATCTCAATCTCATACATCGGGCGCTGCGTTTTGGCATCTTTACCAATCCAAGGCGTCTCCAGAATAAATGGACGATTGTTTAATTTTTCATGGTTTACAATGCGATTGATCGCTTCAAAACCGATCCATCCTGATCCAATAGGAGTATGTCGGTCCTTGCGTGCCCCCGCAGCATTTTTACTGTCGTTGATGTGCATTACAGCAATTCGATCAAGTCCGACCGTACGATCAAACTCGTCCAGCACTCCATCCAGATTATTGACAATATCATAACCGGCATCATGAATATGACATGTATCCATACACACAGTCAGACGTTCATTATAAGTTACCTTCTCGATGATCTGGGCAATTTCCTCGAAGCTGCGGCCCATCTCGGTCCCTTTGCCAGCCATCGTCTCCAAAGCAATATTCACGTCCGTCTCCTGAATGCCATCCAGCACTTCATTCAGACCCTGTGCAATACGCTCAATGCCATAATGAGCATCCTTGTCTGTAAACGCACCAGGATGCAGGACAATATTTTTCACACCAATGGCATGGGTACGACGAATTTCCTCCTGAAGAAAATCTACAGCGAGTCTGTACGTGCTGTCCTTATAAGAGCCCAGATTAACGATATAAGGGGCGTGGACAACAATTTCCTCAAATCCGCCTGCCTGCATTGCCTGCTTGCCTTCCTCAATAAACATGGATTCAATAGGCTTGCGGCGAGTATTCTGCGGTGCACCCGTATATATCATAAACGAACTGGAACCGTACGAGGACGCTTCCTTCGTTGCACTCAATAATCCCTTGTCCGAAAAGGACACGTGGGAGCCGATTTTCAGCATCATTGATCCCCCTTTTTCTGAATTATCCCTTATCATAACGCGATTATCGAAATAAATCTAGAAATGCGCTATAATTCAGGTTAGAGGCTATTTTTGACAGCTGATGATGCTAGATCGGGCGGCGCTTTTCGTCATCCCGTAAAATCAATAAACCGAGGTGACTCCGCAATGATTGTTAATGCATACACCCACATTCTGACAAGCAATGCACCCAGCAACTGGTTTATGAATACGATTGCATTCTGGACACTCGTGCTGCTAGGCAGCATGTGTATAGGTGGGTTTTTCATGATGCGCAAATTCCTCAAGGTGCTGCCGAAGGCAGACGGAAAGTCCAAGCTGGATTGGCAAAACTACTGGGTGGAGACAAGCCGTCACTTATGGACGGATGAAGCCAAAGCTTTTCTGGATCAGCTCGTTGAGCCTGTACCTGGCCCATTTCGTGATATTGCCAAGCATTCCATCGCAGCCGAGATAGGCAAAATTGCTGTGGAAGACAATGCTGCCGAAGTGTCCAGAGATCATTGTATTAAAGGATACATTATCGCAACTCCAAAGCGGGACAATAAGTTTTTGGTGAAGTTTTTGGAGAAAAACAAAATCGACTATACTCCGTATCGCCATTTGATGAAATGATAAATCATAATTGGGTTGATATAATATAATACACCAACTGGCAAAGGAAATAATAAAAAAGAGCAGTTAGACTAGGGGCCAAATTGGTTAAATTAAATACAGAACAGCTCCGTGCGGGTAAGTCTTTTGTACACACTTCACTTACCCTTCGGAGCTTTTTGACCTATTCAGAGAGGATGTTCTACATATGAAAATTGCCATTTGTGGGGGAACCGGCTTTGTCGGAGGAGCTCTTGTTGATTACTGGCTGCAAGCCGGACATCATGTGAAAGTAATCACCCGCAAGCTGCCCGATCTGCAAAATCCAAGTCAAAATCTTACATATATATCGTGGGAGCAGCTCGAAGAAACACCTCAAGAGCTTGAAGGCTTCGATGCTCTCGTGAACCTCGCTGGTGAAACGCTGAACCAGCGCTGGACTACCAAAGCCAAGCTGGAGATTGTGGAATCCAGGGTGACAACCGTTGCACGAGTCGCCCGGCTGGTCGCAGCGTTGAAGCAGAAGCCTGAAGTCGTGGTTCAGGCTTCCGCTATGGCGATTTACGGAACCTCTTCAGATGAAACCTTCGATGAGAGCAGTCCGCAAAAATCGGTGAATTTCCCTTCCCGAGTATCGGAGCAGTGGGAAATTGCGGCAGATGCCATTCAAGGCGTGAGACTGGTCAAAATCCGGGTCAGTCTCGTTCTAGGGCATAAAAAGGGTGCATTTCCGTTGATGAAAATTCCATATATGCTGGGGTTTGGTGGTAAAATCGGCAGTGGCAAGCAGTGGACGAGTTGGATTCACATTATGGATATTGTACGATTGATTGATTTTACCATTCACAACAAGGAAATCTCAGGGCCAGTCAATGCCTCCTCACCTCATCCGGTGACGAATGATGAATTCGGACGTACCGTTGGCAAAGTCTATCATCGCCCTCACTGGTTCCCCGTTCCTGGATTTTTGATTAAAGCTGTGGTCGGTGAATTGTCTGTAGTTCTGCTTGAAGGACAGCGGGTCATTCCCCAGAAATCACTGGATCACGGGTTCCAATTCACCTTCCCTACGCTGACCCAGGCTTTGGAAGACTTGAAGCATCGGGGATTGTCTGATTAGCTTACTGACCAATTCACACCATATTATGCCTGCAAGCGGCCCCTAGCCTGAATATGTATTGGATAAACGGAACGGAACAGAGCCATTCATTCTGCCACGCGATATACATAAACCGACTCCGCAAGAATGAATGTATCTCCATCCGCCAATGGATATTCCTTATATGGGGCCATCAGATTCCCTTGAAGCATCGTTCCATTGACAGAACCCAGATCCTTGATGACATAGCCTCCCGATGGGCTTCGGCTAAGTTCTACATGCGCACGTGAGACCCCGGTAGCATTGTCTACACATTGAACCATATCTGCAGCCCTTCCAATCACAAAAGAGGTCCCCCTCACATCGACACGCTCGCTGTGTACACCTTCTTGTGAAGTCCTCTCCAGATAATATACAGGTACATCAGCACTTTTCCTTCCTGCACCCAAGGCAGCCAGCTGCTGCAGATTTACGGTCGCTTCAGCAGCTACAGCCTTGCCACTCAGTTCTGAAGTATCATCTAAACTTGAATATACATTTTCTCCTTTACTTGTATGTGCACTTGTACCTGTACCTGTACCTGTTCTGGCATTATGCTCCTGTACAGATAAAGTGTGCAGACTGTGTGCAGCAGGTATGTCAGCAGTCATCATCGTCTTGACACCAGCATGGACATTACTTGAGCGAGAGAATGTAGAGGCCTCCTTTTCAGAGATGGCAGATGACAATTCCTGATGCAGGTTTGCAGCTTCGCCCGACTTTTCAGGTGCATTCCATCGCCAGTTCTCCTGATACATGCCATCTTCGTTCCTCGGTTGTTTATTTTTTCGCCGGCTCAACGCGGTAATAAGGAATGGCCTTGGATCGCTTGATTCACTACGAGAGCCTGCCTTTCGCTTCCACATCCAGCATGCAGCTGCAGCAAGCCCCACACTTAGAGAAGTGGAGAGCAGCATTTCGTTCCGGCCTGGCTGCTCCATGTAGATGAACCTCCAGACTAATGCTATTGAAACCATGCAGACGAGCCAAATATATGTCGTTCTTGAAGAGCCTGATGTTGACCCGCTCTGTTTTTCTTTCGGATCCTCCTGTTCCTCCCCGGCCAAAGAAGGATACTGCATTTGTGAAGCGAGAGGCTTCGCTTTCCTATCATTTGAGATAGAAATGGAGTTGTCCGAGTAAGGATGTTCAGCCACTCTTCTATGTAAAAAAGACTTTGAACGCAGGTTTTCACCCTCAATAGCCTCTTCATTCACCTTAAACGATGGCTGACGTTGAACCGGTGACTCCCAGGCATCAGATTTATTTAACACAAAGCTGGGCTCATTTCCTGATTCCATCAGGCCCGCACCCCCGACTCCCGGATAGATTGTACTCCCGGTGCACAATTCCAGCAGCAGCTCACGTAACTGCCGAATATTCCAACGTTCGCTATCACATAGCTGTAGCACACGTTGAATCCCTTCTCCTTGTAGCTCCTGCACATATGCCATGAGTCTAATGACCAGATCACGGAATAACAGAGGAGTATGCTCCTCCTGCCGGGCATCCGTCATAGGCACGTAAATTAAACCCAGCTCTCCTTGCTCTACAGACCCTTGAATAAAAATATACTCTTCATGAAGCCATACATTTTGCGGCTCCAGCATATATTGTCTGCATTCTTCAAGTGCATCAACTAACTGGAATAGAAGATTGTATAGCACAGGTAGAGCAATCTGGCCAGACCTCAGCATCTGAGATAACATCTTATAACCGGAGATATCGTACTGCAGCGTTACATTCTGATCAATCTCCCGTGTATGCATAGGCAGTATACGCGGGATTCGATTTGAGGTTAACATACCAAGCTGCACCCTGCTAAGCTCGTGTATGTGAAGTCCATTCTCTTTTTGCAAAGTCATAAATGCTCCACCATTTCGCACAAAATCTCTCGTTAATCCATACATACCGATCCTCACTTTCTAATGTTATTAGTTGCAGGATAAATGACCTGTGTCATGCACACACTCGTTATGTTGTCATGTACATCCATGAGCTGATGAAACCGGGCAGAACGGCCAGCATGAATGGAAACTTTAAGCTTTTCTCCTGACTCACCAGCTTTAGTGAGCCCAGCTTGAAGAAACTGAACAGATTAAACACCATCGTCCGTAATCGCTTTGCTCCATCTCTTCGAAGCAGCAGGATGATGATTCCAATTACACCCGCATACAAAATGGAAGAAATAATAACGTGCAGGCCAAAAGAAAAGCCCGTCCATGCACCTATCCCCCCAAACAACTTTACATCCCCTGCCCCTACCGCACCGATGATATACATCAGAAAAAGAATGCTGAAGCTGGCAGCAAATCCTGCTGCCGAGAACACAATGCCTTCCCACCCTCCCGATGCCAGATGAGCAGCCGCTCCTGCTAACGTTACGGGTACTGTCAGCCGATTCGGAATTTTCATGGAGCGTATATCCGATACAAACGCTGCCAGAAGATAAACGCAACAGCCCGCATAAAACCATTCCACCTAGATCACCTCTCCTTATTTTCGGGATGCTACAGTAAATGTCGTCTCCGTCTGCGCACCTGCCGCTGTCTCCACCACAAAACTCCATGTCCCTTCTGTCGTCCGGGTGCCAACAAACCAGGTCCACTCGATGATCCCATTTTCGTCAGCAACAGCCCAGCCAATGTGCTTCGCAGAACTCTCACCCGACTTGTAAAATATCGTAAGATTAGCCGAAGCTCCCGGCTCAACCTGAACTTTAATCGTTGCATGATTCCCTATAAATGCCGGTTCCGGCTTCGATAATACCGTTGCTGCATCTGCACTGACGCCATCTCCTTTACTGCCACCCGCTCCCTCTCCTGTATCACCAATCCATATGCGTTCTGCCGCAGCAGCCTGAATTCGTAGTGATTTTCCCAGAAAGGGGACTTTTACAGGGAGCTCATAACTCAGCTCAAGTCTGAAATATGGATTCGTTTTGCTCTTCAGATTGGGAATAGACACTCCATTAACATGAATTCGCTCCATATCCAGCAGCGTCGTTTCAACAAATGGCTGTAGCAACGGCTTGATCACAGGATCAAGCACCGTCTCAAGCACTGCTGTTTTGATCCTTTGCAGCGGTTCTTCGCCGCTTTTTGCAGCTGCCCGAACCCAATCGTTTAACGGTGAAGGTAAAGAAGAGGCGTAATCATCGGCCCATTCCGTCAGTGAAAGCTCCGGCCACTTCCCTCCCTCCTTGCCCCCCTCTCCACCAGCAGAATCTGAAGGACTGAAGACAAGTGAGACCGGATACACTTTTGTCGACAGCTGCTTCACCGCTTCCCCGGCAGTATTTTGCAATGCAGTAGAGATTAGTGTCATCTGAACAATGAAGATCAAAAAAAAAATAAAAAATAGAAATACAGGCAGTACAAGCGAAGCTTCCAGTACCATACTGCCCTGTTCTTTCTTGGCTTCCGGCATCTGTTCTCTTAGAAAAAGCAGTCTCTTCAATTGGTTTAGGCGTGTTATTCTCTGTTGTTGCTGCATCTTCATGCTTGACCGTTTATCATGAACGTGAATCCCTCTATCCATTGCCCCTCCGTCCAAATTTCTCCACCCGTTCAATAGGAATAATCCGCCCTATGCTCGATAAAAAAACGCCCGTCCTGTACTTGATCTGCGCTCCCCGTAGCAGCACCTATACTTCGCACGACTCCGGGTAAAAACCAAAGCTTGATGCTGCTACGCATCTGACCTGAAGCATAGGTAAGCTTTTCATCCGGGTTTACCCCGGTATTCAATCGAATTAATGCCAGCATTCGGGACATTTTTCGTTCATTATTGCTGTGCATGAGCAGGAACAGACGGAGATGATCTCTATAAGTAAGCTTCACCTTGATGTATTTGGACAGCTCCACGCTGCCCTCATTAGCCAGCTTCATCATGTCCTCGATAGCATGTGTAATGCCATAAAGGATTGCTGCAGACAACACAAGGAGCGGATTACCCAGCTTGCTGTTCTCTGCCAGTCCTTCAGCCGTTCGAATGGCAAGACGAACACCAAATACCTCTGCATACGAAGCCGCGATGTTACCAGAAGAATTGTGAAATCCGTAGAGGATGTATTCCAGCTCCTGATTCTCCAGCTTGAATACGTCCCCTGCCTTGCCATCCCCTTCTGTCCAGGAAAACAACTGGCCAAAATCCATAGCATTAAAATAAGCGAGCGCGTATTCATTCTGAAACAATTCATCGCCCAGGCTGGCCAGAGCCCCTGACATACCGCCAAACAGCTGATCCATTCCTTTCATGGCACTCCCCCCTGAATCATACGGATCACTGGAAATCTCGGCTTTTTCCGCTTGCTCCGAGCTGTTTTCATTCAATGTAATGTTGGCATGATAATATTGCTCAAGCTGTTTGAACGCTTGCTGCGCACCAGAATCTCCTTTCTCAATCCGTGTTAATAGACGTTTCATTTCTTGCAGCTTTCCTTTGGATTGCTTGTCATTCGCTTTGCGCTGTGCATCTGACCCTCGCCCATTTGCAAGCTCTTGTCTGCTTTGTGTAACCAGATTGGAGGGACCCGGCCTCCCATAGGAATTCATGTAACGTTCTGTCGTTTGACTGGCTCGTCTGACCGTCGGCTTGATCGGAATCCCCCAGGTTCCCGTCACACTTCGGAGCTGTGTATTCAGCTCCATGCTGTCGTTGCGAACGTTAGTAAATTCCGTATTCTGTGATATCACGCGTGACTTTAACCGATCAAACAAAGCATCGTCTCTTACAAGCTCCGAAGCCAGAGATCGTGTGCTTTTAGCCTCACTACCCGAGCCAGTCTTCTCCAGATCGACCCCTGGCAGAGACGAATTGCCCACATCGTCATAACTGACATTTTCAGCGCGGTTTTCCCCTTCGGCAATCACACGTTTCATCTCTTCATTAATCTGACGTGCCTCTTCAATCCTCGCCTCTGCTTCCGCGAGCTTGGTCTGATGTGTCTGCAGCGCCGGCTGTAGCATCATGCTAATGCCTGTCAATGTGCTGTTGACCCCTGTCCGGTAACGTCCCAATTCAACTATGTACTGCTGTTTAATCAAAGGCAGACCTTCGTCTGCCTGCTTTTTGCTTAAATAATCCGCATAACGGGAAGCTGCTTCTGCAGCTGTCGTCGGTGCTTCCTCAAGCATTTCATCATAGATGGCCTGTTCGGGCGGCTTCATAATCAAGTCAGGAAGTCTTGTAACCTGATTCGCAGATTCAACCTGACTGTCTATCGCTTGATCCAGCAGTTTTTCACGTTTGTCATAGAGCTTTTGTAACTGTTTCAACAGATCTACCGTATGTGCCGCTTCCTTCATCTCCTCCGACATCGGTTTAAACCGATCAATCACTTCCAGCACAAAATCAACCGGTGCCCTGTACTTCATATCCTCCTGGATCTGGCGATTGAAAATATCATATCTACCCAGTTCACGTTCCATGCGGAGTGAGGTCGTGTCCCACTGCACATCCAGAACAGGGAAACGATCCTTCACAGCCGATGGCTTCACACTATCATTTAACACCTTAGCCATAGTCGCTTCCCCACTACTGTCACCATATGCAAACAAACCATACTCCCGCAATGACGTATCATAAGCAGACATTACCGACCTCATCGCACCATGTGTCATACGTTCCGTCTGCACTCTAAAAGCGGCAATGCGTGCATAATCAATAAAGATCGCCACGAACATATACACTACCGCCAGAATTAATATCAAAAACAGCGTTACAGCCCCGGATTCACCGTCTTTTTTTCTGAACAGAGCCTCCCTCCTCCTTTACTTTGTTTTACTTTTGCCAAAATACTGTACAACCTGTCCAGCCTTAGCAGCAGAAGCCGCAGCTTCCCCCCCTTTGCCTTTGAACTTCGCCCCATAATAACGAGCCAAGTCCACCGTTCGAATAAATTCAACCGGCTCTACAACAGCGGACGAGCCCTGTGTTATTGCACGATTGCCTGCATCGAACAAAAATGAAGGCAGCGGCAGTGAAATTACCTGCTCCAGCCTGGTCGTTACTTTCCGTTGAATCAGAGCATTCTGGTAAGTCATTGAACCCTTCATAGCAGAGGGCATGCCGGCGGATGCCTGAGCCAGCTTCTTCTCCGAAAGAGTGTCGCCCCCACCAGCTAGAGATACAGTAACCTCATTGTCTGCCCCCGCCCATCCGAACATCACACCCAAGAGACGGTCATCCGTCAATCTCCAGTACAAGGGATCCTGTTCTCCTGCCATATATTCACCTGTCATAGCCTGTTTGTGGCTGTTGTCCCAGCTGTAGGCTGCACGTTCCGCCGCCGCATAGGCATGCTGGTTCAGAAATACCTTTTGATACATGTACATCGTGAAGAAAAGCAGCAATATTAGAATAAAAAGAATAATCGGAAAGACCAGAGAGGCTTCAATGGTGAAGCTCCCTTCTTCTTTTCTCAGCCTACTTGTCCGGGAAAAATTCATTACTTTTGGTGTCCACTTTTGAAAGCAAACTTGTGATCAAATTTGTTATTTCTTTCTTGAATATCAATGCAATAATAATGATGACCCCGATAATCAGGATCAGCTCCAGCGTACCCAGCCCCTCCTCCTCCTGCCATAGAGCTGCTGCCTTATTTTTCACAACTTCTGTTACATATGCTTTCATCTCGATCACCTGCTCCTTCATTTTCCTTCACCTGTCCTCTCCATCTTGTACACTTCTGCTAATCAATGTAGCTCATCGTCTTGCCCATTCCACCTACATATTCATCATCATAAAAGCAGGCGCTCCGATCATAACCACGATTGTAAAAAAGATGAGCACCATGGGGAACACAAGCTTGGAAGATGCCTGTTCTCCCTTAGCCCGGCTCACTGCCTTACGTTTCTCCCAAAGTACATGTGACAGATCCCGCAGCGCCAATACAAAGTCACCTCCCCCACGCCGGAAATTAAGCAGCACCGTCGTTGTAAAAATCGTTACCTCCTGCACACCGCAGCGGCGGCTGAACTGCTCAAAGGCTTGTTGGAACGAGTAGCCGTTATGCCAGTCCACTGTCGCCTTTCTTAACTCGTTGTAAAGCGGATGATCCCGCTCACCTTGACTTGCCACACAATGCGTGATAGCCCGCTGCACCGTCTCGCCCGCACCAACCAGCAATACAATCCGGTTGAGCAGCTCAGGCAGCTCTATGAGGATATCCTGATCTCGCCGCTGTACTTTAGCGTACAAATCCTTTACCATCGCAAATGGTACAGCAATTCCAAGCACCAGCCCACCAGCGATTCCGCCCGTGCCTATATCGCCAATGAGAGTGAGCACACAGCCAGCCAGCAGCATCAGCCAAGAGTATGTCAACATTTCGGCACAATAGAGCAGCGTTTTCTCACCACTATGCTGTATACCGTACATCTTCTGTATCGCATGCTGCATTCGAAACATAAGCACAGGCAATCTGCGTCCTATCTCGATCTTGTCCAATAAAAACAGAAACGGGCCGTGCATTTTTTGGAGACGCACCCCTTCCAGATCAAGCTGTCGTAAATGTCGGTAAGCTGGTCCCTGAGTTCGATCAAGCACGATCCAGCTCACTCCCAGACCTCCTGCAATGACAAGGGGAAGTAGCATTTTTTTCAACTCCCTACACTTTGATATCCATAATGCGATGAATCCACAAATAACAGCAGACCAGTACAGCAAGGGCACCCGTAGAGATAAGGTATCCCATCCCGCTGTATAACGGCTCCATGAAGTCGCTGGCGGTAAGATTCAGAAACAGCAGAAAAATGAATGGTGCTGCAAACATCACCTTCGATTCAAATCTCTTCTGCGCTACGGCAACCATAATATCCTGCTGTATATCCAGCTTTTCTCCGATCACAGCCGATGTGCGACGGACCACCTCCACCAGATCACCGCCCGTCCGTTTGCATGTAATAAATACATCCGCAAAATTGGTAATGTCCTCGATCTGTGCCCGATCCGAGAAATCCTGCAATGCTTCTTCAATAGGCTGCCCGTATTCCATTCGTGTCCTTAATATCGTGAACTCCCGGATCAGATCCGTATCGGCCTCAGGATTCAGCATACGCAGGTCCTCCACAGATTCCTTAAACCCGTTCTCGACCGATTTACCAGCCGCCAGTGCAGAAGACAAGGCATAAAGTGCTTGCTTGAAATGTAGGCTCAATGTCATCCTTCTGCGTTCCAGCAGTACGTTTCTCCATAACCTCGGCACCCATATGCAGCCTGCTGCCAATATAGCCCCTGCAAGCAAGTGATGATAAAACAGCAGACCCACACCGAAAAATAATGCACCGCTGACGAGCATACACAGCAGACGCTGTCTTGAAGTCAGCGTATATACGGTGTAATCCGTTAACCTCTGGCTGCTCTGATTCACCTTGAATCACCCCCTTATGATCACGCGCCAGCTCCTTCTGTTTGCGCTATGTAGCGACCGAGCCATTCTCCCAGCCCGGCCATCTGGATTTTATCTACCTTCATCAGTTTTCCTACCTGCACCAATCCTCCGATAATGCGACCTTCCCGCTCCTCCTGCTCCTGAAAACGAAACAACGGATTCAGGAGCACTTCACCACCGTGCATCCCGATAACTTCACTGATTTCCGTCACACGTCGTGAACGATCCCGTAACCGGGAGAGATGGACAAAAATATCTATGGCCGAGCTAATCTGCTGTCTTACAACCTCAATGGGAAGCTCTGCACCGCTGAGCACCATCGTTTCGAGCCGGCTGATCATGTCTGAGATGGTGTTGGCATGACCGGTGGATAACGAACCATCATGTCCTGTATTCATCGCCTGAAGCATATCCAGCGCTTCTGCACCCCGTACCTCCCCAATGACAATGCGATTGGGACGCATCCGCAGCGAGGACTTGATCAGGTCCCGGATAGAAATCTGCCCTTTCCCTTCGGTGTTGGCATTGCGTGTCTCCAGAGATACAAGATTAGGCACCGTCACAATCTGCAATTCCGCGGAATCCTCAATCGTAATAATCCGCTCATCGGACGGGATGAATTGAGATAAGGCATTCAGAAAAGTGGTTTTACCAGACCCGGTTCCTCCACCGATAAAAATGTTATATTTGCTCCTTACTAACTGCTGTAACAATATCGCCGCATCCTGATGCAATGCCCCCTTCTCAATCAGATCAGACATCGTCATCGGTTCGCTTGGGAACTTCCGAATGGTCATCGTTGGGCCCTTGAGCGCGATAGGTGGCAACACAATGTTGACCCGCGAGCCATCCTTGAGACGAGCATCTACGATGGGAGAAGATTCATTCACAATCCGGTTCACACCCGAAACAATCATCTGAATAATATCCTCCAGCCGCTCTCTGGACTCAAATTGCAGGGGAATCTGTCTTACATCGCCTTCCTGCTCCACAAAAATCTCCAGATGACTGTTAATCATAATTTCCGTAATATCCGGGTGATCTACCAAGGGCTGCAAAATATCCAAACCCCGAAA
This sequence comes from Paenibacillus barcinonensis, assembly GCF_003217495.1. Classification (GTDB taxonomy): domain Bacteria; phylum Bacillota; class Bacilli; order Paenibacillales; family Paenibacillaceae; genus Paenibacillus; species Paenibacillus barcinonensis. The sequence goes on along the minus strand of NZ_QJSW01000019.1, from coordinate 18,481 downwards.
CGAATCAAACAATCGCTGCACCCATGCATGACGTTCGCCTGAAGTCAGTTCTCCCAGATTCGGATCACCAAGAATTCTCCGTTCGATCCCGTGCCACAGCTCCTCATCTCCTGCAGAAGAGGTCAGATCAAGCGATGCACGCACCTCTCTGCGCATCCGTTGAAACTGCTGCTCATGATCCAGTGTGTTCCATGACCGCTCTGTCATAATATCCAAGGCTCCTCTGATAGAAATTGTCCTGTATTCCTATGCTCTTGATCCTCAGACTGGAGCAGCAGGCCACACAATCGCTTCACTTCGCGCTGAAAGATCGGTGAGCTTAACATGACCTCCTCCTGATTCATTTGCTTCCACGAAGGGATGTAGGGCAAAGCCGCGTCCACATGCAGATCAGCTCTAGGCAACGGATTAAGCACCTGCTCCCGGTGCTCGTTAATGACAAAATACGTACGCTCCAGCACACTTCCAAGCATCTCCGGCCGAGTACGCTCTGCATGCTGCAACCACTGACCCCATCGGTGCATTGCAGCGATATCATCCCTCACCAGCCAGACGAACGTATCTGCGGTTTCGAGCACGCCTTCACTTCGTTCATGCCAGTCGGAGTCCCCATCCAGAATTAACACCTCGTACCGCCCGCAACCCACCAGAAACCGGATCAAATCAGCCGTATCTGCTTTAGACATCTGCAGCATCTCCTTACGGTTCGCTAACGGCCAAAACACATCCGACCTCAATCCCTCATGCCGCACGACATATTCCTCCACAGCTTTGATTTTCCCCGTAGTTATCGTACCTTCATTCGAACCCGAAGAAGCCCCTGCACTCCTGCCGCCATCTTCATTCATACCTTGTGCCCAAACTCGCCCCAATTTTTTTTCTTTCCCCGCCTCTGACCGCTGAACCTGAATTCCTCCCCCGTTCATTTCTCTCCGATGAGCCTTCAGATCGTACAGCAGTCGTGACAATCCCGTTTCAGCCTCAGTCAGCGATTTACCGCTCTGCAGAAGCCCCTTCTCCAAAAAAGGAAAAGAGCTGTCCATCGTCTCCAGATTGAGATAGAGCACCGAATACCCCGCAAGTCCAAGCTGCTTGGCCAGATGCAAAGAGACTGCCGTTTTACCGCTCCCCCCAGAAGCGGATACTACAGCGATAGATAAGGTGCTCCGACCTGAACGCGAGCTTCTCCGGCTTTGCGGCTGTCGGCATGCATTCCTTACTGCCTCCAGCAGCACAGGTAATGGCTGATATTTCATAAGCCGCTTGGTGTCATGTCCTTCATCCTGCCCTTCGCTGAGCAAGAGCCAGGAGACCCCGGAATCCTGCCCTCCATCCAACAGCCAAGGGTTCAAAAACTCGGACTCAGCGATAAGCAGATCTGGTATTTCTCGTTCATCCTGTTCGAGCATATAACTGCTAAATGCATCCCACTCGGAAAATGCAATGAATCGCATATGAGAGCCTGCCGAGCTGCTCTGAGCATAATCAAGCCAGGCGTGAATATAATCTTTATCCCTCGATACCAGCACAACTTTAAGCACAATCAATACTGCTCCCCTCCCTGCAAAAAAAGCACAAAAAAACACCGCCCATTATCCGCATGAACATGCAGAATATGGACGGTGCTTCCGTCACGTGCTATGAATTTATGGATACTATATCATACAAATTCTGGACGAGCAACACATTTATTCTAACTGATTCACCTAAGAGCCGTAAGGCGCGCCAAATTCAATAATATTTCGATCAGGATCCAGAATAAAGATCTGGGCGAATCCTGCCACACTATCAGGTCTCGCCTCATATTCGATGCCCTGCTGCTCCAGCCAGGCAATCGTCTCTGAATAGCTGACCACCCACAGTGCAAAATGTCCATCGGTTGTATCAATTCCTGCTTCACGAAGCGTGTGCCCCTCTGGATGCTGCAGCAGATGAAGCTGCTGACTTCCAATCGCGTACCACGCACCCGTTGAACGAAACGGCGGACGTTCAATCTCCTGCATGCCTAACAAGCCGGAATAAAACTTTTTTGCCGTCTGCAAATCTCGAACCGCCAAGCTGACATGATGAATATGCGCATACCTGATCATATCTGAATTGTCCCCTTCCCCGTGTCTACAATAAAAAGTATAAGGCCCCCGTCTATTCTATACCATTTTGAAGTGTCACCAAAGTCCAAAAAAACACCCCTGACCCTCATTCGATAACCCACAGGTTAATCCGAATTCAGCTTCAGAGGTGTTCCATTTAAAACGTATTACAGTTCGCGGTGCTCTTATTTCGCAGCGTCCAATGCCTCTTGAGGAACCTTGATTTCCGCTACCTTGTCATGGTTGGAGAACGATGTGTCCATTTTCATATCCATCGTCATTTTCTGACCGTTTTGCTCCATTTCCATAACCATCGCTACATCAATGTTCTCAAGCAAAAACGTTTCCTTGTTAATCATATATTTCATCTTCATGCTCTTGATGGTCATCTGATCCAGCAAAGCCTGCATTTGGGCATCTGAGCCGTTTTGTTCCATCACGGCTTTACCCAATTCCTTGACATTGTCACCTGAAACGTCCGCGTTCAGAACGTAACTGTCGCCCTCTTCTGTAATTTTGATATCTTCTTTCACTTTTTTGAACTGATCCAGCTCTTTTTCGGGATTCATGCTGGCTTTCATCTGCTCAATCAATTCCTTCGTTTGGGCCTCAGGGATGCTTACCCACTGGTCTCCAACCTGGGAGTAAATATTGTCCGAAGTAATATACTGTTTCACGTTTTGCTTTTGTCCCGACATATCCATTTCCATCTCTTGATAGATCATCATTGGATCTTTAATAATATCCATCTTGAGCGATGTTTTCACCTGCTGATCCTGAGATTGCTCTCCGGCATCCAGCTTGATTTTCTGATCAATGTTCGCTTCCGTAGTGAAGCTTTTCAGCGCTTTAGTGGCCTCACCTGTTTTGGCAAGCAATTCGTCCAGTGTAGGAACAGCCGCACTCTGTCCTTCTGTCTTGCTGCTCTCCGTTGTTGTTCCACTTCCTGTCGCAGGAGCTGCGGAGTTATCTTTGTCATTCCCGCATGCCGCCAAGCTCACTACCAGTAAAGCCCCAATAATCATTGTCGTCCACTTCTTCAAGTTGTTATCCTCCCAATAATGTAAAAATAATGTGATCTGCATTATTACCCAATAATTGCCGATATTAATCATCTTACATGGAATTGCTTTCTTATGGAAGATTATCCTGAAAAACTGCTACTTCTATACTTATAGAAATCGTTCTTTAGTCTCAGGTGTAGGCAGCATACAGGCTTCATCCTTCCCGAACCAGCGGTACCGATTGCGTGCAACCCAGTTGTAAGCTGTATTCCGAATAAATTTGGGAACGATGATAAACACATAAAGCAGCGGGTAGGGGAACTTCAAACCTTTAGCCAGCCTTAATGCCGCAGTCGAGCGTGTGTAGTATTTTCCATCTTCAATCAACACAAATGTATCCATGCTGTCTGTGCTCAGGCCTCCCTTTTCCAGTAAACCCTTGGCGACATCCGATTGAAGTGATGCAAAATGATATTTCCCTTCCGGGTCCCGCTTGATAATCCATTTCGTTAATCCCTGGCAGAAGTGACACACGCCGTCCACAAGAACGATCGGGTGTCCCTCATGTTTGTCCCTTTGAGCTGCCATAATGTTAGCCTCCTCATCTGGTGCTGTTCCATTACTTACCCACTTTTGAGCCCATGCCTTCTCCTGCCAAAAGAAAAAAAGCGCAGGCACTATGCCCACGCTCATATCTGTCAGCCAATTACTCGGCCAATGCTTTTTGCATCCATTCATCTTCGATCATTTGCTGATGCAAATCGCCCGACCATTGATCCATGCATTTGCAGATGAAATCTTTACGGCATACAGGACAAGGTGTCTTTTGCAGACGGCTGATTGCAGTCATTTTCCAATCCGGTGCTTTGGAGTAGAATACACGGCACTGTGTACCATCCACGAGTTTCATCGTAAATTCATACAAACCGTCTTTTTCATTTTTACTGGCCACTTGCAGTTGTGCAATACTTGGTCTATAAGACATGGATATCACCTGTGAATTCAAATTTGGTTCATGCTAATAACACTGACACTTTTCGTACTAAGTCATATTAAAGAAATTTCAGGTCAATGTCAACTCAAGAACGCTCATCCGCCAAACAGAATATCCAGAATAGTGCCGACTTGTCCCTGCTTCTTGCCTTTGAGCACGTCTGGATTAAAAACTTCCACATAACCACAGGACGTACAGGATACAAATAAATAATGATTATGCTGAATATCAAACACCTTGCTTAGCCCTGCTCCCGACATCGAAACCTCCTTGATGTTGCAATCCGTTCCCCGACATTTGGTGCATACAAACCTTCTCTCAATCATCTCTTCAATACTCATGACCGTTCCCCCCTTATGGAAATGTATAGCATGAAGTGATTATACTGACTGCCTGTTATGTAAAAGAGTACGCGCTAACCAGGGGATTCTCCTCCCCTTTGTTTCAGATTCAGATAACCAAGCACCAAGCCCTGCTGATCTGCCAGCAGGGCTTGGTGCTTGAACATCAGGTATCCTAAGGATACCCCGCTCTTTATTTTACGCCTGACTCTTGATAAGAGAGCCTCTATTTATTGCATTTATACTACATTCAGCACAACGTCGATGTTGCCGCGTGTTGCCTTGGAATACGGGCAGAAGTCATGTGCTTTACGGGCAAGCTCCTCCGCCTGACTGTGATCTACTCCCGGAATGCTTACATCCAGACGCACCGCCAGTTTGAAGCCGTCATCCGTAGGGTCCTTGCCGATGGATACGTTGCTCGTGACAACGACATTTTCCAATTTCACACCCGCTTTACGAGCTACGTTAGCAAGAGCACTTTCATAACATGCTCCATATCCGGCTGCAAACAACTGCTCAGGGTTTGTCCCTTCACCGCCAGCGCCTCCCAGCTCTTTCGGCATTTTCAGATCATGCTGTAGTACACCGTCCGAAGAAGCTACCGAGCCTGTTCGTCCACCCTTTACCGTTGCTGTTGCTGTATATAAAGCTTCCATCAGAATCTCTCCTTCACTGCTCGAATTTGAACTGCCTACAATTCATTTTAAACTTCTGGCTCGTTTTGAAACGTCTTGCTCGTATTCTTTAACAGCTTTTACATTTGACTTCATTTCATGCATCCATTTTAACCCGTCGCATGTATTCCATCTGAAACCTCTCCCAGGGTGAGCCCCAAACCTCTTTCGTGGCTACTCTGGAACGCTTCCATCCGAGCATACTGAAATTTATCACAAGTCCGGTGAGATCATTCACACCCGCAATATAAACGCCATGTGTAGCACAGCTTTTGTCTCAATACATAAAAGTTGCACTAGACAAAAAGTATTGAGTGTGTACAATGTAAATATGAACATAAAATTTTAGATATATTAGCCCTCACGTTTATTGCAAAATAACAATTTATATTTTCGTTCCAGTGCATAATATACAGCACCACGATCTCATCGGCTGTTAATCGGCCCCCATCTTAATGTAAAGTCAGGTGATCCATCTATGAGTCAACGAAATCCATTCAATGTCCCATCCGGTGAAGTGGCTTCTGCCACTGGCATGGCTCCGTCGCTGGGTGAAGCCCACAGCTCCATGAAAGTACCCAAAGATGCAGTCTGGTGGAAAAAATTTCTCGCCTTTGTCGGTCCAGGTTATCTTGTTGCTGTCGGATATATGGACCCCGGTAACTGGGCTACAGATATCGCAGGAGGCTCCCAGTTTGGCTACACCCTGTTGTCCGTCATCCTCATATCCAATATGATGGCCGTGGTTCTGCAATCTCTTGCAGGCAAGCTGGGCATTGTGACCGGACGAGATTTGGCGCAGGCTTGCCGTGAACGCTTCAGCTTCCCTGTAGTTATGATGTTATGGGTTCTGTGTGAGCTTGCCATCGCAGCAACCGATCTGGCTGAGGTCATCGGCTCGGCCATCGCCCTGAAGCTGCTGTTTAATATTCCCATGCTGTACGGGGTCATTATTACCGCAGTTGATGTACTAATCATTCTTGTACTGCAAAATAAAGGCTTCCGCGCGCTAGAGACTCTTGTCATCGTGCTGATGGCTACCATTGCGCTCTGTTTCGGAATCGACCTCTTTCTGGCGAAACCGGACATGGGCGGTGTACTGCACGGCTTTCTTCCTAGCAGTGAAATTATACAGAACCCGGCGATGCTCTACATCGCCATCGGTATCATCGGGGCTACTGTCATGCCCCATAACCTGTATCTGCATTCTTCCATTGTTCAGACCCGTCAGATCGAGCAAACAGCTCAGGGTAAAAGAGAAGCCATCCGTTACACCACGATGGATTCAACCATCGCACTGACACTGGCCCTGTTCATTAATGCTGCCATTCTGATTGTATCTGCCGCAGTATTCCACAGCGCAGGCATGACGCAGGTGGCCGAGATTTCAGATGCATATCATCTGCTGACTCCGCTACTCGGCACAACCCTTGCCAGCGTCCTGTTTGGCGTCGCTTTGCTTGCATCAGGTCAGAACTCCACCCTTACGGGCACACTCGCCGGACAGATCGTCATGGAGGGTTTTCTGAACATTCGTATTCCGGCATGGCTACGTCGTCTCGTCACACGTCTGATCGCGATCATTCCGGCCGTTATCGTTACCGCCATTGCGGGGGAGCATGGTACAGAGGAGCTTTTGATCCTGAGCCAGGTTATATTATCCTTGCAGCTTCCATTTGCCGTCATTCCGCTGGTCATGTTCACGAGTGACAAAAAAAGCATGGGTCAATTTGCCAACAAGCTCTGGCTCAAGATCGTTTCCTGGACGATTGCAGCCATCATCGTGGTCTTAAATGTGTACCTGATTATCCAGACCATAATGCTGTTTTAATGTTTATTGTCGTCTCCAAATATTAAAGGCTGATGCACACTGGTTTCATCACACCCCAGATGCATCAGCCTTTATTTAGTCTTTTTTCAACACATAGCCTCAGCCACATGCACCTCTAACCTGAACTAGCCTCACTTTACTAACCTGACAACACTCACACGGAACGGTTCTCATCCGAAGACACATCTGGTATAAGCAGCGGCAGCAGTTCATCCAGCGATTCCACCGTCCAGTCTGCACGCTCATGCTCGGACATTACGGGTTGAAATCTTCCATATCCCTGAAGAATACGAATCGTATGCAAGCCCAGACTGCGAGCCGGAACGATATCATTATCAATCCGATCCCCAATCATCACCGCTTCCTCCGGGGCACATCCAGCCTGTTTCAAGGCAACCGCATACAATTCCGGGTCCGGCTTGGACACTCCCTCTTCTGCCGAGCAAGCGAGCACATGAACATACTTCCGAAGTCCATAGCTCTCCAGCCTCATCTCCGTCCCAGGGCTCTGATTCGCAATAATGCCAATGAGATAGTGATGCGACAGCTGCTCAAGCACCTTGGCCGCAGAAGGAAAGGGGCGTTCCAGCTCCTTGTGGAATTTCAGCTTGTCCTGAATCTGCTTGCGGTGACCTTCATCCTGAATGTAAGTCTGTATAGCCACCTTCATAGGCCATTGTTCGTAGCTCTGGTAACATTGTGCAAACAGCTCTCGTACAGCCTCAATCTTAACAGGATAACCGCAGGCATTCGCCTCACGTACAAACTGGCCGATAATATCGTCCACAGGCTCCCATTCATCCACCAGCGTATCCCCTACATCAAAAAACAACCACTTCAACCCGGCAATATCCGGCAAGCCGATTCCTCCTTGTACGCCGCTAATGACCATCCCGGGCGCGCATGCTGTATCCATAAAAAAAGAAGACCCACGACAAGCATGAGTCTCCTCAAATTCCGTTAGTCCATACCTGTAATTATAACAGGCGCCTTACACAGGATCAATCATAAGCTGCTTGCTTCAGCTTCGATATTGCAACCATTAAGCAAGAAACCAACTTCCCCATTTAACGAATATACAATTTTGTCTGCACCCATGCCCCGATAAATTCCTTTTGGATGACTTTGCTCCGTTATAACGCACAGAGGCTTCGATGTCCAGGAGCGAACAATCTGCAAGTAACGACAAGTCAGGTTCAGACTGTTTTCAAAAATAAATACGTTGCCTACACTGGCTTGCGGCAGAAACCATTTTTGAGCTGCTGCTGTATTCATACGAATGACATGCTCTACTCCGATCCGGCGGAGCTTGCGCTCCTCACCCGCACTGTTTGTCAGAACGGCAAAAGGCATTTTTTTGTACATCAGCAGCTTCACAAACTTACGTCCAGCTTCATTCGGAGCCGTTACTAGAATCATCTCTGTATCCATCATTCGTTCCTCCCTTGGCGTGAAAAGACAACAAAAAAGAAGCGTGGGGACCAAGGCCTCCGAAACGCTTCTTAAATAATCCATGGCGAAAACGCCATGAACCAGCGTGCGGTTTGTTGCCTCTCCCTTTAACGCTTACGAGGTTAGCTGACGGATTCGGACGCGAGAGTCGCCCTATTTCCGGCTGTCACCGGAAAATTCACCCCATGGATGTCTGCTGCTATATTCAGCCCATCCTGTTGGTTCCCCCGTTTTCCACCCACGATGAATGGAAACTCAGCGATTGAAACATCGTTCGTAAATCTTGATTGTAAGACCGATCGATATCATCGTTTGTTTCGTTTTTCAGGTACAATATAATTAAAATTCAAATTACGCTTTGAATCATACACCCATGCCATGATCATGTAAAGTCCGCGCAGATCACCCAATTGTCAGATTTCCGGCAATAAACTTCTATAATAACGCTTACAATGAGCTTATGCGCTATCCACCTCCTCCAAGCTGTCTAATTCTCGACCGCACAAAAATTAATTAAATTGTCTGCATCCATTCTGCGAACAAGATAGAGCTAAGGGGAATAAATCAAGGTCAGTAAATAAATTTTGCATTATTTAATTGCATAAAATATAATGAATATATCAATATAATATGATGGAGGCGATCCCATGTCAGTCTATGATTACAAAGTCAACTCCCTTCGCGGACAAGAGATTGAAATGTCCCAATATCGCGGTAAAGTGTTGTTAATTGTAAATACCGCAAGCCAGTGCGGCCTCACCCCTCAATTCAAGGGCTTGCAGGAACTGAAAGATCAATTCCAGGAGGCCCCGTTTGAAGTGCTTGGCTTCCCTAGCAACCAGTTTGCGCAGGAGAAAGGGTCCTCTGATGACATCGCTGAGTTTTGTCAGATGAACTATGGCGTAAGCTTCCCTATGTTTGAGAAAATTGACGTTAACGGCGCTAGTGCTCACCCGTTATTCCAGCATATTACGAAGGAAGCACCAGGTTTGCTCGGCTCCAAGGCTATTAAATGGAATTTCACCAAATTCCTTGTTGATCAGGAAGGAAAGGTTGTGAAGCGTTATGCTCCACAGACTACACCTGACAAAATTGTAGAGGATATTCAGAAACTGTTGAAGTAAACCTAGCACAATGAATTCTTCACCCTGTTTAAAGGCCGCCCCAAACCACAGAGCTTCGGCTCTGTCCCGGTTTACAGGGTGGCTTTTTTTTATATAGGCCGTTGAAAACGTAGGTTTGATTCCCTGGCGCACTCCCCACTGTCCGTTATGTTTTGTTTTAAAATACAAAAAAAAGAAGCTTCCCGTGCTGGGAAGCTTCTTCAGTAACACTTCATTATAATGCGGTCGAGAGGACTCGAACCTCCACGGGCATACGCCCACTACCCCCTCAAGATAGCGTGTCTGCCATTCCACCACGACCGCATGTCGTAAATTATCGGCAACAGAATTGATTATACCGGAATATAATCTAAATGTAAAGCCTTTATTTAATTACGCTAAAAATCAGTCATATTTTACGAATTTGCACATATCCTGAATCTGATTCAATAAAAAACGCTACAGCCGCAAATCAACCAGAATGATTCTCCTTCCGACACCGTATTTTCAAGTCATTTGTAACAGCGCATATGTTATATTATCTAACACATTTAAATAAATAATTCGAATTTTAATCTTTTTCAGATGTAGACCATTGACAAAACACGGATAATTATGTGAATATATATATCATATAATTCGGATTTTAACACATATGATTTGAAAAAGATTGTTTTATGTAATGAATGTTAACAAAACAAGCACTGGAGGCGAAAGATCGTGAACCGTGGCAATAAGCTGCTAGATTACGTGAAGCTACTTGATCCCTCTGTGCAGGTTGGAGGGTTCTCCCATTTCTTCGGCATGGATGCACATATCAGGGAAGGCACCATTCGTACCGCCGAGGATCTTGAATCATTCATGCGTTGCCAGCTCCATCCCAGTCTGGTCCGTCTTGAAGGTATGGCCATCAAAGGCATCTATACCGCAATCGATCACAAAGACACCTGGCGGATCGCGCTGATCGACAAGCTTGTTCATGTGCAGCGCACACCAGCCGAGCTCAGAGAACAAGCAGCTACCATCGGCAAGCGTTTAATCAAGCTATCTCACGCCCTGCATCCATGGATCGACTTCAAACCGCTTGAACAGATTTTCGCTAAATACAATTCCGTCGGCTGTCTCTCCACCGTTCACGCCTGGATTAACCACCATCTCGACATCCCCGTCGAAGAAGCAGTCCTCGGTTATCTGCATTCAGCCATGTATGCCTGTATATCCGAAGCCTCCAAAGTTATTCCTCTAAGTGAAGATGTCACCAAGGAGCTGCTCGGTCGCCTGACCACAGACCTTGAGAATGAATGGAATACCGTGAGTGCCTCTTCCCCGGATGGACACATGCATCCTGCATCACTGTCTATGAAGACGTTATTCCCCAGCTTCCATATGCTCGGAGCCGGACTTCACGCTTACAGGGCATAAGAAGCTCCCCACCTGCCCCTCTCTTAATCACATGCAAAAACACGCCGCAACCCCCTTGCTGGCGTGTTTTTTCGTTTATACAAGCTCCAGCACTCTCAGTCTGTAGATCCCCTAAAAACGTATTTACGTCATTTTAATTCAAAAAATACACTTATTTCCGTCTTTTTTAATTGTTAGATGACGAAATTACGTATATAATGGAAATTACAGCTCGCATCTCTATCTATTTTACACGAAGAAACGCTTGCTGAATACTATAATTCCAATCAGGGGTGAACCCTTTTGAACAAGAAAAAACCCGTCACTCCGTTCGGATGGGCTATCAAACGACGGCTAACCGAACTACAGGTTGACCAAAAAACCTTTTGCGAACAGCATGGCATACCACCCTACCGACTGTCCAATCTTATTCATGGTACACGTAAAGCAACGAGATTCAGGCATCAGGTAGCTGATATTTTGGACATACCAGAGGAACTGCGATAACATTTCTTTTATCCAAGGAGGACTTCACTCATGAGACACATGACATCCGACCTCGAAAGCCTGTCGTTCCAGTCCACCAATCATCAGCTAATCATCATCGACCAGCATTGGATCATTCGAAGTTGCAACCGAGCCTGGGAGCGTGGATTCCACAAACCCTTTTCACAAGCAGGCAGCCGCCACAAGAACTACCTTCACCTGATGGAAGCATGGACAGCACAGCGGGATGTCCCCCCAACCCGGTTTGCACAGCATCTGAGACACAACATCGTGCCTTTCAAGCAAGCTCATACATACGACATCTCTGTGTCAACTCCGTTCAAGGAAGTGAAGTGGTTTCGTGTAGAGCTAACCCCATTACATGACGGCTCCTGTTTCGGCGATGACCTTGCCTTGATTGCTCATACCGATATCACCGAACAAAAAAAGACCGAGCAACAGTTAAGACAAGCTCTGATCGAAGCACGCACACTGTACGGTTTGTTGCCCATATGCGCCGTATGTAAACATATCAAGGACGAATCAAACGAATGGAACTCCGTGGAACACTATCTGGAGAAACACACCTCTGCCGAATTCACCCATGATATCTGTCCTGAATGCATCCGCAGACTCTATCCGAAATACTCGAGCATCCTGGACAAGCTCCATTAAAAGCTCAGATTACACTCAGTCTCCACCCTCCAATGACAGCATACAAAAAAAAACCTCGTCTGCTTCCGAATGATTCGGAACAGATGAGGCTCCATCCGTGATCCTGGGTCTGGTTCCGATTCACAGCTTCGGTTCTGACTTCCGGTTCCTGCTCCATGTCAGGATCACTCCCGACCCTGGGGGTCCGTTACATCATCATCCCCCTGCTCGGATTCATAACGATAACCGCCGCCTTCTTTACTTTCCTTGAATTTACGATAACGGGTGAACTCAATATATTCACTGATAAAAGACTGCTCCACAGTCGTTAATTCACTCTCTTGGCAATCCAATTGCCGCAACACGTTAAAAAAATAATCCTCCCGTTTTTCGCGTACAATTGCCTCTTTCGATAAACGCCCTATCATAAGCCAATCCAGGCTCACATCGAAAAACGCAGCAATTTCAATCAGTTTATTGGTGCTCGGGATGGATTTTCCACGTTTCCAGTCACCCAGATTACCTGTGCTAATCTTCAGCTGTTGACAGAAAGCCTTCTTCGTCATGCCTTTTTCGGCAATCAGGTGTTCAATTCGCTCATAGATTGACTGCATGCCAGAACCGCCTTCCAACTGTATTAATCCACTTATAGTCACACGATAGAATTATAGCACAGCTTCAGCCCAATACAGCAGTTGAAGCATGTTCATATTCCCAACGAGCCACGATACTCGTGAACCACTAAATATGTTCTTTTTCTACCATCAGCTGATGCCCTAACCAAAAAAGCTCCGTACTGTCTTCGGAGAAACTGGATGCAGATAGAGCTTTTTATGTACTATATCCTACTACACTCATCACAACAAAACGCACTTCGGTCTGCTTGCCAGCAGCCGCACTCCCCGAAGCGTTAATTTTCTTCTTGATCCGATGCCGCGTCATCGCGCTGTTCAGACGGGTAGAGATAACCGCTACCTTCTTTACTTTCCTTGAATTTGCGATAACGGGTGAACTCAATATATTCACTGATAAAAGACTGCTCCACAGTCGTTAATTCACTCTCTTGGCAATCCAATTGCCGCAACACGTTAAAAAAATAATCCTCCCGTTTTTCGCGCACAATTGCCTCTTTCGATAAACGTCCTATCATAAGCCAGTCCAAGCTCACATCGAAAAACGCAGCAATTTCAATCAGTTTATTGGTGCTCGGGATGGATTTTCCACGTTTCCAGTCACCCAGATTACCTGTGCTAATCTTCAGCTGTTGACAGAAAGCCTTCTTCGTCATGCCTTTTTCGGCAATCAGGTGTTCAATTCTC
>NZ_QJSW01000019.1:0-5032 GCF_003217495.1 Paenibacillus barcinonensis | reverse complement strand
CACGTTTCCAGTCACCCAGATTACCTGTGCTAATCTTCAGCTGTTGACAGAAAGCCTTCTTCGTCATGCCTTTTTCGGCAATCAGGTGTTCAATTCTCTCATAGATTGACTGCATGCCAGAACCGCCTTCCAACCGTATTAATCAACTCATAGTCACATGATAGAATTATAGCACAATATTTCTGAAGGCTCAGCCTTTAATATCCAGAACCCGCTCCAGTTACTAACATCCTCGCGGGAACTCGTGAACTCATCGCAATTCTCTTCCAAGACCTAAATTCCTCTTACGCTTTGAACCAACGTAAAACGTTCTCCAACGCATTCAATCAACTCGCTCGATCTTGGTTGCAGTTGCTTGAACCGGATAACTCTCCTCGTATCGCCCCGTTGTCCATATACGTACCCGATCACCAACCTCCGCAGTATAGGCGACCCCATTCGTCGCAAGGATATAAGTCTGAGCAAGCTCTCCCACGCCAACAACCGTTATTGTTTTTTCCCCTTTTTCTGTGACAACAACTTCAAGATCCGCCTCCCTCGACACATCGGCAGCCCTTTGATCCTGATAATTATGCACAACGTTATCGGTGTCATCTCCACACCCGGCTGTTACTAAAAACATCAACACTAGCAGATAACCCGACCACCTTAAACGTTCCATCCCCATCCCTCCAGCACTTAACCGTTATATAGGAGTAACGTAGGAACAGCCGTTTTAGTTACACCTCCATAACAAATATAAGAAGGAGCAGAGAAATATAAAGCAAAATGGACTCTCATGAATAAATCATGAAAGCCCATTTCAAGCTGTTTCTGTGATGCGGTCGAGAGGACTCGAACCTCCACGGGTATACACCCACTACCCCCTCAAGATAGCGTGTCTGCCATTCCACCACGACCGCATATTTCATTGTTAAATAAATGGTGAGCCATGAAGGACTCGAACCTTCGACACCCTGATTAAAAGTCAGGTGCTCTACCAACTGAGCTAATGGCTCTTGCTGTAACTCCACCCGATGTTATGCCATGCTTCAAGAAAGGATACAGAGCAGTGAACTTTGAAGAAATCCTAATCAAGAATGCGAATCTCTGACTGGTGAAGAAAGAAAGGTAGTAATAAAATTACTATGACCCGTAGGGGATACTCTCACTCCGTTCGAGACTGCGAAGCAGTTGCTAACGAAGTAACCCTCCGACGAACCCTTGGGATTCTCATCCCTTAATAATAGTAATAAAATTACTATGACCCGTAGGGGATTCGAACCCCTGTTACCTCCGTGAAAGGGAGGTGTCTTAACCCCTTGACCAACGGGCCTTGTGAACATGTCGTCATTCTTGGCGACAAGAATGAGTATATCACATGGAAATAGATTAGTGCAACACTTTTTTTCAAAAACTTTTAACACGTCATGTTGTACTCATATAACAAGCTCACACTCTTATCATGCCTGTACGCTTTTTATGTAAATCAACGGTTAAAAAACTTATAAAAACTTATTTTCACTTACAACATTGCACATCCCATTATAATTACTTATAATTTAACTATAGTAAAACGCACGGTCATCCCTAAATCAAGGAGGCTTTACGTTTGTTTCAGGAAGAACGCATGCAGCTCATCATTGAGCATCTACGCAAACATAATCGCATCTCGGCTGAAGAGATCGTAACCTTATTCGACGTCTCGCGGGATACTGCGCGCCGTGATCTAATTAAGCTTGAAGAGCAAGAAGCCATCATTCGCACGCGTGGCGGTGCCATCCTCCCTTCTCCTCCGCAGGAATTCAGGTCGTACCAGGAAAGACTCAAGTATGTGTCTGAAGAAAAAAGAGCTATCGGGAAGCTCGCTGCCGCACTTGTCCGTTCAGGAGATATCATTATTCTGGATTCCTCCACTACCGTTCAGGCCTGTGCAGAGAATCTGAATGGCAAATCCTGCACCGTGGTCACCAATTCACTACACTCTGCTGAGCTGTTATCCAATCACACCGCAGTTCAAATCCGCCTGCTTGGTGGCAATCTGGATAAGGATCAGCGATATGTCTATGGAACACCCGTAATCGAGACTCTTTCCCACTACTATGTGGATAAAGCTTTTATCGGCATTGGCGGTCTCACACTGGATGGATTTAGCGCCTCCGAAGAGGAAGGCAAAATTAAACATCAAATGATGAAATCGGCCAAAAAGGTCATTGTGCTTGCCGACCATTCCAAAATGGGCAGACGGTATGGTTACCGTTTTGCAGACTGGTCTCTGGTTGACGTATTCATCACCGATCAAATGCCAAACCAGGAGTGGATTGATTTTTTAACAGAACAACAGGTTGAGATACTCATTCCCGAACCTACACAAGATAAGGAGCTGTAAAGATATGAAATTATTTGCTACCGATCTGGATGGAACTCTACTGAATCGAGACAGCCAGATTAGCCGTGAAAACGCAGAGGCTATTGAAAAAGCGCAGCAGGCTGGCATGAAAGTAACCATTGCGACAGGACGTGTATATTCAGATGTTGTTGCAATCAGCCGCCAGGGAGGAATCAAAACCCCGATTATCGGCTCCAACGGCGCAACCATTCATGATGAGAACGGAGAACGCTTATTCCACCTTCCACTGGACCGTGAAACGGCCGGTTCTGTCATGCAATGGCTGGAAGATCAGCACATTTATTATGAAGCTTCAACTCAGATGGGCATCTACGCCGCCATCAGCACTCACGAAACAATGCTTGCCGAACTGGAACGTGTTTTAGGCTCAAAGCCCGGCGAAGATATCGAGCGCATGATTCATTCCATCAAAAAACATTACAACAAAAAAGACTATTACCGCGTGAAGAACCATCTCGAAATTCCCGCAGAAGCATGTATCTATAACATTATGGCCTTCTCGATGAATCCTGAAAAGGTTAAAGCTGGACGCGAGCACTTCTCTTCCAGATCCGATGTTGCCATGGTTGTATCCTTCGAGCATAACTTCGAGATGCAGCACCCGGATGTATCCAAGGGCAATGCCCTTACCAAGCTGGCAGCACATCTGAATATCTCTATGAAGGACACTGCCGCTATTGGCGATAACTTCAATGATGTTTCCATGCTGCAGATGGCAGGACTGGGCATTGCTATGGGTAATGCTGAACCGGAGATTCGGGCCATGGCTGAAACAATCACACGCACAAATGTTGAACATGGCGTCGCTCATGCAATTTATAGCCTGCTGGAAGGCAAACCTATTGCTCCTGTGCAGACCAATGTCTCGGAAGGCCAGTAAAAGGTCCGTAAAGCAGCAGCAAGCACAGGCTCGTGAGCTGAGCCTGTGCTTGCTTTGTTGTATGAGTGCATAATCGCAGCATACTGATATTCGCAGATGAAAATCAAAAAATCCTGTTTGCACGAATAATTAACTCACATTCATGCAAACAGGATTTAAATTTTTATTCAGAACGGAGAGAGAGGCATACTCTCACTTCGCTCGAGACTGCGATGTACCGCTATCGAAGCTTATGCTCCGACGAACCTTTAGGGTTCTCATCCCTGACATTGAAGTATTCTCAGAACGGAGAGAGAGGGATTCGAACCCTCGCACCGCTTACGCAGTCTAACCCCTTAGCAGAGGGTCCCCTTATAGCCACTTGGGTATCTCTCCAAGAAATGGCTCCCCGAACAGGACTCGAACCTGTGACAACTCGATTAACAGTCGAGTGCTCTACCAACTGAGCTATCAGGGAAAATTAACTTGAATAATATTAATTTATCATGATTAATAATTCAAGTCAACATACCTTCGATCAATTTTTACAGCCGATGCATCAAGGTGCAGATCCGATGTTTTGAAGTGTCAATTTTCCTGAACATCGACCGCAGCGATAACGTTTCGGATCTATTTTTCGCTTACGCAAATATTCCATGCCACAGCTCTTGCACACCAGCTTGTACCGATACGGCAGCGGTTTTCTGCCCTGATCTCCGGGAAGGGACTGACAGAACCTTGATCCTCCCACCTTCTGCAGAAGCGCCTTGAATTCAGGGTCCCGATGCTGGTACCCCCGCCCTCGAATATGCAGATGATAGTGACACAGCTCATGTTTGATAATCTTCTCGACTTCGTCTTTTCCGTGTACTTCTAACTGATGTGGATTGATTTCAATGCGATGGCTCTTGAGCATATAACGCCCGCCTGTTGTTGTCAGACGACGGTTAAAAATCGCCTCATGGGTGAACGGAACCCCGAAGTGCTCCAGCGAAATCTGCTCAATCCATTGCTGCAGTTCTTTGTTTTCCATCGTTGTTCCCCTCCTCGGCGCATTTGTTTTCCGGCACAATACTTGAATTTTAACCGTTTCGTAGGCTACACTGTCAAGTAGAATGTATGAGGGGAGATTAATACTCGTTATGCCTACAATGCGCTATGTCATCCTGCAACAAGAGCAACAACTGCAATTTGTTGAAATGCCTGCGGACTATGCTTACCAACTCAGTGCACTTAATCTGCGTCTGCACAAGGAAATTGATAAGCTCACCGCAGCAGATGTACCCGTTCTGCCCTGGGCAATTGCCGAATGTAATCAGCTCGACCTGTTGAATGAAAACCTGTCCATTATCGGCGGCCTTGATTATATTAATGCTCTTGAAGAGCGATTCGCCGCTCTGCGTGAAAGCAATTATCCACTAATCTCCCTGTTAACCGAGATTCGGGCATTACAAGCTCAATTAGAACAGTGGTATGAGGAAGAAATGGAATAATCTCTTCGGTCAACACGGAAAGCGTGCCGCCCTTGATCAGGGTGATACGCTTTTTTTTCATCCCGGTGCTAATTAAACTTCTCCCCCTTCGTGTTCACTCCGCTGGCATTGGCTTATGCCAAAATGTAACGCTCACCAGAAACCTTATTTTGCCGAAAGCACATGATTAACGCACTTTTTTATACTCATCTACATGAATAAGCTTTCCTGAGATCGTTGCTATGAACGTTTTAGTCAAGCCCAACACAAAAATGATGCAATTTAGCCCGAAGCCCTAAGCGCGGGGGTCCA
>NZ_QJSW01000018.1 GCF_003217495.1 Paenibacillus barcinonensis | reverse complement strand
ACTTGTTTGGGTGCACCTGCGGCTGCTGCTGACTCTGTTCCCGATCCAATCAAACTTACACTTAACGCACC
Source organism: Paenibacillus barcinonensis (assembly GCF_003217495.1). GTDB lineage: Bacteria > Bacillota > Bacilli > Paenibacillales > Paenibacillaceae > Paenibacillus > Paenibacillus barcinonensis. The sequence continues at coordinate 110,201 of NZ_QJSW01000018.1, read as the reverse complement.
TGCTAATACCGCTAATAATAATTTTTTCATGGTAATCATCACTCTTCTTCCTATACTTTTATGTACTTTCGTTTGGCTTTAATTTCCATTTCGTTAGTTCGATAGATTCAAAAAACATTCAAAATTGGAAATAGTAAGAATATTTTACCACTAAACCCTCAAAAGAGGTAGGTATAAGGAATGATTCATTACACCTTATAACTAGGATAAAAATCCTAACTTATATTTTAATATCGTAAAATAACCCCGATGGAGTTCTGCATCTGGCAGTACCACCGGGGTTCGTTCTTATTTTAAAATGTTGGACACTACTCTAACTCTCTATCCTTATCTCGTAAAATCGTGCTGCCCAATCGTCAGCAGTGTTGGTCTGCTCTTGCTCCACTCGGACGTAGCAATCTTCGGATTGTAATAATACAGTGCACCATTCGTCGGATCTGCACCGTTGAGCGCTTGGCGCGCAGCCTTGAACGAGGTCGCGGTCGGCTTCAGATTAAACTGACCATCGTCCACCGCTGTAAACTGGCCTTTCTGGAAAATGACTTCGGAGATGGATGACGGGAATTCTCCCGATTGCACCCGGTTTAAGACAACGGCCCCTACGGCAACCTGTCCTTCAAAAGATTCACCGCGTGCTTCCCCATGAATCAGCTTGGCTAACTGGCGAAGCGTGGCACCTTCGGCTTTGACCTTTTGGTTCAGCCTCTCCAAAGTAATCGGTCCTGCTACACCATCAGCGCTCAGTCCCTGCGCTTGCTGGAATTCGAGAACCGCACTCTTGGTAATCGTACCATAATAACCGGTCACACCAGCGTCAAAATACCCCAGCTCGCTCAATTGCTCCTGTAGTTGTACCACGTGCTCGCTGCGAATCCCCTGCTCCAGCTTTTGCGCACCCGCAGAAGGCGCAGCAACGGTAAGTCCAAGTGTCATTGCACAAGCTCCAAGAAGCATACTGATCCGGCCTGCTCTCTTGCCACTCTTTCTCCCCCTGCCATGAGTGACCTTACGACTGACGGTGATCTGCTGCATAACGTCTATGTCTGTGCTTGGGCTAAGATCCTGAAGATCAACAAGCCCAGGCTTGCCCTGATTGATCTCAAGCTTCGCTTCTTTACATGAGCTGCGTAGATAATTTGTCTTTTTAACATGATATACATCTTGCTGCAGCTCTTTTACAGGAGTAAGGTCAATCACATCGCATCCAGCGTAATCGCTGCCCATCTCACTCCCCTTCATGTTGTCATTATACCTGCACACCACATTTATTCCGGCTTCCTCATCTACTCTCGCTATTTCATACACGCTATGCTGTTCATTCGATTTTTTCTTCTCATCAATGATACCTTCTGACTTTATTTCCTTGATACTCTCTGTATTCATTTCATTCTTTTCTCGCGATACATTCATTACAAGCGTCTGATCCATCTCAAATCTATTCTTATTCATCATTTCTTTTACCCTCCATTTTTCTGAATCCAGATATACGGCTTCCCCCTGAATCCTCACGGTTGGACATCCCGAGTGTCATTATAGGATATCGAAAATAGCGCGTCTATCGGACCGATGGAGCATGAAAAAATGAGTCCTGCCCATATCAAAAAGAGGCATGAGCCCATGGTCGTATCAGGGTCATACCTCTTCTTATATCAACCTTGTACCGCTTGTGCAGCCGCCATTTCCGTAGGCAAACAGACCCGCACAAAAGTTGCGCAACCATTTTCTGATTATGACTCAGCGAGTTCCTGCCCTTTCGTTTCCCGGCCCCAGAACAGCACAGCAGCTGCCCCGATAAGGATTGTTACGAAGAAAATAGTGAAAATCAGGCTGATCGGAACCGCCCGCTGAACTAACATACCGACCATTAATGGGGCAAGTACGCCACCGATTCGGCCTACCGATGTAGCCAGACCAACGCCTGTGGAACGCACGGAGGTTGGATATAACTCTGGACTGTACGCGTACAGTCCGCCCCATGCGCCCAGATTGAAGAACGACAAGCAGATTCCCGCTGCCAAAATCGTCGCTTCCGTTGTAGCCAGTCCAAAGGCGATCGCACTGAACGCAGTCAGCGTCAGATACACAACAAGTACGAATTTGCGACCGTAGCGTTCAATAAAGTACGCCGCAGTAAAGTACCCTGGCAGCTGCGCAATCGTCATAATCAGCACGTACTGGAAGCTTTTCACCAATGTAAAACCTTTGGCCATCACAACCGAAGGCAGCCACAAGAACATGCCATAATACGAGAAAATAACGGTGAACCACAAAATCCACAGCATTAATGTTGTTCGGCGATGCGGTGCAGACCAGACCGTGGCAACCTTCTCACGAAACGTGATTTTACGCAATTTCGTATGATTTTTGTAACGAGGAGGATCCTGAATGGCACGGCGCAGATACAGCGCGTAGAATGCTGGAAGTGCACCAATAGCAAAGGCAATTCTCCATCCGTACTCCGGGATAACAAAGTTGGCAATGAGCGCCGATAAAATCCAGCCCCCTGCCCAAAAGCTTTCCAGTAAAACAACCGCACGTCCACGTTCCGCTGTAGGCATGGATTCCGATACGAGCGTAGATGCCACCGGCAGCTCACCGCCAAGACCAATACCTGCAAGCAGACGCAGGGCGCACAATACTGCAAAGCCGGTAGCGAGTGCAGACAGACCGCTTGCAATCGTGAAGATGAGCAGCGTCCACATCAGAATCGCTTTTCGCCCAAAACGGTCTGCAAGTGCACCTGCAAGCAAGGCACCGAGCGCCATACCAATCGAGTTGATACTTGTCAGCACCCCGACTTGTCCGGGACTAAGACTCCATTCCTTCGCGAGTGCAGCCACGATAAAGGAGATCATGCCGACCTCCATTGCATCAAACAGCCAGCTCATGCCAGCACTGAACAGCAGCTTGCGCTGCTTGGGATTCCGCAATACTTCCAATTTGCTCATCAGATTATAGCTCCCTTGATCTCGATGTAATCATTCTGACACTAAACCATTATTATGCAGAATGAACCAGAAATCAATGCAAAATACGATGTGGCGCCAATTTACAACGAATATAAAACGAGCTTGGTTTTGCGAACAATCTTTCAGTTGTCCTCTCGTCCGTCATCCTTTAAGGGAACCTGCGGTCAGACCTGCCACGAAATAACGCTGAAGCAGCAGGAACAGCACAATCATCGGGATCGCTGTCACGAGAACGCCTGTAAGCGTCATCGGATAATTGGTCACGTATTCCCCGCGAAATTGCATCAGTGCAAGTGGCAGGGTCAGCTTTGACTTGCTGGTAAGCATAAGCATCGGAATGAGCAGGTCATTCCACACCATCACAAGCAGGAACGTAGCGGTTGCTGCGAGTGATGGTGCAGCCAGTGGCAGAGCAATTCGGGTGAAGAGTCTCCACTCATTGGCCCCATCCATGCTACCTGCTTCCAAAATTTCCGAATTCAGCATACGCATGAACCCCGTCAGCATAAACACGGAAACGGGCATCAGCATGGCCGCCGATACGATAATCAAGCCTGTCAGGCTGTCCGACCATCCGAGCGTACGTGTGAGGGAATAGATTGGCAGTATGCTGACCTGGGACGGCACGATCAAACCTGCCACAAACAGCCCAAACACAATTTTGCCTACACTACCGCCCCAGCGGACAATAGCGTAAGCAATCATGCTGCTGAGCAGCAGCTCAATGGCTACCGTGCCCAGCGTCACAACCATACTGTTCCCGAAGTATTGCAACATCGGCTGATTGCGGAACAGCCCCGTCACATTATCCCACGTAAACGGGTCCGGCCAGCTGAATGGACTGGTAAAAAAGTTGCTGCTTGTTTTGAACGAAGATACAAAGACAAAATACAGCGGCACAAGAATGAGCAGCGCATACACAAACAGAATCAGTCGATTGAACCATTTGAAAACCATATAAACTCCCTCCTTTCTCTCAAGCTCACACTTAAAACTAATCTCTGCATTCAACATCAATTACCAACATTAACATCAACTAGTTCGTATTTTTCACGAAAAGCAGTAATCATCTATCCGTTAATAACTTACCCGGTCGGCACGTAGCGCCTTGAATTGCAACAGTGTCAGCAGTGCGAGCAACACCAGGAAGATCATCGAACCGGCAGAAGCCAGACCAAAGGAATAACTGCCAAACGCCGTGTGATAAATATATGTGGTCAAAATTTCAGTGGCGTAGTTTGGACCTCCGTCCGTCATCGTGAAAATGAGGTCAAAGGCCTTGAACGACTGAATCGTCGTATAGGCCACAACAATGGTTGCCGAAGGAGCCAGCAGCGGCCAGGTCACGGTACGAAATACCTGCCATTTGCTGCCGCCGTCCATACGTGCCGCTTCATACAATTCTGCCGGAATGCCTTGCAGACCTGCGATGAACACAATCATCATCTGTCCTGCGTGAGCCCAGACCTGCACCGCAGCGATGGAGAAGATCGCAATCTTCGGATCACCGATCCAGTTACGAGCGATGCTGCCCATGCCCGCCTCGTTTAATCCATAATTGATCAGTCCAATGGACGGGTCGTACATAAACGCCCAGATCAAACCGACCGAAACCGACGACAAAATCGCCGGCAGGAAATACAGCGCCCGCAGCACCACTTTTGTCTTGGTATTGCGTACCAGAAGCAGGGCCAGAACGAGTGAAATAAAGGTTTGTGCGATCACAACCGTTAACATAAACTCCACGTTATTGCCGAAGGCTTTGCGAAATACGATGCTGCTGAGACTGTCCTTGTAATTATCCAGCCCTACAAATGCATACGACGGGGATACCCCGTCCCAATCCGTAAAGGAGTAGAACAGCCCCGTCAATGTAGGAAATACGAACAATCCAACGTACAGCAGCAATCCGGGTAACAGAAACAGGGATAGCTTAAACCGGTTTTTCATCGTTTATTTCCCGATATGCTGATCAATGATCGCTTGCGCCTGCTGTGCTGCCTCTTCTGGTGAAGTGCCGCTCAGCACAGCCTGAATGGAATTGGTTACAGCCTTTTGGTTATCTCCATTCAGAATCGTGAACCGTGGCTGGAACACGGTTTTTTTGTTCGCCCACTCTCCTGCAACCTGAAGCTCAGGTGTGTCATACTTCACGTCATTCACCGTTACATTTTGTCCCGTTTGGTTGGCGTATGCGCCAGCTACATCCGGTTTGCTCAGGAATTCAAGGAATTTCTTCGCTTCTTCCGGGTGTTTCGATTTGCTGTTTACCGCAAGCATAAACGTGGTCGTGTGCACCCCTTCGTATTTCGCCTGATCGGCACTTACCGTAATCGGTGCGAGTAATTTTTGCTCCAGATTCGGGTTTTGCTGTTTATTCTGAGCAAGTTGATACGATCCACTTGCAAGCATCGCTGCTTTTTCCTGAATAAATAACGCACCGGCTGCCGGGTCTTTCGTACCCAGTGCATCCTGCTGGAAGTATCCTTTGTCGTTCAGTTCTTTGATCTGCGTCAACGTTTTCACCCAGAACTCATCTGTCAGTTTGGCTTCGCCTGCTTCAACTTTGGTAAAAATGTCGTCACTCGGTGCATTGTTCATCACCATCGTATTCATAAATTGGCCTGGACCAATGTCCGCTCCGGCAAAGGCAATCGGAATAATGCCATTGTCCTTCAGCTTCTGGCACAGGGCCAGAAACCCTTCCCAATCCTTCGGTGGTGTGAGGCCATATTTTTCAAACAGTTTCACGTTATAGATCGGATCGTTGTATACAAGCTGGTACGGAACAGCGTATTGCTTGCCATCCTTCTGTCCAGCCTCGATCAGCTTCGGATTGTAAGCCGACAGGAAGGATGATCCGGTCAGGTCTGTGAACAATCCGGCTTTGCTGAAAGCCTGGAACTGAGCACCTGGGAAAGAAGCAAACACATCACCCGTGGAGCCGTCACTGATTTTGGATTGTACCGTAGATTGATACTGATCCGAAGGCAGCGTCTGCATCTCCACATGGATGTTCGGATTTTCTTTTTCAAACGCGTCGATTGTATTGTTGAATGCTTCGGAATCCTCGCCGCGCCAGTGCATGAAGCTGAGGGTCACTTTACCTGAACCTGAGGAGCCGTTCTCTCCAGATGATGCGTTATTTCCACCGCCGCAAGCGGACAGCAGGATGGACATGACCAGCATACTGACAAGCGGCAGAATCATTTTTTTTGTTTTCTTCATAAAAGAGAACCTCCTTAGTTGGCAGTAATAGACTGCCGTTTTTGTCTAGTTTTCCATTTTTCGCGGATGATTGGCATCACGGTTTTGCCGAAGATTTCAGCTTCTTCCAGATGGGGGTACCCGGACAAAATGAACGTCGTCACGCCCAGGTCTCCGTATTCCATCAACCGTTCTGCAACCTGCTCCGCTGTACCTACGATGAGGATGGCTCCGCCGGAGCGTACGACCGACAGACCTGTCCACAGGTTCGGCCCCACCACAAACTGCTGCTTCTCAGACAGCTCCCGGAGCTCATTCTGTCTGCGCTGGTTGGTGGCATCCGTCTCGGCAAATGCGGCTTTGGCCTTCTCAATCGCTTCTGGTGGTACTTTGCTGATAATCTCCCATGCTGCCGCCCATGCCTCTTCTTCGGTATCCCGAATGAGCACCTGTGCACGCATACCGTAACGAAGCTGACGATCTTGTCCCGTTTCCTCTTTCACCTGCTCGCGAATGACCTCGATCTCTTCGATCTGCTCCTGAATCCAGTCATGCGGCTCGCCCCACATGAGGAAGGTATCCGCATGTTCAACCGCTACTCGCTTGGCAATCGGAGAGCTCCCCCCAAGATAGAATGGAGGGTGCGGCTTCTGTACCGTCTCGGGCATACCTACCGGGCCTTTGAAGTTGTAATACTGACCGTTATATTCGGAAGGCGCTTCGCTAAAGGCTTCTGCGCTGGGCCCCGTGCTTCCAGATGTCACGGATTTTGAACCGCTTCCGGCAAACTCGGTCAGATTCAACCCCGTCGATTGTGTCCATGAACGCTTCATCACTTCCATATACTCGCTTGCACGAACATACCGTTCATCATGCGCGTGTGCCAGCGGATCACCGAGCTCCTCCAGATCCCGAACGGAACTGCCTGTAACCACGTTCATCATGGCACGACCGCCAGAGAGCTGATCCAGTGCCGCACCCATTCGAGCTGCAAGTACGGGTGTAACCAGCCCCGGGCGAATCGCTACAAGGGGGCGCAATGTCTTGGTGTGACTCATTACTGCTGATCCTACTACCCATGCGTCCAGACAGGCTCCCCCTGTCGGAATCAGTACAAATTCAAATCCGGCCGTCTCCGCCGTCTGGGCCACCTGCACCAGATAATCCAGACTTGGCTCACGCTCCGGGGCAACCCCTACATACTTCCCATCTCCAGCGGTAGGCAAAAACCATCCAAACTTCATCTCTTCCTGTTCACTCACCGTCGTCATTCCCTTCTATGGATAAATAAAGTCTCATGTTAAAAATAAGATCGGTGTTGTGCAACATGGCCGTTCCGGGTACGAATCGTTCTTTCGATCGCTGTTGTCTCCAGATTTTTTGATTCCCTTTTCCAAAGGGAAAATCCGGAGATAAAGGCGAACACTACGTTTCTTCAGAATCGATTTCGTTCCCTCCACTACGTTCACACTCGTTAAACCCTATTTTAAAAGTGCGCCTAATTTCTAATCATTTTGTAAAGTATACATTCAAATACCGATTAATTAACTTGGTTTAATAGGTATGGACATCATATCAATTGATTTGTCTGTGATCAATGTCATTTCGCGGCAATTTATTTTTGTCATTTTGTGGTCGTTTTTGATATTCAGGTTTCTCCTGGCTTGAATTTAAACAAAACCCACCTGTATAATAGGTTATAAGCGATTTATCTTATTTTTCAATGACGATACTTAACCATTAAAGAGGTGTTCCTGATGATCGAGCTTGAGCGCATGAAGGAGGATCACCACGAATTTCTGGATATTCTATTCTTCACTCCATCTGAATTCGAGAAAGCTGGCGGCGCTTGGCCTATCCGTATCGGCCACAATGTCGCCAAAAGCAATTATCATATCGGTCCTCGCACCACACCTTATCATTATTTGTTATTTGTGCTGGAGGGGGAAGGCACATTCATTCAGAACGGACAGCAGTATCCCCTGCGAACCCGAGACGCATTCTGCCTGTTTCCGCATGTTACCCATGAGTATTGGACAGATCCCGATCACACGCTGCAGAAAATATTTGTCGCATTTGATGGCGCATATGCCGCCGAGCTGCTCTCCCGCATCGGGTTAAACGCTGACAAGCCATATCGGCCAGGGGTACTCACATCCGAGACAGCAAGCAGCATGCGTGCATTTATGGAAGACGTTCGCAGGCCTCAGGACGGTGCCAGCGATCTGGGACGACTGACCCGGTTTCTCGGTCTCTTCGACCGGATCGCTCGATCTCCGGCGACCAAAAGCCTTCAGCCCGACGCCGCCATCCCTTGGCTTCAGAAGGGTAAAGAGTATATCGAGCTTCATTTTGCAGGCGGAATTTCAGTGGAGGGGGTGTCAGCACATGCGGGGGTGGATCGGACCCATTTTGCCAAACAGTTTCGTAAAGCATACGGCCTTTCGCCTGTGCAGTATATTCAACAACTCAAAATGGATCAAGCCAAGCGCCTGCTCGTGCAAACCGCGCTAAGTTTAACAGAGGTCGCACATTCGGTCGGTTACCCGGACTTGTTCTCGTTCTCCAAAGCCTTCAAAAAGCAGGTTGGTCTGCCCCCCAACCGTTATCGGACAACGGAACAAAAGAGAGAGTAGAGTAGTCCCCTAAGACAACTCGCGCTGACTGTACGCTTCCCTCTCTAAGGCACTAAATAACCTGAATAAGGCAACCCCTTCACTAAACAAGTGATCGGGATTCGCCTTATTCAGGTTTCTTTAGTGAGATGAGCTAGATTCAGTTCTGCTGGCACCAAAAAGTTTATATGTACTTCCTCATCCTATGTAACTTGTGTAATCGGTGTTACGTTACTTCTAATGAATAGATCAAAGGAGTGGTTGATATGCGTATTTCCAAGTTTTTAGTTATGAGTGCACTAACCCTTGCTATGGCTGGCTTCGGCTCTTCCGTAAACGCTGCTGTTTCCCCTGCTTCCGGCTCCACCGTGAACATCAAGTCCAATGTGTTGGGCGAAAAATCATTCACAGGTCTGATCATCAAAGGGCATACTATGTTGATCTCGATGGATTCGTGAGATGCCTTCCGTTCCAGATTAATTCCAAAGCGCTATCCTTCCAATCGGAAACCAAGACGTTAAAGGTTCTTAATGAAGACTTCGCCATTCCTACCCCACTGCTACAGCTCAAGGCTGGAAGTGATACGTTTCTTCACAATGATGAGCCATTCCAATTGAATAGCCCTGTTCTTTTGATTCAAAACCGCATGTATATTCCTCTAAAAGATGTCGTTTCAGTCTATGACATTAACGTGTCTTATGACTCGCAAACAAAAACGGTGCAGGTGAGTAAGGAATAGAGGTATCTTGCATTTTTATTTCCTATAACAACCTCCGTATATACCATTCCCTTCTTTTCTATTCAATATAAAATCCCTTCTGAGCAACAAAGTAGCAGGAATGAATGCCTGCTGCTTTGCCTCAGAAGGGAACTTTAACGTTCAAAGCTTGTCCTATTCCGTTTGTGATTCCTCGTTCTTAGCCTCACTCTTGCGAGCAAGCGGAATGCCGTTTTGCTTCGCATACCAGGCCTCATAATGATGCACTGCCACACCGGCAAAGGATGAATGCGTAGCACCCAGTTTGAATACCTTCTGCATCTCCTCGTCCATATTACTGATCGGTTTGCGGAAAAAGGTCAGGTGATCTCCCTCGTGTGTATCCGCGAGCTCGGCTCCAATCCAGACCTTCTTGCCCAGATCATCCGCCTCGGCCAGCTCTTCCTTGGACAGATCATACATCTGCTGCCCGCTGTCGCGATAAGCCATAATCGCCACCGCATCGAAACGGGAGATGACCCAGCGGCTGAACGTTTCCTTGCCTCCAGCGGACTGACGAGCATCTAGCCAGAACGGAATCGCTGCGCTCATATACAGCCCTCCGGCCTTTCCGGCTTCCGTCCAGACCTCCATATTGTTCTGCCACTCCGTAATAACGGTGCTCTCTTCGTTCTCCCAGCGTCTTAGCTGGTACGGCTCGACATCGAGCTGAATGCCCTTAAAGCGTTCATTCTTCGCAGAAGATGCATTGTATGCCCGAACCCGCTCAATAAAAGCAAGTCCCTCTGCACGCTTTTCACGATATGCCCAGTCGGCATGACCGTTCAGTGCGTGGACCTCGATCTCGGCATTGGTGGCCGCCGCAATGAACTTGCGATAAGCCGCATCGGGCACCTCATCCTGAACTTGCAGGAAAATCGTATCTACGCCCTGTTCCCTGGAGAACGCGATAATCTTGGGTGTCTGCTCCATAATAATCGACGTATCCCACAGCCAGGTCGCCTTGTGTTCCTCGTGCGAGAACCATTTGAACAGCCAGGACAGCAGCAGCAGGCAGAACACCACAGCCACGATAGCCCATTTTGCCATACCTGCCCACTTGCCTTGCCACCTCATATGTTTCCTCAGACGAGTACCGCTTCACTTGGCTCAAGCACAGGATGCTGCACCGAGTGACCGATCTTGTAAATATGTGAGTGTGTGTACGAACGGAAAGCATTACGCGTATCCAGAATCGGCACACCCAGCTCCGCAATATCATAATAAGGCAAGTCGCTGTGGTTGGTGATCAGTACGATGCAATCATACGTTTTAAACTGTTCCAGATTGAAGGCTTGGCTGTGTACGGTTTCGCCATGTTTGTCCTTGAACGATGCTGCATGCAGATCATAGTAGCTGACGTTTGCGCCGCTTTCCTTGAACAGCTCATATACTTCCAGCCCTGGTGACTCACGCAGATCGGCAATGTTCGGTTTGTACGCCATGCCGAGCAGCAGAATGTTCGATTTGCGAACAGACTTCGCGTATTCATTCAGAATGGTGGACGTTTTGTTGAGTACGTAGTACGGCATATTATCGTTTGTGGATTGCGCCAGTTCAATGAATTTGCTGTAAAAACGGAATCCCTTGGCCTTCCACGACAGATACATCGGGTCGAGCGGGATGCAGTGTCCACCGATGCCTGGACCTGGATAGAATGGCATAAAGCCAAACGGTTTCGTCGCAGCTGCGTCGATAACCTCCCAAATATCAATGCCCATCCGATCACACATCATTGCCATTTCATTAACAAAAGCAATGTTGACGCTACGGAATGTGTTCTCCAGCAGCTTGGACATTTCCGCTACTTTGGGTGAAGATACCGGAACCACTGTCTCTACATATTTGCTATACAGCGCTGTACCCAGCTTCAGGCACGCTTCGGTGGTGCCGCCGATCACCTTCGGTGTATTAAATGTAGTGAAGCGGCCGTTGGACGGGTCCACACGCTCTGGCGAGAAGCAAAGGAAATAGTCTTTGCCCGCCTCATGTCCGACCTTGTCCAGCTCCTGCTGAATCAGCTCTTCTGTTGTACCTGGGTACGTTGTGCTTTCCAGCGTAATCAGCATGCCTGGTTTCATATGCAGCTTGATCTGATCTACAACCGTTTCGATGTAGGAGGTATCCGGGTCCTGATTTTCACTGAGTGGTGTTGGTACGCAGATGCTGAGTGCGTCAATGACACGCAACATGCTGTAGTCCGTCGTTGGCTGGAAACGACCACTTTGCATTACTTTTTTCAACTCGTCGGACGAAATATCGTGAATATAGGAATCTCCCTGATAAATGCTGTCGACTTTGGAAGCATCCAGGTCAATGCCAATGACGGTAAAGCCTTGGTTGACCATCTCCACCGCAAGCGGAAGGCCCACATAACCGAGGCCGACAACGCCGAGTACCGCTTCTTTATTTTCGATTGCATTTAGTAATGTGTGAAATTGTTGATTCTCCATGATATTCCCTCCGGGCAGTTTATTTGATGTTGCTTATATAAGTTGAACTAAGAGGTTTTACACAGACACTTCGATGACAGAATAACCTTCCAATCACTGTTATCCCCAGATTTTTTGATTCCCTTCTGTTAAAGGGAAAATCCGGTGATAAAGGCGAAGCTTATGCTTCCGATGTAGCTTTCTTTCAGAAAGCTTTTAGCTCCGCTTTTTCAGGTTTTTTCTGTCCTCTTCGTTAAAGTGTAGAAAAAATAGTTCAGATCATATAGATGTGGTTGTAATTGTTGTGAATCTAAAATTGATCTTCTATTGCAGGCAGCGCCTGATCCGGGCGTCCAGCTCCACAGGAGAGAACGGCTTTGTCATATAATCATCGACCCCGCTGCGGAAGCACTGACTGATCGTTTGCTCGACCCGCTGCTCCGTCAACACCACAATTTTGGGGGGTTGCTCCATCTCCAGCTTTTGAATGTGATGGATAAACGGCAGACCATCAATGCCATAGAGATTGAGCTCGGTCAGCACCAGATCAGGCGTTACCTTCTCAATCAGGTCGAGTGCAGCGAGTCCATCCACTGCTTCGTAGGTTTCGTAGCCCTGCATTTTCAAACGCAGCTGCAAAAATTCACGAACCGTCGGATCATTATCGACAATCAGAATCCGTTCCGGTTCATCTGTGGTGTGCTCCAGCGTGTAGATATGAATCTCGGATGAATCCACCAGCTTCGAAGATTCGGCCATATGCTGAATGGTGGCCTTCGAAGGGCGGTCACCCGGCGGAAAGCTGGCCAGTGTAATCTGCGGGTCAGCACCAGAAACGCTTTCCTGGAGCTCATGCTTGATGCGAAGTCCTTCATAGTGAACCTCATCGAGCGAAAGACCTGGAAGCAGCACAGCAATGGCCTGCGTTTTGCTATCCTGCCATACCTCGAAGGACGCATAACCTGCTTGCTCCAGATGTGTCCTGACCTGTTGCTCTGGCTGAACCCGACCTGCACAGTGAATGAACATTAAACCGCATGCTTCAGCACCTGTTTCCTTCAATCCCTTTTCTACACTGCGGTACACATCAACGACAGCCTCACGCTGCAATGTCGCCGTATTTGGCATGTTCTTTTCCACCCTTCTCCTTCAATGATTTATACAAGTTCAACAAGTCGTTTACACGAATGCTAAGGTGACAGAACCATCTTCCAATCACTGTTATCCCCGGATTTTTTCGATTCCCTTTTCTCAAGAGAAAACTCCAGTGATAAAGGTGACGATTATGCTTCCGATGCAGCTTTCTTTCAGAAAGCTTTTAGCTTCGCTTTTTCAGATTGTTTCTGTCCTCTCCGTCATCGTGTAACAATGGAGTTGAACATCTATACTGTTGTCACTGTATTACTTAAGCCGCTTTACTTGTGTCCTTGGATTCCTCGGACCAGCTTTGACGGGTCATCGTGCCCCAGGAATTGTTGTTTTGCAAAAACTGAATGTGACCCTGTAATCTCCACAGCACGCCGAGCTGGTGATAACCCACAAACTTCAGCGCAGAGTAGACGAGCATTTTCACCAGATCAGAGAGCTTGTTATACCGTTTAAACGCAATCTCCTCCAGAATCAACGCTCCTACACTCAGCAGATAGCCACTCACAAAGTTCAGCAAACCAAACAGAACAAGAATCGGCCACTGGGTCATGTCCAGCAGCACGTATCCCGCCAGAGCCAACAGCCCTGTAATTCGGAAATACGGATTTAACGCTTCGAAAATGACGTTATATGGCATGGTGATCAAGCCCATAACCTTATATTTCGGGTTAAACAGCATACCGCGATTCTCCAGCATGTTTTTCAGATTCCCGCGCCCCCAGCGTTTGCGCTGGCTGGACAAAATCCGGTAGGAATCCGGCGCCTGTGTCCAGCAAACAGCTTCAGGACAGAAAGCAACGCGGTATTTCAATTTATTTTCCAGCATATAACGATGAAGCTTGATAATAATGTTCATGTCCTCACCCGGATAACCGTCGCGGTAACCTCCTACGGCAATTACTGCATCCTTGCGGAACATGCCAAATGCCCCAGAGACGATGATCAGACCGTTCATATGACTCCAGCCAATCCGTCCGCCAAGAAAGGCCTTCAGATACTCGATAGACTGGAACATCGGCCAAATTTTGCGTGGCAAGGAGACATCCTGAACGGCACCATTCTCGATTTTACAGCCATTGGCAATGCGCACATCCCCGCCGATGGCAACCGTCTCCTCCGGATTCTCCATATACATGCGTGCCATGCGGATCAGGGCATCCTTCTCCAGCAGCGAATCGGCATCAATGGAAGAGATGAGCGGATAATGGGACAGGTTGATGCCTGCATTCAGAGAATCCGCCTTGCCGCCATTTTCCTTGTCGATCACATACAGATCAGGGAACTCCGGGTTATGGTAGATTCCCCGAATGGTCTGACAAGGGATCTTTCCGCGAAGCTGCGTATTAGGCATCGGCTTTAGACGATATTCCTCCAGCAGCATCTTCAATGTAGAATCGCTTGAGCCATCGTTGACAACAATGACCTCATACGTAGGATAATTCAGTGTCATCAGGCAGTTTACATTTTCAATAATCGTCAGTTCCTCGTTGTACGCCGGCACCAGCAGGGAAACTGAGGGTACCAGTTCCGAGCCCGATAATGTGTTGTACTTGGAGTAATGTGACCGCCGGAAGATCGTCCAGATGTTACGGAATGATAAGGCCAGTATGGAAAAATAAAGCGTATTAACAAACACCACATAATAGATGGCGACCATACCGTAGATGAGCAATAGATCTCTAAGCAGTGTAATCCCCTCCTACTGTTGCAACGCCTGCACGTTTCTTGGCTGGTCGGTTCTCACCGCGTACAGGGCCAAAATAACGTTCGTACAGCAATCTTTTTTTGTTATGTGCAATCATCTGCTCTACCGCCTTGTGATCGGTTCCCGCTTGCTGCATCGTGCTCTCGATCTGCTGCATCGCAATCTCGCGCTCTGCACCTGTTCCCTGCACCGCTGCCTGACACAGAGCTTCGAACCCCGGTTCGCCCAGCTTGCTCAGACTCTCTGCACTGTTATAACGCACTCTCCAGTCTGCATCACGAAGTGCCTTTCGTAGCAGCGGAATGCTGCCCGAAGCATGCTTCGAGCCAAGCGCCTGCACCACTTCAGCGCGAACCTCCGGTTCCGCATCCTGAAGCAGCTTCAGGATCGTTTCATCCCGAAGGGCTGGACTTGCGCTGAGATACAGCTTCACCGCTTCGGCCCGTACATCCTGATGCTCTGCTCCAACGAGTCTGTCGAGTGCAGGCATCACTTCTGGCACCGCTTGCCCCCACATGGCTACAAGACCAACTTTAACAAAGTCAGGATTGCGGTCCTCCAGCAGTTCAAGCAGGACACGGCTTGTATCGAGATTTGCTTCCAGCAGTATATCTGCGGCCAGATGGTGAATCGGTTTTCCTTTCGTTAAAAGCAGTGCAAGCATATCCTTCAACTCGCCATGCCGGGTCGTACATCTTGCAATTGAACGTCCAATCATAATTGCCATCGGGCCAGGCTTCTCATCCCTGAGCAGCTCCATTAAACCCGGAACCGCTTCGGGACAGCGCATGCCACCCAATCGGTAGGCCGCATCAATCTGACGACCATACCGTAGGCGACCCAGCTCTTTCAGATCATGCTCGACAAATCCGGCCTCACGGCACAAATCAATCAGTCTCTCCCGGTACTCGCCCTTGAACTGATCAATCCATTCAATGAGCTTGTCTTGAATCACCCGGCGCTCCAGCGGGGCCAGCTTGCCAGGCGGCAGCTTGAGCGGGCTGTTCTCGGTTAGTGCCGTCTGCAAATATGTGAAATAATCCCTTTGCTTCATTTCGTACAAAGCCATTTTGCGCTGTTTGCTATTGTGGGACATTTTCATGGCAAACAGAATGATGACGCCCACCATCACAAGTGCGATGCAGACCATCAGAAACCAATAGGCCAAAGCCAGACTCTGGAACATGTGAAAAAGTCCTCCTTTATGCTGCTTTAGGATTTTCTGTGCTGTTATTTCAAGGAATTGTCTGATTCATCTCATTTTTATGCCTTGATTTCATTCATCCTCATACCTTTATTTATCTTATTTAATCAATGCGAAAACTAGGCATTTTCTCGTAGCTTTGCTTCATTTTCTCATAGCTCAGCTTGAGCCTTTCGCTGTACTTGACCTGTTCCCAAGCCTTCCAGCTGTAGACGGGCAATGTCTTCAGGTCGAGGCTTGCCTGTTCGCCTCCAGGCCAGGATACCTGCTTCGTGGAACGGTTCGTCAGCCAGGGAACGAGCGTGATGCCTTCAACTGCCGTTGTTGAGAACTCACGTCCATTTTTCAACGGTCCATACTTAATCGCCTGCAAGGAGCTTGGATCACCGAAGCCAAGCAGCATCCATGGGATGCGCATCTCCACCTGATTGCCGTTGTACTGCCAGGCGGTTAACGAATCGGTGTCTGTCTGTCCGGGTGCTGTCGTTCCCCGCTTTAACATCCCGACATTTTCGGTCATAAACGGATGCGCTGAACGTGTATCCGGGGGTGTCATCTTCAGACTCACCGCCAGGTTCCACGGATGGAACATTTCAGTCGACTGCAGTTCCTTATCCGCAATCATGTCATATCCCTGCTTGCCGTACAGTCGCTGGTTGAAATCGTAATCCTTCGCGATCTGCACCTGTGATTCGTTATCCTTGCCAATTGTAATGACCGTTTCCAGTCCATCGCTCAGCGTTTTGCCTGAAAGCATACTGCCGGGCTGACTGCCACCAGTAAGGGTATCTGTACCAATGCGAAGCAGCGTCTGTTCAGGATCAAATGGCTGCTCCAGCGTCAAGCCTATATACAGATAGGCTTCGTCGTGAGTCATTTTCATCTCCTGAATGCCCTTCACCTTGCCTTGCCAGACCGTGACCTCCCCAGCCTTCAGCTTGTCCCAGTCACCCAGCTTGCCGTCGATGGTCAGCTTGTCCTGTTTACCGGGGTCCATCGCCAGCAGGCCAAACATTTTCTCATTCGTCAGCACGTTCAGCCAGTACGCCCGGCGGTCAGCCGGAATTTCCAGTGGCATCGTGTTCCAGGTTTTTTTGAACCACTCATCCTGCCACATGAACAGAATAGCTCCTGCGTACCCCTCGTCATAAATATCCTGTGTCAGCGAAGCATCAATGTCTCCCTGCTGCACCTCGTTATGCCCGCCCTGATTCCGGCCGCCCATGCCCAGATGGGAAATCCCCAGAGAGGAAGGTACCCCGTATTCTGTAACCATTACAGGCATATCGGAAAACTCGGCTTTGAGCTTGCGCAGATAGCTTTTGTACGTGTTGTACTCGCCATTCGCATCTTTGATGGTTTGCAGTGTCTTATCGACATGGAACAAATCCGGGTAATACGGATACACATGATAGGCGGCAAAGTAACCCCCACCCCACGCCTCAGGCTTGATATGTCGTGCATCTACACTGACCATATCCTCCTCATACAGCGGCTCGCCCGGATGGTCCAGCACATCGGTTGTCACCCAGTTGGTAAAGGTCATCGGGTGCTCCCAACCATACTTCTTCTCCTGAACAGCTGTATAGTCCAGCAGCTCTGCCAGCCAATTCTCGAACGGAGAAGCTTCTGCAGTCGCTGAGAAATGCACACCCTTGTACTGCAGCACATCCGCATGCACCTTGTTGGTATTGTCCACCATAGCCGGGTCCCACTCGGTACCTACATGCCACGCCATCAAATATTTTCCGGCATTGGTTCTGTATTTCCCGCTGGACTCTCCATTTTGGGCTGCAATGTCGGCATCTCCGTATACCGCCGATACTGCCTTCTCAATCTCCTGCTTGAACGTCTGCTCAATATGGTCGGCATAGGCATCCCGCTTCTCGATCAATTCCTCCTCGGGTGACCATATGCCCTGTATAAAATATAATGGCTGCTCCCGGCCGCGATTATAATCGACCAGTGCGGAGTAAAAAATCGGCTGATGGACCGTATACACACGGATCACATTCGCTCCGAGGTCCTGAATCTGCTCGAACCAGCGCAGATAATCCTCCTCAGTAAGTGGAAATTCTCCAGGGTAATGTCCCGGTGAGGTTGCACCCAGGTTAACCCCTTTGACGAACATTTCCTTCCATGTTCCATCCTTTCCGTATTGCATGAACTTGTTCCCATCAGTCTTGAATTTCATCTCCGTGCCATTCTCCGCTGTATACGTAACAAGCTTGGGCTGCATATAATGCCATCCGGCCAATATCCCGCCCGTCAGCACCATCGCACCTGTCAAAGCTGTCAGTAACAAGCGTCTTCGTCGTTGTCTGCTCATGACTTCTGATTGCTCACCTCTCTAGTATGCATCCTGCTTCCCTATTCGCCAGGTTTATAACGTGCACATACATTCTGGACAGGAAACATACGATCATTCCGCTTCGGATGTCCGCTTTGGTAGAGATGTCAGCGGTGTAGTTCTCACTATAGCGCTAAGCCTCTGTATTGTAACTAGGCTGATGGAAGCAAACATGATATGGAACGTTCTGCCCATACCCGGCCATTCATGCCATCCTACAGCACACCAAGGCAACTGCTCCGTTTACGGTCTTTTTACATGTGTGATCTGCCCAAAAAGCACAGATGAATGCACTGCTGCTCCTGCGCTACTTCGCTCTTTATTGTTATGTGCAACGCGGTCGCAGGCATCCTTCCCCCGTGAAACATATACCCCATTAAACGCGATTGAATTTTTAAAGTTGCGCTCTTATTTACAGTATTAACCATAAAGATTACAAAATTGATACTATAGTCCGATAACGCATCAGTGAAAACCCGCGCCATATCAAGGTTTTCTGAAAAGTGCTGAAAATGAAAAAAGGACATCAGTCCCTCTTGTAGGACTCTGTCCGTTTATCCACCTTTTACAAAAAGCAAAATGAACTGCTGGTCATCACCCTGCGGTCACAGTTCTCTCACATTATATGTAAAAAATCACTTCTTATTTCCTATTTCGGACTTCAATCTGGTCATTCTGTATTTGTGTCCAATTTGCAAAATAATTCCGGTTGCCGCATTTGCAATTGTCCTTTATGCTTATAAAACAGGAACACTTGTTCCATACTATAAATAAACTGTAAATAACGACTACTCCTCCTGTGCATCACACGATAGGAACAACAGCCAGAATTACAGCAGATAAGGAGAGGAAATGTTATGCCCCGCCAAGACAGACGTATCATCATGCTGGCAGACTGCCAGTCCTTCTATGCCAGTGTGGAGAAGTCTGCACATCCCGAGTACAAGGATCGCCCCCTCGTGGTAGCCGGTGATCCGGCACGGCGTTCGGGCATCATTTTGGCGGCCTGTCCTCTCGCCAAGTCCTACGGTATTACAACCGCCGAGCGGCTGGGCGAAGCCCTTGCCAAGTGCCCAGATGTTGTCGTCATTCGTCCACGTATGGCCGAGTACATCCGGGTGTCCCTTCATATTACGCGCATTTTGCAGTCATACACCGACCTGGTGGAGCCTTACAGTATTGACGAACAGTTTCTCGATGTCACCGGAAGTCTGGATCTGTTCGGCAGTCCCGAAACGATTGCACGCAGCATTCAGTCCAGAGTTATGGAAGAAACGGGCGTGTACATCCGAATCGGCATCAGCGACACCAAGGTAGTCAGCAAAATGGCCTGTGATCTGTATGCCAAAAAAGTTCCGGGCGGTATCTACACGCTGCCTCGCAAGGAGATGCCGTCCACAATCTGGGAAAAACCTGTACGCGACATGTTTATGGTCGGTTCACGCATGGGGCAGCATCTCTACAAGATGGGTATTCATACGATCGGTGATCTGGCGAATACATCGCTGTCCCGCCTGAAGGAGCGTTGGGGTGTCAATGGTGAAGTGTTATGGCGCATCGCCCGTGGTATAGACGATTCCCCGGTGAAGCCCGGAACATACACCCACCAGCAGCAAGGCATTGGCCATCAGATGACGCTGCCTCGGGATTATGAGACCTGGGAAGAGATCAAGGTGGTACTGCTCGAGTTAGCAGAACTGGTTAGCCGGCGTTCCCGGGACAAATCACTCATGGGGCATGTCGTTTCAGTCGGATGCCGCGGACAGGATTACGACAGGCCAACCGGATTTTCCCGTCAGATGAAGGTAAATGAACCCACCAACATCACGGACGAAGTATATGATGCGGCTGCAGCTCTGTTCCTGCGCCATTGGGACGGATTACCCATTCGCCGCATCAGCGTATCCCTGACCGGGCTTGTGCCTGATTCGGAGGTGCAGCTATCCTGGTTTGACGATCGTGAACGCAAAAGGGAACTCGAACGGGCTACAGATGATATCAAACGCAAGTTCGGAGATACCGCCATTATGCGGGCATCGTCCCTCTGTTCCTCTGCACAGGCCCAGGACCGTTCTCACAAAATTGGAGGTCACTATAAATGAGTAAAAAATTGCAGCAAAACGGACTCTTTGAATCCTCACGTATGATGCTACCCGAGCATCGGGAAGCTTATATTCTTCATCAGGAGCAGCTTGCCCCGCGTACTCGTCCTTCTCTGGATGCCCAGGCTGCCGAAGAAATGTCCCGGCTGCTGAGCAACTCCATGGTGCTGGGTGACCAGATCACCATCACCCTGTTCCATGAGCATGACGATATTGGTTATACGGGACGTGTGCTCAAGCTCGATCGGCCTGCCCGTACGCTCAGACTGCTGACAGCAGATGGAATGCGCGATGTACAGATGAACCTGATTACGGCTGTGGCCCCCGCCGGGGAATGGATGGATGAGTGAAATAAAAAAGCAGCCGACAAAACGATGTCCGGGCAAAGCCTCGTTCAAAAGAAGCAAAACGCCCGGAATCTGATTCATCTACTGCTTATATGGGTGAATGCTATGTTTGCCTTTTAAATTTAGAAGAAGCTCCAGTCAAATTCCTTGGACAGACGCTCCAGCAGATGCACACCGGCAAGGCTGTTGCCCTTGCGGTTCAGTGCCGGACCGATCACGCCGATGCCAAATTGTCCCGGAACGAGCGTCAAAATACCGCCGGAAACACCACTTTTAGCCGGAAGACCTACCTCGATAGCAAATTCACCAGAGGCATTGTACATTCCGCAGGTGGTCATGAACGTTTTGGCAATCTGAACGTAACGACGGGGAATAAGCTCTTCACCCGTAATGGGATCCGTTCCATTATAGGCGAGAACAAGTGCCATACGGGCCAGATCCGCACAGGTCACTTCAATAGAGCAGTGGCGGAAGTACACAGCAAGCACATCTTCTACATCATCCTTGATTACACCGTTATGTTTGAGAAAATAAGCGAGTGAGCGGTTCAGGTGACCACTTTCGGATTCGGAGCGATAAACGTCTTCATTATAACCCAGCCGTTCATTGTGGGCGAGCTTGCGGAAAAATTCGAGAATTCGGCGGGACTTCTCTTCCTTGCAGTCACCACCAACTAGGGAGGATACGGTTATTGCACCCGCATTAATAAGAGGATTAAACGGAATACCTGGTTCAACCAGTTCCAGCTTGATCATCGAGTCGTAATCGTCACCCGTTGGCTCTTTTCCTACATTAAAGAAGACAGCCTCTTCTCCATGATCCATCAGAGCCAGAATCAGCGTGAACACTTTAGAGATACTTTGCATCGTAAAAGGAACACCGCAATCGCCAGCAGACACATGATTTCCTTCAGCGTCCATAATATGAATGCCGAGATCATCCTGCGACGCTTTGAACAGCTCAGGAATATAGGAAGCTACCTTCCCCTGCCCTGTATGCAAGCGGCTGGTCTCCAGCCACTCCGGCAGCAGGGCATTCAGTCGGTCCATCGTTGATTCACTCATATGTCATCTCCTCCACCTATGTCTATAGAAGCATCCTGCACGATGCCTATCCCCATTCTATCTTATTCATTACCCGGCGGCACGGGAAATCACACGAATGGAGACGGAAGTATGCTCATATGTTTCTTGGATGAATGAACGTTCCAGCTCGTTCAGCCATGAGCTTCGAATCTATGTTGCTAATACCGATCCTGGCAAGTTTGTGTACGATCTGACTCGCTGAATGTGCATTTTTGATAATAATGTCTACCACCTCATCCGCATCATCCACTACACGGATATAACGCTTGAATTCCTCTTCTGTCATATTTTCCGTCCCTACAAACAGGGGATACAGCAAATCCAGCACCGGCATGTGAAGTCCTTGATCCGGGACATCTGGAACGGTCCAGAACTTGCTATCGAGGAACAGCATGGAAGTAATCGGGGCCTTGCTATCAACGTCTTTATCACGATAATAGACATGGGCAGCATCCTGAAACACCTCCTGAATTGTACCACCTCTTCCTTCCGAAAAAATGATACCGCAAGAAGCCAGGGTCAGGAGAACATCTTCCCGTATACTATTGAGAAAATATTTAGCAACGTGAGTAGCAAACGGCGTAAAAGGTTCATGCCCATAATGCCAGGTTGGCAACGCCAGACTACGATTGAGCGGAGTAAGCTGATCCTTGAGTTCATTCACGATTTCCCACGCGGGAAGCATCCACGCATGAAGTTCTTTTAACAAATCTTCATGAATGGACCGCCCGTCTTTACCGATCAGATGCTGCATGTTTTTGGGGAATTTATCGTAGGGTTCTTTGGCCAAATGATTAATTGCTGATGTAAGCGAGTCCGCAGATTGTCCTGCATGAAGAGCACCCAAATGCGTTGCTTCCATACAACCCGGGCCACCTCCGCTAACGACAACAAATCCGGATTCAGATAGTTTCTGGGCAATTCGTGCTACTTTACGATATGCTGTGCTTCCACGCTTCTCCTGATGTCCTCCCATGATGGCCACAGGAAAACGGCGTGCCTCTAACTCCGTTGCGAGAAATGCATTCATCTCGCGCACCACCGATGTGTCATGCATAGCCTCCATCATGGCAGCATAAGGGTCCGAGAGGGTCGTGCCTCCTTGTTGATGAAAATATATAAAACACTGAAAATCCGGCGTGGTTAGCAGACTGCGTGCGTTATCTGGTTGAAAGCCCTTGAGCAGCTCAAGTGGATTGTAAAGCTTGTCATGGATTGGATTAAACGGGGGATGGGAGATCTTCTCCAGTGGTGTAATCATGGCGCTCTCCTTATAAGTTGGATTGAAGGTCAAAGACAACATTGCACTACAACAAAGCTTAATCTAACCCCATGAATATCGTATTATACTTTTCTAATGGTCGATGAAAAATAACCTGCTTCATTAGATATAAAACACTGAGGCAGATACAAAAATAAAAAAAGTCGCTTGGCGGCGACTTTTCACGAAATAACCCAACCTCTTATCTGCCAGGACGCAGATTCAACTCCAATATCTCACCAGGCAAACCATCATAGTCTCCCGTCCACGTCGATTCAAAGTTCTGTCTGAGCAAAATTTGACGGGATGCCACATTGGAAGGATCAATCACGGCATACAGCAACTCAATGCCTGCGGCCTGAGCCTGTATAATCAGACGGGACGCAATCGCTGTTCCATGACCTTTGCCCCAATGCTCCGGCAGAATCATGTACCCCATCTCCGCACGCGACGGATTATCCTCATCCTGAATTAATTTGGCATAAGCGACACCTGCATCATCCTGCAAATTTACTCGGTAATGCCCGCACAATGAACGAAGATTATAGTCCAGCATGGAGTCGAACTGTGTTTTAGCCTCCGCTTCGGGGATTGCACGCTCGGTAATCTGTTTCATGACTTCCTCATTGGAAACCAGTGCATAATAATGTTCAAAGTCCGGTTCTGTGTATTTCAAAAAATTCATGAATGTGCCTCCTTGGAATACATCATTTAATGTAACTGTGCAGCGGCTGTTGATCAACATGCCACGTCATCGAAGTGCACGATGTCCCCGACTCATCTTGAGTATAACAGAAGCCACAGTTGCAATGCACATCGCCGGGATGCAGAAGCATAGTTACGGATACCGATATGCCCAATGGCTCCCCCATGAAAAATATAGCAAGGGAATATTCCGCATGGGTCATGCCTTTTTCGACAGCAAAAAACGATCTCAGCAGAGACCGTTTGCCTGTCATGTTTATTTATTTTGTAAGGATGCTATCTTTAAAGGCAGCCCTCGTTCAGCTCAATAAGCTAAGCAAAAATTGCATCATGCACCACGACGATGCATGCCACGGTTTAACTTGCACGTGAAGATGGGTTCAATTGCATTTGCTTTTTCTGAGAGGCGCTTGTCCGGCGGTTTGAACCCGGAGGGGTGATGATCAAAGCCATCAGCAGCGACACCGCACAGAGCACGGCGATCACGATAAAGGTGAGATGGAAGCCACCCAGCAATGCGCTGATGAATGACCCAGCCAGAGCGCCAAGTCCGAATCCCTGATAGATTACGCCATAATTTTTGCTTTGATTTTTCAAACCGAAGTAATCGGCTACAATCGCTGGAAACACCGTAATGTTACCACCAAAGCAGAAGGCAATGGCTGCCACACAAGCGAAGAAGATACCAAAGTTCAGTGGCACGAGACTCAGCGTCATGACAGCTACAGCAGTCACCAGCAGCGCTCCTGCGATAACCTTCATACGTCCTACTTTGTCCGACAGGGCCCCCAGAATGATCCGGCCCGCCGTATTGAAAATCGCAACCATCGCCACTGCGTTCGCTGCTGTCGCTATATCCAGTCCTGCAAGCTGAACACCTATGTCTTTGACAATACCGATCAGGTATAGACCGCTCATACATGCCGTGAAGAAAATACCGAATAGCATATACGCTTCCTTCGTACGAAGCATTTCTTTGACTGTGTATTCATGAGGGACTTCTGCCGGTCTCACCCCAGCACCTTCTTTGATACTAACCGGAGTCTGCTCACGAACGACCGCTTCACGGATCAGGAATGATCCTGCAACGATCAGAAGCAGAACGATGATACCCCAATACATAAACGCTTGCGCCGGACCAACCGCACCGATCAAGGCAGAGTTCACATATTTGAACAATAAGCTGCCCGTACCGAAGGCACCAACGGAAATACCCGAGATCAGGCCTTTTCGTTCAGGGAACCACTTGATCAGGTTCGATAAGGAAGTGATATACGCTGTACCATCCGCGAAGCCAACGACAAAGCCTGCCAGCAGATACAACAACGTTAATGAGCTGACCTGTGAACTAAGAATTAGCCCAAGTCCGAGCACGATACCAGCTATACGAATCAGGCGCTGAAGCCCCCAGCGTTCTTGCAGCCGCCCTGCAAATAATGTAGCAAATGCCAGAGCAAAGCTCGTAATTGAAAAAGTAATCGCCACAGAGCTAACGTCCCATCCGAAACGATCAGACAATGGCTGATTGAATAAACTCCAGGTGTAAATTGTGCCAAGCCCCATTTGTACAATAATCGTACCCAGTACAATAAGCCAGCGGTTCATTTTTATAGATGATGTCATGGTTGAATCAGATGCTGATGAAGCGGATGAAATAGCTGCTTTCATCGTAATCTCCCCTTTGCCGATGTCTTGAACCTGTTGAACATTCCTGTATGCTACCTGAGGTAAGCGGAACGTTGTTCACAAGCCAATCATACATGAAAGGGGATTCATTCGGCCGTTTGGAGCATGAGTTGCATCAATTACGGAATGAACTGCCGCTATATGCGCATGAGCTGCCTGAATTCTTTGACCTTGCCACGGCTGACAGGCACTTCCGCCTCCAAATCACGCAGACGTAGCAAATACGTATTGTTAAACCAGGGTACAATCTCACGAATCTGGGAGAGATTCACGAGATAGGAACGATGACAGCGGAAGAAAGTATCCTGCGGCAAACGGCTGTGAAAATCGGATATGCTGACAGGCATCGTAAACTCCCCGTTTTTGGTATAAACCTTGGTCACCTTTTCTTGAGCTTCTGCATAATAGATATCCACCGAATCGGTGACAATGATATTTTCATTGCGCAGCAGATTGATACGTTTTCCTGTCTGGTTGTCCTGTTCATATCCATGGTCATGGTCTGCAGCATATCCTTGTGCCCCTTGATGTCCCTGGGCATTTGCGTTTGCCTGCGCCTGGTCACCACCTTGTATCCCCTCATTCTGCTCGCGGTCCCGCTTGAAGGTCGCCTCCAGCTTGTGCAGCATGGCTGCGATCCGTTTCTCATCGTAAGGCTTCAGAATATAGTCGAATGCCTCCAGTTCAAAAGCTTCAGCCGCATGCTCCTTGTAAGCCGTCGTAAATACAATATAGGGTTTGCGTGCAAACATGCCAATATGATGCGCCAGCATCATACCATCCAGCGAAGGAATGTTAATATCGAGAAAAATAACATCGACTTCCTGCTCCTGTAGAAACTTGAGCACATCCAGGCCATCCTCCAGACAGTCCACAACCTTGATCCGGCTATGCTCCTGAATCAGATAACTCAGTTCCTCGCTAGCCGGAATTTCGTCTTCCACAATTAATGCTCTCATGAAATACCTCCATCGTGCGCTTTCATATATCCATCATCACCTTGTTATGACATCTCCTTTGGGCACATCAAATAAAATATCCGTTCCCTGCTCAAGTCTTGTAATTGTCAAGCCTTGTCCATAGATCAGCTTCACCCGCCGATGCACGTTATACAGCCCAATCTGATTGCCTGGCATGCGGTCATGGTAAACCTTCTCTATAATATCGGGACTGATGCCTGCGCCCGTATCACTTACGCTGACACGAACAAAATCAGGATAATCCTGCACGCGAATCCGTACAGTTCCGGGGCCTTTCACCTTGAGGATGCCATGAATAATCGCATTTTCCACAAGCGGCTGAATAACCAGACTCGGAATATGCACCGCCACTTCATCAATCTCATAGATCACAGTTAGCCGGCTGCCAAAACGTGCTTTTTCAATCTCCACATAATTGCGGACCTGCTCCAGTTCCTTATGAATATCAATTAACTCGTCCGACAGCTCCAGATTGTAACGCATATAACCTGAGAGGTTCACTATCAGCTCCCGTGCACGGTCCGGCTTCGTGCGAATGGACGAAGCAATTGCATTCAGCGCATTAAACAAGAAATGAGGATGAATCGTGGTCTGCAGTGCGCGCAGCTCCGCCTTGTTCGCCGCAGCCTTAATCTCCTCTACGCGTGAGACCTCCATCTGGGTGGAGATGATCTGGGAAAGACCGACAGCCATCGTTTGCAGGGGATACGTTATTTTGTAGGCTTTGCGGTAATAGATTTTGAGCGCACCTGTTACTTCACCGCGTTCCTTCAGTGGAATAATGAGCAGGGAGTGGATATCAGGCGTTTTCTCATCCGTCACATCGTTGCTGATCATAATTTCCCCGCTGGATATCGTGCTTTTGGTCATCTCGCTAATAATCTCATTGCCAATATGATATCGCTCTTCCCCGAAACCGACATAAGCCAACACATTTCGTGTATCGGTAATGGCCACCGCATCAGCTTGAATATCCTCCTGTATAATTCGGCATACGTTGCGGAGTGAGTTCTCATCAATCGAGCGGAAGTAGGGCAATGTTTTATTCGCGATCTCCAGTGCCAGCTTGGCCTGACGACCTGCAATCAATTCCTTCTCCCCCTCCACACTCTGCACCAGAAGTACGATCAGACCAATGTTCACCTCACCCAGAATCATCGGCAGGGCAATTTTCGAAACGATGTCTGCTCCTAACGGATCAGGATACGAAAACAGAAGGATTAACAGCATCGTAAGTGCTTCGATAATCATGCCTGCACCAATACCAATGATCCAGCGCTTGGATTTGGGCGTGTATTTATGAATGTAACCGGACACCAGACCCGCAAGAATGCTTGTGATCAGACATGGAATCGCGGTAATCCCATCCATATCGATCAAGTACCGATGAACCCCGGAGACAATGCCTGTAATCATGCCAACAGGCGAGCCAAACAGGATTCCACCAGACAGAATAGCAATAATCCGTACGTTGACCAAGGAACCCTCCACATTAATGCCTGTATATGTACCAAAAATAGCAAAGGCACAGAATAACAGTGTAGCCGCAACGTACTCCTGCTTTCTTAACTTTCCCTTCTGCAATATCTGCCTGAACCGCGGCACACGCGACAGAAAGAATAAAAAGATAATCAGCAGCGCCGCCCGCTCAAACAGACCTAGCAGCATTGTAAACATTTCCAACGCGACTTCCCCCACATCTATCTGAAAATAAACAACAGTGCCCGGAAATTGCCCTGTATCCCGGTGCACCTGAAAATCATACTACTTGTATGCAACAGTTTACCGTTCTGCTCCCGGGAAAGCAAAGAATATCCTGTGAAAATGATAAAAGGCCAATCGGATTTATCCGATTGACCTGAATATCTGCATCCTGAGACTTCATCATAGAATACTTGAAAGGGATGGCATCTGTTCTGTAAAGATCAGCTATCTGTTACAGCAAAATGTCGTCTAATGAAATAACTCGGTGTACAGCTCCACGCATGACAGTAACTGTTAATCAGATTGCTGCCATATGGTGAATACGTCTTGTCTTCGGGATTATATAGCTCCCAGAACGTATCTGCTCCATCCTTGATCATACCGCCCCAATAGGTGCGGATCTGCTCCAACGCGTCCTCTTTTTGTCCACACTGGAGCAGTGCCTCCACATAATGATGCATCATGTAAGGCGTATTCATTGGAATCGCCTCGTTATAACCTTTCAACCGTTGCAGCAATGCACGCGCCACCTCCACATCCACCACTTCAGCCAGAATCATCCATACCTGTGATGCCCACGAAACCTGCCGCTGTTCACCACTTATGAAGAAACCTTGTTCCTCATCCCATAAAAATCGCAGAGCCGCTTCTTCAGCAAGTCGAATCTGCGCTTGAATCTGTTGCTCATGCTCCGTCAGCCCCAGTTCACGGGCAATGCATAGACCTCTTTTCATACCATAGATCAACACCGCCTGTGCACCCGCCTGCTTATTCAGCTGCTCATGCCAATCCAGGAAGCAATACCACGTCTCATCATCCTGCACAATGCCACGAGCATCCAGCCGCTTCAGCGCAATATCCATCTGCTCTCTAGCAACAGGCCACAGCGCCTCAAGGGTATCCCGATCCTTCGTTGCTTCGTAATAGTCCCATAGTGTAGTGATGAAAAACAGCGAGTAGTCATATAAATAAATGTCGTCCACATAAGGCTGCGGCTTCTCATACAGACACGCTCCTACCTGCCCGCCTTCTAGCCTTGACCCGGCAAACAGATACAAGCAACGCTTCACCAGATCATTGCGCCCAAACGTCTCGTAATTGACCAGAGCCTGCAAACGCAGATCCCCGATCCAGAGGCGACGGTCACGCTTCGGCCCGTCCTCAAACACGGTTTGCATGCAATCACGCAAGGTATGAATGGATATTTGATCAAGCTGGACCAGCTCCTGATCCGTGCTCGCGGGCAGTGGGGCTACAGCAGCCATCGAAGCAGACGTTACGGTTGTACAGAACACATCCTTGAGCTGAAGATCATACCGAATGGACGTTTCCAATACTTCTAGCTTCAAATAACGAAAAGCATAGCGGCGGTCCAGCGTAATTGTACCCGGAAGCACATCAACATTAACGATCTCATCCTGCAGCCAGGAACGACTGAGCCAGCCCTCATATGTGGCAAAATCCTCCCCTATCTCACATGGCATCTCGCCAAAGGTCAGCTTTAAACGTAAAGGAGCATCGGCATTGCTTCGCACATTCAACAGCGACAGGGTGACATAACCGACGAGATGCTGACCAAAATCCAGCGTGATCTCGTCCCCCTTACGAAGCACCTGCTCGTACATGGCTTCCACCGGGGCGACCGGCTCTATTCGCCACCCTTGAAAGGCATGTACATCCGATACGGAACGAACCAGCTGCTTCGGAAATATTTTCTGCTCATAAAGCTTAGGAATCCATTGCTGAGCCTGCTCCATCCATAGTGCATTGGTGATATGCGGACTCATCATTTGTTCACTCATCATCTTATCACTTATTTCGCTCATATCAGGTCTCCTCCTTAGCCTTTAACAGCGCCAACCGTCATACCGCCAACAAAGTATTTTTGTAAAAATAAAAACACCAGCAGCAGTGGCAACGCACACAGGAAACAGGCTGCAAACAGCACATTCCATTGGGTTGGATTTTGCTGATCCCCCAAAAAGCCAAGCATGGCCAAAGGTAGAGGGGAATCCCCCGCCCCCGAAATAAAGATCATATTAAAAAAGTAATCGTTCCAAATCCATACACCCTGCGTAATAATAACCGAAACTGTCACTGGAATAAGCAGTGGAAACACAACCGTCCAGAACCGCTGGAAGAGTCCTGCGCCATCAATATGAGCAGCCTCCTCTACTTCTTCAGGCACACCACTGCGAATAAAGCCCGTGTACAGGAACGTAGAGAACGGCAAGCTACAGGTAATAAACATAAAGATAGGTGTATATTGATTGGTCGGAATATGCAATGCATTAATCATCTGTACGATGGGGATGAGCACCATCTGTGCAGGCACGACCAGACCCGACAGGAAAAACAAATACATAAATTTGCTGAGCCTTGTTTTCAACCGGGCCATCGGATACGATGCCATTGCCGCGAACAGAACAACAAAGATGACGGATACCCCGGTGAGTACGATGCTGTTCCAGAGCGCTTCCGGAAAATGCATGCGCTCAAAGGCGGCCTTGTAACTTGCCAGAGATACACCTTGAAACAGAACTAACGGGTTCGTATTGTCTTTCGGATCACGCAGCGAAGTTGAAAAGGCAATGATAAGCGGAATCAGATTCAGCGTCATAATCAGTATGACCGCCAGCTGCGCAAAGCCTTTTCCCATCCATCGACGAAGCATCATGCCGACACCTCCCGCTTGTTCATCTTCAGTACAAACACCGCTGTAATAATAATGATCACGGCAAACGATATGACACCCAGAGCAGAGGCCTTGCCAAAAAGCTGCTCGGTAAATGCCATTTTATAGATTGAAAAGATTAACGTATTCGTAGCTGTACCTGGCCCGCCGTTGGTCATAATAAACGGGAAGTCAAATGCCTTGAGCCCATTGATCAGACTGAGCGTTACATTAATGGTAATGGCTGTAGCCAACAGAGGAATCTTCACATGCCGTAGCAGCCGCCATGGACCACACCCATCAATCCGTCCAGCCTCCAGCAGATCATTCGGAACCGTTTGCAGACCCGCGAGAAAAATAATCATCGTTGTGCCAATCGTTTTCCAGATTTCCACCAGAATGATTGAATAAAGTGCGGTTGAATAATCACCTAGAAAATTAAGTTCATTTGCAATGCCCAGTTTATCCAGAAAGGAAGAAATCAGCCCGTAATCCGGCATATATACATAACTCCAGAGAAAGCCCACAACGATTGCACTGAATAACGTAGGAATGTAGGCCAAAGAACGGTAGATTCCAGTTCCTCTAATTTTCATATTTAATAGCAAAGCCATGGCCAGACCGATAATATTGCCTGCAATTACAGTAACCAATGTATAGATCAATGTGTTTTTGAGAGATACACCGAGAATATCACCGCGAAACAGCTCCTTGTAATTATCCAGCCCGATATAACTGTAAGCCTGAGCATAGCCATTGTAGTCCGTTATGCTGTACTGAAATAACCGCAGGATCGGGAAAATCCAGAAGGTGAGGTAAAAGAGTAATGCGGGTACCGCGAACCAGTACATGGACTTTTTCATAACGGTTGAGTTCATCTTGCTCCATCCTTTCCAAAAAGACCGAAGCCAGGGAAGCGGTTTCAAGCCCCCTTCCCCGTGCAACCGATCATGTCTCTTGAATCTCATTTTCAAAGCTTGCTGAAGCTAGTTTTTCCACAGCTCTCTGAATTTGCTTTCCATAGCGTCAGCTACCTGCTCAGGAGTTGTCTTCTGTCCGGCGATAATCTCTGCAAACTTGGCTTGCATCACATCCGACACGCCAGCAGGCCACATCTGATTGCTGAAATAGACCGAATTGCCCGTTTGCTGATAGTTATCATTGACTTCCTTGAACAATTCATTTTCCAGCGTCACGCCTTTGTACACATTAATTGAACTGTTAGAGGCCACAAACGCCTTGAATAGCTCGGATTGTCCGTCAAACAAATAATTCAGCACCTGCTTCGCTGCATCCAGATTAGCTGATTTGGCATTGAGTGCATAACCCGCTGATGTTGCAGCAGATACATACACTGGCTTGCCGGCATCATTGCCAGGAAGGGATGCGAAACCACGAGTGAAGTCAGCCGCACCTTTGGAAGTCATTGAAGCATAGTCCC
Source organism: Paenibacillus barcinonensis (assembly GCF_003217495.1). Taxonomy (GTDB): domain Bacteria; phylum Bacillota; class Bacilli; order Paenibacillales; family Paenibacillaceae; genus Paenibacillus; species Paenibacillus barcinonensis. The sequence goes on along the minus strand of NZ_QJSW01000018.1, from coordinate 77,828 downwards.
AAGTGCCAGTGAAGGTCATCGCTGCTTTTCCGTCGATGAATAGCTGTGCAGATTGAGCACTTCCAATACCCAATGAATTTTTCACCACATAGTTCTTGTCATACAGCTCTTTATATTTGGAGATCGTTTGCACCCACTTTGCATCAGTCAGTGAGGTCTCTCCTTTTTGCAGCTTCACATCAAAATCCATATCGTTCGGGTACACCATATTGGCGGCGATCTGGTACATTCCGAACTGGATCACCCAAGGGTCCTTGTCGCCCATCGCAATCGGCGTAATTCCCGCATCCTTCAGCTTCTGGCACAGCTCCAGGAAGGAAGACCAGTCTTTCGGAAATTCGGAATAACCCGCTTGCTGCAGCAGTTCCTTGTTGTAATACACGCCTAGAAAATCCAGTCCTCTCGCGACTCCATACGGCTTGCCCTCGAAGGACATATCATTTTTGGCACCTTCACTGATGTTGTCCCAGAACTTGAGGTCTGATAAATCTGCAGCAAAACCGGCCTTGGCAAAATCAATAACTCCGCCGGCCGCATTTTTAGGGAATATCCAGAAAATATCCGGTCCCTGCCCGGCAGCCAGCTTCGTCCGTACTGAGGTATTGTACTGATCATCCGGAAGCTTCTGCACCTCTAATGTGATGTTCGGAAATTTTTCTTTAACCAGACGGGGCAGTGTTTCAAGATCAAAGTCTTCCCCCTCGGAGGCTTTATTTCCCGAGAGCATCATCGTTAACGTGATCGGCTTGGCGGAATCATTATTTCCTCCGCCATTATTGTCGGCGTTGCTCTGCTCTTGACCCGAAGAACTGCATGCGCTCAGAAATGTCATCAGCAGCACCAAAGTCAATGCCCACAGCCGTTTTCTATTTTTCATCTTGTCATTCCCCCGATTCATGTTTATTCTTGCTTTGTGCACATTATCATCATACGGTGGGCGTCAGTACATTTACTTTAGCTTGTTTGGTGCACTATTTTTAGATTTGACATTCTCAGGGGGAGCACGTATGATTCTGTTCAACATCAAAACCAAATTGTTTCTGGTCCTCGTTCTTGTATCCATTGTGCCTATTATTGTGGTATCCGTCAGTTCCTACCAGAGTTATACCAAGCTGGTCAACGAACAGACTTCACTGGTAACATCCACAACGATCGGCAACTCGGTCAAAAGCATGGAGGAAATTCTGCAGAACATCGACCGAATCTCGGTCACGCTGCTTCAGCAGTCTTCCAATGCAACCGCTTACAGTACAGTAAGCGACGAATTATTGAAGCTGAACAATACGAATGATCAGTACGACATTTTTATGATACGCAGCAAGCTGAAGCTTATTTTTGAAAATATTTTGCTCGGATACAATTATATTAATGGACTGTATCTGTTCACACCGGATGGAAAATGGATTAGTTATGGAAGTAGCGGCACGGATCTGCGTCTCGATTACATTGCTCTTCATGATCAATGGTACCTGGACACCATTCAGCGTAAAGGCGATTTATATGTGGGCGAGGTCGGGGTTAAACCCTACATCATTAATGCCAAGCAGTCCATCGGTTTTTCAAGGGCTCTCTATGACCCGAACAATCACGAGTTTCTCGGGGTATTTATGCTGGATTGCAGCATGAATATTTTTGATGGATTGAAACGCAATCCTGCTCCCAGCCTATCGAACCTGTATTTGGCGGATGATCAAGGGAAAATTCTGTACTCCACCGATGGACAACCGATCGGACAACCGCTTGCCGCCAATCTTGTATCAGCCATGGAGCATGTTAACAGCAATTCACAGTATAAAGTCATTCAGGATAAAATCATGACCGTCATGCAAAAAGTACCCGGACATCCCTGGAATGTCATTGCGAACATTTCATTGGAACGACTGTACGAGCAGTACAACATCTCACAGAAGCTGCTGTTATACATCGCCGTAAGCTGTGCTGTCATTTTCCTGTTGCTTTCCTTTTTCTTATCAAATCTGATTACCAAACCGATTATCGAATTAACCAAAATGATGCGCAAAACCAAATCTCACCCCTTTGTGAAGATCAAACCCAAAAGAAGCAAGCAGATTGACGAGATCGGAATACTGTATCACGAATTCGACAAAATGATGAAACAGATTGATACCCACATTCGAGAGAGCTATCAGAACAAAATTTTGACACTCGATTCACAGATGAAAGCACTGGAGGCACAGATTAACTCTCACTTTCTGTACAACACACTTGAGTCGATCAACAGCATCGCAGAGATTGAGGAAGTGGAGAGTATTGTGGTGATGACCAAATCACTGGGTGACATGTTCCGTTATAGCATCAAAACCGACAGTGAACGCGTAACCGTCAGCGAGGAGCTTCAGCATGTGGAAAATTATATGGCCATCCAGCAGATCAGATATGGTGACAAGATCAGCTTCAAGCTGCTTGTGGACCCTGAGGTTAGAAGCTGCCATATGCTGAAGCTGCTCCTGCAGCCGCTCGTAGAAAATGCCATCTATCACGGATTGGAGAATAAACGTGGAAAAGGCTCCATCACCATTACTGGCAAGCTTCAAGAAGAACGAATTATTTTCGAAGTATGCGATGATGGCGTAGGCATGTCACCCGAACAGGTGAATGAGCTAAGGCAGTTGTTGTCACAGCCGCCTGAATTCATTTCTGTCGGTCAAAGGCTCAAGCAGAGCATTGGCATTAAAAACGTGCATTCACGAATTGTTCTGTATTATGGTGACAGGTACGGACTGACCTTCCAAAGCGAAGTGCATCAGGGTACACGGATTACCGTCGAAATTCCAAGTCTTTGAGAGTAGAGGTGCCGCTTATGTATACGTTTATCGTTGTAGATGACGAGCCGTTGATTCGTAAAGGTCTGTTAAAAAAACTGGATACCTCGGAACATTCGTTACAATTGCTGGGCGAAGCTGATAACGGAGCCGATGCGCTGGAGCTGATCGAATCCTTCAGACCTGACATTGTGTTCACAGATATGCGTATGCCTGAGGTGGACGGAAAATGGTTGATTCGGACCGTAAGCGAAAGGTATCCACATATCAAACTCATCGTCATTAGCGGGCACACCGACTTTGATTATATGCAGGAGGCTATCTCGGCCAAAGTGGTCCAATACTTGCTCAAACCCTTTAGCCGGGACGAGGTTCAACATGCGTTACAGCAGGCTATTCATACGCTCGAACAGGAGCGCTCACTGAAGCAGGAAGTTGTTCAGCTGACTGTAGAGACGGAACAAATGAGAATAGATACTGATCACCAGGCTTTTCTGCATCTGGTGCTGAACGCCCACATACCTGCGAAACGTCCTGTGTTCCGATCTCGTGAATTCAAGGCCATTCTGGATGCCGATCATCTCGTCTTCATGACGATGTATAGTCCTGAACCCTACACAGCCGGACAGTTGCCCTCGTTCCCGCAAAGTCTTGCCATCCCACATCCCCAATCCGAGCATCTTGTGTTTCTGCTCATGTATGATCAGGGTTGTGCTGCGGAGCAGCTAAGGGAACGATCCATTGAACATGCGGGACATATTCTGGCAGAAGCCGCTGCTGCTGAATGCTGTATTGGAGTCAGTCTGCCTATATCCGATGTGAATCGTATCCGGGAAGCACATCATCAGACCATCCTGGCACTGGATCAACGCTCCATTACCGACTTTGGCAAATGTTACATCTATGCAGAAGAGCCTTTACCGCTAACCTCTTTACACTGGAATCGTTCACATGAGCTACTGTTTTTCATCGAAAGCGGCAACGTGTCCAAAGTCAAAGAATTTGTTGCTGATTTCTTCGCCTTTTTTATCCGGCAGCCTGACGCTTTGCTCGCTCATCTGAAGGAACAATGCCGGGATATCGTCGCCGAGACCAAACGATTGCTGCAGCGATATTTGCAAAGCAGCGGCGGAATCGGCACAGGCAACGGGAATGCATCCTCCAGTCTGGAAGCTGTGCTGGACATTTCGTTTGATATCGAAGCCATAAGGCAGTATATCGACAAGGTGCTGTCAGGAACAGCACTGCTGCTGCAGGAATACAATCCCTATCGCTCCGATCAGGTCATCGACAACGTCAAGCAATATATGGATCTCCACTATGCGAAGGATTTAACGCTGGAATGGGTGTCATCTCTCTTTTATCTGAACCCGAGCTATCTCAGCTTCCTGTTCAAAGAAAAGCACGGCGAGAACTTTACCGACTATATCAACCGCCTGCGCATTGAACACGCCAAACACACCCTCACCAGCACCGACGACAAAATCTACCGCATCGCCAAGCAACTCGGCTACGACAATCCCAAATACTTTTTCCGTGTATTCAAAAAAATGACCGGCTTAACCCCCGAGGAATATCGGAAACAGCACAAAGTAAATCGCAATAACAAAGAACCAGGCCATGGTTAAAGGGCCTGGTTCTTTGTTATACATTGCATATCGTTTGTGCGGGGAACTACTTTGCTTGATCAACGAGCAGGCTCTCCACAATACGTTTGTGTACGCGCACCAGAACGGTCGCAAGCTGTGCACGTGTCAAGCTGCTCTGTGGTGCCAACTGCTGATCCGGTGTACCCTGAAATATTCCCAGACGGACAGCAAATGCCATGGCAGTCCGGTTCTCCGCCTTTAATTGGTCCCTATCCTTGAAGCCGCTCAGCCATGAATCCACCTCGGATTGCGACATTTCTGCATCGAGACGTGTCAACTTCATCGCCTGAACAAGGACTGCAGCCATATCTTCTCTGGACATCGGTGCATTGGGCAGATATTGTCCTTTTTCCATGAGCCCATGTTCAACCACGGCTCGTAATACGGGATCAAACCATTTCTCATTTATACTTGCTGCTCCAGCATCAATTCCGAGTACATTTAACGCAGCCATCAACGTTTGTGCTGTCGTCGTCGTTCCCTCTGGCTGCATATGACGATCCGATACACCGTTTAACAGCAGTAGGCTGCTCGCTTTTGCAATATCGGCTGCATACCAGGCTGATGACCCCACGTCAACATAGGAGCGTGCAGATTGAATAGCCACATATGTCCCTTCTTCATAAATCAATACCTTCCACACCCGAGCTCCGTTTGCATCATACGTCAACACACTGGGCACCGAAGTCAGCTTTCCTGTATCACTCACATGAACGATGGTGGTTGCGCTGCCCGAAACGCCGTCGTTGACAGGCAGTTCTGCAATGACATGCCCGCCCCGCTGATCTTGAACGATTACATTCCATGGACTTCCCAGTACTTGAACACCTAATGTGCCAATTTTACTCGTTTTAAGCTGATCCACCTCGTCCGCCTTTTGAACCTTTACCATGTTCGATGTTGATCCCGGCTCGGTTGTAATCCCCGAAGACCCCACAGTAGTTCCGTTCTGACCCGATCCCGCTGCACTTGGTGAGCCCGAATTCGTACCAGAACTCGAACCCGGACTTCCCGCATCAGGGCCTGGTTCCTTAATTTTAAATGATACAGTGTCGATCCGAAGATCCGGTTCATGGAATACAAGATACAAGTCATGAACCCCGCTTATCATCGTGGACACATCTGCTTCTACATCAACATAGCCTAGTTCCTTCACCGTTACGTTAGCATTACTCATTGTATAGGTCACGGGTTCCGTAATAGGTACGTTCCACTCAGCAAGCGCTTTTGAATCAGGAGAATCCGCATGAAGGGAGATCGTTCCTCCTCTTACATTGGATGCGACAGACGCTTTCACTTTTTGTACACCCGTAAGATTTGCCCTGGATAAAGCAACCCAGGATCCCGCTTGCTTCGAGCGAACGGCATAATAGCCTCCCACAATTGACTCGGCCTTTAATTGCTGCGCCGTTCTTTTCTTGGACACCTCGTGATATACCACTTTGTTAGAGGCAAATGCGTGGTCATAGACATTGACTGGCTTGACAAGGGATAATAGAGCTGCAGATTGACCTTCAATGTTCACCATCCCGGATATCTTCACGTCTTCCTGAGCTGCAGAACTCCCCATCCTGAATTCATAATTCCCTTGTTCAACGATCCAATCATTTCGATTGACATCCCATAGAGCGAGGCTACGCGGGTTCACCTGTAGCTGTACTTTCTTCGTTTGACCGGGTTCAACATATATTTTCTCAAAAGCTGCCAATTTCGTTTTGGGTACATAAGCTCCGTAAGCGGAATGATTATTTCGGGCATAGATCTGCACAACTTCAGATGTCGCCACATCACCGGTATTGGTTACTTCGACCGATGCTACGAATGGCTCATCTCCGCTAATGGTTGAAGGCATGTTTAAAGCTTTGTACGTAAAATTCGAATAGGATAAACCATAACCGAACGGATAGGTAACTTTGGCATCGGTATACATATAGGTCAGTCTCGCTTCGATTGGATCAGCGTTAGTCATATCCACCGTGAAGCGTGGATCAATCATGTCCAGATTCGAGGCATTGCCTTCAGGTACCACATAAGAATTAATAGCTGGAAGGGCGTCCATATTTGCATACCATGTGGAAGTCAAACGTCCTGAAGGTGCATAATCTCCGTATAATACTTGGGCCAGCGCATACGAATCATATTGTCCGCCATAAGGCTGGTATACGATAGCAGAAATGTTGGGGTTATCTTGAATCCGTTCCATACTTACAGGGAAACTTGATTTTACAACAACAACGGTGGGTTTGCCTTCAGCGGCGAATGCAGCCGAGACACGCTCAACCAGTGTATAATCTGCTTCTCCCATATCCAGACTTGAGCGATCATTGCCCTCACCTGCACTGTGCCTTGGCACAGCTCCAACAAAAACGATGGCATAATCATCTACCATGGCCCGCTTTGCGGCTTCCTCACCGGCCTTCCGAACAATTCTCTTCTCAAATTTGGCTGCGTCTGTACGATTGCGAGGCTTTTCCTTGTTTCCCAATGGGGCTGCGGCAGTGATCAGCTTATTCTCTTGATCCACTTCAATCAGACGGCCATTGGCATAATACCAGTTTGTAAAATCTCCGGAAAATCCAGTTCGATAACCGTTTGCCACGATTGATACTGAGCCATCTTCATTACTTTCCATCCTTAAAGTTGGCGGTATGGCACTTGTGTTGCCAATCATCTCCGGCAAACTCCAGTCATTTTTCGTCAGATTCAAGCTAGTGGCATCTGTATTCCCTACCACTGCCCCATTAGTTGCAGGTGAAGTCACCCAACGCTCATTATACAAAGACTTCAAACTTTCGCCGGATTGCCCCCAATCATACACTTCAAACAAAGAAGCATTTGAGCCTTCATCAGCCTGAGCTTCAGCAGTTGTGATAAGCTGAGCTCCTGCTGTATCTGCATTAGCAGCATTCACATCGGCCGTGACCCTTTGCTGATTTGATTTGGAGCTCAGTTCGATAACTTCAGCACCTGAAGTATAATTAACGTTGTCCCCACCATTCAATTTAATAATCGAAAGCAGTGGAGATTCTCCTGCATTCTCCAGAACAGGTGTTGTGCCCACCGAATAGGTTGTTTTAAAACGTGCATCCGCATACATCCCGGATACAGCAGCTTGATTACCTTTTTTCAGCGGAAGTACCTGATTATTTTTCAGCAGCACAATGCTTTCCTGCGCAGCACGAAGTGCTACCTCCTGATGACTTGCCTGGTTATAGTCATCCGGTGCAGTTGTCCGTACGTCTTTGGCACTATTAGCAAACGGGTAGTCCTTCGGAATCCCTTGATCATCCGTCTCGTTGAAAATCCCTAAACGAACCAACTGGTTCACATGAGGTCTTGCTGCTTCAATAAGATCTTCCTTTGTAATACCATACTCCCCTTGTTCCACAAGCGTCACGAGATCTGTTACATCAGCAGGCGTCGTGCCTGATGGGCGGCCTGCATTGGCCTTGGCCAGCGCCATCAGTACCGTTGCATGCGTCCGGTCCACCGCGTAACGATCATCGTATCCGTTCCCCATCTGGTTGGCGTTAGACACAATCGCATCTCCGTTGAAATCAGGCGAACTGTACACACCATACTTCGCGTCCAGGTTCGCTAATAACTGAAGCGGTGACAAAATGTTAGGGATACCGTTGGTTCGCCCGAAGGATGTCATCGTACCTGCAAGTGAACCTGATTTGAATCCGGGAAGTGCTGCTTGCGTCTGATATTCAAACAATGCACGAGCACCCGCACTGTTGCTCGCTGTTTGTCTGAACCATTGTGCATTATAGACAGAGTAATGCTTCGTGCCTACCGCAGCTCTCATCCAGAACCCATCTGCAGTATCGGGTTCATCTATACCGCTTAAACCCGAGGCCATCTTGTCAATCAAAACACCCGCCATATTAGGATCTTCCGAGAACCCCTCGTCAAAGCGTCCACTTAACGGATTGATCCGCATATCGCTTACTACCGAAAATGCAACACTAAGCGAAGGATCACTGCCTCCGTGAATGTTCGATTGGCCCTGCTTAACCTTTAATTTGCTGATTTTCTCTTTGCCCATGACATTACCAATATCAGATAAAAGCTCTTTGTTCCAGCTTTGCCCCATACCGATCAATGCCGGGAAATCTGTAGATACGCCTTGAACGTTATCCGCAGCAGATAATGCGCCAGGAATAATTTTCCCCGCGTTCACACCCTTGGTCAGCGTATAATGATTACGCGATCCCGTAACATATACCGCTGGCCCCTCCAGTCCCGTGTAATCAAAGTAAGCATCAACAAAGGCATCCAAGTGTTCCGGGACACCGTCGAATAACGGCATGCCATCAAAAACACCACCCTGCTGCGTGTGAAAATTTGTTGCCTCTTCTGCCGATGCAGAATAAGGCACTTCCCCCCATACCCATCCTGTAAGACTGATCACAGTAATAATCGTGATTGCCTTATTTCGGAATTTACCTTTAAACCATGCACCCACACTGATCCCCCCAATAAAATGTAATCGCTTACAAAAGTTATTATAAGGAAAAGTATGGTACATTTTGTTTACACCTTGAGGTATATTATTTTTAGAAGCTTTAATTATGGGGCACCTGCAATATCATTCTGAAACGCCGTGCTATCAAACATACGTGGACTTCACCCCATCCCCACAGCTTCACCAAAACAAAAAAGGCATTCCATTAAGTCACATATGACTATTGGAATGCCCTTCTCATGAGTGCCAGCGTGTAAATAGGCCGCCTTTTGGGGCACACCACACATGATTACATCAGCTCTACCTAAACATGCCCCACAGCTTGATCAAATGAAATGTGTTGTTGGGATCAATCTTCTGCGCGATGACAAAGGCAACAAACTGCTCCTCCTGTGCTGGCGTAAAATGCTCATTCATAATGACCGCGGAGGATTTGATCAGCCTGCGGACCTTCGCTTTATCCTGTAAATCGGACTTGCTCACGCCATCAATCAGCTTTTTGATGCGCTCTTTGACCGCAGGATTTTTCATCTTTAGTTTGATCCGCTCCACCAGCTGCGGACTGATTCCATATTGTTGATAACCCAAAACGTACAGCACCTCCCAAAAAATGAACTCACTCTTATTCATATGTCGGTAGGGCTTGGTTACTTGTCACTTTTTACAAACATGCATTAAAACAAACACTTCACATCCCAGATTGCGTATACAGATCAGACCACAGATTACACATCATACAATCACAATGCAGATCATACATCGGAAGCCCGATCCAGCCTGCACTCTGGCTCTGACTTTGCAGCCAAGGTTAATCTATCAGATCCCCCTTGAACACCTGCTGCTCCTGAAGAAAATCGCGCAAAGACGCGTAATCAACAGATGTCCAGAACGTGGCGTCTGCAATAAGCGCAGAGACATCATCTCTCGCCTGCTCCAGTACGCCAAAATCTGCCACCATGTCAGCCAAGCGGAATTCCGGTAATCCACTCTGTTTGGTACCAAAGAAATCCCCTGGCCCCCGCAGGTCCAGATCACGCCGCGACACCTCGAAGCCATCCTCGGTTTCCGTCATAACCTTCATGCGCTCCTGCCCAACCTCGGTCTTGGGATCAGCGATGAGCACACAGTACGATGCATGCGCACCACGACCGACACGGCCGCGAAGCTGATGCAGCTGGGACAAACCGAACCGATCCGCATCCATAATCACCATCAACGTGGCATTCGGTACATCGACGCCAACTTCCACCACTGTCGTGGACACCAGCAGCTGGATGTTATTACTATAGAATTCGCGCATCATTTCTTCTTTCTCCGCAGCAGTCATGCGCCCATGCAGCAGTCCTACTCTATACTTCGGAAAATTCTGCTGCATCTGCACATGCAGATCAATGGCATTCTGCACATCCAGCTTCTCCGATTCTTCAATGAGCGGACAGATCAGATAAGCCTGGCGACCCTGATCCACCTCTCTGGAGATAAAACCAAGCACACGCTCCATCATGTCATGCTTCACCCAATAGGTGGAGATCGGAATCCGTCCCTTCGGCCGCTCCGATATGGTGGACACCTCGATATCTCCAAAAGCCGTAATCGCAAGTGTCCGCGGAATCGGTGTAGCCGTCATCGTTAACACATCAGGATTATACCCTTTACGTCTTAAAACGCTGCGCTGATTCACCCCGAAGCGGTGCTGCTCGTCCGTTACCACAAGGCCCAGCTCCCGGAAGAAGACATCCTCCTGAATCAGGGCGTGTGTACCCACAACAATATCAATCATGCCCATCTGCAAGGAGGCAATCAGATCCTTGCGTTTGCGTCCGTTCACGCTGCCCGTTAACAGGCCCACTGTAACACCAAACGGTTCAAACAGCTTCTGCAAGGAACGCATGTGCTGCTCTGCCAAAATCTCCGTAGGCACCATCAGAGCCCCCTGAAAGCCTGATCGCACAGTTGTATAGAGCGCAATCGCTGCAATCACCGTTTTGCCGGACCCTACATCTCCCTGCAAGAGCCGATTCATCGCATAGGGTGCACGCATATCATGCAATATTTCAAGCTCCACTCTCTTCTGCGCATCCGTCAACTCAAACGGCAAGCTTCGCACAAACTCACGAATTGTCGTATTATCCGTTGTATGCACCATGCCATCCATCCGATTGCGATTAAGTGCACGGAACGCCTGCATTTTGAGCTGGAATAAAAATAATTCCTCATAAACCATACGCTGCCTGGCCCGCTGGCCCTCCTGGTTGTCCTGTGGACGATGAATACCAGCAATAGCCTGCTTGCGCGGCATGAGATTATATTTTTTGATTAAGGAATAAGGCAGAATCTCGGGAATCATATCCCCGTATTGAATGAGTCCCTGGTTAATCGTTTTGCGCATCCACTGCTGCGTTAACTTGCCCGTGACGGAATAAACTGGCTGCAAAGTGCCAGAACGCCCATCTCCTTTATCAGGAAATTCCGAGTCAGACACGGTGAGCTGCATACGCTTCTGTTCCCATTTACCTGTGAGCACAATTTCTCGGTTAGGGGTAAGCTGGTCTTTGAGAAAATGACGGTTGAACCACGTAGCCGTAACCATCCACTCTTCGGTCATTATTTTGCAGGTTAGACGTGACTTCTTGCCGTAACGCTGCAGCACCGGAACCCCCATAACTTGTCCCTTCACCGTAATTTTGTCTCCATCCTTGACTTCACTGAGCGAACGCAGACGATAATCTTCATATCGAAACGGATAATACTCTAACAGGTCTTTCACACTAGAGATGCCAAAGGCGTGAAGCTCCCCCTCTCTGAGAGCACTCACGCCATTAATTTGTTTCACTGATATATCTTCAAGCTTCATGTCTAATCCCTCATTCCGGAACAGGCCACATAAAAATTGCAATGACACCGGGTCCCACATGACTACCGATGACGGCCCCGATATTGGTATAGATCACTTCATTGAGTGTAAAATGACCCCTTAACTGTTCAGCACAAGCGGCTGCCGAGGCAGGATCAGCGGTATGACCTACCGCCACGTTAACCCGTTTTCCGGCCAAGTCCTTCTGAAACAGCTCAATAATGCGTGCCATTGCCTTTTTGTGACCTCTGACTTTCTCTACAGCATAGATGATGCCTTCTTCATCAATAGACAGGATTGGTTTAATGTTAAGCAGCGTCCCCAGTATAGCCGAGGCCTTGCCAATCCGTCCGCCCTTCTGCAAATACTCCAGCGTATCCACCAGAAAAAACAGCTTTCGGGATTGCCGCATCGCCTCAACTGCAGTCGCAATCTCAGCCACAGACTTACCCTGCTCGGCAAGCTCGGCTGCATGCACCACCATCAAACCATACCCGTATGAAGCTGATTTCGAATCGATTACCGTAATATCTGCTTCACGTTCAAGAAGTGACTTGCCGAGCAACGCAGACTGATACGTACCGCTCATGCCGGAAGACAGATGAATGGATACGATAGGTCTGTCCGGATTTTCATCCAGCATAGTCTGGTATACGTTCATAAAGTCAGTAGGAGAAGGCTGTGAAGTTGTTGGCAGCACAGCACTTTGTTTCAATTTGTCGTAAAACTGCTCAGAGGTCAGATCCACCCCGTCCGCATAGGCTTCTTCCCCAAACAATACACGTAGGGAAACGACATGTATACCATACTTGCGAACCAGTTCCTCGGGTATATCCGCCGTACTGTCTGTTACAATCGCAACTTTGTGGTCCATGTGCATTCCTCCTCTTCACCAATAGTGCACTCGCACTTGTTCAGCATTCCATCCGTTCAGCACATCAGGTGCAGTGATAGGCTTGTGAGGTTAGCTTTGATCAGGATTCAACAGAGAACAGATAATAATATACAGGCTGTCCTCCCTGATGTACCTCGATCTCAGCATCAGGATACTGCTCCTCCAGCCATGCAGCCAAAGCACCAGTCACCTCGGGGTCAGCCTCTTCTCCTTCAAGAATCGTAACGACCTCGTCCCCTCTCTCCAGCATCTGTGCAAGCAGACCTTCACAAGCATTCAGCATGCTCTCATCTGTTGCAACAATTTTGGAGTTATGAATACCGATGTAGTGTCCCGACTTGATATCCAGTTCATCATACTGTGTATCCCGAACGGCGTGAGTCACTTGACCCGACTGTACACGGCCAATCGCCTCGAGCATCTGATCCCGATTCGTTTCAGCAGACTCGTCCTCCTGAAAAGCAAACGCAGCTGCCATTCCTTGTGGAATGGTCTTGCTTGGAATAACCGTAATTCGGCGCTCATCCTCCAGTAACTCACGAGCCTGCTCAGCAGCAAGTACAATGTTGGAGTTATTCGGCAAAATAAACACCTGTTCAGCCGCGATTGAACGCACCGCTTTAACAAAGTCCTCTGTACTTGGATTCATCGTCTGTCCACCCGACAGAATAATATCCACACCCAGGCTTTGGAAAATCTCTGCAATGCCATCACCAGAAGACACCGCAATAAAACCGTAAGGCGCCATTTCATCAGCCGGCAACACCGCTTCTTCAAGTGTGCTTGTCTTTTCTTGAGGTATATCTGCAAACAGATCAGGTGAAGCTGCCCCGTCCATACCCGCAGTCAGCAAATCGCGATGCTGCTCGCGCATATTAAGAATATGAATCTGAGTAATCTCGCCATACTTCAAAGCTAGATTTAATACATCACCAGGTGTTTTGGAATGTACATGTACCTTGATCACTTCATCGTCTGCAATAATGATAATGGAATCTCCATTTATTGACAGCGCTTTCCGGAACGTCTCATCATCAAATGCTGTTCCAGCGTTTTCTCCAAGCTCGCGGTTAATAAAGAACTCCATGTCGTACAGAAATTCAATATCTTCCGTTTCCAAACGTGCTTGAGCGGACATCGGCATCTCAGGAGCAATGACCTGTGCCGCCTTCGTTGTAACCGTCTCTGATTGAACAGACGGCTTCACGGCTGCTGACGGAACGGAGTATTTCTGTATTGAAGCTCGTGAACCGTCCTCACCTTGCAGCAGCACTTCCATAAAACCTTCATAAATATATACAAGCCCCTGACCACCTGAATCGACTACACCAACCTGCTTTAACACAGGAAGCATTTCCGGAGTCATCGCCAGTGCTTCTTTTGCTTTTAACAGAACTTCGCTCATTAATTCAGTTATATCATTCGTCCGTCTTGCGTAGTAGGTGGCATGTTTCGCCGCTTCCTTGGCTACGGTAAGAATGGTGCCTTCAACGGGTTTGACTACAGCTTTGTATGCTGCGTCCACACCGTTTTGCAGGGCGGCAGCAAATTGAATTGTATTCAATTCCTCATGCGCAGCTGCTGAACGGCTGAATCCACGGAACAATTGGGATAAAATAACCCCTGAGTTACCGCGCGCACCCATAAGCAGGCCTTTGGATAAAATTCCGGCAGCTTCTCCAATGGAGGCAGAGCTTTTTCTTTTAATCTCTGCAACACCAGCAGTCATTGTCAAATTCATATTTGTTCCCGTATCGCCATCCGGCACAGGGAAAACATTCAGGGAATTGACATGCTCTGCGTGCTGCCCTAGTTGTTCCGCTCCGGCAATGACCATTGCGGTAAAATCTGTTCCATTTAAAGAACGTATACTCAAGTGAGAATTCCCCTTCCTAGCTTGATACACGAACACCTTGCACCAAGAATCATTTTGGTCTGTTCATGCGTAAACGCAACTGCGTTATTCTTCGTCCATACCTTGTCCGGCACAGGCATATCATACAACATGTCAGCCGGATAAACGGTCTGGGCGGCCGGGCTACCAATATGCTGCATTCTCTGCAACCCGTTTGCGGGCATAGGGATATGCACCGGTATCAGAAGCCGACATGAATGCCGCATGGAGACTGGTGCCAATGATGGAATGCCGCATCTCACAGCGTTGCCAAAAAAGCAAACCTCCAACCTCTACGTACGGTTTTTTCTCCGGCTTCCCGCGGCAACAGCCTATTTATGGCTGTACTATGGACTATTCAACATTGTACTATATTAGACAAGAGAAATAAATAAAGTTTTTGGATCAGTTGACGAAGCTTTTTTAATTATGATATTATATTCAAGTATTGTTTTATGCAGGTTAAGTAATGGAAATGATCCGGCCATGCCGGCTTGAACAACGCCATTAGCTACTGAAGCCTGATCTCAGGATCAGGAAAGAACAATTTAGTCCTTATGGAATGACGTTCGTCTCTCCGAAGGCACTGGTTATTTTAGGATAGGAGGTGTAATCTATGTCTCGCAAATGTTATGTGACAGGTAAGAAACCGGGCACCGGTAACCACGTATCCCACGCTAACAACCGTAACCGTCGTTCTTGGGGCGTAAACGTTCAGAAGGTCCGCATTCTCGTGAACGGCAAACCAAAACGTGTATACGTAAGCACCCGTGCACTGAAAGCCGGTAAAGTGACTCGCGTATAATCACGCAAAGCTACTATAAATCGGGTAAGCAAAAAGCACCTTGTTCCTTGCAGGTGCTTTTTTGGTGTTTACAAAAAGCACCTTCCACACCCTGCTTTCTTCAGAACAAGTACATCATGCCGTGCCACCACATCCTGAATACACAGGAATGGCCGCCGCATGGCACGTACTGCAGATCCGGTTCTCCAGATAAGCCTCTAGCCCAAGCGGCGGTATTCGACTGACGATGCTGCTGATCAACGTATAGGTCATGCAATGCTTATTAAGCTTGTAGCCCAGATCAGTTCTTTTGAAACGTATTCAGGATCGCCTTCACAAATCCTCCCAAAAACTTCGGCAGTTTGAATGTGTAAAATTTCATACTTCACCCTCCCCATCATGCTCATGCATCCGCCGTATCCTATGCTTCAGGCCTTTTTCACCCAAACACGACAAAAAAGGCTACATGAGAAACCTGCTCATGTAACCATATTTATGCGGAACCTGCTGTCCCTATTCCACAATGACAAGCTAGATCATCCACCCATTTCGCTTTGCGCGGGAATATACTGATAGACAGCAATCATGAAAACACTCATGAGATAGTACAAAATGCTAAATACAACAAATGTAATCCGATGTCCCTTCCGATCAAACTTGCGGAAATACATAATGACTACCGCTACTCCGATTAATGACGTGAGTGCATTGTAGGGAGCCTGAAGCACTGCAAACAGTGCAAGCACCAGCCCCGTTACCAGACTCGCAGCCATCGTCCACAGCGTCTCCTTGAAGGTCATGATTAACCCTCGTAGCTGCTACGGATCTCGGCTATCGCAGCAGCACGATCTTCCCGGCCGAATACGGCACTACCAGCCACAAGAACATCTGCGCCAGCTTCAACGACAAGCGGAGCTGTATCGGCAGCTATACCACCATCTACCTCGATATGTACGTCGTGACGTCCTTTTTCATTCAACCATGTACGAATCTGCTTGATTTTGTTCATCGTGCCAGAGATAAATGCCTGGCCACCGAAGCCCGGATTAACGGTCATGACCAATACCATATCCACATCATCCAGCACTTCCTGAATTGCACTTGCCGGAGTGCCCGGGTTAAGAGCAACTCCTGCCTTGACACCCTGCTCTTTGATCAGATGAATTACACGGTGCAGATGCACACAAGCCTCGGCATGCACCGTAATAACCGCTGCACCCGCTTTGGCGAACTCTTCCACGTACCGTTCCGGGTTCTCAATCATCAAGTGAACGTCCAGCGGCAGCGTCGTATGCGGTGCTATAGCCTTTACAATCGCTGGTCCAAGCGTAATATTGGGAACGAAGTGACCGTCCATCACGTCAACATGAATCCAGTCTCCGCCTGCCGCCTGCGCTTCCGCAACTTCCGCGCCAAGCTTGGCAAAATCAGCCGATAATATGGATGGGGCAATTTTAATCATGTTAATACCTCCGCTTCTTATCTTTCATTTCAGTCAGGAACTGCTCATAGTGCTGATATCGGCTTTCGGAGATCAACCCTTCTGCTTTCGCCGCCAACACCCGGCAGCCCGGTTCATGCGTATGTGTACACCCGCGGAACTTGCACTGATCCGCAAACTGCGCAAACTCCCGGAAACAAGTGGATAATTCCTCCACACCGATCTCCAGAAAGTCCAGTTGGCTGAATCCCGGCGTATCTGCAACAAACCCGCCATTATCCAATGGAATAAGCTCTACGTGTCTGGTGGTGTGTTTACCACGTCCCAGACGCATGCTAATTGCGCTTGTCTCCAACGTAAGTCCAGGCATCAGTGCATTCAGCATAGAGGACTTGCCTACACCGGATTGACCCGAAAATACACTGATCTTGCCAGCTAAACGTTCTCTGAGCAGCTCGCTTCCTTCTCCTGTACGAGAACTGGTTGAAATGACCTCGTAACCAATTTGCTCATATAGCGCCTTTACTTCAGTGACAACATCCCGATTCTCGGCTTCCGGGTCGATTAGATCCTGTTTGGTTAGTACAATCAAGGCATCAAGCCCTGCCTGTTCAATATGAACAAGAAACTTGTCCAGCAGATTTAGATTCATGTCAGGCTCTTTGACCGAAAACAGCAGAACAGCCAGGCTGACATTGGCCACAGGCGGACGAATTAATTCAGTCTCACGCTTATGAATTTCATCTACTGTTCCTTCGCCGTTCTCTGTCAGCATGTAGTTTACACGATCACCAACCAGTGGAGACGTGCCTCTTTTACGAAAAATCCCCCTGGCTCTACATTGAACGGCGGAACCTTCAACCGAAGGAACCCCGTTGTCTTCCATCGGCATGACATAGTAGTAACCACTTAATGCTTTCACGATGATACCCTCTGGCACAGCTCCGTCGCCCTCCTTCAAGTCAGTTCTGTTCATTCACAATGTCTGATTACACCTTACGCCAGCATAAGCCGTCCTTATGGACGGCCTGATGCGTTAATAACTCCTTTTTTCTTATCCTCTTTATGCTTGCCTGGACCTTTATCCGTCTTCATGGCCGAAGTGTCTCCTTCCTGGTTATCTCCTTCTCCATCAACCGGAGTGGAGCCAGGGTCCGTTTCCCCGCCATTGTCCACATTACCGTTACCGTTGTCACCATTTCCGGGATCAGGGGTATTCGCGGGTGGCGCTTGTGTGCTCTGCTCAGGATCAATGGACGGAACATTTACCGTACCATTCTTCGCTTCACTGTAAGAAACAACGTACGTATCCAGAAACTTGCCATCACGATACACAGACACCGCACCGTTTTCATTTGGTGCAAGCACCAGCGGAATCGTCAGGACTTGAGCAGAATTAATCGTACGTGTTCCCCACTCCTGATTTTTACCGCGTGCATCCTCATAGGTAATACGGATTTTACTGTTTTTACCGACTTCTTTGGGTGATACGTTGATATTAAACGGATACTTCAACGCTTCAGGCGGATATCCTGTGCTGATAAAGATCGTAATCTTGTCGCCAGGATTCACATCTGCTCCTGCTTCCACAGGCCATTGCTGGGTGACTTTGCCTTCATCCACAGTATAACTGGATTCCTCCTGTACCTGCCCAAGCACAAGTCCCTTGTCTTTCAGCAATTGCTCTGCTTCACTACGCGTATGATTTTTCAGATCAGGCATTTTGACCGTTTCGGTACCCTTGCTTACGGTTAACTCAATTTCAACCAGCTCAGGATCAATTTCTTCATTCACACCAGGTGTCTGGGAAATAACCAAACCTGAAGCTACTTCGTTAGAGAATTCGTCCTTGCGCTTGATCTGGTCCTCCTTGAGGCCCAATGCAGTCAGTTTTTTGACCGCTTCTGTATAAGGGCCTCCCTTAACATCAATCATTTTTGTTTTTGCTTTCTCCGCGCCAACACTGAGCTGCACTTCCGTACCTTTTTTAACCACATCGCCTGCATTTCTGCTCTGATCGAAGACCATGCCTGCATCTACATTTTCCTTGTACTGTCGAATGACCTCGTTGCTTACTACCAGTCCTTCAGCCTCCAACAGCTCGCGGGCCTTTTCTTCCGTCTGGTTGACCACATTAGGTACGGTGACCTCAGGTACAACGAGCATACCCTTGACATACCATACGACTCCAACCATCGCGATTAGAATAAGAAGAGTCAGTGATATAAGCAGTGTCGGTTTTTTCCAGTTTTTCTTCTTCAAGTTACTCGCATTCATGTCTTCATCCGCATTCATTACCGGTACAGCACCGGTGGACGTCATTCCACGCGGCTCCGGTTTAATCGCAGGCATAACACGAGTCTGGTCAATATCATCCTCATCGGGAAAATCAACCTTTGTCTCATTGCGTCTCTCTGGCAACAGGCATGTCTCCAGATCGTTCTGCATTTCCTTGGCTGATTGGTAACGCTCCTGCGGATTTTTCCGCATGGATTTGAGAATGACATTTTCCACACTTTGCGGGATAAGCGGATTGAATTTGCGCGGTTCATCAAACTCTTCCTGCAAATGTTTCAGGGCCACACTGATCGGACTCTCTCCCAAAAAAGGAAGCTGCCCGGTCAGCATTTGATAGAGTACAATGCCGAGAGAATATAAGTCCGATTTCTCACCAGTTACGATGCCCTTGGCATGCTCTGGCGAGAAATAATGAACAGAACCGACAACGGAGCCGGTCTGTGTAATCGTTGTAGAGGTTACGGCACGGGCAATACCGAAATCCGTCACTTTCACGCGACCATTTCGGCCGATTAAGATGTTATGCGGCTTGATATCCCGATGAATGATTTGATTATGATGCGCATGGTCCAGTGCGTCCGCAATCTGGGAAGCAATGTGTACTGCCTCGTCAACCTGTAAAGGCGCACGCTCCTTAATAATCTCATTCAGATTTTTACCTTCCACATATTCCATAACGATATAATGCACTTCATCTTCCTGACCCACATCATAGATGCTAACCACATTAGGGTGGGAAAGAGATGCTGCCGATTGTGCTTCTCTGCGGAAACGTCGAATAAACTCTTCATCATGCACAAACTGCTGTCTAAGAACCTTAATCGCTACATTTCGGTTCAAAAGCAAGTCCTGAGCTTTGTACACAAGAGCCATGCCTCCGCCGCCAACACGCTCAATCACTTCATAGCGTCCGCCTAGCTGATGCCCAATCATGACTCACACCCCGCTTCCGTATGCACGGCATCCTGATGCTGAGGTTCGAATAACGCTACCGTGATGTTATCGTCTCCTCCAGCGAGCAGTGCCAATTGAAGCAATCGGTCAGCGCGATCCTCTAGCGCAAGTTCAAGATTGCCTGCAACCTGAATAATCTGCTCATTGCTGACCAGGTTACTGAGTCCATCGCTGCAGAGAAGCAACACTTCGCCTTCTTCCAAGCGAACAGTATCCATATCTACCTTCACCTCGGCATCTGTGCCAAGGGCTCGAGTAAGCACATTGCGCCGCGGATGATGAGTCACATCTTCTTTGCTGATCTGACCGTTTTTGTACAATTCATTTACCAATGTGTGATCTTCGGTCAGCTGTAATACTTCCTTGCCTGCAATTTTATAAGCGCGGCTGTCCCCGATATGTCCTATCACACCTTCTGCATCATTTAATAGGGCAGCGACCACTGTCGTTCCCATATTATGATACTTATCGTCCGTAGACGCTGTGCGGAATATGACTTCATTCGCATGAAGAATCGCATCGCTAAGTGCAGCTGACAGGGAAGCATGGGACAGACCTGGCTCCAGTGTCGCCAAATCCTCTACCAGCGTCTCCACTGCTAGACGACTCGCCGTATCTCCAGCAAGATGTCCACCCATGCCGTCCGCAACGATTCCCAGAATATATCCTGTATCGAGATTACGAATCCAGGCTGAATCTTCATTCACCGAACGTACTCGTCCGATATGGCTCACATGAACTGTTTTGATCAAAACGCTCTCACCTCAACTCCATATGCTTTGCACGAAGCTGGCCGCAAGCGGCAGCAATATCATGTCCCTGTTCACGGCGAATCGTTACATTAACTCCCTGTTCGGAGAGAATTCTCTGGAAATTAAATATGTCACTTCTGGATGTTCTAACATATTTGCGCTCCGGTACATGGTTAACCGGGATCAGATTGACATGGCACAACATGTTTTTAAGCACACTTGCCAGCTCTGCCGCATGCTCCGGCTGATCGTTCACGCCGCCAATCAGAGCATACTCAAACGTAATTCTTCGGCCCGTCTTGGCCAGATAATAACGAAGAGACTCCATCACATCTTCAAACGGGAAACGTCGGTTAACCGGCATCAGCTTCGAACGAAGAGCATCATTCGGCGCATGGATCGAAATGGCAAGATTGATCTGTGTGTCTTCATCTGCAAACTTGTAGATGTTCGGTACAATTCCGCTCGTAGACACAGTAATGTGACGCTGACCGATATTCAGACCCTTTTCGTGGATCATAATCCGCAGGAACGTCATCGTTGCTTCGTAGTTTTCAAACGGCTCTCCGGAACCCATAATGACGATACTGCTGACACGTTCATTACGTTCATCAAGTATCTTCTGGGCCTGTACAACCTGAGCTACAATCTCACCTGCTGTAAGGTTACGCTTGAGTCCACCTAACGTGGATGCACAGAATGTGCAGCCGATCCGGCAGCCGACCTGTGTCGTTACACAGATGCTGTTGCCATAATTATGCTTCATAATAACCGTCTCGATCGCATGATCATCATGCAGACCAAAGAGGAACTTCACAGTGCCATCCTTGGACTCAAACTTGGTAATTTCCTTGAGGGTTACAAATTCAAACTGATCTGCCAGCTTCTCGCGCAAAGCCTTGGACAGATTTGTCATTTCACTGAAATCATTCACACGTTTCACATAGATCCAGTCAAAAATCTGGCCGCCGCGAAACGCAGGCTCCCCGTTCTCAACAGCCCATTGCTGTAACTGCTCCAGGGAAAAATCGTATATAAAAGGTTTCATTTTGTTGTCAACACCTATTCCTTTTTTCTTTTCATTTGCTTTCGATCATTTTACTGCATTCGTCCTATTCTATCACAAACACCACGTTACATCCATGTATACCCGTGAGACACGTTCTTCATGCATTATAACACCTCGATGCCGCTATCGCATCTTGACATCATTTTACCTGCTTGATTTCACCAATAGATCCCCCATTGATTTCACCAGGCTATCCTCTCACAAAGAAATCCGCCGTGGTTTCCCTCGGCGGCCTTCCTTCCGTGCTTATTAAACTGTTAGTTAACCGTTCTTGTCAACCTTGCAATGTAAAAACCGTCACTGTGAGCATCCTGCGGCAGAATCTGAACACCACCGTTCACAGCCTTCCAGCTTCGGGCTTCGGACTGCGACCAGTTAGACGTTTCCATCGCCTGATATTCAGGATGACGACTCAAAAAGCCCGCCACCATGTCTTCATTCTCGGCTGCTTCTATGGTACATGTGCTGTACACCAGAATGCCGCCCGGTTTGAGCAGCGGCGCTACCCGATCAAGCAGCTCGCTTTGCAGGCTGGAGATATCCTCGATATCCGATGCCGACTTGCTCCATTTTACGTCAGGCTTGCGGCGAATCACGCCTAAACCCGAGCAAGGTGCATCCAGCAAAATCCGGTCAAATGAAGCCTCGGCGTATCGCTTGTTTAAATCAAGTGCATCTCCGGTTACCGCATCAATGCACCCAAGTCCAAGACGTTCCGCCTGCTCCAGAATAAGCTCACGCTTATGGGCATGAACATCGTTAGCTATAATTTGACCGCGATCCTGCATCTTCTCCGCCATATGCGCTGTTTTTCCGCCCGGAGCTGCACAGCAGTCCAATACGCGCTGTCCCTCTTCAGGGGCCACAGCCTCGGCAACCAGCATAGAGCTTTCATCCTGTACAGAGAACAGCCCGTCCCGATACCAGGACGTTAGCGCCATATTACCGCCACTTCGTACAAGAATGCCATCTGGACTGAGACGTGAAGCTTCAACAACCGCACCGCTGCTTGCCATCTCCTCCATCATTTTTGCACGTGTAGTCATCGTTGCATTCACACGCACGCTCACTGCTGGTGGTTCATTATTTGCCCGGCAGATGGCTTCCGTTGTCGCTTCACCATACTGACGAATCCAACGCTCTACCATCCACAGCGGATGAGAATGCTCCAGCGAAATCCGTTCAGCAACAGGAAGATGTGAAGGGATCTGCAGTTGTTCCCGATTTCGAATCATATTCCGCAGCACGCCGTTCACCATACCGGAGATTCCCTGATGACCCAGCTTCTTCGCCAGATTAACAGCCTCACTCACAACGGCATGTTCCGGAATTCGATCCAGGTAGATGATCTGATAGACACTGATTCGAAGCAGACTTCGTACCCAAGGCTGCAATTTGGCTACACCTTTGGCAACAAAACGCTCCAGATAATAATCAAGTGTATTCCGTCTTGCAATCGTTCCGTACACCAATTCGGTAGCAAGTCCTGCATCTGCAGAACTAAGCTCAGCCTCCTTGAGACGGCGATTTAATTCCAGATTGCTGTACGCCCCATCCTGCTCAACTGCACTCAGCACTTTAACCGCAAGCGCACGTGCAGAGACTTTTGGCTTCTGCATGCGCGCGCTGTTGTTCACGTTCCTGGAGTCACTATTCTTGACACCTTTATCCGAGAAGCGGCCTGCTCTGGTGTTATTACGTGACTTATCGTTATTTGCTGATTTAGGGTTGTTTCCTGATTTATTGCTACTCATCGCAGCACCGTTCCTGGCTTCAAGGTTCCACCTCGAGCAAAGTCAGCGGCCTGCATCACTTTTTTACCGGCAGGTTGTACTTCTGTCAACCACAAGGTACCATTGCCTGTCTGTACTTCAATACCCGATTTATTCAACTGTAGCACCGTTCCCGGCTCGACTTGTCCAATGCCAGGCACAGCTGAAGCTTCTGTTTGAACTTGTGCAGGATTAGCCGCAGCCCAAACTTTAAATACCTGATCCTCCCACATCGTGAATGCGCCTGAAAAAGGCACAAGACCGCGAATCTGATTATACAATTCTCGTGAAGTGCGACTCCAGTCGATCTTCTCGTCTTCACGGGTGAGATTACGAGCATATGAAGCCTGGTTATCGTCCTGCGGCACGGCTGTCGTTTCACCAGCAATCAGGCGCGGCATTTCTGCCTGAAGCAGCTTGGAGCCTGCTTCACTGAGCTTGGCAAACATCGTACCAGATGTATCTTCATCTGTAATAGGCACCTCCACCCGAGAGATCATATCTCCGGTATCCAGTCCTTCTGCCATATACATCAGTGTGACACCTGTCACCGCTTCTCCGTTAATAATAGAGCGTTGTATCGGTGCTCCTCCACGGTACTTTGGCAAGAGAGAGCCATGAACGTTCACGCAGCCACGAATCGGCATATCCAATACAGCTTTGGGCAGAATCTGTCCAAATGCAGCCGTCACAATCAAATCCGGCTTCCATTCCGCAAGACGAGCTACAGCTTCCGGGTCACGCAGCTTGACTGGCTGAAACACCGGTAGACCGTGGCGCTCAGCTGCAGCCTTCACCGGTGTTGGTGTCAGCACTTTTTTACGACCCTGCGGTTTGTCAGGCTGGGTTACCACACCGACAATATGGTAACCTTCTGCCATCAACATATCCAGGGAGGGCACAGCAAATTCAGGGGTTCCCATGAAAACGATGTTCAAATCAATCACTCCTTAATTACGACGCGGTCCAGTCTGATCGGCTGCAATTTCATATACTTTCTCGGCGATATCGGTGAAAAGCACACCATTCAAATGGTCAATTTCGTGCTGGAAGGCACGGGACAACAGGCCGCTGCCTGTAATGATCAGCTCCTTACCTTCGCGATCAAGCCCTTTAACCGTTACAGTCTCATAGCGACGGACATCACCATTAATACCAGGGATACTCAGGCAGCCTTCCGGTCCGAACTGCTCCCCTTCACTGGAAATAATCTCGGGATTGATCATTTTGATCAGCCCTTGCTCATCCCCCGCATCAATGACAATCAACCGTTTCAGAATACCCACCTGAGGAGCAGCCAGACCTACGCCTTCTGCATCATACATCGTGTCTGCCATATCATCCAGCAGCTTCTGCACATTGGGTGTAACCTTGGTAACCTCCTTGGCTCTCTTGTGAAGCACCTCATCTGGTTCTTTAACGATAATACGAATCGACATGTAGTAAGCACCTTCCTAATTCTTATCTTGTTTTCACAGCAAACATTTCATTTGGTTTTCACGGCAAGCATTTTCTTATCATATGCTGATTTTAATCTATGTTTATACCGCTTGTTCGCATCCACATTTTTTGTATATAAAAAGCTGTGAGATGTCTACATTAACATCTGCGGGTCTACATCAAGACTAATGAGCAACTTTTGGGCCTGAACATCATCATCCATATACCGGGCCGTTGCCAGAGCCAGACCGATTGCGTCCACATCCCCACGCCATTTTATCATACATTGGAATCGGTATCTATTCTTGATCCGCGGGATTGGCGAAGCTACAGGCCCAAGCACATCAAAGGCATCGTTGCTGAAACGATCCAGGCTACCCAGCCAGCCAGCCGCATTTGCCTTCTCTTTTAGCAATCGGGTATAGTTCTCGGCCAATCGAATCAATACCGGGAGCTGCTCGTGGGAGAACGTCACCAGAATCAGACGACAATACGGTGGATATTGTAACGTTCTGCGATGCAGAAGCTCCTCTCGTACAAAGGACACGTAATCATGCTGGCTTGCATGGCCAATTGAATAATGCTCAGGCGTATAGGACTGCACGAACACTTCTCCTGGCAATTGATGACGTCCCGCCCGACCAGCCACTTGAGTCAATAGCTGGAACGTCTTCTCCGCAGCACGAAAATCAGGCAAATTCAGGGCTGAATCCGCGGTGATTACCCCCACCAGAGTCACATCAGGGAAATCGAGTCCTTTGGCAACCATCTGGGTCCCAAGCAGGACATCGGCCTTTTTCTCCCGAAATTGCTTTAACAGCTTTTCATGCGAACCCTTTTCGGTCGTGGTGTCCACATCCATTCGAATGACACGAATCCCTGGGAAAAGCTTGGCCAGCTCTTCCTCCACCCGCTGTGTTCCTGTGCCAAAGTACCTGATATGCTCGCTTCCGCAATCCGGGCAGGTTTCAGGTGCAGCCTCCGCATAACCGCAATAGTGGCAGCGCAGATTGTTGGAGCGCTGATGATACGTCAAGGAGATATCGCATTCAGGACAACCGGCCACATATCCGCAGCTGCGGCACATTACAAATGTGGAATAACCGCGGCGATTCAGCAGCAGCACCGTCTGTTCTCCGCGCTCCACGCGCTCCTCGATTCCTTTGTGCAGCGCCCTGCTGAACATGGAACGATTGCCATCCTTCAGCTCTTCGCGCATATCAATGATACGCACTGTGGGCAGATTGTTGCCAAGCGCTCTCGTAGGCATTTCCAGCAAAAGCGGTGCAAAATCATCATTGCTCTGCGAGCGCGCAGCATAATAACTTTCAAGCGAAGGTGTGGCGGAGCCGAGAACAACCACGGCCTGATGCTGCTGTGCTCTTTTGACCGCGACATCCCGCGCATGATACTTAGGCGTCTCCTCCTGCTTATACGAGGTTTCATGCTCCTCATCCATAATAATCAGTCCCAGCCGGCTGAAGGGAGCAAATACAGCAGAACGCGCACCAATCGCAACCTTGACCTGACCTTCACGGATTTTGCGCCATTCATCATAACGTTCACCGCCAGAAAGGCGGCTGTGCATAACCGCTACCTGATCACCAAAACGTCCCTTAAAACGTTCTACCATCTGTGGCGTAAGGGCAATCTCCGGCACCAGCACAATCGCCTGTCGGTCCTGATTGATGCATTGCTGGATCGTCTGCAAATACACTTCTGTTTTACCGCTGCCCGTGACACCATGCAATAGAAAAACACCGTGACGATGCTCCTGCAAACGACCATTTATACTGGCAAACACGCCTTGCTGCTCCTCAGTCAATGCCAGAGGCTCGGTTGGTTTAAATCGTCTGCCTTGATACGGATCGCGGAAAACTTCCACATCCTCTGTAACGACCAGTCCTTTGTCCTCAAGCCCCTTGACGGTCGCCGCCGACACCTGCAAGGTAGCCAGCACTTCTTTCAGCGGCATAGGTAACAGGTCCTTCATCTCCAGCAAAAATGAAAGAATTTCCTTCTGCCGCTGCGCCTTGGCTGGGAACGAATCAAGCGCCTCTTCCGCCGTAGCAATATCTACAGCCAGCTGAACGGATTTCATCGTTTTTTTATTCAACTTGTCCTTGATCGCCTGACTTTCCAGCAGCACACCGCTCAGCAGCAGCTTTTTGATCAACGCTGCATGGTTCGGATATTTCCGGCTTAATTGCTGCAGTGGAACCTGTCCCCTGTTTTGCACAAAACGAATAATATCCTGCTGAACCTTCTCGGCCGCGGACTCCTCTCCCCACACAAACAACACTTCTTCCTTGGAGGCTTCATCCAAGGCACGTCCATCCAGCGCATCCCCCAGCGAAATGTAACGCTCGGCTTTTCCCTTGAGCGCCGTAGGCACCATCACCTGCAGGGACAGAATACGGTTGCTCGCATAACGGTCGCTCATCCATTCTCCCAGCTCCACCAGATCCTTCGAGAGCGGCGGCACAATATCCAGCAGCTCCTGAATAGGCTTCAGCCTGAACGATTCCTCCCCTGTGCGTGGAACGAGATCCACAACAAAGCCCTGCACCGTGCGATGTCCAAAAGGTACACCCACCCTGCTCCCTACCTCAATCCATTCCTTCATGGAGTCGGGCACCAGATAATCAAAAGGCCGGTCGGTCTGCTTCACAGGCACATCGACAATGACCTTGGCAATCTCCATCGGTTAATTCCTCCCGGCAATGCGCTCTGCCGCAATGCGAAGCAGGCGATGCGCCACATCTTGCTTGGACATCAATTCAAGCTCCTCTACCAATCCATCCCGGTCATAAATATGAACCGCGTTGGTGTCTGTCCCGAATCCAGCTCCCGAGCGGGTGACATCATTGGCTACGATCAGATCACAATTTTTCCGTTCCAGCTTCTCTCGTGCATGCATTTCCAGCGACTGCGTCTCTGCGGCAAAACCGATCAAATACTGATGAGTTTTCCGTTTGCCCAGCGTCTCCAGAATATCTATATTTTTCACAAGCTCCAGTGACAGCGTGTCACCTTTCTTCTTGATTTTTTCTGTGTAAACTTCCTTAGGTCGATAATCAGCGACAGCTGCCGCCTTAATAACGATATCTGCATCGTTCCACTCACTCGAGACTGCCTCATACATTTCCTGTGCGGACTGCACAGGGATAACCTCCACCTGCTCTGGCGGTTGTGCCTGCGTATTGCCCATCACCAGCTTGACCTCAGCGCCCAGATCACGCGCGGCAGCGGCGATGGCAAAACCCATTTTCCCCGATGAGTCATTCGTAATGTAACGAACAGGATCAATGCGCTCAACCGTACCGCCAGCGGTAACCACAACCTTTTTTCCTTTTAAAAGCAACTCCTGGCCTTGTGTCTGTGTCTGAACATTGGTCCAGCCCTGCCCGGCACGCTGCATCGAAGCAGCATTACGCTGCGTAAAGAAGCGCTCCACCACATCCACAATTGTCTCCGGCTCCTCCAGACGTCCTTTGCCGACATAACCACAGGCTAGCAGCCCTTCTCCTGGTTCAATCATTAACGTGCCTCGTTCAACAAGCACATTCATATTTTGCTTGACCGCCGGATGATCATACATATGCACATTCATCGCCGGTGCAACCATCACGGGTGCAGTGGTAGCAAGCAACGTGGTAGTCAGCATATCATCAGCCATTCCATGTGCCATTTTGGCAATCACATTTGCAGTCGCAGGAGCGACCAGTACGAGATCGGCCAGATCAGCCAGATGAATATGAGACACAACTGCCGGCTCCCGTTCATCAAATGTATCTGTGTACACCGGGTTGCGGGTTAACGTCTGTAGCGTTAATTCGGTTATAAACTGTGTTGCAGAAGAGGTCATAATGACGTGCACATCCGCTCCCTTCTGCACCAGCTTGCTGCATAAGGTTGCAGCCTTGTAAGCCGCTATGCCGCCTGTTACACCGAGCACAATCCTTTTACCGTTCAACATGTGTATATCCCCCGATCATGTTAAGACGTCTATATCAATGAAATAACAGTTCATAAATAAAAAATGAGAAGGCTTATTCGTAAAAAAATAACAACCTCGCGGTTGTCAAAATAAATCGGCCTTCGCCGTATGCAGTTGAAGAGCAGCCACTAGGGCTTACTCTTCCTCCTCATCCTGTCCTTTGAGTACAACCAGATGATCTCCGTAGATTTCTTCCAGTGCAACGCCAACCTGTTTATGAGATTTTGCGTTTCTCAGCTCGGATTTTTCGCCTTCGCGAAGCTGTCTAGCACGACGAGAAGCCGCGACAACCAGGGAATACTTGCTGTCAACTTTATTCATCATTTCATCAATTGAAGGATACAGCATATTAACAAAACACCTCTTTGCTTTAGTATAATCACAAGTTGCCGCCGGACAGAGCCTTTATGTTGCGCGCCCTTCACATTAAGACATCCGGGCGTAGCCCATCCTTAACATGATATGACAACTGCCCCATGAATATCGCTCTATGCGGCGGCAAATGGAATTATTTATTGATCTTACAATGTTCGGCAATAATGATGCTTTCTATTCGCTTGCAGGCAAGTTCGATTTCATCATTCACCACAGCATAATCATACTGTTCCAGCAGATTGATCTCATCCACCGCAACGGACATGCGATGATCAATCGTCGCCTGACTTTCCGTGCCACGGCCCTGAATGCGATCCTTCAGCTCGTCCAGAGAAGGCGGAAGCAGGAACACAAAAATCCCTTCCGGGAATTTCTCCTTCACTTTAAGCGCACCCTGAACCTCAATCTCCAGAATGATATCGCGGCCTTCGTTAATTGTTTTCTCCACAAAATCACGCGGAGTACCGTAATAATTACCTACATATTCTGCATGCTCAAGCAACTGATCCTCGGCAATCATCTTCAGAAACTCATCATGCGAATGGAAAAAATAGTTCACTCCATGCTCTTCACCCAAACGTGGCTGACGCGTAGTGGCTGATACCGAATACGTCAGATTCGGCACACGTTTACGCAGCTCGCTGCATACTGTACCCTTCCCGACCCCCGAGGGGCCGGACAACACTATTAGTAATCCCTTAGACATATTACACTCCATTTTATTCGTCGTTATCATCATCTTTTGAAGAAAGACGATGGGCGACCGTTTCAGGCTGAACTGCAGACAGAATAACATGATCGCTATCCGTAATAATAACGGCACGCGTACGTCTTCCGTAAGTTGCATCAATCAGCATGTGACGATCTCTTGCCTCTTGTATAATTCTCTTGATCGGCGCCGATTCCGGACTCACGATGGATATAATCCGGTTCGCCGATACGATGTTACCGAATCCAATGTTAATGAGTTTGATTGCCATAATCAGGTTCTTCCCCCTATACATGCGACTCTTCTGTCGAAATTTGGCCGTTCATTCGATGTTCGCTGCTTGCTCACGAATCTTCTCCAGCTCCGCCTTCATCTCGACAACACGGTTCACCAGAGCCAAGTGGTTGGCTTTTGATCCAATCGTATTGACTTCCCGATTCATCTCCTGAATCAGAAAGTCCAGCTTGCGGCCTACCGGGTCCTCGCTTTTCAGCAATTCCCTGCTCTGTCCAAAATGACTGAGTAAACGTGTAAGCTCCTCTTCAATGTTGGAACGATCCGCAAACACTGCGATTTCCATACCCAATTTATGCTCATCAAAAGGGAAAGAGCCCTCTTCCTGCATCTCCGTAAGCCGCTGCCTTAACTTGTTGCGGTAATCACTTACCACTGTTGGTGCAAGAGCAAGCATCTCGGTGTGCAGTGACTCCAGACGGGTAATCCGTCGTTCCAGATCAGTGGCCAGATGAAGACCTTCGCGAGCGCGCATCTGCTCAAGGCTGGAGAGAGCCTCATTCAAACCAGCATGCAGAACCTGCTCCCATTCATGCTTCTGTTCCTCTGGCACAAAGCTCGTCCCATCCGACTGAACCATGACATCCGGCAGTCCCAGCATATCCACAATGCTCGGCTTGCCCTGCAGTCCAAATTGACGCTCTAGCTGCTCTGCAGCCTGCAGATAGGCCCTAACCGCCTGCTCATTCAGAACAGCGGGAAGAGCCTGGTCTTCCTCTTTTTCTTTCATTACATAAACATCAATCCGCCCTCGCTTCAAGCGGCTCTGTACGATCTTCCTCAAACCATCCTCATAGTACGTCCATTCTCTAGGAAGACGCATCATGACTTCACAATAACGATGATTGACTGATTTGATCTCCAATTGTACCTTGTAGCCGCCAAAATGAAAGGCGGATTGACCGTATCCGGTCATACTGAATGACATCGGCATCACATCCGTTTTACTATTGTAATTGATTATTAGGGTTGAAACAAGTAGGACATTGATGCTCCGACTTCTCCCAGACATATTGAGTCAGCTCAGCGGTCATGCCATAGAACATAAACGGAGTCATCAAATAGATACCCTTGAAATGCTCTGTAGCAACATCCAGCAATTCTTTTGCAATCGTTACTCCCATCGCACGGCCCTCTTCCCCTTCAAGTCCTGCCATGCGGGAACGCACCTCATCCGACAGCTGAATTCCCGGAACCTCATTGTGCAGATACTCCGCGTTACGTCCGCTTGCAAGGGGCATAACGCCGACAAAAATAGGAATGTCAAGGTGCTTGGTTGCCTCGTGCATCTTTACGATCAGTTCCGGATCATATACAGGCTGTGTCATAATATAGTCTGCCCCGGAGGCAATTTTCTTCTCAAGGCGCTGAACCGCCTTGTCCAGATGTTTTACATTCGGATTAAACGCGGCTCCAATCACGAAACCAGCCTTCTGTTTCAACGGTTTACCCGAGAAGGCTACACCGTCATTAAGCTGTTTGATCATTCGTATAATTTCAAATGAGGTCAGATCGTACACCGAACTGGAGCCAGGCAAATCACCGAATCTTGCAGGATCACCAGTTACGGCAAGCACATGGTTAATGCCCAGCGCATCAAATCCCATCATATGGGACTGGGTCCCGATCAGATTGCGGTCACGACAGGCGATATGCACCAGTGCACGCAGACCTGTACGATCCTGCACCAGATGTCCCAGAGCCATATTGCTCATGCGGGTCACAGCAAGAGAGTTGTCCGCCAGCGTCAGTGCATCCGCTCCAGCTGCCTTCAGCGTCTCAGCACCCTTCATAAACTTGGCAATATCCAGATCACGCGGCGGATCAAGCTCTACAATGACCGTGTGACGTTGCTTGACCAGATCAACAATCGTTGGCTGACCTCCGCGTCCTGCACGTTCATCCACATTCTCATGAAGCACGATACGCGGCTGGCTCTCTGCTGAATCAGGCTCCGCAATCGGCAGCGGCACATACTCCGCAAGCGCTTGTTTAATGGCGGTAATATGATCAGGCGTTGTACCGCAGCATCCACCGATAATACGGGCACCAAGCTCTGCAAACTGCACAGCAGTTTGACCAAAATATTCAGGCGTTGCACCATAACGGAACTGGCCATCCACATAATCTGCCGCACCCGCATTTGGATATACGGACATCGGAACACCAATGCGTCCAGATACAGTTTCCATCGCACGCATAATACCATTTGGACCAGAACGACAGTTGAAGCCGATGACGTCAGCTCCCTGCTCACGCATGATGCGGAAGGCTTCTGGCATCGTGTAACCATCCAGCGTATGTCCCACATCTTCTACTGCGAATTGACCGATCACTGGAAGATCGCTCAGCTTACGCGCTTGCAGAAGAGCAATGTCCATCTCTTCAATATCATAGAAGGTTTCGAGAAGTATGCCGTCTACACCTTCATCCAGCAAAGCAAAAATTTGCTGCTGATAGAACCGTTTCAATTCACTGGTAGACACGTTTGTTCGTTTGCCACCGCGAATAGAGCCTACAGCGCCGAGAACGTATCCGTCTGTCCCTGCAACCGCTTTGGCGATGCGCACACCTGCCCGGTTTACTTCCTCTACCTTGGACTCCAGTCCAAACTTGGACAACTTGTCAAAATTGGCCGAGTATGTGTTCGTCTCAAAAATATCGGTGCCCGCATCAAGATAGCGGCGATGCACTTCTGCCACAACTTCCGGTGAAATCAGGTTCAACTCTTCGTAAGAAATCCCCACTGGGAATCCCATTTGATATAGAAACGTTCCCATGGCCCCATCACCAACAAGAACACGCTGTTTCATTGCTGTGCGTAAATCCGCCTTCATC
This sequence comes from Paenibacillus barcinonensis, assembly GCF_003217495.1. Lineage (GTDB taxonomy): Bacteria > Bacillota > Bacilli > Paenibacillales > Paenibacillaceae > Paenibacillus > Paenibacillus barcinonensis. The sequence continues at coordinate 44,556 of NZ_QJSW01000018.1, read as the reverse complement.
CCATTTCCCCCCGCATGGCTGTGATCATTTCATACTAATGTAACATAAAAAACGCTAAAAAACGAAGAAAAACACAGGTTTTTGCTGTTTGTCCAGTTGTAGTGGACATTCCTGCCGCCGAACGCGTGAAAACGCTCTTGAGGGCTGGACAGAACTGTGCACACAATGATTAAAAAAAGAGGCCCTCAGGCCTCTTTGATCTCATCTTACGTAATTGCAATTGCCTATGAAGTAACTCCCTTGAATACCACTTCGGCTGGTCCAGTCATATAGACGTGGTTATCCGCCTCGTTCCACTCAATATGAAGGTCTCCACCCTTCAAGCTGATTACCGCGGTACGATCTGTGTGACCGTTCAGCACAGATGATACGAGTGTTGCACAAGCGCCCGTTCCACAAGCCAGCGTCGGACCGGCTCCACGCTCCCATACACGCATGTCTACATATCCGCGATCACGTACAGTTGCGAACTCCACATTGATTTTCTTCGGGAACATCGGATGCACTTCCAGCAGCGGCCCCCAGGTTGTCAGATCAAAGTTTACTGCATCATCTACATAGATGACGGCGTGAGGGTTGCCCATGGATACCGCCGTAAATTTGAATGCATGTCCATTCGCTTCAATGTAATGATCCATTACAGGGTTCGCATCAACGGTTGTCGGCACCTGGAGACCGTCCAGGATTGGCTCGCCCATGTCTACACGCACCGTTTCCACCTTGCCATCCCGGACATTAAGGTTTACTGGCTGCACGCCTGCACCAATCGTTTCAATCGTAATCTGCTCACGGTCAACATGACCGTGGTCGTATACGTACTTGGACACACAACGAATGGCGTTGCCGCACTGCTCTGCCTCCGAGCCGTCCGAGTTCATAATACGCATCTGAAAATCCGCCTTCTCTGAAGGCAATATATATACCAGGCCATCTGCTCCGATGCCGAAGAAGCGATTGCACCACTTTACCGCAAGCTCAGCCGCATCTGAAGGAAGCTCCTTTTCACCAAATACAATAATAAAATCATTGCCTAGTCCGTGCATTTTCGTAAATTCCATATCCTTGCCCACTCCTTTTGGCCTTCTGCTGCCAAAGCTTAGTTATAAATTATTCTCTCTTATTAAAGCTGTTACTAGTCAAACCTGGAAGCGATCTTTCATCAAGATTCATGCATGCAAAAAAGCTATCCCGCAAAAATGTCAAAGCTCTCGCCTTGAATCATTTTGAGGATAGCATACCGAAACAGCTCTGGAATTACTATTGATTTTATGCTGAAAACTTTGTACTTTTCGGTACGAAGCGCCCGGAACCCCCCATACGGCGGCGATTGCGACGACCTCCCCACACGCTGCCTGCCCCCATCAGGAAGGTAGGAATGCCTGCGGCTACAATACAGATTGCCCATTCACGCAGACCGAGAGGAACTGTTTTGAAAATCGGTTGCAGCGGCTCAACGTACATGACCACCAACATGAGCACAACCGAGGAAATAACAGCAAACACAAGATATTTGTTCTGTAGCGGATTTCGATGGAAGATGGAACGCGAGCTCCGGCAGTCAAATACATGGATCAGTTGCGCAAGCACCAAAGTCGCAAAAGCAACAGACTGCGCCTTGATTAACTGCCCCGGATGATCCGGTGCGGCCTGAAGAGTGAGCCAGAATGCACCTAGTGTACACAATCCAATCAGCACACCACGGCTAACAATTTTCCACCCTAATCTGCGAGCAAAAATATTTTCCTTCGCCCCGCGTGGCTTATGCTCCATCAGATCTTTTTCCGGCTGATCGACCCCGAGCGCCATCGCAGGCAGACCATCCGTTACAAGGTTTACCCACAGAATCTGAATCGGCACGAGCGGAAGTGGCAGTCCCATCATCATCGCAAAAAACATCGTCAGAATTTCGCCTACATTCGAGGCCAGCAAATAACGGATAAACTTACGAATGTTCTCATAGATGTTGCGACCCTCTTCAATAGCTGCCACTATTGTGGAGAAGTTATCATCACTCAGAATAAGGGAGGAGGCTTCCTTGGTTACATCCGTACCGGTAATGCCCATGGCGATGCCGATGTCAGCTGCCTTGATCGCAGGAGCGTCATTGACACCATCTCCTGTCATGGCGACAACGTGTCCTCTACGCTGTAGTGATTTGACGATACGCAGCTTGTGCTCGGGGGACACCCGGGAGAACACATAAATATCGTTCACTTGTTTATCCAGCTGCTCATCCGTCATGCCCGCAAGTTGCTGCCCGCTTAGTGAGGCTCCGCCGCGAGGCAGAATGCCAAGCTGATGAGCGATCGCTTCTGCCGTTGTTCCATGGTCTCCCGTAATCATGACTGTACGAATGCCTGCCCTGCGGCATGTAGCAATGGCATCACGGACCTCTCGGCGAGGAGGATCAATCATGCCTGCAAGCCCGACAAATACCAGCTGGCTTTCTGCTGCATGCTCGTCAGCGACATGTTCTTTAGATTTGACCTCACGGTAAGCCATCCCAAGCACCCGTAGGGCATTGCCAGCCATGCTTTCGTTGGCAGCCATCACTTTCTGGCGCAGTGTGCCCGTGAAAGGAACCACTTTACCTTCCCATAAAATATAACTGCAATGCTCAATGAGTACGTCCGGCGCTCCCTTGGTATAGATCATACGCCCACCCTGATGTTTGACCATTACGGACATCCGTTTCCGCTCGGAATCAAACGGGAATTCCTGCTCTCGCGTATACAATTCCTTCAGCCCTGACGGAGTAAGGCCCATTTTGGAAGCCATAGCCACAAGAGCCCCCTCCGTCGGATCGCCTTTCAGCTCCCAAAGCACTTGGCTGATATAATCCTGATCTTCCTCCTGCTGGCCTTTCTTACGGCCCTTTTTGTTATCTTTTTTGGAAGCTTTATTTTTCTTCTTGTTACCAGGCTCATTCAGCACCGTTTCTACAATGCTCGCATTGTTACAAAGTGCGCTGATCTGAAGCATTCTCCGCAGGGATTGGTCGCTCTTCAGCTCAATCATTCGATCATTCTCCAGCATATAACCTTCCGGTGCATAACCGTCCCCGGTGACCTTAATGCTGCGTCCTTCAAGCCACACATTCGTTACGGTCATTTTGTTCTGTGTCAAGGTACCTGTCTTATCCGAACAGATCACAGAGGCGCAGCCCAGCGTCTCTACCGATGGCAGCTTGCGTACAATGGCTTTGCGTTTAATCATTCGCTGTACACCCAGCGCCAAGGCAATGGTCACGATTGCAGGCAAGCCTTCCGGGATTGCCGCCACAGCAAGGCTGACACCTGCCAGGAACATGCCTACAGCGGGTTGTCCATGAAGAATCCCTGCGACCACAACCATCACCGTTAATCCCAGCGCAACAAAGATCAGAATTTTGCCCAGTTGTTCCAGTCTGTGCTGAAGCGGAGTCTCCTGCTCCTCCGTGCTCTGGATCAAGTCAGCGATTTTACCCATCTCTGTATCCATACCTGTACGAATAACGATGCCTCTGGCCGTACCCCGAGTAACCATTGTGCCCATAAATCCCATATTTCGCTGATCTCCCAGCGGAACGTCGTCACTCGCAATGGGCCTGCAATGTTTGCTGACAGGCACGGATTCTCCCGTAAGTGCAGACTCCTCTACATCAAGACTATTCGTTTCCAGCCAGCGTACATCGGCGGGAATGCGATCTCCGCTTTCCACCACAATGATGTCCCCAGGAACGAGCTGTTTTGCCGGAAGATGCACTTCCTGACCCGAACGCAGCACTTTGGCCAGAGGTGCTGACAGCTGTTTGAGTGCACGTAGCGAACGCTCTGCTCGGAATTCCTGTACGAAGCCTAAGATGGCGTTCAGCACAATAATAGCAACAATCGTCACCGCATCCAGGTACTCTCCAAGCAAACCCGATACCAGCGTTGCTCCCATGAGCACCAGCACCATGAAGTCCTTGAACTGATTCAGCAGCAGCGTAATCGGAGATATTCGCTTTGCCTCACTCAGCTCGTTCGAGCCAGCTGTTTTTCGCTTCTCTGTTACCGCTTCTTCCGTTAATCCCTCCTGCGGATCGACTCCAAGAGTGTCACGAAGCTCTTCGTCACTCAGTTGATGCCACTTGGTATGTTCCACTACAGAATTCCCTCCCAGTCTCATTTCATCTGCAATGCAAGCTCTCACATGTTTCACCGGCAGGATGCTAGGGCAGGCTGTACACTGTGCCGGACAAACTACCTGCTCTATATGTATTCGGACAGGTCTGTGAATAGCACCCGGAAGGTGAATCCTTTCCCTGATGGGCAGAATAAGCTAAAATATAAGTCTGCGAAGCTTACGGGCAACTCCTGTTAGCGGTAAGAAAGAGGGCAGCCACATTTTGTTATGACCCATCCAGTTACATAGACCTGGCCGCCTGTAATTCGTTGTAGATGAGGCATTCTGCATGAAGCTCATGCAGAGGCTTGAATAGAGAGGAAGTGAACAATATGGCACTTGACGGCATCGTAACCCGCGCTATCGTACATGAACTGCAAGGCTGCATCGGAGGACGCATCAGCAAAATCCATCAGCCAAACGGTCATGATATGGTGCTCACCCTGCGCGCTCAGCGTGGCAATAGCAAGCTGCTTGTCTCGGCAAGCCCAACGTATCCGCGTGTACATTTTACAGAGAAAACATTTTTGAACCCGACAGAAGCGCCAATGTTCTGCATGTTAATGCGCAAGCACTGCGAAGGGGCTATTATTGAGAACATTCGTCAGATCGGTATGGAACGGATCATTCACATGGATGTGCGTCAGCGGGACGAGCTTGGTGATGTCTCAGTCAAGCGTATCATCATCGAACTCATGGGACGTCACAGTAATATCATTTTGCTCGATCCTGCGACGGATACAATTCTGGATGGCATTCACCACGTTACCCCGTCCATCAGCAGTTATCGTGTAATCATGCCCGGTTTCTCATACACGACCCCGCCGGAGCAGCACAAAAGCAATCCGCTTGAGGTCACTTCAAATGAGTTTGCACAGTTGATCGCCACGGCAGTAGACCAGAACAAACGAGCATCTGACAATGAGTCCGTGCATGAAGCAGATCTGCATCCTTCACGCTGGCTGGTTAATGCATTTAGTGGTATGAGTCCGCTGATTGCAGGAGAGATCGTAGCTCGCTCAGCTTCAGAAGTAAGCAGTCTTGATGCGGAAACACTCTGGACTGCTTTTGAATCCGTACTGTCCCCTGTAAAAAATCAGCAGTACACCCCTGTGACAGGGCTAAATGCTAAAGGTAAAATGGTCTTCTCGGCCATTCATCTGCAGAGCATTGAGGAACAGGAAAAAACGTACGATACAATGAGTAAATGCATGGAGGATTATTACGGGGACAAGGCTGAAAGGGACACGGTTAAACAAAGAGTCAGCGACCTGCTCCGATTCCTGCAAAATGAGCGCAGCAAAAACATTAAAAAGCTCGACAACCTGAACAAGGATCTGCTTGAAGCAGACGATGCGGACAAGTACAGGCTGTGGGGAGAATTGTTATTCGCTTCCCTGCACCAGGTCAGCAAGGGTGATAAAAGTGTAGAGCTCGTAAACTTTTACGACGAGGAACAGCGCAGCATCACGATTCAGCTTGACCCCTTGCTCACACCATCCGATAATGCGCAGCGTTATTTCAAGCGTTATAACAAATACAAGAACAGTCTGGCTGTCATTCATGAACAGCTTGGCAAAACAAAGGACGAAATCGCCTATCTCGACAACCTGTTGCAGCAGCTGTCCATCGCATCCATGAACGATATTGAAGAAATTCGAGACGAGCTTGTGCAGCAGGGGTACTTGCGTGACCGAAACAAAAAGGGCAAGAAGAAAAAGAAAAATGATCGTCCAACCGTGCATCAATTCACGTCTTCAGAGGGCATTGACATTCTGGTTGGCAAAAACAATCTTCAGAACGAGTATGTAACCAACCGACTCGCTTCAGCCAATGATACATGGCTGCATACCAAAGACATTCCAGGCTCACATGTGGTCATTCGCAGCACGGATTTCGGTGAAGCTACGCTGGAGGAAGCGGCACAACTCGCAGCTTATTTCAGCCAAGCCAAGGAATCAAGCAGCGTACCTGTAGATTACACATACATTCGTCATGTACGTAAACCAAGCGGTGCGAAGCCTGGCTTTGTTATTTATGACCATCAGAAAACGCTATTTGTGACACCGAATGACGAGTTGATTAAAAGCCTGCCCTCTACGATTAAAAACGGGTAGGATAACACTTTTGCATAACATATCTTCGGTAAAATAATTTTTACGAAGGGTGCTTTCATTTCATTGCAACAAGCTACGAGTCACGAGCTACAATATTAAAAAGACCCTTATCGGTAATCCATCTTTAAAAAGTGTTATCAAACAAACACAACCTAAAAAGGCCATAAGCACCCTGAAGAACTCCTTCAACGTGTTTATGGCCTTACTTATTCCCCTGTCCTTGATCGCACTTACTTTTTCACTCCAGATTTACTCCAGATACCTATCCTGATTTCCTCTTAGATGTTACAGCCCTGAGCTGCTCTACAGCTTCCATCGCTACCGTCTTGCTGCCTAAATCCCCGTGAAAAACGACACCTTGCCTTTCACCGTGATAATCCGACCCGCCTGTTACAATCAGATCAAACTCCCTCGCCAGCTGCAAATATCGCTGTTCTTCCTCCGGGCCATGATCTGAATGAAACACCTCGATGCCATCAGGTGTGGCGTCCATGATGATCTGTCTTACCAACTCATCATCCCCGTAAATACCTGGATGTGCTATGACTGCAGCCCCCCCTGCTTCTCTAATCCACACACAAGCATCCTGCGGTGAAACACGAGGTACAGATACAAAACCAGGCTTGCCTTCCGCCAGATATTGATCAAAGGCATCCCGCAGATCTGCGGCATATCCCTTTTTTACAAGCACATCTGCCATATGCGGTCTACCCACACTCTCATCTGGCTCCAGCGGCCGACCCAGCTCGTTCAGCACTTCCTGCCAGGTGATATGCAGACCAAGCTCCTGAAGCTTGGCAATCATCCGATGATTGCGCTCCTCTCGCGCCTCTCTCAAGCCACGCAGCCGCTGTAGAAAACGTGTATCATCTACGTTCACCTCATATCCGAGGACATGAATCTCCTTACCTCCCGCGCGTGTACTGATCTCTACCCCGGCAATAACTTCAATATCTAAGAGTTGTCCCGCACGCCGGGCTTCCGCTACACCAGCCACGGTATCATGGTCTGTCAAAGCTACTGCGGATAAGCCTTTGTGCTTCGCGAGCTTCACGTTATCTGTCGGAGACTGCATTCCGTCCGAAGCCTGGCTATGTGTATGAAGATCACAGCGTCCCTGGTGCTGATTCATCGTCAATCCTTCCTTTCATATCCCATGCTGGACTATTGATTCTCACATTACTCTTTTTCACAATCCACAGATGAAATCCATCCTGCAGAACAGAAATTCCTAAGCCTGCTCTCCTTTCTCATGCTCCTGTTGACGCAAATACCCCAGAAAAGCTACGGCGGACAGCGGAAGCAAAGAGGATTTCAGATGAATGGCATAGAACTGGCGCTTGAACTCAAGCCCGCGAATATCCACCATATGAACAAGCCCCAGAGCCAGCTCATGCTGCACAGAGGAAGGCGACAGCATCGTAATGCCCACGCCTGCTTCCACAGCCGATTTGACCGCTCCTGTGCTTCCCAGCTCCATGACCACATTCATATCACTTGGATCAATTTTTTTCTTCTGCAGCTGCCCCTCCATCACTTGACGTGTACCTGATCCTTCCTCACGCAATACAAAAGGGTAATTCATTACTTCTTCAAGATTCACTTTGCCACGACCTGCCAGATCATGTCCTGCAGGTACAATGAGCTTCAGTTCATCCTGCATTACAGGCTCAACCGTCATATCCGGGTGATGTATCGGTGCTTCAATTAATCCAAAGTTCAACTGGTGCTTCAAGATCTCATCCATAATCTGCGTGGTATTCATCACTTTCATGACAATGGATATATCGGGGTACTGCCTTGCAAAGGGTCCCAGCATACGTGGCAGTACATATTCCCCGATGGTCAAACTTGCCCCGAGCTGCAACCTTCCCTGCAGCTTCTGTGTAAAAGCAGACATCGCTTCATCGGTCTGTCTGACCAGCTCTACACTTCGTTTGGCATGCGGCAGTAATGTACGCCCCGCCTCTGACAATTCTATTTTTTTGGTGGAACGGTGTAACAGCCTGGTTCCAAAATAATCCTCCAGCGATTGAATCTGCATCGTCACCGCCGGCTGTGTCATATGTAATGCCTGTGCAGCCGCAGAAAAACTGCCCTTCTCTGCCACTGTATAAAAAATATGCAGCTGATGAAAATTCATATGTTCGCCCCTCTTCCACTTACACTCTCTATAGTGTAGCCGATTTCATGTCCTGCAACAAAAAAAAGCATGCAGCTTGTCTGCATGCGTAAGTACAAAGAATCTCGCATTAAATCTATGATTGCAATCTCGAAGCGACTCATCACCTGTGCTTGCGGCTATTCTTGACCAATGTCATTCTTCTGGAGTGTCTCAGCCAGGAATAATACGACTTCAAATCTCTAAGTTCAATCGTTTCTGACATACGTCCCAAAAACGTCACTACAATCATTTTGTGCAATGGATTGCCTGTGATATCATATTCTCCTTCAAGCTCGGAAAACTCGGCAACCATAACCAAATCATCATCAATCAGGTAAACGTCCTGTTCATTGCGGTAATATGGTGTTACCCGGTCCTGCTTCAGACACTCCCATAACCAGGCCGCAATATGGTCATCATCACTACGCGCAGCCTCAATACGGTCTGCATACCGCATCTTTGCATGATGGGTAATGACGATGTCAGCCACTTTCTTGTCTCCGAGAGCCACAAAAAACGGCTCGTAGGTGCTCCAACGTTGCATCACCTTATCACGCATGGGAATCACTCTCCACCAGATAGGACTTTCTATCTATTTATTACCAATTATATTACAACATAAGTCCTGTAACCTCAAGGCGTAAGTTTAACTTTTTTCACAAGAGTCTGTTTCTGCCGTGTTTAAGAAAAGAGCGACCCGCCGGGCCCCTCCTACGTTTTGTGTTATATTCCGTAATAACTTGTTTTGTCCATCGTTTTGCTGGCATACTCGGTTTTGATCTCGTTACGATAAGAGCGCTCAATTTTGCGCACATAGGAAAGTCGCTTTACATTTTTCATCGTATCCTCAGCTCGTTCTGCATTAACATACATCACAACATAATGCATACGGCGGGAGATATAATGCACGGTTCCATATTTTTCGAGATTGCGGGCAGCTTTCAAATCACTAACCCAAATAATGAATCCAGTTCTTTCCGCAAACATCATCGTTCCCCGCCCTTCTATAAATGGAGACCGGCCCTCGAAAGGCCCGGTCCTTCACAATATAAATCTGATTATTCGGTAACGATTAACTGCATCCACATTTGCCGCCACTTCCGCAGCCACCTTTGGGATTAGGATCGTTGCTTGGTACTTTTATAGTAGTGGATACGGCGAAGGCAATAGTTTCTGACATCTGAAACAGCATCTCGTCCAATGCCCGCTCCGCTTCTTTGAACCGAGCTACCGCTTCAAAGGACTCCAATTCCTTCTCCAGCGCCGTCACCTGATCTTTTGCTGCATGGTAGTCTGGGTGAAAGTGGCCAAAACGCTGGGTTTCCTCAAACAACTCTTTCTTGGCATTCAGCCTGCGGATGCCCTCCTGAATCTCGGGACTTGTATCCACTTGCTGCTTCCAATATAAATAATCCGATACTTCGGCAGATTGGTTAATCATGTCACCCAGTTCATATGCGCCCGTTAACACTTGGGCCATATCGACCGTGTTTATTTCCGCTACGCTCATGAATCATTCATCCTATCTATATATAAAGTTCTACTTAACGTAGACTCCTTCATCATAGCATATCCATGAAAGGTTAAGAAGAGTTTTTCCTGTAATTGCAAGGCAGCGAGCATGCAAAATTCGGTTTTGGTTTCATTTCATGCCGCAAATCCTCAGCTTTAGACATGATCTGGCAGAATAAGACGCATTGCATCCCAGCCTTCGGGTGTAAATGTTCGCCATTCTGTTGTGCCTATTGATTCCCCGCTGTCCAGAAGACACCATGCCTCAAGTGTCCAGCGCTCGTATCCTTGAACGTGATGAGGAATCAGAACAAACGTATCGTCTCCCTTGCGTACGCCTAATTTCACCTGCCATTCAATGGCTTGAATTGCAATCTGACGTGCAGTAGACGCATGATACTTTCTCCATTCCCTGTGCCACGTCTCAGGTATATCCTCTTTTTTCATGGACCAGGCGGGCGCTTCCTTCACATATGCTCTACGATCTTCTCCAACACCATCTCCGACGTCATCCTGAAGCACTTCCACACCTTCATGCCAAGCACCGCCTACATGAAACGCAACATCATTTCCACCAGCTGTCATGCCTGTCTGGATACGCCCTTGAAGTAAGCCTTGCGCACCAGAATTATCAACCAGAGAAGGCGACTTATGAGGCGAATTCGATGCCACTTTTCCTGCAAGCTCGACAGTGTCCTGCTTCCGTGTCTGTGTTTGTGTTTTTGTTTGTTTTTGCGTTTGTTTCATCGTCTGTATTTCGCAATCTCTTGTCCAATCCTTCAAGGCCGCCATCACATGCTCTGGCAAACTGCCATGACTATATTTCTCCAGAAATTGAACTGCCGACTGTCTCTCCTGTCCTCCTGCTATTGATTCGGCCTTCTCAACCCGCTCTTTGCACAGCCGATAAATCGACATCTGATCACGTATCATTCGTTCACAGTAATGCTCCAGCCCCCAACAGACTGCGGGAGACACGTCAGGGGGGACCATCACCTCAAAATCAGGCTGCACATACACTCTGGCGGATGCTTCCTCGACCTCTACCTGAGTATGATGCCGCACAACATCCGCTTCAACGCTCCGAGCTGATCTATGGATATCCATAAGCTCAGCCGGATTCATCAGCCAGCGAAACGCCAGCGCTCCATCTGCTGTCTCGCCAACCTCGCCAAACCCCCAGCCCGCCAAAGCCATCAGCCAGCTCTTGATTTTTGGATGGTCCTGCTCATTTCGAATTCGATACCATTCATTCAAACCCGGTGTTAACAAGACAAGTTGATAACGAAAATGCTGCATCATCGGCTCTGACGCTCCGTATCGGTCCATGCACACTTGAAAAATCTCCCGATGCATTTCTGACCAGGATAGCCTGATCCACTGCTGCAAACGCTCTTGAGTGATTCTGAATCCCTTGTCCATCTTCTGCAACAAATGAAGGCAAAGCAGCAGATCCAGGAGGATAACGACATGTACGGGATATACATCAGCATGTTCATATGAAAGATTGAGGTCTTCGAAATCAGCAGGAGATAAAATCGTTAATGTGCTTAACTTCTCCACACTTCGTTTATGTATGGTGCCTTTGGATGTCAAGGGCAGCCCCTCTCTTTCGATCCAGGCGATCAGATGAAGCAGCTCTGCCGCTACATGCGGCTTACCCTCCAATATTACACGGGTAACCGGTTCACTCATCGCTTCCACTACACGCTCCAGATGATCAGCACAAACCAGCGTCAAGACGCTGAGATGACTTGGCGGGATATAATAAATGCATTCCCCCCAGCCCTTGTTAGCCGAGCTGATCCAACGTTTACGCCGAAGCATAGCAAAGGCCAGTTTGGCTTCCGCTCCGCTTAATCCCTCCTTGGCCCACACCTCGGGAGGCAGAAGAGAAGAAAAGCTCTGACCCGCATGTTTGTGAAAAAGTGCACGCAACACCCGCTGCTCTGCTGATCCAAGCGCAAACCATGATTCCAGAGCAGCCTCTTGTCTCGACTGTATCTCCTGTTCCATATCAAATTCGAAATCAGACACCTCAAATCCCTCCTCTGCTGTAGCGTTTATTGAATCATATCTGATTCCTGTACAATCGCATATTCGTACCCCTGCTCAACGAGAAACATCTGGCGATGCAACGCAAATTCCTGCTCCTTGCTATTTTCAGAAACAAGCGCATAGAAAAAGGCTTTATTCTCATCTGCCTTGGGACGCAAAATGCGGCCGAGCCGCTGAGCCTCTTCCTGTCTTGACCCAAAGCTTCCTGAAATCTCAAGCGCAACCGCAGCATCCGGCAAATCCACGGCAAAATTGGCAACCTTGGACACAACAATAGTGCGTATATTCCCCTGACGAAAAGCAGAGAACCACTTGATTCGCTCCTGCTGTGACATGGAGCCCGAGATGAGTGGTGCATCAATTTCCCGGGCAATCATCTCAAGCTGGTCGAGGTATTGACCAATAACGATCGTTGGTGCATTGCTATGACGTTCAAGCAAGCGTTTAACAACATTTAATTTGGCAGGATTTTCAGCTGCAAGACGAAATTGATGTTTGCCCTCGGCTTGCACATACGTCGATCTTAATTCAGGCGATAACGGAACCCGAACCTCCTGACACTTCACCTCGGCAATCCAGCCTTGCTGCTCCAGCTCTTTCCATGGCATATCGTATAATTTGGGACCAATCAGCGAGAATACATCCTGTTCACATCCATCTTCACGCACAAGTGTAGCCGTCAGCCCCAAGCGGCGGGTTGCCTGAATGTCAGCTGTAGCGCGGAACACCGGGGCCGGCAGAAGATGCACCTCGTCATAGATGATCAGCCCCCATTTTCGCTCCTGTAACAGGTGCATGTGGCTAAAATCCGCATCCTTGGACTTGCGGTGAGTCAAAATCTGATATGTAGCCACCGTCACCGGCTTCACCTGTTTCTTCTGGCCGGAGTACTCTCCGATCTGCTCGGAAGTGATCGTTGTTTTATTTTGAATTTCCTGCATCCATTGCCGAACCGATGTTGTATTAGACGTCAAAATAAGGCATTCGCATTGCAGCCGTTCCAACACGGCTATGCCAATGACCGTTTTGCCTGCTCCGCAGGGCAGCACAAGCAGCCCGCTGCCGCCCGTGCCTTCGCCACCCGTAAAAGCATTTACCGCTTTTTCCTGATATGGACGAAGCGCAAATCCCTCTTGTTCTCTCTCCTGGGATGTACTTGCCTTGGATGTCCCTGCGTCAGAGCACCAGCCAAATGAAAGCTCACTGCCTTTCCGATAACCTGCATAATCCAGTACCGGATAACCAAGACGGGTCAGCTCCTGTTTCAACAATCCACGATTCTCCCCTGATAGCAGAAGCTCATGGTGATTTACCCGCTCCATACGAAATGCCGCAATCGACCTTATCGCATTTAACTCATCCAGGAGCTGCACATCTTGACTAACCAAGCGCATGCCACCATGATCCGGCTCAGCGAGCAACTTTAATTTGCCATACTGGTCCATGATTCTCTGCACATCCTGCGTAAGAGCAGAAGGCACACTCCAGCGTGACACCTGCTCCAGACTGGCAATGACTTGCTCCGACCTCCAGCCTAGTGCTGCCGCGTTCCATAGAGACAGTGGCGTAATACGGTAGGTGTGGAAGGATGAAGGTGTTTTCACTAACTCGGCATATAAGCAGAGCTGTGCTCTCGCCGCTTCAAATTCAGAATGCCCCGTCTCCAGCAGCACAGTGAAATCCCGCTGTACAATGCAGGCACCTGACGGATTAAAGGTCTTCATTTGTTCTCGTCCTCCTTCACCATCTGCTAATCTATCTTTGTTCCTCCAAAACATAAAAAAAAGCACCCTGTCCATACCTCGGTATGATCAGGATGCCCAACTATAATGTTTAAAATTCGGCTGTGTAGCCCTTCACCATGGACACAAACAGCTGCACACCTGTCTGCATCGCGTCCTCGTCAAAATCAAACATCGGGTGATGATGCGGATACACTGCATTTTTCTCCGGATTACCTGCACCGACAAACATGAAGCACCCTGGAACCTGCTGCAAATAATATGCAAAGTCCTCTGCCGGCATCAGCATGGGAGAATTCTGAACCCGATCCGTACCAAACGTCGCTTCAGCCTCGCGGAAGAACCGCGCGGTCTCTCGCTCATCATTTACAACGGGCGGGTAACCCATAATGTATTTTACTTGGGTCTCTGCGCCGTAGGCAGCCCCTGTCTGCGCTACCATCGTAAGCACCCGTTCCTTCATTGCGTTCCGAGTTTCCTCATCAAAGGTCCGTACCGTGCCGCTTAATTTGCACTGTTCGGCAATTACATTCTGCGCCGAACCCGCTTGCATGGTGCCAATCGTTAGTACAGCAGGGCGCAACGGATCAACCGAGCGGCTGACTACAGTCTGTAGCTGCATAACAAGAGCAGAGCCTACGACTACACTATCCACCGTAGCCTGAGGCATCCCGCCGTGACCGCCTTTACCCTTGATATCAATATAAAAATCATCGGCCGCTGCCATCATTGGCCCTGCTGTGCTTGCAACCACACCTACAGGAATGGGAGTCCATAAATGGATTCCGTAAATTACATCCACCCCTTCCAGTGCTCCATCTGCAATCACTTGCACAGCACCGCCTGGAAGCAACTCCTCTGCCGGCTGGAACAAAAAGCGAAGCTCACCCTGGACCTCCTGCCTGTGACGACTGAAATATAGCGCCGTTCCGAGCAGCATAGAAATATGACCATCATGACCACACGCATGCATAACCCCCGCCTGTTGAGAGGCATATGCTACATTTTTCTCGTCCTGAATAGGTAATGCATCCATATCAGCCCGCAGCATCACTACAGGTCCTGGCCTTTCTCCACGAAGTACGCCAACAATTCCATGACCGCCTACATGTCGTTTAACCTCAATGCCAAAGCTCTCCAGCATATCTGCCACAAAAGAGGATGTCTTCTCCTCATGAAAGGAAACCTCAGGATTGCGATGAAGGTGACGCCGCCATTCCACCATGTGGATCTGCAGATCTTCCCACCAAATATTCGTTGACATGTAACCCCATCCTTTCGATCATCAACGGCACTTTTTACAACCGCTAACCTTCCTCTTCAAACCTATTGCAGTATATTGTAGCAGAATTGCATGAAAACCGATACGAATGGCCTTTGGAAAGCTTGCACGGGAAGGTGAAACATACTATCATGAACTAGAGTAACATACGAGAAATATACTCGGAAGCTTATGAGGAGGATCAAACGCTTATGATTTTTGAGAACACAGGCTTGGATGGCTTGAAAAGCGACTTGGCATACCTGGATGAGAGCGCCGAGAAAGTCGGATTTGTCCGGTGGCAGTGGGAATACTACCGTGCTACATATGACTACAAAATCGAAGATGAACAAACTAACTCAGAATACTTTGTACGCATTAATACGCGCGCGGTAGAAGGCAAGCTGGAAAAACCCGATACGGTTCTGGCCGTTGAAGCCGTTTATCTCGGCAAAGCCACTTTTCCGCATGGACTTGATTACGACTCTTCCGTTCCGCAGCCAGTCGTGAAGCTGGCCACCCAAAAACTACAGCAGCTTAAAGAACTGCTAGAAGCTTAGGCGGGCCATGCCATGAAACAACAAAAGGCCCAGACGAGAACGAAGAGAGGCACGCCGGATTTTCAACTGCTAATCCTCACTTTATTGTTGGTGGGCTTTGGACTGGTGATGGTATTCAGCTCCAGTTCCAGCATT
The DNA here is from genome assembly GCF_003217495.1 of Paenibacillus barcinonensis. GTDB lineage: Bacteria > Bacillota > Bacilli > Paenibacillales > Paenibacillaceae > Paenibacillus > Paenibacillus barcinonensis. The sequence goes on along the minus strand of NZ_QJSW01000018.1, from coordinate 28,861 downwards.
GCAATTGCAAGCGAAAGTTTTAACAACGATGCCCTTTACTTCACGAAAAAACAACTTATGTGGGCGATTATCGGTCTATTTGGCATGTTTTTTGCCATGAACATCCGCTTTAACAAGTACAAAAAGCTCTATGCACCTTTTTTCCTGTTCACCACGGCGTTGCTGCTGCTCGTACTGATTACAGGAAAAGTACTGAACGGTGCAAAAAGCTGGATTCATCTGTTCGGATTCAGTCTGCAGCCTGCAGAATTTGCAAAAATTGCAATTATTCTTTATTTAGCTGCTCTGATTACCAAAAAAGGGGAACGTTTCCGTGATTTCAAGACGGGTTATTTCCCCGTGTTAATTATCGTAGGCTTTATTGCAGGTTTAATCATGCTGCAGCCTGACTTCGGTACCTGCTTCATCCTGGTATCCACCTGCGGTCTTGTCATTTATGCCGGCGGTGCCAGTATGAAGCACATTCTCGGCTCTATTCTGCTGGTAGTGCTTGGTGGAGGTCTCGCCTTCGGTGCAAATGCTCTCTTCTCCTCCATGTCTCCTGGCCCTGTCGCACTGGATCCCGCTACAACAGTGACAGCAGAGCAGAACTACAAAATTGGTCGGATTCAGGCTTTCCTTAATCCTTTATCCGATATTAATGGGGGAAGTCTCAACCTCTACCGCTCTCTGGTGGCTATTGGTGACGGTGGCATTACAGGCTCGGGTCTTGGTCAAGGCATCATGAAGCTGCATTATTTGCCCAATGCTTATAATGACTTTATTTTCTCTGTGATCGGAGAGGAGCTCGGCTTTATTGGCAGCGCCCTGTTCCTGCTAGTATATTTATACTTTATCTGGCGGGGAATCGTTGTCTCACTGAGGTGCCCTGATCCGTTTGGCACACTGGTAGGCATAGGAATTATGGGACTGATTGCGATCCAGGCCTTCATCAATATCGGAGGGGTCACTCAGACAATCCCTGTAACGGGTGTTACACTTCCGTTTATCAGTTATGGGGGAACTTCTCTGTTCGTCATGATGGTTGCGATGGGAATTGTGCTGAGCATCTCACGCACGAATAACCTTGAAGCGATCAAAGAAGAAAAAACCAAATCGGTTACTGTTCAAACACGTACTTCTCCCGCAGTTCGTTCCCGCGACTCCATTCGCCGGGTTCGCTAAGAGTAGCATCAAAAAAAGACTTTGCATCCGTAGATGCAAAGTCTTTTTTTGATGGATCATCCTTTACAGGTCGTCGCCTCTGAAAGATACACCTTCGACCTTTACGTTGACTTCAACGACACGTAATCCGGTCATCGTCTCTACCGCTTCTCTCACATTCTGTTGAAGCATACGTGACACTTCATGAATCGGGGTTTCGTACAGGACGATGATGCGCAGATCAATGGCTGCTTCCAGCTGGCCGACCTCCACGCTCACGCCCTTCTGCACGTTTTTACCGCTGAGACGCTTCGCCCAGCCCTCTGACAAACCTCCAGACATTGCAGCGATTCCAGGCGTTTCCATTGCAGCCATTCCAGCTATTTTCGAAACCACGTCATCGGCAATCCGGATGTTTCCGCTCTCCATTTGAAGTTGTTCTGCCATGCCACATCCTCCTTCACTTCGTTACTCGTATTTTAAATCGTTTCCACCCCAAAAAGCAAATTTAACTAAAAAAAGTGCGTTTACAACTTGCCACCATTTGGTTATATTGAAATATGAAATTAATCGTATAGGTACATCATGTCAATTTACAAACAAAATCAGGTACATAACCGAGGTGTTTTTTTGTGAGAAACCGGATTTCCTCCTATTTGCTGATTGCATTTTTTGTACTCAGCGCCATCGCCCACTACATGAAATGGGATTCGATTCTGCAGTTCGTTTTATCAGCCATTTCGGTTATTTTTGTCGCCGGCTTTTTAGGCAAGGCTACGGAAAATGTTGCCCATTATGCAGGACAGCGACTAGGTGGATTTTTGAATGCCACGTTCGGCAACGCAGCAGAGCTAATCATCGCCATTTTTCTCGTCAAAGAGGGCCTGTTCGACATGGTCAAGGCCAGTCTGACCGGATCTATCATCGGAAACCTGCTGCTTGTGCTTGGTCTCAGCATTTTTGCAGGGGGGCTGAAGTATAAAATTCAGAACTACAACGTATCCCTTGCGGGACTGAACGGCTCTTTGATGATTGTTGCTATCATCGCCCTGTTTGTTCCGGCAGTCTTCCTGAACACCCACTCCATCACACAGCGGGATACGAATACACTCAGTCTCATCGTTGCCGGATTGCTTATTGCCGCATATATCGCCTGGCTACTGTTCTCCATGGTTACGCATAAAACCTACCTTGCGGATGTAACCGACGATAATGATGAGGAATTGCCTCATGAGCATGCTCCGGAGTGGTCGAAAAAAAAGTCCATCCTGTATCTCATTATTGCAACGGTCATGGTTGCTTTTGTCAGTGAATGGCTGGTCGGCACACTTGAAGTATTCACCTCCAAGTTTGGCCTGAGCGAGCTGTTCGTCGGTGCATTCCTCGTTGCAATTATCGGGAATGCAGCTGAACATAGTGCCGCCATCATGCTTGCGATGAAAAATAAAATCGGGGCAGCTGTGGAAATTGCGGTAGGCAGCAGCTTGCAGATCGCCCTGTTTGTCGCCCCTGTGCTCATCTTTGTCAGCTACTTTACCGGTCGTACGATGGACATCGTGTTCACCACCATTGAGCTGGTAGCGATCGGTGTGTCTGTATTCATAGCGAAGTCGATCACACAGGATGGTTCCACCAACTGGTACGAAGGCTTGCTGTTGCTTGTCGTTTATATCATTCTCGGTGTATCCTTCTTCCTTGTATAACCGAACAGTTCAAAAAAAGGCGTCCGTGGGAAATTCGTTTCCCATAGACGTCTTTTTTTGAGATTCCCGTGCCATGCTCCTACAAACAAAAAAAGCATGCAACGAACATGTGCATGCCTTCTATACTGACCCGCGCGACGCAGGCTATTGCTCATTCTTTTTGTTCAGTGCTTCATATAAAATCGCCAGATTCCGTTCAAGCGCGCTAACCATCTGCTTCCCTGTACCTTCTGGAAGGAGCCCTGCACGAACAGCAAAATCCACTTCCTTGGAGAACCCATACATCTGTGTATCCAGTACTTCCTCGTAGAGAGGGCAGTAGCGGGTAGCCAGATTCTCCATCTGTACTTCAATAAGCTTCTGTATTTTATCTGCATCTTCTTGAAGAAGACTGATTGCTTTCAGGTGCAGCTGGTCCTGCAGATCAGATGAAGTCATGCATCATTTCCCCCCTATGTCCCAAAAATCGCGTAAAGACGTTCTACATCTAATATTAGACGAAATGAAGAGCTAATACAAGAACCTGACCAAAATAAGCATACAAGCTATACGTTACCCTGTAGCCATCCTTTGCTCTGTCGTTTTTGCCCCTTGCACAACTTTGCACAATGTCTTTTCTCAATGAAAAACACCCCTGCCCTGAGGCAGAGGTGCTCTTAAACGCTGTTATTCAGAAGCAATGTTTACATTCAGACCATGCTTGGCGAACACTTCGGACATTGCTGCCTTCGCTTCAGCAGCATCCGGGCCATGAACGTGCAGCTCATAGCTGTGTGTGCTGATCAGTGTTGTAAACAAGCCCAGAATACTTTTTACGTCGATATACTTGTTCTCTGAATGAAGCACGATTGAAGAAGTAAACTTGCCTGCTGTTTGAGCAATTTCCACTACAGCCGCGTTATTACTCGACATAGGAATCCCTCCGTCTTTTCACTATTAGTATCATCTATTAATTACCACTACATGATACCGTGAATCCGCTTTCCTAGCAACTGCAAAATGCAGTTCCTATTTCAACTGGTCTGGATTCAAACATTCCAGCTCAGGAATAACGAAAATACCATCTTTACGAATCAGCACATCATCAAAATAAATCTCCCCACCACCGTAGTCCGGGCGCTGAATCAATACGAGATCCCAGTGAATGGATGAACGGTTTCCGTTATCTGTTTCTTCATATGCCTGACCAGGCGTAAAGTGCAGGCTACCTGCGATTTTTTCATCAAACAAAATATCTTTCATCGGATGCAAAATATGCGGGTTGAATCCAATAGCGAACTCACCAATATGGCGCGCACCTTCATCGGAATCCAGAATTTCATTCAGACGTTTCGTATCATTGCTCGATGCTTCAACAATTTTACCATCCTTGAACGTAAATTTAATATTCTCAAACGTAACTCCGTTATAGAGCGTAGGTGTATTGTAACTGATCGTGCCATTAACCGAATTGCGAACAGGGGCACTGTACACTTCGCCGTCAGGAATATTTTTCTGACCAGAGCATTTCTCTGCACCAATGTCTTTAATGGAGAAGCTCAGATCCGTTCCTGGTCCTGTAATCCGCACTTTGTCCGTACGTTTCATGAGACCCGCAAGTGAATCCTGTGCTTTGTCCATTTTCGCATAATCAAGGTTACATACGTCAAAGTAGAAGTCTTCAAATGCTTCCGTACTTGTATTGGCAAGTTGTGCCATACTTGCGTTAGGATAACGAAGCACGACCCATTTTGTATGTTTGACACGCTGCTCGCTATGTACCGGATGGGAATACAGGGCATTGTAGAGCTTCATCTTTTCTTCCGGCACATCGGACAGATCGTTTACATTTTCTCCAGCACGAATACCGATGTAACACTGCATTTGCTTCATGCGGTTCAGGTCAATCTCCGCCCACGTTTTCATCATCTCTTCTGTAGCATTTCGGAGCATCGCACGCTGAACCGTTCGATCTGTCAATTGTACGAAAACGTTACCGCCCTTTTTGCCTACTTCCTCAATGATCGCATTCATCAGATCACGCTCTGATCCAATCATCTCAACCAGCACGTTTTCACCAGGCTGTACATCAACAGAATAACCGACCAGGTTTGCTGCAAGCTTCTGAATTCTAGGGTCCTTCATTCGATAAATCCTCCTGTCATCTGCCATTCAATGAATTGAACAACGGTAAATTACGTTACTATTGTAGCATGCACTAAGCATCCCGTCAGCAGGCAGTCACAGGTTTAGTTATTGATATGATTTAAAATTGACATCGGTGACCAGAGCCTCCACATTATTTCGACTATTGTTATCCCTGTACTTCATCTGACTTTCCGAAGAAAGGCGCATGGGCAAGCTCGTTTTACGGTCCACAGTAAGATGGTACACGGTATGCACCTCCGCCTTCTCGAACATCCGCTGCATGGAAGACTCTCCCTGCTGCCAGACCTTCTGCAGCTCCTCCTCCAGCTTCTGCCGATCCGCACCTTTTACCTGGGTCGCCTTATGCATATACTCCGCCCGAATCGTATTCATCTCGTCCTTCAGTTGGCTTGCTGCCCAGGCTTTAGCGTCCTCTGGCGCAAGTTCAATGCGTAATATTTGCGTTTGGCGCCCTGATCCATATTCGGACTGAATTGTTTTTTTCATCGTATCAATTTTCTCCAGTTGAGCAATTGGATTAAAGCGGGATAACGATCCGCGCAAGGGCTCATGCTGTGCTGTCAAAGCAGTCCACTGTCCTTGTTTACGTTCAAAAGAAGCGCTAAATCCACCGGATTGTCCGTTGTTGTTAACGGTATTCATTGAGATATCTGAACCCGCTGCGGTCACTGCGCCAGGCAAACGGGTTTGCAGCGTCAGCCGGTCATGCTCCTCCAGCTTCCCCTCGAATTTGAACTGATTTTCAAACATTGCGCTGTTTTCCCGTCTTAACCCCGCCTCCCCTTCAAACGACAATGTCTCTTTCCCTGCCATGCCTGATAAGGCCAGAGCAAAGATTTCTTCAGGTGTCCGATCACGCTGGAATATCCCGCAGCCCGGAACGACTGCCAGCATAACACACAAGGTTAACAACAACGTACGCATCGACGGACGGTTCAGCATATGGAATCCACCTTTCGGTCATTTTCTCCATAGATTGCCCTCACCTTGTACACTTATACTAAGGCGTGTCTTGAAGCCTACTGAAGTGCATCCTTTACAGCGTTTTCGGACATGCCATACAAAAAAAAGAGAACCGACTCCGCATCCGGAATAGCTCTCTCTTAACGTGTAACTTCCTGCTCTTCAATCACTATTCGATTTCGGCCCCCGTTTTTGGCGCTGTATAGTGCCATATCTGCACGGTAAAACAGGGACTCCACGCTTATCTTCTCGTCCATCCAGTTCCATTCAGCGATACCGCTTGACACCGTTACAGGCGGTCGGGTCTCGGCCTCAACTCGTTTGCGGATCAGCTCAGCATAAGCAAGCGCCTGATGGATTCCGATCTGCGGCATGTAGATCGCAAGCTCTTCTCCGCCCCACCTCGCACATATATCCTCTGGCCGAACGGAACTGGTGACAATGTCACTCACTTGCTTTAATACCTGATCTCCGGTCTGATGACCGAAGGTATCATTGACCTGCTTGAATTGATCAATATCAACAACAACCAATGAACCACAGTAATCATGAGCCTGACGCTCGTGAATGATGTTATCCAGATAGTGCCTTACATAGAGCCCTGTTAACATATCCAGATTAGCGAGACGTCGTACTTCTGCATGCAAGGTTGCATTGGTAATTGCAAGCCCGAGATGGATGGATAACATCTGAAGCAGGCGATAGTTATCATAGGAGAAAAAATGCTCTCGTTCATGAGCCAGCAAAATTACACTCTTCACCTGTCCATCTATCCGCACTGGAGCTGCAATCAACGACATGGCGCCTGTAAGCTCCATAAAGTTAGAGGTCACTTTGTCAAATTGCGTATAATCGGATATAATCAACGGCTCTTCCGTCTGATACATATAACCGGCAATACCGGAATCAACCGGATAGGTTTTATGAGTGATTTCTTTGACATTGGTGGACATAACCTCAAACCGGTTCGTATTGTCATTCAATCGCAAAATGCAGCAAAAATCAGCTTGAAATGTGTGCTTGAGCTCTTGACCGGAAAATTGATAAATCTCCATCAATTGCAAGCTTTTGTTGAGGCGCTGTGTGAGATCATTGATTACACGAAGTTCCTGGATCAGCATATGGGACTGTTCATGCAATTTAGCATTTTCAAAAGCTGTCCCGGCAGTATCTGCCATCATGGCAATAAGCTGCAGATCGGAATCCTCAATTAATTCCTCGTTCATCTCGATGTGAAAGACACCGTAGATGCCTTGTTTGCCTTTTAACGGCAAGCCCACTTCGATGATACGCCTCTCCATTCCCTCCGAGCGGGATACGATAAGCTTGCCCTCCATAAAGGACCGAACGCAAATATCCTCTCCACGCTCCTGCACAAGTAGCGGCTTGATCCTTGGATTAAAATTCCTTTGATCCTGAGACATATACAGCATAATATTTGCTGAAGGATAGAGATAATCCATACTTACAAAAACCTCGTCCAGTATGGCCCCGACATCCATCTTGTCATGCATGCGCTGCACAATCTGAAAAAGAATAGATCTCCGGTGTTCCTCCCGCGTTGTTTGTTCATGTGCATACAGCAAATCCGTCATAAATATGTATTCGAATCTTCGGTAAAAGCAAGTACGATAGTGCAATGCCTCAGATCGAACTACAGCTTCTGAAATTTCGGATACGCTGGATTCAAAAAACAGAGCAGTAAACACGGCAAACAAATCTCTGTTTGTTCTCGAAAATAACGGCTCGGCAATAAGCAGATAATCTCCTTGTACGCTGGTTCCGCTTTGGGACAACGTACTTTTCTTCTCCGCACATTCCAATGCCAGCAAACGTACATTGATGGCTGGATCAAACTCCTGACCGCTGTCTTTCCCCACACATTCGCCTTCTGTATTCCATACACTGTATACAGTAAACGTTCTGTGCAGTGGGTTATCCAGCTGGCTTGTCCAATCCCCATACGCTTGCCCTAACAAACTGCTTAAATATGAAAAGTCAGAAGGGGTTATATCCATTTTTTGCATCCACAACGCGTGATCATCATGAGATGGCGGCACATTAAACGATGTGGAATCGCCCGCACTTCGCAAGTTCAGGCTGGCAGGCAAACTTCTTAGATGTTCCAACATGTCAGGCGCTCCTTTGCACCGTTTTTACATCCGGGTGGATGCATTAATCTGCATTTAGCTATCGCAAATCTGCAAAACAATCGCAAAACCTTGATACACAAGATTGTTTAAAGTTAAGATACCATCTATTTTACTCTGTTTAAAGCTTTTTTGCATCCATATTCCAGAAAATTGTCCCATTATTTTAGGCCCAATGACCTATCGACAAATTTAGACGATTTTCTGACTTTATCTATTGCTTGACTTTGATGCTTACAGAATGTAAAATAAATTGTTGATGAAGACTACTTCGGTGTCTTTAAATTTGGGCGTTACCGGTTGTGTCACCCTCATTCTTTTTGTTGCTTTCAGGACAGCGGCTGAACTTTCCTGATTGTTCTATGCGAGGCCAAGCCCGCATCAACAAATTGGAGCGCAAACAGAGCCCTATATGAACTTTAACTAAAAAGGAGCTACTTTAAACATGGCACGTTACACTGGTCCTAAATTTAAATTGAGCCGTCGCCTCGGCATTTCCCTGAGCGGAACAGGCAAAGAATTGAAACGTCCTTTCCCTCCAGGTCAGCACGGAGCTAACCAACGCAGAAAAATGAGCAACTACGGTATGCAGTTGCAAGAAAAACAAAAATTGCGCCACATGTACGGTTTGGGTGAAAAACAATTCCGCACTTTGTTCTCCAAAGCGCAAAAAATGCAAGGTATTGCCGGTGAGAACTTCATGTTCTTGCTTGAGTGCCGCCTTGACAACCTCGTTTACCGTCTTGGCTTTGCTAACTCCCGCGCTGGAGCGCGTCAATTGGTAGCACACGGTCACGTAACTGTAAACGGCAAAAAAGTCGATATCGCTTCTTACCAAGTAAGCACTGGCGATGTAATCGGCTTGCGTGAAAGAAGCCGCGGTTTGTCTTCCGTTAAGGAAGCTATTGAAAACCGTTCGCATCTTCCAGCATACGTTGAATACAACGAAGCAGCTGTAGAAGGTAAATTCATCCGCTTGCCTGAGCGCGCTGAATTGTCCCAAGACATTGACGAAAAACAAATCGTCGAGTTCTACAACCGTTAATCGTTGCACCACAACACAAAAAAACTGCTTGAGAACTTCTCGGCAGTTTTTTTTGTGTCTTTTTTTGCTGTTTTTTGTTTTTTTATAGCGTATCTTCATTATTAACCTTTACATAACGATATTATCATTAAACATAAATACAGATTTATCGCTAGAAAACGTTCATAAAGACATCATGGAGGGACTTCATATGCAATTTTTCAGAAATACCAAACTAGGAGTAAAACTTGGCTTGCTGCTTGGAGTGGTACTCCTATGCTCTATTGGAGCGTTAATCGCTTTTAATACAAAAGCCGTCTATGACAAAAGCCTGCAGTACGGCGAATCTGTTGCGGCAAAAGCCGCGAATGTAGCCGAAAATGATTTTATGAGCGATATTAATCAGTTGAGGAACTCATTGGACAGCCTTGGTACAACGATTGTGGATGCAGCCAAACACGGATCAATGAACCGCGAAGACATTGTTCGTATTTTGGAGGAACATCTGAAGAAGGATGACAAGGTGTTTGGGATATATACCGGCTTTGAGCCAAATGCCTTTGATGGTAAGGACGCTGAGCATGTCAACAAAAACAAGTATGATGATGCAACCGGACGCTTTATTCCTTATATCGTACGAAACGGTTCTTCGTTACATTACGAGCCGCTGACCACCTACGAAGGAACAGGCGACACAAGCAAATATTATCAGCAGCCCAAGGCTACCAAAGGATTGTACTGGACGGAACCTACAACATACACGGTAGCGGGTAAAGAAGTCTCTCTCGTCTCCATTGTTCTTCCGCTGCTCGACGAAAACAATACATTCCTGGGCATCGTCGGAGCTGATTTTACAATTGATCGTTTCCAGCAAAATATCTCCTCTCTCAACCCTGATCAAGGGTATGCGATGTTGATTACCAGCGGCGGGCACATTGCAGCCCATGGCTCCAAGCCCGAGCTTGTGAAGAAAGACGCTCAAATATCTGCCGATACTCAAGCCGTTATTCAGCGTATTACAGCAGGCGAGTCGGGATTCTACGCTTCCATCGACAATGGCAAGCCGGATCTGTTTATCGCTGAGCCAGCAAAAATGCAAGGACTCGAATCAGACTGGTATCTGGTATCAGCCTTACCCAAAGATGTCATTCTGAAGCCTTTCTACGAAAGCCTGAAGTGGTCTGTGCTCATCGCGATAATTGCAGTGCTCCTGCTTGCCGGTGTCGTGACGTATACGATCCTCTCCATTGTGAAGCAATTAAACCGCGTGAACGTTGTTGCCGGTCAGCTTGCAGACGGAGACTTGACGCAAAAGCTACCTGTAAGATCAAAGGATGAATTCGGGGTCATGGCCACTCATCTGAACGAAATGATGAATACGTTGCGCCATACGATCTCAGTTATATCCGAGCATGCCTTATCGGTAGGCTCAACTTCACAGCAATTGACAGCTGGTGCGGAGGATACAAGCAAAGCCGCCGAGCAGATGGCACTCACCGGGCTGGAGGTATCCAAAAAAGCCGAGAAGCAGGTCGAGGAGCTGATGCAGTCCTCCCGTTCAATGAATGAAATATCCGCAGGCATTGAAAAGATAGCAGATGCCGCTACCGAGGTAAGTCAGGCCTCCAGATCCGTCACCGAGCGAACCTCTTCAGGTAGAGACAAGATGCAGGCAGCGATGGATATGGTTGAACGTGCGAATTCATCTGTTCAGTCCTCCATGACTGCACTGGAGCAGTTTCAGCAGCGTTCGGAGGAAATTGGACGTATTACAGGCATGATCACCGAAGTCAGTCGCCAAACGAACCTGCTCGCACTCAATGCTTCTATAGAAGCTTCACGCGCGGGTGAACACGGACGCGGGTTCGGCGTTGTCGCTGCCGAGATTCGCAAGCTCGCTGAACAGTCCAATCAATCGGCCTCCGATATTGCAGTGTTGATCCAATCGGTACAGCAGGAAGTTCGAGCTATTGTGGACTATATGGAAAAGGGCAGCGATGAAGTGACTCACATCGCAGAGGTGATGAACGAGAGCGGTGAGCTGTTCTTATCCATCTCCACTCAGATTGCTGACGTAAACGAGCAGATTGAGCAGGTCTCCGCGATTGCCAAACAGATGTCAGGCGAGTCACATCAAGTTGACTCATCCCTTGAACAGCTTAAATTGATTGGACATGAAACCGCCGACCATGCAAGTCAGGTGGCCTCTGCTTCGGAGAAGCAGCTTGCATCTATGGAGGAGATCACTGCTGCCTCGGCTGCTCTGGCACATCTCACTCAGGAACTGCTCGAACTCATCCAGCGTTTCAGAACGTAATGACAAATGTAGTGTAAATTTTTCTATTTGGATTATTGGTGACACGCAATTCCTCGAAGGCTGTCCTGCTCTCACGCCGTGACAGCCTTTTTCCTTTGTTTTTCAACTCATGAAATGTCCCCCGATATCACATGCTATATAGCATAATCCATGCCAGATTGGCAAATTTCGACCAATACTTGTATTTCTCAGGCATGCAAACTGGTCTTTTTATGCTATAATAAGTGCTGTTAAAAGGAGGAAGACACTGAATGGGTGATGTTACTAAGAAAAAGCCTGAAGAGCAGCCTGTACGCAAGCGTAGCTTTGCCCGCAGACTGGGCAGTTTTATTCTGTGGATGGCTGTGCTCGGATTGATGGGCGTACTGTTCGTGGGTGGTGCTCTGATGGGTTACGTCAGCTCCATCGTCAAAGACGAACCTGTCCGTTCCAGGGCCTTGATTGAACAAAAAGTCAGCGAAAACTCCATCACAGGCTTCGCTTATTTTTCCGACGGTAGTCCAATTGGTCAACTGCGTACGGAAGAAGATCGGCGTCCGGTCACCTTTGACCAGATTCCACAAAAGGTTATTGATGCCGTTGTTTCGATTGAAGACAATCATTTTTACGAACATAAAGGTGTAGACATGAGCGGAACGCTCCGTGCCGTGAAACAGAAGGTGCTGAAGGAATCAGTGCAAACGGGCGGCAGTACACTTACACAGCAACTAGCAAGACGTGTATTTCTAAATCTGGATCGTACCGAGGATCGTAAAGTGAAGGAAATTTTGTTATCTCTCCGACTGGAACGTTTTCTGACCAAAGACGAGATCATGACAGCTTACCTGAACAAAGTGCCTTTCGGTAATGGTTCAAGCGGTTACAACGTATATGGAATCAAGGCAGCAGCCAAAGGATTATTTAATATCAATGATCTCGAAAAAATAAACACGGCTCAGGCCGCTTATCTGGCTGGTTTGCCACAGCTGCCCTCCTCCTACTCCGCCTTTAACGGTAAAGGTGATTTTGTAGAGGACAATTTTGACCGCGCCATCAATCGTCAGCGTCTCGTTCTTCGCCGGATGCTTGAACTCGGCAAAATCTCACAAACAGAATACAATGAAGCTCTTGCCTTTGATATCAAAAGCTCGCTCGCACCAAAAACCGTTAAAGCTTATAATACTTATCCATACCTTATGATGGAAACGGAACGTCAGGCAGCACAAATTTTGATGCAGCAGCTCAGTGAGGACAAAACAAAAACTGCTGGCAAAAGCACAGACGCAGAAACATCCCGCAAAGAGAACAGCGCACTGCTGGAGGAGGCACAATCCCAGCTACGTACTGGTGGATACCGCGTCTATACAACCATTAACAAAGAGATTTATAAAACGATGCGTACGATTGCGGAAGATAACAGCAACTTCTCTGCGGACGATCCTGTCAAGGGGAAAGAGCAAACCGCAGCCATGCTTATTAATCACAAGACAGGTGCTATTCTGGGCATGATTGAAGGACGAAGCTTTAAAGATGAACAGATGAACTATGCAACACAGATGGTCCGTCAGCCAGGTTCAACGATGAAGCCTATTGCTGCCTACTTGCCAGCATTGGAGGAAGGTCTCATTCAACCCGCTTCCATTATTGATGATTCACCAATCATCCTGAAAGACGGCTCTAGCGGCTACCATATTGCCAAAAATGCTAACAACCGTTACCAAGGTTTGGTAACAGCTCGCAGAGCATTGAATTATTCATTGAACATACCTGCATTGAAGCTGTTTAATGAGGAAGTTGGAATCGAAAAAGCCTGGACTTTTGCCAAAAAGCTCGGAATCACGACAATCCAAAAGCAGGATTATCAAGCACAAACAGGTGTACTCGGTGGTCTTCAGTACGGTGTCACCGTGGAAGAGCTGACAAGTGCCTACGGTGCGATTGCCAATAAAGGTGTATACAATGATTCCTATATGATCAGCAAAATTGTCGATTCCAAGGGAAATATCGTATACCAGCATGATCGTGCGCCTGTACAAGCATTTTCGGAGCAAACAGCCTATCTGATGACAGATATGCTGCGTACCGTCATCACTGAAGGTACAGCCGATAAAGTGCGTGAGAACTACAAGTACAGATCAAGTGTACCGATCGTGGGTAAAACAGGCTCCACTCAAAATTATGCAGACGTCTGGTTTGAAGGTTATACCCCAGATGTTACGCTGGGTGTATGGGTTGGTTATAAACAGCCGATTAATACACTGGAAAACAAGTCACAGCGCAAACGGGCGCAGCAGCTCTGGGCAAAAATCATGAATGAAGTGGTGGAAACACAAAAGGATCTTTTTGTAACCCATTCATTCAAAAAACCGTCAGGCATCGAAACTCGGACGGTGTCCGCATACAGCGGCAAGCTGCCAACATCACTGACCGATAAATTTGTTACTGACATTTTCAATAGCAAATTTATTCCGAAGGAAAGCGATGATGCTGTCGCTAAAGCGAAATATATTACGTACAACGGTGTAAATTACATCCCTCGAGATGAAACACCTAATGATATGCTGAAGGAAAAAACGGTTATCAAACGTAAAAAGCCGATCTCGGATCTCATTAAGGAATTGCAAAATGCGTTTAAACGGATGAGTCGTCACGAGTCGCTGGCATATTACCTGCCTGAGGATGCCGCTGCTGATCTGCCGACAGAGATTGATCCGCGTACCGATAACGGCAAAACCCCGGATGCACCTGGTAACGTTCGCCTCTCGATCTCGGGGGAACGTGCAACGATCACATTTAACGCTACACCTGAAAGTGATGTCGTTGGTTATCGTCTATATCGTTCAGTGAACGGTGCCGGATTCCAGAATCAAGGCCAGGTGGTGCTGACAGGTGACTCCAGATCGTTCTCTGCTTACGCAACATTAAGCGGCAACTTTGCATTCTATGTCACCGCTGTAGACGTTGCAGGCAAGGAATCTGCACCAAGTGCGATTGTAAGCAGTGCAGGTGTTACTCCGCCTGAAACCGAGGCTCCAGAGCCCATTGAGGTCCCAGGCACGATCGTCACACCAGGAGAGACCGTGAACAACAATGCACCAACAGCTGTTCCGGGCACACCGGGGCAAATCAGTGTATCCGCCCTCTCGCAAGGCCTTCGGATTCAATGGTCTTCGAATCCAGAAGCAGACAAGGTACAAAGTTATGCTGTCTACTACAGTGAAACGGGGTCAGGAGCATATAGCAAAATTGGCACAACCTCCGGTACAAGTATGGATTATGGTGTACCGTCATCAACAAGCGGCTGGTTCAAGGTATCCGCTATCAACAGTGTCGGAGAATCAGACACTTCAGCCGCGATACACTATCAGCCTTAATCTGGTGACATGCCGTTGTCGATGTCATTATATCTCACAACAAATCAGCCGCATGTTCAGTGAATTCACTGGGCATGCGGCCGATTCATGTCATAACTAACGTAAGCATCCTTGTCACCGTTTCCTTTATCACACGGCTTCCTTATATATGTCGTCAACGTTATATTTCTACAACGAATAAAAAAGCCAGATTCACGCATTTCGCATGAACCTGGCTTCCGTTTGTTGCACTATATCATTCTGCCCAGATTGTTAATCCTCGATTGTTGACAAGTCACCTGTCGGCAGATCAAGCTCCCATGCTTTTAACACACGGCGCATAATTTTGCCTGAGCGTGTCTTCGGCAGCTTTTCCTTAAATTCAATCTCACGCGGAGCTGCGTGAGCGGACAAGCCTTCTTTTACAAAGCGATAGATCTCTTCCTTCAATTCCGGCGTAGCCTCATACCCTTCACGGAGCGCAACAAAGGCTTTAATAATCTCACCACGTGTCACATCCGGCTTACCAATTACACCCGCCTCAGCAACTGCAGGATGCTCCACCAGCTTGCTCTCCACCTCAAACGGCCCAATCCGCTCGCCTGAAGAGTTGATCACATCATCAATACGTCCCTGGAACCAGAAGTACCCGTCCTCATCCATGTAGGCCGAATCGCCGGATACATACCATCCTGTCAGCCTGAAATACTCCTCATACTTGGCTGGATTGTTCCAGATCTTGGCCATCATGGACGGCCATGGCGCACGAATTGCGAGATTACCCATGCTGTAGGGTGGCAGCACTTGTCCGCGATCATCAATAATGGCTGCTTCGATACCCGGCAGAGGACGTCCCATCGAGCCTGGTTTAATCGGCATGCCCGGGTAGTTACAGATTAATTGCGCCCCCGTCTCCGTCATCCACCATGTATCATGAATGCGCTGACCGTAAGCCTTCCAGCCCCAACGCACCACCTCCGGGTTGAGCGGTTCGCCTACCGACATCACATGACGCAAGCTGCTCAGATCATGCTGTGCAATCGTCTCATCGCCTGCGCCCATCAGCATGCGGAAGGCTGTAGGAGCACTATACCATACACTTACCTTGTTTTTCTCAATAGTGCTGTACCAATCCTGCGGACTGAACCTGCCACCGCGGATAACATTGGTTACTCCGTTCAGCCATGGTGCAAAAATACCGTATGAAGTTCCTGTGACCCAGCCCGGATCGGCGGTGCACCAATATACGTCATTTTCCCGCAGGTCAAGCACAACTTTGCCTGTATAATAATGCTGAATCATCGCATTCTGAACGTGATACACGCCCTTCGGTTTCCCCGTAGAGCCGGACGTATAATGAATCAGCAGTCCATCCTCACGCGTCAGCCACTCGACCTCCATATCATCCGCAGCAGCAGCCATCTCCGCATCAAAATCAAGCAATCCTGCATCAGACTGCGGACCACCGCCGACGACAAAAATATGCTTCAAGTCCGGCAATTCGGAACGTTTAATCCGTCCCAGCAGCTCTGGTGTCGTCACCAGCGCCACAGCGCCACTGTCTTCCAGGCGATCCTTCACCGCCGTTTCCATGAAAGCCTCAAACAAGGGACCAGCTACAGCCCCTACTTTCAGAATACCCAGCAGACTGAAATACAGCTCTGGACTTCGCGGCATAAAAATAAAGACCCGATCTCCTTTGGCTACGCCGTATTTACGCAGCACATTGCCAAAACGGCTGGACTGCTCGCTTAGATCAGCGAAGGTGTAAGCCTCCTCACGGGAAGCATCGCTGTAAAGCAATGCCGTCTTCCCGCCTCTGCCCTCCAGTACATGGCGATCAATCGCCTCATGTGCCATGTTCACTTTCCCGCTGGCGTGCCACGTAAAGTGCCTTTCTACCGTTTCCCAATCGAACCGGCTTCTAGCTTCCGTATAATCGCCCAGATTCGACTCAGACACCACCGTTTGCAGCATCTCATTATGTGCTTGACTCATGCTTGCCAGCCTCCTTCAACTCGACATTCGATTCCCATCAGGGTTACTTCGTATTGCCTTTGTGTTGACTGAACTTCCAGTTAGCGCTTACATTAGTAGATAGAGAAAACTACTTTCACGTACTTGCCTGACCCAACCGATGCACATAAGCGGTGTTGAATTGTGAACAATTTTTGTCAACGCAATTATATCAAATTTGATCAAACATCGTCTATGGCTTTTCAGCTTTTCGATTTTTTGCTATAAGTAGGGGGAGAAAGGAGTATGAACCATGGAGCATATCAAGCAGCATCACATGCGTTCCATCTTCAAGTCCGACCACCGAATTACGGTGGAGGGCCCTGTGCATGCAGACGAGATCAGACGTATGGCTTTCCATACCGATCTGGATGCCTTTCGGCGTCCGACAGAGCAACAGGAGGCTCTTGCCGAGATTGCTGACTTACCTGAAGGACGCATTATTATTGCTCATGAAAATGATGTCATTATCGGCTATGTCACGTTCCATTACGCAGATGAATGCGAACGCTGGTCCGAGGGCAACATGACAGATCTGATTGAGCTTGGAGCCATTGAAGTTGCAGATGAATACCGTTCCCTTGGAGTCGGACGTGAAATGCTGCTTACTGCGATGGAAGATAAGTTCATGGAGAATTATATTATTTTCACAACAGAATATTATTGGCATTGGGACCTGAAGGGCAGCGGGCTGACCGTATGGGACTACCGTAAAATGATGGAGCGGCTGATGCAGAACATTGATATGACCTGGTATGCCACAGATGATCCCGAAATCTGCTCTCACCCCGCGAACTGCCTGATGGTTCGGATCGGTAATCAAGTCCCTATGAGCTCCGAAGAACAGTTTGATCGTGTTCGCTTCCGTCATCGGTTCATGTATTAGGACTAAACCCATACGCCTTCTATACATAAAAAACCGCCTCCCTAGAACATTCTCCATGCTGAATGGAAATGAGTCTGAGAGGCGGTTTATTCGTCTATTGTTTAAAATTCACAGTTAACATGACGTGTGTAACATCACATATGTTCAAGCATATGCTCCACAATGCGGTGGGAACGCTGTGAAGACTGTACAGTGAACTCTGCAAAATTGACATGTGCGGAGCCATCAGCCTTGTCAGACATGCTGCGCAGCACGACGAAAGGTACACGGTTCATATAACATACCTGAGCAACAGCTGCCCCCTCCATCTCGGCACACGCTCCATCCATCTCCGTGTACAGCATGTTCACGGTCTCTTTGCTAGCGATGAATTGATCCCCTGACAGCACCTTGCCGATGCGGTAATCAGCTCCCTGCGCCTTGCAGGCTTCCTCCGCGAGTGCAATCAGCGAAGCCTCGGCTGGAAATGCTGATGTTTCCTGATATGGAATCACTCCGCGCTCGAATCCCAGCGGCGTTACGTCCATGTCATGCTGCACACATACTGAGGAAATCACCATATCCCCGATGTTCAGCTCAGGATGAACCGCTCCGGCTACACCTGTAAAGATGACACGATTCACTTGAAAGCGATCAATCAGAATCTGCGTGGTTACCGCCGCATTCACTTTCCCTACGCCTGACTTGCACACAACGATCTGCTTGCCAAGCCACTCACCAGCAACATACGTAATCCCTGTCTGCTTCACCGTTTCGTGCTGCTTCATGCCTTGAAGCAAAAGCTCCACTTCTTCATCCATAGCGCCCATAATGCCTATCGTTTCACGCATTGTTGTATCCTCCCTGTTTGCAATCCTGTCATCCTGTATGTGAAATTAACTCGTGGTCACGAGTCTTTTTCAGCACAAAAGCCCCGTTTCCGGAGCTTATGCACAACCAAAATCTATGTAGAGAGAATACCTTCTCCCTTATCTTTTGCTCCGTCCAATAAACAGATTAACCTGCGTGGCTTACAGACAGACGGAGAATCGTTTCATGCGGCAAAATCACTCTCGGATTCTCCACATTTTCCTTCTTCATCAGCTTGGTCAGCAAACGCATTGCTACCGCGCCCAGATCATACATCGGCTGAGCAACTGTCGTTAACTGCGGACGTACCATAGAAGCCATGCGAATGTTATCCACACTGATGATCGAGAAGTCATCAGGTACCTTCAGCCCATCATCCTGAATGCTGTGAATCGCACCAATCGCCATTTCATCTGTAGCAGCAAAGATCGCTGTCGGCTTTTTCTTGAGTCCAAGGAAATATTTCATCGCTTCCACACCGGACTCATAACGATAGTTACCAATACGCACCAAATCCTCTTGGTATTCAATGCCAGCGGCTTCCAGTGCTTTCTTGTAGCCTTGGAAACGTGCAAATCCGTTAGCCGGGTCCTGCAGTGTACCACTGATCATTGCAATCTCTCTGTGACCGTGGCGAATGAGCGTGTTGACTGCATCAAAAGCAGCTGCCTCATGGTCAATATCAACAGAAGGGAAGGTCCCCTTCTCATCACTTGTTGCACACAACACAATCGGCACCGCTGCTGATTGGAACGCTTGAATATGTTCATCCGTTACCGTTCCACCCATGAAGAGCAGACCGTCTACTTGTTTTTCCAGCAATGTGTTGATTACACGAATTTCTTTTTCCTTCTTTTTGTCCGCATTACACAAAATAATGTTGTAATGGTACATATTCGCGATATCTTCAATCCCGCGAGCAATCTCGGCAAAGGTCGAGTTCGAAATGTCCGGGATCACAACTCCAACCGTGGTCGTTTTTTTGCTCGCCAGACCGCGGGCTACCGCATTCGGACGATATCCAAGCCGTTCAATTGCTTCGTATACTTTTTTCCGCGTCTGCGGTTTGACATTAGGGTTATTGTTGACTACCCGTGATACCGTTGCCATAGACACTCCAG
Source organism: Paenibacillus barcinonensis (assembly GCF_003217495.1). Taxonomy (GTDB): domain Bacteria; phylum Bacillota; class Bacilli; order Paenibacillales; family Paenibacillaceae; genus Paenibacillus; species Paenibacillus barcinonensis. The sequence goes on along the minus strand of NZ_QJSW01000018.1, from coordinate 9,209 downwards.
CTTCACGTGCCACATCATAAATGGTTACCGTCACAGTACTTCGCTCCATTACCAGTAAATTTTCATTCCATTTTCATTAAGATTTATATTACGACAAATTATAGCATTAATCAATTAAAATAGGCTCTAAGCCTCACTTAAAATGTTAGCAAGCGCCCTGCTTGTAATCTGAGAATGAGAAGTATGCCACACCGGCATGCCCTTTTTGACCAGAATGACTTGAGGCGATTCGTGCTTAACATTCAGCTTCTCAGCTGCTTCATTGGATACCGGGCGATCTTCCACCACATAGATGATGCCATATTTCACGCTTTCATTCGGAGAGTTATGCAAATAATCATTCATCTCCTGATAAGCATGCGCGCTGATTGGACAGCGGGTGCTATGCTTGAACAGAAGCAAGGGTTGATCCTCCGTCGCCTGCACTTCGGAGTTTAGCTGTTCAATACTTGTCATTTTAGTCATGTCAGCCATTCGTTATACATCCCCCTTTATCAGCAATACCGCCATGTTGAGCGTTTTCACTCTCCGATATCTTAACAAAAAGTGAGCAAAAAATCCAATTTTCATGAAAACAAACATTTTACACGTCAAAACTAGACGGCATTTGAGAAATGCGCCTGCCACACAAACCCGGACAATTGTCCCAGTCTGCGCTGAATATCTTCCATCCATGCCTTGTCTTCAGCTTGACGAGCGTAACCCATAATATCGAGCAGCAGATTGATTCGCTCTTGCACAGCCTCTTTCATTCGATATTCCATCTCCTGATCGGTTGCATCTGGCCAGGCGAGCAGCTGTTCGTGAAAAAGATCGGCTAACTCATTCTGCTCTCCAAACGAAACGTCCTGCTTCACTGGGCGTTCTCCGAGCTTGCTGATACATTCGGTTAGATCCGGTTTCACCGGCTGCAGCACTTCATAGGCTACACATGCTGTACACGCAAAGACAGGTACATTACGAATTTCTACCTTTTTGGCGTATACTACTGTTCTTAATTCCAATTCCATTACATGTCCACATCTACACGACTTACGCACTATCCTTCACCTCATTCGTCCTTTGCTCTCTGTACTAGTACCATTCGACCTATTTCCGCTTAAATCCTGCTGTAAACTAAAGGTTGCACAAATTACCACTGTCACCAGATGAAGGCTGTCGAATATCAGGCCATATAAGCTTGGACACCGTTCATTAATCCATTGTTGTAAACGTTATGATCTGTATGAAGCAGAGCAGCGAATCTGTTACAATATACAGTACGATGAGATGACAAAAATCGCAGGCAATAAGGAAGGAGCAATAAACCATGAGATTAGCAGGAAAAAAAATCATTGCACTGGTCGATGAAGAATTCGAGGATCTGGAATTGTGGTATCCCGTGTACCGGGTTCGCGAGGAAGGGGCCGAAGTTCATCTGGCTGGTGAGCAAAAAGGAAAGACATACATCGGCAAATACGGTGTGCCCGCTGTCGCTGAGTACAGTTTCGAGGAGCTGAACAGCTCTGATTATGATGGAATTCTGGTGCCAGGTGGCTGGGCCCCTGACAAATTGCGACGTTATTCCAAAGTGCTGGAGCTTGTGAAGGAAATACACGCGGATCGCAAGCCAATCGGACAAATCTGCCATGCAGGCTGGGTGCTGATCTCTGCCAAAATACTGGATGGCGTTACCGTAACCTCTACACCGGGCATTCGGGATGACATGGAAAACGCCGGTGCGATCTGGAAGGATGAAGCTGTCGTTGTCGATGGACATATCATCTCCGCTCGCCGTCCACCTGACCTTCCTCCGTATGGAAAGGCGTTCTGTGATGCACTTGCTGCCCTGCCAGCAGCAAAGGAATAGGTTGAACTGACGGAGGCAAGCTCAAGGTTCTTGAGCGATAAGACATTAAGACATATAAAAACCGCTGTGCATGTAAACCTGCTCAGCGGTTTTTTGTATCTTTTTGGAAAAAGTGGTACAAAAATGAATATATTAACTTTAAGAGATTTTACGTCTGGTAACCTGCCATTTGGGTTATCTGATGGCAAGAAAAATAGATTTACGAAGCGTTTGATCCACTCTGATCGTCAGGGCTACCGCTCACGTCGTTGAATTTCTGCAAGCGCTCTTCGATATCACTGCTTGTTCTCAGAGCAAAACATTTACGCGCTTCCTCTTTGGCATCTGCAGCGGTTGTATTTAGTACTCTGTGCTTCACACGCAACAGTGATTGTGGAGACATGCTCAAATGGCGAATTCCAAGCTCCAGCCATAAAGGAATGGAACGCTCGTCCCCTGCCATCTCACCACACACACTGACATCAATGCCTGCCGTATGCGCTGCATCCACCGTTGCCCTTAGCATACGCAGCACAGCGGGATGATACGGATGATACATATGAGCAATCTGTTCATTCATTCGGTCTACAGCCAGCACATACTGAACGAGATCATTGGTCCCGATACTGAAGAAGTCTGCTTCTTCAGCAAGCAGATCTGCAATCATGACAGCCGCAGGAACCTCAATCATGATGCCTACCTGAATGTGCGAGTCATAGGCCAAGCCCCGTGCATCGAGATCAGCCATCGCTTCCCGAAGGACCTCGTTGGCCTGCTCTAACTCTTCGACTGATGAGATCATCGGATACATAATCTTCACATTTCCTGCTGCACTGGCACGCAGGATCGCCGTCAGCTGTGTTTTGAACAAATCTTTGCGATCCAAGCTGATTCGAATGGCACGGTACCCGAGAAACGGATTATCTTCCTCTGGCAATTCAAAATAATCCAGCTGTTTGTCTCCGCCAATGTCCAGTGTGCGAATGACCACTGGCTGTCCAGCTGTTTTCTCCGCAACCATACGGTACACTTCATACTGCTCCTGCTCTCCAGGGAAGGTCGCACGATCCATATACAGGAATTCGGTGCGGAACAGGCCCACTCCCTTCGCTCCGTGCTTCAATGCAAGATCAAGCTCCTTCACAGAGCTGATATTGGAAGCAAGCTGCAGAACAGCGCCATCTTTGGTTACTGCATCTACCGTAGCAAGCACCTGGAGCTGCTCTTTTTTCTTCAGCTCTTTATTGCGCAGCATCGTATATCGTTCAATCGTCTTGCGGTCAGGTTCAGTAAATACCAGCCCATTATCACCATCCACCACCAGCAAGTCCCCTGTTTCTACGGGCAGATCAAGGCTCGCCTCCAAGCCGGAAACGAGAGGAATACCCAAGGCACGCGCCATAATGGCCGAATGTGAGGTTTTGCCGCCAATCAGGGTAACAATGCCTAATACATAGCTTGGATTAAGATGTGCAAGCTGCGAAGGAGAGAGCTCCTTCGCAACAAGAATGTAAGGCTGCGTATCCGAAGGAAGTGTAATCTCTGGTGCACCCAGCAGATGCTTGAGCAGACGGTTGCCGACATCCTTGATGTCAATCGCCCGCTCCTTCATATATTCATCTTCCAGCAAGTCAAACATGGTGACAAAATGGTCTATCGCTTCTTTTACCGCCACCTCTGCCGCCTTGTACTGACGCTCAATAATCCCCCGGATTTCGTTCATGAACACCGGATCTTCCAGAATCGCCAGATGTGCATCAAAAATGCTGGATTCCTCCGGGCCTACAACTTCCCTGAACTCATTTTTGATATATTCAATCTCATGCTTCGATGTCCGTATACCCTCGTACAGCCGTTCGAATTCCTGGGCGAGATCCACCGAATCCATCTTCTGGTCTGGCAGATCCCATTCCCAGCTGGGCAGGACAAATGCTTTGCCGATGGCGATGCCTGCAGCTCCATTGATGCCTTGTATCTTCATTCTACCCCTCCAACGTTCCTGTCATAGAGCACCACGGACATGACGGATGCCTGACCTTTCTTCACTTGCTTGAATGGAGCAAAACTCCATGATTTTACGCGATCCGGGTTGGTGATCACCATCGGAGTCGTCAGTGACGCCGCCTGTTCACGCAATACCGCCAGATCAAATTTGATGAGCAGCTGTCCAGGCTCTACTGTATCGCCTTCCTGCACAAACGCTTCAAAATGCCCTTTTAGCTGAGAGGTGTCAATCCCGATATGAAGCAATACCTCCAGCCCCTCTCTGGTGGAGATGCCCAGGGCGTGCATCGTCGGATACAAGTGCATAATCGTTCCGAAGACAGGTGATACCAGCTCTCCCCGCTCCGGCACAAAGGCAACACCATCTCCCACCAGCTTGGCTGCAAAAATCTGGTCCGGCACTTCCTCAATCGGCAGCATCTTGCCTTGAACCGGCGCTGCAAACAACACCTGCTGCAGATCCCGTTCCAGCAGCTTCGCAATCTCTTCCCGAATCAATTCGGAATAGGTGCCGAATACGACCTGCACATTTCCGCCGCCCAGCTTGATCAGACCGGCTGATCCCAGATTTTTCATCGCACCTGTGTCGATCAAGCGATCGTCATGCACCGTCAGACGCAGGCGTGTAATACACGCCTCCACCTGCACGATGTTGCTTTTTCCACCCAAGGCTTCCAGAATCAACGGTGCCTGATAAGGAATATTGCCTACCCAATCTTCAAGCATAGACCCTTCTTCCCGCCCCGGTGTCGGTATTTTGAACGTGCGAATCGCCCAGCGGAACAAGAAATAATAAACCAGCCCATATAGTATGCCAATCGGAATGAGTTTCCAAGCATTCTCAGACAGATGGAAATTGAGTATGTAGTCAATGACACCCGCCGAGTACGAGAAGCCGTGACGTATATCCAGCCAGTAGCTGAGCCACATCGCCACCCCGGACATCACTGCATGTACGATAAACAGATACGGTGCCGCAAAAAGAAAAGCAAATTCAATCTGCTCCGACACCCCTGTTAAAAAACAGACGAGTGCAGACGTGAGAAATGTTTTCCTGATCTGCGGCTTCAGGTCTTCCCTGGCCTCCTGAATAATCGCAAGTGCGATTGCGGGAATAGCAAACATCATAATGGGAAAGAGCCCCGCCATAAAAAATCCGGCAGACGGATCACCGGCGAAGAAACGCGGTAAATCCCCTTGCACAATCTGACCACTCGGTGTTTCATAGGTTCCCAGCTGGAACCAGAATACATTATTAAGCAGATGGTGGAGCCCGAAAGCTACGAGCACCCGGTATAATACGCCATAGATGAACAGCCCGAAGCCACCAAGACTGTATTCCCAGGTTGCAATCGAATTCAAACCCTGCTGCAGAATGGGCGCAAGCCACAACATGAAACAAGAGAACAGAGCCGAACAGAGCCCGACAATTAGCAAAACAAACCTGGAACCACCGAAAAATTGTAATATTTCGGGTAGTTTAATACTTTTAAAGCGATTATGCATGCCTCCGGCAAATGCGCCGAGGATAATTCCAATTAATGAAGCAGGCTGCACTGTGCCATCACCGAAGTGTTTGGTGACCTGATCATAAATCACAATGCCAGCCAGCGCTGCAAGTCCCGCTTGACCAGCCTGGTTGGAGAGTCCAAGCGCCACGCCAACAGCGAACAAATACGGCAAAAAATAAAAAATACCGTGTCCGGCCACGGTAGACACTTCACCAACCACGCCCAATCCCCAGGCGTTCCAGGGCAGACTGCCCACACTGAGCAGAATAGCAGCAGCGGGCAGGACCATTGTAGGCAGCATTACCGCTCTTCCGAGCTGCTGCAAGGATCCGAGCCAATTCATGGCGACCTCTCCTTTCTATCCTAGATGGTAAGCTTTACACAGCATTTTGTCAAAGCAAAAAGGGGATTAATTGCCCCGATTTGCTTTGCGTATAAAGTAGATTTTCACCCCTATCTTACTATGTTGAACATGAAAAATCCCGTGATTTCGAAAGATCACGGGAGGCTCATTAAAATCCGAAGTTGAATATGCGATGTCATGAACGCATTCATGATGACAACAAGCGCTTTTAGCCGCGACCAGCGCCGCGCAGAACGATGGAATCTTCTACCTTGATACAACGATTGGTTACAGCCGTCATGCCGTTCTCTGCGGCAATCTGGACAGCCTCATCGCTATGAATACCGAGCTGGAGCCATAACACATTAGCCTTGATTGCAGCAGCTTCCCGAGCGACTTCCGCGCAAAACTCATCACGACGAAAAACATTTACAATGTCCACCGGCTCCGGGATATCTGCGAGCGTAGCATATACCTTCTCGCCAAGAATCTCTCCTTGTGCCTGCGGATTCACAGGAATAATGCGATATCCCCTGCTCTGCATCGCTTCCGCGACCATATACGAGGTACGATCCGATTTGTCCGATAAGCCGACAACAGCGATGTTGCCTGCATTGCGCAAAAGTTGTCCGATTTCTTCGCGAGTAGGGTTGTTAAATTCCATGTTCAAGCACCATCCTTTTCTGCTTAACGTGTTAATTTACTCTTTTACCCATTCAACCGAGGCGCCAAGCGCCTGCAAATGATCAAAATATTGCGGATATGACTTGGCTACATGGTGTGCATCCCGAATACGAAGAGGCTGCTTGGCACGAAGACCTACGACCGTAAGGGCCATAATGACACGATGATCATAATGAGCATTGATCTCTACACCGCCCTCGACACCTTCAGGACGTCCATGGACGATAATCTCGGCCTGACGCTCCTCGACGTTTGCTCCTGCCTTGCGCAGTTCATTCAAATAATCCGTAATTCGGTCACATTCCTTGTAACGCAGGTTCTCTACATTATAAAACCGTGACGTGCCATCCGCAAATACAGCTGCCGCTACCATGGCCAAAACAGCGTCCGTAGCTGCATCTCCGTCGAATTCAATTGCCTTCAATCTGCCATTTCCTTGAACGTGAACGACATCATTCTCATGAGTGAGCGGCACTTCCATCATACGCAGCACATCAACGATGGCACGTTCCCCTTGTTTGCTCTGCTCCATCAGTCTGAGAATTTTCACATCCGACTGTGTAACTGCTGCGGCAGCAAGTACAGCAGCCGAGCCGGGATAGTCCCCTTGAACGGTGTAGGTTGTCGGCTTGTATGCCTGTCCACCAGGAACTCGGAATAACATGTAGTCATCACTGGCATGAATAATGATGCCCGCTTGTTCCAGCACCTCCAGCGTCTGTCCGATAACCACCTTGGATTTCAAGTCGTTCAGCACCTCGATTGTGCTGTCTTCAGCAAGCAAAGGTGTTACAAACAGCAATGCGCTCAAATATTGGGAGCTGACCGAGCCGGACACCCGAATGTGTCCACCCTTGGCCTGACCGCCTTTAATAGTAATCGGCAGACGCCCTTGATGATGTTCAACCTGTACACCCATCTGGCCTAAAGCATCAATCAAATCATCATGTGGACGTTTCCCCAAAGAATCAGGATACGTGTTCACAAATGTAACTTCAGGGCACAGCGCTGTAACACCCATCAGGAAGCGAAGCACCGCACCCGCATTGCCAACGTTCAATTCGCGCACATCGCGAGGGTGGCTGCCAAAGCCTTGAATTACGATTTTGCTGTCATCCTCTTCCAGCACTGCGCCAAGATCGCGAATACATCTGCGCATAGCGTCACTGTCCTCACTATGTGCAGGGAAGTGAATAGTGCTCGTTCCTTCAGCCAGCGCAGCAGCCAGCAGGTAACGGGTAGTGTAGTTTTTGGAGGACAGGGCTCCGATTTCCCCGTTCAGCTCAGGGGTAGGGTTAACGATAACGTCCATGGATGATATGCTCCTTTTATATATTGTTAGTGAGAAAGCTGTAATAACTAGTAAGGCTGTAATAAGGTGAAGGATGGAGACGGTCAAATTGACATCCTCTGTATCCCTTGGGTATCATGAATAGGCGTTAAGTCCATTTAGAAAAGAGGACCTGAATATGACACAAGTCGCTGAAATTCAACCATCCGAGCTTCGCCGCCGTTTACAGGCAGGAGAGAAGCTGCAGATGCTCGACGTCCGCGAGGATGAAGAAGTCGCACAAGGCATGATCGAGGGGGCCAAGCATATTCCTCTGGGACAGATTCCAGATCGCTTGTCCGAGATTGATAAGTCTGGCGAGATCATTATCATTTGCCGCAGCGGTTACCGCAGCGAACGAGCTTGTGAATATTTGCAGCAGCTCGGCTATGATGGCTGTACGAACATGGTTGGCGGCATGCTTCAATGGGAGCAGGAAAACTAACCTCCAAAGCGGGCCGCAAGGCCCGTTTTTGAACTGGCACCACTTCGATGATCACAAGCTTAGACGCGGTAATGCGCTAAAATTAAACGAGTCACTTCAGCTGCAGACAGCGCCGTTGTATCCACTGTGTAATGTGCGAATTGATACGCATCCTTGCGTTCTTCCATAATCGTGCGAATTCGTTCCTCCGCGTTGCCCGCAAGCAACGGACGATTATCACAGCCGCTAACACGTTCTACGATAACTGCCGGATCCGCTGTCAAGGCAACAACCCATCCGTTGGTCGACATCGCCTCGCAATTCGCTGTCCGAAGCACAACGCCTCCGCCAGTCGCGATGACCTGCGCATCATTTTCCAGCACCGAGCATAACATTCGGCTCTCGGCTTCACGGAAATACGCCTCTCCCTTGGCCGTAAATAATTCTGGAATCGTACAGCCTTCCTCCTGTTCCACCGAAGCATCCACATCAATAAGCTGATATTCCAACTCTTGTGAAAGCATCTGGGCAACAGTTGACTTGCCGGTTCCCATCATACCGATGAGAATAATATTTTTAGACTTGCTCAAGGTGTACACTCCTTTAATTCAAGCATTCGTGAGCATTTTTCCCTATCATAACACAGCCCTGCGAACGGGGGAAGGCCATGCCTGTACCGACCAGGCTTCAAGCCGTCCTTACCAAGCGCATTCTCTTCTTAAACAGCGTACCGCTCCAATTAGATCACATGTCGTGCAGATTAGCCTTCTCAACAAACAAAGTAAAAAAGGACTTGGCGGTTTCCGAAATTAATCCGGTCCTCCAAGTCCCTATATCCTTACATGATCTGGAGCTTACTCCATCCAGTTGTGGTGGAAGCTCCCTTCTTTGTCTACACGTTTAAAGGTATGCGCGCCGAAGTAATCACGTTGTGCTTGCAACAGGTTTGCTGGCAAACGCTCTGTACGATAGCTGTCATAATAGGACAGCGCGCTGGAGAAGCCTGGTACCGGAATACCTTGCTTCACTGCAGCTGCCACAACTTCACGCCATGCATCCTGATAGGATTCCACGATGTTTTGGAA
>NZ_QJSW01000017.1 GCF_003217495.1 Paenibacillus barcinonensis | reverse complement strand
GCCGAGATTCGACAAGCCGTGGAGGATTACGTGTACAATTACAACTACCGACGCTTTCAAGCCAAACTCAAACAGCGCGCACCGATTGAATATCGATGCGCGCTGGCAGCATAGCTTTTTTTCATCTGTCTACTTGACAGGGGGATGACCAATAGTCGGCTTTTTTTGTGCTAAAAAAACAAAAGCAAGTTGTTATACAGAACTGGATATGCTCGTAATATGCAAAAGAGTTGAAAAGTGTTTTTTGGCAGGATAGGACAACAGCACTATATATTTGTTACAATGATTGTTGCGGGAAAATATCAGAATAACGAAATGATCTAAGGAGGAGAGTGAATGAAGCGTAGACATCAAGTGGTTTTATTTGCAGTGCTGCTGCTTTCGCTAACGATCCTTTCCCCTAGCTTTGATTTTAGAGGTTCGCAGCATAATCAGGAACGAAATCAAGAGAACGATACATATCCGGGTACTTTATCCCGAAATGACGATACAAGTGCTCCTCTGAATGTAACAGTAGCGATGTCTAAAGAGGAGTTTACTGCTTTTGAGAAGCTGGCTAAGGAAGTGGCGGCTTCTCGTTATGTTGAAGTTAACCTTCGGAATGTGGAACCCGGAGATTATGATGATGTGCTAGATCAGGAGTTTTCATTGGGGGAGAACGGAGATATTATTCTGCTCGAAAATGACCAGGTGCAGCTTTATGCCAAAAAGGGATATTTGCTACCGTTAAACGGGACGCAGCTATCCAAATCCATGGGAGAAACGGTAGCTGAACTACGCGCCATGACAGAGTGGAACGGCTACGAATGGGGCATACCCTTTGATTTTGATCCCTATGTGATGGGGGCTAGAGCATCATTTTTGCATAAGGCTGGACTGCAAGCGTTCCCTAACAATAAAGAGCAGTGGTCTAAATTGGTCCAGGAGGCTCAGGCAGAGGGCACGGCTTTAATTTCGCTTGGCAAGGATGATATTGTAGGGGCGAGTGTGTGGATGGGCTACTTAACGCCCGGAATGAGTCCGGATCAAGTGTTGCGGTTACAGTCTGCGTCTCCGACGGGTGAGCTTCAACGTGGAATCAGCTTGCTGAATGAATTGCAACCTTATATTACAATGATGTCTGCTCTTCCTGTTAATTTTGCTTCAAATGATAAAGCGCATACGCCGTTGTTTGTTACCACACTGTCACGGATACTTTATACAGATGAAGCTTCACCCGATGTAGAAATATTACGTCCGTCCGTTTCGCTGGAACCACTACAGGCGGTAAGATCCAGAAGTCTGGTCATTACGGCTGGTTCTGTAGAGACGGATGCGGCGAGCCGATGGATTGAGGGAATGAGGTCTGCGACGGTGCAGAACAAGTGGCATGTCCAGGCAAAGCGCTTTTCTGCAAGACAACATGAGCAGAATCAGCAAGCTACACAGGTTCAGGCGCGTTATAAAATTTTGCTAAAGCCATTTTGGTTCACGAAAGACGACAATCCGGTTAGGGCGGCTGAACGCCAAGCGATGCTTATTCGCTTTCAGAAACAAGTCCGGCAGTTACTCCAGGGGGACATAAGTGCAGCCCAATATGTGAACAGCATCAGAAAGGCGGCTACCCCCTAGAACGAAATCGCTAATTTTACTTCCAGAACACCTTCATCCGTAGAAACATCGGTTGCTTTGACAAAGGAAAGAATTTTCTGCGGATAGAAACCAAGATCAAATTCTCTCTCCAGCATGCTACGTGTTGTGTCTGGCAGCTCGAGCTGATTAAACACCAGCTTATCTACATGAAAGCGAATGGCATTTTGCGGTTTATTCTCAACCGTGTAATGCCCTTCAATGCTAAGCTGTAATTGATCACGTTGACCTGAAGCTGTAATTTTGTCCTGGTCAAAGGTAAAAGCAAAGTCGTTGAAGATTTCATTTTGCGAGCGCAGAAATGTATTTAATTCGTCTTGTCCAATGCGTATGGTATATGTCGTTCCTGTGGTGGAGATGGCTCCATTTTGCTTCTGAATAAAATCAGGCAGATTCTGCATTGCTGATGCCAGTGCTTTGAAATAACGTTTTACCTCGTATATTCCGATGTTTTCCCAGTACAAAGTCAATTCGTTCATTAATTTCTGAATAGCTGCCGCGTCCCCGCTGGCGGTTATTTGTTTATCAACCTCTTTTTGCAGTGAGGCCACACGTGTGCGCTGATTTTGAAGGTTTGTTTTCATCTCCACCAGTTCTGCAGAGGTTTGCCGAATTTGATTAGACGTTTGCTGAAGACTGTTATATCGGGTTTGATACTTGTCCAGTGTGGCTTGATCTCTGCCAATAATAATCTGATAGTAGTCATACAGCACAAACAAATCCTTAAATGATTTTGCTCCAAGCACCGTCATAAGCAGACTGTCCCGCTCTCCCGTATAATAAGACCTAACTACGGCTCCTGCCCGTTCTTGCTGGATATGTATCTCCTGCTCCTGCTGCTTTAGCTGTGCAGATAACGTCTTATGCTGGACGGCTAACTCCTCCTGTTTTTTGGCGATGCGCTCAATTTCATGATCTATCTCCACAATGGATAACGTCTTTTGTAAAATGGCTTGTGTATCTTCAGGTGTAGATTCTCCATAAATATAAGCTGATGTAGGCTGCAGGAACAATCCAATCGTTAATAGGATGGCTGTTAACTTATGTCGAAGCTTCACCAGGCATGCTCCTTTCCCTACGGACTTGATTTATTCTTCCAGACAATATATGAAATGAATACGCAAAATATCCTTATTGGTTACATAACACTATAGCTTTAGATGTAATCTGAGGACAACAAAAAAGCAATCCGACATAACCGGATTGCTTTGATGCTGCTGGCGGATTAGAGCGGCAGTCCCATTTCAAATACAGTCCAATAGCTGAACCCTGTGAACGTCACGATCATATAACCCCAGAAGAGCAATATGTATGTGCGTTCTGTAAACTTCAAGTATCCCAAAAGGACAAAAAACGCAGTCTGCAGGAAGAATAGCAAGGCCATTTCGACCAAATCTCCTGCAAAAGCCATCAGGCCAATCGCAAGCGTGAAGAACCCGAGTACCCGAAACATGCGTGCCACGGTAAATCCTCCTCTCTTATGTACGTTCATAGATTGTCTACACAACATTATACCGACAAAGGAAAATCGTGTAAACAAATTTGGATATGAAAGCGAATTCTTTTTTTGGGATATGAACTCAAAAGCAAGGGGATTTGGATCAATTACGTATGAGGGACCTTGAATGTGGAAATACATTTTAGTATGAAAATCAATTCTATGAACTCTATGAGAGGCATAAGAATGAGTAAAGCAACTTTTATACCTAATTCACATAACGGTTTACCGGTTATGCGGACGGTTATTTCAGGATGGTGTTAGGAGGGTATTATAGCATGACTGCAGTGAGACAGGATGCTTGGAGTACAGAGGATGATTTGATTTTGGCAGAGGTTACATTGCGTCATATTCGGGAAGGCAGCACGCAGCTGGCCGCGTTTGAAGAGGTGGGTGAGAAAATAGGGAGAACCTCAGCCGCATGCGGATTTCGCTGGAACAGCTGTGTACGTAAAAAGTATGAATCAGCCATCAGCAATGCCAAAGCGCAAAGACAAAAACGGAGTTATCTCAGAAAACAGCCAGCTATGCTTGGTCCGCAGGTCGCTGCCCTGTCCACGATGGACACGGAGGAGGGGATGTACAAGACAGATGGTATGACGGATGAGTCTCTCTCCATTGATGCGGTAATTCGCTTTTTACGGCAGTGGAAGGGTACTGTTCAGGAGAGTAACCGGCAACTTAAAATGCTCGAGAAGGAGCTGCGTGAGAAGGAAGATGAGCTGCTTGAGCTCCGTTGTGAAAATGACCGCCTTTCGAAGGAAGTTAATGAGGTGCAGACGGATTATCGCGTAGTCAACGATGATTACAAAGCATTGATTCAGATTATGGATCGTGCACGCAGGCTTGCTTTTTTATCAGAAGAAGAAGAGGAACTCAAAACAAGGTTTAAGATGGATGCTAACGGAAATCTGGAACGAATTGAGTAGTGTGATTCGTTCTGGATACAACATTGTAATATGAGCCCGCCACACCTCCGTGACATTACGGCAGGTATGACGGGTTTTTAGTGTGAGCATTTTGTTCTATTATAGAAGAAGAAAGATTTGAACAGGATGTCTGAAGGAATTAAAAAGGTATGAAAGCGAGGGCATGATATGAATATAGATGTTGTTGGAGCAGGCTCGTTAGGTCTTCTATTTGGAGGCAAGCTACAGAAGGCGGGTATTGGAGTACGATTCTGGACCAGAACCCTGGAGCAGGCGGAGCAGCTTCAACATAAGGGCATTATGATCACGGAGAGAAGTGGAGAAGTCTATATCGAACCGGAGGCTGTTCAGGCCAGGCCTGTATCGGAACTGGCTGAGGTTTGGCGTGAGACGCCAGGAGATTGGATGCTGCTTACGGTAAAGCAAACACATGTGCATGATTTCATAGATCAGATTAGATCGCTGAAAGATCTGAGTGAACAGCATTATTTAAAAATAGCTTGTTATCAGAATGGTATTGGACATCTGGACAAGCTTCAAGCAGCTTTACCGGGTTGTTTGTTATGCAGTGCAATTACAACGGAGGGCGTAAAGCGTGAAGCGTTTCGGGTGCAACGGGCAGGGGAGGGGGAGACACGCCTTGGTTTGAGTGTTACTTCAGTGAAGAGAGAGGGGCCTACAGATGAGGAGCAGACCATATTTACTTTGGCGAGGCTTATGAAGCAGGCAGGATTTGACTGTACAGTGTCGAATGAAATCGATAAGCTGATATACAGAAAACTGTTAATTAACGCGGTAATTAATCCGCTTACGGCGATATGGAGAATCCCCAATGGTGAACTGCTTCAACGCATAGACAGATTAAATATGATGAGGCAGCTGTATGATGAGGCATTGGGTGTATATGAGGCTATGGGAGTGCAAATGGATGAGGACTTGTGGGAACAGGTGAAGGGCGTGTGTCGTAGCACGGCTTCCAATACCTCCTCCATGCTTGCAGATGTATTGCATAAACGCACAACAGAGGTTGAATCAATTAATGGATCAATTGTAAACATGGCGAAGCAGTTTAATCTGAATGTATCTGCACATGAAACGCTGCTTCATCTGATCCAAGGCATGCCATCAGAAGGAGTGAGTTAATGGAAATTTTCATCGTATTGAGCATATTGCCCTTTTTTCCTTTTCTTCTAGTGTACTGGGGCATGATTGTTTGGAAGAAGGACAAGTCAATCGCGCTGCGAACAGCGATGGATGTCACGACATTTTTTCTTATTTTCTCTGTATCAGCGTTATTCAACTTAACATTTGATTCGAATTTTGGATTTTATTTAACGTTAATACTCATACTAATTGCGCTTGGATTTATCGGAGGTGCGCAAAATCGACTAAAAGGGAAGGTCGACGGGGGAAGAATGTTTCGGGCCGTATGGCGCATGTCATTTGTTATCATGAGTTTTGGGTACATTTTGTTTACTTTATTTGGATTATTTAGATACATTATGAATCAAATGTGAGGTTACATAACGCGAAAAGCCCAAATATTGTGTCGATTTTGTCGAAAACTGAAAAAAACATTACTTTCTGAAAAAGTAATGTAGATTTTTTTGACCGGTGGTTGTATAATCTATAAACATAAACCACATCAATTTAGGGGGAAAAGTTAGATGAAAAGGAAAAGTCTATTAGTCCTTTTGACGCTGATCTTGGCGTTCGGTACCGTACTTGCAGCGTGCGGATCGAAAAATGAAGGCAAAGGTACCACAACAGATAACAATTCTGCAAGTGAAGAAAAGGGACTTGCCAAAGATCAGGTTCTGAGAATTAACTTGTCAGCTGAACCTCCTACGTTGGACCCGGCTCAAGCAAAAGACAGCCAAACCAACACTGTTTTGAAGTTCTTGTATGAAGGTCTTGTTCGCATTGGTGCTGATGGTAAAGAAGCTCCTGGTGTTGCTAAAGACTGGAAAATCTCTGAAGATGGTTTGAAATATGTGTTCAACCTGAACCCGGATGCTAAATGGAGCAACGGTGATCCTGTAACAGCTGAAGATTTCGTTCGTTCTTGGGAACGTGCGTTGAAACCTGAAACTGCTTCTCCTTATGCATACCAATTGTACTACATTAAAGGTGCAGAAGGCTTTAACATGAGCAAGGATGCGAATTTCAAAGGTACTAAAATTACTGATTTCTCCCAAGTGGGTGTGAAGGCTACGGACGAGCACACACTTGAAGTAACGTTGGAAAACCCAACACCTTACTTCCTGGGTCTGACAGCATTCTATACTTACTACCCAGTACACAAGTCAGCTGATACAAATGACAAATTCTTCACTGATTACAAAAACATGATCGTTAACGGACCATTTGTAATGGATCAATACGCTAAAGGTCAAAAAATTGTTGTGAAGAAAAACGAAGGCTACCATGCAGCAGCTGATATTAAATTGACTCAAATTGATATGTCCCTGACAAACAGCAGTGCTTCCGAACTGCAAGCATACAAATCAGGACAATTGGACTACACAGGTGCACCTAACGGTGAGATTCCTTCTGACCAAATTCCAGCAGTAAAGGCTGAACTTCCAAACGAGTTCAAAGCTACTGGTATTGCGAGCACGTACTACTATCTGTTCAACGTACATGAAGCACCATTTAACAATCTTAAAATCCGTAAGGCATTTGCAATGTCTATCAACCGTCAATTGATTGTTGATAAAGTAACGCAAGGTGGACAAATTCCAGCATTTGGTTTCGTACCTCCAGGTATCCGCGGTGAAAACGGCGAATTCCGTGACGAGCACAAAGATGATTATTTCAAAGAAGATGTAACTGAAGCTAAAAAATTGCTTGCTGAAGGTATGAAAGAAGAAGGCTACACTACGTTGCCAGCAATCACTTTGATCTACAACACAAGTGATGGTCACGCGAAAATTGCTCTTGCAATTGCTGATATGTGGAAACAAAACCTTGGTGTTGATGTGAAAACAGAAAACCAAGAGTGGGGCGTATTCCTTGAGAACCGCCAAAATCAAAACTTCCAAATCGCTCGTGCGGGCTGGTCTGCTGACTACAACGATCCGTACAACTTCTTGGAAATGTGGACTACTGGTAACACAAACAACGATCCAAAATTCAGCAACGAGCAGTATGACAAAGATGTGAAAGACACTGTAAAAACAGCTGATGCGGCTGCACGTATGACTTCATTCGCTGACGCTGAGAAAATTCTGATTCAAGATGAAATGGGCTTAATGCCAATTTACTACTACACTAACGTATCTTTGACTAAGCCTTACCTTAAAGGTGTACAACTTGATTTCAGTGGAGCAATTGACTTCACTCGCGCATATCTGGAAGAGAAGTAAGTTGTTCTGAAGTCTAATATGATTACTTCGGGATATATATGTGGAATTCCATATATATCCCGATTTTTTTGTATGTGCACTGATTTTCCTTATAATTCTTGAAATTTCCGATAAATGGATTGGACTTTATTGCGGTCTGATTCTACAATCGATTTGTATACAAAATATTGTTTATGGAGGTGTGCAAGGGTTGGTTAAGTACGTTTTGAAAAAACTGCTATTTATGCTGCTATCGCTTTTCATACTCGCATCGATGACCTTCTTTCTGATGAAGCTCATTCCTGGTGACCCTTTTACATCGGAGAAAAAAGTATCTCCTGAAATCCGTGCACTCTTGGAAACAAAGTATGGACTGGACAAGCCGATGTATGAACAATACCTGAAATATATGGGTGGAATCGTCAAAGGTGACTTTGGAGTTTCAATGAAGTATCTGAACCGTGATGTGTCCGGTATGATTGCGGAAACATTCACTGCTTCATTGAAGCTGGGTGTGTTTGCGATTGTTATTTCAATTATTGTCGGGGTATTGCTGGGTCTGCTTGCAGCTGTGTATCACCGCAAACTAATTGATGATGTAACCATGGTTCTTGCTGTTATCGGGATCGCTGTACCAAGCTTCTTGCTGGCATCCCTGTTACAGTATGTATTTGCATTTAAACTGGGCTGGTTTAACGTTATGGGATTCGATGGACCATTGGACTATGTGCTTCCTGTCGCAGCTCTATCTGCATCACCGATTGCCTTTATCGCACGTCTAACGCGTTCAAGCATGCTGGAAGTTTTACATGCAGACTATATCAAAACGGCGAAAGCTAAAGGTTTGAAATGGCCTGCCATCATGTTTAAGCACGTTGTACGGAACGGTATTTTGCCTGTTGTTACGTACGTAGGACCAATGACAGCCAACATCATCACAGGTTCTGTTGTTATCGAGCAGATCTTTAACATTGGCGGAATTGGTAAAGTGTTTGTGGAAAGTATCACAAACCGTGACTACACAATGATTATGGGGATCACTATCTTCTATGGTATTCTCTTGATGTTGGCACGTTTCCTTACAGATATCGCTTACGTATTAATTGATCCTAGAATTAAGCTGGAAAGCCGGAAGGGGGCATAACGTTGTCTGGCACGAATAATAACAATAATGGAACGGCGAACACTGACCTGAACAGTCAGGCAGCGGTGAAGCCGCAAGAAAGCATATCCCTTTTTAGAGACGCGATGTACAGATTGGCTACCAACAAAGCTGCAATGATTAGTCTGGGTGTATTGGTTCTTGTTGTACTCTTTGCTTTGATTGGACCAACTTCTTTGTTTACAAAGTACAATTATTATTCTAATGATTTGCTTAATGCGAACAGTGCACCAAGTGCGGATCACTGGTTTGGTACAGACGATCTGGGTCGTGATGTATGGGTAAGAACATGGGTCGGCGCGCGAGTTTCCTTGACCGTTGGTCTTGCTGCGGCGTTGATTGACCTTGTGATCGGAGTAATCTATGGTGCGATCATGGGTTATTATGGTGGACGTGTTGATGGTATCATGAACAAGTTTTCCGAAATTTTGTACTCTTTGCCATACATGCTGGTAGTTATCCTGCTGTTGGTTGTTCTGGAGCCAAGTCTTACAACAATTATTATTGCACTTACCATTACAGGCTGGATCAGCATGTCCTGGATTGTACGTGGTGAGATTATGCAGCTGAAAAATAGAGACTTTATCCTTGCCGCACGTTCGATGGGTGCAAGCACTGGACGTCAATTGTTCCGTCACTTGTTGCCAAATGCGGTCGGACCGATTATCGTTACTTTGACATTGTCTATTCCGAATGCGATCTTTGCTGAAGCCTTCTTGAGCTTCCTTGGCTTGGGTGTATCTGCACCAAGATCTTCCTTGGGATCAATGATCAACGATGCACTCACAGGTTGGACACTGTATCCATGGCGGATGTGGTTCCCTGCGGGTCTGATGGTTGTTACGATGCTTGCATTTAATTTGCTCGGTGATGGATTGCGTGACGCACTTGATCCGAAATTACGTAAATAGAAACAGGAGGTGGGATTATGGAGCCGATTTTAACAGTCAAAGACTTGAGTGTATCGTTCTCGACACGTTCGGGTGAGTTTGATGCCGTTAAAAATGTAAGTTTTGAAATTGGCAAAGGAGAAACGCTGGGAATCGTAGGTGAATCGGGTAGTGGTAAGAGTGTTACAGCCCAAACCATCATGAAATTGATTCCCTCCCCGCCTTCGAAGGTTAAGAGCGGAGATATTACGTTTCACGGGCAGGATCTGTTGAATAAAACAGATAAAGAGATGGAATCGATTCGTGGTAAAGATATCGGTATGATTTTCCAAGATCCGATGACTTCCTTGAATCCTACAATCAAAGTGGGTAAACAGATTACGGAAGTATTGCGTAAGCACCAGAATATGTCCAAACAAGCTGCGAACAAAGCTGCACTTGAAATGCTGGAGCTCGTAGGTATCAAAAATGCTGCAATCCGTATGAATCATTACCCGCACCAATTCTCTGGTGGTATGCGTCAGCGTGCCATGATTGCGATCGCACTTGCTTGTCGTCCGTCTTTGCTGATTGCGGATGAGCCGACTACAGCGCTCGACGTTACAATTCAGGCTCAAATTCTGGATTTAATGAAGGACATGCAGAAAAAGCTGGGCACCTCTATTATGCTGATTACACATGACCTTGGGGTAGTAGCGGGGATGTGCGACCGTGTTGTTGTTATGAAGGAAGGCGAAGTTGTTGAAACGGGAACAACGGCTGAAATCTTCAGCAACCCGCAGCATCCATATACGATCAAATTGCTGAACGCACTTCCACGTCTGGACGAGCCGAAAAAGGAAAAACCGACTCCGGCAGGTATTGTTAAAGGCAGCAACAAACCTTTGGTTCAGGTGAAAAACCTGAAGCAATACTTTAACCTTGGTAAAGGTAACATCCTTAAAGCCGTTAATGATGTGAGCTTCGATATTTTTGAAGGAGAAACACTCGGCGTTGTAGGTGAGTCAGGTTGTGGTAAATCAACAACTGGACGTACGATTTTGCGTCTTTACGAGCCAACGGGCGGAAGTGTGAACTTCAATGGAACGGACATTTACAAGCTGTCCCCACGCAAAATGAAGGAAATGCGTAAGGATATGCAGATGATTTTCCAGGATCCGTATGCATCGCTTAATCCACGTTTCAACGTTATGGATATAATCGGGGAGTCTCTCGATATTCATGGCTTGGCAACAAGCACTAAAGAACGTAAGAGACGCGTGGAAGAGTTGCTTGATCTGGTAGGCTTGAATCCGAGTCATGCACTGCGTTACCCGCATGAATTCTCTGGTGGACAGAGACAACGGATCGGGATTGCACGTGCGCTTGCCGTTGACCCTAAATTTATTATCTGTGATGAGCCGCTTTCAGCGCTGGACGTATCCATTCAGGCACAGGTTGTTAAATTGCTTGAGGAACTGCAACAGCGTCTTGGCCTGACTTATCTCTTCATTGCTCATGACTTGTCCATGGTTAAACATATCAGTGACCGCGTAGCGGTAATGTACATGGGTAAAGTGGTAGAATTGGCAGAGAGTGAAGAATTGTACTCCAATCCGATCCACCCATATACTAAAACACTGCTTTCTGCCATTCCGGTACCGGACCCGGAAGTGGAAGCGAATAAACGCCGTATTTTGCTGCCGGAAGAACAATCTGGCCCGATTCAAAATGCTGCGGGCGGTTCTGTAAATGATCCATACAATCTGGAGAATGCTCAATTAATTGAGGTTTCCAAAGGACATTGGGTAGCAGAGCCTTACGTATAATAGTTGAAAAACGAATATGCTATTATATACATCATAACCGCCGACTTGTTCGGCGGTTTTTTTTATGTAATTTATGACTTTGCTTTGACGAAGAGCTACTGAATTCGGTACAATCAAGGAAGGCTCTTTGAAGCAGAATAGGAGGCAGACCTCATGAAAGGGATTACCGAGGCGCTCCGCAGCGGTTCACAGCTTGCAGAGGATTATATCTGTACGGCAGATGCTGCGCGAAGCCTGTATGAATATGATATTTGCTGGGAAAATGGCCTCCACGCACGCGCTGAATGGCTTAAACAATCGGAGCATACACGTGTTGATCGTCATGAACTGGCGTCATATTTACGTATATATAATAAACGAGTGAACAATCATGATCACGTTCACGCTTCCATTACCCGTCTTGTGGAAGAGAACGCATGGGTCGTTACTGGTGGTCAGCAGAGTGGGCTACTGACCGGACCTTTGTTTGTCATATACAAAGCAGCCAGTGTGGTTGCAGCCGCTCGTGAAGCAGAGAAGCAACTAAAGCATCCGGTTGTACCTGTGTTCTGGATTGCAGGTGAGGACCATGACTGGGATGAGGTTAACCATACGTATTTGCCTGACCCTCAGGGGGATATGCGCAAAGTAAAACTGCAGGGTCACTTTACGGGAAGAGATTCTGTCAGTCATGTGCAGGTGAAATGGGAACAGTGGGAGCATACACTTGAGCAGGTGGAGCATTTGTTGCCTGATACCATTCATAAGCCTGGACTATTAAAGCAGATTACGGAAATCCATCGTGCCAGTTCTAATCTGAGCGATGCCTTTGCACGCATTATATCGGTTTTGTTTGCAAGCAGTGGTCTGATTCTTATGGATGCGGCTGACCCTGAATTGCGTAAGCTGGAGCAGCCTGTATTTTCACGAATGATTCAGCAAAATACGTCATTGCGTACCGCTTACCTGCAAGGTGCTTCATTAGTTGAACAAGCGGGCTATGCCATGCCAGCCGAGGTGGCAGAGGATGGTGCCAACCTCTTTTATATTCACGAAGGGGTTCGTTTGCTGTTGACACTCAAGGATAAGCTGTATCAGGATCGCAAAGGCCTCGTATCGTTTACAGAGGAGCGTTTGCTGGAGGAACTGAAGCAGCATCCTGAACGTTTCAGTAACAATGTGCTGACTCGTCCATTGATGCAGGATTCGTTACTGCCTGTGACAGCTGTTATTTTGGGGCAAGGTGAGATTGCTTACTGGGGTCTGACACGCGAAGCGTTCCGCACATTTGGATTGCAGATGCCCATATTGCTGCCGCGTCTTTCTTTCACGATTCTGGAGGATGTGCACCGTAAACATATGAAGCAATATGGACTTTCTTTCCAGGATGTACAGTATCTTTTGCAGGAAAAGAAAGAGAAGTGGCTTGCACAGCAGGAAACGTTCCAGGTGGATGAACAGTTTACGCTCATTCGTGAGCAGTTTATGACACTGTACCGCCCGCTACTGGAGCAGGTTGCAGAGCTGCATCCTGGACTTAGCCGGATTGGTGAAGCGAACATGGGGAAAATTCATGAGCAGATTCAATATCTGGAACGGCATACTCGCAAAGCTATTGAAGATAAACATGCAGTGGATTTAAGGCATTGGAACGGTATCCAGAATGCTCTGTTCCCGATGGGGAAACCGCAGGAACGAGTACATAATGCACTCTTTTACCTGAATCGTTATGGAACCGACTGGATCGAGAAATTGATTAAGGCCTCTGCAGAATTCCGGGGGCAGCACCAGGTTATTGAATTGTAAGTATGTTGATAGTATGGATTTTTCAATAGAATAAACACATATGAGGAGGAGATAGAGTTGACTACATCTTCACTGCAGAACAGTATTGTTAAAGATATGGGACTTGCTTCAGAGGGACATTTAAAGATTGATTGGGTTGAGGCGCATATGCCGGTGTTAAACCGAATCCGTCGTCAATTTGAACAAGATCTTCCATTTAAAGGTTTGAAGGTTGCGATTTGTCTCCATCTGGAAGCAAAAACGGCTTATTTGGCAAAAGTCATTCAGGCTGGTGGTGCTGACGTGACGATCACGCATAGTAATCCATTGTCCACTCAAGATGATGTTTGTGCGGCTTTGGTTGAGGACGGCGTGACGGTATATGCTAAGTATAATCCGGAGCCGTCCGAGTTCAAGGCATTGCAGCTTCGTGCCCTTGAAGTGAAGCCTGATCTGATCATTGATGATGGCGGAGATTTTGCAACAATTATTGCTTCTGAGCGTCCTGATCTTGCTGCTACGATTCGCGGCGGGGCAGAAGAAACGACAACAGGAATTATTCGGCTGAAAGCTTTGGCGAAAGAGGGACAGCTGAGATTCCCGATGGTTGCTGTGAATGACGCATATTGCAAATATCTGTTTGATAACCGCTATGGTACGGGTCAATCGGCTTTTGACGGGATTATTCGTACAACTAACCTGGTGGTTGCTGGTAAAAACGTTGTCGTTGCTGGCTATGGCTGGTGTGGCAAAGGAGTAGCGATGCGTGCCAAAGGACTGGGCGCCAATGTCATTGTCACTGAAATTGATCCGATTAAAGCGGTAGAAGCTCATATGGACGGTTTCCATGTGATGACCATGCTGGAGGCAGCGAAGCTCGGAGATTTCTTTATCGCAGTGACCGGGAATAAGGACGTCATCACAGGAGAGCACTACGATGTGATGAAAGACGGAGCAATTTTGAGTAATGCGGGTCATTTTGATGTTGAGGTTAACAAACCAGAGCTCGCTAAACGTTCCGAATCCATACGCACCGTTCGCCGTAATATTGAGGAGTATCGCTTCAAGGATGGTCGCAAAATGTATCTTCTTGCAGAAGGACGTTTGGTTAATCTGGGAGCGGCTGACGGGCATCCGGCTGAAATTATGGACACCACCTTTGCATTGCAAGCGCTTGGTCTGCGGTATGTGAGTGAAAACTATGAGACGCTAGGTAAAAACGTGGTAAATGTTCCTTATGAGATTGATCAGCAGGTCGCAAGTTACAAGCTGGAAAGTTTGAATATCGCGATTGATGCCTTGTCAGCTGAACAGGAAAAATATTTGGATAGCTGGAAATTTTAAACGATATCCATTAATTACAAGCTGATAAACTGATTCAAAAGATATAAAATGGTGTATTGAAGATATGGCTCATATGCGGGTATACATACGATTGCCCGTAACTGGGAAACGTCTTTGATCCTGAATGACAGGATCAGAGACGTTTTTTTTGATGAACTGAAAATAAAAAACAGGAATGTCAAGAAGGGTTTTGATTTTTTTAACCGAATCTATTATGCTTAGGTGGTGGAAAGTGGGGCAAAGTGGGGGAAATGGGTGAGGAGTGAGTGGGCCAATGTTTATGGGAGAGTTTCAACATAGCATTGATGATAAAGGTCGGGTCATTATTCCGGCCAAATTCCGCGAATCTCTCGGACCTTCTTTTGTTGTCACACGGGGTTTGGACCAGTGTCTTTTCGTGTACCCCATGGAGGAGTGGGGGGTCATGGAACAGAAGCTCAAAGCACTGCCGCTGATGAAGTCTGATGCACGTGCGTTTACCCGGTTTTTTTTCTCAGGCGCAACCGAATGTGAACTGGACAAACAGGGCAGGGTAAATCTGCCGGGCAACTTGAGAGAGTTTGCCAAACTGGACAAGGATTGTGTTGTTCTTGGTGTGTCCAACCGGGTGGAGATTTGGAGCAAAGGCATATGGGAGAGTTATTTCAATCAATCCGAGGAAGCATTCAACGACATTGCCGAAAAGCTGGTCGATTTTAATTTTGACTTATAACGTAAGGAGGGGTGCAGGTTGTTTCACCACATAACCGTACTCAAAGAAGAGGCAACCGAGGGACTAAACATCAAGCAGGACGGTATATACGTGGACTGCACTTTAGGAGGCGCGGGACACAGCTCCGTTATTGCATCCAAGCTAGGTCCGGGGGGACGTTTGATCGCACTCGATCAGGATGATTGGGCTTTGGACAATGCACGTGAGAAGCTCGCTGCTTATGAAAACCAGGTAACATTGGTGAAAACCAATTTTAGAGATTTGGAGCAGGTTCTCAAGGAGCTTGATGTTCCGATGAAGGATGGCATACCGCAGGTTGATGGGATTTTGTATGACCTGGGGGTATCTTCTCCACAGTTTGACGAGGGGGAGCGCGGATTCAGCTATAATCACGATGCACCGCTGGACATGCGTATGGATCAGGATGCTTTTCTGACAGCCAAGGAGATTGTGAATGAGTGGCCAGAAGAAGAGATTGCCCGAATTCTTTATCGTTACGGGGAAGAGAAGTTTTCCAAGCGGATCGCTCGTGTCATTGTGGAGAAACGCAGTAAGTCCGAGATCGAAACAACAGGTGAGCTTGTGGAATTGATCAAGGAAGGTATTCCGGCGGCCGCTCGTCGTACCGGTGGACATCCTGCCAAACGAAGTTTTCAGGCACTGCGTATTGCTGTTAATGATGAACTGGGGGCTTTTGAAGAAGGGTTGCATCAGGCTGTTCGTTGTCTCGCGCCAGGGGGGCGTGTATCTGTGATTACCTTCCATTCCCTTGAGGACCGGATATGTAAGCAGATCTTCAGCAGCTATTTGGAAAAATGTACATGTCCACCTGACTTTCCGTTATGTGTATGCGGTGGCAAAGGGACCCTGCGTCTCGTGAACCGAAAACCGCTGACGCCAACAGAAGCGGAACTTACTGAAAACTCTCGTGCGCGATCAGCCAAGCTGCGTGTAGCTGAGAAATTGTAGAACAAAAATGGAGGAGGAGCCTTCGAATGGCATATACACGTGGCAATCTAGCGGTCAAACCAAAAGCACAAGAGCGTGTAACGCAACAGAGGTACAAGGAAACTACCAAAGTTGTGACACGTCGAACGGGTCTGCCAGCCCGTGAGAAGTTTTTATACCTGCTCACGCTTGTGGCAGTGATTATTGTGGGTGGAATGCTGATGTCTCGCTACGCACATATTTATGATCTGAATAAGCAGGCTCAGTCCACGATCGCAGATGTGAAAGAAGACCAGAAGGCAATTGCTGATCTGGAAGTGGAGAAGGAAAGGCTGAACAATCAGGTGATTGAGAATGCAAAAAGTCTGGGTTACGTTGAAGCCTCCGATAAGGATGTCATTTTTGTACCTCGCACAACAACGACAAACACATCAACAGGTGCTGAATCATCCTCAAATACAGCTAGCAGTAAATAAAGAGGTGATTCTTCGATGGTAAAACGAATAAAAATGCGTACATTGTTAATAGGGGGATGTATTACCCTCTTTTTTCTTGTACTCATAACGCGTATATTTTTCATTCAGGTAGTGAATGGTGGCGATTGGCAGGAACGGGCTGCAGGGCTGATTGAGAGGGAACAGACGATCAAGGCGGCTCGGGGAACAATTACCGATCGTAATGGCAATGTGCTCGCCACGGATTCACCGGCCTACACGGTCTCAGTGAACCCGCTGTTGATTAATCAATTGGGCATTGAAGATGAAGTGACCCAAAAGCTGTCCGCGTTGCTCAAAAAAAATGAGAGTGAAATGCGGGCTCTTGTGACAGCGAAGAATAGTGATGGGAAGTTTTTTCAGCAACGTGAGGTGCGGAGTGAAGGGTACAAAATTAGCCCTGAGCTTGCAGCAAAGGTCAAAGAATTGCGTCAACAGCTGCAAGATGAGTATAAGGCTGGCAATGCAATTGTCATGACACAGGAATCCAAGCGTTTTTATCCGGAGCAGACGCTGGCTTCTCATGTGCTGGGTTATATGAGTCGTGATGGAAAAGCTGTCAATGGACTTGAGGTATCATACAATGATGCTCTGACAGGTAAAGACGGATATCTGAACTATCAGAAGGATGCCAAGGGGATCAAGCTTCCGGGGTCACAGGATAGCTATTTGCCGCCACAGAACGGGAAAAACCTTAAATTAACGATTGATGATACGATCCAGCTTTATATCGAGGAGGCCATGAAAGAGACGGTTGCCAAGTATAATCCGCTCAGTATGACCGTCATCGCTGCCGATCCGAACACCATGGAAATTCTGGGCATGGCCAACTGGCCAACCTTTAACCCGAATACGTATGCGTCCACGCCGGATCAGAAAAACTTTATCAACCACGCCACACAGTCGATCTATGAGCCAGGTTCCACATTCAAAATTGTGACACTCGCAGGGGCTGTGGAAGAGAAGCTGTTTGATCCGAATGCAACGTTTGAATCCAAGCCAACGCGAATTGGTGGCTTTACTATAAGTGATAACGGCCATTCCTATGGACGGATCTCATATCTTGAAGGTGTGAAGCGCTCAAGTAATATTGCCTTTGTTAACCTTGGCTACAACATGCTGGGGGGAGAACGTCTGCGCCACTACATTGATCAGTTCGGTTTTGGTAAAAAGACAGGCATTGATCTGCCGAGTGAAGCAGCTTCTCCCATCAGGCCGCTGATCTATAAATCGGAGATTGCTACCGCGGCTTATGGTCATGGTCTCGTTCAAGTAACGCCGATTCAGCAATTAGCTGCCATCTCGGCCGTTGCCAACGGCGGGAAGCTGCTTCAGCCTCATCTGGTGAAAGAAATTATTAATCCGAATGACGGTTCAACCGAAGTCATCAAACCGAAAGTTGTTCGTCAGGTGATCACCAAAGAGTCCGCCAAGCTCGTCAGTGGGTATCTGGAACAGGTCGTAG
Organism: Paenibacillus barcinonensis; assembly: GCF_003217495.1. Lineage (GTDB taxonomy): Bacteria > Bacillota > Bacilli > Paenibacillales > Paenibacillaceae > Paenibacillus > Paenibacillus barcinonensis. Next base: position 93,901 of record NZ_QJSW01000017.1, on the reverse strand, counting down.
CAGACCAGACCATCGGTACAGGCCGTAACGCCTATATTGAGGGATATCGCGTTGCAGGCAAAACGGGAACAGCGAGAAAGGTTATTAACGGTCAGTACAGCAAAAGCAAAGATGTCGTTTCATTTATCGGTTTTGCACCAGTCAACAATCCGAAGATTGCCATGCTGATTGTTATTGACCAGCCGGATGGTACAAACATTGGCGGCGGTACTGCGGCCGCTCCCGTATTCAAAAAGGTTGTAAGCAAAACGCTGCAATATATGGGTGTTCCGAAGGATACAGCCAAATCGACTGATAAAAAGTCAAAAGAAGCGGCTGTCGTGCAGGCCAAGGCTCCAGACTTGAGTGGTAAAACAGCGAAGCAGGCCAGAAGTCAGCTTCTGAACTTGGGTATCGCTTATGTAACATTGGGTCAGGGTGAAAATGTGATTCGGCAGTATCCGCAGGCCGGTGCTTCCATGAATCCAGGCCAGCGTGTATATCTGCTCACCGAGGAAAGCAGCAAGATGAAGGTGCCTGATCTGACGGGTGAATCCTTGCGTGATGCATTGGAAATACTTTCGCTCATGAAGGTGGGTGTTACGACCAAGGGTGAGGGATACGTTGTAAAGCAGAAAGAGCAGGTGTCAGGCGAACAGCGTACAGTGCAGTTGACATTACAGACTGCGAAAGCTGCAGTAACCGGCATCCCGGATGAAGCGCCAGATTCGTCCGACCCTGACGCAGAGAAGAAGGATGAAACTGCGAAAACGAATGATAAGGGTGGAACGCAGGAGAAAGGCGATTCCGGGGCTACCGAGAGTCAAAGTAACTCCCAGAAGCAGACGACTCAAGACGCAACCTCGGATTCACCAGCCAATAAAGGGGCTTCACTTCCATAAGCTTCATAGACAGCTTGTTCTAACCCCCGGTTGTCCTGAATATTCATGAATGAGACAGTTCATGATTTTGGGACGAGTGGGGGGATCTTTTCGTGAAGGGATCAAGTGTGAATCTGCGGCGCAGGTTGCTGTGGAGCTTATTGATTTTGGTAATGTTATTCTCAGCCCTGGTGATCAGGCTTGCTTATGTACAATTGGGTCAAGGCCCTGAATTATCCGCGAAGGCAGAGGAATCCTGGCGCCGTAACATACCCTACACAGCCAAAAGAGGCGAGATTCTTGATCGTAATGGAACCGCTCTGGCCTATAACGTAACTACTCCAACAATTATGGCGATCCCTGCTCAGGTCAAGGAAGCTGAGACAACGGCTCGTGCACTTGCACCGTTATTGGGTATGACAGAAGAGAAGGTGCTGGCCACCATCAAGAAAAGAGAGCTAATCGTACGACTACAACCCGGCGGCCGCAAAATTACGATGGAGAAAGCTCAACGCATCCGTGATTTGAAGCTTCCGGGTATCGTTGTTGCCGAGGATAATAAACGCTTCTATCCTTATGATGATCTGGCAGCCCACATTCTTGGATTTACAGGTATCGACAATCAGGGACTGACGGGTGTGGAGAAAAGGTATGACGACAAGCTGAATGGTCTGAATGGTAGTGTATCCTACTTGTCCGATGCGGCCGGAAGGCTTATGCCGGGCTCATCCGAGAAGTATGTGGAACCGAAGGACGGGCTTGACCTCAAGCTGACCATTGATAAATCCATTCAGTCAATTATGGAACGTGAGCTCGATCAGGCTATGGTTAAGTTTCAGGCCAATTCCGCTCTGGCGATTGCGATGAATCCCAAGACAGGCGAGATTCTGGGCATGTCGAGCAGGCCGGGCTACGAGCCGGCAAATTATCAGCAATACCCGTCGGAGATTTACAACCGAAACTTGCCCATCTGGATGACCTACGAGCCAGGTTCAACCTTCAAAATTATTACACTTGCTGCTGCGCTGGAAGAAAAGAAGGTGAATCTGCAGCAGGATCAATTTTTTGATCCAGGTTTTGTCGAGGTCGGCGGTGCGCGCTTGCGTTGCTGGAAGAAGGGGGGGCATGGAAGTCAGACCTTCCTTCAGGTGGTTGAAAACTCTTGTAACCCAGGCTTTGTCGCTTTGGGACAAAAGCTTGGTAAAGAGTCCTTGTTTTCCTACATCCGAAATTTCGGTTTTGGTACCAAAACCGGAATTGATCTTAGCGGTGAAGCAAGCGGCATCCTTTTTAAATTATCAAATGTAGGTCCTGTCGAGCTTGCAACAACAGCTTTCGGCCAAGGTGTATCTGTCACGCCTATTCAGCAGGTAGCTGCGGTGTCCGCAGCCATCAATGGAGGCAAGCTCTACAAACCTTATGTGACGAAGGCCTGGGTGCATCCCGAAACCGGAGAGGTACTGGAGGAAGTGAAGCCCGAGCTGGTTCGTCAGGTAATCTCGGAGAATACATCCAAGCAAGTGCGAGAAGCGCTTGAAAGTGTTGTAGCCAAAGGTACAGGACGTCCAGCATTTATTGACGGGTACCGTGTAGGCGGTAAAACGGGTACAGCTCAAAAGGTTATTAATGGACGTTATTCATCAACCGAGCATATTGTATCTTTTATCGGATTCGCTCCAGCCGATGATCCACAGATCGTTGTATACACAGCAGTGGATAATCCCAAGGGAATTCAATTCGGGGGTGTGGTTGCCGCTCCGATTGTGCAAAATATTCTGGAGGATTCATTGCACTACATGAATGTACCTGTACGCAAGGATCAGCTTTCCAAAGAGTATAAATATGGTGAAACCAAAATTGTGACGGTTCCTGATCTTACCGGCGCAACGGTTGCAGATTTGTACGAGGATCTGAACATGAATTTTATGCTGGCGAAGTCCGGCAGTGGCAAATATGTAATTAATCAAGCGCCTAAACCTGGGGCGAGGGTAGATCAAGGCTCAACGATACGCATATATATGGGTGACGTGCTGAAGGATGGGCATGACCACAGCAAGGATGAATGAGTGGGCAGGAGCGGGTTTCTGGTCTACACCGCAACAAAATTCTTTAAAGTGCGTTTCATTATTTGGTGATATTGCCGATATTAATAATGCAACGTATCCGATAATTACAGAAGTCTATTTGAAAAGTGAGGTTATTCATGTGCTTTTAAACCAATTTCAATCCCAATTGACGACCGCTCGTCTCGTAGGCGACTCCAATATAGAATGTCACAACCTTCAGACAGATTCCCGGCAGGTTCAGCCGGGGGATCTGTTTATCTGTCTTCCGGGACATACGGTGGATGGTCATGATTATGCTGCAAAAGCAGTGCAAGCCGGAGCGTCAGCTCTTGTGGTGGAGCGTGAACTGGATTTGGCTGTGCCGCAGCTGATCGTCAACGACAGTCGTTTTGCAATGGCTGTTCTCTCGGACTTCTTTTTCGACTCGCCAAGCCGCAAAATGAAAATGATCGGTGTGACAGGCACCAACGGCAAAACAACAACAACGTATTTAATCGAAAAAATTATGAGCGATTACGGTCAGAAAACAGGACTAATCGGCACGATTCAGATGCGTTATGATGGGCGTACATATCCGATGTCAGGAACAACGCCAGAAGCGCTTGATCTGCAGCGCAGTCTGCATGATATGGTACAGGCTGGGACGGACTGCTGCGTGATGGAGGTGTCATCTCATGCGCTGGAGCAGGGACGTGTCAAAGGCACCGATTTCCGTACAGCGGTATTCACAAACTTGACGCAGGATCATCTGGACTACCATCACTCGATGGAGGAGTATCGTGGAGCCAAAGGGCTGTTCTTTGCACGGATGGGTAACACTTACGCTGATGAAGCCTCCCTTCGCAAGTATGCGGTAATCAACGCAGATGATCCGGCAGCCGCATATTTTATTTCAGTAACAGCTGCTGAAGTGATTACATATGGCATGGGGGAAAAAGCAGATGTACGTGCTTCCGAAATCTCGATTACAGCTCAGGGAACTTCATTCCATGTAGATACATTTGCAGGCAGTGCTGACATTCAGCTGCGTATGGTAGGCAAGTTTAATGTGTACAATGCCATGGCTGCGATCTCGGCGGCACTGGTGGAAGGAGTTCCGCTGGAAGAGATCAAGCGCAGTCTGGAAACTGTTCCAGGCGTGGATGGCAGAGTGGAGGCAGTCGACGAAGGGCAGCCTTATGCAGTTATCGTGGATTACGCTCATACACCGGATGGACTGGAAAATGTACTGCGTACCGTCAAAGAGTTTGCTGAAGGACGAGTGATCTGTGTGTTTGGCTGCGGAGGTGACCGTGATCGAACCAAGCGGCCGTTAATGGGGAAAATTGCTGCAAAGTACAGTGATTTTGTACTGGTAACTTCTGATAATCCGCGGACCGAAAATCCGGATCTGATTCTGAAGGACATTGAGCAGGGTCTGATCGAGGATGCTGTACCGGCTGAACGGTACACGTTGATTGTGGATCGCCGTTTGGCAATCCATGAAGCTATTGAAATGGCAAGCCCAGCCGATGTAGTATTGATTGCGGGCAAGGGTCATGAAACGTATCAGATTATCGGCACGACCAAGACTGATTTCGATGACCGGATCATAGCTAAAGAAGCGATAAGGGGCAAATCCAATTGATAAAACGAACATTGGCGCAAATCGCCGAAATGTGTGGCGGCACGTTAAATGATGCTGCCATCTATAGCGGAGTTATAGCCGAAGGGGTGTTTACCGATTCCCGTAAACCGGTGACAGCCAGTCTGTTTATCCCTTTGGTTGGTGAACGTTTTGATGGACATGAATATGTGCAGGCCTGTCTGGAGCAGGGAGCTGCAGGTGCCTTATGGCAAAAGGATCACGGACTTCCGCCGCAGGGCGCTGTTATTATCGTCGAGGATACACTCGTAGCCTTGCAGTCACTTGCATCAGCCTATTTGGCTGAGAGTCAGGCGTCCGTCGTAGGTATCACGGGTAGCAACGGCAAAACAACAACAAAGGATATTGTAGATGCACTTCTCTCCACGACATTTAAAGTGCATAAAACGCAGGGCAACTTTAACAATCATATCGGCTTGCCCTTGACGGTATTGAGTATGCCCGAGGATACAGAGATTGTCATTCTGGAGATGGGCATGAGCGGCCGGGGCGAAATTGAAGAGCTGTCTCTTATTGCGCAGCCTGATGTTGCGATTATTACGAACATTGGTGAATCACATCTGCTGCAGCTCGGATCAAGACTCGAAATCGCAAGAGCCAAGGCTGAAATTGCGGCGGGGTTGAAAACGAACGGATTGCTCATCTATAACGGAGACGAGCCTTTAATTGCCCAGGTGCTGGGTGAGCCCGGGACCAGACAACCAGAAAACATGCAGCGATTTACCTTCGGACTGCAAGCCGGGAATGACGATTATGCAACAGGGCTGATGAACGTGCAGCATGGAATCGTGTTTACTGCGAAGCAGTCCGGGGAACTGGCATATACACTTCCGCTGCTGGGTACGCACAATGTGGTCAACTGTCTGGCTGCGATGGCTGTGGCACGTCATTTTGGCGTTACCACGGACCATATGGCGGCAGGCTTATCACAGCTAAAGCTGACAGGTATGCGCATTGAGGTGACACAGGCGGTTAGCGGGCTGACTCTTTTGAATGATGCATATAATGCAAGCCCGACCTCGATGAAGGCAGCCATTGATGTGTTGGAAGGCTTAAAGGGTTATCGGATGAAGGTTGCTGTGCTCGGAGATATGCTTGAATTAGGCCCACAGGAAGAGCAGCTTCATCATGAGATAGGTGTGTATATTACCCCTGCCAAATTGGATAGAGTGCTGGTATACGGACCGTTGTCCCTGCATATTGCCGAGGGCGCGAGGAAGCATATGCCGGCAGAGGCTGTGCATGCTTTTGACAATAAAGAAGCGATGTTCCGCTATCTGCTGCAGCATCTTCATGCCAGAGACGTTGTCTTGTTCAAGGCCTCCCGAGGCATGAAGCTGGAAGATGTGGTTCATGAACTACAGACAGCACCATTACACAATCGAGTAGACTAGAGGGGTGAACCCATGGATTTTCAGGTATTACTGTTAACAATCGGTGTTTCATTTATTTTGGCGGTGATTGCCGCACCGCTTCTGATTCCGCTACTGCGCCGAATGAAATTTGGGCAGCAAGTCAGAGAAGACGGGCCTCAGAGCCATTTGAAAAAAAGTGGAACACCAACGATGGGCGGAGTTGTCATTTTACTTGCCTTCACATTAGCATTTCTTAAATTTTCGGCGGTCAAGAACACCGATTTTTATGTGCTGCTTGTCGCAACGTTAGGATTTGGACTAATCGGCTTTTTGGATGACTATATCAAAATTGTATTCAAGCGTTCGCTTGGACTTACGGCCAGACAAAAAATGCTGGGACAGCTGCTCTTCAGTGCCCTGATGTGTTATTTGCTTATTCAAAATGGCCACAGCACCGCGATTTCCATTCCGGGAACCTCGGTTTCATTCGACTGGACAGGATGGTTTTACTATCCGTTTGTTGTATTTATGATGCTTGCCATTACCAATGCGGTTAACTTCACAGATGGACTTGATGGTTTGTTGTCTGGAGTGAGTGCGATTGCATTTGGTGCCTTTGCTATTGTAGCGATGCAGGCAACATCTATGCCAGCCGCTGTGTGTGCAGCTGCGATGATTGGCGCGGTTCTTGGTTTCCTGGTCTACAATGCCCATCCGGCCAAGGTGTTTATGGGTGATACGGGCTCACTTGGTATTGGGGGCGCGATCGGCGCAATTGCTATTGTTACGAAGACTGAGCTCCTCTTCCTCGTCATTGGAGGTATTTTTGTCATCGAGGTGCTCTCTGTCGTGATTCAGGTGGTATCTTTCAAGACCCGTGGCAAACGTGTGTTCAAAATGAGTCCGATCCATCATCACTTTGAGCTGAGCGGTTGGTCAGAATGGCGGGTTGTCATTACCTTTTGGGCGGTAGGTGCGATTTTGGCCGCTCTTGGACTTTATATCAACAAGGGGTTGTAAACTATGAACCATCCAGAAACCTATCGCGGACAACAAGTGGTTGTGCTTGGACTTGCGAAGAGTGGCGTACAAGTTGCCAAAGTGCTGCATCGTGCAGGAGCAATCGTTACGGTAAATGACAAGAAAGAAAGAGAACAGTGTCCCGAAGCTTCCGAACTGGAGGCTTTGGGAATTTCTGTTGTATGCGGAGGTCATCCAGATGACCTCATTCATGATCAGGTGAAGCTGGTGGTGAAAAATCCGGGCATCCCTTATCATGCCGCTCCCGTGCAGCATGCGCTTGAGTCAGGCATTGAAGTAGTGACTGAGGTAGAGGTGGCGTACCACCTCTGTAAAGCACCTATGATCGGAATTACAGGCTCTAACGGCAAAACAACAACAACAACCTGGGTAGGCAACATGCTGGAGCAAGCAGGTCTGAAACCTATTGTTGCCGGTAATATTGGCACGCCTCTCTGTGAAGCGGCTGAGCAAGCGACTCCCGATCACTGGATGGTGGTGGAGCTGAGCAGCTTCCAGCTGAAAGGTACGGTTGAGTTTCGTCCGCGCATTGCTGCGTTGCTTAACGTGGCCGAGACTCATCTGGATTACCACGGAGATATGCAGGATTATGTCGCTTCCAAAGCGAAGCTGTTTGCTAACCAGCAAGCAGATGATGTTGCTGTTTTGAATTGGGATGATGCGGTCTGCCGGGAATTGATCCCTTATATCAAAAGCAAGCTGATCCCTTTCTCGCTGACAGAACGACTTGAAATGGGAGTATATGCTGACCCGCCATATGTTGACGATCAAGAGGATGATGTGAAACGTCAGGTGGTTTACGCAGATGATCAGGGCAAGCAGCACGTTATCATAGACATACAGAATATTAGCCTGCCTGGACGCTTTAATGTAGGTAACGCACTCGCTGCTGTAGCGATGGCTGTTGCTGCTGGTGCTGATCCTGCACGGCTGGCTGCACCGCTTGCAGCATTCAAAGGTGTTGAGCATCGACTTGAGTATGTGCTGGAGCATAACGGCTCAGCGTATTATAACAATTCCAAAGCAACGAATTCCAAAGCGACGGTTATGGCACTGAACTCCTTCAAGAAGCCGGTCGTGCTAATTGCTGGCGGCCTCGATCGTGGCTCGGATATGATGGAGCTGCTGCCAGTGTTGGAAGATCGCGTCAAAGCGGTTGTGCTGCTGGGTGAGAATCGGACCAAAATTGCTAAAGTCGCAGAGCTTGCCGGACTAAAGCAAATTAAGATCGTCGATAATGAGGAGGACGCTGCCCGTACATTAACGGCTGCCGTTCATGAAGCAGCAAGGCTTGCTGAGCCGGGTGATGTTGTTTTGCTATCACCTGCATGTGCGAGCTGGGACATGTTTGCTTCCTACGAAGAACGGGGACGCATTTTTAAACAGGCGGCGCATAACTTGTAAGTAGGGGGGTGGAAAAGCCCCTACTTCCATGCAAGGGGTGGCCTCCTGATGAAACAGACGCGACCGGCGCCGGATATATGGCTCCTGATTTGTATTTTGGCTCTGCTTGCCATCGGCATCATCATGGTGTACAGTGCAGGTTCGGTGCTTGCTTTTCGCAACTATGGGGATTCATTTTACTTTGTGAAAAGACAGATTTTGTTCGCTGTACTGGGACTGGCAGCGATGTTTGTAACAACGAATGTGGATTACAGGGTATGGAGGAAATACGCCAAGCCCATTCTAATTGTTTGCTTTATTATGCTTATTGCCGTGTTAATTCCGGGGATTGGTGTCGTTCGTGGGGGCGCGAGAAGCTGGCTTGGCATCGGATCTTTCGGGATTCAGCCCTCCGAGTTTATGAAATTGGGTATGATTCTGTTTCTTGCCCACTGGCTGAGTAAAGATCCGGGTAAGATTCAGAGCTTTACGACGGGGCTGTTACCCCCGCTTGGGCTGATGGGGGTTGCCTTTGGTATCATCATGCTGCAGCCGGATTTGGGTACAGGCACTGTAATGATGGGGGCTTCCATGCTTATCATTTTTACAGCCGGTGCACGTATGAAGCATCTCGCTTTGCTTGCATTAGGGGGTATAGCGGGCTTTGCGGCCTTAATCGCGGCTGCGCCTTACCGTTTGCAGCGAATTACAGCATTTCTGGACCCTTGGTCTGATCCGCTTGGTGCTGGGTATCAGATCATTCAGTCACTCTACGCCATCGGTCCGGGTGGACTGGCAGGTCTCGGTCTGGGCATGAGCCGGCAAAAGTACAGTTATGTGCCTGAGCCACAGACGGACTTTATTTTTAGCATTTTGGCAGAAGAGCTTGGTTTCATCGGTGGAATAATCGTTTTATTATTATTCCTGGTACTGGTGTGGAGAGGCATGCGTGTAGCGATGACCGTTCCGGATGCCTTTGGCAGTCTGCTGGGGGTTGGCATTATTGGCATGGTTGCTGTGCAGGTCATTATTAATATTGGTGTTGTCATTGGCCTGATGCCTGTTACCGGCATTACACTTCCGCTGATTAGCTACGGTGGATCATCCTTAACGCTTATGCTTACGGCACTAGGTATATTATTGAATTTATCCCGTTATGCGAGGTGACTTATACGATGCGAGTCGTTCTTAGCGGCGGCGGTACGGGTGGACATATCTATCCGGCTGTTGCCATAGCAAGACAATGCGAGGCGGAGAATCCGGACTCGACATTTCTATACATTGGCGGGACGCGAGGGCTGGAAAGCAAGCTCGTTCCGCAGGAGGACATTCCGTTTAAGTCTATTGATATTACTGGCTTTCGCCGTAAATTATCTCTTGAAAATGTGAAAACAATTATGCGTTTCGTTCAAGGGGTACGAAAGTCCAAAAAAATGCTGAAGGAATTCAAGCCCGATGTTGTGATTGGTACAGGCGGGTACGTTTGCGGACCTGTAGTGTATGCGGCAGCAAAGCTTGGGATTCCATGTGTAATTCATGAACAAAATGCAATTCCGGGTCTGACCAATAAGTTCTTAATGCGTTATGTAGACACCGTTGCAGTCAGCTTCGAAGGCTCTGAGAAATCATTCTCAGGAGCCAAAAAAGTTATGTATACCGGCAACCCGCGAGCAACTACGGTAGCTCAGGCCAGTCGGGATCGAGGCTTCGCTACACTTGGCGTGCCTATGGACAGCAGGGTTGTGCTTGTTGTTGGCGGTAGTCGGGGAGCAAAAGCGATTAATCAGGCGATGATCGAGATGGCTCCTATGCTGGAACAGTTAAACGATGTGCATGTGGTCTACGTTACAGGAGAGACTTATTTCGATGAAACTCGTGAAGCGATTCGAAGCTCTCTCGGAACGATGCCTAATCATCTGCATGTGCTTCCTTATGTGCATAACATGCCAGAAGTGCTGGCCTGTACTTCTCTGATTGTGAATCGGGCGGGAGCTTCGTTTCTCGCGGAAATTACGTCACTGGGCATTCCGTCGATCCTGATTCCTTCACCCAACGTGACCAACAACCATCAGGAAGCTAACGCGCGTACCCTTGAAAAAGGTGGGGCATCACTCACTATGCTAGAGAGAGAGCTAACCGGCAAAGGGCTGTATGAAGCAATCGCAGGTATTATGAACGATGAATCGGGACGCAAACGGATGGCAGAGGCTTCACGAAAATTAGGTAAACCGGATGCTGCTGAAGTGTTAGTGAAAGAGGTTAAACGTCTTGCTTCAAGGCGGTAATGTGCGTTAGTGGGCGATTGTCACACACGAGGCGGGACTGACATAAGATACCGTATAAATCGTGACAATCGTTCCATGATACCGCAGCACAGCATTCAAGCCGTAGAAAACACATTTTGAGGTTAAGATTCTGGATACCTGCCTCAAGATGTTGGTATTCCCGGTATTGTTCGGTGGAGCTGTAGGATGGATTGCAGGTGCTCATGGATCGGATGTGTCACGGATATTTCAATTCGCTGGAATTGTACTGGAGATGATCCAGGCCAAGCGACAGCAGAGGACGTCTTCACCCTTATGCAGCCTATTCAGAGCACGATATCATCTCATATCGGTATGAAGGTATTTACTTGGTACCGTATGTCTTCGCAGTGGGTGAGCGTAAACCCCGGAGGTGATACATTGGACAAATTGGTGATTGAAGGCGGGAGACCCCTATCAGGAACCATACGCATCCATGGAGCAAAAAATGCTGCTTTACCGATTATGGCCGCAAGTTTGCTCGCAGACGGTGAAATTACGCTGCACAACGTTCCACACTTGCTGGACATCGAAGTAATGCTGTATATCCTGGAACGGCTTGGATGCACATGTCGGCATGAACAGGGGACTGTGACCATTAATACGTCGCAGATCCGGTCACATGATGTGCCAGAAGATCTCATGAAACAGATGCGCTCTTCCATCTTTCTAATGGGGCCATTGCTGGCAAGGTTCGGGAGGGTTTCTGTATATCAGCCTGGTGGCTGTGCGATTGGAGAACGGAAAATTGATCTTCACCTTCGTGGGCTGGAAGCGCTCGGAGCACGGATTGAAGAGCAGGATCAGCAAATCATCTGTCATGGAAATCAACTGGCGGGTGCGGATATTCATCTGGATTTTCCAAGTGTGGGAGCAACCGAGAATATTATGATGGCTGCTGTGCTGGCTGAGGGGACAACGACGATATTCAACGCGGCGAGAGAGCCAGAGATTCAGGATTTACAGTACTTTCTGAATGCGATGGGTGCACGAATTATGGGGGCGGGTACCGACACGATTACGATCAGTGGTGTTGAGAAGCTGCAGCCATGCACCTATGAGATTATTCCTGATCGAATTGTCGCCGGCACGGTTATGATCGCTGCGGCTGCAACCCGAGGTAATGTTACGCTCACACAATGCAATCCGTCACATCTTACTTCACTTATACATGTGTTGAAGCGCACTGGTGTTCAAATCACGGTCTGCAATGATATAATGACTGTTAGTTGCATGACCCGCCCGAAATCGGTGGATCGTATTGTGACTTCTCCGTATCCTTCATTCCCAACTGATCTGCAATCACAGATTATGGTGCTACTCAGTTTGGCAGACGGATTCAGCGTGATGAAAGAAACGGTATTTGAAGGCAGATTTAAACATGTGGATGAGCTGAACGTCATGGGAGCTGATATTTCGGTGGATCTGAATGCAGCATTTATCCGTGGAGTTCCTAGACTGTACGGCGCTACCGTGGAAGCAACAGATCTCCGTGCAGGTGCTGCTTTGGTTATTGCAGGTCTGGCGGCCCAAGGAAAGACGGTTGTGGAGCAAGTACACCATATTGACAGAGGATATGATCGGATCGAAAAGTTATTTCAGAGTCTTGGAGCCTCGGTGGAGAGACAGTCAACTGTTTCGAAACAGTTGGATTTTGCCAATTAACGTCCTTGGCGTCCCCTTCTTGAAAGGGAGGGGGACCTGAGGCTTTGTGGAGCGTTATGATGCCTAAAAGTAAAATTCCGGTTCTCAAGGAGAATCGCCCAAAAAGAAACACAAGCCGAAAAGTTGTAATTATCCTGTTATTATTATTTATTGTTTTACTGGCAGTATTATTCTTTCGTTCTTCGATGAGCCGCATATCAGCCATTGAAATTACGGGTAATGTATACACGGCGACTTCGGAGTTACTCGATAAGAGCGGTTTGAAAGAAGGAGACCAGTTTTTTGGTACAACTGCTTCTGAGATCATCGAACGCCTTAAAACGATTAAGGCTGTTTCAACCGTTACAGTAGACAAGCAATTTCCGGGAACGATTCACATCAAGGTTCAGGAATATCCCACAGTCGCTTATGAACTTGATTCCAGCGGTGCATTGAGAGCCATCCTGTCCAGTGGGACAAGCCTGAATGTTCCGCCAACGATTGGTGTTGCAGTAGAGAAGCCGATTCTGACGCAATGGAAGCCGAATGATCCGCTCAAAGCAAAGCTAAGTCAGGCACTTGCTCAAATTCCGAACGAGCTGACTACGGACATTTCTGAGATTATTCCGAATCCAACGCCTTCATTTCCAGATCAAATTCGAATGTACACCAAGTCACAGTTTGAAGTGATTACAACAATATCGTTGTTAACGGACAAAGTGGAGTATTTGAATCAAGTGATTGAAACGGAACGGCCAGGCAAAATTACGATGCTTGAGGCAGATACGTATGTGCCGTTTATTCCGGATAATACAGAGGATACTACAGAACCAGGAACAAAGCCCTGATCAGTCCCTTATCTCGCATTATTGAATACGCAAAAGCGTAGGCGGGATAAGGCTTTGGGCCCGATTCAGGTGTGAAACTTGTTCTTTCTGAGTTTAAGAAAAAATGGTACACTTGAGCTTACGGCACCTGAAATGCCTCCTTCTTTTTTCTTCAAGGTTTTATGTTACGCAACCAGAACTTGGCATCCAAAAAAATTGTAGAAAAAAGAGGGAAAGTTTAAAGTGTGTTGAATATGTTTTAATGAGTGTTTGAACCCGAACGTAATTTACTATTGAAGTCAGGAGGTGCCACAGACTTGAGCAACAATGACATCATTGTTAGTTTGGACATCGGTACATCCAAAATTCGCGCTATTATTGGGGAAATTAATAATGGAACCTTTAATATTATTGGAGTTGGATCTGCCGACTCGGAAGGAATTCGCAAAGGTGTAATCGTAGATATCGATCAGACGGTGCAGTCGATCCGCAATGCAGTGGATCATGCTGAGCGTATGGTTGGTATTCAAATATCCGAAGTATATGTTGGAATCTCAGGGAATCATATCGGACTGATGAGCAGTCACGGTGTGGTGGCAGTATCGAACGAGGATCGTGAGATCGGAGAAGAAGACATGGAACGGGTGTTGAAAGCAGCCGAGGTCATTGCGGTTCCGCCGGAACGGGAAATTATCGATGTTGTCGCCAAGCAGTATGTGGTTGACGGCTTGGAGGGCATACAAGACCCACGGGGGATGATCGGTGTTCGTCTGGAGGTTGAAGCGACCATCATTACCGGTGCAAAAACTGCGATACATAATCTTTTGCGCTGTGTGGAAAAAGCGGGATTAAAAGTGAGTGATCTCGTTCTTATGTCACTGGGGGCGGGCCAACTGGCTCTGTCCAAGGATGAGAAAACGATGGGCTCTGTACTCGTCGATATTGGGGCTGGGGCAACAACCATCGCAATCTTTGAAGAAAACAGCTTGGTTGCAACGTCAACTTTGCCAATTGGCGGTGAATTTGTAACCAATGATATTGCTTATGGTTTACGCACTCTGACGGATCAGGCAGAGAAAGTAAAGTTGAAATACGGCTGCGCCTGGCTTGATGATGCTGCTGCAGATGTGATGTTTAAGGTTACTCGCATCGGTAGCAATGTAGACAAGGAGTTTTCACAAGAGGATCTGGCAGCTATTATTGAACCAAGGGTTCAGGAGATCTTTCAGATGATTGGTCAAGAAGTGAAGCGCCTTGGTTACAATGAACTGCCTGGAGGTTATATACTTACGGGCGGCACGGTATCCATGCCGGGTGTACTGCAAGTAGCACAGCATGAGCTTGCTGCATCGGTGCGGGTTGCCGTTCCGGATTACATTGGTGTGCGTGATCCTGGATTTACCAGTGGTGTTGGTATTTTGCACAATGTTATTCGTGGTTTGCGTATCAGGCCCTCGAGCAGCAGTGGTGGTAACAACAATAACACTAATAACAAAAAACCGACGAACCGTCCTAAGCCGAATACGGCACAGGAATCGGAACAAAAACCCGGTCTGTTCGAAAGACTGAAGAATATGTTCAGTGAATTTATATAACAGGTTGGATCCATTTCATACATTCTTGAAGCCGTCTGAATGCGCTGGTACTAAAATAAACGCTTTCGTTCGTCGATATATGAAATTGATTCGGTTCAAGTCAAAATTGGACGGGCCATTCATGCACATTGAGGGGGAGATGGAATAATATGTTGGAATTTGATTTTGAGATGGAGAGCTTGGCTCAGATTAAAGTAATCGGGGTAGGCGGTGGCGGAAGCAACGCTGTCAACCGAATGATTGAAAATGGTGTACAGGGTGTAGAATTCATTACGGCAAATACGGATGCGCAGGCATTACACTTGGCGAAATCCGAACATAAATTGCAGATTGGTGATAAGTTGACACGTGGTCTCGGTGCCGGTGCCAACCCTGAAGTGGGTAAAAAAGCGGCTGAAGAATCCCGTGATCTGATGATGAATACCTTGAAGGGTGCCGACATGGTGTTTGTCACTGCCGGAATGGGCGGGGGAACAGGAACAGGTGCGGCTCCAGTCATCGCTGAGATTGCGAAAGAATGTGGAGCTCTTACAGTAGGTGTAGTAACCCGACCATTTACGTTTGAAGGACCGAAGCGTTCCAGACATGCTGAGCAAGGCATTGAAGCGCTTAAGGAAAAAGTAGATACGCTGATTGTTATTCCGAATGATCGTTTGCTTGAAATTGTTGACAAGAAAACACCAATGCTTGAAGCTTTCCTTCAAGTGGACAACGTTCTCCGTCAAGCCGTTCAGGGTATCTCCGACCTGATCAAAGTTCCTGGCTTGATCAACCTTGACTTCGCAGACGTCAAAACGATCATGACAGAACGTGGATCGGCCCTCATGGGGATCGGTGAAGCAACTGGGGAAAACCGTGCTGCTGAAGCTGCACGCAAGGCTATCATGAGCCCATTGCTTGAAACTTCAATTGAGGGTGCACGTGGTGTCATCATGAACATTACGGGCGGCATCAATCTTTCCCTGTACGAAGTCAATGAAGCAGCAGAGATTGTCACTGCGGCTTCCGATCCGGAAGTGAACATGATCTTTGGTGCGATTATTGACGAAAACCTGAAAGAAGAGATTAAGGTTACGGTAATCGCTACTGGATTTGAGGATAAACCAGCGGCTCCACCGGTGCGTAAGCCTGCTGCGGCAACAGAAACATCGGAGACCCGTTCGCCAAATCTTCGTCCATTTGGAAATCAGCCGAGCAATGATCAGTTGGACATTCCGACATTTTTACGTAATCGTTCCCGCAACAACAATAACGAATAATGCATTGATCTTTATCTGGAAACCCGGTACTGCTTCTAAAGCAGCCGGGTTTTTTGCTGTTTTCTAATATAGCCTAACATACAGGGATGAACAAATTCTGAACAACTCGGGTCTGCGCATTCCGACAAAAAAAGTTGGAAACAAGCTCCCACATTTAGACAGACTTTGAACAGGAGGCTCCGTATACTTGTGAATATGCTCATGAAATATCGAGATGAATAAAACATCTAAGATCGTTGCAATCATTTGTTTCGGTATGTTCGATGCAGGCAGGTGAAGAGCGTGGTTGTGTATGTCGATTTGATCTTTTTGACCAATCTTATCATTGATGGAGCGCTCATTGGGCTGACCGCCTGGATGCGCCAAACGAAGCTGGTCTGGTGGAGATGGCTGTTATCGGCCATCGTTGGCGCGTTGTACGTGGTGATGATGTTTGTACCGCAGTTTGATTTTATGTTCACATTTCTTATCAAGTTTGGTTTTTCTCTCGTTATGTTAAGTATTGCGTTTGGATATAAAGGGCTGCAGGCTTTTACACGAACACTGGGCACATTCTACGTCATCAATTTTGTCGCGGCCGGAGGTATTCTGGGTGTGCATTACATGCTGCAAAGCTCGGGAGAGCTGTTTAATGGCATCTGGTTTACAGCCTCGGGTGGCATGTCATTTGATCTGAAGATTGCGTTCTGGTTCACATTCATTGTATTCTTCGTGGTCCTTTTATTATTCAAAATTGTGCAGAGTGCCAAACGAAAAACAGATCGGTTGTCCACATATTTGGGTAAGGTGGAGGTCTGCATTGATGAGATGGTTGTGTCTTGTACAGGCCTTCTGGATACGGGCAATCAGCTTACGGACCCTTTATCACGGATGCCGGTGATGGTCATGGAGGCTTCGTTGTGGCAGGAGTGGCTGCCTGAGTCCTGGAAGCACAGACTGAAGCAGGATTCTCCGGATCAGCTCATTATGGAGCTGGATCAGGAGCAGGAGCATTTTAAGTGGCAGGACCGACTGCGGCTGGTTCCCTATCGTGGGATTAACAAAGGCACAGCCTTTATGTTGGCCATCAAGCCGGACCGGGTAAGAGTGACGATGGAGGAAACGCCTTATGAGACAACCAAGGTGTTGATTGGACTGGATGGAGGCGTTTTGTCGTCCGATGGAAAATATCAGGCCGTGATTCATCCTGAACTTGTGCAAGAAGCTGCTTCTGCGCAGTCTACGGCTCAATCCGCGGAAGCTACAGAAAAGCCGCTGAATGTGGTATAGGAGGAACCGACATGCTTGTGAAATGGAAACTGGCTGCTCAACTGAATTATTACCGCTTGTTATTCCTGTTTGGGCTGAAGAGTGAGGAGATTTATTACATCGGGGGGAGTGAAGCACTCCCGCCTCCACTGACAAGGGAAGAAGAGGAGTATCTGCTACAGAAGCTATCGTCTGGAGATGCGGCTATTCGTGCCATGCTGATTGAGCGTAATCTGCGTCTGGTGGTGTACATCGCACGCAAGTTCGAAAATACAGGCATCAACATCGAGGACCTGGTGTCTATCGGTGCGATTGGCTTAATCAAAGCCGTAAATACATTTGATCCGGAAAAGAAAATCAAGCTCGCTACTTATGCTTCGCGTTGTATCGAAAATGAAATATTGATGTACTTGCGGCGTAACAGCAAAATTCGTACCGAGGTTTCTTTTGACGAACCACTGAATATTGATTGGGATGGAAATGAACTTTTATTATCCGATGTGCTCGGTACCGAGAACGATACAATCTATCGAAATATCGAAGAGCAGGTAGATCGCAAGCTGCTGCACAAGGCACTGGAGAAGCTTACGGATCGCGAGCGAATGATTATGGAGCTTCGTTTTGGCCTGACGGATGGGGAAGAAAAGACACAAAAGGATGTAGCTGATCTGCTGGGAATCTCCCAATCCTATATCTCTCGTTTGGAAAAAAGAATCATAAAAAGGCTTCGCAAAGAGTTTAACAAAATGGTCTAATCCGGTTAAAAAAGAAGAATGGGTATTACTGGCAAGGGTGCCAACTACGAATAAAAAAGCCTGCCTCGGAGATAATGTACATTAATGTTTCTCCTTGGGAGGTAAATCACGATGACCCGAAACAAAGTCGAGATTTGTGGGGTGGACACCGCAAAATTGCCTGTTCTCACCAATATTGAAATGAGGGAATTGTTTCATTCCCTTCAACAGCACCATGATCGCTCAGCGAGAGAGAAATTGGTGAATGGTAACCTGCGTCTGGTACTCAGTGTCATTCAGCGTTTTAACAATCGGGGGGAGTTTGTCGATGATCTGTTCCAGGTCGGCTGCATCGGCCTGATGAAAGCCATTGATAATTTTGATTTATCCCAGAATGTCAAATTTTCAACCTATGCGGTACCGATGATTATCGGTGAAATTCGCAGATATCTGCGTGACAATAACCCGATTCGAGTATCCCGGTCTTTACGGGACATTGCCTATAAGGCACTTCAGGTTCGAGACAGCCTGACCAATAAAAATTCACGCGAACCGACGATATTTGAAATTTCCGAGGCGCTCAATGTGCCGAAGGAAGATGTTGTTTTTGCACTCGATGCGATTCAGGACCCGGTATCCCTGTTTGAACCGATCTACCACGACGGTGGGGACCCGATCTATGTCATGGATCAGATCAGTGATGACAAGAACAAAGATGTGTCCTGGATCGAAGAAATTGCTTTACGCGAAGCGATGCACCGACTTGGCCAGCGGGAAAAGATGATTTTGTCGATGCGCTTTTTTGAAGGGAAAACCCAAATGGAAGTGGCAGATGAAATCGGAATATCGCAGGCGCAGGTTTCACGTCTTGAAAAATCAGCGATACAACAGATGCAGAAACATGTGAAGTCGTAGTCTAATCATGTGAAAAAAATGTAAAAGGGCGATTGATCGGATCACAACTCCATTGATCGCTCTTTTTTTGTGCATAGGAAGAATACTATCTTCAGTTAAAGCTGCTCTCTCGTTCATGCTTTTGGAGCATGCAAGCAAAAAAAGGGACATTTTTCGCCTAAAGGACATATATTTAATACAGAAGGATGCAGAGCGGGAGACGAGTCTTAACAGGGGGCGGAAGGAATGAGAGTGAATACAAATGAACCGGCTTCGCGAGGTATGAAAATCTCCGATTTTCAAACGAAGGATGTTATTAATATCACGGATGGCAAACGACTTGGACAGATTAGCGATCTGGAGCTCGACCTGCAGCAGGGCAGAATTGAGGCCATTGTAGTACCGGGTTACAGTCGTTTTATGGGGCTGTTTGGCGGGGGAACGGATCTCATCATTCCTTGGAGAAACATTGTGAAAATTGGTTCGGACGTCATTCTTGTGAAAATGGATGAGGTCAAAGAACAGACCTATGACGAGCGTGAGCGGGAAGCTCGGCTTTACGATGAGCAGCAGCAGAGCCGCACCGACCGAGCAGATCGGCTGGAACGCTTGAATCGCAGTCAGCGTAGAACGATATAAACGATAAGAGAGACAGAACTCTGCTTTATTTGGTACACTGGAAGTTGTGAGGTGAGAGAATGGAACCATTTGTATTGGACAAAGATGTAATGAAGGAAACCGCTGAGCAAACGTATCGTGATGATCAAGATCCGCTGCTGTTATACATTAAACCTTGGCAGCAATCGTTTAAACGGTTGACGGCCGGCTTTACAACCAGACATGGAGGCGTTGGTCAGAAGCCTTACGCTTCGCTCAATTGTGCGTATCATGTCGGGGATGATGCTGAAGCGGTACTAAGCAATCGCCGCCTTGTTACGAATAAACTTGCTTTTCCTTTGGAAGCCTGGACCTGCGGTGAACAGGTGCATGGGAAGCATGTGGCTGTCATTACAGATGCAGACCGGGGCAGAGGGCTGATGGATCGTCAATCGTCCTTGCAGGATACAGATGGACTGGTAACCAACGTGCCTGGTGTACTGCTGACTTCCTTTTACGCTGACTGTGTGCCTCTATATTTCTATGACCCTGTGAAACAGGCTGTAGGCCTTGCACATGCCGGATGGAAAGGCACGGTAGCGGGTATCGCTGTCTCTATGGTGGAAACGATGGAACGCGAGTATGGAAGCCGGAGAGACGACATCCGGGCGGCTATTGGCCCATCTATCGGGAAATGTTGTTATGAGGTAGATGAGGCTGTGATGCAGCATGTTCGGGTTTGGCTCGATGAGCCTCTGGGTAATGATGAATACGAGCGTTCTGTGGCCGAAAGCATATATACCCCTGCCGCAGACGGTAAAACGATGTTAAACTTGAAAGAATGTAATCGACACATTATGATGAAAGCAGGAATATTGCCGGATCATATCGAATGTACAACATGGTGTACAAGTTGCCATCCTGAGCTTTTTTTCTCTTATCGTAAGGAGAACGGAACGACAGGGAGAATGGCAAGCTGGATTGGGCTGGAAGAGAGGTGACCCTCTGTGTCATTGGAGGAGCGTATACAACAAGTTAATCAGAAGATTGAAGATGCGTGCAAGCGTAGCAACCGTCAGTCCGAACATGTGAATGTGATTGCGGTCACGAAATATGTCTCATTGCAAACGACAGGGGCTGTGCTTGAACAAGGTCTTGAGCATATTGGAGAGAATCGCTGGCAGGATGCACAGGCGAAGTGGGAAGCTTTGGGGCAGAAGGGCACCTGGCATTTTATCGGTCATTTGCAGACAAATAAGGTGAAGGACGTCATTGGCAAATTTGCATACATACATTCACTGGATCGTTTGTCACTGGCCAAGGAACTGGACAAAAAAGCCGGCGCGCTAGGCATGAAGGTAAACACGTTTATGCAGGTGAATATTTCGGGTGAAGAGAGCAAGTATGGCTTGCAGCCTGAACAGGCAAGTTCATTCTTGAAGGACATCCAATCGTTCAACAACCTCAATGTCATCGGTCTGATGACGATGGCACCTCATGAGGAAGATCCGGAGATGACACGCCCTGTATTTCGAGGGTTGCGTGAGCTGAGAGACGATTTGAATGGACAAGCATTGACTGCGCAGCCGCTGACGGAGCTGTCGATGGGCATGTCAAACGATTTCGAAGTAGCCATTGAAGAAGGGGCAACGTGGGTGCGGCTTGGATCAATACTCGTAGGAAAAGAGGAGGGAACACGATGGGCGTAATGAATAAATTTATGAATTTCCTTGGACTTCAGGACGAGGAAGAGATTGTGGAGCGTGAGCGGCTTGCTGCACAGGATGAACAAGAGCAAGAACAGCATGAAAATGAAACCTCTGCACTGGATAAACGTAGAAACCAAAGGGGGAATAATGTGGTTAGCATTCATTCCCAGAAAAATGTTAAAGTTGTCCTGTATGAACCTCGTTCATATGACGAAGCACAGGAGATCGCCGACCATCTTCGCTCGCATCGTACCGTTGTGGTCAATTTGCAGCGAATCCGTCAGGATCAGGCTCTGCGTGTCATTGATTTTCTGAGCGGTACGGTATACGCATTGGGTGGCGGTATATCTAAAATTGGCGGCAACATTTTTCTCTGTACGCCAGATACGGTTGAAATTCAGGGAACCATTACGGAAATACTGGCTGACAGCGAGCAAGATTATAACAGAATGAGGTGAGCCGCTTTTGTATCAACTTGAAGTTATATTGTCCACGGTATATCAGATTTATTTTTACATGGTCATCGTCTACATATTGATGTCATGGCTTCCTAACGCACGGGAAAGCTTCATCGGTGAATTGTTAGGCAAATTCGTGGAGCCTTATTTAAGTCCTTTCCGCCGGTTTATTCCGCCTTTGTTCGGCGTGCTGGATATTTCCCCGATTGTGGCGCTGCTTGTTCTTCGACTTGCGCTCGTTGGGTTACTTTCAATACTTCAATATTTTGCATATTAGGCTAAGGGTGACATAGATGAGCAGTGATATTTACGAACATTTTAGCCATGATGAACGGGACTTTGTAGATAAAGCCTCTGATTGGATTGAGCGTGCGAGCAAGTATCATGATATGAAGCTCACCGATTTCCTTGATCCTAGACAGGTATTTATTTTGCAATCCCTGGTTAATCGCAGTCAGGACGTTCAGGTTCGCCTGGATGGCGGATATGAGGCTGCTGAACGCAAAAGAGCATTGATTGCACCCGACTATCGTTATCTCGATGAGGAAGATATGGGGATGCAGGTGCTCAGCATTACATCAGATGATGCAAAAATTTCGGAGCTTGAGCATGGGGACTACATGGGTTCTTTGCTCGGGCTCGGGATGAAACGTGGCAAGATTGGAGACATTCAAGTGCTGGAGGAAGGCTGTCACACAGTTGTGGCAGCGGAAACCGGCGCTTTTTTATCGCTTCAATTGAATCAGGTCCATCGGTTACATGTGTTCACTGAGTTATTGCCGCTGAATCA
The DNA here is from genome assembly GCF_003217495.1 of Paenibacillus barcinonensis. Lineage (GTDB taxonomy): Bacteria > Bacillota > Bacilli > Paenibacillales > Paenibacillaceae > Paenibacillus > Paenibacillus barcinonensis. The sequence continues at coordinate 71,493 of NZ_QJSW01000017.1, read as the reverse complement.
GATGAAATGGTCTGAGACAAAATTGGACACCATAGATATTACCGTTGCTTCCTTGAGGCTTGATGGCATCTGTGCAGATGTGTATCGTTTAAGTCGCAGCAAGGTGATGGTTCCCATCAAGGCAGGTCGCTGCAAGGTAAACTGGAAAGTGGTGGAAGATCCCTCGAAGACGCTCAAGGCTGGAGATGTGGTATCCATTCAGGGCTTTGGTCGTTTTAAGGTGCTGGAGCAGGATGGAATGACCAAAAAGGGACGTTGCAGGGTGAAAATCGGGAAATTTGCTTGAAGATGTTGCAGGATAATCTAAATTCTTGTCGAAATGTTAAACGTAAAGGGTAAAAAAATATTTGGTGTTTCCGATATACATTAAAGTACATGTTGTCAATGGACCTCTCATAAAACGATGCAGGTCCTTCATTCCGTACTGGATGCCAGATACAGGCGTCTTGTTACGGCCCCTTGGGTGGAACCCATGTGCTGCAAACCTTCTCTCGATCGGGAAGGAATTTTTACAGGAGGTGGACAGCATGCCATTAACGCCGCTGGACATACATAACAAGGAATTCTCCCGACGCTTGCGCGGGTATGACGAGGATGAGGTCAATGAATTTCTGGATCAAGTCATCAAAGACTATGAGGGCGTCATTCGGGAGAACAAGGAGCTGAGCAATCAGTTGCTGTCCGTTCAGGAGAAGCTGGATCATTTTGCTACCATTGAGGAAACGCTCAGCAAAACGATCATCATTGCACAGGAAGCTGCCGATGATGTGAAAAACAATGCAAAGAAAGAAGCGCAGCTCATCGTGAAGGAAGCAGAGAAAAATGCTGACCGAATCGTGAACGAAGCGCTTGGAAAGTCTCGCAAGATTGCTTTGGAAGTGGAGGAACTGAAGAAGCAGGCTTCGATCTATCGCGCACGTTTCCGCACGCTTGTAGAAGCTCAGCTTGAACTGTTGACACAGGATGGCTGGGAAGTGCTGGAGAGCCGGGAGCAGGAAGTACAGGATCGTGAGCGGGAGATGAAAGAAATTTATTAGTCTGCCGCCCGGTTGACTTTTGCGGGCAAAGAAGCTATAACTATATTCATATTGAATAGTGATTCCATGACGGGCTCAGTACGTTATGATCTCATCCCTCAGAGAGTTGGTGTCTGGTGCAAACCAACGGATGAGTTATAGCCGAATATCTTCCCGGAGAAGTGACGCTGAAGCGGTGTAAGCCTGACCGTGTGTAAGCTGAACCGTAAGCCGTACGTTATAACGGTACCCTGTAGCAATTTAGCAGGGCTTAAGCGCTGTTGATGACAGAGCATACTCAGAGTAATCTGAATGTGGTTTGTGATGAACAGAATTAGGGTGGTAACGCGAGCATAACCTCGTCCCTTTCCAGGGATGAGGTTTTTTTGTGTTCCAAAACGACGGGTAGCACTAGGAACAAGGAATACCTGGTGAGGTTGAAGTGCTCATCGCGAGCAATCCAATATTGATTCAATAAGAGAAAGGAAGTTGAGCAGCATGCAGCGAGTTGACGTCAAAGAGAAAGCACGTGCAAGAGAATTACGCATGTTAAATAAATGGAAGACGGAGAACACCTTTAAGCGTTCCATTGAAAATCGGGAGGGCAAGCCAAACTTTGTTTTTTATGAAGGCCCGCCAACAGCAAACGGAAAACCTCATATCGGTCACGTGCTTGGCCGTGTAATCAAAGACTTTGTTGGTCGTTATAATACGATGAAGGGTTATCGTGTAGTCCGCAAAGCCGGATGGGACACCCATGGTTTGCCGGTAGAGCTTGGAGTACAGAAAAAACTGGGTATCTCTCACAAATGGGAGATCGAAGATTATGGTGTGGAGAAGTTCATCAACGAATGTAAAGCGAGCGTATTTGAATACGAGCAGCAATGGCGTGACTTGACCGAAGGCATTGGTTACTGGACGGACATGGATAACCCGTACATCACACTTGATAACAACTACATCGAAAGTGTATGGAACATCCTTGCCACAATTCACGAAAAAGGATTGCTGTACCGCGGTCATCGGGTTAGCCCATACTGTCCTTCCTGTCAGACAACACTCAGCTCACATGAAGTTGCACAAGGTTATAAGGATGTCAAAGACCTGAGTGCTACAGCGAAATTCAAGCTGCATGATAGTGGTGAGTTCGTACTGGCCTGGACGACAACACCTTGGACACTGCCTTCTCACGTTGCACTTGCGGTCAACCCGGACATGGATTATTCCCGTGTACGTCAAAACGATGAAGTATACATCATGGCAACCAATCTTGTAGAGAAGGTTATGAAGGATAGCAAAGGTGAATATGAGATCATCGGTACGCTGAAAGGTGCTGAACTGGTCGGTAAAACCTATAGCCCGCCATTTAATTATATTCAGGCAGAGAAAACAAATATCGTACTTGGTGCATCATTTGTAACGGATGCAAGCGGTACGGGTATCGTTCACATGGCTCCTGCACACGGTGAAGATGACTATCGTGTATGCCGCGAGAATGGCATCAGCTTTGTCAACATGGTTGATCTGGAAGGCAAATTTGTAGCACAAGTCACGGATTTTGCAGGCCGGTTTGTGAAGGATTGCGACATCGACATCGTCAGATATTTGTCCGAAAATGGTCGCCTGTTCAGTAAAGAGAAATACGAGCACAGCTACCCATTCTGCTGGCGTTGTGATACACCGCTGCTGTACTACGCTATGGATAGCTGGTTTATCCAGACTACCGCTATTAGGGATCAGCTTATTGCCAACAACAGCGAAGTGGAATGGTACCCAGGACATGTTCGTGAAGGACGCTTCGGCAAGTTTCTGGAAGACCTCGTGGACTGGAACATCAGCCGTGACCGTTACTGGGGTACGCCGCTCAACATCTGGGTATGTGAAGAGACGGGGGAACAGTTTGCACCGCACAGCATCGCCGAGCTTCGTGCACGTGCCGTAGGCGATGTGCCTGAAAACCTGGAGCTGCACAAACCGTATGTGGATGAAGTGAAGGTGCTCAGCTCTTGTGGTAAATATGAAATGAAGCGTACGCCGGAAGTGATTGATGTCTGGTTTGACAGCGGCTCGATGCCGTTTGCACAGCAGCATTATCCTTTTGAAAATAAAGAAATCTTTGAGCAGCAATATCCGGCGGATATGATCTGTGAAGGAATCGACCAGACGCGCGGCTGGTTCTACAGCCTTCTCGCTGTATCCACACTTTTGACAGGCAAAGCGCCTTACAAAGCCGTTATGGCAACAGGACACGTACTGGATGAGAACGGCCAGAAGATGTCCAAATCCAAAGGCAACGTCATTGATCCTTGGGAGGTTATCGAGGAATACGGTACGGATGCATTCCGCTGGGCATTGCTGTCTGATAGTGCACCATGGAACAGCAAACGTTTCTCTAAAGGTATCGTAGGGGAAGCCAAATCCAAAATGGTCGATACATTGGTGAACACACATGCATTCCTGACGTTGTATGCAACGATTGATGGATTCGATCCGCAGGAGCATCCGTTCCAATTGTCAGCTCACAAGCTGGACCGCTGGATTCTGTCGAGACTTAACAGTCTGATCCTTGTTGTGGAAAAAGCACTGTCCGTGAATGACTACCTGAATTCGTCCAAGGCTATCGAAGCTTTTGTAGATGAACTGAGCAACTGGTATATCCGCCGTTCCCGTGACCGTTTCTGGGGAAGTGGTCTGACAGAGGATAAGCTGGATGCATATCGCACCCTGACTGAAGTGCTGGTGACTACATCGAAGCTGGTAGCGCCATTTACACCTATGCTGGCTGAAGATATCTATTTGAACCTGACGACGGGTGAGAGTGTGCATATGGACGATTACCCGACAGCTAACGAAGCGTTGATTGATGCGGCGCTGGAGCAGGATATGGAAACAGCTCGTCGCGTGGTAGAACTTGCTCGTAACGTTCGTAACGAAACGGGCATCAAAACACGTCAGCCGCTGTCCGAGTTGATCGTTTCTCTAGATAAAGGCTTTGATCTGGCAAGTTATGAAGAGATCATCAAGGAAGAGATCAATGTCAAAGCAATCCGTACCGAGCATAATGATGCGGAATTCGTAGATTTTACACTCAAGCTGAACCTCAAGGTAGCAGGTAAAAAATACGGCAAAAACGTAGGTTTCCTGCAGAACCTGTTTAAAGGCATGACAGCGGATGAGACACGTAAAATCGTAGCGGAGGGCGTATTCAAAGTGGTTTCTCCAGAAGGAGAGGAGCTTCAGGTGACGGACGAGGAATTGCTGGTTGAGAAGCAGGCGAAGTCCGGGTTTGCATCAGCATCAGGTTATGGTCTGACTGTAGCGCTGAACACGGAGATCACTCCAGCACTGGAGCAGGAAGGCTGGGTGCGTGAAGTTGTTCGGGCGGTACAGGATACTCGGAAACGACTGGATCTGCCGATTGAGAAAAGAGTGCGTCTGACGCTGGATGTAGATGCCGATCTTCAAGCAGCAATTCAGGCATTTGACGAAGTTCTGCGCGAGAACGTGCTTGTAACAGAGGTAACTTTTGGTACTACTGATCAGATGGAACGCGTGGATGCCGGGGGCAAAGCGATCGGAATCTACATTGAGGCGTAGCCTGTAGAGTAGTTGTCTATAATATAGGATAACCTAAATAAATAGTGGAACGATATAAATGAGCCACAGCCAGGGAAGCAATTCCTGAAGCTGGGCTCGTTTGTTTTTTGCATGAAAAGGAAATGACTAAATTGTGCACTTGTATCAAATGATTTAAATGGCACTTTCATCAGCTGATTTTTCGTAAGCTTACATCAACATCAACATTATAGAACGATTGGAGCGAAATATGAGCAAACAGGACCAGCCAGCCGAATCCACACAAGCCGTCTCTAATACGGATTCTGAGGATACATCTCACGATAAAATTGCAGAACTACATACCTTGACGAGCCGGCTCGCGAATGAACTGGAGCGTTCACGCATTGCACAATATACCGAGCTGCTGAACAGACCATGGAAGCTCATCGGGTTAAATCTGTTGTCTGGCACAGCGAGAGGTGTAGGCATCGCGATTGGATTTACTTTTTTTGCAGCAACGATTATCTATGTGTTACAGGTTCTGGGTGCACTAAATCTGCCGATTGTTGGAGATTACATCGCTGATATTGTGCGAATCGTGCAGCGTCAGCTGGATATGAATACGTATTAATCCTCCTCGGAGCCCGGTTCGAGCAAGCCTGACCCTTCACCATTCTCAAGGTACTTCCGATACTGCCGATTACGAACAATGGACACATCATGACCATAAATATCTGTTGCAACAAAGCTTTCGTATGCTTCCACAAAACCGTCCAGCTCCTCGGTAGCTTCAATAGCCATTACATCATAACTGTCGATATCACCACTTTCGGCCATTGCAGGAGTATTGGAGGTTCCCCAGCTCTCTACAATCTGCCAGGCATCTTCACCGTCGAAGCCGTTCTGGTCCTCTCTTTCGTCCAGACTGGTACGTCCAAACGCCGGAGCAAGAAATTGTTCTTCCACAGGGCGGTTCTCGGAAACGACGGTTTCGGGTTGATGCTTTTTGCAGTATTTGGTGTACGGAACAGCTTCCATACGCTCATAAGGAATCGGCTGCTGGCAGACTGCACAGGTTCCGTAGTGGCCTTCTTCAATCGCATGCAGAGCAGAATCAATGCGCTCAAGTTGAAACTCATCATGCTCAAGCAGGGAAATATCCTTCTCCCGTTCATATACCTCTGTGGCTAAATCGCCAGGATGATTATCAATAGGTGACAATTCTCCGGTCTGCAGCTTGAGAGAGTCCCCGAGGCCATAGTGTTCATTCTCGGACAGTCTGTGCTCGATTTCACGTTTGTTGCTCATAAGCTCGGAACGCAGTGATTGCAGTTGCTTGGCTGTGAAATGTGACATGGCTTTCCCCTTTCTGGTTCATCCGGAATCCGGTTGATGTCTCCATTCTAGGATGTGCCTTTTCAGGCGGGATTACAGAAGGCAAATGTTATCGCTTTTACCAAGGTAGCCGAGGATGCCAACGTTGGCCCCGTCATGGACGATCTCTAAATAGCTGTGCTACAATAAATAAGTCTGGCGAAAGCTTGGTATCGCTGGAAAAGACAAGAACGGAGTGACAACAAACGTGGTGTATTATATCCTTGCTTTTATCGTATTTTTAGTTGATCAGGGAACAAAGTACCTGATTGCTACCCGGATGGAGCTCAGAGAAGAAATTCCGGTCATTGGCAATTTTTTTGTCATCACTTCCCATCGTAATTCAGGTGCGGCGTTTGGCATTTTGCAGGACCAGCGCTGGTTCTTTATTGTGGTTACAATCATTGTGGTGGTCGCTTTGATCTGGTATTTGCAAAAAGTAAAAGATACGCCGCACAAATTGCTGCCAATAGCTCTAAGCCTGGTGCTTGGTGGAGCGATCGGCAACTTCCTTGACCGTGCTTTGACAGGGGAAGTTGTGGATTTTGTACAGCTTAATTTCGGAAGTTACACGTTTCCCATCTTCAACATTGCTGACTCCGCGATCTGCATCGGGGTAGGATTGATTATTGTGGAGACTTTATTGGAAGGACGCCGTGAGAAAGCGGCTGCAAAGATTGAAGGGAATGAGCAGCATGAGTAAAGTGAATGAGGAACAGCTTCATATCGAAGAAGAATTTAACGGTGAGGAACGTATGGAATGGACCGTTGCCGCTGAACATAAGAAAGAACGCGTGGACAAATACATTACCGATGCTCTAGAAAACGTATCCCGTTCACAGGTCCAGCTATGGATCGGAGATGGGGCAGTCACTGTAAACGGGGCTTCAGTGAAGTCCAACGCCAAGCTCTCCGAAGGGGATCAGATCGTTCTGCAGATTCCTGAGCCGGCGGCGGTGGAAATTATCGCAGAGGATATCCCGCTGGAAGTGGTTTATGAAGACAGTGATCTGATTGTGATTAACAAACAGCGCGGACTTGTGGTACATCCGGCACCAGGTCATACGTCAGGCACACTTGTGAACGCGTTGATGTATCACTGCAAGGATCTGTCCGGGATTAATGGGGAGTTGCGTCCGGGAATTGTACATCGGATTGACAAGGACACATCCGGTTTAATTATGGCGGCCAAAAATGATCGTGCTCACGCATCACTGGCTGCCCAGTTGAAGGAGCATAGCGTAAACCGGCGTTATATTGCGCTGGTGCACGGTCATCTGAGTCATGATCAAGGTACGATCGATGCACCGATAGGCCGTGATACGAATGATCGTAAAATGTACACCGTCACAGAGCGCAACAGCAAACATGCGGTGACTCATTTTACCGTGACCGAGCGCATTAACGATTACACTGTGCTCGAGTTAAAGCTTGAAACAGGGCGTACCCATCAGATTCGGGTGCACATGAAATTTATCGGTCATCCGCTGGTGGGTGATCCGACATACGGACGCAATAAGGGGATCAAAATGAGTGGACAGGCTTTGCATGCTGCAACGCTTGGTTTTGTACATCCTTCTACAGGAGAGTATATGGAATTCACTGCACCGATCCCGCAGGATATGGAGGATGTACTGGCTTCGCTGAGAAGCCGCTGACCTTTGTAGAAAGTACAAATGTTCGGATATTTTGTCCATGGTGTTGTATGCTCAAATGCTTCATATTAAAACATGAGAAATTTGTGTCACAATGAGGAGATGAATCGCATTATGAGTATTGAACAATATCAAGAAACGTACATCCAAACTAATTTTGCTGACCGTATCGGCGGCTCCAACTATGGTAAAGACACCAACATCTATAAATTCGAGAAAATCAAACGTGCTAAGGCTTCTGCAAAAAAAGACTTTCCTGATGTCGAGTTGATCGACCTTGGGGTGGGTGAACCGGATGAAATGGCAGATGCAGGCATTGTTGCTGCACTTGCTGCAGAAGCGGCCAAGCCGGAGAACCGCGGATATGCCGATAACGGTATTCCTGAGTTCAAGGCAGCGGCAGCAGCATACCTGAAAAACGTATTTAACGTTGACGGGATTGATGCGGACACTGAAATCGTCCACTCCATCGGCTCCAAGCCGGCTTTGGCAATGATGCCTTCGTGCTTCATTAACCCGGGAGACGTAACGATTATGACTGTTCCTGGTTATCCGGTCATGGGTACACATACCAAATATCTGGGCGGAGAAGTATTTAACGTTCAATTGACCAAAGAGAACAACTTCCTGCCTGATTTGCAGGCGATCCCCGAGGATATTGCAAAACGTGCAAAATTGCTCTATCTGAACTACCCGAACAACCCGACTGGTGCAAGTGCAACGGTGGAGTTTTTCACTGAGGTTGTTGCATGGGCGAAAAAATACAATGTCGTTGTTGTACATGATGCACCATATGCAGCGTTGACGTATGATGGCAAAAAACCGTTCAGCTTCCTGTCCGTGCCTGGCGCGAAGGATGTTGGTGTGGAGCTTCACTCCTTGTCCAAATCCTACAACATGACGGGTTGGAGAATTGGCTTTGTTGCTGGTAATCCGCTCGTTGTCAAAGCATTCAGTGATGTGAAGGACAACAATGATTCCGGTCAATTCATCGCGATCCAGAAAGCGGCAGCGTATGGCTTGAGTCATCCGGAAATTACAGAGAAAATTGCTGAGAAATATTCCCGTCGTCATGACATGCTGGTAGCAGCATTAAATGAACTTGGCTTCCAGGCTGAGAAACCGAAAGGTTCCTTCTTCCTTTACGTAGAAGCACCAAAAGGTGTTGTTGGTGGACGCCGCTTCGAATCCGGTGAGGATTTCTCTCAATTCCTGATCCGTGAGAAGCTGATCTCCTCCGTACCTTGGGATGATGCAGGTAACTTTGTTCGTTTCTCCGTAACGTTTATCGCAAACGGTGAAGAGGAAGAGAAACGGGTTATTGCCGAAATTAAACGTCGTCTGAGTGATGTTGAGTTTGAATTTTAATTGAAGCATACGTTAAAATCGAAGAAGCTCAGTGTGAAGAGACCGGAAACGGTCTCTTTTTTCTGTGAAAATATATCATTTGTGCTCTTTACAAAAATAACCAAGCAACTTATGATTAAGTCTTTACGTTAATTGTATATACTGGAAAGTTAGAATTGTTTCTGAAGGGAGTTACTGCAATTGTTTTCATCACGGACAAATACTTTATCATCGGGGAGCGGTGCGGGTACGATATCCGGCTTGTTCAAGCTGTTAAGACCCAAGCAGTGGACCAAAAATTTGCTATTATTTGCGGCATTATTATTTTCGTTTGAAGAGATTCGAACGGAGACTATTGCTGCCACGATCGCTGGCTTTCTGCTGTTTAGCCTGGTAGCGGGCTGTGTGTATATTTTAAATGATGTTGTGGACCGGGAGCGGGACAAGCAACACCCGACCAAGCAGTTTCGACCGATCGCGTCAGGCCAGGTGCACCCTGTCCATGCGATTATTTTCGGTATTGTACTGCTGGTGCTTTCTCTGATAGCAGCTTTTGTGATGAATCCACTTTTCGGTGTGCTATGCATCGTATACTTCCTGCTGAACGTCTCATATTCTTTTGTACTTAAACATTTGGTCATACTGGATATGATGACAATTGCGGCCGGATTCGTGCTGCGTGCGATTGCTGGCGGTGTGTTGATTCATGTGCCCTTCACGCCATGGTTCCTGATCTGCACGATGTTGTTATCTTTGTTTCTGGCGATTGGTAAACGGAGAAATGAACTTACTTTGCTGGAAGGCAACACAGGATCACATCGCAAGGTGCTGGATAACTACTCGATTACGCTGTTAGATCAGTTTAATACCATCGTAACGACGGCAACCATTATCAGCTACTCCTTATTTACCTTTACGTCAGATCGCACCATTCATCTGATGTGGACCATTCCTCTGGTCATTTATGGCATGTTTCGGTATTTGTATCTGATCCATATGAAAAATCAAGGAGGCTCCCCGGACCGTGTTTTGTTTGAGGACAAGCCTATTTTGATTACCGTTATTTTATATGTCGTCAGTGTAATTACGATCTTTGCCATCTTCGAATAGACAGCAAGAGACAATATAGAGGGGGATCAGGGTGAAACGTACGAAGATTGCGATTTTTGATATTGATAAGACGATTATACGCAGCGATTCCATGTTCCAGTTTGTATACTATGGAGTGCGCCGTTATCCGTGGCAGGCATGGCGGCTGCCTGTCATTGCGTTCCATACACTGTTATTCAAGGCAGGTTTTATGACGGTTGAACGAGTTAAACGCTCTTATTTTCAAGAAATAAAGCGCATGTCAGAACAGGATTTACAGCACTTCTTTGATACTCATCTGCGTACATCCATATTCACCGAGGCTAGCGTAGAGATGCAGCATCGGAAGGAGGCTGGATATCATGTGTTGTTAGTGACGGCTTCTCCGCATGCATACATGAAATTTTTTCAGCAATTCCCGTGGGTTGATCATGTGATCGGCACAGAGCTTGTACGACATGAGAATGGATATACTTGCGTCATTGACGGGGAAAATTGTAAAGGTGAAGAGAAGGTGCGGCGGATTCAGTCTTATCTGGCAAAGAAAAACCTGGAAATTGATTATGAGCAATCCTGCTCTTACTCCGATTCATTATCCGACCTTCCTGTCATGCAGCTGGTGAGTCAGCGTTATTTTATTAACAAACGTGTTCCGGAGATGGAGGCATTAACGTGGGGGAAATGAGTTCACGCCATACCGGCAAGCTGTTGATGCTGGCTTCTGCGTTCCTGACTGCAACCGGGCAGCTGTTCTGGAAGTGGGGATTAACGGAATGGATATACATGGGCATCGGATTCCTGTGTTATGGATTAGGTGCCATACTCATGATCAAGGCGTTTGCGCGGGAAAAGCTGTCGGTGGCTTATCCGATCATGTGTGCCAGTTATGTATTTGCCTTGGTCTATGGGCATTTCCTGCTTGGGGAAGAGATTACAGTACAGAAGCTTGCGGCAGTTGTGCTCCTGGGAATCGGGGTGACGTTAACCAGTGTGGACCGATAGCTGGATGGTTGCTGTTTTGGTTGTGATGACGTTATGCGGGGCGATGGGTGGAGCTGGATTGAAAGTTTACGCGACAAGCCGCAAACGGCTGCATGTGTTGATGGGTCTTGGATTTTATGGCACAGGTGCTTTGCTCAATATTGTATTGCTGCAATTCCTTCCTTTAACTGTGGTACTGCCTGCCAATGCGTTAACCTACATATGGACGCTCATTATTGCCAAATGGGCTTTCAAAGAAGAGGTCGGGCCGATGCGCTGGATGGGAGTAGCCTGTATTTTGGGCGGATTATGTCTGCTCGTACTCTAGGACATAGATTTTATATCAAATATTGGATGTGACTTTATGAAATTTTTAGATTACATATGGTATGACCGCAGGGTGACGTTGACCGCTTTTTATCTGTTTGCGGGTTTTGCCCTCTTTTACGGTGTGATGAATGGTTCATATGTTATATATATGAGTGAGCATGCAGACATGCTAGCTAAATATACGCCGTTTAATACCACCTTGTTTCCTCTTAATTTGTTTAATTTCGATCCTTCAATGTATTATGGGGACAACAGTTCCTCTGTGATTCATCCTTTAATTTCTTATTTGGCTGTTACGCTGGCTGCTGTATCCAAGCTGCTGGGTGGCAACTGGTTTTTTCTGATCCTCCAGTCTCTTGTGAATGCAGGATCGGTTATTCTGGTCTATATTTTTCTCAGTCGTAATGAAGAGAGAGCTTCCTACACTCCGCTGCTGTTTGCGCTCTTATTCGGATTCAGCTCATATCTGATGTATACGGCACTTATACCCGACTCATATCCTTATGTGCAGTTTGTTATTTTGTTGTCTGTTGTTTATTTGCAATATACACGTGTTCAGCAAGAGGTACATTATGTTCCGAATGCACTGCTGGCAACGATTAATTTCGGATTAACCTCCACCAATATTGTGCCGTTTGCTGGAGCTGTATTTTTTAATATGAAGGCATGGCGAACCAAGGCCGGCTGGAAAAAATACGTTGGTATCATGGCACTGGCTGTGCTGATGATTGTGGTGTTAACAGCTATTCAGTATGTGGCATTTGGTGGACGAAGCTGGGTGAGCAACTGGCTGCTCGGAATTCAAAATGGAGGCACCAGCTATGCCACACCGTTTCAGTGGGCTGTACATGTTAAAGCATTAACTCTGTTAACGATCAATCCGATGCTGTCCCCCAAAGTACATTTGCTTGATCCGGGTATGGTTGCATTTGTGACGGACCTCTCCAGAGCTAATCCGCTGTACGTTCAGATGACGGGGGGGTTCCTGTTGCTGCTTGCATTTGCTGGTTTTATCCGACGTATACGGGAGAGCAGTGTATGGACCTTGATGCCGTACATTATATTCGCTTTCCTGCTTCATCTTGTTGTAGGCTTCGGGCTGGCTGTGTATCAATATGATATGTATCTGTATGCAGGACATTATTTATTTGCTTTTTATCTGCTAGGGGGGATGTTCATCAGCGATCTGCGTTCCGGTCTCGGCAAAAAAGTGCTGACAGGTCTGCTCATTGCAGCCCTGCTCGTAACGGTGGGCAACAACATCTACCGTCATGTAGAAACGTTGTCAACGATCAAGCAAGCCTATACGCAGCTGGAAGAGCAGCGTTCGATCAAGCAGAAGTAAAACAAAGTAAATGTAAACGTCAATGCGAATTCAAGGAGGGCCTCTGAACATGATGTTCAAGATGCCCTCTTTTTTTGATCAAGCAATAATTTTCGTTTTTTTCGCATTTTCGGCAGAACGCTTGGTCAGACTGCTTAACGGACGTTTTAACAGTAGAGCCAGAATCAGACTTAATGCAATGAACAGGCATAACCACAGGATGTCCTTAATCGCAGTAGACCATAAAATGCCGCCAACCGCTTCTCGCAGCAGGCTGATCGCATAGGTGAACGGCATGAACGGATTCAGCGCCTGGAAAAAGGGTGATGTCATGCTGATCGGAAAGGTCCCGCCCGAACTGGAGAATTGAAATACCATAAAGATAATGGCAATGCCTTTGCCGATATTTCCGAATACGGACAACAGTGTGTATGTGATGGTTACAAACACGGTACTCACCAGCATTGCGAACACAATGAACCACCATTGATCTGCAACGTAGGTTCCGAGAATCAGAATATCTCCTGCCGTGACACAGATCGCCTGTAATAGTCCAATCGTTAGAAACGTGGCAAGACGCCCGAGGTACAGCTCATATCCGCGATATCGCCCCTCTGGATTCTCCGCTTCCGCACGCAGCAACGATATGAGGAGAGTCGAGCCTACCCACAAAGACAATACAGCATAGAAGGGTGACATGGCTGAGCCGTAATTCGGGATTGGATAGAGCTGCTGTTCTTTAATCTGTACAGGACTCGCGAGAAATGCGCTTTCCTTTTCGATATCCCCCCGCAGCAGCTTGGCAAGCTCGGCAAACTGATTGTTGCCTTCGACTTCTCTCAGCTTGACTGCCGCCTTGCGAATGGCATTTTCCAGTGCGGGCAAGTCATCACGTACAAGGCCTGCTAAACGATGAACACCCTTCTGCACCTCAGGCAGCTGATGCTGTACAAAGCTGGACGCCTTGTGAATCTGCTTCTCTGCCTGCGGCAAATCATTGCGAACAAAGCTGGCCGCTGCATTCAGCTTGTCCTCAAGCTTTGGCAGGTCCCGCTGAACAAGAGAGGAGACGGTGTGGAGCGCCTGAATAAAGGCTTTGCTTTTCGCATCCAGAGTTTGCGAGATTTCATGTATTTTGGCCTGAATCTGGGGCAGATCACTCTGGATTTTCTCAAGCTCTGATTGTCCAAACGTAATGCCTTGCTTCGCCGCTGCAAGAATGTCGGCTATGTCGGGAAGTCGTTCCTGTGCTCCCTCTAGTGTATCTGCCGAAGTCGAGAGGATGGATTGTAATTGATCTGTACCTGCTGAGAGCGCAGGGGAGATTTGGCTGTCATAGGTGCTGATGAACCGATCTATGCCGCTGCTTGCATTCCTTGTCATCTCGTTTAATCTGGCAACGATGTCTGCCGGAGGCGTAGTGTTGTTTTGCAGTGCATTACTGATGATCCCGGCTAGACGTATCTGCTGCTGAAGCTGATCGGATATCGTTTGCAATTGTTGCACCTTCGCAGATAGTGGATGAGACGGCAATAAGCCATCTATTTTCCCGAGTAGGGCAGCCATGCTGTCGGCAATTTTCACTGCATTGCCTAAGCGGACTGTAATACGGTCTATTTCATCGGCGTTTGGAAGCTTGCTTAGATCAGTTTCATTTAATTGTGCAAATACATCTCCAGCCGCATTTGTAATTTGTTGGATCAGCAGCAGGTTTTGCCGGATTGTGGGTGTGATTGTCTGAAATGCCTCCTGAGTGGCACTGACAAAGCGATTGAGTTCCTCCGCCAGTTGCGCTCCATTAGCGGCAATACCGGATATCTTATCGAGATCCTGCTCGGCAGCAGATACAATAGCCATCGCTTTGTCGGTTTTATCCAAAGCAGTAACTATTACGCCAGCCACTTGTCCAAAGTTGGCATCGACCTCCTGAATTCGGGCAACGGCCTGTTGGATTTCAGGAATGCGGGTCTCCAGAGCGACAACTTCGCCAGCGGCTGCTTTAATCTGCGGCCAGTACTGCTGAATTTTCAGCACATATCCGGCAGCTTCATTAATTTCCGGCAATCGCTTCTCCAGCTCTACAATTTTTTGTGCTTTGGTCACAATCTCGGGCATGGCCTGATCCACTTCAAGTACCTTTTGACCAGCCGCCCGAATGGCAGGCAGATTTTTCTCCAGCATAAAGATGCCGTGTTCCATTTTGCGTAGCGTCGGCAGCTGTGCATTAATCTCGATCCCGGCTTCCCTCAGCTTGGTGAGCACTGCTTCACTGACAGCTTCGGTGAAATTCTCGTTAATTTGTTTGGTAATTGCGGACACACCAGAACCGGTTATTTTGGGAGCGATGGCATTTACCTTTTCATTAACGGTGTAGATTACTTCTGGCCGGTCCAGCTTTCCCTCCACAATGCCTGTTATTTTGGACGAAAAATCAGCGGGAATAAGCAAGCTAGCGTAATATTCTCCTGTTTGGACTCCACGGCTTGCCTGCTCCTTATCAACGAAAGTCCATCCCAGCTTTTTGTTCTGTTTTAAGCTTCGAATTAACGCTTCACCTATATTGACCGAAGTTCCTGTGACAGATGATCCTTGATCTTCACTGGTGACGGCTATTTTGATACCTTGTGTATTGCTGTACGGGTCCCAGACGGATTTCACATTCACCCAATCATATACACCGGGGAGAAGAATAATTGCAGCAATCAGAAATATACCCGTAGGGACTTTTAAAATGTGCACCCAGTCTGTTTTGTATATTTGCCATATGTGACGCATGGAAGTCCTCCTTCTTATAACCGTGCGGGAGTTAAACATTGGAGGCTGGTATGTGTTACCTTTGTCTGCTCCCAAGCTATATGTATATCGGAAAAAGTGAGCATTTGTTAAATGGTGTTGTAATAAACTTTCCCCAATTAACAATGGGCTGATTCATAATATTTCATCTAGAGCGTGTAGATTTCAAGCCCCCCCTAAATTAGTACAGGTATTCTAAGGGGGAAATTGGATAACCGTTCTGCTGTAATTGTCTATGGATAAATATGCAGTTATGTTGTATAATTATAAATGACGAATGACATGTGATGTGACATGGATGTTTTTCGGCCCCAATGCTGATCCTAACAAGGATACAGTAGAGGATATGCACCTGAGATGGTGAGGTGTTGACAGAGAGTTGTCTTTCTGTCATAATTCATGAAGACAAACGGGCATATTGAGATAGAACTCTGTGAGGTTCCTCATATGCACGACATGAATAGCACCTTTAAATCAGTCCCGTGAGACTGGCAAGGTAACGTGAATGATACATCGTTTTATTTGCTGCGGCAGATAAGAGATGCATCCCGAGAGTAAACGTTCTTCAGCGACGTCTGAAGTTTGGAGACTCCTTGCCAATAAACACGGCAAGGAGTCTTTTTTGTTCTCCTCGTCACGGGGCCATGGTTTCGAAGGAACATCCTGAGGAGGCTGAACGCATGAGCACAGAAACACATGTCATTATGGATGAAACGGCGATCCGCCGAGCACTGACAAGGATCGCCCACGAAATACTGGAGAAGAACAAAGGTATCGACGATTGCGTGCTGGTTGGCATCCGCACACGCGGAGTGTATCTGGCTGAACGAATCGCCGCCAAAATTGAAGAGATTGAAGGCGCCAAAGTTCCATGGGGCGAATTGGATGTAACCCCTTATCGCGATGATCGTCTGGATAACAATCAGGCGAATCGCAAGGAACTGTTGATTATGACACCTGATTCCCTTTCCATTCACAACAAAAAAGTGATCTTGTTCGATGACGTACTGTACACCGGACGTACGATTCGGGCTGCGATGGATGCGCTGATGGACTGCGGTAGACCCCAGAACATACAGCTGGCTGTACTCGCAGACCGCGGACACCGGGAGCTTCCGATTCGGCCTGATTTTATCGGCAAAAATGTGCCGACGTCCAAATCAGAAGAGATCGAGGTTGCACTTATGGAAACGGATGGGCAGGACGAAGTCAAAATCATACAGAACCGGGGGGAGCAGGCATGATGATTACACAGACAGCGTTGAAGGACCGAAGCTTGCTTGGATTGAAGGACATTAGCCGCGACGAGATCGAATCCATTCTGAACCGTGCAGCCCACTGGGAAGCGCAAAAGGAGAAACTGGTTCCGATTCTGGAATCCCGCTTCGTAGCCAACATGTTTTTCGAGAACAGCACCCGCACCCGTTTCTCCTTCGAAATGGCAGAGAAACGTTTGGGAGCTCAAGTGCTGAACTTCACGGCAGCTGCATCCAGTGTAGAAAAGGGAGAGTCGATCTACGATACCGTTCGCACACTGGAATCTATGGGGATTGATGCAGGAGTCATTCGCTTGAAACCGGCTGGTGTCCTGCAGCAGCTGGCACAGAAGGTGAGTGTGCCGTTAGTCAATGCCGGGGATGGCAACAATGAGCATCCTACGCAGGCATTGCTTGATCTCTATACGATGCGGAAGACCTTCGGTGAACTGAAGGGCTTGCGAGTCTCGATCATCGGAGATATTTTGCACAGCCGGGTCGCGCGCTCCAATCTGTGGGCATTGCAAAAATTCGGGGCAGATGTGCGCTTCTGTGCGCCACCAACGATGCAAGCTCCTGAACTGGCGCAACACGCACCTTATGTAGGTCTTGAGGAAGCACTGGACGCTGATGTAGTCATGATGCTCCGGGTTCAACTTGAACGTCATCAACATGGACTGATCACTTCAGCCGAGGATTATCGTGAACACTACGGATTGACGGAAGAACGGGCATCACGCCTGAAGCCAAGCACGATTATTATGCACCCTGCTCCTGTAAACCGTAACGTCGAGGTAGATGATGCGGTTGTGGAGAGTGAAGCTTCACGAATCTTCCCGCAGATGGCTAACGGAGTTCCGATTCGCATGGCGGTTATGGAACGTGCGATGAAGCTGTAACAGGGTTTGAGATAAAATCATAGGCTGGCGAGACAATGTTCTTGCAGAACAATAAACAGAGTAGACGATAAACCATTCATCCCGCAGACTGCAATCTGCGGGACAGAACCGAAGCGGAGGTCAATTATGGTACAGGTGATTAAGAACGCAAATGTCTTGAATCAAGAAGGGGAACTTGAACGGAAAACCATTCTTATAGAAGAAGGTAAAATTAAAACGATCGCTGACCCGGAAGATGAAATCGTGCGGAATGCCGAGAAGTCAGCGCAAAATGTGACAGATGCATCAGGGAAACTGGTCATTCCTGGATTGATTGATATGCATGTGCATCTGCGGGAACCTGGATTCGAACATAAAGAAACGATTGAAACGGGTGCGCGCTCCGCAGCACAGGGCGGTTTTACAACCATTGCCTGCATGCCAAACACAAGACCTGTAACGGATACACCGGAGGTTGTAGAACTGGTGCTGAACAAAGCGAAGGAAGCGGATCTGGTTAAAGTGTTGCCTTATGCGGCAATAACTAAGAACGAACTTGGCCGCGAACTGACCGACTTTGCAGCTTTGAAGGCAGCAGGAGCAATCGGCTTTACGGATGACGGTGTAGGCGTACAGAATGCACAAATGATGAAGGACGCAATGAGTCTTGCAGCCAGCATGGATATGCCTGTAATCGCACACTGTGAGGATGATTCACTGGTTGTTGGTGGGTATGTGACTGAAGGTGAATTCTCCAAGCGTCACGGTATCAAGGGGATCCCTAATGAATCCGAGGCCATTCACGTAGGCCGCGACATTTTGCTGGCTGAAGCAACCGGCGTACACTATCATGTATGCCATGTAAGCACAGAACAATCGGTTCGTCTGATCCGTCTGGCAAAATCCATCGGCATTAAAGTGACCGCTGAGGTTTGCCCGCATCATCTGGTGCTGTCGGATGAAGATATCCCTGGTATGGATGCGAATTGGAAAATGAACCCGCCACTGCGCTCGCCACGTGATGTGCAGGCTTGTATCGAAGGTTTGCTGGACGGAACGCTTGATATGATTGTGACCGACCATGCACCGCACAGTGAAGAAGAGAAGGCAAAAGGAATGGAGCTGGCTCCATTCGGAATCGTCGGATTCGAAACGGCCTTTCCGCTCCTCTACACCAAATTTGTTGAAACGGGATTGTGGACACTGGATTTCCTGGTGAAACGCATGACGGCTGATCCTGCTCGTGTATTCAGACTGGATACAGGCAAGCTGGAAGCAGGAGCACCTGCCGATCTGACCATGATTGATCTTGGTGAAGAGAAGGCAGTTGACCCGGCAACCTTTGCAACCAAGGGCAGAAACACACCATTCACAGGCTGGAAGCTGAAAGGCTGGCCGGTACAAACATGGGTGAATGGCAAAAGTGTATGGAATAACACGTTACAGCAATAAAACAGCACTATGCTGATGTAATACATCGTTAAAAGGATACAATGGCACTTATAACATATATTTTTTAACGAATTAATGCTTGACCGGTAATAACTTTTATGAACAAACTCAAGGCAAGTCAAGCCTTGAGTCATAATATACGCAACAAAGGAAAAGTTGAATCCTGTTTTTGAACATAGACTCGAACGTAACTGCGGAGTGGGCAGAAAGAACCCGAAGAAGCGAAGCGTTCGCCTTTATCACCGGATTACCCCATTTGAAAAATGGAATCAAGTAATCCGGGGATAACAGCGATCGCAGGGTTTTCTGACCACGAAGCTTCAACCTACGTAACATCGCTTATGTTCAACTCCAAGTATTCAACTTTGATAAACACAGAGGAGTGAGATGGGATGCAGGGACAGGCAAGATTATTGTTGGAAGACGGCACACTGTTCACCGGTAAAGCATTTGGTGCGGAAGGTGAAACGACAGGTGAGGTCGTTTTTAATACGGGAATTACAGGCTATCAAGAGGTGCTTTCAGACCCTTCATATTGCGGACAGATCGTGACAATGACGTATCCGCTGATTGGTAACTACGGTATTACCCGGGATGACTTTGAGTCTATTCGTCCATATGTGCACGGCTTTGTCGTAAGACGACATGAGCCAACACCAAGCAACTGGCGTGCAGAATACAGTGTGGATAATCTGCTGAAAGAATACGGGATCGTAGGCATCAGCGAGATTGATACACGCATGTTGACTCGCCGGATTCGTCATCACGGTACAATGAAGGGAATTCTCACAACAGGATCAAAACCTGTCGAAGAACTGCTGGAGATGATGGGCGACACCACGATTGCCGAGCTGCGCAACCAGGTCCCGATGACTTCCACGGAGCATGTGTACAACAGCCCAGGTACAGCAGAGCGTATTGTTCTGGTGGACTACGGCGCTAAAACAGGCATCCTGCGTGAACTTAGCAAACGGAACTGCGACGTCGTTGTTGTACCGCATAACGTAACGGCTGACGAGATCCGCCGTCTGAACCCGGATGGCATCCAGCTCTCCAATGGTCCTGGAGACCCGAAAGATGTACCACATGCCGTGAACATGATCAGTGAATTGCTGGGCGAATACCCGATCTTCGGCATCTGCCTTGGTCACCAGTTGTTCGCTTTGGCAGCAGGTGCGGACACAGAGAAACTCAAGTTCGGACATCGCGGTGGTAACCACCCGGTTAAAGAGCTGGAGAGTGGACGCTGCTTCATCACATCCCAGAATCACGGCTACACTGTAAACGAAGAGTCTGTGAAGAGCACAGATCTTGAAGTGACACACATCAACAATAATGACAAGACCATTGAAGGTCTGAAACATAAAACCTACCCTGCCTTCTCCGTACAGTATCACCCGGAAGCAGCACCAGGGCCGTATGATAACAGCTACCTGTTTGACCGTTTCATCGAGATGATTCGTCAGCACAAGATCACTAACCCGCAAAAGCCGCGTCAAGCCGTATTGGCAGCCGCAGTGAAAGGAGCGCAATAACATGCCGATTAACAAAGATCTCAAAAAAATCCTGGTGATTGGTTCCGGTCCAATCGTCATCGGTCAAGCGGCCGAGTTCGATTATGCTGGTACACAAGCTTGTCAGGCACTGAAAGAAGAAGGCGTGGAAGTTGTACTCATCAACAGCAACCCTGCGACAATCATGACAGATACAAATATGGCAGATAAAGTTTACATCGAGCCGATTACACTTGATTTTGTAACTCAGATTATTCGTCAGGAGCGTCCAGACGGCTTGCTGCCAACACTAGGTGGTCAAACGGGTCTGAACATGGCGGTAGAGCTCGCGCGTGCAGGCGTACTTGAACGTGAAAATGTGAAATTGCTCGGAACCCAGCTCACTTCCATCGAAAAAGCGGAAGACCGTGATTTGTTCCGTGATCTGATGCGTGAACTGGAACAGCCGGTACCCGAAAGTGTTATCGTAACAACTCTGGAGGAGTCCCTGCAGTTTGCAGGCGAGATCGGTTATCCAATCATCGTTCGTCCAGCCTACACCCTTGGAGGAACAGGCGGCGGTATTTGTGCGAACGAAGAAGAGCTTCGTGAAACCGTAGCAGCCGGAATTCGTTACAGTCCAATCGGTCAATGTCTCGTCGAGAAGAGCATCGCGGGTATGAAAGAAGTCGAGTATGAGGTTATGCGGGACAAAAACGACAACTGTATCGTGGTCTGCAACATGGAGAACTTTGACCCGGTAGGCGTTCATACAGGGGACAGCATCGTGGTGGCACCAAGCCAAACATTATCGGACCGTGAATATCAAATGCTGCGCTCTGCATCCCTGAAAATCATTCGTGCCCTGAACATCGAGGGTGGATGTAACGTGCAGTTTGCACTTGATCCGCACAGCTTCCAGTATTATGTAATCGAGGTTAATCCGCGGGTAAGCCGTTCCTCCGCTTTGGCTTCCAAAGCAACAGGATATCCGATTGCCAAGATGGCTGCCAAAATTGCGATGGGATACACCCTGGATGAGATCGTTAACCCGGTCACAGGTCAAACGTATGCTTGCTTTGAGCCAACGCTGGATTACATCGTAAGTAAAATTCCGCGCTGGCCGTTCGACAAGTTTACATCGGCGAACCGCAAGCTGGGTACTCAGATGAAAGCGACAGGCGAAGTTATGGCGATCGGACGTACGTTTGAAGAGTCCATTCACAAAGCGGTTCGCTCCCTGGAGATCGGTGTACACCGTCTCTACCTCAAAGGTGCAGAAATGCTGGATGAAGAAACGTTAAATGAAAGACTTGTGAAAGCAGACGATGAGCGCATGTTCCTGATTGCAGAGGCCTTCCGCAGAGGTTATACATTGCAGCAGCTACAGGATCTGACGAAGATTGACTGGTGGTTCCTGGACAAAATCGAAGGTTTGATTCAATTCGAGGATCGCGTTCGCGCAGAATCGGAGCTGACTTCCGAAACATTGTATCAGGCAAAACGCCTTGGCTTCACAGATCGTGCCATCGCAGAATTGCGCGCCGAAGGGCAGCCTGGTGGTACGCTGACAACAGAGGCAGAAGTCAGAGCACGCCGCGAAGAGGAGAATCTTCGTCCAGTATACAAAATGGTAGATACATGTGCGGCCGAGTTCGAAGCAACAACGCCTTATTACTACTCGACATATGAGACAGAAAACGAAGTTCTGCCTTCCGACAAGAAAAAGGTTGTTGTGCTTGGCTCGGGTCCAATCCGCATCGGTCAAGGGATCGAGTTTGACTACTCCACAGTACATGCGGTATGGGCTTTGCAGAAAGCCGGATATGAGGCAGTTATTATCAACAACAACCCGGAGACGGTATCGACAGACTTTAACACTTCTGACCGTCTGTACTTCGAACCACTGTTCTTCGAGGATGTCATGAACGTTATCGAGCAAGAGCAGCCGGTAGGGGTTATCGTGCAGTTTGGTGGTCAAACGGCGATCAACCTGGCGGCACCACTGCGCAACGCAGGCGTGACGATTCTCGGAACAGACCTGGAAAGCATTGATGAAGCAGAAGACCGCAAAAAGTTTGAGCGTCTGCTCTCCCGTCTGGAGATTGCACAGCCAAAAGGCAAAACGGTAATTTCCGTAGACGATGCGGTGGAAACAGCTCAATCACTCGGATACCCTGTGCTTGTTCGTCCTTCGTACGTCTTGGGCGGCCGTGCAATGGAGATTGTATACTCCGATGCAGAGCTCTTGACCTACATGGAGCAGGCGGTAAAAATCAATCCGGAGCATCCGGTTCTGATCGACCGTTACATGCTGGGTAAAGAGGTTGAGGTAGACGCAATTTGTGACGGTGAGACTGTACTGGTGCCAGGCATTATGGAGCATATCGAACGCGCAGGTGTACACTCAGGCGACTCCATCGCAGTATATCCGCCGCAGCATTTGTCGGCTGATCTGAAAGAGAAAATTGTAGAGATCACCATCAAAATTGCGAAGGAACTCAAAACGGTCGGACTGGTGAACATCCAGTTTGTTATCCATGAGGGTCAGGTGTACGTGATCGAGGTGAACCCGCGTTCTTCCCGGACTGTGCCTTTCCTGAGCAAAGTAACCAATATTCCGATGGCGAACCTGGCAACACAAGCGATCCTCGGTGTAAAACTGAAGGAACTTGGTTATGTCGATGGACTGTGGCCTGAAACAGATCATGTATCGGTCAAAGTTCCTGTGTTCTCCTTCGCGAAGCTGCGCCGTGTTGAGCCAACCCTCGGACCTGAGATGAAATCGACTGGTGAGGTTATGGGACGTGACCCGAACTACGCCAAGGCGTTATTCAAAGGTCTGATCGGGGCGGGAATGAAAATTCCGGCTACGGGTGCCATCGTTGTGACTGTAGCAGACAAAGACAAGGACGAAGCTGTACCTTTGCTGGAAGGTTTCTACAGACTCGGCTACAAAATCATGGCAACTGGCGGAACGGCAGCGGCGCTTCAAGCAGCCAACATTCCAGTAACGGTTGTGAACAAATTGAGCGAGGGCTCACCTAACATTCTCGATATGATCCGCAGCGGCGAAGCGAACTTTGTGTTCAACACGCTGACCAAGGGTAAAACACCGCAGCGTGACGGATTCCGTATTCGTCGTGAAGCTGTAGAGAATGGTGTGGTATGTATGACTTCCCTGGATACGATTCGTGCGCTGCTGATCATGCTGCAAACGATCAACTTCTCCTCGGAGGCTATGCCAGCCTTTGTATAACCAATAGTCACTTGATGAAGGACATCAGTCAGCTCTAGGGTTGGCGGGATGTCCTTTATATCGGGCAAAAACGGAAAAATTGAGCACGCGGAAGGGGCGCTGGGTTATGAAACACCCGAATTTCAATGAGATGGCTGCACGTCTGATGGTTGCACTGGATTATCCGGGAGCGGAGGAAGCACAGAGGCTGGTACAGGCTCTTGAGGGCATACCTTGTTATCTCAAGGTTGGTATGCAGCTGTTCTATGCAGCGGGTCCAGACTTCATTCGGCAGCTGAAAAGTAAAGGATACTCCGTGTTTCTCGATGTGAAAATGCATGATATTCCCAACACGGTGCGCGGCGGAGCCGAGAGTATCACCCGTCTTGGGGTGGACATGTTTAATGTGCACGCAGCCGGCGGAGTCAGCATGATGCGTGCGGCACGTGAAGGAGCTGAAGCGGCGCTTGCCGCTGATCCTTCCCTGAAGAAGCCCGAGATTATCGCGGTAACACAGCTGACCAGCACAAGTGTAGAGACCATGAATAACGAGATCGGCATTCCCGGAAGTGTGGAGGAAGCCGTGGTTCGTTATGCAGGGCTTGCTAAGGCAGCAGGGCTGGACGGTGTAGTAGCCTCACCGCTGGAGGTTCCAGCGATTCGTGCAGCGTACGGCAGTGATTTTCATACAGTTACTCCAGGCATTCGTCCGGCAGGCAGTGGTCTTGGCGACCAGACACGTGTCCTGACACCAGGTGAAGCCATCAGCAGAGGCAGTCATTATATTGTGGTTGGCAGACCCATTACTGGTGCACCGAACCCGCGTGAAGCGGCTGAAACTATTTTGAAGGAGATGTTGAACGTATGATTGAACTTAGTCAAATTCCAAACCATATCGCTTCCCAGCTATTAAAAATTAAAGCAGTGGCACTGCGTCCGCAGCAGCCTTTTACTTGGACGTCCGGCATCAAATCACCGATCTATTGTGATAATCGCTTGACGATGTCTTACCCGGAGATTCGGAACGATATTGCCGAAGCATTTGCGGCCATCATTCGCGACCAATACCCGGATGCAGAAGTGATCGCAGGGACAGCAACGGCAGGTATTCCGCACGCGGCATGGGTAGCTCAGAAGCTGAATCTGCCTATGGCCTATATTCGCGATAAAGCAAAAGGTCATGGCAAGGAGAACCTGATTGAGGGCTTAATTACTGAAGGACAGAAAGTCGTTGTGATCGAGGACCTGATCTCTACAGGAGGCAGCTCGATTAAAGCGGCAGAAGCTGTTCGTGCAGCAGGGGCTACACCGCTTGCTGTGCTTGCTATTTTCAGTTATCAGCTGGATAAAGGGGTAAAAGCGTTCGAGGAAGCGGGTATTCCCCTGCAAACCCTGTCTAATTATACAGCGCTGATGGACGTTGCTCTGGCAGAAGGAACCATTCAGGAAAGTGATTTTGCCTTGCTGCAATCATGGCGTGAAGATCCTTCTTCATTTGGAAAATAATATCACTTAAAAATTGATTTGTGGTGTACAGGCAATCGGTATCAAAATTGTAATGATTGCCGTAACAATGGCAAAACGATCGAATATTCAAGTGGCATCCCGCATGTTGGGATGCTTTTTTGTTATGTTCATCAAAATATTAACTTTTTCACGCTGACGTTGTAAAAAGCTTGTAACTTTTAGCTGAGAGCAGTCGTTTATAATTCAGTGTAGTATGGAACAGATTTCTAGTTTTAGGTCGCATGAAGGAAATGCGCGGGATGACAAGAGAGGATGAGCGTGATTGCTGGCATGAAAAAGTTATTCTCAAGAAAAAGACCTGCCAAGAGCCAATCGGGTGATGAACATCATTTGGAGCAGCCTAAGCCGGAGGAGGGAGCAGCAGCGGAAGAATCTTCATACATAATTCAGCACACGCCTTCTGATGTCGCAACGACCTCATCGGATGATCAAGTTGCGCTGGAAGAGACGGCGGTGGCTGTCGAGGCATCCCCTCAAAAGGCGACAAAAAGACCGAAGAAGGATCTGCTTCCTCCGTATGATGGTCCTGTGCTGGAGGTTCGCAACGTTCATCGCAGCTTCCAGACAGGCAGTCGTATCATTCATGTGCTCAAAGGCATTGATATGGAAGTGAAGCCGCAGCAGCTTGTCATGCTCAAAGGACGATCAGGTTCTGGTAAAACAACGCTGCTTAATATGCTTGGCGGGCTTGACCAGCCTTCCAGCGGTGAGATTTTATTTGCCGGACAGCCTTTACAGGATTGGGGAGACCAGCGGCGAACGGCTTTGCGGCGCAAGGAAATCGGTTTTATTTTTCAGGCATATGCTCTTATGCCCTTGTTATCTGCCTGGGAAAATGTAGAACTGTCGCTTCGCATGGCGGATGTGCCTCGCTCGGAATGGAAGGAAAGAGTAGGTCACTGCCTCGATTTGGTCGGCTTGACCAAACGGGTGAAGCACCGTCCTTTTGAAATGTCCGGGGGAGAACAGCAGCGCGTTGCTATTGCGAAAGCGATTGCACACCGGCCAAGGTTGCTGCTGGCAGATGAACCAACGGCTGAGCTGGATTCCAAGATGGGAGCTCAGGTCATGACGGTGTTCCGCAATATCATTGAAGTAGAGCAAGTAACAATATGTATGACTACACACGATCCTACAATTTTGGAGGTTGCGGACCATGTTTATGAAATGGCGGACGGCAGATTTCTCAAGTAAAGGCGCCGCTCCGAAGAGGGGGAAACGCGCAGCTCTTATTGTACTTGGTGCAGTATTGGTTGCAACGATGTCAGGCTGTTCATTACTGCCGTCAGAATCGGAGGAAGAGGTGCTTCCACCAATCACAGCGCCAACCATCTCCAAGAAACCGGAATATGAGGTTCGAACGGAGACGCTGGAGAAAAAGGTCAGCGGCAGCGGCAAGATGATGAGTCAGCGCGAAGAAAAGGTATATTTTACACTGGATGGCATGCATGTCAAAGAGCTGAATGTCAAACCGGGGGACAAGGTGAAGAAAGGGCAGGTGCTCGCTGTACTTGACGTCTCTAGTGTGGAGAAGGAGATTCGCGGTAAGCGGCTTCAAATTCGCAAATCCGAAGTACAGATGAAGGAAACGTTGCGCAAAAAAGATGAGATGGACCCGGTGGAGTTTGAGGAAGCAACTATTGCTTTTGAAGAGCTTCGTCAGGAGCTTGTCGATCTGGAGGATAAGCTTGGTCAATCCACGTTAACTGCTCCGTTTGGCGGCACGATTATTGCGGTTCAGGTGGAGAAGGGGGCGGCGGTCAAAGCTTATGATCCTATCGCAACTATTGCGGATACGTCCAATCTGCTTGTAGCAGCAACGTTTGCGAAGGAGGATCTGGAGAAATTCACGGCAGGCATGAAGGCAGAGGTTGATATTAATGGTGCTGGCAAGGTAGCTGGCAAAATCAAAGTGATGCCTACAGCTGATGCTTCAAACAACAATAATAATGGCAACGGATCAGGCCAGGGAGGGTCACCTCCACCGAAGGATTCACTCGATCAGTATGTCATCGTTACTTTGGCAAAAATGCCGAAAGGTGTGGAACGCGGCACGCCTTTAACGGTTTCCATCGTAACACAGCGTACCGAGAACGCAATTGTCATCCCTGTATCTGCTCTGCGCTCCATCGGCTCCAGAACCTATGTACAGGTCAGTGAGAGTGACGGCAGCAAGCGCGAGGTGGACGTTGAGGTTGGGCAGCAGACATCGACCGATGTCGAGATTCTGAAAGGTCTGACAGTAGGTCAGAAGGTTGTGGGACGCTAATGGGGCTGCCATTGCTTCGGTTGCTGTTCCGCAAAATGTGGAACACACGCTGGATGACCTTCAGTACACTAATCGGCTTGATTGTGGCGGTAGCGTTCACCGTCAGCATTCCAATGTATGCCGATGGTGCACTGAAACGGGTTGTCGCACAGACATTGCAGGATAACAGTGAGGGCTTGCCAGCAGGATCACTACTGATGAGTTACCAGGCACCTGGGGGTGCAAAGACCGATTTAAGAGGCCTTGATGAAGTTGATCGTTACATTCGAGAGGATGTTCCACGCGACATCGGCTTCCCGTTTCGCACATATGTGAATACCAAATCTATTCGCAGCACAGAAGTCAGTCCTGAGGATCCGACCAAAGTGGATGCAAGCCGGGTGCGAAGCATGACACTGGCTACGATGAGCGGGCTGGATGCGCAGGTGAATTACTCTGCCGGTGTAAAGGCCGGAAATCAGGTTAAAGACGACATCATTGAAGCCGTGATGCTGGAGGAAGGCATGTACCGGAATGATCTGCATGTGGGTGATATTCTGGAATATCCGATATACAGTGGTCTCGATATTACACTCCGCATCAAGATTACAGGCTCATTCAAACCGGATGATGTGAACAGTCCTTACTGGGTGCAAGGGTTCGACGGCATGATGAACGGGCTGTATGTGAATGATACGGTTTTCAATGAGGTGTTACTCAAGGAAAAGGGTATCCCGCTTCAGAACTCACGTTGGTATTATGCCTTTGATCTGAAAGAAATTCAAACCAGTCAGTTGTCTGGTCTCAGCTCTATGCTGGAAAGGCTGGATATTGATCTGTATCAGCGTTTGAAGGATACCAAAGTGGATATCACGTTTGGGGATCTGCTCAAGCAGTTCCGTAGTCAGAGTCTGCAACTGCAGACGATGCTGTTCACCTTGGCTGCGCCGATGATTGCGATGGTCTTTTATTTTATCGCGATGAATGCAAGACAGTCGCTGCAAAAGCAGGAAAGTGACATTGCGGTGCTGCGTAGTCGCGGAGCCTCGGCTCGTCAAATCTTCTCGCTTTATCTGCTGGAAGGAATTTTCCTGGGTGCTATTGCACTGGTGATTGGACCGTTTATTGGGTGGTTCATGGCAAAAAGTATTGGCTCGGCAAGCGGCTTCTTGTCTTTTGTTGATCGGAAATCCATTCCGATCGGTGTATCCAAGGAGGCAGTGTTGCTCGGGGTAGCAGCTGTACTTGTTGCCATCATTGCATCCCTGATTCCAGCAATCACGTATGCGCGGGCGACCATTGTATCGGCAAAACGGCGTCAGGCCCGTACGGACCGCGCTCCATTGTGGCAACGCTGGTTCCTCGATGTCGGACTGCTGGGTTTGGCGGGATACGGCTATTACATGTTCTATGAACGTCAAATGCTGACGTTCCAGACAGGAATGACAACAGATCAATTACAGGTACAGCCGTTTCTGTTTTTCGTACCTGCACTTGCCATCTTTGCGCTGGGGCTGTTTTTCCTACGGTTGTTTCCGTGGATATTGAAGCTGATTCAATTAATCGGACGTAAGCTACTGCCAGTACCTCTGTATCTCACGTTGACACAGTTGTCCCGTTCTTCGTCATCGTACTACCCGTTGATGATTCTCCTGGTGCTGACACTTGGGCTCGGGGTCTATAACTCGGCTGCAGCCCGCACCATTGACTTGAATTCGACGGAGCGTACGTTATACCGTTATGGCTCGGATGTTATTATGCAAACGGTATGGGAAGGAACGCCGGAGATCAAGCCTGGACGTTCCGGTCAGGGCGGAGGATCAGGTGGCGGTCAGCAAGGAGGAGGCGCCGGTGGTGGTGGAGCAAATGGTGGTACAGGAGGAGGCAGCGGTGGTGGCGGAGCGCCGGGTGGTGGTGCTGGTGGGGGTTCATCACAGCCAACCAAAATCATTTACTCCGAGCCTCCGTTTGAAGTGTTTCGCAAATTGGACGGTGTAGAGCATGCTGCACGTGTGTTGCAAACGAAGGGCAACATCATTGTTTCGGGTAAATCTGGCGGTCAGGGTATGTTAGTTGGTATTGATAATGTTGATTTTGCCAAGGTAGCCTGGTTCCGTAACGATCTGTTCCCTGCCCATCCGTACAAGTATCTGGATTTACTTGGAAAGTATGAAGGGGCTGTGCTCATCTCTTCGAAATTTGCAGACAAATTCAAACTTAAAACCGGAGATATGGTGTCCATGGGTATTCAAGGTCAAGCGATTGAATTTGTTGTCTTTGGCATCATTCCATACTGGCCTTCACAATACCCGGATCAGATGCCGTTCTTCGTGGCCAATCTGGATTATATATATGATCAGGTGCCTTTAATCCCTTATGAGGTATGGTTGAAAATGAAACCGGACGCCAAGGTGGCTCCATTAATGGAGAAACTTGCGGCAGAGGGGATTGAATTATCATCTGTCCGTGATGTACGAACAGAACTGGTCACTCAGGGAAAACATCCTTCAAGGGGTGGAGTGTTCGGTATCTTGAGTCTGGGCTTCCTGGTATCCGTAATTATCTCGTTAATCGGTTATGTGCTCTATTGGTTCTTTAACCTTTCGGGACGTGTGGTACAGTTCGGTGTGTTACGGGCCATGGGGCTGTCGAGGGCACAGCTTAGCGGCATGCTGCTGCTGGAGCAGGTGTTCACGGCAGGGCTTTCGATCCTGCTGGGGATTGGCATTGGTCAGGTTTCAAGCAGGCTATTCCTGCCATTCCTGCAAACGACAGATAACGTGTCTGCACAGGTTCCACCATTCCGTATCGTCTTTGAACAGCAAGATATGCTGCAGCTCTACGGCGTAACGGTAGTCATGCTGATTATTGGAGCGTCTATGCTGCTCTGGCAGATTCGCAGGCTGAGAGTCCATCAGGCGGTCAAAATGGGAGAGGAGAGGTAAACGTGATCCAATGCGAAGGACTTGTCAAAATTTTTAAATCCAGCGATGTGGAAGTCGTTGCCCTTCAAGGCCTTAACTTGACTGTCAATCAAGGCGAAATGATGGCGATTATCGGTAACAGCGGCAGCGGAAAATCAACACTGCTTAACATTTTGGGCGGATTAGATCGTCCTACCGCCGGCACAGCAGTTGTGGGTGACTGGGATTTGCTCAAAATGACGGATGCTCAATTAGTCGAGTATAAACGTCACACCGTCGGATTCATCTGGCAGAACAATGGTCGAAATCTGCTACCGTATCTTACAGCACTCGAAAATGTAGAAACCCCGATGATTCTGGGCGGTAAACGTGATCGTGCGTATGCGATGCAGCTGCTGGAATGGGTCGGTCTCAAGGATCGGATGCATAACAAGCTGCATCAGTTGTCCGGAGGGGAGCAGCAGCGTGTGGCTATTGCAATATCCTTGTCCAATCGGCCTAAAATTCTGCTGGCAGATGAACCGACAGGCTCGGTAGACTCCGAGACATGTGATACGATCATGAATATTTTTCGCAAAATGAACAAGGAACTCGGGGTAACGATTGTTATCGTTACCCATGATTTGACACTTGCGGGCAAAGTGGACCGCATTGTTGCTATTCGGGATGGTCTGACAAGTACCGAATTTGTGAAGAGGAATCCGAATCTTGATGATGAACAGGGCTTGTCTGAAGCAGGTGCACCTGACGTTCATGAAGCCTTTGTTATTATTGATCGCGCAGGGCGGCTTCAGGTCCCTAAAGAGTATCTGGAAGCCTTATCGATTGATAGCCGGGCGACATTGGAGTTTGATGGTGAACGGATTGTCATTACACCGCCAAGATAAATTAATGAGGGGGACATGGGAGATGAAGAACAGGTTATGGGGGAAACGTGTGTTGGCCATCATGGCGACAGCAACATTGGCTTTACCTTTGATTGCGGGATGTACAGCCAGTGAGAGTAAGAATAATGAGCAGCGCGTGTTGCGTGTGGCTACACTGTGGGGAGGACAGGATGACAGCTATTTCCGTCAGCAATTCACGGATGCTTTTGAGCTTACTCATAACAATGTCACTGTCGAGATCGTACCGGCTGTCGACCAGGGCAGCATGTACGGATATGGGAATTCGGAGGAGCGTCCAGAAGCTCCAGATACGCTGGAAAGCTTGAAAAAGATAATGACTGGAGATAATCCGGTAGATGTTGTCATTGCTGACACCTCTACGGTGAAGGCCTTGATTCAGGAAAATATGGTTAAACAGCTTGATCCATTGATGCAGGAAGATAAATTTGACACCAGCGATATCGTGCCAAGTGTTCTTGAGGGGATCAAGGATCTGGGAGATCAAAACATCTATGCATTGACACCTACGTTCTCTTCCTCGGCGTTGTTTTACAACAAAGGGTTATTTGAAAAAGCAGGCGTTGAACCGCCAACGGACAATATGACGTGGGATGATATCTTTAATCTGGCCAAACGTCTTACGAAAGGGGAAGGAAAAGACCATGTCTTCGGCTTGGCATTTTCCACTTATCAAGGCGGTTCTCCATATTACTCCATGCAGCAGTATTACAACTCGTTGCAGTTGAAGGTGTTTGACGATAAGGCAGAAAAGATGACGGTCGATTCTCCGCAGTGGGAGAAGGTATGGAGCACTGTTAGCAAGCTGGCGATTGATAAAATCATCCCGAAAGGTGACGAGCCGCAGGATCAGCCGACAGAAGGACGCTACAATCCGTTTCAGGGCGATTTGTTCATGAGTGGCAAGACGGCGATGGCGATCGGAGATTACAGTTACATTAATCAGTTGGTGGATGCGAACAAAAATGCAGACAAAATGAAGGATTTCACCAAGATAGATTGGGATATCGTTACACCACCAGTTCATCCCGAGGCGCCTGAAATTGGCGGCAACATCTACTTGAGTAATTTGATGGCAATTAACAGCTCGGCTCAGAATCCGGATGATGCATGGGAATTGATCAAGTATATGAACAGTGAGGACTGGGCGAAGATCAAGGCGCGCAGCAGCTATGAGATGGTGTCCCGGAAAAGCTTTATCAAGCCAAAAGATGGTCTGGACTACAATATTCAGGCATTCTACACCTTGAAGCCGATCCCGCCAACGAATACAAACCTCGACAAGCTGTATCAAAAGATGCCTAATTTATGGCAGGTAGGCGATAAAGGGATGGAATACTTTAACCAGGTGCTGGAAAACAAAAAAACACCAAAAGAAGCTCTTGCAGAATGGGCAGCTAAAGGAAACGAGATGCTTGAAAAGTTGAAGAAGGACCCTAAAGCGACATTCGAATAAGTCAGGTGTTTCTCTTCTTGGTATTTGGGAAAACATAAAGTGCAGCATGACTTCTTGACCTTGAAATGGCCGCCGGAGATTTATCCTTCTCTGGTGGCTATTTTTACAGAAAAGGGGCATTCTACAATTAACAGCATTATATGATGCCCTTGGAAAGGACGAGTAGCATGAGATGGGTTTATTTCAGCAAGCTGTATACAACTAAATTTCAGGCGGGCTGCCTGGCAAAAAGACTGGAGCAGGATGGCTGGATATATGGTCATAACGAGCCTGAAGAAGTCGAAGTATACCGTTCACGCAAAGGTCGTTATGGTGTACGATTTATTCCCTGAGATTCCCCCTTGACTTATAATGTATCAATGGTGTATATTAATTAAGTCGCTGTTTATTATTTCTAACGACGCGGGGTGGAGCAGCCCGGTAGCTCGTCGGGCTCATAACCCGAAGGCCGCAGGTTCAAATCCTGCCCCCGCAATATAGCTTTACTGGATGATTTACAGCCATCATCTGCACTGTTATATATTATTTGTCTAGGGCCCTTAGCTCAGTTGGTTAGAGCGGTCGGCTCATAACCGATTGGTCACAGGTTCGAGTCCTGTAGGGCCCATATTTCAAAACCCTTGCGATGCAAGGGTTTTTTTCTGTTTTCATAGTGAAGATTTCATAGTTACAGGTAAATGCGATAAGTGAAGTCTATGTAAATCTTTAGTCGGCTCATATAGTTATTTAACTTTTTTTCTTTAAGGGTATGTATGTCCATGCCAGACTGTGATTCTCGCATATACTATCCTATCCCAACACATAGGAGGTAGATTTCATGAGTCAATTTATTGATGCAAGAACCTCGCAGAATGCGAGCTTGGCAAACTCCATTGCGATCCCGATTCTTGTGGTGGATACCCCGCAATTGTTTGGCCAGATTGGCCTGGTTACTACTGGTACTATCGGAGCCAATCCGCGTGTTCAGTTCACGGGAACCGTGACACTGCAGCTGCCCTTAGCTCTTGTAGGTGTTACGATTACCGTTGTGAGAGGAACGCTGTCAACTGATCCGATCATCTATTCGGCTACGTCCACATTCAGTTTAAGTGTACTGGCGCCTCAAGTAATTACGTTCTCAGCTAGTGACTTTAACCCGCCAATCACACCTCAACTGACGTATACGGCGTTCATCAGCTCTAACTTGCTGGGTACCATTCGTGTCGGCCCTGAGAACTTTGATGGGGCTTTGTATTCTGACTAATCTAATTAGTCATGAATAGAGATAGAGAGTCTGGTAGGATAGGCGCCTGCTTCCTTAGGGAGCAGGCTTTTTTATGTGCAGTTACTACATGAGATACGTGTAATTTGGCTACATGGGAAGAATGAAGGATAGATTAAAGGGGAATAGATTATAAGTGGTATGATATAATTATATTTTTGCATTGAATAACATAGGTCATATTTTCAATAGATGAATAGAAAGCAGGTTTAATACAAGTGAAGATAGAAAGACAAAGTCAGCATTTCCGATTCAGTGAAGCACCCATCTGGGAGTGGCAGAGAGCGTATTACGAACAAGTGGGTTTGCAAGCCTGGGAGGGTCGCCAGGTTCCGCAATATATTACGAGTAATCCGTTGATTGCTACAGCGTATGCAGAGATGATTTTTGCATTTTTGCAGGATTTGGCTACGGGAGGTGTACGGCAGGAGATCGTCACGATTGTTGAGCTTGGTGCCGGTGCCGGCCGACTAGCTCATCAGGTACTGAGCAAGCTGTGTGAACTAAAGGGACTTGCGGGTATTGAGCTGCCGGCCTTTCGTTATGTCATGACAGACCTGGCAATGGGAAATGTAATGGGATGGAGAGAGCATCCCTCCATGCAGACTTACATTGATCAGGGGATGCTGGATTTTGCGCGTTTTGATGCGATGCAGGATACGGAATTGAATCTGGTTGTGTCGGGGCTGACAGTTAAGCAGGGGGATTTGCAGCAACCGTTAGTGCTCATTGCCAATTATTTTTTTGATAGTATTCCACAGGAGTTGATCTACATTAGTGAGGGGCAGGTGCTTGAGTGTGATCTGCATGTTGAGCTACCCCAAGATGCCAATACACGTGAGCCTGTTCAGATGCTGGAACAAATGTCATTAGAATATACCTATCGTACTGCGCCGGAATATAGTACGCAGAGCTATCCTTACTCTGAACTGATCGCCCTGTACCAGGCTGAACTGGAGGACTCGCATATCCTGCTTCCGTCTGCAGGTCTTGGTTGTCTTGAACGTTTGGGCAAGCTGTCCCGGTCAGGCTACATGCTGATTACGGCAGATAAGGGGGATCATCGGCTGGAGTACTGGAAATATGCGGAGCCACCCGAATTTGCGTTACATGGTAGCTTCTCGCTATCAGCTAATTATCATGCAATACAATATGTGCTCGAACAGCAGGGGGCTAAGGCTTATTTTACAACCCATCATTATAAGGATCTGAATGTAGGTATGATTATGATGCTGGAGGAAACCGTAAGTTATGTGAACACAAGAATGGCCTATCATCGCTTTGTTGAGCGATTCGGTCCCGATGATTTTTTTAGTCTCAAAGAGTGGATTGACCCCAAGGTGCATCAGATGGAGCTGAAGCAGTTGCTGCCCTTCTGGCGTTTAGGCAGGTATGATGCCGAATTTCTAATGCATGCTTTCCCTCGTTTTAAATATCTGTTGCGAGATGCGAGCGATGAGGAGATGTTGGATCTTCAATCAGGTATCCGACAGATGTGGTCCTCATATTATATTATGGAGCATCGGGCGCAGCTTGCCTTGATTTCGGGCCAGCTATTTATGGAGATGTTTATGTATGAAGACGCTAAACCATTTCTTGAGGAGGCACTCACTGTTACTTCTGATGAAGATCAGACAACACATTTATATGAACTGGCGGTGTGCTGTTATGAACTGGAACTGGAGCAGGAAGCACTCAGTTATGCCCGTCGTGCAGTTGAGCTGGACCCGAACCATCAGGATGCTATAGCTCTTTTGCATAGTCTGGAGTAGAGTGAACTCTATAACCAGATTGTTCAATATATTCCATAAAAATGAAACG
Organism: Paenibacillus barcinonensis; assembly: GCF_003217495.1. Taxonomy (GTDB): domain Bacteria; phylum Bacillota; class Bacilli; order Paenibacillales; family Paenibacillaceae; genus Paenibacillus; species Paenibacillus barcinonensis. Next base: position 35,567 of record NZ_QJSW01000017.1, on the reverse strand, counting down.
GGTATTTGCGCGTGAGCGTATAACTAGCAGAAAGTAACTTTTAGAGGAAGGAGGGCATGGGATGAAAAAAGGGCTATCTATTGTATTTTATCCGTTGTTGTGGCTTTTGGGGGCTTTTAGTATTATCGGGGGGAATGGCGCCAGCATGACTGAGCTCGTATTATTTGGAAAAGATATTGCGCGGGAATCTGGTAATGATGGGCAAGCAATCTATGATCAGATTGAACGTAGAAATGGTTAGTTACATAGCTTCATGATGAGAATAGGTCGGGTCATCTCTGAATTCATGAAGTTTGATCCTATTATTGGGCGATTAGACTTGGACATTCGCCCGGTCACTGCTGGGAAATACGCATATGTTATGGCATACCTTGAAATTCAAAGGAGGCCAATCAAATGAGTCATGTTGGATACGGTTGCGGCAATGTTTGTGGATACGGAGCGTGGACTTCAACTAGCGCTATTCTCGTTCTCTTTATTTTGCTCGTAATCATCACTAAATCGTTCTGGCTGTAATCTGGCGGTTAGGCATGCAGGCGATCAGCTCCACCAATACTTTGGTGGGGCTTTGCTCCAGTTCGTAGAGTACTTATGACATGAGTGACATTTGACAAGTGAAAACAATGTACTTAAAATCACATAAGAGACTACTATAGAGATTGAAGGGATTGCAATGCCGTTTATTCGTTTTAAAGGATTTACAGGTCATGAGCTGGAGGAGGTTGTACCTCAGATTACCGAGCAGATGGCTCTCATTACTCAACTTCCGCAGGAAAGAATGAAAGCAGAGCGTCATGATGTACAAGCCCTGACACCTTCCCCGGCATCCATCGAGATTTTGATGTTTCAGCGTGACCAGGAGATACATGATCGGATCGCATCATGCATGCAGGCTATCCTTGAGAAGGCGGACATGCCGGATGTGCACATTTTTTTCAATATATTATCGCCGAATTTGTACTATAAGCAGGGCAAGCCGTTGACGGATTATCGCTTGGATTAGATCGTGGAGACAGTCTTAGTCGAGCTCGTTTAACCGAGCTCGTCTTTTTTATTTGTAATGTGCGTGCCTGGGACTGAGTTTTAGTGAAGAATGGGAGAGGTTGCGAAGCAGGTGCTGAACAGTGCTGATTAGTGCCAGTGCAGCGAAGGACAGAATTGCTGCTGTCCAAAGTGCCAGTGGTATGCCAGCATACAGGAGGGTAATCGCCGTCATGATCAGACCGATTCCTGTTACAGTATAATTTGCAAATGAGACCAGATTGTTTGCTTTGTCCAGGTCGTTTTCTTCAATGAGTTGTGGCTGAAGAGCCTCCAGAAGCAAGCTTTCCCAGCGAATCACAAATGAAAGAGAAATAAAGGATATATATATTAAAGCAGCATACTCTGTCAGATGAGACGATGCCAAGGCTATACCCATGAGAAGCACTGCTTTGATGATTGGCATTCCAAGCACGAGTCCTGATGATGCAAAATGTTTGGTTAGCCATGGAAATAGTAGCTTGGCAACCGTATGACCAGCCGCATAAATACATAGAAGAAGTACAGCATATATCACTGATCCTGTTTGTTCATAGGCCAGGCAGGTCAATGTAGTAATGGATATAACCTGGATGAGTGAGAACAGTGTCCTCGCAGCCCAGAATGGATAAAATGCAATATTCATAAAGTAATGTCCTTTCTGAAACGATAATTCTATATTACGGTGCTTATCGAAATCTCACCACAAATAAAGTTATCATTTTCCCGTCAGTGCAGGGCAAAGACCAGCTATCGACAGACAGCTGGTCTTCTTCTTGCAGCTATATTATCGGTTCATGCCATTGCAAGTGTAAATGCGATCAGCAACATAAACAGACTGGACATTCGGACCATAACCATATAAGATTTGCTGGGTTCACTCTCACCTTGAACGAGCCAGCCATATCGCAGGTACCAGGCAAACTTGGGGAAGCACAGATTGATCATACATAACACCATAAAGATAAAAAAGAGAATTTTCATCACCGATCTTCCTTCCTCGTTAACCATTAACGGTCCCGCCTTGAGGTCTGGCGTTAGGAAATGCAGATAACAGTATATGGGCGATGATGGCACAACATAATTGGATAACTGTATAATCTGATAAGAGGCAGGAGATTGTCAACAGTTGTATTGGATATCATTAAGAACTATTACCCAAGAACTACAATGAATGAATAACTGTGGTACAATAATATAGATTGTATTATATCAACACATACCATCTAAAGGATGTGAGATGGAGGAGCAGACATGAGTCTATATAATCAAGACCCCATGCAATGGGAATTTATTATCTCAAAATTAAAATCCTCCGTTACGGTAGTTGATGCTACCTCACCTGAGCTTCCGCTCATGTATGTCAACGAGCACTTTACTTGGCTAACCGGATACACGTATGAAGAGTCGATTGGACGAAATTGCCGTTTTTTACAAGGAGCTGATACAGACCCTGAGACGGTTGAACGCATTCGGGAAGCATTAGTCCAAAAACAATCCATTAAGGTAGAGATATTAAACCATACCAAAAGTGGTCAAAAGTTTTGGAATGAACTGAATATTGATCCTATTTTTAATGAAGCCGGCGACTGTTTGTACTTTGTTGGTATTCAATATGATATTACGGAACGTAAGTTTGCCGAGCAGCAGTTGAAGCTTGCTGCGTCTACGGCTGAGAAAACGAGCAGAGGACAGCTCGAATTCATCGGCAAGCTGAACCACGAGCTTCGTACGCCACTGAATGGCATTATGGGCATGATCGAGCTTGCCAGAATGGGCGACATTACTGAGGAGCAGCACGAATATCTGGAGCTGGCTCGTCAATCCGGGGAGGCGCTTCTGAATATCGTCAATAACAGTCTGGATATGGCAAAGCTGGGGAGAGGCAAAATGGGGATGGAGCATATTGAATTTCAGCCTCTCAAGCTAATTCAGCAGATTGTGAAGACCCATGAGCCTGCGGCGATGAATAAACGTATACGTTTATTTTGTCATGCCGATCTGAGTATCCCTGATGTGCTTTGGGGTGATCCACTGAGACTTCGGCAGGTGCTGGATAATCTGCTGAGTAATGCCGTCAAATTCACTGAACAAGGTGAAGTGCAGTTGCAGGTGGATGTCAAGCAGCATTCACAGGAGGAAACGATGCTCACATTCTCGGTTCGAGACACAGGCATCGGAATACCCTCCAATCAGATGGATCAACTGTTTGATGCCTTTACTCAATCCGATATATCCCATGCGAGAAGATTCGGTGGAAGTGGTCTGGGGTTGACCATTTGCAAGGAGCTATTGGAGCTAATGAATGGCAACATTAGAGTAGAGAGTGTGGAAGGGAAGGGAACGGAGTTCCATGTCACGGTTCCTTTCCTAAGCAGACGGAGCATGACTAATGCAGGATAGGAAAAGTGCATGACAATTAGGCAGTCGGAGCAATCCGGCTGTTTTTTTGTATATGAATGTTATTGTCCTGCGAACTGGCGTTCTGTTATAATGCTAGTGTGTTATATGGGGGAGGGGCATCATGAGTAAAAGACGCAGCAGAAAAAGCAGTAGGGGAAACCGTCGATACATCAAGCAAATTGTGACGTTAGCAGGTATGGTATTGATTGCATTATATGCCTGGGCAGGGGGAGAATGGCCGCAGCAATTCCCGTCTCCGTTCAAAGCTACCGACAAAGGTGTCGATCATACGATTACCTTTCCTGCGGATCGCTATCCTGAAACGGCAAATCATATTCGAAAGTCGATCGAGGCGGGGCATTCGGATGTCTGCACGATTGATCGGAAGGGTGCGGAAGGGAACAGAGAGCTCTCACTCCGAGGTGTACCGGTGAAAAAGGGCAAGGATCGGGATGAGTGGCCTATGGCGATGTGTGCCGAAGGGGGAACGGGAGCAGATATCCAGTATATTACACCCAAAGATAATCGCGGTGCAGGCTCCTGGGTAGGCAATCAGTTAAGTACATATCCGGACGGTACGCGTGTCAGATTTGTTGTGAAATAGCATGAATCAAGAAACGGGATGATACACGATTTGAAGTGTTTTCGGAGCATGGCAAGCTTGTAGAAGAAGAATCGAGCACCAAAAGCGAGTAGTTATCAGCAATAGCCGAAATTCAATATTAAACATCATAAGAAAAACCAGACGTGTATCGTCTGGTTTTTTTGAATATAGGCCTACTGCCAGATACAACATGAGAGCTATCACATACAGCTTATCTCTATCTGCCGAATTGGGCTGAGGCTCTCTATACGCGTGATTCAATATCTGTGCGATCCGATAGTTATACAAGCTGCATAGTACCCAAATGGTGAGAGCGAAGGGTCAACAAGCGAGTCACCTGTTCGACTTCATCCAATGGAATCCACACATTGCCCTGTACAGTGCGTAAGGATAGAATGGAGCTGTCCGCTGTGCGTTCCGGGAAGCCGGTTACCGTCTGCCCGCTTGTATTGCGAACCATAACCTGTTGATTGCGTCGAATGGCAATTTCTACCTCTTTTTTCATATGTCATTACTCCTGATTAATAAGATATTTATTGCAAGGTTAAGTTTTCAATGGTTAATTTGTCTTCTTTATCTAGTCTATCAGAACTAGGTATAGATTTCCAGTGGAGATATCATTCAGTCGTTCTAGGTGAATTGACTTAGCAAAGAAGCTTAGCGTTACTGAACATCGTCTTCGGGGTTATATGTAGATAAGAAAGAGGAGGGGAACGGGATGACGAAATTGCTGGTAGGGCTTGCTCACACAGAGCAGGAGGCTATAATTTTATTAAATAATCTTGGAAGAGAAGGCATTGAGGAGAAGCATATGGGTGCTGTAGCGAAGGAGCATCTGGATCTGGAGATGATCAGTGAGCAAACGGGGCTGCCGAAACCACTGAAGGGTTCTGGAACGGATGGCGCACTAGGAGCGCTCAAGGGTATATTGGCTGGATTGGGAAAACGTATGCATCAGACGGCAGCCATCGGAACAGTGGTCCGACGATTGGCGGGCAATGAGATTGGCACGGAGACGGATGACCTGATCTTAACGCTCACTGAAGCAGGCATCACGGAAGAGGATGCATGTTATTATGAGGATTGGCTGCTGCAAGGTCATATTCTGATCTTTGTAGAGTGTAGCGAGGAGCAGGCAGAGCGTGTAAAGAGAATTTTGCTTTTTTAGTTTAATTTAAGGCTGATTTTAGGTTTTTTTAATGTTGAGGAGGTATTCTTATCTCACACCTCCCTTAATATAGATGGTTTACCGGAAGTCCGGGACCGCAACTCGGACTTTCTAGGCACTGTGAGCTGACGCTTGCAGTGCCTGTTTCATTTTTTTAGGAAAAAGGGTTGCATTATTAATAAATTCATGGTAAGATATTTCTTGTCGCCAAGAAAATAATACATACGCCGGGGTGGCGGAATTGGCAGACGCACAGGACTTAAAATCCTGCGGTAGGTGACTACCGTACCGGTTCGATCCCGGTCCTCGGCATCTTAAAAGAGAAGGAAACTCCTTGATATATAAGGGGTTTTCTTTTTTTTATATCTTCAAATGAAAGAATGGATTCACAGGAGTGGAGATGTCATCAAGTTTCAAATGTCCGATAATCGGCAGGATGTGATTCTCAATTTTAGAACAGTGTGATAGGAAAGTCGTCCGCTTCAAACGCGGTTCAGCGTCTTTAGGTTTCCATTCATTTTCGTAAAACTCTTTGAATGTGAGTTTGGAAGGTGCGATGTAACTGCCGCTAAGAACTTCTTGTTTAAACTTGGCTAACTCATCATCTAAATAATATTTGAGCTTCTTTGTTGTTTTCAGTAATGCTTTGTCTTCGACAGTTATTGTTTTTCGAGGGCGGTTACGACTACCGTCATTATTTAAGTTATAAATTTAGGTTTTTATACATTTAATGGGTTTAGTTCATGTTTGGCAGAGGGGTTTTTAACCGCCCAATATCCATAGGTGGGCCGTTGCAGTCATATCAGTTTCGGCTGTAGCTGCCGCAACGATGGAACTGACGGGTTCGGAGGTTATGGATGTTGGTTTCGGTGCAGTTGCTAAAGACAGCCGATACCATTTGGAGTTTATAGAATTCGCTGGCCCATTTAAACCAGGAGATCAAATTATTATAGATGCCGACACATTCAAAATCACTCAAAATGGCGTGAGCGCTCCGCACCCACTTGAAGGTGATTTTTTTGACTTAAATCTTGGTGAAAACAATCTCACATGGACAGACCCTTTCCACTCTAAACTATCCCATCTTACTCGCATAGCTCATAAACACAACCCTTGCATAATACATATCAGAAAGTGAATTCGGCTGTCTTTTTATGAAGTAAGATCACAATGGTGTATACTATCCGTAGGTAGATATTCCCTCTCACCTTGGCTGCGGATGAAGTTCCAATTCCCTATTACACATCATCGGAATGTCTGTGTAATTTTCACATGTGAACGAGCATCCAGTCACAAACCAATATAACAATCAAATGGACGGAGGACTCTATTTATGTTGAAACAGCTTAAACCCTACAAGGTGCTACAGGAGCGCAGAATCGAAGAACTGCAATCGGATGCGTACCTGCTGGAACATGAGAAATCCGGTGCTCGCGTTGTGCTGCTATCCAACAGCGACGATAACAAGGTGTTCAGCATTGGCTTTCGCACACCTCCCGAGGATGATACGGGGGTAGCCCATATTCTGGAGCACTCCGTGCTCTGCGGGTCCAAGAAGTTCCCGGCCAAGGATTCCTTTGTGGAGCTGCTGAAGGGGTCCCTGAATACCTTTTTGAATGCGATGACGTATCCTGACAAAACGATCTATCCCGTGGCCAGCCGGAATGACCATGACTTTCATAATTTAATGGATGTGTACCTGGATGCGGTGTTAAATACGAACATTTATGAGAATGAAAAAATATTTCTGCAGGAGGGCTGGAATTACAATCTGACTTCTGCGGATGATGAACTGACCTACAACGGCGTGGTATATAACGAAATGAAGGGTGCCTTTTCTTCGCCAGAACGGTTGGTGAGACGTGAAGTGCTGAACTCTCTTTTCCCGGATACAACGTACTCCTGTGAGTCTGGAGGGTTCCCGGAGGCCATTCTGGACCTGACGTATGAAGGACTGCTCGATTTCCACAAACGATATTATCATCCGTCCAACAGCTATATCTACCTGTACGGTGATATGGATATGGAAGAGAAGCTGCAATGGCTGGATGAAAATTACTTGAACAACTACAATCGGATCGAGATTGACTCGGAGATCAAGCTGCAACCAGCCTTCCCGGCACGGGTGGATGCGGTGAAGTCATACTCTGCGGGAAGCACGGAGTCCGAAGTGGACAACAGCTTTTTGACCTATAATGCGGTGATCGGTACTACATTGGACAAAGAACTGAACATTTCGTTTCAAATTTTGTTATACGCGCTGCTTAATGCACCTGGAGCTGTGCTGAAGCAGGCATTGCTGGATAAAGGCATTGCAAAAGATGTCTACGGCTCCTATGATGACAGTCTATATCAGCCTGTGTTTACGGTCGGACTCAAGAAAAGCAATCTGTCCAGCAAGGACGAATTCCTCGGAACGATCAAGGAAGTGCTGGAGCGTGTGGTCAAGGAAGGCTTTGATCCGAAAGCTCTGCTTGCCGGTATTAATTCGTACGAGTTCAATCACCGGGAAGCGGACTTCGGCCGTATGCCGAAAGGGCTGATCTACGGATTCTCCTCCATGCAAAGCTGGCTGTATGATGAGGAGGCACCTTTTACACACCTGGAAGCGAATGATGTGTTTGCAGAGCTTCGCACGAAAATGAAGCAAGGTTATTTTGAACAGCTGATCGAGAAATATCTGTTGCAGAACACACATACCTCGTTTGTGGCGCTGACGCCGGACAAAGGCTTGAATGCACGCAAGGAAGAGGCGCTGAAGGCACGTCTGAAGTCGGTTCAGGCCGGACTTAGCACGGAAGAGGTGCATGAGATGATTCAACGCACCGAGGCACTCGCGGAGTACCAGAATACCCCTTCGACCAAGGAACAGCAGCAGGTGATTCCAACGTTGTCGATTGAGGATATTGACACGAAGGCATCCAGGCTCTATCAAACCGTGAACAATGTGGATGGTACAACGATTTTGCATCATAACCTGTATACGAACGGGATCGGTTATTTGCGGTTGCTGTTTGATATCAAGGAGGTGCCGCGTCGCCTGTTGCCTTATGCAGGTTTGTTGAAAAATGTACTGGGATACGTGGATACACAGAACTACTCCTTTAATGAGTTGTCGAATGAAATTCACATCCATTCCGGCGGCATCCACAGCGGGCTCGGCACGTATGCAAATGCACATCAGCATGAAAACTTCAAGGCAACGTATGAATTTAACGCCAAAGTGCTGTATGACAAACTTGGATTTGCTTTTGATATGATCAAGGAGATTGTGTTTACGTCCCGTTTTGACAATACGAAGCGACTTTTCGAGATCATCTCTCAGGTCAAAGGCAACTTGCAGCGCAGTCTGATCAACAGTGGACACTCTGCGGGTATTGCAAGATCGTCCTCAAAGCATTCGGCCGTTGCTGATTTCAGAGAAGCGGTTAGCGGAATTGCCTACTATCAATGGCTTGAGGATCTGCAGGCGAATTTCGATGCGAAAAAAGAACAGCTGTCCGCCAGCCTGCAAGAGCTGATGGGTTACATTTTCAGACCAGAGAACCTGCTGGTTAGTTACACTGCGGATGATCAGGGATACGAAGGCTTGGAGCAGCAAGTCTCCGGCCTGAAATCCATGCTGTTCACACAAGAGGTAGCGAGGGAAGCCTTTACGTTCACACCTGCCTCACATAACGAAGGATTCCGTTCTCCGTCAGAGGTTCAGTATGTAGTGCAGACCGGGAACTATATCAACAAGGGTTATGATTATACTGGCTCATTACGGGTATTGCAGGGTATCCTGTCACTGGATTATCTGTGGAACAATATCCGCGCCAAAGGCGGCGCTTACGGCTGCATGTCCGGGTTCAGACGGAATGGCGACAGCTACCTGGCCTCCTACCGTGATCCGAATCTGGATAAAACGTATCAGGTATACGAGGGCATCCCGCAATATCTGAACGATTTCCGTGCAGATGAACGGGAGATGACACGTTATATCATTGGTGCGATTCAGGATCTGGATACGCCAAGAACGCCGTACAGTGAAGGGGCCTTCTCGCTGGAATGTTATCTGTCCGAGGTGACGGAGGCTGATCTGCAGCGGGAGCGGGATGAGGTGCTGCGTACGAAGGAGAGCGACATTAACGGCTTTGCCGGACTTGTCTCTGCGATTCTGGAACAGCAGCAGCGCTGTGTCATTGGCAACGAGCATAAGATTGAGGAGCAGAAGCAACAGTTTGACGAAACGCTTGATCTGATTAAGCATTAAGCAACGATGCTGCTGTGGATGGTTGAAGCTTCATGGATATAACAACAAACTTGATAAACCAAGCTAAATGAAGCTGATCAAATTTAACGAAAAGACACTTGCAGGAGCTGGCATGAACAGCTTGAGCAAGTGTCTTTTGCATATCAACGTTATTACATTTGCGCGTACAGCATATGAAGAAATACAGAACGTTTGTTGCTGGCTTGATAATGACTCAGGTTACGGCAAGCATATTATAAATTTTGAGTGTCCGCAGATCCTCTTTGGAAATTTTCAGCTCATTGTAGAGCTCCGGCGTTTCTGGCATCGGGGTGCGGGAGAAGAGCATTTTCAGCGCAATGGGCATGAAGGGTCTGAACGAGACACCAGCCATCAAGCCCCATTTTTTCTCTGACTCCTGAAACGATGCCAAAATATTAATATACAGATTTTCCAGCGGCGTAGCCTGATTTTTCAGAATTAGTGTGGTCAGCGTATCATAATGCTCCGTATGACCCCAGTACATATTTTCACATTCCTGATAATTCTCGAAATCCTTCACATTCATATACATTACCGTGCGATAGCGATTGGCATCCGATTGAGCCATCATATCAATGACGCAGCGAATGAGGCTGTTATTCCGACCGTCGTAGAAGTACGAATAGAAGCGCGTAGAGTTTTTGAAAAAGCTGGACTGGACCGTATTCATCAGTGGTGAAGCATGCCTGGGTTCCTTGTACAGCAGCTGCTCAACCTGGATGTTCAGCGCGTCAGCAATCTGATGCAGTGTCACAAGGTCCAGCGTAATATCTCCGCTCTCATATTTGGAAAGCGTACCTTTGCTCTTGAAAATCTGGTCTGCCAACTGCTGCACAGTGAGTCCGCGCCATTTGCGGAAATTCTTTATTTTTTTGCCAACCTCCTGATTGATGTTGTTCATAGGGCAGCTCCTTCATAGGTGATGTTTCCTGAGAATAGATGAAAAAGATGAAAAGCTTTCGTAAAAGCAAACACCTATAAGAAATATATCACTTTTACAGTGAAAAGACTATTCTGAGGAAACATTGAATGTAATATGTTTCTTTAGAGTAGATTCTCTTGCATTTGATGCAATTTCGGCGGCATGGAACAATAGGGGCAGAAGCAGTGAACCGAGAGTCCAAAAAGAAAATCAGAGGAGCTAATCACCATGACGAAGATGAGCCAGATGAGCGAGACCAACAATATTACGGAGAAAGCCAAGTCCTATAATTTTGACGAGATTATTGACCGCACGGGAACCAATGCCATGAATACGGACGGTTTCCGCCAATACATTTTCAACGCAACAAGTGAAATGACCTTTCCGTTCAAAGACGAAGAGATGATCCGCATGTGGATTGCCGATATGGACTTTGCGACCCCGCCCGAGATTCTGGATGCAGTGAAGCAGCGGCTGGATCGCCGTATTATGGGATATTCACAGATTTTTGATCCGGCATATTACGAAGCGGTTGCGAGCTGGATGGGGCGTTATTACGATTGGTCCTTCCCGAAGGAGCATCTGGAGACGTCGAATGGCATTATTCCTGCACTCTATGAACTGGTGGAATATATCTGCCAGCCGGACGAGAAGGTGCTGATCTTGACGCCTTCCTATGGATTCTTCAAGTCGGCAGCGGATCATAATCAGCTCGAACTGGTGTGCTCGGACATGATTAATGAGCAAGGGCATTATACGATTGATTTTGAGGATTTTGAAGCAAAGGCGAGGGACGAGAAGGTTCGTGTATGTATTTTCTGTAATCCGCATAATCCATCTGGACGCATCTGGAGCACGGAAGAGCTGAAGCGGGTGGGTGAGATCTGTCTGAGCAACGATGTGTGGATTATTTCGGACGAGATTCATTGTGATCTGCTGCGTACGGGCAAGACACATACTCCGCTTGCGAAGCTGTTCCCGGATACCGATCGTATTGTGACTTGCATGTCTCCAAGCAAAACGTTCAACATGGCCGGGCTGATGTTCTCAAATGTCATCATTGCAAACAAGGGTCTAAGGGATATTTGGCAAGCACGTCATTACGGTTTCAAAAACCCGCTTAGCATTGCGGCTACTCAGGCAGCGTATGAGCATGGTGATGCATGGCTGCGTCAGCTGAAGCTCTATCTGGACGACAATTTTGCGTATGTTGACGAATATGTGAAGCAGCATTTGCCACTTGCGGTGTTTCACATTCCCGATGCTACGTATCTGGCCTGGATTGATATTACGCCTTATGCGCCGAAGGATGTCAGTCTGCCCCTGTTTTTTGCGGAGCAGGCAGGTGTGCTGCTGGAGGATGGCGGGATGTTTGTGGCGAATGGGGAAGGGTGTATCCGATTGAATCTGGCTTGTCCCCGTTCGATTCTGAAAGAGGGCTTGAGCCGAATCAGTCGTGTATTGGTGAAGCAGCAGGAGGATATGTTGTCTGTGACCGTGTAGTAAAGCAGAACGTATCCCTTACCATATAGATTTTTTGAAAAAGTATAACGAATAAGCATCAAGGGCGGGGCAGTCTACATGACTGTTTCGCCCTTTTGGGTGTTCACATTCCTCAAGCCCCACTATTGGTCTGACGTCCGCGGTTATGTTAAAATGATGGATAGTCTACGAGCCGCAGAACAGTCGGTTCTTGCAGTGAAGAGCCCATTCAGACGGGCTGTACGGGTATACATTCATCAGGGGAAGGGAGTCTATACAATATGTTTGGGAATGATTGGGATGAGGTGCTGCAGCAGGAGACGCAGGCTGACTACTTTAACAACATCCGTTATGCACTTGCTGCCGAGTATAAAACACAGACCGTTTATCCACCTAAGGAGGATTTGTTCTCGGCTTTGAAGCTGACTCCGTATCACAAGGTCAAAGCTGTAATCATTGGTCAGGATCCTTATCATGGTGCGGGTCAGGCGCACGGACTAAGCTTTTCGGTCAGACCGGGGGTGCGCGTTCCGCCTTCATTAAAAAATATATACAAGGAACTTCAGAATGATCTAGGGGTGCCTGTTCCTCGGCATGGTTCACTTATTCATTGGGCAGAGCAAGGTGTGCTGCTGCTCAATGCGGTGCTGACGGTTCGGGAAGGACAGCCTAACTCACACCAGGCGCTCGGTTGGCAGACGTTCACGGATGCGGTCATTCGGGAGCTGAATGAACGTACGGAGCCTATGGTGTACATGCTCTGGGGAAGTCATGCGCAGAAGAAGGGTGCTTTTATTAATAGAGACAAGCATCTGGTTCTGGAATCGACACATCCGAGTCCGCTGGCGGCACATCGCGGTTTTCTGGGCAGCAGGCCTTTTTCCAAAGCCAATGAATTTCTCGTCTCCCAAGGTATTAAACCGATCGATTGGACAATACCTGAAAACTAGATAGAGTGGAGGCGAGCACATTGCGACATTGGATTGGACGAAAAGTAGCAGTATATCGGGCAACAGGAATTCGCGAGCCTCTGAAGGGAACGCTGATGGAGTGGGATGAAGAAGCGGAATGTGTTCGAATCGGACCGAAACGGATCAAGGTATCGTTCGACAATATTGCAATGATCAGACCTCTTCCTGAAGAAAGTTTGCCTCTGAAGAAGGCACGCTCTGAAGTGCATAAGATCGGGTATGTCATGAAAAAGGCAATCCAGTTTGAGAATGCAATTTATTTCAAGTCACAGATCATGATCTGGCGGCGTGCCAAAATTGTAGCGTTATGCACAACGATTGTAAGGCATGATGAGGATCAGGTTGAACTGGAGGATGGACGCTTGCTTCGCAAGGACAAGCATATGTTTGTGGTGCGTTCACGCCGTGGCATACGATAGTTCGGATTGAAATTTAATATTTATTTCATACTGCGATCATATGGCATTAACGTTTGAAGCTTATAGTAGGTAATAACAACCCCTTCTAAAATTAATGTGTATGGTTTTGAACCCGGCCGGCTGCAAACGGTCGGGTATTTTTTTGTTTTTTTACAGGAAAAGCAGGCTTGGACGTGTGCAGTCGTTGGAGTGTTATGGATTGTATGCCGCTGCCTCACATCAATGTTCGGTTAATGTCTTGTAACATAGCAATGACATTTGTGATATATACTAAGGAGATATAAAAGTTGAACGTATCAATCGCACCATCTCTTGGGTTCAACTTGGATTGATCATAAAAAGGAGTGAAACCGAGTGAAACGGATATGTGTTTTTGCAGGTTCTAACCCGGGAAATGACCCTGATTATATCGAGCAGGCTGCAAGGCTGGGGAAACAGATTGCTGACAGCGGATACGAACTCGTCTATGGCGGCTCTTGCATGGGACTGATGGGTGCCGTGGCGGATGCTGCTCTTGCGGCAGGTGGAGAAGTGATTGGTGTTATGCCTACAGGTTTGTTCAGAGGCGAGGTCGTCCATAGCGGGCTTACTCAACTGATTGAGGTAGGAACGATGCATGAACGAAAAGCGACGATGGCACAGCTGTCCGACGGTTTTATCGCCCTGCCGGGAGGTATGGGCACGTTTGAAGAATTGTTCGAGGTGCTTTGCTGGGCACAAATCGGAATCCATCGCAAGCCGGTTGGTCTTCTGAACGTTAACGGATATTATGGACCACTGATGAAAATGGTCGAGCACAGCGTGCATGAAGGTTTCTCCAACACTTCGCATCTCAGTCTGTGGAGTCTGGAGTCCGATCCGGCTGAACTGCTTGTGCAGATGGCCGGCTACACTCCCAAAGAGTTAACTCAGAAATGGTCTCAGTTGAGCGAAAAATAAATTACACAAGACATAAATGTTTAATCCGCTGCTCCCAGATAAAAACTTCTCCATCTGCCCAATCAAAAAGCGCTTGCGGACATAGTCTATAGTGTACTTTGATGAAGAGGGGAGTGTCACTCATGAGCGAACTCAAAGGTGTAGGTTACGGGTACTGCGGAGGCTTCGGCGGTGGAGCATGGACATCTACAGGCGCTATTCTGGTATTGTTTATCCTGCTGGTCATTATCTCCCGCACGTTCGTACTGTAATACAGACCATTCCTTGACGGATGAGGGCTGCCTGGGAGCAGCGCCCGAGAATATGGCCTTTCCAAAGAGACGCCGGTGGCTGCCGGCGTTTCCGGGGAACGGTTTTTTTGCTTTTTAGAAAAAAAACCCGGCTGCCCTTGACGAGACAGAATCGGGTTATACCGTAATTTCGGTAGTACCACTGCTAGGCAAAATCAGTGTTTTCCAGGCAATGTATAGTCCAATAGCTGAAGCAATCAGTGCAAGAATGGCTGCAACAAGGGCCAACTGATCAAGCGTATTTTGTTTAGGACCGACGACAGAGGACTGATTACTTGTTCTGTCAGGTATAGCGAGTCCTCGAACGGAAGCTTGCGGACTGACTTGTCGTGATCCTGAGTGCCCGAGCGGGTTATGTTTGGGCCTTGGTCCCGATCTGTTTTTTACTGAATGGCGCGATGAAGGCTTCGGAGGGGAGAGAGTTCTGGCAGATCCCGAATGCTTCCTGGTTAGTGGTTTCAAAGGGCAACCTCCTTACAGCGGAGTGCAGTTGTCTACGACTGATATTATATTATGTTGGTTTTCAGATTGAGTTCGCAAAAATGAGTGAATCCCCAGCCCGTTAAATCCTGCTGTAACATACGCTTGAACATCAGACAGTACACAATTAAATGTTCTCTTAATACGGGTATAACAAACTAAAGATATAGTGGGATTCATAGAATTCACTTTGAATGCAGGGAGGGATTGTATGACTAAAATCGAGATCATTGCCCACCGAGGTGCATCTGCTGTGTGCCCGGAGAACACGATGAAGGCTTTTGAGCGTGCATTGGAACTTGGTGCAACGGGCATTGAGACAGATGTACAGTTGTCAGCAGATGGTCGATTGATGCTGATCCATGATGAGACTTTACAGCGAACAGCAGGGGCTTCAGGCTGGGTTAAGGATTACACATATGATGCATTGCGAACACTCGATGCGGGATCATGGTTTCACTCCGATTTTGCAGGTGAATCCATACCTTCGCTGGACATGCTGTTTAATCTGGTGCAGGGCAAGAGAATCCTGCTTAATCTGGAATTGAAAAACGGCGTCGTGCCATACAAGGGGATGGAGGAAAGGGTCATTCAGGCCACTCGGGAGTGGAAGCTGGAGCAACAGGTTGTGCTGTCCAGCTTCAATCATGCCTCGCTTGTGAAATGCAAGCGCCTTGCGCCGGAAATTCGTACAGCTCTTTTGTACATGGAAAAGCTGTATCGTCCTTATGATTATGCCGCCAAGCTGGAAGCGACGGGCCTCCATCCCTACAAGCTGGCTGCGGAGAAAGAGGATGTATCGGCTGCGCTTGCGAAGGGGATCGTCACCTACCCGTTCACCGTCAATGATCCTGCCGAGATGCAAAGAATGATGGACATGGGAGTACAGGGGATCATCACGGATTTGCCAGATGTACTCGTATCACAGATGGCTGCGAAGACTCGCTAACGGAGGACAGAAGCAGATTTGAAAAGCGTATAAAGAGGAAGGCCGCACAGAGCATGAAAGCTCGGTATGGCCTTTTTGTGTGCATAAAAATGTGGAAATATTCATATCTGCAAGAAAATTGTCCGTTTTGTCCATTGTCAGAGTGGAACGTTTGACTTACAATGTTATATGGGAATGAGAATCAATATCAATAAGAAGTAGCATTATTAGAGAGGTGATTGTTATGTACATATCGTTCACAGGCTTCATTCATAACACAGGTGGGCAGGCATGAGTTCCAACTATTCATCTGTGCATTCCGATTCGAATACGGAGTCAACGACAGCCAAAATTCACACACGCCCATGGGCAGCTACGCTCATTCTCACCGGTGGTATTTTGCTGCTTGCTCTGGGAATGGCCCTGTCCATTTCATTCGGAGCTGCAGACATACAGCTTGGTGTGGTGTGGAAGGCCGTGTTTAATTTTAATCCAGACCTGACTCCTCATCAGATCATATGGGAAATTCGGCTACCGCGTGTGCTTGGTGGAGCAATGGTGGGGGCTTGCTTTGCTGTTGCAGGGGCCATTATGCAGGGCATGACTCGTAATCCACTCGCAGATTCGGGATTGCTCGGGCTGAACGCTGGCGCTGGATTTGCACTGGCGATTTGTTTTGCCTTTTTCCCTGGCATGCCATATATGTACATCATTATGTATTCATTCCTCGGCGCAGGGCTTGGCGTGCTGCTTGTATATGGCTTCGGTGCAGCCTCTCGCTCAGGCTTGACGCCGCTTCGTCTGGTGCTGGCTGGTGCAGCGGTATCGGCCATGCTATCTGCGCTAAGTGAAGGCATTGCACTTTACTTCCGCATTGGACAAGATCTGGCCTTCTGGACTGCCGGAGGTGTAGCGGGAACCAAATGGTCACATCTTGAAGTGATGTTCCCATGGGTGCTTGGAGCACTGATCGTTGCTTTGATCATCTCACGTTCGATCACATTGCTTAGTCTGGGTGAAGACATCGCTGTTGGATTGGGACAACGCACGGGCCTGATCAAGCTGCTGGGTCTGATCGTTGTGCTTATTCTGGCCGGCACCGCTGTATCGGTAGTGGGTGCGGTTGGTTTTGTGGGTCTGATCATTCCCCACCTCACGCGTAAGCTCGTCGGGGTAGATTATCGCTGGATTATTCCTTGTTCTGCCGTCATGGGCAGTCTGTTGCTCGTATTCTCGGATCTGGCAGCACGTATGATTAACCCGCCTTACGAGACGCCGATTGGCGCACTGGTTGCCCTGATCGGGGTACCCTTCTTCCTGTATCTGGCGCGGAAAGAAAGGAGGACGCTGTAATGGGTTCCTCAACGATAGTTGGTGCAGAACGCAAAAAGAGAACCAAAAGCATGATTGTTCTTATTGTGCTTGGCCTGTTGATTATTACGGCTTTTATTATCAGCATGAATACCGGTTTTACCAAGCTTTCGCCACTTGAGGTGCTGCGAACGCTGTTTGGGAGTGGTACAGCGAAGCAGGAGCTGATTCTGTTCGAATTTCGTTTGCCGCGTATCGTGATTTCGGTGCTGATTGGTGCAGGGCTGGCTTTGTCCGGTTGTATTTTGCAAGGAGTATCGCGCAACGCGCTTGCTGATCCGGGGATTCTTGGTATCAACGCAGGTGCGGGACTGGCCGTTATGCTGTTTGTTTCCTTTTTCCCGACAACAACAGCTGCTCCGGTCTTTCTGCTTCCTATTCTTGCTCTGATTGGTTCGGGCTTTGCGGCATTTTTGATCTACGTGCTTTCCTACAAAAAAGGGGAGGGCATTATGCCTACACGTATGCTGCTGACGGGGATCGGTATTGCGGCAGGGATCAGCTCGGCCATGATTGTACTGACACTGCGACTTAGCCCGGAGAAATATCAGTTCGTAGCCACCTGGCTGGCGGGCAGCATCTGGGGTTCCAACTGGAAATTCGTTATGGCCCTGCTGCCCTTTATTGTTGTGCTTGTTCCGCTTGTGTTCACCAAAGCGCGTGTGCTTAATGTATTAAATCTTGGAGATCAGACAGCAAGCGGTCTCGGTGCTTCCGTAGAGCGTGAACGACTGATCCTGCTTGCTATTGCGGTTGGTCTTGCGGCATCATCTGTATCGGTCAGCGGCGGAATCGGCTTTGTTGGTCTGATTGGGCCTCACCTGGCACGCCGGCTTGTAGGGCCGAAACATCAGTTTTTGCTGCCTGCCTCCGCTCTTGTCGGATCTTTGCTTGTTCTCGTTGCGGATACGCTTGGACGTGTCATTCTGCAGCCTTCGGAAATTCCGGCCGGAATTCTAGTAGCTATTCTGGGAGCTCCATACTTCCTGTATCTCTTAAGCAGGACGAAATAAAAGGGTAATCATCAATCCTGATGGAGGATTACCTTAAGGGGGAACTTGGTTCATGCTTCGTCGTTTCTTTGCCTATTACAGGCCATATAAAAAACTGTTTATTCTGGACTTCACCTGTGCGATTCTCGTCGCTGTGCTGGAGCTGGCTTTTCCACTGGCGGTGAACCGGGTTGTGGATGATCTGCTGCCTGCTGGTCGCTGGGATTGGATTCTATGGGCGTGTGTAGTGCTGCTCGGCATTTACCTGCTCAATGCGTTTCTGAACTATATTGTTACTTATTGGGGACACAAGCTTGGAATCAATATTGAGACGGATATGCGTAAAAATCTGTTTAACCATGTGCAGAAGCTATCCTTCCGTTATTTTGACAATACAAAGACGGGGCACCTCGTATCTCGAATGACCAATGATCTGATGGATATCGGAGAGATTGCCCATCATGGTCCAGAGGATGTATTTATTGCGATCATGACACTCGTGGGTGCATTCAGCATTATGATGAGCATTAACGGGAATCTGGCGATTCTGACGTTTGTCATTGTGCCACTCATCATCTATCTATCCTTGTATTTCGGTAATAAGATGTCCAAGGCCTTCAGTCGAATGTTCGGGGATATTGCGGATTTCAACGCTCGTGTTGAGAACAATATTACAGGTATTCGTGTCGTTCAGGCTTTCGCAAATGAAGAGCATGAAAAAGCACAATTTGCTGTAAACAATGGTCGTTTCCGCCAAACCAAGCTGATTGCTTACAAGATTATGGCATGGAACTCTTCGATCAGTTACGTGCTGATGAAGCTGGTATCGTTGTTTGTGCTTGTGTGTGGCACATGGTTTGTCATTAACGGCAGTATGACCTATGGTGAATTCATCGCCTTTATTATGTTATCGAACGTTTTCCTGACACCAATTCAGAAGATCAATTCGGTCATTGAGACATATCCTAAAGGCATTGCAGGGTTCAAACGCTATACGGACCTGCTCGATATGGAGCCAGACGTCAAAGACCGTCCTAACGCCGTTGCGGTATCCCATCTACGTGGAGATATTCAATATGAGCAGGTGACTTTCGGTTATTCGGATCAGGAGCCTGTGCTTCAAGGGATTGATCTGAGTATCCGTGCTGGGGAAACGGTGGCTCTCGTTGGTCCGTCCGGTGCGGGGAAAACAACGTTATGTAGTCTGCTGCCGCGATTCTATGATGTGCTGGAAGGGCGCATCACGATTGATGGTCAGGAGATTCAGAATATGACGCTGGACTCCTTGCGTAGCCAGATCGGGATCGTGCAGCAGGACGTGTTCCTGTTCGATGGTACGATTCGAGAGAATATTGCCTACGGGAAGCTGGATGCTTCGGAGGAAGAAATTTGGATGGCCGCTCGTCGGGCTCAGATGGAATCTTTGATTCTGTCGATGCCGGATGGGCTGGATACGCTCATTGGGGAGCGCGGCGTGAAGCTGTCGGGCGGACAGAAGCAGCGTTTGTCGATTGCACGCATGTTCCTGAAAAATCCGCCAATTCTCATTCTGGATGAAGCCACTTCTGCACTCGATACCGAGACGGAAGCAGCGATTCAGCAATCGCTTGCAGAGCTGTCCGAGGGCCGTACCACACTTGTCATTGCCCATAGGCTGGCGACGATCAAAAACGCAGACCGCATTGTGGTCGTGGCCGAGCAAGGCATCACGGAGCAGGGACGTCACGAGGAACTGCTCGCTTCTGGCGGCATTTACAGCCGTTTGCACTATGCGCAATTTGGTGCGTAACTCTTGAGAATGTTTTCGTGAGAGATAAGTAAATATAGGATGACTTATTCTTAATAAATGACTCGAAACTGCAAGTAAGTACTTGGGTTTCGAGTCATTTATGTATATATGCACATTGACATAAAGGGAGAAAGTGGTAATATCACTTGGTACATAAGAATAGCTTACAGTTAAATATGAAAAAGAATGTATTAATGTTCGGGCTTACTTTGTTGATCATGTCTATATGCTCAACGAGTATTTATGCTGCAGGTGAGACACCGCGGGCGAGTATCTCCGTGAATGACGAGGAACTGGATTTTGATGCGATTATTGCGTATTCAGGAGTATCCATGGTCCCTTTTCGTGAAATATTTGAGAAATATGATATGAAGGTGATCTGGGACAACTCCAGTAAAACGGTGACGGCAAGCAGTCAGGATGGAGATGTAGTTCTAAAATTAAGCGAGGACGGATTGTAATATGAAGTGCGACACCTACTGGAAATAAATAAAGAATGGCCCATGGCCGGTGCTGATTGAAGTCATGACTCAGCGTGAAGAATCGGTGTTGGAGTTTAACTAGAATTACAACATACTCATTTTGCATCATAAAATTGTTTATAACAAAGCCCTCAGACCTTCTCTGCATTGAAGCAGTTGGGTTCGAGGGCTTTAACCTGCTCTTTAATCCGCAATATTTCCCGCCATTTTCAGACGACGTGCAATCTCTTTGAAATCCTCATTTGAGATGCCTGGTGCGAATTCCTCCTCCACCGCTGGAGCTTCGGGAATCGGAAAGCCTTGAGGAATGCCCTGAATAACTTCCAGAGGTTGTCCGTCTTCGGGGTGTGTGCCTTTCCAGATCTGGCCGATGGCATTGAAGTCTTTGTCGCTGTAGGTATACAGCTTGGTGTGGACGCCTTTTTCTTCGTACTTACGCGCCTCGTTGAAGGCTTTGTTATTCAGTGAAGGGATCGGGATCAGCTTGGTCACATTGACACCAGTGGCGATCTCAATCGCTTTGGCATAAGCGACAACGTGCACACCGCCCCGTACGAGCAAGAAACCGACAACTTCGCGAGCGGCGGGATGATCGGTCATTTCGTAAACTTTCATCTTGTGCGTGCGGGCCCCACATTCGAGGAAGAAATTATGCAGCAGATCCTCCACCAGATTGCCACTGTTGAAGACATTGGCACCTGTCCATGGATTGCCCATGGAATCATAAGGCATCGCACCTTGTGCTCCTGCCAGGAAATGATACGACAGCCGAGCATCCTTCACGGAACCGAGCGGCGTCTGATCGGGTTCTTTATACTCGGTTGATCCTCGGAGACAATGGTTAATGCCGTGTGACACGAGTTCAACATGTCCTAACTCTTCGGCTGTGATGCTCATCACGAGGTCGTAGAAGGGCTTCATTTTTTCCTTGGAGCGAAAATTAAAGGACTGATAGAGGTAGTTGTTCAGGGTGGACATCTCTCCGAATTTGCCACCAAGCAATTCCTGTACAGCTGCAGCTGCATTGGGATCGGGCTTCTCGATGTTGGGAATCTCAATCAGAATTTCATCCAGACGTTTGAACATGCAGGTTAACCTCCTCAAATATGGGGTGAAAATAGACTCGGACGGACGTTGGATTTAGCTTGATCAGTCAAGGTCCATTATGCGGTATATGGATTTTTTAAACAGATAAACTATGAAATGGGTCTAAAGGGGCATGTACTATTTGCTACGCCTGCTTGAAGAACGTGTTGAATGGTTCACCGTTTGGTATTTCCATATTCGCAATTTTTATGTACAATCGTACAAGTTATTCAGAAACCTGAAGCTGATTGTTTGGCAACCGGATTCGCGCAGAAAGGAAGAAGTACATATGAAATTCAAATGGCTACGTATCGTAGGTCTAATGGTGATTTTATCTTACATAAGCAGTTTGCAAGTGACTGCAAGTGAGGTGACGAATGAGGTTCAAGTGGATGAACAGACCAGGCAAATACTTATGCAGAAGTATGGACTGGAGCCCGCTGAAGAATCCTCAGCACAGCATGATTTTTTCTCCGGGGATTGGGGGATAAGCTTTCATTATGGTTTAGAGATGGAGCCGCTGGATAAACTGCTGCAGATCATTCCGTTTTGGCTCTGGCCAGCTGTCTGGATTTTACGAATAGGGGTGTAAAATGCAAGGCTGTGGGGCACGATATCACCAACAGACTGGCCCCAAGGAGTGAAATGCATGAGAGTGCTTGTAATAACGATATTAACGCTTATGCTTGGCTTGGCAGGCATTACAACGACCGTTTCGGCAACGGGGGACAGTATCCCCGATTATGCGAAGTGGGGAATCATCGCGGTGAAGGAAGCTCAAACCAAGTACAATGTAGACATTCTGGATTACAAACATATCGGTCGTTCATCGCTTAGTGCCAGTGAGTCCAGAGAGCAGTTCAAGCTGTGGGTGCGTGCGAAGGACGGCAAGCAATTTGCCGTATATGTGCTTGTGGATTTTAATCCGAATACGCAGCAGTTAAAAAGAGTACAATTTTCCGAATCAGATCGCCGCTAATTCTTGAAGACATGAATGTCCAGCGTCTCGACTCCATTGTGAGCTTATTTTCAAACCTGCTTCAGCAGGAAGAGCCAGTCTCCCGTTTCTAACGGTACGAGTCTGGTTTTTTATTTTGTTAAATTCCTTTTTTTGTTATTGAATAAAGAACTTATGTTCGCATATAATAATGAATACAAACAAATGTTCTTGTTGGAGGGATGATCATGCTAGGAAAATATGTTGGCCAGATGGTAGAGCTTGTGTATATGGATCGTGCGGGACAGATTACACAGCGGCAGATTCGAATTAACAGTATGCGTGGCGGTAGAATTCGGGCAGCGGATGGCAGAGAGGGTGTACCCCGGACATTTTTGGAGCAAAATATTCTGGCATGGCGTCCTCTAACCGAACAGAATCGGAAGGGAGAGTTGAAGTATGCTGAACGACTTTGAGCGGAAAATTTTACGAATCATCGTTAACTATGCAGGACAGCAGCGGCGAATTCCACGAATGGATGAATTGGAGAACAAGACTGGGCGTAGCCGCGCCCGGATTCGAGAGTCACTGCTGGAGCTTGAACGTAAAGGTCATATCGCATGGGGAGACACGTCTTCATTGGATAACATCCAGATTTTGCAGGCATGGGAGCAGGAGCCAGGGCCTGTGCGTAAAGCCCAGCCAGCTGGCAGTGCGGTGAAATATTTTACCGAATATTAATTAGTGATTGAGGCGAAGAGATAGGTGACGTAAGATGCTGTAAAGACACAACGGACATCTATAACACAGCAAAAACGCCAATCCGTAAGGATTGGCGCTGTATGTGGAATACATCGTTTCGTTAGAAAGCCGGAAGCTGGTCCAGGTTGTTCGTTGGATCACCGTCGGCATCGCCGCGAATGTACATCTCTCCATCCTTGCCTTTGAACACATTGACACCAGCAATAGCTCCGGCCTTCACCTCGTTCAGCGCCTGCTGATAGTCCAGCACACGTCCTGTTGAGGTTTGGAAGGCGGTTAAGTCACCGTCACCGTTTTTCTGCACTGCTGTGAACGTCTCGCGTGTTGTCTGATCCATCATGTCACACTCTCCTTCTATGACCAAATGGGAATAGGTTACACTGTTATCCTGTCCGAACTGGTGAGAAATATGCATGTTTTGCAACATTTCGAGAATAGCTGTGCTACCTCTATGTAGTGCCGTGATGTTGAGTTTTGCTGCGAGACTACAGACTTTTTCTCATACGAACGTGCAGAATATCGGCATCATAAAAAGGCTCCTCCGAGATCACTTCATACCCGAGTTTGTCGTAAAATTTTTGTGCCTGACACTGGGCATCCAGCAGCGAATAGGTTAATCCAAGCTCACGGGCAAGCTCCTCCATCGCTAACAGAAGCACACGCCCGTACCCGAATGAACGGTAAGATTTCAGTACAGCAATGCGCTGCATTTTGGCGGTATCCTTGCTGTAATAGATTAGACGACCTGTGGCAACAGCCTGACCATCGGTATGAAGCAATACATGATGAACATCAGGACTGATCACATCGTATTGATCGATTTCAAGT
Source organism: Paenibacillus barcinonensis (assembly GCF_003217495.1). Taxonomy (GTDB): domain Bacteria; phylum Bacillota; class Bacilli; order Paenibacillales; family Paenibacillaceae; genus Paenibacillus; species Paenibacillus barcinonensis. The sequence continues at coordinate 11,418 of NZ_QJSW01000017.1, read as the reverse complement.
TCTTCGGGCACTTGCTGCTCCATGACAAAAACCTGACGGCGAATTCCAAGTGCCTGCTTCAGTTCTTCTTCTGTCGTTACATAACTAATCTCCGCTGCCAAATTCAATTCCTTCTTTCTGCTCCATGCGCACAAGTTCAGACTGCATTATACAAAAAAATGCTTTTCCTGTATAGTTAAGTCTGGTACATATTGGGACTTTGGGGGAGGATGAATCATGGGAATGGCGGCTATTATGACCATTACATTGCTGATGTCAGCGGGAATGATCGCTTTGTTATACTATGTGACAAAGAAGGCATACTCACGCAAATGGGACGAAGAAGAGTGAGAATTTATTTTTGACCCGTAAGATACCAAAAAAACGGCGCTCTGGTATAGGGCTCATATCGAATTTATTCTGTTATTCAAGGCAAAAATTCACTTTTACCCTGAGGTGAATAGACCTCTTGATTCACAGATTTGGAGTAAACGTCCATCCAGACGGGCAACGATTCATTTTGTTGGTTCGGTTGTTGCAATTGCTGAAATTGTACCGTATGCTCGTCCCGTTCCAGCCCGCAACCAGTCAAGGCAAAGGAGAGAACGATCACAACAGCTATATTAGCAGCAGTGAGCTTCCAGCATTTATTATGGTGTCTATTGTTATGACGTTTATCAAGCGATTTGTTAGCACTTTGTTTGATCATCATTATACATTCTCCTCATGCGGAATATCGTAATCTTTCCATTATTGTTCTCCAATATGGATGATTTAAAACCAAATTAATGATTGACAATGAACGCGTTTACTTGGTATGATATTGTTGCTTAATTCGATATCATAGTGGATCTAATGAAGGGCGATAGCTCAGCGGGAGAGCATTATCTTGACAGGGTAAGGGTCGTGGGTTCGATCCCCACTCGTCCTATACTTAAAAAAACAATATGACACAGCTTAGACAGCCCTCACACGGCTGTTTTTGCTTTGGCCGATTTAAGTAATATTTAAGGTTAAGAGCTTCATCATCTACGTTTTGGAATTGTGTTTTATGTATCTTAATAATATCTTCAAGCCTAAGGTTAGTGTCCTCCTTCGTGAATGTTTTAGCTTTGAGTGAGTTTCACTTATAATTCCATTATTAAAATTCTATGAGCTGGATGGCAACGGTAAACTGAAAACTAGCAAAAAAGTCGAATAGTGCATTTTATTAAAAAGCAGAAGCACAAAAAAATGTTTATGAAGAGTCGCTCTAAGAGGCGGCTCTTTTTGTCTGTTCAGTTCCATTTAAGGTTTCTCTTTTAAACTTCTTTGTAGCAGAAATCTTAAAAGAAAGAAAAGGTGGGAAAAGGAATGATGAACAACAAATGGAGAAACGTCATGACAGGAACGGTGATTGCCTCGATGCTATTATCAGCTTGCAGCAACGAAGCGGAGACAACAACGACGACAACACAAACAGCTGTGAATACAGAAAAACAAACGAGCACAAGTAATGCCCAAACGACGTCTTATGCGCAAAGCTTCAATAAAACGGAGGTGATGTCCTTCTCCATTGATGTGGATGAGGCTGCCTGGCAAGAAATGCTGGATACAGCGACAGAGGAGAACTATATTAAGGCAAATGTAACCATTAACGGAACAACGATTCAAAATGTAGGTATTCGTGCGAAGGGCAATTCGAGTTTAAGACAAGTCTCACAGGATGATACGACCGACCGGTATAGCTTTAAAATCAAGTTTGATGAATACGTCAAAGGTCAGACGTGGAATGGACTCGACAAAATGGTCGTAAATAATATGATATCCGATGCCAGTTATATGAAAGAATATATAAGCTACGACATTATGAGCTATATTGGCGTTGATGCACCGCTATTTGCTTTTGCCAATATGAGCGTAAACGGAAAGACATGGGGCTTGTATCTGGCTGTTGAGGATATAGACAGCGGCTATCTGGCTCGGGCGAAGAATGGCGAAGGTGAAATCTATAAACCCAATAACGACGATAATATGGGGGCGGGTGGAATGGGCATTCCAATGGGTAACCCGTCAGCAGCAGGGGATTTTGCAGGGATGGGAGACCGTCAGCTACCTGAGGGCATGGAGCCGCCAAGTGATACAGGTGCTGGAACAGGCAATGCCAACTCGCAGAATGCCAACACTCGTGGAGCGGGGGGACGCGGATTCGGTAGAGGCGGTGGCATGAATGGCGGCACGAAAGGCGTATCCTTAGTTTATACGGATGATAAAGTCTCCAGTTATTCAGGCATTTTTGATCATGCAAAGACCAAAACAACGGAAGAAGATGAACAACGTGTCATTGAGGCGCTTAAAAACTTGAATGCAGGCACTGATCTTGAAAAAGTTGTGGATGTCGATGCTGTTCTGAAATATTTTGCAGCGCATAACGTGGTTGTGAATATGGATAGCTATACTTCGAATATGGGGCATAACTATTATTTGTATGAGAACAATGGACAGCTCAGTATGCTGCCATGGGACTATAATATGGCTTTTGGTGGATTTCAGGCAGGCTCCGCCTCGGATGTGGTCAATCTTGCTATAGATACACCACTATCCGGTGTGACGATGGAAGAGCGTCCCATGTTAAGCAAGTTGCTGGAGGTACCTGAATACAAAGCGAAGTACCATCAATACTTGCAGGAAATTGTAGATGGTTATTTCGCAGACGGTAAATTTGAGCAAACGGTGCAGACGTTAGACAAGCTGATTACGGATTATGTTAAAAATGATCCTACGTCTTTTGTCACATACGATAAGCATAAAGCAGCTATTGTGGAATTGACCAAATTGGGCACGCTGCGTGCGGAGAGTATTCAGGGACAACTCAACGGAACGATTCCTGCTACAACGGAGGAACAAAAAGCGAGCCCGAATACCCTTATCGATGCAACTGCTCTAGATCTAACGAAGCTGGGAGATGATCTCAAGGGAAAGGGGATGAACTTTGGAGGCCGGCCGCAAGGCTTCAAACGCAATTCGGGCAACGTGGATACTAAAGAGACGGAGCAAACGGATACAGCAAAGTAGGTTCTGTTGTAGCGATGAAATAACGTCAGCGTGTTCATGGAATGATACATGGAGTCGCCTTTCAAAAGGCGTCTCTTTTTTTGAAAAAAAATGTTTACAAACCAAATTAAATTGTGTACAATCAATTTGTAAACAAGTTAAATGAAATGATGTTTAGCCAATATAACAAATATGGAATCGAAAGAGGAGAGATTGAATATGAAAACTCTATATGAAACAACAGTTATTAACACAGGTGGACGTCAAGGAATCGTGCAATCCCCGGATAACGTTTTTATGATGGATGTTGCTACACCTCCTGAGCTTGGTGGACAAGTAACTACGGCTACAAATCCGGAGCAGCTGTTTGCAGCAGGTTACAGTGCATGTTTTAACTCTGCATTGGAATTTCAATTGAAGAAACATAACGTAACCATTGAACGCAGTACAGTATCTGCAACGGTAGCACTGGTGGCAGACCCGGCAGACGGTGGTGTGAAGCTGAATGTTGAGCTTGAAGTGAAAATTCTCGGTCTGGACGAAGAGACAGCAGAGAAATTCGTGAAGCTTGCTCATGACTATTGCCCATACTCCAAAGCCATCAAAGGCAACGTCAACGTTACAGTGGAGCGTGCTTAATTCTTCCGACTAAAGGTTACCCCTTTGAGATAAAACTAAATATGAATTTAACCAAACCTCCGGGCAATCGGAGGTTTTTTGTTAGTGTTGTATACAAAGTGAATTATCATTTGGAAGCCAAAACAGCCTGAACTGTAAAATAACAAAATTAAAATGTTAAAATGTTGAAACTTTTACATTCGATAAAACGTAAAGGAATCTAGAATGTGTAGACTCGTTTGAGCTAGCCATTGAACCTGCCATATCAAAAAGGGGGCCGTTATATGGATTTCAGAGACTGGAACAAGCCGCCGGATTCATCGGAAGTGTATACTCACCAGCAGCGTCATGAAGAGAAATCTCAGCAGTTAATATCGGGTGGAGGAAAAGGAATTTGGTGGGAGATCAGCAACTGGTTGATTATTGCAGGTATTTTCCTGGTGATTTTTCTGATATTCAAATATGTTTTCTAATGATATGAATTGAAGGCACACATTTAGGCGTTTCCCCATAAGATGCATTATTCAGTTAGCATTATGGGAAATGGGGAATCCGGGATGGCAAAGGCAAAGGGGAAGAAGGCTGCCGCCTTAAAAAGTGACAAGATGCGTGTATCCATGAAGCTGGTCACATCCGATGTATGTGAACACTGCAAGACGCCTTGTTCAAGGGGAACGGAATATGCTGCACGCATGAGAGAGGGCGGAGCGGTCGGTAAAGGGGTTCCCTGTATTCTCACCCGTCACGTATCATCATGACACTTCATCTAATAGCGAATATATAATAATTCGTGTACTGGGGTATCCTGACAACAGGGTAGCCTTTTTTTGCGTTTCCCAATGGGTGGTAAATATTTTGGATAAAAAATGAAAAATGATGAAAAACAGCGCAACTTTGTGGTTGAGTTCGCAGTATAAATGTACAAATAGCTAGCAGCAGGGGAGGGAATATTGACGGGATGAAATGGAAGAGAGTACTGCTATGTGTCATGGTATTCTCCTTGCTGGGCGGGTCTTTATTGTTTGCTGATTCTGTGAACGAGAAGATTCGTGTGCTCATTAACGGCAAGGAAGCGTCTGACGGAGGCTATCTGATTAATGGAACGACATATGTACCTGTTCGGGAGGCAGGAGGTCTGGCTCGGTGGGATAACAGCAGCAAGCGGGTCATGGTGATCAAGCCGAATGTACATATTTTTCTTTTTAAGGGAGACACTGTGTTTGGCAATGTTAACGTGGGCAAATTGAAGTTTAATGTGTTCTCACAAGTAGACAGTCTGTCCACAGATGTCGCTGCTGTGAAAGTGACCATAACGGACCCGAGTGGCCAGGTGAAGGATATTCAAGCGCAGGAGCTGTCGACACAGAAGGATAACTTCTGGTTCCGCACGTATGATTTTACGTATGATTTTAGTCGTGCTGGCAAGTACCTGATCGGCTTCCACATTAAAGAAAATGCAAATAGCAGCTACGTTCAGGTAGCTGAAAAAGTCATTACAGCCCTTAATGAATAAAGGTTAAACAAACGCTTGATAAACGTGATCCTTAAAATTGACCTGGCTCTGTGAACATGTTACGATATGCAGGGTTACACATTTTCTATTGATGAAGCGAGGTATTACAATGAGCGATCACAAACACGAGCATGGAGATAACTGCGGTCACGACCATGATCACGATCATGAACATGAAGAGATCCTTCTCACGCTGACTGACGAGAATGGTCAAGACGTGGAAATGGTTTTGGTAGAGACATTTGACGTACAAGATAACGTTTATGCTCTTTTGCTGGAACGTAACAATCCTGAAGCTGATGGCATCATCCTGCGTATGGAAGAAGAAGACGAGGAAATGGTGCTCTACAATATCGAAGATGAAGCAGAGTGGAACCGTGTAGAAGCGGCTTACAACGAGCTTGTGGCTTCTTCCCAAGAATAATTGATCTTTTGGAATAAACACGAAAGGCTCCTTGAATTTCAAGGGGCCTTTTGTTGTCGCTGCATCAGCAGTCTGAAAAATAGAAAAGGACCGGGGCATAAACCCGGTCCAACATTTCTATCTAGAAAATAGCGTCAGCTTCAACGATGACCTTGACATTGGTTACGCTGCGGTCCTCCGGTCCTTTGACCGGTAGTCCAACCTCAACGTGATCAATGATGTAGTCGATGTTCTCTTGTGTAATAACCTCACCGGGCAGCAGAATCGGAATACCTGGCGGGTACACATAGATGAATTCCGAAATAATACGTCCAGCGGATTCCTTGAAGGGAATAACCTCGGTATCCCCGTAGAAGGCATCACGCGGTGTCAGCATCAGTTGAGGAATGTCTGGCACTTTAACGACAAGCTCATGCGCCGGATTGACCTGGTAATACGTGCGAGAGAGATCTTGCAGTGCATTCAGCAAGATATTTACACTTTCATCTGTATCACCTGGTGTAATGAGGCACAGAATATTGTACATGTCACTAAGTTCAACCTCAATGTTGTAGTGCTCACGTAGCCAGTTCTCAGTTTCGTAACCGGTAATTCCAAGGTGGCGCACATGGATCGTTACTTTGGTTGGATCATAATTGAAGGTTGCTTCCGTGCCTAACAGTTCTTTGCCGAAGCAATATAATCCATCAATATCATTAATCGTACGACGTGCAAACTCGGCAAGGTCAATAGCCTTCTGGGCAATCTCGTGTCCATGAAGGGCCAGATTCCTTCTGGAGGTATCCAGTGATGCAAGCAATACATATGAGGTGGATGTCGATGTAAGCAGGCTCAGGATGGTCTGTACACGCTGTGGATTGACAAAGCCGTTCTTGGTGTTCAGATTCAGTACAGAGCTCTGGGTCATGGAACCACCAAGTTTATGCACACTTGTGGCAGCCATATCCGCCCCGGCAGCCATAGCTGACAGCGGCAGGTCCTCATGGAAGTGGATAAGCACACCGTGTGCCTCATCCACCAGAACAGGCACCTGGTAGCTGTGAGCCAGCTCTACGATGGCCTTGAGGTCTGTACAGACTCCATAATAGGTTGGATTGATGACCAGTAGGGCCTTGGCATCCGGGTGGCGTTCAAGAGCACGACGGATCGACTGAATCGTTACACCGTGATCAATTCCAAGATTGACATCCTGTGCAGGAGAGACGAATACCGGCTTCGCTCCTGAGAAAATGATGGCAGACAAAACCGATTTATGCACATTGCGCGGCACAATAATTTTGTCTCCCGGACTGCAGACCGACAGAATCATCGTCATGATTGCACTGCTTGTACCCTGTACACTAAAGTAGGTATAATCGGCTCCAAAGGCATCTGCGGCAAGTATCTGTGCTTCCTGAATAACCGCTGTAGGCTGATGCAGGTCATCGAGTGGTGCGATGTTGATCAAATCTATGGAGAAGGCGTTATCGCCAATAAATTCACGGAATTCTGAGTCCGCTCCCAATCCTTTTTTATGTCCCGGAATGTGAAACTGTACGGGATTGAGTGCCGCGTGATTTTTCAAAGCGGTAAACAGCGGCGTACGGTGGTGATTCATCAGTGCTGTCACAACCCTTCCTAAGTAAAATGGTAAACAAAGATGAGTATAGCAAATTAAGAACCGAATGCAAGCGGTATGAACGACAAATTTTTGAACTGGTGAGATTTGGTCATCATACCTTCGGTTACACTAAGGGTAGAGGACGGGCAAATGAACCGTGAAAGGGGAAAAAGAATGCAAACCGACATCAAACCGGCCAAAATACTAAGATCGCCTTTTTTTATTGCGATGTGGCTGACGCTTTTCCTGGTAGAGATCATCAAGGGGGCACTGCTTGTAGCAGTTCTGCCCGTATATATGGATAACATTCTGGGCTTGTCCGCTGGTGTCATTGGTGTGGCTTTTGCCCTGCAATATCTCGGAGATAATCTGTTCAGAGCACCTTCAGGCTGGGCAGCAGAGCGAATTGGCTTTCGGGCGACCATGGTTACGGCTCTGATCTGTACATTAATTGCGGTTATTATGATTCTTTTTTTCAAAAGTGCCTTCGGCCTGTCTATGGCTTGCCTGATTCTGGGGATCGGTACATCACCCTTGTGGCCTTGTGCAATGACGGGAGTAACCGCGATGTCAGGCCCGCAGAACAAAAATGGCACCGCGATGGGGGCATTGGAGATGGCGGCCCTGGGAGGAACAGGACTCGGCCCGATTGGCATGAACTGGTTGCTGGAACGCACCAATCATGATTATCGTACGATTTTTCTGGTTCTGATGGGCTGTGCTATTCTGGTCATTCTGGTAGCGATGGTTCTCCCCGGCAGAGTGGTGCTTGAGGGAGGGCCTAATGGAGAAAGAGGAGTCGCTGGAGGCAGTGAAGAGCATGGAGGTGGAGGAGAGGCAGCAAAGGGAGTCAGAGCAAAGTATCCTGCCAAGCCTAACCTGCTCACTCCGTTTATTCGGCTACAGCAGAGCGTAAGACGGACCTTGCATCGGGTGCGGAGCACGCTGAATGTAAACCCACTCGTATATCCGGCTTTGTTCATGCAGTCGTTCGTGATTGGCTTGTTGAGTCCAGTTATTACACTGTACACACGCACGGATCTGGACATCTCACCAAACCTGTACAGCCTGCTGCTTATTGCAGGAGGGGGCATTACAGTGATTGCCCTGTTGCCTGTAGGGAAAATGGTGGACAGGTTCGGTACAAAACCGTTTCTGAATATCGGATTTTTGATGGCGGCGGCCAGCTTGTTTGCTTTCTCGGCGATAACGTCTATTCCTGTTGTTTTTGGTATCGTTATGCTGGTTGGGGTGAGTTATGCCATGATTCTGCCCGCGTGGAATGCGTTTGTTGCCACATTGATTCCTGAAGGTGAGCGCGGTGCGATCTGGGGCTTTTTTCTAACACTACAGGGGTCGGGTATGGTCGTGGGTCCAATTGTATCCGGGCTGCTGTGGGATCATATCAGTCATCCGGCTCCGTTTATTGCCAGTGCTTTTGTAATGGCTGGGCTGGCGGTGGTTCATTTTGTATTAGCACGCAAGCCGTTTCGAACAGCACCGACAGGATAGTTTGATCTTATCGTTTATCCGGCGGACAGGTATATTATCATCAGGGAGCTCCATCAGCCAGCAGGTTGTGGGGCTCTTTTGGTTTGATTTTATAGTCAGGAAAATGTTATTTAGTGCAAACGGGTCTTGTCTTGCAGGGCGGAGCATAAATTACAACATCTGATGATGTCAGGTCAAGTCATATGATAAGGCGTCAAAAAAGAGTTTGCACGAAAGTAGCACCTGTTTCATCTGTTTGAACTCCTTTGAGATCGGGAGGCTTGCCCCTGTGCATCTGCGGAAAGCTGCAATCCGCATTCGTATTCGGTGAAAAATAGTCAAATAACCAAGTACCCTTACATAAAATGAAGTATAAAATAGGGTAAGCCGATGTAACAAAAGCGCTTGAACATGAGGGCCGGAGCAAGTCCGGTACAGATGGAGGGAGTGCCGTGAACAAGAGTTATGAAGTTGAATATTGCAATCTGGAGCTGCGGTTCAACCGTCGGCATATCCAAAATCTAATCAAAGACCTCATTCGTGAGGGGTATTCACTATATTGGAGCGAGGACGAATCCTTCTTTATTTTGTCAGTCCGCACCGGACGCAAGCTGGTAAAGCTCCGTTTTCAACAAACGCGCAGCGGGAATTACAAAATGACAGGGGACTATGTGATCAAGGATGCGAGGCTTGCCGAATGGCTGGAGAAGCTGATTGGCGATACACGCGGACATGCGGTGGTGAAGCGGTTCAAGGATCAACAGATGACGGTGGAGAATATTTTATTTGGAGAAGTGATTCGTCTGGTGGAAGTGTCAGGCTTCAAGCAACGGGTTATTTTTCAAAAGGAACCTGCGCCGACGGCGGAAGAGATGGAAGAGATGTTCCTCTCGCACGAAGGCGAAGAGCGGCTTATGCTGCTGCGCATGGAAATAGATGATGAGCTGGAGCGTCTGCATGATGCCATACAGAGCCATAATACAGAGAAGGCTGACGCCTGCCGTGAAACGCTGCGGCGTTTGTCCGGGCATCTGCTAATGCTGGAAGGATGAGACAGAAGGTGCGGGAGTATCGCTTTACGTTATAAGGGGCTGTTCCCAAAGGTCATACACATGGCTAAGGGCAGCCCTTTAATGATTCAATGAATGTTTTAATGAAAACTGCATCTTGTGTTTGGGGAGCACTGTCAGCTTCGTATCTTTCTACGGACGGAGGGGATCAATAATAGAGTAGTCACTATTCTCTATATGGACATCGAACTCATCAATCCCTTGACCTAGAATCAGGTCGGCTTCATGTGCAGTGATCGGAATCATCCACAACAGAGACACCGTCTCCTGACCGGTGTGAATATGTTCAAGAGATTCATTTTCTCCCCGCAGCTCGTCGATTAACAGGGCGGTTGCATTCCATGCTGCTGGTGCAAGTGCACTTGGCTTCATCACACGCGGAGTGTTGGAGTTCGGAGCATTTTCAATATGATGAGTGATCAAGTCTGCTACATAAGTGTTGACAACCTCTACGGTTACACCACCTAAATCCGATGGCAGTGCAAGCATGAGCTCTGCGGAGACCTGTTCCCCAGAAGGCCGCGTGGCTTGAGATAAGTTCACAGTGACAAATCGGGAAATGCCGGACTGCATCGTTGCAGGGAAATAATAAATTTCCACATGAATGTTTCGAGTGGCTTGGGAAAGGACTATTCTGCTCTCGGGCATGCCCCATTCATTCATGTAGGCTCCCAAAAGATAGGTTCTTCGGATGTCGAGTGTAAATTGCTCTTCATTTGCAAGCTGCTCAAAGGCCATTTGCAACCTCCTCCATTTATGCTAAAGATTCGATGCTCTTACTATAATAACGTATTTTATGAAAATACGATGAACAGCTTTGCAGATTAAGACGTTTTCTCACTGCCCGGCGAGGGCGCGGGGTTCACTTTCATACATAAAACCGTTAAAATGGGTGTATTGTTGAGATTTTTTTTCAATAAAATTAATTGGAGTAAAGGATGGAGGACCAGATGACAAAACAACAAATCGGCGTAATCGGCCTGGCAGTCATGGGTAAAAATTTGGCCTTTAATATTGAAAGCAGAGGATTCTCGGTATCGGTATTTAACCGTTCGCCAGAGAAAACACATGACCTGTTGAAGGAAGCTGAAGGCAAAAACCTGACAGGCACATTCTCCATTGAAGAGTTCGTAGCCTCCCTGGAGTCCCCGCGCAAAATTCTGATCATGGTACAAGCGGGTAAAGCAACAGACGCAACGATTGAGCAGTTGCTTCCACATCTGGATGAGGGCGACATCATCATTGATGGAGGAAACGCATATTTCCCTGACACGGTTCGTCGCAGCAAAGAGCTGGAGGACAAAGGCATTCGCTTCATCGGTACAGGTGTATCCGGCGGTGAAGAGGGCGCACTGAAAGGCCCTTCCATTATGCCAGGCGGACAGGAAAGTGCTTATAAATTGGTGGAACCGATCCTGACTGCGATCTCAGCCAAAGTCGGTGACGACCCATGTTGTACATATATTGGACCAGACGGTGCCGGACATTACGTGAAAATGGTACATAACGGCATTGAGTATGGTGACATGCAATTGATTGGTGAGGCGTACCACTTGCTCAAATCCGTATTGAACGTTTCTGTAGAGGAACTGCACGAAATCTTCACGGACTGGAACAAAGGTGAGCTTGACAGCTATCTGATCGAGATCACAGCGGACATCTTCTCCAAATACGACCCGGAAACCGGCAA
>NZ_QJSW01000016.1 GCF_003217495.1 Paenibacillus barcinonensis | reverse complement strand
GCACCTGGAAGAAATGCTGGGCCGAAAACCGAAGATCGTCATTGCCGATGCGGGGTATGGTAGCGAAGAAAACTACAGCTACCTGGAAGAAAAAAATATCCAGGGCATCGTGAAGTACGGGACCTATCACAAGGAAAAAACAAAGGCTTTTCAGCGAGCCATCGGTAAAGTGGACAACTGGAGCTACAATGAAACGTCAGATACATGGACTTGTGCAGCTGGACAGACATTGCATTTTCGGGTTGAAAGCCGGACGGCCACAGAGAGTGGCTACACAATTTGCACACGTCATTACCAGAGTGAAGATTGCAGCCAGTGCCCTCTAAAAACGACATGCACCAAGGCTCAGGGAGATCGGCAAATCGCAATAAGTCTTATCTACATGCGGCAAAAAAACGAGATGCGAGAACGACTGCGTAGCGAGGAAGGATACACCTTATCGGTTCGACGCATGATTGAGCCGGAAAGCGTGTTTGGACAAATGAAAAACAATCGGGGATTTCGAAGATTCCTGCTTCGCGGCTTGCAAAAAGTAAGCCTGGAGGTCGGGTGGCTTTGTCTTGCCCACAATCTGCTCAAAAAAGCAACAATGGCAGAAAAACGTAAACGAGACCAAGCAGGATAACCCTCTGCTTGGTCTCGTTTGACGTCTCGGTGTTCATTCTCTTCACCGATGTTTGTTTTTAAGGGCTTTTGAGACAGCCCCTTTGAATTTTCCTTGTTTAGAATTTGTTCAGTATCATTCTGTATACTTATAGAACAAACTGAATATTGGAGTGAACAATACCATCATGAGCAGAGAGATTTTGGAAGAGATGCACCAGTTAAGCCACGATGATGAACGCCGATACCGTTTGCTAATGATCGGTGTCAAACAGTTGTTACACGAACAGAAACAGAATAGATATCGGTGGATGGGCAGGTTGAAGGAGCGTAAAAGGTTAAGAAGTGTTCAGGCTGATCCTTGGGAATAACGATCGAACATCCTGAACATGGCATGATCTATCAGTTTAATCTACATATGGCATCAATATAAAAATGGCGGCCCTGCCTTCCGTACAGGAAGCAGGGCCGCCACTTTTGGTTAAAGCAGCTGATCTGATTAGTGAAGTATAACAATTACATCATCAGGATTACGAAGAATATTGCAGCAAGTATAAAGCGATAGATAGCGAAGACGGTCAGGCTCAATCTTTTCAAAATGGAGAGGAACGTCTTGATCGCCAGCATAGCTACGATAAATGCGGCAATAAAGCCGATGGCAAAGATGACGAAGTCATCGCTGTTCAGATGGCCAATGCTTTTGTACAGGTCATATCCTGTAGCGCCAATCATGATTGGCACGGACACGAGGAAGGTGAACTCTGCGGCAGCAACCCGGCTGATTCCGGCAAACAGACCGCCCGAGATCGTAGAGCCTGAACGAGAGAATCCTGGCCACAACGCCAAAATTTGAAACATACCTACGGCAAAGGCCTGCTTGTAGGTAATATCGTCAACATCATGGGTTGTGATGCGTGAGCTTTTATGGCTCCAGCGTTCAGCTACGATCATCAATATACCACCAATCACAAGGCTGTACAGCACCGTTTCCGGACCAAACAGATGAGCCTTGATCCAGTCCCGGAACAAAAGTCCGATGACAACAGCAGGTACCATCGCCAGAATGATATGCCCCAGATTAAGACGGCGCGAATACGGCCTTTTACCCCCGGTGAAGCGGAACATATCAATGAATTTGTTCCAGTACAGTACAACGACAGCCAGCACAGCACCTAGCTGCACAACCACCTCGAACGTTTTGACTGACTCGTTGTCCTCTGATAGTCCCAGCAGGTGAGCTGTCAGAATCATGTGTCCTGTTGAGGACACGGGCAAAAACTCAGTCAAACCTTCGATGATGCCCATAATAATGGATGATATAAAGTCCAATGTTCTTCCTCCTTGAATTGCAGACGACAGCCCGTGAGGCCTGTCCTGCTATAAACGATGTCTGTTCTTTCGAACAAGACTATCCTCTATTATGCTCAGAATTGTCCTCTACTTCAACTGTATGCTTGTAACCTGCTTTTTAAAACGATATTGACAAAAGCCGAGTTATCCAATAGGATATGAATTAACTGACTGACTAATCAATCGGGAGGCATTCAGGTATGACCAAAACCAACGGTTTGGAGCCCGGAGAAGAACGTCGGGACCAGATTATACGCATAGCGATGGAGCGATTCGCAACCCAAGGGTATCATCAGACGAAGATCTCCGATATCGTTCGTGAAGCCGGAGTCGCTCAAGGGACGTTTTACTGGCATTTCAAGAGCAAGGAAGCTATTGCCTCGGAGATATTGTTAACAGGCAAAGGGGAACTTCTTGAGGCGATAGGACAAGGGTATCGCAAGGATGCCGGATCGGTTGAGGATATGGTGAAGGCTTCGGAGAGGCTTTTTACCGACCTGTTCAACTTTGCCGCAGAGAATCGGTACTTTATGGAGCTGCTGCTCAAGGGAATTGTGACCGAAAGCTCCGTACAGAGGCTGGTTGAAGAAACACGCAATGCGGTAGAGACAGCCTTCCGCCACAATATGGAGCGTGCGATTGAACTGGGCATGCTGCCGGCAGATATGAATGTTCCGCTGCGAGCGGCATTGCTTGTCAGCATGATCGAGGGCATGATTTCACGCTGGTTATTCGGCTCGGTGGAGCTGCACAGCCGATTTCCGGAGATGGACGCTGCTGCACTTGCGGCAGAAGCGGCAAGCTTTGAGTTTTACGGCCTGCTCGGTACATAGATGTCGGCAAGGTCGGTGGTTTTATTTTCACGCCAAAAGGTAAAAGGTGCACGCACATTCATACTTCTTCACATGATTAAGCCAGACACAGGGAATAATGGAATCACCAACAGAACATAAGATGAATGAGAGGAAGTTAACGTCATGAATAACACATATGGATCAAAAATTCGCAAAGGGTGGTCCCTCACCGCTATTCTGCTCATGGTTGTGCTTGTACTAAGCGCTTGCGGCAGTAAGGCTGCGGATAATGGGAATACGAACACTGGCAATACAAACAATGCAGCACAGTCTGGCGGCAATGAGCTGGAGCAGATCAAATCAGCAGGTGTCATCAAGGTCGGTATGATGGGTACGTATCGTCCATATAACTTCCTGAATGACAAGAAGGAAATGGATGGATTTGATGCCGATATCGCACGTGAGGTGGCAAAACGTCTCGGAGTTAAGGTGGAATTTGTATCCCAGGAGTTCTCCGGCCTGACACCAAGTCTGCAAGCCAAAAAGCTGGATGCAATTATCAGTCAGATGACGATTACCGATGATCGTAAAAAAGTGCTGGATTTCAGTGATCCATACATCACAAACCAGGTCAAAATCATTGTCAAAGAAGACAACAACGATATTACAAAGCTGGAAGACTTCAAAGGCAAAACGATTGGTGTAGGCTTGGGTACAAACGATGAAACGTACCTGCGCAATGAAGTGCTGCCTAAAGTCGGAGATTTTACAATCAAAACGTATGATGATGTTATTTCTTCCCTGAAGGACCTGAACGCAGGCCGAATTGATGCAACAATTAACAACCTGTATGCTCTGAAACCGATTGTGGATGCCAATGGATTCAAAATCAAAGCCGTAGGCGAAGCCATCAAGAGTGACCAGGCAGGGATCGCAGTGCGTAAGGACAATCCTGAGCTTGTAGCAGCACTGAACGATGCGTTGAAAGGCATGAAGGATGACGGCACGTATAATACCATTTTCAAAAAATGGTTTGGTGAAGAGCCTGCGCAATAATGAACCGGCAGGGCGAAGGGAAGTTTGATCCATGGAACTCGTATTTGAGAATATCCCCTTCTTTCTGAAGGGGGCTTATTATACGCTTTATGTTACGGTGATCTCCATGTTTTTTGCCTTTATCATCGGAGTGCTTGTGGCTATTGCCCGACTTAAAGGGCCGATGTGGTTAAGGCTGATCGCCAGATTTTATGTATCCATCATGCGGGGCACCCCGCTGCTGGTGCAATTATTCGTTATTTATTACGGGCTTGTCGATTATGGTGTAACGCTTGGATCGCTTACAGCCGCTTGTTTGGGGCTGAGTTTGAACGCAGGGGCGTTCCTGTCGGAAACGTTCCGTGGTGCGATTCAGGCTGTACCCAAAGGACAGACTGAAGCCGCATATGCGACGGGTATGACGCCGGCTCAGGCAATGAGACGTATCATTTTCCCACAGGCTGTACGCATTGCGATTCCACCGATGGGCAATACCTTTATCGGCATGCTGAAGGAAACGTCACTGGTGGCGGCGATTGGTGTTACGGAGCTGCTGCGTTCTGCACAGCTTCTGGTATCGCAGTATGCGCAGAACATGCCGTTTTACCTGGCAATCGGCGTCATCTACTGGATTATGAGCATCGGCTTCTCGGCCATTCTGGAGCAAGTGGAGCGCCGGCTGGCCCGGGCTTACTAGAGGGGGAGAGAAGCGATGATTACAACGACTGGACTGACGAAGCGTTTTCAGAATCATGAAGTGCTGACCAATATTGATATGCATGTGGATGCCAAGGACATTGTTGTACTGCTGGGCCCAAGTGGCTCAGGCAAAAGCACATTGCTTCGTTGTCTCAACGGACTGGAGCAGCTGTCTGGTGGACAGATTGAAGTGAACGGTATTGTGGTGAACAGTGCAGATTCGTTGCGCGTTCAGCGTGCCCGGGTGCTGGAAATCCGTCGTCAGACGGGCATGGTGTTCCAGCAGTTTAACCTGTATCCGCATAAGACGGTGCTGGGCAATGTGATGGAAGGCCTTGTTACGGTGAAAAAAATAAAACGGGACGAAGCCGCCGAACGCGGACGACTTTTGCTGGATCGTGTGGGCCTGTCGGACAAGCAGGATGCCTATCCCTCCCGTTTATCCGGCGGACAGCAGCAGCGCGTAGCGATTGCACGGGCACTGGCGATGGAGCCGGAAGTAATGCTGTTTGACGAGCCAACCTCAGCTCTTGACCCCGAACTGGTAGGAGAGGTGCTGTCGGTGATGAAAGAGCTGGCACAGGATGGCATGACGATGCTGGTTGTGACGCATGAATTGAAGTTTGCCCGTAATGTGGCGAACAAAATTGTGTTTATGGCGGATGGCTCCATTGTGGAGACGGCAAGCCCGGAGGCCTTTTTCGAACATCCGGCACAAGAACGCACACGCCAGTTCCTGCGGCAGATTACCGAGTTTTAAGATTATAGAGAAAGAAGGATAACATCATGAATGTAACGACAGTATGGAAAGGCAAACGTGCCTTTACCTCTGAAGGACCTTCAGGGTATGCGGTAGGCATGGATGCTACTGCGGCATATGGCGGTGACAGCCAAGGGGCAACACCGATGGAACTGCTGCTGGCTGGACTTGGCGGTTGCATGGGGATCGACATTACGATGATTCTGGATGCTTTTCTGGACAAAATTGATTCCATTGAGATTGAAGCCCAAGGCACACGCAGCGAGGACATGCCCAAAGGGTTCACATCCATTGATCTGATCTTCAAGGTGGATGGAGACATCCCGGATTATCGGATCTGGAAAGCAATTCAGATGGCTGAAGAGAAGTACTGCGCGGTGTCCGCATCCCTGAGCGCAGACATTCATCCGAAGCTGATTTTGAATGGTGTCAGCACACCGCGTCCTTAATATATAGAGCTTTAATGTGATGTAAGATAGGGAAAGGCGCTTCCAATGATGGGAGTGTCTTTCCCTTTTGGATTTCCGGTAAATTCATTATGCAAATACGACATAAAGTATGACAAGGGCTCACGGCTCTGTAACCATGTGGTATGATGGATGCGCAGGCACGAACATGGACTGTTGCTGATCATCAAAGGATGTAAGCGCTTATACAGATGACGGAAGGTGCAGATATGTTAAAACGGCTGATTCGAATTTCAAACAATCTCAAAATAAAGCATAAATTGCTTATTTCCTATGTGCTTGTTGTCATGATTCCAGTCCTGATTATCGGTCTTGCGGTCACCGGTTACTTTCGTCAGCAGGCGCTGGATAATGCCATCGGGCAGACCATCATCAACGTAGATAAAATCAAAAGCCAGACCGCCACGATGCTGCGTGTGCCCACAGATATCTCCAATATGCTGATGTTTAATACCGATCTCAAGGAAATCGTGAATCGGCGATACAAGAGTGTGGTGGAGCTGACCTCGGCATACCTCGCTTATAAAGATTTTCAGGAGTATCGGCGGCTGTATCGTGAAGTTGCCGGCATTCGATTTTACTCGACCAATCCAACCCTGATTAACAATCTGGAGTTTATCCCGGTCAATGAGCGCACCCAAGAGAGTTACTGGTACAAGGAGGCGTTGAAAACAACGAGCATTGGCTGGTTTTATATCCCTGGCAAGGAAGACAATCCGGTTCATCGGCTCAGTCTGGTGCGTAAGGTTCCTTTTGCCGAGTATAAGACCGAAGGTGTGCTGATGATTGTAATCAATCAGGAGGAGCTTAACGGGTTGCTGCGTCAGGAGCAGTTTGAGACGTTGATTACGGATGAGCAGGGGTATGTTGTGGCAGCCAAAAATACCGAACTGGTCGGTAAAACGCTGGACGAGCTTGATTTTGGCGTAGATCTGCAGAGCCAGCCCAAGGGCACGATTGAAGCAGATTTTCAAGGGGAGCCTTCCAATATTGTGATTGATGAACTGGGTCCCGGATCAAGCTTTAACAAGCTGAAGGTCATCTCGGTATTTGCGACCAAAAATATTGTGAAGGATGCGAACCAGATCAGCCAGATTGGTATGATTTTTATTACGCTTGTGCTGGTGATTGCGCTGCTGCTGGTGTACATTATCTCTTTTCTGACCTCGAACCGACTGCTCCGGCTCAGCAAACATCTGAACAAGCTGGCCCTTGGGGATCTGAATGTTACTTCCCGCATTGACGGAAATGATGAGATTGGGCAATTGTCACGCCAGTTTAATTACATGGTGAAAAGTATTAACGAGCTGATGACTCAGGTGGTGGAGACGACCGAGCAGAACAACCAATTGGAAATCGCACAGAAAGAGATTAAACTGAAAATGATGGCCAGCCAGATTAATCCTCATTTTTTATTTAACGCTCTGGAATCAATTCGCATGAAGGCTCATATCAAGGGGGAAGCGGAGATTGCGAATATTGTCAGGCTACTTGGCAAGCTGATGCGCAAGAGTCTGGAGATTGGCAGCGGCAAAACAACGTTCCGGGCGGAGCTGGAGATGGTGCGTTCCTATCTGGAAATTCAGAAATTCCGGTATGGAGACAGACTGGCATTTGAGATTCATCTGGACGCTGCGGTGGAGAAGATGTCTATCCCGCCTTTGATCATTCAGCCAATTGTGGAGAATGCCATTGTGCATGGACTGGAGAACAAAGAAGGACAGGTACAGGTGCATATTCACATCTGTATGCAGGATGGTATGGTTCGAGTGAAGGTGAAGGATGATGGAGCGGGGATCACGCCGGAACGGCTTGCGGAGGTCTTGCAGTTTGTCAGTGGTCCAGAGGAAGAGGAGAGAAGCCGGATCGGGATGCGCAATGTGCATCAGCGTTTGACTTTGACGTACGGGGAAAGCGCCGGGTTACAGATTAACAGCGTGTACGGGGAAGGAACAGAGGTTTCTTTCACCTTGCCAGCAGGAGGGAACCAGCATGTATAAAGTATTGTTGGTCGATGATGAACCGAGTATTCGCGAGGGACTGACAACGATTATCCATTGGGAAAAATACAGCTTTCAGGTCATGGCTACAGCCGGAAGCGGCCGAGAGGCCATCGCCTGTTTCAATGAAATAAAGCCGGACCTGACGATTATTGATATACGGATGCCAGGCATGACGGGCCTGGAGGTTATTGAGCAGCTCCGCGTGCAGCATCCAGATGCGCATTTTCTGATCCTGAGCGGTTATGCTGACTTTGATTATGCCAAAAAAGCAATCAGCTTTGGCGTGGACGGGTATTTGCTGAAGCCGGTTGATGAGGATGAGATCATTGTGGAACTGGAGCGGATTGCGCTGCAGCTTCACCAGGAACGGGAGACGCTGGCTCGCTATGCGGGAGAAGATACGGCTTACCGGGAGCATCAGATTGAGGCGCTGCTGTATGACTCTCTTCAGGGTGAAGGTAGTGGTGAAGAAGATAGCCTTGGCCTGCACTGGCCGCAGTATCAGGTCATTTTGCTGGAGATTCATGCAGCGCCTGACCTGCAGCGGAGCAATGAAATGAAACGTAAGCTGGTGGAAGCCTTTGATCAGAAGCAGCGGGCTATTGTGTTTTCATTCCATTCCGGTCTGGGGCTGTTAACACATGAGGTGGTGGATCAGGCTTCTACGTCACAGAGCCTCTATGACGAATTGCGAGCCTTGCTTGCCGAGTGGGATGTGAAGATGTATGCGGCTACCGGCGAGCCTGTGCAGTCTACTGCGGAGATTGCGAGGTCTTACACACAAGCTAACAGCCTGCTTGCCGAGCGGTTCCTGTTCACAGAGCAGCGGATCAAACGCTGGGAGGAAGGCCGAATCTCTCCGCAAGGCGAGCATGAGCACCATTCGATAGCGGAAGCGGATGGTGTGCAGGCGCCTGACGAGGTAGAACTGGCAGACAAGCTGTATTATGCGCTGGATATACGAAGCAGTGAGTCGGTGATGCGTGTGCTGGGAGAGATGCAGGATCGTCTGGTTACGTATTATTGGACAGAGCAGGCGGTCAAAACAGCATTTTCGCAAGTGTTCTCTCTTGCCTTCAACAAGCTTGCCGCTGCCAATCAACAGATGCAGTCCATTATGCAGGAGCACTCGGTGCTGATTAACGAGGTATACCATCAACTGACGATGGCTGATCTCAAAGCGATGTCGGCAGAGCATTTGAACCGTCTGATTCAGCGTATGGGTGGTGGCAGCAAGGACACGGTGATGAAACAGATGATCGAATTCATTCAGCGTAACCCCGGTGAGAATCTCAAGCTGGAGGTTCTGGCCGAGGTGTTTAATTATAACAGCAGTTATTTGGGGAAATTGTTCAAGAACCATACCGGCGAGTATTTTAACGCCTTTCTGGACAAGGTGCGGATCGAAAAAGCCAAAACGCTGCTTGACGAAGGGTTAAAGGTTCATCAGGTCGCTGCAAGAGTGGGATATGCGAACGTGGACTATTTTCACAGTAAATTCAAGAAGTATGTAGGGGAATCCCCTTCAGCGTATAAACAGGCCAGATTGCAATCTCAAGGAAGCGAAACGAATCACCATGACAATGAGGGTGAATAACCCGCGATGGTACGGGAGCTCATCATAATATAGTCCATGTACTTACCGAATATACAATGGTTTGTCCATACTATGCATCGCAGACTTTACGCACCTGGTTACTAAAGGGACCTATACAGGTCTCTTTTTTAATGCCTGATATGTGAAGCAAGCGATTTCTAAAAAACGTTTTCGATTTTCGGATTAAAAAATTGAAATTTTACTTTATATAGATTTAGTTATACTAACAAGGTTTAAATATCACTCATTTTAACGGCAGAATGTCTTATTTTAGAGGTAGATATCTAATTTTTATATGATTTTCTCTAAAATCCAGATGGTATTTTGAAAACGCTCTATATATTATGATGGTTTTATAAAAACAGAGGAGGGGGAACGGAGATGGAAACGCTAACAAAGAAATCCGCTTCCGCGAAAAGAAGCAATAACCCCAAACCGCCCTTGAAGCAGCGGCGAAACGGAGTTTGGGACAGAATGAAACAACAGAAGTACCTTTATCTGATGTCATTGCCATTCGTAGCGTGGGTTTTCGTATTCAACTATCTGCCGCTCTGGGGATGGACGATGGCTTTCCAAAACTATAAACCGGCCAGATCTTTTGGACAGCAGGAGTGGGTCGGCTTTAAACATTTTGTGGAATTGTTCAGTGATGACCGATTCTACCTGGTGCTTCGGAATACGCTGGCCATGAGCTTGATGGGACTGATTGTCGGTTTTGTCGTACCGATTATATTTGCCATCTTGCTGAATGAGATGAAAGGTATGTTCTTCAAACGTGCGGTACAGACCGTATCCTACCTTCCTCACTTTGTATCCTGGGTTGTTGTCGCGGGGATCATCACCAAGATGTTATCTACGGACGGCGGGATCATCAATGATTTATTGATCGGACTGAATATCATTGATCAACCGATACAGTTCATGGCAAAGGGCAATTTATTCTGGTACATTGTTACCGCTTCGGATATGTGGAAGGAAACCGGCTGGAATGCAATCATCTATCTGGCGGCCATTACGGGTATTGACCAGGAATTGTATGAAGCTTCCCGTGTGGACGGTGCGAACCGCTTCAGACAGATGTGGCACATTACATTACCGGGCATTCGGACAACCATCTCCGTACTTTTCATTATGTCCATCGGACATCTGATCAGCATCGGCTTCGAGAAACAATTCCTGCTCCAGAACAGTCTGGTGTTAGATTACTCTGAGGTACTTGATCTCTATGCACTCAATTATGGTTTGAATATGGGACGATTCTCGTATGGTACAGCGATCGGTATATTCAACTCGGTTGTCAGCATCATCCTTCTGTTCACGGCAAACGGCTTGTTCAAAAAATTCACCAAAGAAAGCATCATGTAGGGAGGGGGAGACATTATGGCGAACAAAGCATTCAATGCCACACGGGGCGATAAAGTGTTCGATATATTTAATATCCTCGCGATGACCATGGTGCTGGTTGTAACACTCTATCCATTTCTTAACGTACTGGCGATCTCGCTGAACAACTCAGCCGATACAGTACGTGGCGGAATCTATTTGTGGCCTCGCGAGTTTACGCTGCAGAACTACCAGACTATATTTCAATATGACGGCTTGCTGCAAGGCTTGAAAATCTCCATCATGCGTACTCTTGTGGGGACGTTGCTCGGTCTGATTAGTTCTTCCATGATCGCTTTTACACTGAGCAGACCCGATTTCGGACTTCGAAAATTTGTTTCCACAACGTTGGCGCTGACGATGTATTTCTCGGGTGGTCTGATCCCGGTATACATTCTAATGCGTGACCTGAACCTGATCGGTACATTCTGGGTATATGTGTTGCCTGGTATGATCAGTGCCTGGAACGTATTTATTATCCGTTCATTTATTGATGGTCTTCCATATGCCTTACAGGAATCAGCCAAGCTGGACGGAGCCAATGATTTTACGATCTATTACCGCATTATTCTTCCATTGTGTAAGCCGGTACTTGCCACCATTGCTTTGTTCCTGGCTGTGGGTCAGTGGAATGCCTGGTTTGATACGTACCTGTACAATGGCTCGAAGGCACATCTAACCACGCTCCAATATGAGCTGATGAAGGTGCTGCAGAGTACACAGCAGGGCTCAGGAGCCGGAAGGAACGCCAACGATATGGCGCAGCAGATGGCACAAATTTCACCGGAATCCATCAAGATGGCGATTACTATCGTTGTAACGGTTCCGATTCTGATCGTATATCCATTCCTGCAAAAATACTTTGTGGGTGGCATGACGCTTGGGGCGGTAAAAGCATAAATGCTGCAGGCAGATGTGAAAACCGGATATATTCGATGGATAGAGACAACCTGCATACAGAGATAGACGGACATAAAAACATAGACTGACATATGAAACGGGAGGATTACCATAATGGCCAGTTCCAAAGTGAAGATCGCACTGGCTTCGGTTCTGGCCTTCGCAATGCTTGCAGGCTGTGACAGAGGGAATGGTCATGAGGCGTCATTTATAAATACAGACGGAGCATCGTCTGCACTTACGTTAGAGTTTTTCAGTGTAGATCCGAGTCCCAACTGGAATGGCATGAAGGATGACGTTGGCAAGGTCATTACAGCCAAAACAGGGATAACCCTGAACGGAGAGTTTGCCGTAAGTGGGGGGCAGGACAAAATATCTCTGATGGCAGCAAGCAGAGACTTTCCCGACATCGTGTCACCCAAAGGGGAGCTCAGCAAGCTGGTGGATGCTGGAGCAATGGTGGATCTGACCGACCTTATTGAACAACATGCTCCCAATCTGAAGAAGCTATATGGTAATTTCATGAATCGGCTGAAATACAGTAATGACGATCAGGCAATATATGTGCTGCCGACGTATTATGCAGTGAACCAGACCTATTTTGATGCAGGCGGGGGATTTGGTATTCAGCATCGTGTACTGAAAGAGCTTGGTTATCCTCAAGTTCACACCCTCCAGGACTATGAACATGTGTTGCGGGCATACAGGGAGAAACATCCGATGATGGACGGTCAGCCTACCATTCCGTTAACGCTGGATGCAGAGGGCTGGAGAATTATGATCACAGTTACCAACCCGGCATTTCTTGCAACAGGTGCACCAGATGACGGTGAATACTATATCCACCCTGAAACCTATGAAGCGATGCTGCACTACAAACGCCCGGAGGAAAAGGAGTACTTCCGCTGGTTGAATCATATGTACAACGAGGGTCTGCTTGACCCGGAAAGCTTTGTCCAGAAATCAGACCAATATAAATCCAAAATTGCCAGTGGACGCGTACTCGGGATTATTGATCAGGATTGGGGCTACGCTGAGGCAGAGAACGAACTGAAATCTGCGGGTAAAGCAGAAGCAGCCTATTCCCATTTCCCGGTGACCCTGTCTGAAGAGATGAGAGATCATTCTTTCCAGAACCCTGGATTTGTATCGGGCTGGGGAGTAGGCATTACTACTGCAAACCCTGATCCGGTGAAAACAATCAAGTTATTTGATTATTTGGCTTCGGAGGAAGGACAGATTCTGATTAACTGGGGCATTGAAGGCAAGCATTATGAGATCAGACAAGGCAAGCGGGTTATTCCTGCGGCTATTCAGGATCAAAAAACGAATCATGCCTCCATGTTCCAGAAAGAGTCTGGTATTGGATTATATAAAAATATGTCTGGACGGTATGGAGATGGGGTGAAGGACTCCACGGATAATTATGTTACGACCAACTTTCCTGAACAGATTGAAGCTGGATACACTGATTCAGAGAAAGAAACGTTACAAGCCTATGGTGCATCGACATGGAAGGATTTGTTCCCGAGCGAGGAGCAATTCCCGGTTAAACCGTGGGGAGCAGCATACAATATGCCCGCACCAAGTGACTCGGAGTATATGGTCATTTATCAGAAAACACAGGATATTATTCGCAAACGGATTCCCGAAGCGGTGCTCAGCTCACCCGAGCAATTTGATGTGATCTTTGATGGCATGCTTACAGAGCTTAACCAGGCGGGGGCGAGAAAAATGGAAAAACAATATACAGAGCTGATACGGAATCGTGTTCGCTTATGGAATGAAAAACCCGGTTAGAGCACGATACGTTTGTCCATTTCGAAAAAGAAATAAAACCTGAGACATCGGGTTTATTTTATACAGAAAACGTTTTAGTGAAACCGTTTTAGAAATTTATTGTTGGCTATTGACAAGGGAATTTTATGATATTATGATACAACTGTGAAAGCACTTACAAAACTTGTACTAAGATATCATTATTTGCCCAAAACGAAAATTGCAAGTGAACTTGAGCATCAACGGGTCTTGTTGAGGCCAGAATGCAATACTTTCTCTAATCGAATAAGTAAGCGCTTTTAATGTAATTGAATCTGCGATCATTACAGGATTCACCCGAATGACGGTATGAGCAGGCACGCCCTGTTGTACAAATACAAAGCTTCATTTTATCCAAAAGGGGGATTAATACATGAAGGGCAGAACACCAAAAACATTTGCAATGCTTCTGTTGGCCAGCGCACTAGCCATTACGGCAGGATGCAGCGGCAACGGAGAAAAAACAGCTTCAGAGAAACCGGTGGATACGGGGGATACAACGACCCCAATCACCTTTACATTCTTTGGTGCAGACGCTAGTCCGAACTGGAACAATATGAAAGATGCTGTCGGGCAAGAGATTACCAAGGCAACAGGAGTTACACTTGAAGCTGAATTTGATGTAAATAATGGTGGCGACCAGAAGATTCCGCTTATGGCTGCCAGTGGTGACTACCCTGATATTATCTATCCTAAAGGAAACTTATCGAAGCTGGTGGATGCGGGTGCCATGCTCGATCTTACCGATCTGATTGAGGAGCATGCGCCTAATCTGAAGAAAATCTATGGTGACCAGATGAACCGTCTGAAATACAGTACGGAAGATCAGGCCATCTACACAATTCCTACGAATATGGGCGTTGGCAACGTTGCTTTTGATGCTACAGGTGGATTTGAAATTCAGCAGAAAGTGTTGAAAGAGCTGGGCTACCCGGAAGTGAAAACACTTGAAGATTACGAGAACGTACTACGAACCTATTATGAGAAACACCCCACTATTGATGGTCAGCCAACGATTCCGCTCACACTGAATGCAGATGACTGGAAAATTATGATTACGGTTACAAACCCGGCTTTCCAGGCAACAGGTGCACCGGACGATGGTGAATATTATATTGACCCTGAGACGTATGAAGCGAAGCTGCATTACAAACGTCCTGAGGAGAAGGAGTACTTCCGCTGGCTGAACAAAATGTACAACGAAGGTCTGCTGGATAAAGATACTTTCGTGCAAAAGGATGACCAGTACAAGTCCAAAATTGCGAGTGGTCGTGTGCTGGGTCTGATTGACCAGGAATGGAACTATGGCGAAGCCGAAAATGCGCTGAAGTCCAAAAATAATGGCGAGAGCACATATGCTCACTTCTCTGTCTCCCTGAACAAAGACATTGTGGATCATACATTCCAGCCAACCGGCTTTGACGGTTACGGTATTGGGATTACAACCTCTGCCAAAGACCCGGTACGCATTATTAAATTCATGGATTGGCTTGCTTCTGACGAAGGTCAGGTGCTCAGAAACTGGGGCGTAGAGAACCAGCACTACAAGGTTGAAAATGGGAAACGCATCGTACCTGAGGATGTGCAGGATCGTAAAACCAATGATAACTCCGCGTTTACCAAAGAGTCCGGTATCGGGATGTATAACATTTTTAGTGCCAGATATGGTGACGGCGTAAAAGATTCCACAGATAACTACTACACAACCAACTTCCCTGAACAGATTCAGGCTGGATATACGGCAGCAGAGAAAGAAACGTTGAAAGCGTATGGTATTACGACATGGAAAGACTTCTTCCCATCTGAAGAAGATCTGAAACTGAAGGATTGGGGAGCAGCATATAACATGCCTGTGCCTTCCGATACGGAGTACAATGTTACATTCCAAAAAACACAGGACATCATCCGCAAACGGATTCCTGAAGCGATTCTGGCGAAGCCGGATCAATTCGACAAGCTGTATGATGGATTGCTGGCCGAGCTGGATAAAGCCGGTGCAGTGGAAATGGAAAAACAATATACGGTTTGGATCAAGGATCGTGTATCCCTGTGGACAGGGAAAGACGTAAAATAAGAGGTATTCTCAGGCCACGGCCTGTTATACAGATAAAACCTTCATAAATAGGGGGAAATAGACAATGAGAGGCAACATGAAAGGCCGAATGACAGGTAAGACACCCAAGACGTTTGCAATGTTAATACTTGCCAGTGCACTGCTGGTGACGGCTGGATGTGGCAATTCCGGCAGTAAAGAAAATTCTGATTCCAGCGGAACAGACCCGATTACAATCAAGTTCTTCGGTGCGGACCCAAGTCCAACCTGGAACAATATGCAGGATGCTGTAGGCAAAGAAATTACAAAGCAAACGGGCGTTACCATTGAAGCTGAATATGATGTGAATAACGGCGGTGACCAGAAGGTTGCATTAATGGCAGCGAGCGGTGACTACCCTGATATGATTTTCCCCAAAGGAAATCTGTCAAAGCTGGTGGATGCGGGTGCCATGCTCGATCTGACGGATCTGATTGAAGAGCATGCGCCCCATCTGAAGAAAATCTATGGTGACCAGATGAATCGTCTGAAATACAGCACGGAAGATCAGGCCATCTATACGATTCCGACCAATATGGGTGTAGACAACGTCGTTTTTGATGCTACAGGTGGATTCGAAATCCAGCAGAAAGTGCTGAAAGAGCTCGGCTACCCTGAAGTGAAAACGCTGGAGGACTATGAAAATGTTCTGCGTGCTTATTATGAAAAGCATCCAACCATCGATGGACAGCCGACAATTCCACTCACGCTGAATGCAGATGACTGGAAGATTATGATTACCGTAACAAACCCGGCCTTCCAGGCCACTGGTGCACCGGATGACGGTGAATATTATATTGATCCCGAGACGTATGAAGCGAAGCTGCATTACAAACGTCCTGAGGAGAAGGAATATTTCCGCTGGCTGAACAAAATGTACAATGAGGGTTTGCTGGACAAAGATACCTTTGTACAAAAGGATGACCAATACAAATCCAAAATTGCCAGCGGTCGTGTGCTGGGTCTGATTGATCAGGAGTGGAACTATGGCGAAGCTGAAAATGCATTGAAATCTGCAGGAAAAGATGATAGCACGTATGCCCACTTCTCCGTATCCCTGAACAAAGACATTGTGGATCATACATTCCAGCCAACCGGCTTTGACGGTTACGGTATCGGGATTACCACGTCTGCCAAAGATCCGGTACGCATCATCAAATTCATGGATTGGCTTGCATCGGATGAAGGCCAGGTGCTGCGGAACTGGGGCATTGAAGGCGAGCACTACAAAGTCGAAGATGGCAAACGTGTCATCCCGCAGAATATTCAGGATCGCAAAGTGAATGACAACTCCAATTTCACCAAAGAAACGGGCATTGGCATGTACAATATTTTCAGTGCACGATACGGTGATGGGGTGAAAGATGCCACAGACAACTATTACACAACCAACTTCCCTCAGCAGATTCAGGCTGGCTATACCGCTGCTGAGAAGGAAACATTGAAAGCGTATGGCATTACAACCTGGAAGGATTTCTTCCCGTCTGAAGATGATCTGAAGCTGAAAGAATGGGGAGCAGCCTACAATATGCCGGTGCCTTCGGGTACAGATTACAGTGTGAAATTCCAGAAAACACAGGATATCGTGCGCAAACGTATTCCAGAAGCGGTATTGACTACGCCAGCAAACTTTGATGCAACGTATGATGCATTTCTTGCGGAACTGGACAAAGCAGGTGCAGTAGAAATGGAGAAACAGTATACCGAATGGATTAAGGATCGTGTAGCTCTCTGGACAGGGAAAAGTGTAAAATAATGTTCTACAGTACCTGAACCGGTTTAGTTGCACTCGCATTCAGTGGAATTTATCTAAAAAGACCCTTCAGGGGTCTTTTTTTTGACAGTGGATGAGGAAGGGCATTGACGACTTTTTTTTAATCGAATATAATCCTCTTATTGAAAGCACTCTCAGGTTATGAACAGCTCTGAACTGCTGGATTGCACATGTATAAGTAGATCAAGTAAGAATCATTTTTTATTTACCTTACTTCGAAAACGTTTTAGGAAACTAGTTTCGTTAAATTCGAATGGACACCGAAATTGTGTCCGCAGAGGCTGAACGAGGCAAGAGTGCAACAAAAAAATAATATTGTGACCGCAGGACAGAAGCATTGCGTGTTACATCCAAGAGACGGAGGAGTTTAATATGACGATTTTCCAATTCCCAAAAGATTTCCGCTGGGGTACGGCTACGGCATCCTATCAGATTGAGGGTGCTGCGCAAGAGGGAGGGAGAGGTGTTTCGATCTGGGATACGTTTGCACGAACACCTGGCAAAGTATTCAACGGTGACAATGGGGATGTAGCTTGCGACAGCTACCACCGCTATGAGGAAGATATTGAGCTGATGAAAAAGCTCGGCATTAATACATATCGTTTCTCCATTGCTTGGCCGCGTATTATCCCGGACGGGGACGGAGAGATCAACCGTGAGGGGCTGGACTTTTATCATCGTTTTGTAGATGCATTGCTGGATGCTGGAATTGAACCGTTTCTTACGCTGTATCATTGGGATTTGCCGCAAACGCTGGAGGATGACGGAGGCTGGGGGAACCGTAGAACGGTGGATGCCTTTGTTAAATATGCCGAAGTGATTTTTAAAGAGTTTTCGGGCAAAATCAACTTTTGGCTTACCTTTAATGAACCATGGTGTATCGCCTTTCTGTCCAATATGCTGGGTATTCACGCACCAGGGAACAAAGACTTGCAAACAGCAATCAATGTTGCGCACGGCCTGCTCGTCGCACATGGCAAATCAGTTCAGTCCTTCCGCCGCATGGGCATCACTGGGCAGATTGGTATCGCTCCTAATGTATGCTGGGCGGAACCTTACAGCAAGTCCCCTGAGGATCAGGCCGCTTGTGACCGCTCCATCGCGCTGAATACAGATTGGTTCCTTGATCCCATCTACAAAGGCTCCTACCCGCAGTTTTTGGTTGACTGGTTTGCAGAAGCCGGAGCAACGGTTCCGATTCAGGACGGAGACATGGAGATTATCTCGGAGCCTATCGACCTGCTGGGTATTAACTATTACACCATGGGCATTAACCGTTTCAATCCAGAAGCAGGTGTGCTTCAGTCGGAAGAATTGAACATGGGGCTCATCAAAACAGATATTGGCTGGCCAGTGGAATCACGCGGACTGTATGAATTCATGCATTATTTGCAAAAGTACGGAAACGTGGACGTGTATATTACCGAAAATGGCGCATGTATCAATGATGATCTGGAAAACGGTAAAATCAATGATGATCGCCGAATTTCTTATTATGAGCAGCACTTGGCACAGATTCATCGTATTATCAATGATGGCATTAACCTGAAAGGGTACATGGCCTGGTCCTTGATGGATAACTTCGAATGGGCTGAAGGATACCGGATGCGCTTTGGTCTCGTGCATGTGGATTACCGTTCACTGGTTCGGACACCGAAGGAAAGCTTTTACTGGTATCAGAGTGTAATCAAAAACAATTGGCTTGAGATTCGGAACTAATTGGAGTTTTGTACAAAAATAAGTTTCTTCTATTATATATAGGCATTCAGGCGGCTTTATCGGACTCTTCCGATGTGCCGTCTTTTTGTTGTGCTGTGGTTCACTGGTTCAGGTGGGGCTCTGTATTTTGAACAGAATTGAAGGTTATGAAGCGTCGAAGGCAATAAAAAATAATTTCTGTTATGAAATCAGGTGTTTTGGGTTATAAGAAGTAAAGGTGGAGTGTTTCTGGTTTTGTCAACAATATTTCGATAAATAAAGTGTCTAAAATAAGAAATAAATTTGAACATTTGTTGACTAAAAATCATATTGATGTGGTATATTGGTATTAGGAAAGCACTTACAAAAAGGGAAAAGGAAGTGTTTACTATGGCATCGAAAACAGCAATGGTCAGCCAATTAGAGCGTAAAGATAAAAATATGCGGCGCGCAGTTTTAACGATGACGGTTCTGGCATGGGTCGCACTGATCACCGGAGTTGTGCTGTGCCTGATTAATTTGAATGATTTTAATGATCGTAATCTGGGGTTAATGGTCGGGATTGGCTTTCTTGTAGGGAGTGTTTTTATTTATGTGATTGCCAAAGCCATTGGTCTCGTTCATACACGCTCTGAAGATGAAGGCGCAGATTAATTATAATCTGGTGCATTATCGTCCATAATAAGACTGGAATATTCCCCGGAATCCAGTCAATAAAGCCCTTTGCGGATTCGTTGACCATCGTTCAACGGGCCTGCAAAGGGTTTTATTTTGTGACTCGGAGTGTAAAGATTACGATGTACAAATATCAACCGATCCAGCGATTTGTGAGAAAAAATTCACACATTTAGGGTGTAAAATCGACAAATTTGTTAACAAGAATAAAAAAGTCGCTCGTTTCTGATATCTTTAGTAGGAAGAGAGTAGTATACTGATTTTTTAGTATTAGCGAATATTTGAGGAGAGGGGATCAAAATGAACAAGAAACCTAGGTCGCTGATTCGGATTATCATTCCGGTTGTCCTGACGTTGGTTACAATTGCATTGATTGTCTGGCCAATGATGGCAGGCGGGCAGTATGTTGTTCTGGATCCGAAGGGGCCTATCGGCGCTTCGCAAAAAGACTTGATTATCATCTCAACCATTCTTTGTGCGATCGTCATTGTTCCTGTGTTGATTTTGTCTGCTGTAATCGTTTGGCGTTACCGCGACAAGCCGGACAATAAAACTGCTTATGAGCCAAATTGGGCTCATAGCACAAAGGCGGAAGTGGTATGGTGGACGATTCCAATTATCATCATCGGGCTTCTGGCTATTGTTACTGTACGTTATACGTACGATTTGGAACCTTCGAAACCGCTGGTTCACGAAGAGAAAACACCAATTACGATCCAGGTATCTTCACTGGACTGGAAATGGCTGTTCCTTTATCCTGAGCAAGGCATTGCAACAGTTAATACGCTGAATATTCCGGCAGATCGGCCTGTGAAATTTGAGCTCACTGCAGATTCACCGATGAACTCGTTCTGGATTCCGCAATTGGGTGGACAGATTTACACGATGTCAGGAATGGCGATGACGTTGTATTTGCAAGCTGATCACGAAGGAAAATACTGGGGTTCAGGTGCTAACTTCACTGGTGAACACTTTGGACAGATGCGTTTTGATGTAAATGCTACCTCGGATGAAGAGTTTGACAAGTGGGTGAGAGAAGTGAAACAGCAATCTCAACCAATGACACAAGAAACGTATGATGCTCTGGCTAAGCCGGGAACAAGCAATGTTGCTTATTTCTCTGAGTTCCCAGAGGGCTTATTCCAGAAAATCGTGACTAAATATGTTGTTGACGGCAAGAGTGCTCACAGCAAGCATGAAGGTTCAAGCTCGAACGAGTCTGCTGCTGGAGACAAATCCTTATCTGTACCGCAAGTAAATACAAGTACGAACTAAAGATTGGAAAGGAGGCCCCCAATGTTAGAGAGATTAAAGGAGTTTGCATCGGAGTTTTTCGTTACCGGCGACCCGCTGATCTATGGAGCAGACGTGGCTATCGGAATTACGATTATTGCGATCGTATCGGTGCTGACTTATTTCAAAAAATGGGGCTGGCTCTGGCGTAACTGGTTAACTACTGTCGATCACAAAAAGATCGGTATTATGTATATCATTGCTTCCATTATCATGTTGTTCCGTGGTGGTGTGGATGCATTGATGATGCGTCTGCAGCTGGCTATGCCTAATATGGATTTCTTACATCCAGAACACTATAATCAGGTCTTCACAACACATGGTACGATCATGATCCTGTTCATGGCGATGCCGTTTATGTTCGGTTTGTTTAACGTCATTGTGCCGTTACAGATCGGAGCAAGGGACGTTGCATTCCCGTTCCTGAACGCACTGAGCTTCTGGTTGTTCTTCCTGGGCGCGATGCTGTTCAACCTGTCCTTCGTTATCGGTGGTTCACCAGACGCAGGGTGGCTGAGTTATCCGCCTTTATCGGAGCTGTCACACAGTCCGGGGGTAGGACAGAACTTCTATATATGGGGTATCCAGATATCGGGTATCGGTTCCCTGGCAACCGGTATTAACTTTATGGTTACCATCATTAAAATGCGTGCGCCAGGCATGAAATGGATGAAACTGCCGATGTTCACATGGTCGGTATTCTCTACTTGTATCATTATCTTGTTTGCATTCCCGATCTTGACAGTGACACTTGCATTGCTCTTCCTCGACAGGTTTGCCGGGGCGCATTTCTTCACACTTGATCTGGGTGGTAACCCAATGATGTATATCAACTTGATCTGGATGTGGGGTCACCCTGAGGTATACATTGTCGTCTTGCCGGCATTCGGCGTATTCTCCGAGATCGTAAGTACGTTCTCACGCAAAAAATTGTTTGGTTACAAATCCATGGTATTCGCGATGCTGATCATCAGCTTCCTGTCCTTCTTCACATGGGCGCATCACTTCTTCACGATGGGCTCTGGAGCAGACGTCAACGCATTCTTCGCGGTTACGACGATGTTGATTGCAATACCAACAGGGGTTAAAATCTTTAACTGGCTGTTTACGATGTATCGAGGAAGGATTCGCATGGCGACTCCGATGATGTGGACGATTGCCTTTATCCCGTGCTTTATCGTCGGGGGGATGACAGGTGTCCTGTTGTCCGTTGCGCCTGCTGACTTCCAGTTCCACAACAGCTACTTCCTGATTGCCCACTTCCACCAAGTATTGATCGGTGGCGTTGTCTTCGGATACTTCGCAGGTCTGTACTACTGGTGGCCTAAAATGTTCGGTTTCCAACTGGAAGAGAAACTGGGCAAATGGGCATTCTGGACTTGGAATATCGGTTTCTATGTCTGCTTCATGCCGCAATACGCTGTTGGCCTGATGGGTATGACACGTCGTCTGAGCACTTACGGCTGGGATACCGGCTGGTGGGAACTGAACTTTGTTTCCACAATCGGGGCATTCCTGATGGGTGTCGGCTTCTTGTTCCAGGTTGCACAAATTGCAGATGGTATTCGCAAATACAAAACACTTAAAGCTTCCGGCGATCCATGGGATGGTCGTACACTTGAGTGGTCGATTCCTTCACCAGCTCCAGAATACAACTTCGCCATTACACCGCGCGGAGATGATGTGGATGAGTGGTGGGAAGAGAAAGAACGTCGTGCGAAAGGCATCTATCCGCCTGAGCCTGTATATGAGCCAATTCATATGCCTAAGAATTCTTCAATTCCGTTCATTATGTCTGTCTTCTGGTTCGTAGCCGGCTTCGGCTTCGTCTTTGGATGGTTGTGGATGGCAATTCTCGGACTCGCTGGCGTGGGTATCTGCATGATTGCTCGTTCCTTCTCTTACGATACGGATTATTACATTCCGGTCGATGAAATCAAGCGTACCGAAGCGTCGTTAAGGGGGTCGGTATAGATGGCTCAAGCAGCCGCTAAGCACGGTGAGAATCATGCACACGGTCATGACCATGGCCACCATGATCCACAAGAAATGAAAATTCTCGGATTCTGGTTCTTCCTGATTTCCGACGTGATCCTGTTCTCCGTATTGTTCGCAACCTTTATTGTGTTGCGTGACAATACGGCGGGCGGACCAATCTTGTCTGAACTGATTAAAATGCCGGGTGTCATTGCTGAAACATTCCTGTTGCTGACAAGTTCATTTACGAGCGGACTTGCGGTTCTGGCAATGAACCAGGGTAAAGTGAAACAATTGATTAACTGGCTGATCGTTACAGCTGTTCTTGGCGCAGGCTTCCTTGCCTTGGAGATTTATGAGTTTGTTGAGATGGTTCACGAAGGATTCAGCTACACCACTAGTGCAGCATCCGGCGCGTTCTTTACCCTGGTGGGAACTCACGGACTTCACGTATCTCTGGGTCTGATCTGGATGATCGGATTGATGTTCCAACTGAAAAAACGTGGTATTACCGATGTGACTCGCGGTAAAATCAACGTAATCAGCTTGTACTGGCACTTCTTGGACGTCGTATGGATTTTCCTCCTGTCGATCGTCTATCTCATGGGGGTGATGTAAGATGGCAGGACATAACTCACATGATACGCACGGCCACGAGCAGCATGGATCATTGAAGTCGTATGTCATCGGCTTCATCCTGTCTATCGTTCTGACCATCATTCCTTTGGTTGTGGTGCTGAACGACATGATGGGTAAGACTGGAACAATGATTGTCATTCTGGGTACAGCAGCTTTGCAGTTTGTGGTTCAACTCTTCTTCTTCATGCATATTCGTGAGACAGAGAAACCACGCTGGAACGTTATGGCTCTGATCTTCGGCCTGCTGATCATGTTGACCATCGTCATTGGTTCCATCTGGATCATGCTTAACAACGCAGTTGCACATTAATATGCTGTAATAGAGAGCCTTCTCGTCTGATATCAGGCGGGGAGGCTCTTTTTTGTTTCTATATAAGTTGAACTAAAGAATTTACACCATCATCGTACCTGATGATATTCGTGATTCATCCGCCAGCCAAATCTACATTAATCCGATAACCGCATGGTTATTATGTACTCGGGTTCTTAATCTTACGTCCGAGAGCACTTTGCTTGTGAATGCGGGTGGCTCGGCAATTGGACGCATTTTTGCACAACTAGCGAAGATTATCGGCCTCCGCATGATAGCGTTTACGAGAAGTAACCATCATACGGCTGTACCGTTTGAAGTAACGGAGCAATCCACAAGGCTTCTGGACATTGCCAACCCGATCCAATGATTTTGATCATTATATAAAATAAAGGTACACAAATGATACAAAATGAACTAAAATGAACTTATATAAACTTTAATGAACATCAGTGAACATCATCCAAGGTCATCAGGCGCCATCAGGCGTACACTAACTCATCTCACAAGACGAAAGGAATGGATTACAGATGGAAAACCGTTATGCAGCACACCCGAATGAGGTAAAGAAATATGATACAGCTCGTTTGCGTGAGGAATTCCTCATGGAGCAATTGTTTGCGAAGGATGAACTGGTAACTGTCTACTCCCATGTGGATCGTTATATTGTAGGAACGGCTGTAACACAAAGCAAGGATATCGCACTCGAAGTCAATCTGAAAGATATCGGAACAGACTTTTTCCTGGAGCGTCGCGAGATCGGGATCATTAACGTTGGTGGACAAGGTACAGTTACAGCGGATGGAGAAGTGTATGAGATCGGAGCCAAAGAGTGCCTCTACATCGGTAAAGGGGTTAAGGAAGTTGTGTTCAAGAGCAATGGTACAGAGCAAGCGGCTCAGTTCTATTTTGTCTCCACACCAGCTCACCATACCTATCCGACGGTAAAAGCAACTCAAGAGCAAGCACAGCCGAACCACCTCGGCAGCATTGAAAGCTCCAACGAGCGTACCATTTATCGTTACATTCACCAGGGTGAGGGCGGAATCAAGAGCTGTCAGCTGGTAATGGGTATCACGGAGCTGAACAAAGGCAATATGTGGAACACGATGCCAGCGCATACGCACAACCGTCGTTCCGAAGTTTACCTGTACTGGAACCTGCCTGAAGATGGCGTTGTATTCCACATGATGGGTGAACCGAATGAGACACGTCACCTCGTGGTGCGCGATCGTCAAGCGATCATCTCTCCAAGCTGGTCCATTCACAGTGGTGTGGGTACAAGCAACTATACATTCTGCTGGGCGATGGCTGGAGAAAATCAAACGTTCGAGGATATGGATGGCGTAGCGATGAAGGACCTGAAATAAGAAATTACAGATGTCTGAGTTAATTTGACAGGGTAACTCGGAGGTATAGGAAGTTGATTAGATGAATCCATTGAAACGACATGAAAAAATAATGGAGGCTCTGCTGGAGCGCCAGGAGGTTACGGTCAGTGATCTGAGCGAGCTGCTGCAGGTGACAGGCAAGACGGTACGTGAGGATCTGGATAAGCTGGAGAGCATGGGATTGCTTGTGCGTGTGCATGGCGGGGCTATGCTGGCTCAGAACGACCAATATGGTATTCTGAACAGTCGGGGAGCGCTGGAGAAGCATCAGTCCGAGAAAACGGAGATTGCCGAGCGTGCTCTTGCGTATATCAAGCCTGGTGATATTGTAGCGCTCGATGGCGGTAGCACCACGCTGGAGATGGCGAAGCGGCTCGATAACCAGCCGCTGACCGTCATCACAAGTGATCTGTACGTCATTGCGGAGCTAACCAAAAAGGAGCAGATCAGGCTGGTCGTGCCTGGTGGCGCGCGTGTGCGTAACATGCTGGTAGGTGACGATACAGCGGCATTTATCTCCGGTCTGAACATTCATAAGGCTTTTATCTCAACGACGGCGCTTCATCCTGAATTCGGGCTTTCCATCTATACAGGGGATCTGGTTCCGTTGAAAAAAGCGATGATTGCCGCTGCACAGCAAGTATTTGGTGTGGTGGATCATTACAAGTTCGGGCAATTTGCTCTTCGTACCTTCGCACAGTGTGCTGAACTGGATTATATTATCAGTGACCGGCATCTGGATGAAGAGACAGCGGCGTTATACAGGCAGAGTGGTGTTCAGGTGGATTACCAAAGTTAACTTCATATATCTTTAACGGTATAAAACATAATCAATTGATGTTGTTGTTTGCATATCAAAGACAGGCGGAGGAATCGTTCATGAACCCATTTGATTTAAGCGGACAGGTTGCAATGGTTACAGGTACTTCAGGAGGGCTAGGGCAAGGGATGGCTGTTGGCCTCGCGGAAGCTGGCGCTGATGTGGTGCTGGTGTCTTACTCTAAACCTGCCGAAACGGCAGCTGCAATCGAAGCGCTGGGACGTAAAGCATATATCATTGAAGCGGATCTGAGCAAGGAAGAGGAACTGACGGCTGTGTTCGAAAAAGCACTGTCGTTCCAAGGTAAGATTGATATTCTTGTCAACAATGCTGGTATCATTCGCCGTACTCCGGCAGCAGATCATGCACATCAGGACTGGCATGATGTCATCGCCTTGAACCTGAATAGTGTATTTTTCCTGAGTCAGTTGGCTGGCAGACATATGATCGAACGCGGAAGCGGTAAAATCATTAACATTGCATCAATGCTCTCCTATCAAGGTGGCATTAATGTTCCAGGATATACAGCGAGCAAACACGGCGTTGCCGGATTAACGAAGGCACTTGCCAATGAATGGGCCGGCAAGGGAATTCAAATTAACGGCATAGCTCCAGGGTATATGGAAACAGATAACACAACGCAAATCCGTGCCGATGAGAATCGTTACCGCGATATTACAGCGCGTATTCCAGCAGGTCGTTGGGGCACACCAGAGGACTTGAAGGGCCCGGTTGTATTCCTGGCTTCCTCCGCCTCGGATTATTTGAACGGTCACGTACTGAATGTGGACGGCGGATGGATGGCGCGTTAAGCGATAATTCAATGCCAATATCCATTTTGCACAAGGAGGCAGTGAGATGAAACTTGGCGTTCTTGCACACACGTTTGGCAAGCGACCTACCGCCGAACTTGCGCAGATTATTGCCGACAATGGATTCAATGCTGTGCAGCTGGCTCTGGCGAAAGCCTTGTCGGATGTCGATTCTGCGAACGGCAAACTGAGCCCAGGTCTGGCTAATGAGGTTGGGGAGCAATTCGCCAGCCGTGGGGTGAAAATCGCCGTGCTCGGCTGTTATATTAACCCTATTGATCCTGATCCTGTGAGTCGCCGCGCAGACATTAATCGCTTTAAGGAGCATCTGCGTTATGCCCGAGATTTTGGCTGCAGCATGGTGGCCACCGAAACAGGGGAGCGCACAACGTATCGTGACACTCACCCGGATAACTATGATGAGAAGTCCTGGAGTGTGCTGAAGGATACGCTTGAGGAGATCACGGAGGAAGCCGAAAAGTGGGGCGTGCATGCCGCTATTGAACCGGTTGCGACCCATACGCTTCATACGCATGAGCATATGACTCGTTTGTTTGAAGAGATCCCTTCATCCAATCTCGGCATGCTGTTTGATCCGTGCAATCTGATCAAGTACCATCATACGGCGGATCAAGGTGCGTTTTTGCGTGAAGTGATGGAGAAGCTCTATGAGCGGATTATCGTAATTCATGCGAAGGATGTAGCCTTCAACGCACAGGGGGAGAAGTACAATCCTGTTCCTGGTGCGGGAATTCTAGATTATCCTTTGTTCTTCGAACTGCTGAAAACCTATAAACCACATATTGATATCTCGCTGGAAGGTGTGAATGCAGAAGAGGCTATACCTGCTGCTAAGCATCTGCGGGCGGTTTGGAATTCGGTTAAAGTGTGATGGAATGAAGCAAGTATCGACAAGTGATAGGACGTATGGAAAAGTCTTTGCGCAAGCAAAGGCTTTTTTGGTATTAACGTTTTAAAGTGTTAATGGTATAGTTAGGTTAATTGGCTGACTGGTGATGTTAGTTAGCAAGTCGGATTAGGGTTTGATGATAATTTTTATTTCATATCGGAAAAATCGGAAATAACTCTTTTCAAAACCGACATCTTATGAGAGAATATGTAAAACATAAACTGCCATGAGAAGACATCACGAAGCCTAGAATCGAGAATTAATTGAAACATCATAATGCAGATATCAAGGGAGGATTCAGATTTATGTCAAACGAACGTGAGCTTTCATTTGAAACATTAGCTATCCATGCAGGCCAAGAGATTGATCCGACAACTCATGCTAGAGCTGTACCTTTGTACCAGACAACATCGTATGGATTCCGGGATACGGAGCACGCTGCTAATCTGTTTGGTTTGAAAGAGTTTGGCAACATTTACACACGTCTGATGAACCCGACGACCGATGTGTTCGAGCAGCGCATTGCTGCCTTGGAAGGTGGAGCCGGAGCACTCGCAACAGCTTCCGGTCAAGCAGCGATTACGTTCTCGTTGTTGAACATCGCTGGTGCTGGAGATGAGATTGTATCTGCAGCAAGTTTGTATGGTGGTACGTATAACTTGTTCTCCATCACACTGCCCAAGCTGGGTATCGATGTGAAATTCGTGGATTCCAGTAATCCTGAGAACTTCCGGGCAGCAATTACGGATAAAACCAAAGCATTGTACGCTGAAACGATTGGTAACCCGCAAGGTAATGTACTTGATATTGAAGCTGTAGCGGCGATTGCTCATGAGCATGGCATTCCTTTAATCGTAGATAACACATTCCCAAGCCCGTATCTGCTTCGTCCAATTGAACATGGAGCAGACATTGTTGTTCATTCGGCAACCAAGTTTATTGGCGGACACGGTACATCCATTGGCGGTGTCATCGTAGATAGCGGTAAATTTGATTGGAAAGCAAGCGGCAAATTCCCTGGTTTGACGGAGCCGGACCCGAGCTACCACGGGGTTGTTTATACGGAAGCGGTTGGACCAATTGCTTATATTATCAAAGCACGTGTACAGTTGCTGCGTGACCTGGGCGCGTCGATCTCTCCATTCAACTCATGGATGCTGCTGCAAGGCTTGGAGACATTACATCTGCGCGTAGAGCGTCATAGCACGAATGCACTGGCTGTTGCGGAATACTTGGAGAAACATGAAGATGTTCTGTGGGTAAGCTACGCAGGTTTGCCAAGTCACCCATCCTACGAGCTTGCGCAGAAGTATCTGCCAAGAGGGCAAGGTGCCATTTTAACCTTTGGTATCAAAGGTGGCGTGGATGCGGGCCGTAAACTGATCGAAAATGTAAAATTGTTCTCTCACCTCGCAAACGTGGGTGATTCCAAGTCACTGATCATTCATCCGGCAAGCACTACACATGCCCAGTTGACCGATGAGGAGCAGACCGCAGCTGGGGTTAACCCAGAGCTGATTCGTCTGTCTATCGGTACAGAGAATATTCAGGACATCATCTACGATCTGGAGCAAGCGATCAAAGCGAGCCAAGGAGCAAGTGTAGGCGCGTAAAGAATATTACACTAGTTAGACGAGAATTACAGTATTCCACCAAGGGTCAAAGCCGCGTTAAGCGTGCTTTGACCCTTTTCGTGTAAGGAGCGCAAAGTGTAAGGACACGTTGCTTATGCAATGGAGGATGAGGCTCAGGTAGGCAAGTAGGCAGGCAGGATTCAAATCAGGGGATGGGGTGAGGCTTACTTTTGGTGTTCTAACGATCCGCAGAAGCCTTATTTGACTATTTTTGCTGGGATTAAGATTCTAACGATCCCAGCGACGCTATGGTATCATTTTTCAGCCTTTTCCTGAAACTATGTGTAATTCCTCTAATGCTCATGTGTTGAGGTTATGTATGGAATTTGATATGGAGTACCCATTTACAAATGCATCACACAGGCATATAATAAAACAAAAGTTGTATTGAGTAAAAATAATTGCATAAGCACAAAAATGATTATCATTCTCACTGAATCTTTGATTCGCTGAGAATGCAAAATCATCTCTAAACCATGCTGCTGCGGGATTCCCGCAGCAGCATGTGCCATTTTTAGGGCAATAACAATGGCTCTCATTCTCAATACAACTTGGGCTAAGGCAGTCAGATGAGAAGCTGGGGCAACAGTCGAAACGTTGGATTCAGTGCATTACAAGCAGAGACGAAAAAGTAGCGTCACCACGCTAAAACTCATACGCGAAAGGAACGTGATTCATATGCAAGCGATACATCAATCTTTAAAAGGAAAACAACAAGCAAAACAGCAGCCGGCTAACACCCCCGGTCCTAACCGGGGCAAGAAACCTGACTTCCGTGCGATGCTGCAGAACAAGGAGATGCAGGCGGCATTGGGCAGCGGGGTTATGATGCTGATTGCCTGGGGCATTGCCCCTTATTTTGCGACATTATCTGTCATACTCTACATCGCGGCTTATGCTATCGGGGGCTGGACCAAGGCCAAGGAGGGCATCGAAACGCTGGTTAAAGACCGTGATCTGGACGTTAACCTGCTGATGATTGCTGCTTCGCTCGGAGCAGCAGCGATTGGGTACTGGAATGAAGGAGCGATGCTGATCTTTATCTTTGCCCTTAGTGGAGCACTGGAAAGTTACGCAACCGAGCGCAGTCACAAAGACATCTCATCCTTGCTGGCACTCAAGCCGGAGACGGCATTGCGCATTGAGGATGGACAGATGAATGTCGTTGCTATCGAGGATTTGAAAGCGGGAGATTTGCTGCTGGTGAAGCCGGGGGAGCTGATTCCTGCGGATGGTGTGGTTTATCGGGGAAGCTCTTCTATCAATCAAGCTTCGATTACCGGGGAATCCATGCCCATAGATAAAAATACAGGTGATGAAGTGTACGCAGGTACGGTGAACGGCGAGGGGGCATTATATGTCGAGGTCACCAAGTCGGCTGAAGGATCGCTGTTCGGCAAAATTATCAAGCTGGTGGAGGAGGCGCAGGCTGAGGTGCCGGATTCACAGCGTTTTATGGAACGTTTTGAAGGCATTTATGCACGGATTGTGGTTGGGGTCACATTGCTTGTGATTGCAGGAACACCGCTGCTCTTGGGGTGGACGTGGAATGAAGCCTTTTACAAAGCGATGGTCTTTCTGGTGGTGGCTTCACCTTGCGCGCTTGTGTCCTCCATTATGCCTGTCATGCTGTCTGCAATGTCCAGCAGCGCACGCCGTGGCATTTTGTTCAAGGGAGGGGCACATATGGAGAATATGGCACGGACTCAGGTTGTCGCTTTTGACAAAACAGGCACACTCACGATGGGAACACCACAAGTTACGGATATCCTGACAGCCTCCCATGTAAGCAGAGAGCAATTATTGTCCGCTGTGGCGTCCGTTGAAAATCTCTCTATGCACCCTCTTGCCCGGGCGATTGTTGAACAGGCGAGCAAGGAGAATTTGCCTCTGCAGGAGGCAGAGCATGTGCAGTCCATTACGGGACATGGCATTGAAGGTACGGTACATGGTGCCGTATGGAAGATTGGCCGGCTGGACGGAACGGCGGTGAACGGAGCAACAGATTGGGAGAAGGTATGTGCTCGATTGGAGCAGGAAGGGAAAACCATCTCTGTTGTAACCGTCGATGGTGAGTTTGCGGGCTTGATTGCAATGCGGGATATGATTCGTCCCCAAGCTGCCGCTGCCGTGAAGAAGCTGGAGAGTATGGGTGTCCGAGTAGCGATGTTAACCGGTGACCGTGCCCGTTCAGCATCGGTGATCGCAGGTGAAACCGGGGTTAGTATGGTCTATGCAGACCTGCTGCCTGAAGATAAGGTCAAGCAGGTGCAAAGGCTCCGCGAGCAGTATGGTCATGTGTTGATGGTTGGTGACGGGGTTAACGATGCGCCTGCACTTGCAGCAGCAACGGTAGGAATGGGCATGGGGTTGTCCGGGAGTGGCACGGCCATCGAAGTGGCTGATGCGGTGCTGATGAACGATAACATTGAAGAGATTGCCTGGGTCATCGGGCAGGCTCGGCGGGCAGAACGTACCGTGAAGCACAATATGTGGTTTGCCATCACGGTGATTCTGGTATTGATCGCGGGGAATTTCCTGCAAGATGTGGCACTGCCGCTTGGGGTAGTGGGCCACGAAGGGAGTACAATTCTGGTTATTCTGAATGGACTAAGACTGCTGCGATAAGATGTAAAACGGGTACGTTACCCAATTATCAACGGCTTCATGGTTCAATATGGAGCAGCAAGGCCATAACGGCAAATGTATATAGAGGTTTTAATGAGCAGGTATCTGTCATTGAATATACGTTCAAACGTAGAAGCAGCTAGAACGCAGAAACTGCTAGGCATAATAGGCTCCCGTGGCTCCCGTTTGAAGCTGTGGTCAGAGGGTAATAGTCGATGAGACGTTATGACGTATCTGGGATGAACGATTATTACTAATGATAAGGGAGCTGTGAATAATGGGCCGTTATGTACAAGTAGAACCAAATGTAAAAGTATATGTTGAAGATATTGGTGAAGGGACTCCGGTACTCTTTTTGCACGGCTGGCCTGTGAATTATAAAATGTTTGAATACCAGTTAAATGTTTTGCCGAACCACGACATTCGCACTATTGCGATGGATTTCAGGGGCTACGGCTTATCGGATAAGCCGTCCACTGGATATGATTATGACCGCATGGCTGACGATGTTCGTGCTGTCATTGATGATCTGGGGCTGAAGGATGCCGTGCTTGCCGGCTTCTCTATGGGCGGTGCAATTGCAGCGCATTATATGGCCCGTCATCAGGGACATGGGGTATCCAAGCTTGCGCTGTTATCGGCAGCCGCACCTGTATTTACACAGCGTGAAGGTTATCCGTACGGCTTGACGCCGGAAGAGCTGAACGAGCAGATTATTGAGCCAATCTTTGCAGACCGAGCGAAGCTGCTGGAAACGTTTGGCGGTATGTTTTTTGCAAAAGAGCACAGCAAGCCCTTCATGAATTGGTTCCATGCACTCGGCATGGAGGCCTCGTCTTATGCTACGATCAGCAGTGCGATGGCGCTGCGGGATGAGGATTTACGCGGGGAGCTGGAGACAATTCAGGTGCCCACGGCGATTTTCCACGGTAAACAGGATGAGATCTGCCCGTTCGAATTCGCTGAACAGATGCATAAGGCAATTCCAACCGCGGAATTGGTTGTGTTTGAAGAGAGTGGACACGGTGCATTCTATGATGAATTGGAAAAATATAATGCCGAACTGATTCGATTTATTCAATCTTGATCAACGATGAACAGGATTGCAGTAATTTCATGGAATCTTCATTTGTGGCAAAATAAAGAACCCGACTTCAGCGTGTGGCTGGTGTTCGGGTTCTTTGATTTGTTCCATGCGTAGCTTCATTTAGAACAGCTCGGTCAGTCCGATCATCGTGATCAGACCCAGCAGGAAGGAGATGGTGGCTACACGCGCGTT
Organism: Paenibacillus barcinonensis; assembly: GCF_003217495.1. Lineage (GTDB taxonomy): Bacteria > Bacillota > Bacilli > Paenibacillales > Paenibacillaceae > Paenibacillus > Paenibacillus barcinonensis. The sequence continues at coordinate 81,456 of NZ_QJSW01000016.1, read as the reverse complement.
GCCATCGCCATGACTTTCAGGGATGAGCTCCTTGTAAACGATAAACATCATCGCACCGGCTGCAAACGCCAGACCATACGGTACAAGACCAGCGACCAGACTGCTAAGCGTATATCCGATCATGGCGGTGACGATCTCAACAGCTCCGGTCAATGTGGCGATACCAAGAGCTTTGAAGCGTCCGATGTTCTGATTGACCAGAAAGAGAGCGACCAGAAATCCTTCGGGTGCATTTTGCAGACCTATGGAAAAGGCAATCAGGTTGCCCAGATTCTCATCGGTACTGGCGTAACTTACACCAACAGACAATCCCTCCGGCAAGTTGTGCATGGTAATTGCGGCAATAATCATGAAGGCTTTGCCTTCGATTTTGAAGGGCATCTTCTCTGGATTTTCCAGGTCGACGTGAGGAATCCGCATCTCCAGCACAAGCAGCACCAGACTGCCGAGCATAATGCCAAAAGCGAGTACAAACAGATTGGATTGCCCGAGCGATTCAGGAATGAGATTGTACACCGATGCCGAGGTCATAATGCCTGCTGCGTAAGCGAGCAGAATGTCGCGCAGCCGATGTGAGATTTTACGCATAAATAAAATGGGCACGGCCCCAAGTCCGGTAGACATGGCCGAAATAATACTGCCTATTAAAGCGTCGTTCATGCTTCCATTTTCCCTCCTGATGAAGACTTCTTCATAATCGCTGCCGAGCATTGACACCGTACATAAAAGAGATCATAATGAACAACAGATTAGAATGATTATAAATTAGAATTCCGTTTCTGCATAGGTGAATCGTCAATTCGCGGGCAGTTCTGGTGGACATGATGTGGGCTATCCGTTTTAGTGTATGCAACCGCCCGCACTTTTGATGCCGGAGAACCTGACCTTTTTGCAGAACCTGGGGGAGGAACTATACATGTATAAATCAATTATTATCGGAACAGGCCCTGCTGGGCTGACAGCAGCAATCTATCTGGCACGCGCCAACCTGAACCCGCTCGTTATTGAAGGACCGCAACCTGGCGGACAGCTTACAACAACAACGGAAGTTGAGAACTTCCCTGGTTTCCCTGACGGGATCATGGGGCCTGAACTGATGGACAATATGCGCAAGCAAGCCGAGCGTTTCGGTGCAGAATTCCGCACAGGCTGGGTAAACAGCGTTGATATGAGCGAGCGTCCGTTCAAAATTCAAGTGGAAGGTATGGGAGAACTCGTATCCGAAACCTTGATTTTGTCCACAGGCGCATCTGCTAAATATTTGGGCATTCCAGGAGAAGAAACAAACGTAGGTCGTGGTGTCAGCACATGTGCAACATGTGATGGCTTCTTCTTCCGCAACAAAGAGATTATCGTTATCGGTGGTGGCGATTCCGCGTTGGAGGAAGCAAACTTCCTGTCCCGTTTCGGCTCCAAAGTAACGCTGGTTCACCGTCGTGAAGAGCTGCGCGGCTCCAAAATCATGCAGGATCGTGCACGCAGCAACGAAAAAGTGGACATGGCGCTTAACCGTACACCACTTGAAGTTATTGCGGGCGAGAATGGCGTGACAGGTCTGAAAGTGCTCAACAATGCGACAGGGGAAGAAGAAATTCTTTCGGCAAGCGGCGTATTTGTAGCCATTGGTCACACACCAAACACAGGCTTCCTTGGCGGTCAGATTACAACCGACGATCATGGTTATATTTTGACAACACCAGGCACTTCTGAAACAAACATTCCAGGTGTATTCGCATGTGGTGACGTTCAGGATACACGCTACAAACAAGCGATTACTGCAGCAGGAAGCGGATGTATGGCTGCGATGGATGCTGAGAAATTCATTGAAAGCCTGGAGCACAGCGCGGTTGCACTGTAATTCAGAGTCATTTGATAAACGGGTATTCGATTAAACGTTAAAAGTCCGGTGTTTGAGTAATGCAACATTAAGCTTATAAAGAATTAACCGTATAAATTAAATAATCATTATGAGGTGAAATGAACATGGAAAACGTAATTGTATACACATCCACGAACTGCCCGAACTGCAAATCCGTCAAGACTTTCCTGGCTGATAAAGGCATTGCTTACGAAGAGCGCAACATCGAAACCAGCGACGAGTTTGCACAACAAGTATGGGACATGGGCGTACGCGCGGTTCCTTTGACTGTAATCGGTGAACACCGCATTCTGGGTATGAACAAAACGCAATTTGCAAAGGTGCTGGAAGCTTAATTAGCGCATATTTGCTATATGGACTGACCCTGTGGAGCATGGTGAGATTGATATAAGATATGTTTTAAATTTGTGTGGATTTCAAGAAGTGTGATAAAAGAATTAAAGCTATTCCGGTTCGCGCGAGCCGTTTGAATATAGAAATGAAGAAGGCCTTGATCCTAGTCTGGATCAAGGCCTGAATTTATTATTGTCTCTAACAGACAGTTATTCTTTAATTACTCTCAGATTAAGTATCGAGTACTATAACATTTCAGCCAAGCTGCGATTGCTTATTTAATGTGGTTATCTCTACTTTGTCAAGCACTATAGTGCATTTCTGAGAGATGAACAGCCAAGTTTTTACGGAGACTCATTGTACCCTTGTCTAATGGCTGCCTTATCGTTCTCATCGTCTGGTCCGCTTCCAAAGACGATTCCTGCACCATCTCCACCAGCAAATAAAATGCTAAGAGAGAATAATTCTTTTCCTGTAAATCGATAGTTATAGTTTCCAAACCATTCAGAAGTACTAAATTGAGTTCCGTTCTTCACTCTTGCTGTCCACAACTTGTTATAAGGTGTGTTATAACAAGGGGATTATTGGTATTTAATATTTTTATGAATATTTTGTTGAATATTGAAATTAAAGTTATATATGAGTAGTATAGAAAAAAGGAGTTGTATTATGAATCAATTGACTAAATTGCTATTGTTAGGGATACATAATGCGTTTTTTCTTTACTTTTTGTTTTTGCCTCAAGGTAATTTCTACCGGATCGCAAGACTAACTGGATGGACATATGACTTTACAAGTATTGCTATAACGATAGTTTGTATTTTATTATTCATAGCTATGACGATTACTCTTTATGTACTCACTCGAAAGTTATTCAATGATCGGGTTTCAATAGCATATTGGTCAATGATGATATGGATTCCTTTTTATGTGATTTTAATTGTTCTAAACAGACTCTATTTACCAATTATTAGGGCAGGAGAGAATCCTTCTCCAGTCACAGGTTTGTTACTTATTATTACGTGGTTTATATTCCCTTTTTTTATTGGTTTAGTCACATCAATTGCTATTTCTCAAACCAAAAAACGAACATCCCATTAAAATAGTAGAAGACAGAAGGGAATGAATATTTTTTTATACTAATTTAATTAATGTCATTTGGTGAATAACGAAATCTGAAAAATCCCCTTGTACACAACCTACAAGGGGATTTTTCATTTAAGATATTCTGTTAGTTCACGCTAGAAAAAAATACTCATAAACGTCTGAAAAACGACATACACCAGCAAGCCTGACAGCATGTACATGAAACCAGCCTTCTTTTTGCTCTGAAAAAAACGAAGTATGCCTAGGCTGAACAGGGGCGCAAGCACAATCAGGAACAGGAGTACGGTGACAAACATTTGCGCCGAGATATCTGATGTATCCACGTAGGTCACGAGTTTTCACTCCGTTTCATTATCGGATAACACAGCAGCGAGAGCGCTGCCATGACAAAAATCACATAGTCTCATTATACCTCTGGATTTCTTTAACAAAAAGGGAGGAAATGGGGCAAAATCTTGTCAATTTCAACTGATTATTAGCTAATTATTAAACTGACACCCGTACATTACCTAAAAATTGGGATATAGCAGCATAAGCTGCCCCAATTCGGGTTGAGCGGCTGCCCAGTGCAGCCCATTCGACTTGCAGACTGCGGCGGTGATAAGGCAGGGTACGTTCCTCTACCACCTGTTTGAGCGCCGATTCAACCCAGGGCTTAGCCTCCGAAAGCGGTCCGCCGATAATAATGCGTTCCGGGTTGAAGCTGTTGACGATGTTGGTAATGCCGATGCCGAGCTTGCGTCCAACTGTTTCGTACAGGGTTAGTACGTCCTCATGGCCCTCCTGAGCGAGTTCGATCAGCTCCTTGGTCGTATGTGCAGGCAGATGCTGCTGATCCGGGTGCTCATATACTTTTTCCGAGGCGTATAATTCCCAGCACCCCCGATTACCGCAAGAGCAGGGCAGACCCTCTGCTTCAATGGACATGTGCCCTGTCTCGCCTGCATATCCCCATGCACCCTTATATAATTCACCATCCACAATGATGCCTGAACCAATCCCGATGCCTGCACTGATATAGATCAGATGGCGCACGCCGACACCTGCACCAAAATTCAGCTCTCCGCGCGCTCCTGCGTTGGCTTCATTATCAATCGTAACAGGCAGCTTGAAGCTGTCCTCCATCATCGCTCGCAGGGGAACCATTTCCCACTTCAGGTTAGGTGCAAACAGTACCGTGCCTTGCTCATCGACCATACCGGGAACACCGATTCCGATACCAATTACACCATGCGGGGAGGCAGGAGCCTGCCTCATCAGATAATCGGTTGCCAGCTTTAATTGTTCGAATACAGACGCTGCATCATGCTGCACCAGATCGGTGGCATATTCCGCAACGATATGACCCTCAAGGTCGGTAAGCACGCCTTTCAAGCGGGTGACGGTCAGCTCCAAACCGACTGCATAACCTGCTGTTCCGCGAAAAAGCAGCATCAACGGCTTGCGTCCACCGCTGGATTCCCCCGGACCAATCTCCTGCACCAGTTCGTCACCGATCAGATCCGCAACCAGGTTGGATACCGTTGCCTTGTTAAGCCCGGTCACTTCGGATACCTTGGCCCGTGAAAGGGGGGCGTGACGGCGGATCGTATCAAGTACGATCGACTTGTTTATTTTTTTGACCAGCATCTGGTCTCCAGTAATTTTCATATCGCTTAGGCACTCCTATTCTTTCTCTTTTTATATAAATTGAACGGGGAAATCCGGTGATAAACGCGAACACGTCGCATCTACATGTTTTTCTGTCCTCTCCGTTCATGTGTAAATTAAATCGTCTAACTTATATAAGTAAAGGCCACTCATGCTTATCCGCTAAGAAGCTATTCGACTATTATAGCGTAAACAAACGCGGAAAAAACAATTTTATTTTAACTTTGTTTAACCGATAGACAAAGTCAAAACGATGTGTTAGGATAACGTTGTAAACGATTTCTTTATAAACTCTTTTAAAACTATTGAGGAGGCATTTACGACATGGCCTATTTTGAATCCGTTAATAAGATTGCATTCGAAGGTAAAGATTCCAAGAATCCATTTGCTTTTAAACATTATAATCCGCAAGAGGTTGTCGCTGGCAAAACGATGGAAGAGCACTTCCGTTTCGGTATGGCTTACTGGCACACATTAACAGCAGGCGGTAGCGATCCGTTCGGTGCTGAAACAGCAGTGCGTGCATGGGATAGCTACTCCGGTCTGGATAAAGCTAAAGTTCGCGTAGAGGCGGCTTTTGAATTTATGGAAAAAATGAATCTGCCTTACTACTGCTTCCACGATGTAGACATCGCTCCGGAAGGTGCAACGCTGCGGGAATTCTACAGCAACATTGATACGATCGTTGATCTGTTGGAAGAACACATGAAAGCAAGCGGCAAAAAGCTGCTGTGGAATACGGCAAACATGTTCTCCAACCCGCGTTTTATGTTCGGTGCAGCATCGACGTGTAACGCAGATGTATATGCTCATGCAGCAGCTCAGATCAAGAAAGGTCTGGAAGTAGGTAAACGTCTCGGCGCAGAAAACTATGTCTTCTGGGGTGGTCGTGAAGGTTACGATACCTTGCTGAACACGGACATGCAGTTGGAGCAGGACAACATTGCTCGTATGTTCCATATGGCAGTGGATTACGCCAAAGAAATCGGCTTTGACGCTCAGTTCCTGATCGAGCCTAAACCAAAAGAGCCAACGAAGCACCAATATGACTTTGACGCAGCCACTTCCATTGCGTTCTTGCAAAAATATGATCTCGACAAACAGTTCAAGCTGAACCTGGAAGCGAACCATGCAACACTGGCAGGTCATACGTTTGACCATGAAATCCGTGTAGCCCGCATCAATGGAATGCTTGGTTCCCTGGATGCCAACCAAGGCGATTTGCTGATCGGATGGGATACGGATGAATTCCCGGTGGATATGTATGATGCAACATTGACCATGTATGAAGTATTGAAAAACGGTGGTCTGGGTAAAGGCGGCGTCAACTTCGATGCGAAGGTTCGCCGTGGTTCATTCGAGCCTGAAGACCTGTTCCTGGCTCATATCGCAGGTATGGATACGTACGCGAAAGGTTTGAAGGTAGCTTCCAAGCTGATCGAAGACCGCGTATTTGATGAATTCATCGAGCAGCGTTACAGCAGCTTCAACGAAGGCGTCGGTGCCGATGTTGTTGCAGGCAAAGCAACACTTGCTTCCTTGGCTGAGTACGCTCTGAACAACGAAAGCCCGCGCAAAAATCAATCCGGACGTCAGGAATTGCTAAGAGCAAAACTGAACCAATACATTCTGGCTGACTAATAACAGTCATAGAGGAAGAGGCGTATGTCTTGGTCTGCAGCTTGCTTCTGCTGGAGATCATAGGCAAGGAGCAGGGACATACAGCTTCCTACCTGGTGCAAATTCAAGCTTGTGCCTTGGACGTTGAATAAGCGTGACATTCAAACCGTCCCCGCTTTCCTCCGGGAAGGCGGGAACGGTTTGTTGTCATTGCAGCGTCAATGCCCTTCAACGAGTGCGTTAGTACCGTTTGAAGGAACGTCTAGAAGCGGCATGCAGAACGAAGTGGGCAGAAAGGACCCGGAGAAGCGAAGCTGAAAGCTTTCTAGAGGAAAGCTGGCATCGTAAGCATAAGCTCGCATTTACAACCGGATTTCACCCTTGAAGAAGGGGAATGAAAAAATCCGGGGGTAAGGGCGAACGGAGGGTTTTCTGACCACGGAGTGTCCATCCAAGCCGCCCCAAAGGTTCCCGTTCAATCCTGTATAAACGAAAGGAGTCTACTTATGAGTTACGTCATCGGCGTCGATCTCGGCACAAGTGCGGTCAAAACCGTGCTGGTCAATCGCGAAGGAAAAGTGGCATTTGAAGCATCGGAGGCATATCCGCTATACCAGCCTAAGGCTGGATACAGTGAGCAAAATCCGGAGGATTGGGTGGAGCAGACTATTGTGTCGCTTCGCAAGCTGCTTGAGGTATCAGGCGTGCAGCCATCCGAGATTGAAGGCATGAGCTTCTCGGGGCAAATGCACGGGCTGGTGCTGGTGGATGCAGCAGGCCAGCCGCTGCGCAATGCGATCCTGTGGAATGACACCAGAACGACAGCGCAGTGCCGCCGGATCGAGAAGGCACTGGACAGCAAGCTGCTCAGCATTGCCCGAAATCGTGCATTGGAAGGTTTTACATTGCCCAAAATTTTGTGGGTTCAGGAAAACGAACAGGAGCTGCTTGATCAAGCGGCATTGTTCCTGCTGCCTAAAGACTACGTTCGTTACCGTCTGACAGGCGACTATGCTATGGATTACTCCGATGCAGCAGGTACACTGCTGTTAGATGTGACAGGCAAGCAGTGGAGTAAGGAGATTGCGGCTGCATTTAACCTGCCGATGTCCCTGTGTCCGCGCTTGGTTGAATCGTTCGAGCAAGTGGGCACACTGCTGCCTGACATTGCAGAGCAAACCGGTTTGGCGCAAGCGACCAAGGTATTTGCCGGTGGCGCAGATAATGCCTGCGGAGCGATAGGCGCAGGCATCCTGAGTGAAGGACAAACGATGTGCAGCATCGGTACGTCCGGGGTGGTTCTCTCGTACGAAGAACGGAAAGACCTGGATTTCGAAGGGAAGGTACACTTTTTTAATCACGGGGAGAAAGATGCCTTCTATATTATGGGGGTGACACTGGCGGCAGGCTACAGCCTATCCTGGTTCAAGGATACCTTTGCAGCGGAGAAATCCTTCGATGTGTTGTTGCAGGGCATTGATGAGATTCCGGCAGGAAGCAACGGTCTGCTGTTTACGCCATATATTGTTGGAGAACGGACACCTCACCCGGATGCCAATATCCGTGGCAGCTTTATCGGTATGGATGCCGGGCATCATCTGGAGCATTTTGGACGCGCGGTCATGGAGGGTATTACGTTCTCGCTGCGCGAGTCAATTGATATTTTACGCGGCGCTGGCAAAACGGTGAACGAGGTTATTTCCATTGGCGGCGGAGCCAAAAATGAGGCTTGGCTACAGATGCAGGCCGACATTTTTAATGCAACGATTGTCAAGCTGGAGAGTGAGCAGGGCCCGGCCATGGGGGCTGCGATGCTGGCGGCTTACGGCAGTGGCTGGTTCCCGACTTTGCAGCAATGTGCGGAAGCCTTTATTCGTCCTGCGAAGTCTTATGTACCTAATCCAGAAACAGTAGCTGTATATGACGGCTTGTTCGCCCTTTATCAGGAAGTGTATGGGCAGACACGCGGCTTGAATGATCGTTTGGCGGCATATCGTTAATGAGAAGCGTGTGCTTGTGGTTTTTTTGACCTCATATGTAGCTGAACTGTTAACCAAGAGAGCATTTTATACGAAGCATTCGCTGAGCGCGGGTGCTTCTTTTTTGTCGTTGGCAGCTTGAAGCAGGATGATCAGCATATCTGGATTCAGGCTTCGCATAGATTAGGGAGAGAGAGTTTGATATGTGACAGAGAAGTAAGCGCGGAGGTGAGATTTTGGATGAACAGGAGCAGCTTGCGAGAAACAGGCCGCAGATCACTTTGTCAATGATTGTTTGCAATGAGGAGAGGCGTTATTTGAGACAGGCACTGGAAACTCATCGGCCATGGATTGATCAGGCTGTCATTATTGATGATGGAAGTACAGACGGGACCGCTGCCCTGTGCAGGGAACTGTTGGATGGAATCCCGCTGGTGCTGGTGGAGAATCCGGTCTCTCGTTTTTCCGATGAAGTGAGGTTAAGAAAGCAACAGTGGGAGGAGACGATTGCGACTAACCCGGAGTGGATTCTCAATCTGGATGCGGACGAGATTTTAACAGCGGACTTCGGGGAGCTGCGGGATGAGTTATTGAATGGAACCGAGGAAGCTATTTATTTTCGATTGTTTGATATGTGGAATGAGACGGCGTACCGGGAGGATGCCTTTTGGCAGGCTCATGCGTATTATCGACCCTTCCTGATCAAATACCGGCCTAGTATGTCCTACGAGTGGAAGGAAACACCGCAGCATTGTGGCCGCTTTCCATTGAGCATACAGCATCTGCCTTATGCATGTCATGTGCCGCGGGTGAAGCATTACGGCTGGGCCAGAGAGGAGGATCGTGTCCGCAAATACGTCAGATACCAGACACTCGATCCGGAGGCGCGATACGGCTGGAAGGAGCAGTATGAGTCCATTTTGGATGCAGAGCCCCGGCTTGTTCCATGGACGGATTAAGGTTGAAGGGAGAGAGGGCTAGTTGAATAAAGAAGCAAAGGATAAACAGACGATTCAGCAAACAGATACGAGCAGCATGCAAAATAATCGGGAGCGTATTTTGATTGCGAGCCCTGTGCGGCAGACGGCTGCTGTGCTGCATGAATTTCTGGATTCATTGCAGATGCTTGAGCGGGAGACCGTGCGGACGAACTATTTATTTGTGGATGATAACGAGGAAGAGGCTTCCTCCCAGATGCTGCGTGATTTTGTGCTTCGACATGATGGGACCAGCGAGGTGATCCATGCCCGTGATTTATTTGATGATGAGGGAGCGGTAGATCAGGGCATTTACGCCAAGGATGAGGGCGGACATTATTGGAAAACCGAGCAAATCTGGCGTGTCGCCCGGCTGAAAAATAACATGTTGCAATACGCCCTAGCGCATGGATACGATGCCGTCTTCCTGATTGATTCCGATCTGGTGCTGCATCCGCGAACGCTGGAACAGCTTGCTTCCAGTGGGAATGAGATTATATCCAACATTTTCTGGACTCGATGGCAGCCGGAAGCCAAGGAAATGCCGCAGGTATGGCTGCAGGATGAGTACGCGCTTTATCGGCGCGGGGGGCCAGCCTTTCCGGGTGCAGCGTCGGAGGACGAGGGGGCACAATCAAGCGCTTTTCTAAACCAGCTGCGCATTCCGGGGTGTTATGAGGTCGGCGGGCTAGGCGCTTGTACATTGATTCGACGGTCTGTGCTAGAAGCAGGAGTGAATTTTGACCGTATTCCGAATGTATCGTTCTGGGGGGAGGATCGTCATTTCTGCATCCGAGCCCAGGCACACGGGTTTAAACTGTTTGTGGATACTCATATGCCAGCCTACCACATCTATCGTTTATCTGAACTGCCAGGTGTGGCTGCGTATAACCGCAGGGCTCGACGGGGAGAAGAGACGATTACGATTACTTTGTGCATGATTGTAAAAAATGAAGAGAATTCTCTTGCCCGGTGTCTGGACTCGGTGAATGGTATTGCCGATGAGATCGTTATTGTGGACACAGGGTCCACTGACCGGACACGTCAGATCGCGGCCCGCTACACGGACTGTATTTATGATTTTGAATGGGTAGATGATTTTGCTGCAGCCCGTAATTTTGCCTTTGATCAGGCATCCTGTGAATACATCCTGTGGCTGGATGCAGATGATGTATTTGAAGTGCAGGATCGGGCCAAGCTGATTGCACTGAAGCGGAACCTTGATCCGGCGGTAGATAGTGTGACGATGGATTACAACCTTTCTTTTACCGCAGAGGGCAGCGTGGCCTATAGTCTGCGGCGGAATCGGCTGGTGCGGCGTGATCGTCAGTTTCGCTGGATTGGTGCGGTGCATGAATACCTGGCTGTAGCGGGTCATCTGCTGCATAGCGATATCGCCGTGACGCATAAAAAAGACAAGGAATACACCGATCGCAATCTGCGTATTTATCGCAAACGCGAGCAGGCGGGGGAAGAGTTCTCACCGCGGGATTTATATTATTTTGGCAATGAGCTGAAGGATCACGGTCAATATGAGGATGCGATAATCTATTATGGCAAGTTTTTGGATACCGGATTAGGCTGGATCGAGGATCAGATTGCGGCATGCCAGAAAATCGCAGATTGTGAAGCGGCATCAAGTCGTTCAGAACAGGAAGCAAGAGCGCTGTTCCGCTCCTTTCTATACGATCTGCCGAGGGCGGAGGTCTGCTGCCGTCTGGGGGGATATTTTGCCGACAGAGAAGATTACCGCAAAGCGGTGTTCTGGTACGAACAGGCTGTTCAGGCGACACGTCCGGCTGATCCGATGGTGGTGCTGAACGAAGCGGCCTGGACCTGGATGCCACATCTGCAATTATGCGTATGTTATGACCGAATGGGCAATCGGGCGAAGGCGAAGGAGCACAACGATATTGCGCTCACGTATCATCCAACGCATCCAAGCATGCTGTATAATGATCAATATTTTAAGGATTTGCAGAAGGAAAATGTGCTGGAGAACGCATAAGCAATAAGCATTCAAGGATAGGCATGACGGAGTGCTGGTAATCAGCGTGGTATATCAGCAAAATAAACTGATAACGGTCTGTTTCTATTGTAATTCTTTTGTTATGCCTCTTCGTAGTCTGGAAGAGGTTTTTTGTTTGTATGGAAAAAGGGAAATGAATAGTCCCTATGCATGTACATACGGCTTTGATCCTGAAGGGAAAGATGGATTAATGTATTTTATCCTGGAGAGAATATGCATTACAATAGTTATTAACGGAAAAGCGATGAACACGACGGCGGGTCCTCGGCTACCGAATTTGAACGAAGCAAGGGGAAATGAGTAGACATGAACTTGACCGAAATACTATTGGAATCCAGACTTGTTGCCATTGTACGTGGGATAAGCCGGGATGAGGCGGTAACAGCCGGAGATGGCATGACGAGCGGGGGCATTCGCCTTATGGAAGTGACGCTCAACACGTCGAATGCGCATCAGATTATTGCTGATTGGCGTGAACGTCATGAAGGACAAGCCTATATCGGTGCAGGCACCGTGCTGAACGTGAGCATGGCAAAAGAGGCAGTTGCCGCAGGAGCACAATTTCTGGTGTCACCCAATGTCGATCTCTCTGTCATTGAATATGCTGTAGAACACGGCATAGAGATATGGCCAGGAGCGATGACACCAACGGAGATTGTTGCTGCGCATGAAGCAGGAGCACGGGCAGTAAAGCTGTTTCCTATGGCCAGTCTGGGCATCCCATATTTGCGTGAGATTAAGGCACCTCTGGATCATATTCCGCTGCTGGCCACGGGTGGAGCGACCTTGGAGAATATTGAGACATATTATGCGGCGGGTGCAGCCGCAGTAGGCTTGGGCAGTGCGCTTCTACCCAAGGAAGCACTGGCTTCAGGCGATGCGGAACAGATTGTCGCTCGTGCTCAGGCATTTGTAGAAGCTGCAAAAAGATGATCGGTTCAGGGGCGGAAAAATGCATCATTTTCAAATTCAAGTTAATGTTGTTATAGGATGACTTGATGTCAGAAGCCGGGAAGGAGAGATGACTTGTGAAAGCGAGAACCATGATAGGCAGTATGCTGGCTGTAGCTGCTGTGACGGCGGGAGGATTATGGCAGGCGGCGGTCAAAAGCCAGACACCCAAAAAAATTCCGATTACGGTAAAGCCACCAATGCCCTTTGAGGATATTACGTTTGAGAGCGGCGGAGGACAGGTGCAGGGCTGGTTCATTCCGGCAAAATCCGATCTTGCCAAGCCTTGGCCGCTTGTCATTATTGCACATGGCTGGGGCTCCAACCGCTCCCGTGTGCTACGATACGCACGTCCGATCTGGGAAGCCGGATATGCATTGCTCATGTATGATGTACGCAGCCACGGTGCCAGTGACCCGGTCCGCGCAGCCTCGGCCTATCTGTTTCGGGATGATCTGTTGGCCGCGCTGACCTACGTATCTGGCAGACCCGAAATTAACCCGGAAGCTATCGGTGTGTTAGGACATTCGCTGGGCGGACTGGGAACAATTCTCGCACTGACAGAGGGCATTCCGGTAGCGGCTGTGATAACCGATTCCATGCCATCGCAGTTTCAGGTCATCGTTAGTTCAGAGCTGAGACGGCGGCGTTTGCCATTGTTTCCGCTGGCACAGGTCATTCCGCGAATCTGGTTTTGGCGTTTGGGCGAGTCCTTGAAGACCTATCAGCAGAATGATCCGGTGATGCTGCTTAACGAACGACGAAAAGGCGTGCAGTTGCCACTCCTTATGGTACATTCCAAAGGGGATAATTTTATTCCGCCTAGCGAACTGGAATATTTTATGTCCAAGGCCGATCCGCCTGTAGAGCATCTTTGGGTCAATAGTGAAGGTCACAGCTGCTCTGAGGAGGACCCTGCCTTCTGGGATACGGTTATTCCGTTCCTCAAGACGCATGTTCGTTCCATGTAACACCCGGCTGTTCGGAGCCGGGCAGAAGCAGCACAGAGAACTAAGCCGTTGTATCCTGATGTATTAAAGAAATGAGTACCTATGAGAAGGCGCCAATGGAATTGGCGTTTTTTTGTTATGAAGATAAACTATACAAAAATTCACAATTGTAAATTACCCGGAAAACAGCGATTAAAAAGGAAGCTTATGGTATCATAGAGTTGAATGGTAAAATTCATACAAAAGTATTCATCATGCATTTCGCATGAAAATGAAGGGAGAGGTAACCATTTTGAGTTGGGATTGGAACATGAATGGAAGGCTTAAAACGTTCACAGCCAAGGCCGCAGCCACTGCGATGGCGACACTGCTGTTTACGACACAGGCGCCGGGCTTGACAGGCAGCGCATCCGCTGCTCAGGCGGAAGCTGGCTCAGTGAATGAAGCCGTAACAGGGGGAAATAATCAACAGGATGCAACAAGCAATGACGTGCCGCAGGGTGCAAAGATCTCATCCAGGCAAGCCGCTGACAATATATTAAAGCTATTTCCAATATTAAAAAAGGCAACGATCTCGTCTGTCAAATTTGATTCGCCGAGTTCGTATCCTCCGCCGGATTACAAGGCTTGGGATATCGGATTCCAGATTACACAGGGCAACCATTCTATGGGATTCGGAGCGAGCGTACATGCAGGTACAGGGGAAGTATTAAATGTTCATCTGCCCTCTGAATTTGTAGAAAATCACCTGGAGGCTTCCAATACTCGACTGACGAGGGAAGAAGCAGAGAAGACCGCTTTGGACATGATGTACCAGGCTATTCCCGGACTTAAGGCAGACGAGTATGTGAGTTTGGGTGATCTTTATTCTCCGATGGAGCAGGAAGCACTGTTTGGCCGCAAACAATATCAGTTTGCCTACCAGCTCAAACATGACGGCATCGTATCCGAGGCAGAGAGAGTCTACATAAGTGTGGATGAAAGAGGACAGGCGACAGCTTATTCACGTACAACCATCGCGGCGAAATATCCTTCCTCCCAGCCAAAGGCATCAGAGGAGCAAGCGAGAAAGATCTTTGAAAATGAGTTCGAAGTCGAGCTTGCGTATATCTCCAAGACCCGTCTTTCTTCCAAGCTTGGCCAGTCCTATATTCTTGGTTATTTGCCAAAGGGCAACAGCATGGGGCCGATCAATGCCAATACATTAGAGCGAATTGACACATTGACGGGTAAAGCGGAGAACAAGAGCGGAGAGCTGCAAAATAAAAAAGTAACGGGGACGGCATCGGCCTTTACCGCAGCAAGTGGCTCACGCTTGAATGTACAGCAGGCGGCGGAGCGTGTAGCAGCCCACTTTGAAATACCGAAGGATTACAAGCTCGATCATAGCCAGTTAAACAAGGGGGATTATGGGAGCACAAACAATCAGGTATGGAGTCTGAGCTGGAGCAATCGCAATGCGAACATATCCTACATGTTCATGCGGGACATTTCGGCTCAGGTTGACGCGGTGACCGGCCAGATATACAGCTATACATTGATGCATCGGGTCGGACCAGAGATGGGACAGGAGAAGCCGGATCAGGAGAAGCAGCGTAAGGAAATCACTGCACAGCAGGCTGAGAAGCTGGCAATGAATACAATGATCTCCGTTGTCCCGAATGCCAAAGAGCAGTTCCGGCTGAAAAAAGTTATTGAAACGGACAATGCCCGTACCTTCCTGTTCCAGCGTTATATGAATGGTATTCAGGTTCAGGATGACACGGCACAAGTGCAGGTTATGAACGACGGAGCGATTAATGAGTTCTATACACATGTGGTGGCAACGTCTGAACAGCTTCCTGCGAGCATCAAACCGGAGATTAGCGAGGAGCAGGCCAAGCAGCTTTATTTGCAAAAGTACAAATTAATGCTGAATTACGCACGTTATGGTGGATACATTCTAGGCTATAATGAACCAGCACCTTTGGGTATTAACCTGGCTTACGTACCTGTCAGCGACATGAAGTCCATCTATAATCTGTATGAGATGCTGGATGCCAATAAAGGCGAATGGTTCTTCACGAATTTTGGAGCTGATTCAGCACCTCCGGCAGAGCCGGCAGACATCGCTGGTCATATTGCCGAATCAGCCTTGCAAAGCATGACAAAGCACCGTGTATTGCTACCGGATGAGCAGGGACGTGTATTCCCAGATCGGGTGATTACCCGTGGTGATTGGTTTGACTACTTGGCGCGGGCAATCAACCCGAACATGGATATGTATTATAACAGCGATAGCAGTAACAAGCTTTTTGCTGACGTTACGATAGATAGTCCGTATTACAAGTCTGTAAAAGTGCTGTTGGATCAGCGCTGGCTTGGCTTGGCAGATGTTGAGAAGAAGCTGAAGCCCGAGGAAGAGATGACTCGCGAAGAACTGGCGGTACTGCTTGTACGCATTCTGCGTTACGAGAAGATGGCTGGATTCTATGCACTGCCATCCGATTTGCCTAACATTGCAGATGCTGGTGCGATCAGCAACAAGGGAGCGGTATCGCTAAGCCTCAAGCTTGGATTGCTACCTTCCATTGAGGGCAGATTTATGCCTGCCCGTAAAGTAACGGTAGCTGAAGCGGCCCAGGTCCTCGAACGTCTTGCCAAGCTACAGGGGAAGACAGACCACTTTATGAGTAGCAGTCGCCTCTATTAATATCAGACAGAAGTTTCGATGCACTGTCATTCCTCTGCCATTTAGCAGTGCTTCTCATATTTTTCACAGAGAAGACATAGGATGAATGAAGCGGGAAATGTGATGCATGAATGAAAGATTAAGGGACCTTCCGTAGGAGGTTCCTGTTTCTTTTGTGCATGTTAAAATAAGAAATATAGAACGGGGAAAGCAAAAGGTTTTATGATACAATAAAGCATGATCATGTAGCGAAGAGGGGTGGGTTCCTTTCATGGGCAAAAATGGTAAACGAGTGATGACCTTATTACTGGCAGGTTGTCTCATTGCGGCCTGGCTGCCGCGTACGGTTGACCTGGATCAATTATATGCCGCCTCAGGTAATTCGGAACTGTCTACAGCGACGGATTTACGTCAGACGTTGTTAAATGCGATGTCACAGCGTACAGAGGAACTGGTGTTTACCTACAAGGGCAATGTGAAGGGCCTCAAGAAACAGCTACAGACCTCCATCGACGAAGCGATGAAGAGTGACCCCTATATTCAATATACGGTGAAAAGCTATGCGTTTAACTATAAAGGCTCGAATACTTCAGCCGAGGTCAATGTGACACTCTCTTATCGTGAGACCAAAGCACAGACCGATTATGTGAACCAGAAAGTTGCTAATGTACTCAAAGAAATTATCAAACCCGGCATGACCAGCCATGAGAAAGTAAAAGTGATTCATGATTGGATTGTGCTTAATCTATCTTATGATACTTCT
This sequence comes from Paenibacillus barcinonensis, assembly GCF_003217495.1. GTDB lineage: Bacteria > Bacillota > Bacilli > Paenibacillales > Paenibacillaceae > Paenibacillus > Paenibacillus barcinonensis. Next base: position 64,547 of record NZ_QJSW01000016.1, on the reverse strand, counting down.
TTGAAAAAATATACAGCATATGACGGTCTGGCCACAGGCAGTACCGTATGTCAGGGATATTCCTTGCTTGCTTACCGCATGCTGGAGCGTGTGGGAATTGAAAATCGTATCGTTGAAGGAACAGCAGGCGGACAGCTCCACGCCTGGAACCTGGTGAAGCTGGACGGCAAATGGTATCACATGGATACAACGTGGGATGACCCGACGCCTGACCGCAAAGGCATCGTGAGCCACAGCTACTACTTGTTAAGTGACAAGGAGATGGCGCGTGATCACGTCTGGACAGGCAACAACAAGTATCCTGTGGCATCTGCGCCTTACCGCGATGCATTGCTTCAACTGGTGAAGGCTGGAGGAAGCAAGAAGGAGGCCTATGAGAAGCTCTATCATGCACTGGAGTATTCTTTATATGACGAGCAGGACGCCGTTAAGGAGCGAAAGGTGCTGAAAACCAAAGTTCAAACGGTGCTGAAGGATGGCGGTACCTCGCTGACGTTCAGGTATAAGGGCACCGAGAGTAGTCTAATTGAAGATTTGCAGGACTTGTATCAATTAGGCATGAAATCAATATCTTATTTTGTATCTAAAATGGAGGGCACTACAGACCTGCGTGTCAAAATCACCTGGGCCTTATAGTAGAGAGCACACAGCCAGGTTATAACATCAATCAAGCGTCTCATCTACACCGTAATATTAATCAAATGCACCACTCTAACAAGGGCAGCCTGAAGGATTTTATAAAAATCGGAAAAATCCTACTCTAACCAGTAGCCTGATGGAATGGAATACAATTTTAGATATACTATTGATGAAATATAAAAAGGATAGAGATTCAGATTACATCTGTACACTCTATCCTTTTTACATTTGCTATTTAAGAACGACCCGCCAATTGAATGGGTCCTCGATTCGTCCGATTTGGATACCTGTTATCGTCTCATACAAGTGTGCAGCCAGCTCACCGATTGATCCGTCACCGATCGTCAGCCTCTCGCCTTTCCAAACTAACGATCCGACCGGGGAAATAACCGCCGCTGTACCAGTGCCAAACATCTCCTTGAGATTACCGTCCTTCTGCACCTGAACCAGTTCGTCGATTGAGAACAGACGCTCTTCCACCTTCAACCCCCAATACCGTAGCAAATGGATGACGGAATCCCGCGTAATACCTGGCAACAGACCACCTGTCAACGCAGGCGTTACGATCTTGTCGCCGAGGTGGAAGAACACATTCATGCTGCCAACTTCCTCCACATATTTGCGATGTATCCCATCGAGCCAGAGCACCTGCGCGCAGCCCTGCAACGTCGCGCCCTCCTGCGCTTTTAGCCCTGCCGCATAATTACCGGCGGTTTTCACATGACCAACCCCGCCCGCCACTGCACGAACAAACTCAGATTCTACATAGATAGAAACAGGCTTGACTCCCTCTTCATAATAAGCTCCGACTGGCGACATGATGATCATGAACTTATACTGTTCCGATGGCGAGACTCCCAACAGCTCCTCTGTTGCGATCACAAAAGGCCTAATATAGAGTGACGTCCCGGGCGCGTCCGGAATCCAATGTTGATCGATCAAGACCAACTGATGCAGCGCTTCAAGCACCAGTTCCTCATCAATTACCGGGATACTCATTCGGTCATTCGAGAGGTTTAATCGCTTTATGTTCATTTCGGGACGGAACAGCACGAGATTACCTGCTTCGGTCCTGTACGCTTTAAGCCCTTCGAAGATCGACTGCCCATAGTGGAATACTTTGGCCGCTGGATCCAGTGTAATCGGCTGGTACGGTAAAATTCGCGCATCATGCCATCCTCTCGCAGCATCATAGTCGAGAATGAACATATGATCCGTAAAATATTTTCCAAACCCTATGTCGCTAGCCTTCGGTCTTGGTTTAGGAGCGCTCGTGTGTTCGATATGAATTGGCTGCATCATTGTTACGCCACCCTTAGTTGATGTATTTGTTAATTGTATAGTAACTATTAGCAAGGTATATTGGAAATATCTATTTTGTAGAAAGAATATACCTTTAAGGTATATGACAAGGAGGCCTACGCATCGAATGGATATTCGCCAGCTTCGATATTTTGTTGCAGTCGCTGAGGAAGGACAAGTTACCAGCGCAGCCAAGCGTTTGAATATGGAGCAGCCGCCTCTCAGCAGGCAGATGAAGCTTCTTGAGAGTGAGCTTGGCGTTACTTTGTTTGACCGCAGCGGCAAACGCCTGACACTCACGCACGCGGGCCAGCTTCTACGTCAACGAGCAGAGCAGCTTCTATGCCAGTTCCAAGAGACGATCGAGGAGGTGCAGGAACTGGACGAGGGTGTTCATGGTACGCTCTCGATCGGCTCGGTCGTTTCTTGCGTTTCTCTACTGCCACAGCGGATCGAGCGGTTCCACGAACTGTACCCACGCGTTACCTTCAAAATCAACGAAGGTGACCACTTCCTTCTTGGGGACCAACTCGAGAAACGGAACCTGGAGCTCATTGTTGCACGTCTTCCTTTTGAAGCTGCTTCCGATCCTGATCGTTACACTGTAATACACCTGCCTCCCGATCCGTTCGTCGCCCTAATACCCAGTAGTTGGCCTCAAGCTTCAGAAGATCGAAGGTTGGAGATGGGCGAGATGGCTCAGTATCCTTTTCTCAGCTTGAAAAGTGATTTGACCACCGGCATGCATGACCGTGTATTGAAGTCGTTTCGTGAGTCTGGCCATGAACCACATATTTTATGCGAGTGTTCCAGCGTCGCAATTATTCTCGCGTTGGTGACCGCAGGTATCGGTGCGACGATCCTGCCGAAGTCGGTACTCGCTTCGTTTCCGCTGACGAGTATTGCCTTGTATGAACTATCGCATACAGAGCTCTATTCGGAAGTGGGTTTGATATGGATCAAGGATCGTTACCTCTCCAAGAGCGCGAGGAACTTTATCAAGACTTTCGAGATATGAGGAGGGTAGGACGCACTGAACGGTGTGTATTTCATTAAACTACCAAGCGTTGTCATATGAATTGGTAAACGTTTTGCGCGATTGTTCGTTGTCTATGATTTGTATAGGTCGCCCTGTTATTCTATTCCTCGGCGTTGGCTAACCATATGAACGAGGAGGATACGTGGAACATGAAGAAACGAGTGAGCATCATGTTGATTGCACTGTTGCTGGTGACGCAATTGCTGCAAGGGCTGGTCTTAACATCAACGGTGTATGCTCAGGATGACACAAATCATATGTCAGTCGGTACAATGAATGATCCATCTTCACCATCTGCAGAGGAGGAGAGCAAGCTTCCTGAACATCAGGTAGATAATGGTGCTGATGCTACTGCGGATGGAAAAACATCGCTGGAGACCGAGGAGACGGAACTTACTGCAACTCCCGACAAATCCGAAACGGCAAGTGTATCTCCCTTGGCTGCCGCTGCCGTAGCTTCAGAAATTCAGGAGAACCTGATTACCGATGTACAAATGTACAATCAGAAGCCGGAATACAATGGCAACGGTCAGATCGAAGTTAAAGGAGACAAGATTGAAGATATTCGTCCACGAATATCGGATGAGGTTGCAGTTGTTTTCAAATGGGCGTTTGAGAATGATGCCCACTCTTACGGAGATGGATCGACCTTTACTTTCCGTTTGCCTGACAAATTTATTATAGGCTCACAGCTGAGAGGCAATCTGGATGGGGGTGTTGGCGAATACGTCGTGAACCCGGACGGTACAATTGCATTTACTTTTAATGAGATGCTCGAACACGCCCAATTGGAAGGGAACTTCTATGTGTGGCTTAAATTTGACGAGAGCAAGATGGAAGACGGACTGAAACAGAGGATTGACTTTAGCGGTGTAGGCCAAGGCCCTATTGATGTAAATTTTGCAAATACCGCAAAGGATGAACTTCAGAAGTTCGGAAAAGCAAACAAAAATAATTTCAACTCGGATGAGATTGAATGGACAGTAGATTTTAACCAAGGCGAGAAGAGCATGACCAATGTTGTTCTGGAGGATACACTGCCACCAGAGCTTTCGCTTCAGGGGAGTATCGAGATCCGCGAGCTGCAGGTTCAGTTAAACGGTTCTGTGAAGGAAGGCCAGATTGTCAACACAGCAACTCAGTTCCCAGTGAACCTGGGCAATATCGACAAAGCATATCGCATCACCTACACAACAAGTGTTCAGGCACCAACGAGTGCTCCTTATACGGGAGTAGTGTATGCCAATGAGGTGACGCTGACTGCGGATCAAAGCGAGTACAAGGAATCCGATGTTGGCCGTGTGACGGTCAGTTTCAATGAACCTCTGAACAAGTCGGGACAAGAGAGTGCATACGATCCGGCTACTCAGACGATTACTTGGAAGGTGCAGTATAACTATAATCAGCAAACGATTGCACAAGCTAATGCGTGGCTGGAGGATCGTTTTGATACGGCGAAGCAAAGACTTGTAGCAGGATCACTGAATGTGTATGAAGTCGAGATTCAATCGGATGGTCGCCCTGGGGCAAAAACGCTGGCTGTTGCCTCTGATTACACAGTGAGTGGTGCTGGCACAGGCTTTGAGGAGGGGTTCAAGCTTCAATTCAACAGTGATATTAACAAAGCTTATGAGATTGAATACAAAACGCAAGCGATACCGCGTATATACGCTAATGAGACAGTAGTGAATACCGTGAATACACAGGATGGCACGACCAAGGAAGGTCGTAAAAATATTGAAGAAGTCATTTTGGCGAAGAGTGTAAAAAGTGAAGATTTCAATGCCAAAGAGATCGAGTGGCAGATTGTGCTGAATCGGGATCAGAAAGAGATGACGGATATTGTCATCACGGATGATTATACAGGCAGACACATGAAGCTTGTTCCGGGCAGTCTGCGAATCACTGGTGATCAGCAGGACCAGTTTGAGCTGGCACCTGCTGTGGCTGACCCGTCGGATGTGAATTTTGAAAAAGGGTTCACAATTCGTCTGAAGCCGGACGGCATCATTGATAAACAGCATGTGATCACGTATAAAACAAGCTTTGATCCAACGGCAGGCATGCCAACAAACAATGAATATCGCAACACAGCAACGTTGAATTGGAAGGAAGCAGACGTTGCACAGACCGCCATAACCAAATCTGCTGTGGTCAGACCTCAAAACTATACGATTGAGAATGGTAACAAGCGGGGGGATTATAGCGCCAGAGACAAAGCGATGACCTGGACAATTGATGTGAATTACAATCTGTTTGATATTCAGCATGCTATTCTCAAGGATGCTTATACTGGAAATCAATCCTTTGTGGATGGATCATTGAAGGTGTATGAGCTTGAATTGAAGGGCGCCAACAACGTTACTTCGGTTGGGGACGAAGTCACGATATCATCGGCACAATTCCAGCTTGACCCGGATGGCAAAGGCTTCACGCTTAACCTAGGTGACATCGGTAAAAAGGCTTACCGCGTAGTGTATCAAACCAGTCTGGATGGAGAATTTGCAGTAGAGGGCTCGTACAGCAATCATGCTGTGCTGACAGATGGTGCAGGCGGGCCTGTACGTTTTGATAAAACAGCAGCCGTTACACCTGCTCATGGCGGAGTATATGTGAACAAAACAGGGCATCAGGTAGGGACATCCGATCTGGCTTCATGGGTTGTAAATATGAATCCGAGCCAGTCCTTTGTTGCTGCCGGTTCTCGATTAACCGACACCTTGTCCGATAATCAGATTTTGCTTGCCGATTCATTGAAGCTGTACGAGGTGCAATTGCCTGCAAACAATTCGGGCAATATTTCGGTGAAGGCCGGGTTGGTTGATCCATCGAAATATGAGCTGGTGGTGGAGGGCAACACCTTTACCTTCACATTTAAGAACGATATAAACACAGCATATCTTTTGGAGTACCAGTCCTTTATTAACGCAGATCACGGAGAGAGAATTGAGAACAAGGTTGAATATGCTGGTCAGTCTTCATCCGTTGTGGGAGAAGGCAACCAGTCAGGTATTCGGGTTTCGATGGCAGGTGCAGGTGGCGGTGCATCCACCGGTATGGGTAAAGTGAAAGTGTATAAGGTGGATGACACCGGGCAGCCACTGGAAGGAGCTGTCTTTGCCATCTACAATGCATCCGGCACGATTCTTCTGGAAACGTTGAAAGCGACGGATGAGAACGGCATGGCTGAAAGCAGCCGGAAGTATCGTTTGCATCTGACAAATGGTGTTCCTTACCGACTGAAGGAGGTTACAGCGCCTGCAGGATATCTGCCAGATCCGAATTTTGCTTCGGCTTCAGGTCAAACCATTTTATTCAAGGATGCAGAAGCAGCCTTCGAGATCATCAACGAACAAATCCACCAGGGTTTTGAGCTGACCAAGAGGGATGCAGCCGACTCCACCAAGGTGCTGGAGGGAGCCGTTTTTGCGCTATATCACATTCAGGGCTCCACGCGTGAGAAGCTCGATGAGCTTACGACAGGAGTGAGCGGCAGAATTGCCAAGGGAGATCTGGAAGCAGGCACGTATGAATTGGTTGAAATTCAGGCACCCGATTTCTACATGGTGGATAGTACACCGATTCCATTCACCATTACAGTGAACCAGACACAGATTGTGACACTTACAAAAACAAATCAGATCGGTACAGGAGGTAAACTGACCCTGACAAAAGTGAATGCCAAGGATCAGTCTCCATTAAGCAGGGTTGAATTCGAACTACGTGATTCTGCCAATAGCGTTGTTGATACCGGAGTTACGAACCAACAGGGGATCATTGAATTCAGCAACCTCACTTACGGTGTGTATACACTTGTAGAAACGAAAGCTGAAGGGTTCGTGATTGAAAACCCGGAAACAAAGGTATCTATCACTCAGCCGGAAACACAGATAACGATTGAAAATAAAGAAAATGACCGTTCGGTAAAACTGGTGAAATACAATGCAAGCCGAACACAGCATCTGCAAGGTGCAGTCTTTGAATTACGTGCTCAATCCGCAGTGATGGGGCCGGATGGAGAATGGCTGTTTAATGTGGTAGCCGGTATTGATCCGGCAGCATTGACCACGGATCTTCACGGTGAACTCCATGTGCAGCAGCTTGAACCGAATACGTATCAATTGATTGAAGTCAAGGCACCGTCTGGATACCAATTGGATCAGACGCCGGTGACCTTTGAAATTACGAATCAACAAACCGAGGCGATTGTTGTATCCAAGACAAATCAGGCTATCCCGTCATCAGGCGGACCGAGTGAGCCCTATAATCCGGGCACGCCAAGTACAGGCGGTACACCAGATCCGACCAAGCCAGGAGCTCCTGTGAAAGAAACACCCGGAATATCTGTACCGGGTAAAGTTGTAACGGACCCTTCAGAACCAGCAGAAGAAAATGGGGGCACAGGTAAACCGCAAAATCCTGCTGAAGTTACACCTTCAGCACCTGAAGCTGGAGATGGAGATGGAACGGAGACTCAGGTGACAGAAGGCGATGGTACAGGTGAAGAGAATGTGGTTACGCCACCAGTCGGAGCAGATTCGGAAAGCGAGGTTTCATCGGGGAACAGCAGCCATACCTCAGCCCAAGGCATGCTGCCGAAGACAGGTGAAGAGAGCTCCATCGCCTACACCGTCTCAGGATTGATGCTGATGGCTATTGGAAGTACAGCATTCTTGTACTTCAGGCGCAGAGAGAAATTCCAGCACTAGGAAAATATTTTGGAACTCATGAGTTGAGCTTCATATGAATATGAGCAATGTATAATCAAACACCCTCCCGCCTTTGCCGCGAAGAATTGATCTTCGTAGGCAGGCGGGAGGGTGTTTTTTTGAGCTGTTTTCCTTTGTTAAGTTGGCATCACAGTCGGGGCGAAGACCGTTAAGAATGCACCTTTACCGCTCGTATAATTAGCCGATGTGTCGCATCAATCAGCGGATCACAGGTAATTAAGGTTAACACCTGTCCAAGCCCCGGATCCTCCAGTACAGATACATCGGAAGGCTCCACAACAGAGATCCGATCAATTGTGTAGTGCAGTGTTGTTTGATCCGCAAGTGTGATCTCTATCGAATGGCCTATTTGAAGCTCACCCAGCCGATTAAATAACCGACCCTTGCGATGCGCACGATGAGCGGCAATGGCCGCATTACCCGATTGTCCAACGGCAGCTGTCTCCACCAGATGGGCTGCAGCCAACTTCATATTTTCCTGAGTTGCCCCCTCCAGAATGGGGAGTCGCACATCAATGACAGGAATAGAGATCATCCCGATTATCCCGGATGTGGGGGACTGCTGTACGGTTGTCGATTTCTGGGGTTTCGCTTGGTCAGATGGATCGTTCTCTATGCCGCGTTCGAAGGCATGATTTAGCTGAGACAAGCCCGTTTGCAGCTGTTCGAGTTCATGCAGCACCCTGCTTTGCTGCCAGTCATAGTACATGGTTTGCAGCGTTGGAAAGCAGATCGTCAGCAGACCTAGCAGGATAAGCAGGACAGACCACTTCTTCAACGTGCATCTCTCCTTCGGGTCGAAAGTATAATAGATGTTTCCTGTATCTATTGTACGGATCAACCTATACAAAATATGGACAGAAAAAATCCCCTGTTCTATACAGAGCGATCTGTAGAACAGGGGATGAGGATAAATGATCCAGGGCAAGACACACCCTTGTTTTATGCCTTGATATCGGATGATTCAGCAGGGGAGAAGTCACATTCCTGCAACGGCACAACCTTGGTCTTTTTGATCCATTTGTAGCCAAGCCAGAGGATCAGGAACAGCGGCAAGCTCAGATAAGCGACAAGCACTCCGCTCCAGTCGATCTGGTCACCTGTAAAGGCTTGATAGTTCTGCCCCAGGATGACGATGATGCACAGGACAAAAGCAAAGATCGGTCCAAACGGGAACCAGCGCGCACGGTAAGGCAGATCACTGAGGTCGCGGCCTTGCGCAACGTAGGCGCGCCGGAAGCGGTAATGACTGATTGCAATACCCAGCCATGTAATGAAGCCGCACATCCCGGATGCATTCAGCAGCCACGTATAGACAATACCGTCACCGAAAAGAGAGGCCAGAAATGCGAGCATCCCCACAGCGGTTGTCACAAGCAGGGCGTTCATCGGAATGCCACGTTTGTTTAGCTTACCGAGGAAGCGAGGAGCCTTCCCATCCCTTGCAAGCGCGTAGAGCACCCGGCTTGAAGCATACATGCCGGAGTTGCCGGCTGATAGCACAGAAGTCAGAATAACGGCATTCATGACAGAGGCCGCGATCGCAAGTCCTGCTTTTTCAAAGACAAGGGTAAACGGGCTAACCCCGATGTTCTTCAGATCACCTTTAAGCAGGTTCGGGTGAGTATACGGGATAATCAAACTGATGACGGTAATCGCCAAAATATAAAAGATCAGAATACGCCAGAAGACCTGGCGAATGGCACGAGGTACGTTTTCACGCGGGTTCTCACTTTCCCCGGCTGCGACACCAATCAGCTCCGTTCCCTGGAAAGAGAAGCCTGCTGCCATGAACACACCGAGCACAGCGAAGAATCCGCCGTGGAATGGCGCATCACCGATCGTAAAATTGCTGAAACCTACCGCTTCACCGCCCATAATGCCAAAGATCATCAATACACCGACGGCTAGAAAGATGATGACGGTGGCGACTTTAATAATCGCGAACCAGTATTCGGATTCCCCGTAGCCTTTGACAGACAGAATGTTCAAGGCAAAGATCAGCACAAGGAAAAGCAAACTCCATAACATGGATGAGCTGTCCGGGAACCAGTATTTGATCAGTACTGTTGCAGCGGCAAGCTCGGCCGCAATTGTGACCGCCCAGTTGTACCAGAAGTTCCAGCCCATGGCGAAGCCCAGAGCGGGGTCGACGAAACGGGCGGCATACGTATTAAAGGAACCGGAGTCTGGCATAAAGGTTGCAAGCTCGCCCAGACTGGTCATCAGGAAGTAAACCATAATTCCGACAGCGGTATAGGCGATCAGTGCACCGCCCGGTCCTGCTGTCGAGATCGCCGTACCGCTGGCCAGAAACAGGCCTGTACCAATTGAACCGCCCAAAGCGATCATGGTCATGTGACGGGCACGCAATCCTTTTTTCAGGGAAGGACCTGTTGTTGGTGGTGGTGTTGTTTGTGTTCGGTTGCTGCGGTCTTGCATGAAAACACTCCTTCATTTGTAATGCTGATGCAGATCATAGCTCCATAAACCAAAAAAAGACCACAGGCATCAGCCAGCGGTCTCTATATTCAATGTCCGCACCATGTCCTTGACGATTAAGATAGCTCAACACAGAAGAAAGCATACCTTGTCCAAGGTAACGCAGACTTGCTGTGACAGTTCTGCACCTTTCGGCTGCAGCCCCAGCTCAACCGGACTGATGAAGAAGGAACGTCCAGCGAGCTTCGGCGGGTGCACCTTTCGGCTGATCTCATAAGCGGCTCCTCGCGCCTCCTTCAGCGTACTGATCGCACCCGCGACCTCTACCTCACCATACTATGGATGAGGTGTATCTATTGTTTATGAAATTTTGAATTACGCTAGAGCAGCGTGCAATCTGTTTATCAAACAGACAACAAGTATACCGCTACTCGTTTTACAGTGCAATAACAAATGTTGGCTATATATCGTCAGAAGGCCAAGCTATTCCTGCTTTTTATTTCGTCCAGCCATCTGCTGCCATACCGTTCCGGCGGCTTGTTCACCGGACTCGATGCGCTCCAGAGCCATTTTGGCCTGAAGGCTCACTTCAAACTCAGGGTCCTCGGCGGCAATACGCAATGCTTGCTCTGCTTCTTCAGTTCCCACTTCATATAGAAAACGGGCAGCGCGCCAGCGCACCAGCTTGCTTTTGTCGGTTAACGTTTCAATCATGGCTGGTGTCGCAGCCGGATCACCGATGTCTGATAATGTATCGCCAGCTGTCCGCCGCACAGCAGGTGAACTGTCGCGAAGTGCCTCATAGAGCAGCTCCATTGCCTCTGTTGTACGGATGTCCCCCAGATACACAACAGCCAGACGGCGAATCTGCATCTTGCTGTCACGCAGCGCCTGAGCCACCAGGGGCAGTCTTTCCTCCGTAGGCTCCATGCTATCCAGTGCAGCATACCGGACATTCCAGTCTTCGTTTCGCAGCGCCGCTTCCAGCTCGGCTCCATCCAGCGCCCGACGGCGTTCAACGAACTCTTCCGAATTGGTCCCATGCGCAATCGCTTGCTGAATGACTTGCTCCAATCGTTCGGACGGGTAGGCGGCCTCCAGCTCCTGTTCGACTTCACGCGCAATATCCGGGAGTTCACCGTAGCGTACGCCATAATCGGTCAATTTACGTTCCTTGATCAACGTAGCGCTGGCAACCTCGGTAACGGCTTTGACAAAGCGGTCCGACAGGGAGATCCGTTCCTCTTTAGCTCCAGCTTTGACACGAATCTGCATGGGTACTCCGCGGAAAAATTGTACAAACACTTGTGCTTCTCCGAAATGTTCACCTGAAGCATCCTCGGAATCAATCCAGTCCAGGTCAATGCCTTCCTGCCCCAAACGGCTCTGAACTTCACCGAGAATAACGGACCAGTCCGCGTTACCCTTGCGATCCAGCGCAACAAAGTCAGTTGTATGGAATACACTTTTCACTCCGGGGATATGCAGCATCTGGCGAATGAATGCCGGGGCTGAACGTTCGTTATCCAGCGTATAGGTTCTGCGAATTCCGTCCTCCAGACGTTCATCAAGATGCAGCATCATTGTATTTGGACTCGGTGTTGGTTCGATGGAAATGATATTCATGGGTGTAACCTCCTATAATACCAGTTTGAATCGTAATTTCCCGTAAATATAATCACACGGGTATAGCTCTATTTTACATGAAATCAGGGAAACTGCGAAATGATGGCCGGCTTTATGCCATTCTGCCTGACCCATAGGATAAGGATGTGAAGAAATACGAAGATTGTTAACACTTCTTTCATGTTTGTGCACAAACATTTTTAAATGAAACCTGACACAATATAGACAAGATAGACAAGATAGACAAGATAGACAAGATAGGCAAGAAGCTAATGGAGGTATACCTATGGAACCTGTGGCTGTACTAACAGATGGAGAGCGATGTATCAACTATGAGGAAATTATTCAATTGATTATGGATTGGATTGATGTAGCTCCATCGGATTCAGTAAAGGAAACAGGACGAGGAGATTGGGAGAAGTCCCGTTATTGCATTGTGGATTATCGGAATGCTGAACAGGCTGTTGCCGCAGCCAAAGCTATTCGTGCTTTTGTACCGGATATCCCTGTATTGGTGCTTACCGATTTTCAATCATCCATTCGCAAACGTCATCTCCAGCAGATTACGGGGACAGGTGCTGTGAAAATGGTGCTCTGGGATGAACAGCATCCTCATCAGCTGGAGAGAAGCATTGAGCGATGGTTGCATACTTTAGAATATGGGTCTCCTGTAACCATGCCTTCCGTTCTGTCCCTGAGGTAGAACGATAAAAAAGCATGATGCTTGTATAATGGTTTAACCCAAGTTGTAAAAAAATGATAAAAATATATTCAACTGACTAGACGATATATTTATAGCCTGTGCCCCACACCGTTTTAATATAACGGGGATTTTTGGGGTCAGGCTCTATTTTTTTGCGCAGACTGGAGATATGTACATCAATGGTCCGATCCAGATAGGCACGTTCCGAGCCTTTGATTCGGTCCATCAGCTCATTGCGGGTAAACACCTTGCCTGGATTCCGATATAATTCCTTCATAATTTCAAACTCGATATGAGTGACCTCAACTTCTACACCATTCACAAATAAAGTTCTTCGGTATTCATTCACACTAATCTGTCCTGCTGGCTCAACGGTACGATTTTCTTTCATCGGTTTCTCCTGATACGTAATAACAGAACGACGTAGCAAAGCCTTCATTCTTGCGTCCAGCTCCTTCAGACTGAAGGGCTTGCAGAGGAAGTCATCGGCACCATTATGTAAGGCACGCAATCGGTCGTTCAGCATTGTGCTTGCGGAGATCATCAGTACAGGAACGGTGGAGTTTTGACGAAAAGCATCAACGAGCTCGTTGCCGTCAATCTCGGGTAACATCAGATCGGTTACAACAATATCCGGCTGAAACTGAGGGAATAGATGAAGTGCTTCACGGGCATGGTGAACCCGCTCGGTTATGTATCCTTCCTCCTCAAGAAAAAAAGCGATCATGTCCGCTAGATTTTTTTCATCTTCTATAAGAAGTACTTTGATTGACATCACTTCACACTCCTGGTGACATGGATTTGTTAAGAAAATAAGAGAAAATGGCTGAAAATACTGCAAAAAATTTAATGTTTCTATTCCAGAATATAGGATGTGTATAGCTGTGAATATCGTTGAGATGTTATTAAGATAGTGTAACATGTGTGTGTTTTTTTTGCTGACTCATAAATTTTTCCAAACGTACAATAGAGCTTATTTACAGTATAATGGATCAGAGTAAATTAAGGGGAAAAAGATCGGTGTATCACTGTTATCTCCAAAAGAATTACAACGAGTCGGGCGGTGAACATATATACCTATGAACGGGATAACTGGAGTAAGAAATCTGTGGCATTGGATGGTACTCCAACTGAGAAAGCCCTGGGTTGGAACGATATTTCTGATCCTTATTGGCACCATCAATTCTATTGTTCCTTTTACGTTGTTCTATGGCGTACAGTTTATGATTATCAGTGCCTCGGCGCTGATAGCCCTTCGTATATATGGTGGAATTTATGGTTTTATCACACTTACGTTAATCTGTCTGCTCAAGATGTTGGTTACTGGATTGGACTCGCATTATTTGTATGTCATGGCGGCGCATTTTGTAGAGTTAATATGGATGCTTGGCTGGCAGCTTCGCTGGAAGAAGGGCAGTTTGATCAAGGCCAATGCTGTTTTCTGGGTCGTGATGCTGCTTCCTGTTATCTGCTACGGGCACTTTATATTGGGGTTGAGCTTCGAAGATACAAAGTATGAGTATATGTATATTGCTGTAGTCAGTATGGTAAATGCATTGATTGCAGGCATTGTGGTGGATTTCTGGGTCACTTTGAGTGAACATGAGGCGAAACGGACGGGCACGATTCCACTGACGAGAATAGCGTTCAAATATGTTGTCGCTTTTGTGGTGTTTGTTTCCCTTGTCCTGTTATCTGCGGATAGTCGCAGACAGCTAAGCCAGATGAACGAAGCAATCTTGCGTGATATGAAACACGCAGGGAGCGCTGTTGTGCAGGATCTTAACAGGCAGTATGTTACACCAGAGAATCTGGCAGAAAATGTGGAGCGGTATCACCACCTGCTGGGCATGAATGTAATTCTGCTGGACCAGAATAGTCACGTGGTGTACTCGGGTCTTGCCACGTTTCAGCCAGGTGATCCCATGGACCTGAGCGGTTTCCAAGTAATAACTGCGTGGCGGGGACCTATCCTGTTGAACTCCGAGGAAGTGCATTACAGTGATATACTGGAGCACTGGAGAGAGGTATCCTTTATCTATGAAGCGGAAGATGCGGGGAGCACACCTTATCGGATTTTCATTGAAACCAATTCGGCGCAATATTACCTTCAGATTGAAAATATATATTTGACAACCTTGCAGTCTTTATTTGTTATTATTGTGGCATCCATGGTTGTGGCTGTGCCGCTGAGCAGCAAAGTGGTCAGTCCTTTATTGCGCCTGACCCGGCTAACCGGCTCTCTTCCGAGGCTCCTGTTTCGCAATCGAAATATGGAGTGGCCGAGCAGTCATGTGACCGAGGTTCAGATTCTGATCGGGAACTTGCGCAAAATGGCAGATGTGCTGCTTGAACAGTTCGAACAGATTCAACTCGATAAATTAACACTGGAAGATCGGGTCATTGCCCGTACCAAAGAGCTCAAAAACAGTGAAGAGATTAAACGTGCCATTATCGAGTCGTCCATTGACGCCATTATTGCTGTAGATTCTCATGGAATGATTATTGAATTCAATCCCGAGGCAGAGAGAATGTTCGGACTTGGGCGAGAAGAAGTTGTGTTGCAGAAGGAAGCCCCATCTCTTTTTCAGGGGACCAGCTGTCAGGAGATCAGAATGATGCTCGATCAGTATGAGTATATGGAGGGCAAAAGGTACACGACCGTTGATGAAATATCGGGGATCCGCAGTGACGGCTCCATATTTCCGATCGAATATAAAATTGTGGAGATTCAACTGGGAAACAATGAAATACTCTACAATTTGTTCATCAAGGATATTACCGAGCGTACACGTGCTGAAGAGGACCGGGTGCGTCATGCCCTTGTATTGGAGCATCTGAACCTGGAGCTGTTTCAGGAGAAGGAAGCGATTCAGGAGCAACGCGATATCAGTGAGCAGTTTATCGAGTCTGTGCGTGAAGGGCTTGTGATGTCGGATCGTTCAGGCACCATCACCATCGTGAACCGCCGAATAGAAGAGATGTTTGGACTGGGTAATTTCCTGGGAGAATCCATTATTGATTTGGCTCAAGCCATTGATACGATGGTTCTAACTGAGGGTTTTAATCTGACGGAGCAGACAAGAGCATTTCTGAATGGGGAACAGGCATTTAGTGAGACAAATTTCTATTTTGACAATGTGGAGCAGAGTGTGTTCTCCCTGTACATGAAGCAGATGGATGTACCGAGCAAGAATCATGGCTTTCTGCTCGTATTCCGTGATTTGACAGGGGAAGAACGGCTGAATCGCATGAAAAATGAATTGATTAGTGTAGTTTCTCATGAGCTTCGCACTCCTGTAGCCACTATTATGGGGTATGTCGAGCTGATGCTGATGTATGATCTTCCCGCATCACAGCGTAAAGAATTTATGGAGACGATCTCATCGGAGGGCAAACGTCTGAGCAGCCTGCTGGATGACGTGCTGGATATTCAGCGTCTCGACAATGAAGGCATGACGTATCACATGACCTATGCTCCACTTGCCGAGCTGGTGGAAGGTGTAGCGGAGCAATGGAATCGAAAATCCTCTCAGCGAATATATGTACATGCGTTTAACGGTGATCTGTTTGCTTATGCAGACCAGAACAGGATCGTTCAGGTGCTGCATAATCTGATCGGTAATGCAGTGAAATACTCTCCTGGAGCAGATCGGATTGATGTGACGTTATGGGAGGAAGATGAGTCCCTCTGTATTGATGTGCGGGATTACGGCATCGGCATTGCGGAGAGTGAGAAGGACATGCTGTTTAACAAATTTTACCGTGTGGACAATTCGGATCATCGTCAGATCGGTGGCACCGGTCTGGGGCTGTACATTTCACGCAAAATTGTAGAGGATCATCACGGCAGTCTCACCTTTATGTCGGCACCGGGGAAGGGCAGCACGTTTAAAGTGCGGCTGCCTAAGCATGAGGTGGTTCTCTGATATTCTTTATTTGCTTTATATGAGGCTTTTATCTTTCTGCACGTAATTGTGCAGAAAGGTAAAGGTCTTTTTGTTTTGTATCATCATTCATATTTTTGTTTTATCGTCAATTGGGATAAAAATACGGAAACTTTTGCAAACTGTAGATAGAGCCATAATTTGCATCCTGTGCAAAAAAGGAGGACGACACATTTATGTTTCGCAATCAAGAGAAAAAGCTCATTATCGTCTGTCTGGTGGCGGCTGTTGTGGTACTGTATGCGGTTGTCAAAAGCATCATTCGTATTATGAGTTACTGAGCATCCGTTCAGGCAGAGTGCATCCGCCACTGTACATAACCCATACCCATACAATGACGGCAATATAACGATAGCGATAACGATTACGCCGAAAGAGGAGTGTACCCATGTCATCTCTGGACCCTGTACTGCTGAGCCGGATATTGACCGGCCTGACCCTGTTTGTGCATATTATTTTTGCTTCCATTGGTGTGGGTGTTCCGCTCATGATTGCTTTGGCTGAATGGCGAGGACTGCGCACCAATGATATTCATTACACCCTGCTCGCGAGAAGGTGGGCGAGAGGATTTGTTATTACTGTGGCCGTTGGTGTCGTTACAGGCACGTCCATTGGATTACAGCTGAGCTTGCTGTGGCCCATGTTTATGCGTGTTGCCGGGCAGGCGATTGCACTGCCTTTGTTTATGGAGACCTTCGCCTTTTTCGTGGAAGCGATCTTTCTCGGGATTTATCTCTACACCTGGGATCGTTTCAAAAAGAAATATACGCACATGCTGCTGCTCATACCGGTAGCTCTCGGCTCATCTGCCTCCGCGATCTTCATTACAACCGTGAACTCCTTCATGAATCAGCCGCAAGGTTTTACCTTGATTAACGGCATCATGAAGGATATCGACCCGATTGCTGCTATGCTCAATCCGGCAACACCCACCAAGGTGTCCCATGTGCTTGCTTCATCCTACACCTTGAGTGCGGGGGTGCTGGCAGGCATCGCGGCATTCAGTCTGCTTCGCGGGCGGGATCATGTGTATTACAAAAAAGCACTCAAGCTCACGACGGTATCTGCGCTTGTATTTGCAATCAGCACCGTCATGATCGGTGACTCGTCCGGTAAATTTCTGGCAAAATATCAGCCGGAGAAGCTGGCTGCCGCCGAGTGGCATTTCAAAACGATGAAGGAGGCACCGCTCGTCTATGGAGGAATTCTGGATGAGAATAACGAGGTTAAATATGCCATTGAGATTCCCTATGCTCTAAGCATTTTGGCAGGTAACAGGCCGGATACGGAAGTAAAGGGGCTGGAAGAGTTTCCTGCCGATCTGAGACCGCCGCTATCCATTCATTACATGTTTGATCTTAAGGTGACGACAGGTGTGATCATTCTATTAATCCCGGTGCTGTATGTGCTTCGCCGCTGGCTGCCAGGACGCAAGCCGTATCCCAAATGGCTGCTGCTTGGCATCGTGCTGTTAGGGCCGCTGGCGATGATTGCCATCGAGCTGGGGTGGATGTTTGCCGAGGTGGGTAGACAGCCATGGATTTTACGCGGATATATGAAGGTGTCTGAGGCGGCCACGACCTCGACTTCTGTTGGCTGGATGCTGGTGCTCTTTATTCTGCTCTATCTGGTGCTGTGCTTCTCCTGCATTCGTGTCATCAGCAAGCTGTTCCGTAACAAGGAAGCGGAGAAGGAGCTGGATTCGCTTGGACTGGAAGGAGGCATCGTGCATTGAGCTTTGAAATTGCAGGCATCGCGATCTTGTGGACGTTCCTGTTCGGTTATCTGATTGTCGCGTCGATTGATTTCGGCGCAGGGTTCTTCAGCTTTTACAGCATATTGACTGGACATGAGAACAAAATTCATAACATCATTCAGCGCTATTTGTCCCCGGTGTGGGAAGTGACGAATGTGTTTCTCATCTTCTTTGTAGTAGGACTGGTCGGCTTCTACCCCGACAGTGCCTTCTATTACGGCACAGCCCTGCTTGTGCCAGGCTCGCTGGCGATTGTGCTGCTCGCGATTCGGGGCGTATATTACGCCTACAACACCTATGGTAACCATGGTAAAAACAGCAAAATTTATCTGGCGCTCTATGGTGCCACAGGTTTGCTGATCCCGGCGGTGTTCTCCACCATTTTGGCGATATCCGAAGGCGGCATCATCGAGCAGGTGGGTGAACAGGTTTTTTTTCGCTGGCGTGAATTTTTGACGAATCCCTATACGTGGTCTGTTGTACTGCTGGCTTTGGTCAGTGTGCTGTACATCTCGGCGATGTTTCTGTCCTACTATGCCAAGCGGGCAGGGGATGAGACGGCCTTTCAGGTGCTTCGGGAATATGCGCTGCTGTGGAGCTTGCCCACCATTTTTGCGAGCTTTCTTGCTTTTTTACAGATTAACAAACAGAATCCGGCTCACTTTGAGCAGATGGTCAACATGTCATGGATGTTTATCGCATCGTTTATCTGCTTTGTTATCGCGGTATCGCTTGTGTGGAAAGAGAAATATCTGGGCTGGTGTTTTATCGCGGTGATGCTCCAGTTTGCCTTTGCGTGGTATGGATATGGTCGCTCGCATCTGCCCTACATTCTGTATCCGTACATTAATATCTATGACAGCTTTACGAACCGGACGATGGGTATTGCATTGATTACGGCTTTCAGCTTGGGGCTGCTGGTGCTCATTCCGTCGCTCGTGCTGATTATGAAGCTGTTCCTCTTTGATGCCAATTACGTGCGTGGTAACACGGGAAAAAAGAAAGGATGATATCGCCATGCTTTTGCTTCCGAACCTGCTGAATATGATCGCTCAGTGGCCTCTTCTACAGGAAGAAGGGGTCAGGGGAATACCGGGCATCACGGGCCTCAGCTTCTTTGAGACGTTTACCATTATGTACGCCCCGCCTCTGATTATGGTGGCTGCCATCGTTTTTTTGTTTATATATATGGCAGTTTGCAAAAATCCCCAGGACTGATTCCAACAGAACGTATGGTAGAGCCACGCCCGATGAGGGTAATCTGATGGTAAGATCTGAGGAAGGGAGGAGGCCCCTTCATGGCTAAAATTCGCTATAACAATATCGACAACGTCAGCACGGACAAAACGCTGAAAGAATTCAAGCAATGGAGAGAGCAGCGCCGCCGCAAGGTAAAGGACTATTCCTACAAAGTTCCCAAGCACGAGCCCGAGCTGCATTACTTGCATGCCAATCGGGAAGAAACCACGATCACGTGGATTGGACATTCCACTTTTTTGATCCAATACTATGGACTGAACATGGTAACCGACCCGGTGTGGGCGGAAAAAATGGGATTTCAACGCAGGCTTGGTGACCCCGGCATTCCAATTCAGGATATACCGCCACTGGACGTGATCCTGATCTCTCATTCCCACTACGACCATCTGCACCTGGCTTCCTTGCGCAAGCTAATTACGGCGAAGACACTGCTGATTGTGCCGGATGGCCTGAGACGCAAAATGATCCGTAAGGGATTCCATCGGTGCCAGGAGATGAAATGGTGGGAGAACATCGTGCTTGGTGGTGTCAAAATTACATTTGTGCCTGCCCAGCACTGGACACGCCGAACGTTATTTGATACCAATACATCCCACTGGGGCGGCTATGTATTGGAGCCAAAACATACTGTGCGTGCATCAGAAGAAAGCGCGGCTGCGCTGGAGATGTCGGTTGACGATTCTTTTGCCGGGCAGCATACTCACAGCGATGAATTAACGCCACAAGAGGGCTGGCCGCCTGTAGTATATTTTGTAGGTGATACGGGGTATTTCAAGGAATTCAAGACGATTGGAGAACGCTTCGACATTGGTGTGACGTTAATGCCTATCGGGGCATACGACCCGGAATGGTTCATGACGTCCCAGCATGTTACGCCGGAGGAGGCGCTGCAGGGCTTCGTCGAAACGAAGTCGCAGCTGATGGTACCGATGCATTATGGAACGTTCAAGCTGGCGGACGATACACCCAAGGAGGCACTGGATCGGCTGGAGTCTGAACGAAAGCGGCTTGGTATTGCGGCACAACGGATTCGGGTGCTGGGACATGGCGAGACACTGCGTATCCGGCAAGAGAGGGAAATGCCGTGAAAAGATTTTGATGAACATGCTGAACAGGGCTAACAAAAGCCAGCCAGATATGGTAATCTATAAGCATGCATGCATGAACAGCATATTTACCAAAACTTTAATCCGTAAAAAACGGCTGATTTTCGAATTTGCCGTTTTTTTGTGTTATAATATGGTGCCAGAATAGGCATCGGATATTGAATCCATGATTGAAGCAGGCGAGCATGAAAATGTATGGATATGAACATGCTCACAGGCTGCTATTCATGCAGTATGCAGATTAACCAATAAAGGATGGTATGCTTAATGATCAGTACAAGCGGCATCACGCTCCGCTACGGAAAACGTGCGCTTTTTGAAGATGTGAATATCAAATTCACGCCAGGCAACTGTTACGGCTTGATCGGAGCGAACGGAGCCGGAAAATCTACATTTTTGAAAATTTTGTCCGGTGAGATTGAAGCCAACTCGGGAGAGGTGCACATCACCCCGGGCGAACGTATGGCCGTTTTGAAGCAAAACCACTTTGAATATGATGAGTACCCGGTTCTCGAAACCGTTATTATGGGTCATGCTCGTCTTTATTCCATCATGAAAGAAAAGGATGCCCTGTATGCGAAGGCAGACTTTACGGAAGAAGATGGCCTGCGTGCAGGTGAGCTTGAGGGTGAGTTTGCTGAGCTGAATGGCTGGGATGCAGAGCCGGATGCAGCGGCACTCCTGATCGGTCTAGGAATTGATCGCGACATGCATGACAAAAAAATGGTAGAGCTTAGCGGTAACGAAAAGGTCCGCGTATTGCTTGCACAAGCCTTGTTCGGTCGTCCGAACAACCTGTTGCTCGATGAGCCTACCAACCACTTGGACCTCGAATCCATTCAATGGCTCGAGAACTTCCTGATGGACTATGAAGGTACCGTTATCGTGGTATCCCATGACCGTCACTTCCTGAACAAAGTATGTACGCATATCGCGGACATCGACTTTGGTAAAATCCAGCTGTACGTAGGTAACTATGACTTCTGGTACGAGTCCAGCCAATTGGCGCTTGCTTTGCAGCGGGATGCCAACAAGAAAAAGGAAGAGAAGATCAAAGAGCTGCAAGCCTTTATCCAACGTTTCTCCGCGAACGCTTCGAAATCCAAACAGGCGACCTCCCGGAAGAAACAACTCGATAAAATTACGCTGGATGATCTTCGTCCGTCGAACCGTAAATATCCGTTTATCAACTTCAAGCCTGAGCGTGAAGCAGGTAAACAGCTGCTTACCGTGGATCGTGTAAGCAAAGCGGTTGAAGGCGAAAATATGCTGAATGATATCAGCTTTGTTGTGAACAAAGGTGACAAAATTGCTTTTGTTGGCCCGAACGGCAATCCTAAATCGCTCCTGTTCGATGTGATTATGGGCGAAGCGGAAGCTGACAGTGGTGAGTATACTTGGGGAGTAACGACAACCCAGGCGTATTTCCCGAAAGATAACTCCAGCTATTTTGATGGTGTAGAGATGAGCCTGGTGGATTGGTTACGTCAATACTCCAAAGATCAGGATGAAACGTATTTGCGCGGCTTCCTGGGTCGGATGCTGTTCTCCGGGGAAGAGGCTTTGAAAAAGGCAAGTGTATTGTCCGGGGGAGAGAAAGTGCGCTGTATGCTCGCCAAAATGATGCAGACTGGCGCGAACGTTCTCATTCTGGATGAGCCAACGAACCACTTGGATCTCGAATCCATCACGGCACTGAATAACGGTTTGATTGACTTTGATGGCACGATGTTGTTTACATCCCATGACCATCAGTTCATTCAAACGATTGCCAACCGCATCATTGAGATTACGCCTACAGGTGTGATTGATCGTCAGATGAGCTACGATGAGTATCTCGAAAGCGAAGAGATTAAAGAGCTGCGTAGCAAGATGTATCCGGCAGAAGCTTAATTTCATTGTGAAATCAATAAAAACAAGTAAAACCGCAAGTCCTCCAGAGAGGGCTTGCGGTTTTTTTGGGTCATGCTCAGATGACCAGCTCTGAGGCTGAATAGAGTCTAAGATCCGCCTGTACGGCGACGCTGATTGTTCGGCTTTTTGTTGTTCTGGCTCTTCATCGCTTTTGGCCCGCCTTCAAAGTAAGCACTGGATTGATTTCCAGAATTGGCCTGCTCTTTCTTCTGCGCCAGCTTCTGACGGATTGCATCCTGCAGGCTGATCTTTTTTTGTTCTTTATTTTCGCTCATTGTATATCCCTCCCGGTCGTGCAGTAAGCCGTCCAAGTTGGACGGGATGTACTCATTTTATACGTTTTATAAAGGCCTCACAAGGGCAACCTGATAAAATGCCTATTTCCACCAGGTTTACCTGAGCCAACATTGTTTCTTGTTCTCTACAGCCCTGCCTTGCGGAAACTTTGTTTCGGCTTTCCTACAGCCCTGTGGGTTGGCAACACTGTTTCTGTAGACCCACACGATCTACATTTGGTACCATGATTAAACTGTAAGTGGAATTGTGAAAAGGACTGTGAAAAGGAGTGTCGCCCGTTTTGAACGCATATGAAGAAATACGTAAAGGCGAGCGAGGAGCCTGGATTAGTATTGGCGCTTACCTCGTCTTGTCTGCATTTAAGCTCATTTGTGGATATCTGTTTGCTTCCAGTGCTTTGCTGGCAGATGGCTTTAACAACGTAACCGATATTGTTGCTTCTGTTGCTGTGCTTGTCGGTCTGCGTATTTCGCAAAAACCACCGGATTCGGATCATGCCTACGGACATTTTCGTGCTGAGACGATTGCAGCCTTACTTGCTTCATTTATTATGGCCGTAGTGGGACTTCAAGTTCTGGTCGAAGCTGTGCGTTCATGGTACCAGGGCGATTTTGTTGCACCGAACCTATGGGCAGCGGGTGTAGCGGTGGTCTGTGCCTTGGTTATGCTCGGGGTGTATCGTTATAATGTCCGGCTGGCCAAGCAAATTAATAGTCAGGCCTTGATGGCAGCGGCCAAAGATAATCGCTCTGATGCCTGGGTGAGTATTGGTGCTGCGCTTGGCATTGTTGGTGCTCAATTCGGTCTGCCTTGGCTGGATAAAGTGGCAGCAATTCTGGTTGGCCTGCTGATATGTAAGACGGCTTGGGAGATTTTTCGCGATTCGACCCATTTGCTCACGGATGGCTTTGACCAGAAAGAACTAACGGATTTGAGGTCTACCGTTGCTCGTGTTCCAGGTGTTGAGATGATCAAGGATGTGAAGGCGCGAGTGCATGGCAGTCATGTGCTTGTGGATGTGGTCATTGAGGTAGATGGTGGATTAACGCTGGTGCAGGGACATGAGATCTGTGATCAAGTCGAGGAACGATTGAAAAGGTCCCACAACATTATGCATGTTCATGTGCATGTAGAGCCTCGAACCGAAGAAGCCCGTCACCAGACCTAAGTCTTTACAATATTTAAATGTAGCAATTACGTGTACATCGAAAAAAGAGGACAGACGCAATGCGCACTGTCCTCTTTACTTATGTTAAAAACGATTATACGATATTATTGAATAGCAACGTGAATCCACGCTTTGCCTTTCCAGGTATACACTTGAACCCACTCGCCGCCGTCGAATCCATCAACAACTTCACCTGTCGTGTCAATAACTTGTGCACCGAGTGCGCCAATCGGTTTACCGTTCGGTGCATCATAGAACCATGTGCGCTCCAGCAGGTTCAGCAGCATTGTTGGCATAACAACTTCGTCACCCGGTTTTACAAGAGGCTCTTCAAACATAATGTCTGATTTGGACGATGTGTCTGTTGTCGTAGAAGTGCCTTGGGCACCTGTAGAATCAACGGTAGTACCAGTAACGGTCTCTGCTTTACCTTCAACCGTCTCTACAGCAGGTTTGTTCACTTCAACAGCCGGAGTAGTTCCCGCTGGTGTAGTGGAAGTTGCCTCTGTACCAGATGTTGTTGGTGTCACTGTGCCAGTAACCGCTTCCTCTGCACCTGCAGCGGCAGCCATCGAACCCATCAGTGTTAAAGCAGCGGCAAAACTTACGATTTTTTTCATTTGTTTTTCCTCCTCGGTTAGATATGTAGTTTTTGTTGTCCTGTGTTAAAAGTAACCAAGCAACCTTGCCTATGAATCACAAATTATAACAATTATTTCTTGTGATCTCCAGAGTCAACTGGAGCATATGCGGGTATATAACAGCCCTGTAAAAATCATACTTTTGTGGTATGGTATCCGGCTCGTTACATCAATATAGTCCTGTTTTTTCAGGATTTTTCGGCGGTTCATGTTGGAATAAAGCAGGAAGGAGCGTAATACATAGATATAGAAAATAGGAAGGTGTACCTGTGAATACACGAACAAAAGCCGACGCGCCCGGAGGCAACATCGGCTTTCGTATGTAATCGTTTGTCGCAGACAGCGTGGGTGAACTTATCGCATTCGGCTTCTTCCCGTAATGAGGGAGATGACAAAGAGTACAACAAAGATAAAGAACAACACCTTTGCAATAGAAGCCGCTGCTTCAACAATTCCAAAAAATCCGAAGATGCCGGCTACCAGTGCGATAATCAGAAAAATGACAGACCATTTTAACATGAGAAATCATCCTTTCGTGATATTGTTTTGGCGTGAACGATGCTGTCTCACTGCCCTGTGTAGTCTAACCTTAACCGAGGTCTAATCAGTTGAAACATGGGGGGTTTTTCTTCCTCTAGACGCGACCATCCAGTACATTTTTCTTTGTTTCGCCTGGTAAAAGCCAGGGTACTAAAGCAATAACCAAACTGAACGCAACTATCGAAAGAGAGGTTTTTTGTATGATCTATCAAATTAGCGTGGCCCTGATTGCAGTGGCATTTGCTGTACTGGTTTTCTTTTTAATCCGCACCTTAAAATCGGCTCAGGGTTCACTGGACAATGTCTCCCGCACATTGCAAGAAGTGCAAAAAACCGTTGATGAGCTTAGTTATGAAGTAAAGCAGACCGTAAGAAATGCCAATGATATTACTGCTGATGTACAGCACAAAATGAAAAAAATCGACCCGGTTATGGAATCCGTTGAGAATCTGGGAGAGGTGCTTAGTGAAGTGACGGCGGCAGCCAAGCAGGTATCCAGCACACTGATGACCAAGTTTCAAACGAAGCAAGCAGAAGCAAGCAAAGCCGCTCAAGCCAGTCATGTAACACCACCGCCTGCAACGCCAGCAGAACGTACACTACAATCCTACGATGCTACATATCACGATGAAGCCAAGGGTGGGAAGAACTGGATGCGATATGTTGATATTGCGGCCAATGTATGGCAACGGCTGCGTAAATAACATGACCTTTCGCTGAAATCTGGTGAAACCTTCAGAGCGGTGATGAAACTGATGAAAGGGTGAGAAACATGATGAAACTACTGCTAGTGACGGTGTTTAGCGTAATTTCTCCCTTTTCCGTTCAATCGGCAGCGCCACCTGCTGCTCACGAGTTGCCATGGACGGTAATGGAGGGACAGATGCCGGAGATTATATCGGCTAATGATCGTTCCGAGACGTACGGGCAATTCGAGACTCTGAATGGTGTCTCACTGGAGGATCAAAAGGCTGAATTATTGGCACGGATGGGTGAGCCATCCGCGATTCAAGAGGACCCTTACCTGGGATGCGATGAATTTAATTTTGATGATGTGCAGGTTGGGATATGTGAAGATACAGGAACGATTCAGTATGTACATGTGAAGGGTTCGCACGACCATTGGAGCTTGAACGGGACGGTAATACCGATGCAGATGGATGCCATTCATCAAGCGCTTGGCCAGCCTCATTACATTGCAGAGGATGGCGAAGTGTACCTTCGTGGTCAGTATGCAATCAAAGTGTATATGAAGCCGGGCTCAGGCGAAGTGGAAGGTATTGATTTATTTGATGACACAGCTTCCTGAAATCCATGATTCGACTTCCGTTTCAATGCAAAATAGTATGGTTATATACTATAAGAGCTTGAGAATGAAGATCAATCAGAGGAGAGTGGAAACGATGAATTCAACCAACGCGCAAGCTTATGCTAAGGTGGTAGAAAACGGAGTTCAAGCGGTAGAAGCGGTGAAAGAGCTGCAGACTACCGGATACTTGGCTGATCATATCTTCGTACTTGCCCATGAGAAGGATCGTACGGATCGCATTGCAGATACTGCGGATGCTAACGAGATTGGCATCAAGGAAGAGGGGTTGTTTGACTCCATGGCGAATCTGTTCCGCTCACGCGGCGACGAGCTTCGCGCCAAAATTGTATCCATGGGCTTCACCGAAGCCGAGGCTGATTTCTACGAAAGTGAATTGGATAAAGGCAAGGTGCTGGTTATCGCCAAAAAGAAAGATTGAAACCTGTAACCTGTACACAGGTTTATGACCGAAGTGAACGCCTTGCAGGAACAATCTGTAGGGGCTTAATCAAAAACATAGATAAGGAATGGGGAAAACCCCATTCCTTATCTATGTTTTTGCAAGTTTGAAGGCGGGGCTGCAGCGATGCAAAAACAAATGAGGTTATAGAAGGGAATGCACCTTGCTGGTACGATGGAATAATGGAAGTTTTCTGGTGTTATCATTATAGTTATACTAGGAATTGTTATGTTTACTACTGCTTTGAACGCAAAATTTGTATAAATAAGGTTGTTCGCTGAATGCATAATTATCGACAAACCCGGACGCCACAGATAAGGAGAAGCAAATGAGAATACTTATTGTTGACGACAATCCGACGAATGTCATTATCATTCGAGAAATTTTGAAAAAGGAAAACTATCGCGATATTGTGACAGCAAGCTCGGCAATGGAGATGTTCGAAATATTGGGGATTGGTGAGGAAGCTGGCGAATTGCGTCCCCAGCCGTCGGATATTGACCTGATTTTGCTGGATATGATGATGCCCGAGATGGATGGCATTGAGGCATGCAGTATTGTGCAGAAATTCGAAAATCTGAAGGATATCCCGATTATTATGGTGACTGCCATCGGCGATTCCAAAAAGCTGGCGGAAGCGCTCGATGCAGGTGCATCTGATTATGTAACAAAACCAATTAACAAAGTGGAGCTGATGGCACGAATTCGATTGGCCTTACGCTTGAAGCAGGAGAAGGACTGGCATAAGGAGCGCGATCAGCGCATACAGGATGAGCTGAAGCTGGCAGCGATGGTGCAGAATGCGGTGTTGAGCCATGCCATTGAAGATCCGTTGTTTCAGGTGCATGCCATTTATAAACCTTCCTTTGAGCTTGCGGGTGACCTGTATTCGTGGTATCCGCTTGGAGAAGGACGCTATGGCGTGCTGCTGCTGGATATGATGGGGCATGGCATATCGTCGTCTCTGTTCACCATGTTTATCGCATCCGTACTCAAGGATACGGTAACAACGTATGTAGACCCGGAGAAGGTCATTCAGGAGCTGAATCGCCGATTCAATCAGTTACATCTCGGTAAGCAGCTGGTGCAGTATTACTTTACTGCGATTTATCTCGTTGTGGATACCCGCATGAAACGTATTGATTATGTCAATGCAGGTCATCCGCCCGCTTTATTTTTCCGTAATGACGGTAGTGTGACCTCCTTTGACAGCGTGTGCTGTCCTGTAGGGCTGTTCGATAAAATGGATATTGAACCGCAGACCATTCATTATGAAGGTGACGGACATATTGCGCTCTATACGGACGGACTGCTTGAGGCGGTGAAGGGTGATCAGGATCAGCAGCTGGAGTTTCTGATAGAGCAATTAAGAGGCTCGCATGAATGGAACGAAGAAGCGATGCAGCAGCTATTTTTCAACGATGAATTGAATCCCGAACGCGATGATGATAAATGTCTGGTCTGGATTACTCTGGATAAAGGGGCGGAAGGCGAATGAAGATCAGGAATAAACTGCTGATTGGTTTTACCGCCTTGATGGTCATTCTAATCGCTCTTACCTTTGTGAGTTATGAACGGCTGAACAGCAGTAATGAGCAGATTGACCAGATGTATCAGGAACGTTACCTGAAGGTACGCTTTACTTCTGCGGCACGGGGAGAAGTCAACGACATTGCTAAAGTTCTCGCTAACTTGCTGCTTAATCCGACCAATTCCATCAGTGCAGCAGAAGGTGATCTGAAGGAGATGAAGGAAAAGGGGAACGGATATCTGGGGCAGGTGAGAGATCGCGCAGATACCGCCTCAGAGCATCAGCTTGTGGATCGTGTAAACAATGCATGGGATGCCTATACGAATTATGCTACCAGAATCATCAGCTTGATGTCGCAAAACCGGGTGCAGGAGGCAAACAACTATCGCAATTCCACGGGATTAGCCGTGCAGAAGGAAGCGGTGGATAGCTTGAATGCTCTCTCCCGTTACCAGGATCAGGAGATCGACGCCGAGATCAAGACTGCTAATGAAGCGTATACTCGAGCGGTTCAAATTACGACAAGTATGATGGTTGCCGGTTTGCTTCTGGCCCTTGGGATTATCCTGTGGGTGCTGCCAAGCATTACTCGAGGCTTGAATACGGTATCCATGATGATTACGAGTTTTGGCAAAGGTCGATATAAAACAATTCAGCGGATTCAGATCAAGTCTACAGATGAGATTGGTCAGATCGCGTCGGTATTCAAAGATGTCTCAAACGATCTGCAAGAGAAGCTGGAGATTGAGAAGGCCTATGTACAGGCCCAGCAGGATCAGAACTGGATGAGCTCCAATATAGCGAGAGTTCCCGAGCTGCTTCGCGGCATCGGCTCTATTCGTCAGATTTCCCAGATGTTTATCAGTGAATTTACACCTGTGCTTGGTGCCCAACTGGGTGTCGTGTATTTGATTGACGAGGAAAAGCATCCAGATGAGCTGAGACGTTACGGTTCATATGCCTTTGAAGAGAATGGGGAGCTTGGCAGAGAGGTCTATCGAATCGGGGAAGGCTTGATCGGTCAAGCGGCGCTCGATATGAGTCCGATTGTGCTGGATCACACTCCTGAGCATTATGTAAGCATCGGTTCTGCTGCGGGCTCGTCAAGAGCTGTCGGCATTATGATCTACCCGGTTGTGTTTGAGGATGAACTGATCGGGGTGGTGGAGCTCGCTTCCTTTGAAGGGTTCAGCGAGCTTCATAAACAGCTGTTTGCGCAGCTGATTATGAATTTGGGCGTCATTCTTAACAATGTAAGGCGGCGCCTGCGCGTGGAGGAACTGTTGCGTGAGTCGCAGGCTCTTACCGAGGAATTGCAAGTGCAGTCCGAGGAGCTGCAGACACAGCAGGAAGAATTGCGTCGCTCCAATGAGAACCTGGAGGAACAGACTGGCGCGCTGAAACGTTCCGAGGAATTGCTGCAGCGTCAGCAGGAGGAACTGGAACATTTTAATACCGAACTGATTGCCAAGACCAGAGCGCTGGAAGAGCAGGTTCGGGAAGTGGAAGAGAAAAATGATGAAATTGAGAAAACAAAGACACAGCTTGAACAACAGGCCATGCAGTTGTCGATGACCAGCAAGTACAAGTCGGAATTTCTGGCCAATATGTCGCATGAACTGCGAACACCGCTGAACAGTCTGCTCATATTGTCTCAATTATTGTCGGAGAACAAGGATGGCAATCTCAGCAGCAAGCAGCAGGAATATGCGCAAACAATCTATATGTCGGGTGCCGACCTGCTCAAAATGATTGACGAAATTCTGGACCTGTCAAAAGTGGACGCAGGCAAGATGGATATTAATTATGAGACGGTGCGCATGGATGAGCTGACGAGTTTTGTAGCTCAGAACTTTGGTCCGATGGCTAACAAGAAGGAGCTTGATCTCCATATTGATTTTGACAGCTCGCTCCCGGAGTGGATCTATACTGACAGTCACCGGGTGAAGCAAATTTTACGCAACCTGTTGTCCAACGCATTTAAGTTTACTAACCGTGGCTCGGTGACTCTGAATGCACGGCGAATGAAGCCGGAAGAGCTGCCGGGATATCTGAATACGAATCAGGACTATCTCGGATTCAGCATCAAAGATACCGGCATTGGAATCCCGTCAGATAAAACAGATCTGATCTTTGAAGCGTTTCAGCAGGTGGATGGCACAACCAGTCGTAAATATGGGGGAACAGGTCTGGGCTTATCTATTAGCCGTGAGCTGGCACGTCTGCTTGGCGGCGCGATACAGGTAGAGTCCTCTGAAGGGGTGGGAAGCACCTTTACGCTGTTCTTGCCGGATAATCATGAAGAGGCCGAACTAGCGGAGGAAGAAGCATCCCAGGAAGCGGCAGTTTCTTCGGAGCCATATCAGGAGCAACGGTCCTTCATGGAACCTGAGCGCTCATTGCATCAAGCCATTCTTGCACCTGATCCTGAACACGGTCGTGTGTCCCATATAACCGCTGCCAGCCATTCAGAGCAAGCGCGGATTCAGGATGATCTTGATCAGCTGATGGAAGGTGACAAAACACTGCTGATCATTGAAGATGATGTGAAGTTTGCACAGATATTGATGGATATGGCTAGAGGAAGAGGATTCAAGGCGCTGGTGGCTCTGCAAGGAGATACCGGGCTGGAGATGGCTCGTGAATATTTGCCAGATGCCATCATTCTGGATATCCAGCTGCCTGTGATGGACGGATGGACCATCCTTGGAGAGTTAAAGAGCAGTTCGGTGACACGCCATATCCCGGTGCATGTCATATCGGTCGTGGATGATATGAAGCAGGGGTTGATGATGGGTGCCATCGCATATCTGAAGAAACCTTCGAGCAAGGATTCACTGGATAAAGCATTCTCCCATATCGAATCCTATACGGCCAATCAGTTGAAACGTCTGCTCATTGTTGAGGATGACGAGATCCAGCGTAAAGCAATTATTGAATTAATCGGTCATGATGATGTCGCCATTACTGCCGTTTCGACTGGCCGAGAGGCGCTGAATGAACTGCACAGCCAGCGTTACGATTGTATGGTACTGGATCTCATGCTGACGGATATGACCGGCTTCGAGTTGCTGGATCAGATTCGTGATGATGAATATTTGAATGATCTGCCAATTATTATTTATACAGGCAAGGAGCTGGATTCCAAGGAGGAACTGAAGCTTCGTAAATATGCGGAATCCATTATTATCAAAGATGTGAAGTCGCCGGAGCGTCTGCTGGATGAGACGACCTTGTTCTTGCATCGGGTTGAAGCTAACCTGCCGGAAGACAAACGCCGTATTTTGCAGAAGCTGCACAATAAAGAAACCTTGTTTGAAGGCAAGAAGATCTTACTTGTGGATGACGATATTCGGAATGTGTTTGCGTTATCCAGTGTACTTGAGGGATATCGCATGGATGTCACGTTTGCCGAGAACGGTCGCGAAGCGCTCGAAGCATTGGAGAACAATCCTGAATTTGATCTCGTGCTTATGGACATGATGATGCCAGAGATGGACGGTTATGAGGCGATGACCCGGATCAGACAGAATCCAAGGTTCGAGAAACTGCCGATTATTGCACTCACTGCGAAGGCGATGAAAGAGGACCGCAGCAAGTGTATTGAGGCCGGGGCGTCCGATTATGTGAAAAAACCGATTCAAACGGATCAATTATTGTCATTAATGCGGGTATGGCTGTATTCGTAAGGGTATTGTTTGGGTAATGAAGGACAATAACGAATACGTAAGTAACCAATGATGAAGTGGAGAGAAGCTATGACACCGTGGGAACCTAACGAGACGGGAGCAGATTCAGTCCGTATACCGCAAGAGGAAGAGCGCGAACTGATCGAGATTGAATTACTGCTGGAGGGGATGCATCGTTTATATGGGTATGACTTCAGGAACTATGCGTTGCCATCTCTGAGACGACGAATTTGGCATTATGCGCATGCAGAAGGTGTGAAAAGCATATCCGGGCTACAGGAGAAGGTGCTGCACAACCGTTCATCCTTTGAACGGTTTGTGCAGAATCTTTCTATTCCTGTAACGGAAATGTTTCGCGATCCATCGCTTTTCCGCATGTTTCGGGAAAAGATCATTCCGATTCTGAGAACCTATCCGTATATCCGTATCTGGCATGCTGGCTGCTCTACAGGTGAAGAAGTATATTCTATGGCGATTATGCTTCATGAAGAAGGACTGTATGACAAGGCACGAATCTACGCAACGGATATGAATGATCGCTCACTACAGCAGGCCAAAGAAGGCGTCTACGGCATTGAGAAAATGAAGTTATTTACAACGAATTATCTGGAGGCAGGGGGCACCAAGGCCTTCTCCGAATATTATACAGCGAAATATAATTCGGTTATATTTCATCCGTTTCTGCAGAAAAATATTATTTTTGCCGAGCATAATCTGGCAACAGATCGGTCATTTAATGAGTTTAACGTCATTTTTTGCCGTAACGTCATGATCTATTTTAATGATGAGTTGCGGAACCATGTGCACGGGCTGTTTCATGAGAGCTTGAGCCATTTCGGTATACTCGTTCTGGGGTCCAAAGAATCCATTCATTTTACAGAATTCAGTGATGCCTACGAGCCATTAGACCGTACCGAAAAAATATACCGGAAGATCAAATAGGGGGTTAGGCTTAGCTATGGGGCTCAATGAACCAATCCACATATTACTGGTAGATGACCGCCCTGAGAACCTACTTGCGCTTGAGGCGGTTCTGGAATCTGAACAGTACAAACTCGTCAAGGCGACTTCTGGAGAAGAGGCACTCCGTTGTCTGCTCAAGGATGAATTTGCGGTTATTGTACTTGATGTGCAGATGCCTGGGATGGACGGGATTGAGACAGCAAAATTAATCAAGGCACGGGACAAATCGAAGGATGTACCCATCATTTTTATCTCGGCAAACAGCAGGGAAGCTGAGCATTTGTTTGCAGGCTATTCAGCGGGGGCTATTGATTATATGGTCAAACCGTTCATCCCTCAGATTTTAAAGTCCAAAATCGAAGGCTTCGTCGAGATGTTCCTCTCGAACAAAAGGCTGAAAACCCAGACGATGCTGCTTCATCAGAAAACGCAGGAGCTGGAGAAGATCAATCAGCAGCTTGTTCAGGCCAAGGAAGAGGCCGAGATTGCAGCGAATGCCAAAACCGAGTTTCTGGCGATGATGAGCCATGAAATCCGTACACCGATGAACGGAGTTATTGGCATGGTGGATCTTTTGATGGAAACCGACTTAAAGGAAGATCAGAAGGAATATGTCGATATTGTTCGTCGTAGTGCAGATGCGCTCGTTACCGTAATTAATGACATTCTTGATTTCACCAAGATGGAGTCTGGAAAAATGGAGCTGGAGGAGCATCCGTTTGAACTCGTGTGCTGTATTCGTGAAGTGCTTGGTCTGTTCGCCGGAGAAGCAGGCAAAAAAAATCTGGAGCTGGACTATTTCCTCGAGGATTCCGTACCGGATTTAATCTATGGTGACATGGCCCGGCTTCGCCAGGTGCTGCTTAATTTGATTGCCAATGCGGTTAAGTTTACGGATCACGGCGGTGTATACCTGATTGTATCGGTTAGGGAGGAGACAGACGGCAAAATGTCTCTGGAGTTTGCTGTGAAGGATACCGGAATCGGTATCGCCTCCGACAAAGTAGATCGCTTGTTCCAGCCATTCTCTCAGCTCGATACGTCCATGACCCGGAAATATGGTGGAACAGGATTAGGTCTGGCGATATGCAAAACATTGGTTGAAATGATGGGTGGACAGATCTATCTTGACACCTCGGAGAAACAAGGGGCAACGTTTGTATTCACCATTCAGGCAAAGCGTTTTGTAGAATCGGAATTGGTGCAGAGGAACGGCGAAGAGAATGTGACGGATGTGGAGAACAAGGATCAGCACCCTACAGTGCTCATTGTGGATGACCACCCGATCAACCAGAAATTGATGGCGATCATGCTACACAAATTGGGGCTGCTCTCCGACATTGCGGAGGATGGTCAGAAGGCGCTGGATATGATGAAGGCGAGCCCGTCACAGTATGATTTTGTGTTTATGGATTTACAGATGCCGGTAATGGATGGGTTGGAATGTACACAGCGGATACGTGAGAATCTGCCCCAGCAGCAGCAGCCCGTTATTATTGCGATGACGGCTAATGTGATGGAAGGTATTCAGCAGCGCTGTACGGAGGCTGGGATGGATGATTATATTAGCAAGCCGGTGAAGATGGGCAGTGTCAAACAGAAGCTTGCGCATTTTCAGAAGAAGCGTCAGATCGTTAATCCGGGCGGTTCAGCGATGAATCAGGCGAATTGAAATGTTTACCAGTTTTGTTTTCTGTTTCACTTGCCCGTAAGTTGGGTTATAAGGTAAGGAAACCAATGATCAGGAGAGAGATGTCTAATGAACACAAATAAAAATGAAAAATTCAATGCAAGAACCGAGACACATGACGGTGTATGCACAGTGTATCTGACTGGCGAGCT
Organism: Paenibacillus barcinonensis; assembly: GCF_003217495.1. Lineage (GTDB taxonomy): Bacteria > Bacillota > Bacilli > Paenibacillales > Paenibacillaceae > Paenibacillus > Paenibacillus barcinonensis. The sequence goes on along the minus strand of NZ_QJSW01000016.1, from coordinate 29,643 downwards.
TGATTTGTCTGTTGCTCCTGACTTCCGTTTGGTTATGGAACCGCTCGTGGACAATAAGGAGCAGGATCTCATCATTAACATGAAAGAATTGAAGTACATTGATAGCACAGGGATCGGTATCCTGTTATCTGTTCTCAAGGCCAGACACGGAATGGAAGCTCGCTTTGAAGTACAGGAAGTTCCTGCGCAAATTCAGAAACTTTTTGATATGACGGGTATAGCCAAATTCTTTGTTACACAGAAGAATTCCCAATAGGAAAGGATCGAAAAAGGAATGAATGCAGAAGTTCAAAGAGTTACTCTTAATTTACCGGCGACAGCTGAATATGTGGATATTGTAAGACTTAATCTGTATGGTGTGGCGTCCAAAATGGGATTTTCTTACGAAGACATTGAGGATATGAAGGTTGCTGTGTCCGAAGCCTGTAACAACTCCGTATTATATGCCTACTCCCATGAAGGCGGTATGGTTGAAGTTGTTTTTGAAGTGAATGGCGAGTCCCTTGCGATCACTGTCAAAGACGAGGGTACCAGCTTCGAGCATGTGAACCCGGCTGTATCACGTTCTGGCCTTCATGACAAAGAGCTGACAGACGCTCAGATCGGTGGTTTGGGATTCTATCTCATGCAAGCCCTGATGGACGATGTCAGTGTGGAAAGTGAGACGGGCAAAGGTACGAAAGTAGTACTCGTAAAACGTCTTGCCAAAAGTGAGGAGAAAGTATGAATGAAAAAGTGACTCCCCCAGAGTCCATGTCTGAAGCGATTGGTTTGATCTGGGAATACCAGCAAACTCAAGATAATGAGATCGCAACCGTTCTTATCCGTAAATATGAACCGATGGTCAAAATGGCAGCGGGTAAAATTGCCCGAAATCGACCGGATCTGTACGAGGATCTGTATCAGACCGGCCAGATGGCTTTGATTCGATTGCTGAAGCAATACGATATTAATCTGGGGATTCCATTTGAACCGTATGCGATGAAAAGTATGATCGGTCATATGAAAAATTATCTTCGCGATAAATCCTGGTACATTCAAGTGCCAAGAAGAATCAAGGAAAAAGGCGCATTGGTGCAGCATGCGATTGATGAGTTAACGGTGAAGCTGGAGCGCTCACCCGGCGTTAACGAAATTGCGGAGTATCTGGATCTGTCACCGGAGGAAACGATTGAGGTTCTCGCTGGACGTGAATGTTACCACTATGTATCACTGGATTCTCCATTATCCCAGGACGATAGTGCGGCAACATTAGGGGAATTGATCAGCGCAGATGTCAATGACTTCGATTCGGTTGAAAAACGGATGGATCTGCAGCAGGCATTGGGACAGCTGAAGGAACAAGAGCAAAAGGTACTTATCTTAGCATTCCAGGATGGACAGTCTCAGCGGGCCATTGCGCAGAAGCTGGGCGTATCACAGATGAGTGTATCTCGAATTCAGAAGCGGGCTACGGAAAAATTGAAGCAGATTATGTCTAACACTTCTTTGCTATGATTATTCATTTATATAGTTGCCCGAATACGGCTTGATAAGGACACGGTATTGCACTGGATTGCATACGTGTCCTTTTTGGATTCACTGGAGAAGAGCAGGTGCAATTGAACTAGGGTGTGCAGGAGGAATGTCAGGTGGATCAAATTAAACTGGAGGCTCGACGTGATCAGTTATCCTTCTCCGGGGATTGGCAGTGGTGGGATTGGGTAGCTCCGGATTCCAGCAGTATGGGAAGTGCACTCCGTGATCTGGAGCAGACGTTTCCAGAGATGCAATATTGGCTGCGCAAAATTCCAGAAGTCGAGACGAATTATTTGTCCGTTCGTTATATGAACGGTACAGATGCCGTTATTTTCGGCTCTTGTTTATATGCTGTCAAAAATGAAAGAGAAGATCAACGCAAAGAGGAGCAGTTGTTTTTTTACGTGGATAAACACCATCTGGTTACGCTTAATCTCGATGATAACACAAGGGAAATAATGAAAACGGGGGAACGCATGCATATGTTGCAGCAATGTACACAGGCCCGAGAAGGGATGTTTGTGCTGTTTCGGGCCATATTGCACTATTACCATGTGGGCATGGACCATTTCGAGATGAACCTGCGTGATCTGGAGCGTAAAATGGAGATTCGTAATGCGCGTACGTTGATGGATCAAATTCTGTCAGCTCGTTTCGAATTGCTGTACTGGAGTAATCTGTTCATTCCTTACACGGAATTATTGGCGGCTTCCAAGGAGGCCTACCTTCATGAAATTACAGAGAATCGCTTCTATCAGCAGCTTCAGTACCGTGCCGAGCGAATGGAGTGTCTGTTCCAGCATTATGAAAAGGAGATCGACACGTTGATTTCGATAGACAATGCGACATCAGGTGTACGCGGCAATGAAATTATGAAAACGTTGACGATTGTGACGGCAGTCTTTACGCCTGCGACAGCCGCTGGGGCGATCTGGGGCATGAACTTTGAGAATTTACCTCTGATCGACAAGACATGGGGCGTGGTGCTTGTCATTGTGCTGATCCTGCTCAGCATGCTGGGTATGTATTTGTGGATGATGATGAAAGGATGGACAGGGGATTTGTTAAAAGTGAAATCCACCCAGTCTTCGGCTAAGGGGAATCGGGATAGAGGAGCGGATGAACCGCCGATATCGTGAACTGGGCGGCTCCTCTATTATTTTTTGTAATCCTCGATGTATCCAAGCAGATCAGCAATATACTGGCCTATGATGGGCATGTTAACGAATTGACTGAGGATGAAGGCTAGCAAGCCGAGAACAACAAACGTACCCACGGTTAAGCCAAGACCTCGAGCCATACCTGCGGTGAAATTTGTTATAATACGTCTTTTGGGACTACCGTAATTTTCAATGATATCTTTGATCTGTGCTCTCTCCAGACTGTCAGCAATCTGATCGAGACGTGTATTTAGCCGCTTGACCTCATGTCGCAGCTCAAAAGGATGTTCATTAATGTCATACTGCTGTGCAGGAGGTGTTCCTGGATTTGGGGTTTTTCCGTTTAGTGTGACTTTACTCATGTATTAGTCCTCCGTCTGCTCAGGATATGCCAAGGATAAAAAATAGCCAGCTGCTTGCAGCTGGCTATGTATTGCTCGCTTCTGTCAGAGCGTGTTACAAGCTGGTTGAGTTCAGTTCTTTACGTGCATCTTCCTTCGCTTCTTCGGAAGCGGCGGCTACCTCTTCAGATGCTCGGACTGCCTCTTCAGCAACATCAGCAGATGCCTTTTTGACGGAGTCCATAATATCATTGCGGCCTTGGTTTACCGTTTTAGCCAGATCGGACGTTTTGGAAGATACGGTTTTGGCGAGCTCGGAAGCCTTGTCTCCAACCACCGTTGCCACTTCCTTCGTACGATCAGTTACGATATTTACTTTTTCAGTAAGATCTCCGCGCAACTCGCGTCCTGGTTTAGGGGCGAATAGCAGGGCAGCTGCTGCTCCCAGCAATCCTCCGATAAAAAGACCTTTGGCGAAAGTAGAGCTGCTTTGTACTGGATACTGTTCTTCTGCTTTATTCATGTTTAATCACTCCTTAATGGTCTGTTCGCGTTTACTTACTTCGTATATAAACGCTGTGTCCTTGGATGAAACAACGAAATGCAGGATGAATAAACTATATAAGTAGCACTATAGATTTTACACAAGCCACTCCGATGACAGCATAACCTTCCAATCGCGGTTATCCCCGATTTTTTTGGATTGCCTTTTCCAAACGGGAAAATCCGGTGATAAAGGCGACCGCTCCGCTTTTCAGTTTTTTTCTGTCCTCTCCGTTCACGTCTAAATAATAGTTCAGCTTATATAGAAAATGAAGTGGAGCGGTTATCGGCTTGCTTGTTTGATGCCCTGTAACAAACATACCACCCAGATGAGCCCGGATGCAAATCCTGCCAGTACATCTGTAGGATAATGGACTCCTAGCATTATTCGGCTAAGACCGATAAAGAGAATGAAAAGCACGCCGAGCATGACAGGCAGCCATCTTTTGAAGGTATGGTGTTGCCTCCACTCCAAAGCCCAGATCACAAAAAGCATGCCGTAGAATCCCATGGAAATCATGGCATGGCCACTGGGATAACTATAACCGTGAACAGCAAGCAAATGCTCAATCTCGGGCCTGTTTCTTTGGAAAATCTCTTTTAATAACGTGTTCAGAATCCACATCATCGCAAAGCTTATACAGATCACATAGCCATATATCGTGGTTCTGGCACGTCGCTGTACAAAGCAGAGCAGGGCGAATCCGGCTGCGGCCAAGGCTGATATTTTGAACGAACCGATTGCTGTGATCCATGAGGTGTAGGGTAACAAGAGCAGACGGGCTTCCGAATCCAGATAGAACAGCCGCTGAATCCAATCGTCCAGCTTCAAAATACGATTAGGTCCCATCCAGGCCCCGATACCTGCCAATAACAAAACCATAGCCGCACTAAGAAGGGTAGCCAGCAGCGTATATTTCAGTAAAGGCTGCATAGGGACAGGGATACCCTGTTTTGGATCAGATGAGAGAGGTTTAGAATTTCGTAGCATCAACCATGTCTCCTTTAATAAAAGTGTAGTTGAGTATTAGAGTTGATCATGTTTTACCCAGAAGGACTGTCGAAAAAACTGTAAAAATGTCGGTTTTGTACTATACTAATGAGGATATCCCATGCGGCGCCGTGACGCAAAGCAGAGATTAATTCGGGAGTGTCTATAGAAGTTGATATCAATTTATATTAGACATGAATTTGGTATATAAAAGGAGAGAAAGTCGCATGGAGAGTGCGCTGTTAGTTAAAGAATACCGTGCTGGTGTGATGGAATGTGCCCACTACGGACATATATGCATTACAGATGAGCATGGTCATGTTGTATATTCAGCTGGTGATCCTCATTTCAGGGCTTTTACCCGATCATCTGCGAAACCATTTCAAGCTATTCCGGGTATTCGCGCAGGCATTGACCACCACTATAATCTTGAGCCACAAGAGATTGCCATTATGGCTTCATCACATCGTTCTGAACCGGAGCATATTCAGGTGCTGGCACAATTGGCTGGCAAAATCGGACTTGGCGAGGAATGTCTGATCTGCGCACCAAGCTATCCATTGAATGAAGAGAGCCGCAATGATTGGCTGCGTGCCCAAGGGGAGAAGCGTCGTATACTGCACAATTGCTCGGGTAAACATCTTGGAATTCTAGGCTACAGTCAGATGAAACAGCTAGACCTGAGCAGTTACGCCGAGCCGGATCATCCCGTGCAACAGGAGATACTTCATACGCTGGCAGTTCTGGCAGGTATTGAAGTGACAGACATTCAGCTTGGGACGGATGGCTGCGGCTTCCCGGTATTTTCGTTGCCGCTGTCCGCGTTGGCAAGTGCTTATCTCAAGCTGGCTTGTCCTGATCTGATTGCCGATGAACCGACACGTATCGCTGTGGAAACGATCACTGCTGCGATGAACCAGCATCCTTTGATGGTAGGTGGTACGAACCGGGTGGACTCTGTGCTACTGGAGGATGATAACATTGTAGCCAAGGGTGGATTTAAGGGTGTATTTGGTTTTGCACTGAAAAAAGAGAGACTCGGCATCACGTTTAAAGTGCTGGATGGTTCCGAGGAAGAATGGGCTTCTATCGCACAATCCATATTGAAGCAGCTGAATTACGCGAATCATAGAACAATTGCTCGCTTGGGCGAGGCATTTCCTGGAGACATTCGTAATGATGCAGGCACGATTGTCGGGCATATGGACAGTGAATTTGTGCTGAACTCCTCCATAGAAAGTCAGTAATCTCTAGAAGGAACGTGATTAGTATGACCGGGCCTCTGGGCCGCAGGGTTAGGCACGCGTCGGATCGAGGCTGGCTATACAGCACAGCCAATTCAGCTTTTCTTTTGCAGATGATGAGGAGCCGGAATAAGGGAACATAGAATAGCCCAAAAGGACCTGTCTTCATCAGCGTGCTGATGCAAGACAGGTCCTTTTGAGTGTGTCATGCTGTCGAGATAAGGACAACATGTCCAAGGTGACAGCTTATTTACGCAGCTTACCGAGCTCGGAAGCAACGGCCTCCACTTCGGAGATGCTCAGGTGCTCCTTGCCCATGACCATCTCGTATAAATCGTGCAGATCCTCATATTTCTCAAGTGGAAACGCTGAAGCTTGCATTGCGGCACCACTGGCCATCCGCAGCTTGGTTTTGATTGATTCAATCATATATTCCATGTTTTCTGCTGTTGCTTGTGTTAAATCCATCATTCACTTCATCCTTTCCATCTCCGGGGATGGGTTGATCTCATCACTTTTCCAAACGGAAACTCCTGTTATTGTAGCATGAGTGGAAGGGGACAAGCCAATGATTTTACGGGATACCATGCATCGGTTACAATGTGGGAATATAGAAGAGTTACTGGAAACAAGGTAGTGGGCATGCCTGTCAGGATTGACAGTGTGCCATAGTGATTAGGAGGGAGGCCGTCAAGTTTGGCAGTGTATAAACGGGAACTGGTTCGTCAGCAGACTCGGGGAATGCGCAGAGGCATCCCCGGAGACCAGCTTGCTCTATTTTTCAAAAACATCCTAGAGCGACATGCCCCGGACGAAATTACGTTTCTATGTATTGGTACGGATCGTTCAACCGGGGATGCGCTTGGACCGTTGACGGGGACTCTACTGGAGGAGCGTGGTATTCCTCATGTCATCGGCACACTGGCGTCTCCCTGTGATGCAGATACATTGGCCCAAAAGCTGGCCTGTATTCCGGCACATCATGCCGTGATCGCGCTTGATGCATGTTTGGGCCCGAAAGATGCTGCCGGGACATACTATGTATCGGAGCAGGCACTTCTTCCCGCTGCAGCAGTGGGCGGCAGTCTGCCTCCAGTAGGAGAGTATAGCGTGGCTGCCGTGGTGAATGTGAATGGACCGAGGCCGTATTCCGTTTTGCAGATGACTTCGCTGTATCTGGTGATGGAGATGTCCCGAGTGCTGGCTGATGCGGTCTGTGAGGCCTGGAAAGCTCGGGCAGCGTTTCATTCATGAGCTGAATGCTTAATAATATACAACCTGAACTATTACATTCGCGCAGAGAGAGGGATTAATATGGAAAAAGTGATGTGTGACGGAACGACGATTTGTTATGCCGAGCAGGGTAAAGGAGAGGCGCTTGTGTTGCTTCACGGATTCTGCGGCAGTTCATCGTATTGGGATGAAGTGGTGCCTGAGCTGGCACGCAGTTATCGTTGTATCGTACCTGATCTGCGTGGACATGGCAAAACGGATGCACCCGTTGGCAGTTACACAATTGAACAGATGGGCAATGATGTACTGCAGCTGCTGGATGAGCTGGAAGTGGATAAAGCGGTCATTCTTGGACATTCCATGGGGGGATATATTGCATTGTCCATTGCGCAGCTTCACCCGGAGCGCCTGAATGCTTTTGGTCTGATCCATTCCACAGCGTTCCCGGACAGTGAAGAGGCGAAGGAGAAACGTTTGCGGGCCGTATCGACCATACAGTCTGCGGGCATTGTCAGCTTTGTGGATGGACTGGTGCCAGGGCTATTTGCACCAGAGCATGTGGAATCGTTATCTGCCCAAGTGAATCGTGTCAAAGAGATCGGTTATCAGACTCCACCACAAGGTGCGATCGGAGCAGCGCTGGCTATGCGTGAGCGCCCGGATCGCCGTGATGTGTTGTCGGCAACACCGCTGCCTGTGCTGCTGGTGGCAGGAGAGAAAGATGGGCTTATTCCGCCGGAACGTACCTTTACGAGTGACAAGCCACATATTGTACAGGCTACAATTGCAGGTGCAGGACATATGAGTATGTATGAAGCACCAGAAGAATTGATTCAGGTAATTAAACAGTTCATGACAGGTTTGTCTGACTGAGCATTACAGCGTTGAACTTGGGCGTTGCTCAAGAAATGATAAGGGATGCCAGTTCCCATTGAAGCCCCTGTTTGTCCATTTATATGGACAGGCCGGGGCTTCATTTTGTTTCACTGTCCGGCTTCAGAATCAGGGAGGCCGGACTTTCGCTTTTTTTTACGGCATGAATTAAAATAAAGCATATACCACAACACAGTATGTTGGATCATGGAAGATATGAGGGGGCGCACGATGTTCAGGAAGGATTATCTGCTCCGCATGATGGAGGAAATGACAGAGGCGATTGGCAAGGCTTTTACACTGAGACAGCAGCGCAAACACACTGAGGCCTTGTCTGAACTGGATGAGCTGATGCGCAGACAATTTGGCATGAATCTATCTTTGCTGAACTCTCTGCCGGCAGAGGATGTAATTGAAATGTTCCGTTTTCGCGGTGTCATAGAGGTGGACAACTTGCAGCAAGCAGCCAGACTTATTGAGGAAGAGGCACATATCTATCAGGAGAAAGCTCAGGTAGAGGGCATTGATGAACAGGAGCAGCTGGAAACGGAGGATGCGGCGCTTGTACGTTTGATGCGAGCTTTGCATTTTTATCTGTATGCCATGAACCATGGTGCGAATCGCGAACTGCTGCACGTACCTGATCGTATAGAGGAGGTTATAACGCATATTCAGGGATATGAGCTTCCAGCTCGAACGGAAAAACAGCTTGCATTGTACCGGGAACAGCAGGCGCGATACGATGCGGCCGAGAATAGCTGGTACAGATTGCTGCATCTTGGTTCGGAATATCCGGTACAGTACAAGGAGGACGCAAGGGCGTTTTACGAGAGATTGACGGAGCTTACGGATGAGCAGCTGGAGCAGGGTGGCTTGCCGCGCGACGAGGTGGAAGAGGGGCTTGCACAGATCAGAGATCTGGAAACCAAACGTCAGCAGAAGAATGGATGAGCAGGCTTCAAAAACATATTAGAGCTATAGCAGAAGCAACCACTGAATTTATGATTATATCTCAATGAAACCTACAGTTAAGCCTGTAACTGAACTGGCCCATTTCCCCCTGACTTGACATCGGCCGAACAGGTTCTTTACTTGGAGAGGAAACAGAATTATGGTATGGTAACGGTTGACCAAACCAAATCGAAAGTGAGATGTACCCCGTGGATTCGTTGCGAAAGCTTATAAAAGATATTTTTGAACAGAACTCGCTGATTACGGCGACCTGGAGTCAGCTGCGCAGACGGGACAATGTTTCGTTTACCAAAGTGCAGGTGAAGCCGGTTACGCTGAAGAATCAGCTTCATTACCAGTTTGCTTTTCATTATTCCAATAAAGTGCTGCATGAGAATTTGTCCCCGGCCGAAGCGTTGGAGCGCATGACTTTGTTATGTGAAGAGACATTTCGTCAGGGATTGCTCTGTACGGCAGAGGCGGATTATCAAATTTTGATCAGCAAAAAATATAAAGTTTCCATTCTGACCAAGTCTCCCTCCAAAACGGCAGTGGATCTGTCCCATAATCGCAAAAAGCAATATGTGCTGGAGGAGGGCGTTCCGGTTTCGTTCCTCGTTGAGCTCGGCATTATGAATGAGGAAGGACGTGTGCTTGCACGCAAGTACGACAAGTTCAGACAGATCAATCGTTTCCTGGAGATGGTACAGGATGTCATTCCGCATTTGCCGGAAGGACGTCCGCTGACCATTGTTGATTTTGGCTGCGGCAAGTCGTATCTGACGTTTGCGCTGTACCATTATTTATCCGTGCAGCAGCGTCGTTCCCTCAATATTGTCGGTCTCGATCTGAAGGCAGACGTAATTGAGCATTGCAATGATCTGGCCAGACGCTTGCACTACAGTGATCTGAAATTCCTCGTTGGAGACATTGCAGATTACGATGAGCTGAACGAGGTGGATATGGTGGTTACACTTCATGCCTGTGATACGGCTACAGATGCGGCACTGGAGAAGGCAGTGCGCTGGGGAGCATCCGTCATTCTGTCCGTACCTTGCTGTCAGCATGAGCTGTATGATCAGGTCGAGGCTTCCGTTATGAACCCGATGCTGTCTCATGGCATCCTGAAGGAACGTTTCTCTGCACTCGCTACGGACGCCATTCGTGCCAAGCTGCTGGATGTGATGGGATATAAGACACAGCTGCTGGAATTTATTGACCTTGAAAATACGCCCAAAAATATTTTGATTCGCGCTGTTCGCGGTCAGGCAGGTCAGGTGCAGGACATGTGGAGCGAATACATCGCATTCCGCGATTTTATTCACGCCGATCCGTATCTGGAACGTGCTTGTGCAGACCTGCTTCCGGTTGAAGGCAGCAGAACTGCAGGCAAAGTGGACAAAGAAACACTTCAAGATGCTGCCAAGTGTAATCTTCATTAGCTTGTAGGAGAAGCAGCAGACATGAGATGTTAGCTAACGTTTTGGTGCAAACGGATGAATTCTGATTACCGCCAGTCATGTGGCAGCTTCTATGGATAAGACAAATATTCAAGTTGCGGCGCAAGATGGCAGTAAAAATGCCTGCTATAAGGTGTGTACAGCTGTAGAAAGGGGCATACTGCTGCAAGGGTCGTTTTACTTGATGCGCAGATGCTGGGATACAGCTTGGATCGAGGGAATAGGAGACAATTTGTTTACTCCAAGTAAATTTAAATTCAAACTAAATGACTTGCGCCAAGTGCAGGTATGAAAAGGATAGGTTGTCGCTGGTAATCAGGAGATGATCTGAAGGCCAGGCAAACGTTAAGGCAGAAGGACCCGGAATGGGAACCTTCTGTCTTTTTTTATTTGTGATATTGATACTTAACGCTTAACACAATGGGTGTGCACGCTAAAAAGCTGTTGAAGCGCATGGGAGGTGTGGAATGAACGATGGAGGCTTGAAGGCAGATAAGGCTGGGCGGGAGGCAGGGTTAGCAGGAGAGGAGCGTGGAGCCGAAACAGGAGGCGCAGGGGAAGCGGATCAACAGAAGCAAGTTTATGGGGAGAGTGAAAAATACAGGGAGGAGTGTGATAATCAAGATCTGTTGGCGGGGTCAAGTGAACACGTAGAATACGGGTGCTATTTGCAAGGTGAACAAAATACATATAACGGTACAGCTGGTCCACAGCAAGCGTGGAGCTCCAGATCAAGGCTGCCTGCATCGGAAGGCGGCGGGAACAAGAAAAAGGAGCATGGCAGGTGTATGATTGGATCAAAACACACGTTTGTTATCGGTTTGAGCATGATCGTTATTTTGCTGGCTGGGTGTGTTAACAGTGGGTTGTTTTACATTGCCGACCTACGCCCTGTTATGGTCATCACAGCTCTCATCGTGATGCTGTCGCTTTTTATGTACTTTAGAGGCAAGAGGGGACTGGAGCGGACTAATCCGGGTTTCATGAGTGCAGAGTCCATACGTCTGCGCAGGGCGGGCGTGATGCTGATCGCTTTTCCTGCGGCAATGATGATGTGTTATGCCGCGCATGTCTGGGCAGGCTCGGCAAGCGCGCAGGGCAGCATGGATGAAATGCTGCGCTGGAGCCTGCTGACGATGTTTGCCCTGCTCGCGGCGCTGCTGGTCGTGAGCCCAGGGGGTGTGAGCTGGCTTGCCTGTGGCTGGCAGCTGGCCGGCGGCATGCTTGTGCTAAGCGGCCTGCTGGCCGTGTGCGGTGTGCTGCCGCTGCCTTACGGGGTCATGCGCACAGCGGACCCCGAGATTAGCTCTGCCGGCGCAAGGCTCGGCGGATTGCTGCAGTACCCTAATGTGTACGGTGCCGTCGTTGGCATGTACACATTGGAGCGGCTGACAGCCGCCGCAGGGGTGCTGGCCGGGCGTGCCGTCCCGGCCCGGCGCCTCCTCGCGGCGGTGCTGCCGCTCATGCCCGCGCAAGCGGCGCTCCTGCTGAGCGAGTCGCGCGGCGCCCTGCTGGCGGCCGGCTGCGCCGCGGCCGCCTTTGCCTTGCAGCGGCGCGGTGCCCGCGTGCCGCTGCTACTGGCCTTGGCCGCGCCGCTGGCATGCGCGGCCTGGCTATACCGCCAGCTGGCTGCTGCCCAGCTGGCGCCTGCCCCCGTGCCCGGCCTGCTGGCCTTGGCCGGGGCATGGGCAGCTGCGCTGCTCGGCACGCTGCTGCTGTGCCGTCTATGGCACAGCGGCGCCCGAAAAGGCCGCGCCGCTGCCATGGCGGCCCTTGTGCTGGCGTGTATGACCGCCGCACTGATGGCCACCGCCTCCACCGCTGATCGCTTCGCGGCGGGTGTCGGCACGGGCACATCCCGCTTACGGATGTGGCGGGATGCCCTGCATCTGTGGACCGAGGCCGCATGGCTCGGCCACGGGGGAGACACATGGCGCACTATGTTCCGCGCCATGCAATCCTCGCCGTATGTCGGCGGCGAGGTTCACAGCGGGCTGCTTGATCTGGCCCTGGATACGGGCCTGCTCGGCATCGCGCTGCTGGCAGGGTGGCTGCTCTTCACCCTGCGCAGCCTCCGCCGCTTCGCACCGCGGCTGCTGCCGCCCATGCTTGTCTTCGTCCTGCATGGTGCAGTGGACTTTGATTGGAGCTTTACGCTCACCTGGATGCTCGTCATCTGGCTCGCGGCATGGGCAGCTGCGCTGAGACTGGAAGCGGATTCCATATCGCCCCTACAGTTCATTTATACCGGATTTGCCTGCATCGAGGCTGGCGTCCGTACCTGCAGCTACATTTATAATCTTCTCCATATCGCTATCTCTCACCGCATATCTGGTTCATTAAAGCGTTATGCAGTGCTTCTGCTGCTTGCATCTTGGCTTGGCGGAAGCATCTGCATGACAGCACTGCAGGCTTTGGCTGAACTGGAGTATCGTCATGCACGTGAAGGGATGGTGGGGAAGGAGGCGCGTAATGAGCATCTGCGTACAGCCTACCGCTTGAATCCGGCACGGGCAGTGGTGGCGATTTCTCTTGCGCGCACGCTGCAACATCAGGAAGCCGCAGCAATTCTGCTGAACAGCCTGTCCTACTCGCCGTATGATTTCGAGCTTTATTCAGAGCTTGGGCGATTGACTGCTCTAACGGGCAACGGATATGAAGCGGGGCAATATTGGATAAAGGCGGTCTCCTTGAACCGTTATGATTATCGCATCCAGAATGCAGCGCTGTACTGGATAGAGCAGGCGGCGCTGACAGAGCTTCAGCGGGGGAATATACAGCAAGCCAAGCAGACGGCCGCAATCGGAGTACAGATATATGCTCGTTATGAAGAGCTGGCAGTTCAGGTCAAGGCAGAGCATATGCGCAATGACCGTCGTTTCCTGCTACAAACGTCAGCTGCTGTAACAGGTGAGAGCTTGCGCAGGATGGTAACGGATTCCTTGGGAGGACCGCCAGATCTGGCTAATAAATTGAAGTAAGGCCATGTATACCTGAGATGTATTTACTGGACTTGATCCGAGGAGAGATCATGACACAGCCTGAAATCCGGCTCATTTGTTTTCATTGTCCTGCTTCATGGCAAAGGCAAGTACCGTCATGCCAGGAACAGGCTGACGTGACGAGCCATATTCTCGTCTTCCTGGCTCCCGGCATTTTTTCTACAGACGGTATCCGCCAAAGGCGTGTTTGAATGCCTCGTTGAGCGGGTCGACTTCAATCTCCCACAGGGCTGCAATCTCTGCGCTGACTTCGGCATTCCACCAGTCACACAGTTTTTTGCGGTCATTGCGATGTTCTCCAATCCACAGCAGGTTCGCAATGACTTTGGCATAGTAGCATTCTTCAGCCTGCTTCATTCGTTCCGGAGAGATGTACAACTTTAACCGCTTGGCTGTCCGATACAATTCCTTGCTGCAGGCGCGGCGAATTCCACGGGCAGAAGGCAGGTTCTGACCGGATTGCTTATGTTTGACCGGGGGAGATCCGGGTACAGACTTGAATGACATATGCTCACGCTCCTCTCCCCATACCATATGCGGAGCGCCGTCTGCGGGATACTGTGTATGCTCGCCAAGTAGCCACGTTCAGGGGCCTGTGATAAAATAAGGACGAAACTCCACGGTGCGGCAGGGCACCTCCATTCAGGACAAAGAAAGAGGGTTGAGATGGACGTTATTCATAACATAGTCAGCCAATTATTCGACTGGATTCAAAGTCTCGGGTATTTCGGTATCATGCTTGGTTTAATGCTGGAGGTGATCCCGAGTGAGATTGTGCTGGCATATGGCGGTTTTCTCGTTTCTCAGCATCAGATTAACTTCTTCGGGGCGCTGATCTTTGGTACAGTGGGCGGAGTTCTGGCCCAACTGTTTATTTACTGGATTGGTCGTTATGGCGGCAGACCTGTACTTGAACGCTACGGTAAATACATACTGATCCAGAAAAAACACATTGATCATTCTGAAGAGTGGTTCCGCAGGTACGGTACGGGTGTTATTTTCACAGCACGCTTTGTTCCGGTTGTGAGACATGCGATTTCCATTCCGGCTGGCATCACGAAAATGCATACAGGCAAGTTCATTTTGCTAACTACACTCGCTGTTATACCTTGGTCTGCATTGTTTATATATCTAGGAATGGTTCTTGGCGATCAGTGGAAGCATGTTGACGAGAAGGCGGCGCCGTATATTACGCCAATTCTGCTCGTTGCCCTTGCTCTGTTGATTGGTTATTTCGTTATTAAATGGATGAGTGCACGTAAAAAGAAAGGAAGTGTGAAGTAATGTCCAAGCCTAATGTATCTCACAAATTCGGTAAAGGTCTTTCACCGAAGGAATTTATCGCAAGTATGACCAAAAATCAAAATGAATTTCAGACGAACTATGACAGCTTTGCCTGGGCAAGCGAAGATGATCGTGAATTTTTCGAAAGTCTCAATTATCGGGATGACCTGCGTGTACTGATTCTGGCAGCAGATTGGTGCGGTGATGTAGTTCGTAATATTCCGGTCGTATTTCAAGCGCTGGAGATTTCGGGGGCTCCAACCGAAGTGCTGATTATGGAGAATCATCCTGACGTGATGGATGAGTTTCTAACGATGGGTGGTCGTTCGGTGCCAATTGTGATCATTGCAGATACGGGTGGACATGTGCTTGGGCAATGGGGGCCACGTCCGCAACATGTGCAGGAGGTTATGGTGGAGTTTAAACGACTGAATCCTGATCGTGAAGCGGCAGACTATCAGGACAATATGGCCGAGGCGCGCAAAGAGATTTTGAAACGTTATGGGGAAGGAACGGAGTCCCATGCAGTCATCATTCGTGAGCTGCGTGAGCTGATTTCGGGTTTTTAATTCATATGCTGAATATTCGTACATTTACACTCGGGCCACTGCAAACCAATGCCTACCTGTTACAGGGGGAGGACCTGGGCAAAGCGGTTATAGTTGATCCCGGAATGAATCCTGGCCCGCTGCTCAAGGCGATTCACGATCTGGAGATTGAAGCGATTCTTCTGACTCATGCTCACTTCGATCATATTGGTGGTGTGGAGGAGATTCGCAAGCTTAAGGGCTGTCCCGTATATTTGCATGATCTTGAGAGCGATTGGCTTCCTTCGGCAAAGCTGAATGGCTCGTTGAACTGGCCGCAGGTCACACCGCCAATTACAGCATCACCCGCAGAATTTGCTCTGGGTGAAGGTCAGAAGCTGAATCTGATCGGCCACTCCTTTCAGGTTTTCCATACACCAGGTCATTCGCCCGGCAGCGTAAGCCTGCTCTGTGGAAAGGATTTGTTTGCCGGGGATGTGCTCTTTCGGATGGGCGTAGGCAGAACGGACCTGACAGGAGGTCGTGAACGCGATCTGGTGGATTCCATACAGAACAGGCTGTATCAATTTTCTGACGATGTTGTTGTGTATCCGGGTCATGGTCCCAAAACAACGATAGGGTATGAGAAACAGAACAACCCTTATGTTCCTTCAAGATAATTCGACAGTTTGTGTGAAAAGGGTCTGGACAAGCGGCAATTTTTTCATTAGAATAGCTATTAGTTGTTACAAGCATTAAGGCATCACTTAACTAAAGCGTTGAATAGAAGCACCCTAACTCGCGAAGCACGCAGACTGTGGTCCATACCCGGTTTGCGTTCTTTTTTTGTTTTTGGAGCTGTTTGAAGTTATTTTGATGACGAAAGTGAGGGAAGTGGATGTGAAGAAAATAAATGTACTTCAGCTAAAGCAAGTGACGGAATACACCTGTCTGGATGATCGAGGACCTGTGGCAAGTTCCGTAGTGCATTCAATGATCAGAGAATCAGTCAGTCAGAACATATACATACCTAACGATGGTCTTACGACTAGTTATAAATACAAGCAGTCCCAGAGATTAGAGACAAAACAGATGATTCAGAACACGAAGCTCCAGCCAAAAAATATTTGGCATCGTCATGTGTTACGAAACGGAGCCAACAATCAACGTTGGTTCGACAAACTGCAGGAATACCGAAATGGAGTCTGATTGCCCGGGAAATTGTCGCATTCTTTATTTTAAGATTGCCATGTAATCATTTGGTGTTGAACGTTTCGACTTAGTCCGTCGTATTATCTTCAGATCGAACAGGAGGCAGGTGATAACCATAATGCAAACGGCTGAGCTGGAGGAAGTTCGCAGGGCGGCAGAGGGAGATGACAGCGCACTGGCGGCACTGCTGCAGCGCCATTATTCCTATGTGTACAAATACCTTGTCAAAGTTACAATGGACTCTAATCAGGCGGAAGAGATTGTGCAGGACACCATGGTTCGATGTATGGAGAATATACGGCGGTATGATGGCACATCAGCGTTCTCATCTTGGATAATCACCATCGCAACCCGAATATATATTGACAGGATCAGGCGCAGGAAGAGAGAGCAGAGCTGGCTTGATCTGGCTCGCCAGCAAGCAATTCGTCGTTTTCGCTGGAAGATCGAAAGTCGAAACGAAGAATGGACGGACGTGATGGATGCGATGACAAGGTTAACTCCCGAGCATCGCATTACGGTGCTGCTGAAACATTATTATGGCTATAGTTATGATGAGATTGGGGCAATGCTGGGCATACCTGCCGGAACAGCCAAATCTCGCACAGCTTATGGTCTCCGTCAATTGAGAAAGGAGCTGGAGTAGATGAGCGGATCTGATGAGACACAGGAAAAGGAGCTATTGCAGCAGCTGCAACAGTCTATGGAAGTGCTGGATGATGTATGTGAACCGGCAGATATTCCATCGCTTGCGTCACTCGAAACTTTTGTCAGAGAGCAGAGGCGCATCAAGCGCAGAGCCAATCTGGTTGAAATGCTCTGCTTCTGGCTCGTCGCGCTGATGGTGATTACACTGGGAATATTACTATTTGTTTCTGCTCCTGCTGTATATTTGGGCATACAAGTATTAGGCACAGCTATTGCAATCGTCGCTGCTGCTTTATGGTTTGTCCGGCATCGGAAGGGGACGGTGCATCATGAATAAATTACATTATTCATTGGATGAGATTCCTCCGATTCTGCTCGCTATACTGGCGTTGATGCTCCTGATTCAAGGCACATGGATGTTTCAGGATGCACGCAAACGGGACCGTTTTCCCTGGTTATGGGGATTGTGGGGCATTACCAGCTTCCCCGGACCGCTGCTGATTTATTGGCTGGTAGTGATTCGAACAGACCGTAAACGACACACAAGAAGCAAGCGTAACAGATAACATGAGCACGTCAGATAAGAGGTAGCGTGAGCTATATAAAAAGATTTTGCACAAATATGTTGTTTGAAGCTAGTATTCCTAGACATCGTTATTCTTTTCTAGTAGACTATACAAATAAATATGAATGATAGACTATCAGGAGGTTAGACGATGCTGCGATTAGGAGAGAAGGTTGTCATCGTCGCGGATGCGTTTGAGCAGAATCTTCCTGTGGGGGAATATGGATACATCATCGCTTATGACCGGAATCCGGACAATGCGTTCGATTACGTGCTTCGAGTGCCGCTGGTTAATCGGAACTTTTTTGTTCCATCCGGTGACGTCGATCTGGAAGAGGTTCTGCTGAAGCAGGAAGCTGAGCGGGTCGAGCGAGAAGCGTTGATAGATTACGCCCTTGCGACACATAACGAGAAGCTGTTTCATCACTTGATGAACGGAGAGCTTCAAGCTGTGGAAGAGGAAGAAGAAACCGCGAACGAAATGATGTCCCAAGCGGATTTTATAAAGCAGGTTAATCTGCGTGCATGGATTTAAGTGTTCGAATTTCAGGAGTCGGCTGATGCCGGCTCCTTTTTTGCATTTGCATTGAATTGTCGAACTATCTCACCTATAATTAGAAAAGTTATCTTGGGACTTTAGCCCGTTAAACGAACGCTTTGTTTTCAGGTACTGTCCCAGGCACAGAACGAATGAAGGAGGCATCCGGTAATGAGTATTTCGAATAATGACGTTCAGCATGTGGCCAAGCTGGCTCGGCTTAATCTGACTGCTGAAGAAGAACAGACGCTGACAGGCCAACTGAACGCGATCTTAAAATATGCAGAGAAGCTGAACGAGCTGGATACAGACAGCATTGAGCCGACCACTCATGTATTGCATGTCAGCAACGTCATGCGTGAAGATGAGACCAAGGAAAGCCTGTCCATTGAACAGGTTATGCACAATGCACCAGAAGAGGAAGACGGGCAGTTCAAAGTGCCTGCTGTCATGGAATAACGGATAATCGGAAGGAGGACAAGCACTGTGAGTTTATTTGAACATTCGCTACCTGAGCTACATAACAAGCTGCATGCCAAGGAGCTGTCAGTCAGCGATCTGGTAAATGAGGCGTATATGAATATCGGTGCGCATGATGACAAGGTGAAGGCGTATTTGACACTGGACGAGGAGAACGCACGTGCGCGCGCACGTCAGCTCGATGATCGTCTTGTGAGTGGTGAGGAGAAAGGCTTGCTGTTTGGTCTACCAGTAGGCATTAAGGATAACATTGTAACAAACGGGCTGCGCACCACCTGCGGAAGCCAGTTTCTTCGCAACTTTGACCCCGTATATGATGCAACTGTTGTCGAAAAGCTGACAGCGGCTGGTACGGTAACTCTTGGCAAACTGAACATGGATGAATTCGCCATGGGCGGTTCCAACGAAAATTCCAGCTTCTCGCCTGTGCATAATCCATGGGCGCTAGATCGTGTTCCGGGAGGATCGTCCGGCGGTTCAGCTGCTGCAGTTGCTGCGGGTGAAGCGTACTTCACGCTTGGATCAGATACGGGTGGTTCCATTCGTCAGCCTGCTTCCTATTGCGGAGTCGTTGGTTTGAAGCCAACGTACGGACTGGTGTCCCGTTTTGGTTTGGTGGCATTTGCATCATCTCTCGACCAGATCGGACCTTTGACTAAAAATGTAGAAGATTCTGCTTATGTACTGCAAGCCATTGCTGGTTATGATGCCAAAGATTCGACATCTGCCAAAGTAGATATCCCGGATTATTTGAGCGGACTGACGGGTGATGTAAAAGGATTGCGTATCGCCGTACCGAAAGAATATATCGGGGAAGGCGTGGATCCACAGGTTAAAGAGACTATTCTTGCTGCGCTTAAAGTGCTGGAAGGCCTCGGTGCTACGTGGGACGAGGTGTCTTTGCCACATACCGAATATGCAGTTGCAACCTATTATTTGCTTTCTTCTTCTGAGGCGTCCTCTAATCTGGCTCGTTTCGACGGCGTTCGTTATGGCGTGCGTGCAGAAAATCCGGAGAATCTGCTGGATCTGTATCACCAGTCCAGAAGTCAGGGCTTTGGTCCGGAAGTGAAACGTCGTATTATGCTTGGAACGTATGCACTCAGCTCCGGTTACTATGATGCGTATTATTTGAAAGCTCAAAAGGTGCGCACACTGATCAAACAGGATTTTGATGATGTGTTTGCCAACTATGACGTTATCATTGGGCCTACAGCGCCAACACCGGCATTTAAGCTCGGGTCTCAAGTAGACAATCCGCTTACGATGTATCTGAACGATATTTTAACCATCCCGGTTAGCTTGGCGGGTGTTCCAGCTGTCAGCATCCCTTGCGGATTCGCAGACGGGCTGCCTGTTGGCTTGCAAATTATCGGTAAAGCTTTTGATGAAACAACCGTATTGCGCGTAGCACATGCGTATGAACAAAATACAGCATTCCACAAGCAGCGTCCGCAGCTGTAGACTGCCAGGAACGGAGGTAAAACGAAATGTCCGCATCTAAATATGAAACGGTCGTTGGACTCGAAGTCCACGTGGAGTTACATACCAACTCCAAAATTTTCTGTGGCTGCTCCACCGCTTTTGGAGCCCCGCCGAACACACACACCTGTCCTGTCTGTCTCGGGCACCCGGGTGTATTGCCCGTGCTGAATCGCCAGGCTGTTGACTATGCCATGAAAGCAGCGATGGCGCTGAACTGTACCATTGCTGATGTCAGCAAGTTTGACCGTAAAAACTACTTTTACCCGGACTCACCTAAAGCGTATCAGATTTCACAATTTGATCAGCCAATCGGTGAGAATGGCTGGATTGATATTGAAGTGAATGGCGAAACCAAACGTATCGGTATTACTCGTCTGCATCTGGAGGAAGACGCAGGGAAGCTTACACACGTAGATGGCGGCTACGCTTCCCTGGTAGACTTTAACCGTGTCGGAACTCCGCTCGTGGAGATTGTATCCGAGCCGGAAATTTCTTCCCCGGAAGAAGCGCGTGCATATCTGGAAAAGCTGCGTGCGATCATGCAGTACTGCGAAGTGTCGGATGTGAAGATGGAAGAGGGGTCCTTGCGTTGTGACGCCAACATCAGCTTGCGCCCGCATGGACAGGAGAAGCTCGGTATTCGGGCGGAGCTGAAAAACATGAACTCCTTCCGCGGTGTACAGCGCGGTCTGGAATATGAGCAGTATCGTCAGGCTGAAATTCTCGACGAAGGTGGCGAAGTCGTTCAGGAGACACGCCGCTGGGACGAGGCTCAGGGCAAAACATTGTCCATGCGTGGTAAAGAGCAGGCGCATGATTACCGTTATTTCCCGGACCCGGATCTGGTGAAGTTGCATATAGATGCCGAATGGAAAGAGCGTATCCGAGCTTCTATTCCAGAGCTGCCGGATCAACGTAAAGCCCGTTATACAGCAGATTATGGTCTGCCAAGCTATGATGCCGAGGTGATTACGTCCTCCAAAGCGATTGCTGATCTGTTTGAAGACAGTCTCAAATATACACAGGATGCCAAATCCGTATCCAACTGGATTATGGGTGACCTGTTAGGATATCTCAATACGAATAACCTTGAGGTAACACAGGTGCCGCTGACGGGTCAAGGGCTTGGCGAGATGATTGGTTTGCTGGAGAAAGGCACAATCAACAGCAAAATCGCCAAAACCGTATTTAAGGAAATGCTGGAGAGCGGCAAGCTTCCACAGCAGATTGTTGAAGAGAAGGGGCTTGTTCAGATCAGTGACGAAGGAGCCATTCTTGCCATTGTAGAGCAGGTGGTTGCAAACAACCCACAATCCGTGGAGGATTACAAGGCAGGTAAACAAAAGGCAATCGGTTTCCTCGTAGGTCAGGTCATGAAAGAAAGTAAAGGCAAGGCGAATCCAGCCTTAGCTAATCAACTGCTTACAGACGTACTGAACCGCTAATCCTTCCGGTGAAGCCGGACAGAAAGAGGCTCGTCCCTGTGACAGCCTCTTTTTGCTATGAAATACGCTGACGTATCGTATTGTTTGGGTCCAACGGTTTATTTAGCCTGAGACGAGGGAGCTGTTTTTAATGATGAGTATTCAATCATTATCACTGCATGACGAAGATACGTTAGGTCAGTTGTGGAGGCTACAGCATGTGGCTTACCGGCTGGAAGCAAAGATGATCGGATTTCAGGATATTCCGCCTTTGCTGGATACGATGGAAACCTTGCAGAACTGTGGAGAAACCTTCTACGTATGCTTGGATGAACAGGATGGGGAACTGCTTGGTGCGGTCGCCGTGGCGGAGGAAGAAAAAAACACACTGACGATTACACGTATGATGGTTCATCCCGATCATTTCCGCAAAGGCATTGCAGCTTCACTCATGCAGCATGTTTTTGCAGAGCATCCAGACGTGCCTCGATACATCGTATCTACAGGCACACTCAATCAACCCGCAGTGAATCTGTACAGACGATTTGGCTTTGAACCCGTGGAAGCGGTACAGATTGCACCGGGAGTGGAATTAACGACATTTTATAAGAATAAACTTTAAGCATGTGAACAACTTAGGGGGGAACTACGACGTTGAGTGGTCCTTGGTTTATTGATGAATGGCATATTTTACTTCGTTTACTGCTTGCCATGCTGCTTGGCGGCCTGGTCGGATTGGAACGCGAGCGCTCCAACCATGCGGCCGGCCTTCGGACGCATATTCTGGTTTGTCTTGGATCAGCACTAATTATGATGCTGTCTATTTATGGTTTTAAGGATTTTGCACATGAATTAAACGTCAGGATTGACCCGGCACGTCTGGCTACTGCAGTGATCACCGGCGTTGGTTTCTTGGGAGCGGGAACGATACTTTTCACAGGCAAATCCATTACTGGGCTTACAACCGCAGCTTCGATCTGGGTTGTCGCGGCGATTGGTCTTGCGGCAGGGGCGGGTTTCTTTTTTGCCTCCATCGTTTCAACCGTGCTTGTGCTCCTGAATCTATGGGTCTTTAACAAATTAGAGCTACGATATTTACGTGGTAACAAGCTGCATGTGATTACCCTGCATACCTTGTCCGAGCCTGGGACATTAGAGAAGGTGTCGTCTTTTATGGAGCAGGAGAAGATTAAAATTCGTAAAATTACGGTCAATGAGCAGGATCTTTCTTATGCAGAAGTCACACCTGTTGAACGGAAAATAGAAATTGTGCTGCACGTGCAGGTGCCGCATGAATTTAAAACGATAGAAATAGTCTCCAAGCTGAGGCAGTGGGAGCACATGACCAAAGTCTCTATTGAATAAAGAAAATCTCAACCCTCCGAGTGTAGCAACGGCGGAGGGTTTTTCGTAATATCCATTTTTCTTCCAGTTACTCTTATGGCGCTTTAGGGTACTATCTAACCAAATGCACGATGGGCGGAAGTGAACATTTTCCGGGGAAAGGAGTATGTTATGAAGAAGGGTCACACAGACGGCAAGCGAACGGTAAGGGCGAAGAAGCCCAAAAAGGTGAGAAATAAAACGCATAAATTCATTGCGGGTTTGCTTGGCGCTGTCATTCCAGGGCTGGGTCATATTTATTTGCGGCTGTACATGCGCGGTTTGACTTATATACTGCTCGTATTACTTGATTTATCGGCTTTGCTATATTTCTCCTCCATCGGTATACAGATCAATGTGCCGCTGCTAATTTTGCTCGCGCTATGTATTCCCGTCATCTATTTCTACAATGTTTATGACGTGTTGCAATCGGCTGACTGGGTGATGATGCGCAGACGGCGTGCTGTGACACAAGCGAACATGGACAAGCCGGTGCCCGGTGAACGTCCAGAGCGGGAGCGAATGATGGTATGGGAGCGGGGCATTTCGTTTGGACTGTTGCTTATTGTGGGCGGAGCGCTGATGGTGCTGTTTTTCCGCAAACCACGCTGGTTTCAGGAACTGATCGCGATGTATGGAGCATATTCCTTCGCAGTTCTCATGATAGCAGGCGGCTTGCTGCTGTTTGGCCGGGAAATCTGGGGTATGCTGCGCAGGAAGAAAACATAGGGTAATCGTGCAGGGAGGGAAAGGAATGAACCGTAAAATCCGGGTTGGACGATATACGGCTGCGGCCTTGATTATAGCAGTCGGTGTGCTGCTTATTTTGGATAAACGGTGGGGAACAGACTACCTATATGAGGTCGTGGACTGGTGGCCATTTTTACTGGTCAGCTTCGGTGTGGAGTGGATTGTGTTGTTTCTGTGGACGCGCGGAAGAGGCAGACGAGATTCAGAACACATATCTTCAGGAGATGAACCCCAAAAAAGACGCTTTAGACCGGATGCCAAGGGCATACTGTCTTCTTTAATATTGACAGCTTCCGTATTTATTGTGACCGAACAGGATCACTACATGCATTTATGGAACCGGGTAAGTCTCAATCTGGGCGCTGCCTCCATGGATTATAGCCAGGCTGCCGGATATATGGAGGACAAGGGTGTCATCGGGGTGCCTGTACGGATGGACACTTCGGATATCGTGGTTGAAGGGGTCAATGGGGACATAACGCTACAGCGTGGAGATACGAATGAGATTCAGGTGAAAACGGTGGTCTGGGTTGATCAGGCGTCTGAAGTGCAGGCCAAGGCTGTGGCGGCGTCTTCCTTTGTCGAGGCTGAAGGGGACAAGGTTATACGGATCAAAACGACAGGTAAGGCATATGGTGACAATGAAAAAACACAACCGCGTATGAATATGACTATAACCATCCCGGATGATCGTCGGTTTAATCTGGATATCCGTACGTCCAACGGCGCCATTTTGCTAAACCGTCCTGAGGCGATCAAAACGATTGTTGCAGAGACGGGCAACGGAAGAATTCGTATTACCAATGCGGTCGGTGATATTACGGGCAAGACACTGAACGGGGACGTGATTGTAGCCAACGCGACAGGCAATGTAGATATGGATAGTAATCGAGGGGATATGAAGGCGCGTGGCGTTTCAGGAGATGTGGATTTGACCACGCAAGTGGGGAACATCAGCATTACAGACTCCTTGGGCGAGTTTATTGCGGAGACACGAAACGGAAATATTACGCTGGATAGTGCCAATCTCGGTGTTAAAGCTCAGTCATTAAATGGCAGCATTCATATCGTCTCAACCAAAGTGGGGGGAGATTGGGATGTATACAGTGCCGTCGGGGCAATTAACATTGTGATTCCCGAACGTGGTGATTACAGCTTGACTGGCTCCAGCAGTTACGGAGATCTGCGAACGGATATGCCATTCAACGTCAAGAACAAAACGATTGAAGGGCAGCTAGGTGAAGGGGAGTATAGCATCAAAATCGAAGGTAACAGCGACCTGACCGTTCAGCGGAATCCGAAAGTTCCTGGTCTGGACAATAATCCAATTGAATCGCAGGAGGGTAATGGAAACGAGGGACAAACGACGGATTCAGGTGTGAATTCCAACCCGGATACAGCCGATGACCCCGCATCGTCGCGTTGACAATAAACTTGCAATCGCCGTACAATAAATGTACACTGGCAAGGTTACACGACCAGCGAATGAATGGTAAGGCGTCCAGCCAAGGGAAGGTAAGACGTCGATACAATGAAAGGTAAGGCGGTGGGCTTTATGGCAACACGTGTCCAACATGCGTTGGAGCAGCTCAAAACGACCGGTGTCCGTATTACACCCCAGCGTCATGCCATATTAAATTATTTAATGGAATCGATGGGGCATCCGACAGCTGATGAAATTTACCGGGCGCTCGAACCCCAATTTCCGAGTATGAGCGTGGCGACTGTATATAACAATCTGAAAATGTTTCTGGAAGCCGGTATGGTCCGGGAACTGACTTACGGTGATAATTCAAGCCGCTTTGATGCCAATGTAACGGATCATTATCATGTGATATGTGACCAATGCGGCAAGATTGAAGACTTTAGCTATCCTTCGTTAAAGAGTGTTGAGCTTCAAGCGGCTTCAAGCACGGGCTTTGAAGTGCATGGTCACCGATTGGAAGTATATGGTGTATGCAAAAGTTGCAGGGATCAATAGAGATGATTTACAATATTGACGTGTGGAATTCAGTATGGATTCTTCACGTTTTTTATTTTTTTACAGACAATTGAAACAAGCAAGGCACAATACCAGGGCTGGAACATTAGTCTTCATGGATTTTTACTAACATGATGGAATTAACGGAGGTAGTCGTTTGGGTAGAAAAAGCAAATATACACGTCGTAAACGACGTTCATTTTGGCCGGGATTACTCGGAGCTTGTCTTGTGGCTGGCGGTGCTTACTGGCTTATTACGAGTCTGTGGTTTAACAAGGTCTATGAAGACCCGGATTGGCTCGGAAGAAATCAGCCTATTTTTGTAGAGGGACAGTTTATGGACGAAGAAGCCTTAGGTACAGGCAGTCAGCTTAAACTTCCAGTGAAGGTGCTGCAAGAAACGATTGATCCGGGGATCAGGTACGAGCCTGACTCGGGGGATATCATTATTGCTTCGCCGCAACGTGTGCTTCATATGAAAGAAGACAGTACCAAGGCAGAGCTGAATCATCAGGATTATCCGCTGAAGGTGAAGCCGGAGGTCAAGGCAAATGAAGCATATATTCCCCTTCAACCGCTGAAAGAGGTGTACGGCCTTACCGTACAGGAGGATGCGACGACAGGTGCGGTGATTCTGATGCGTGGCGGGGATACGATACAATATGCAGTAATTGATACGAAGTCGTCGGATGAGGAGGAAACGGTCCCTTTATATAAACGTGGTGATGAATCTTCACCTATTCTTGCCGATATGCAGCAGAACACCAGAATACACGTATGGCAGACCGGGAAGGATCGAAGCTTTGTACAGATGGATAACGGTTATGCCGGTTATGTGAATAATGACTATATTGTTTTGGGTGAGAAAAAAACACTCGATACGCCGAAGTTTACATCAACCGCTGCGGAGAAAAAGTGGAAAAACAAACCGGTCAATCTCGTCTGGGAAGCGGTCTACAATCGTCAGCCTGACGTGGGTTCCATCGGGAAGATGCCGGGAGTTAATGTAGTCAGCCCGACATGGTTCCATATTACGGATGGCAAAGGGACAGTGAAAAGCAAGGCGGATCAGGCCTACGTCAACTGGGCTCATCGTTCAGGGATGGAAGTATGGGGACTGATGGATAACAGCTTTAATCCGGACATTACCAAGGACGCGCTATCAACTTATGCCAATCGTACACATATCATTGAACAGATGTTGGCGTATGCGCAAGCGTTCCGGCTGGATGGCATTAATATTGATTTTGAAAATGTGTATACCGATGATGGCCCTAACGTGACCCAGTTCGTTCGTGAAATAAAGGCGATGGCTCGCATCCATGGACTGATGTTATCCGTCGATGTCACGCCAAAGTCGAATAGTGAAATGTGGTCTGCTTTTTTGGATCGGCGGGGATTAGGAGCATTTGCTGATTATATTATGGTGATGGCATATGATGAGCACTGGGCGGCCAGCCCCAAAGCAGGCTCTGTAGCCTCGCTTCCATGGACAGAGTCTTCGGTGCGGCGCATATTGGATGAAGATGAGGTGCCAGCGAACAAGCTGGTTATGGCAGTTCCTTTGTACACACGTATCTGGACAGAAAAAGCAAATGAGCAAGGGGAGATTAAGGTATCCTCCAAGGCTGTAGGGATGAACGCTGTTCAGGAACTGATCAAGAAGAAGAAGCTTAAACCTGTACTGGATCAGGCAAGTGGACAGAACTATGTGGAGTATAAGGAAGATGGAGCTGTTCAAAAAATCTGGATTGAAGATGCGGTATCCTTGCAGGCAAGGGTAGAGCTTATGGCTTCGCTCAAGCTGGGCGGAGTAGCTGCATGGAACAGAAGCTTTGCCAATGCATCGGCATGGGAAACACTCAAGCAAGCGGGTTACTCTAAATGATGTTGAACTAATCATCTACATTATATGATTCAGTTAGAATCACAAGAAGGTCCGGTAGAGTTTACCGGGCCTTCTTTGTTTTTTTTTTAAAATGCAGGGGGCATGTAGTTATTCGGTAGGTGTGGCGGGAGGAGTGTTTATTTCTATAGGCTTACTCATCGTATTGGCCTTGCTTGGGTCCATCGTAAGGATTGTATGACAAAACATACAGCGGTCTGTCTTGCCCAGCATTTTGGTCAACTTGCCGCATTCTGGACAGTCGACCTGTACTGCGCTGGTGGAGAGCATCCCCGCCCAGAAATAAATGACTAAACTGCCAAGCATGGCGACAAGTCCTATAACCAGTCCTACAGCTGCGAATACTTTCCCTGCGTGACCCCAGAACACAATTCCGGCCGTACCCAGGATCATTAGGCCCATTCCTAGCATGGTTAGCAGTAATCCCCAAGTGCGAAAAGCATTAATTTTTGCTGATTTAAAAATCATGAAAAATGCTCCTATCGTATGAGTAGTATTGGACTCGAAAAAGCAGGAAACGTTGTACTTCATGTAGAATTACATTATAACTGACTTGGCGCCATTCTGCCATGAATTGTATAAATTGTATGGAGGGAATCGTGGAACTAAAGAACCTTGCTTTTTTGTCTGAACAGTCGGAAGAGACAGGGGCAGTTGGGGCTATCGCATACTCCCATCCGGGAGAGCGATTCCACGGCTCCCTGATTCAGGATTTTGACTTGCTGGTACTAATTGTACTCAATACAGATCAGTCTACATCAACTGTTGAACATTACAGATACGGTGACCTTCGTTATCAGTTGATCTATGCCAGCTGGTCTGAATTGCAGATTACTGCAGTTACAGGAGAACACTACAATCTCATGCAATGCCTGATTGAGGGAGAAATCATCTGGGAGACGGATGAACAGATCACTCAACTGCGTGAAGAATTATCTTCATTCGGCAATGAGCTAAGGGAGCAAAAGCTGTTTCATGAGTTCACCGGTTTTCTGAGAATGTACGTTGAGGCCAAGCGTCATATTCAGCAGGGACATGTTGTGGATGCGTATTATGATGCGCTGAAGGCTTTGGGAAACTGGGCCAGAATTGTACTTATCGAGCAGGGGATATACCCTGATCATGCCGTCTGGACTCATATACAGCAGTTGGATCGTGCACTGTGGAAGCTTTATCAGGAGCTCACGGTAAGTTCCGAAACGTTGGAACAGCGGGTAGAATTGATTTTGCTCGCGTGTGAATTTTCGGTCATGTCCAAGATGGGGGAATGCTCCGAACTGCTGCTGCGTGTGATCAGAAGCCGGAAGGAGCCGTGGAGTATTCATGAGCTTGTTCATCATCCTCAACTGAGATTTGTTCGGGAGGACCTTCCTCTTGTGCTTCGTAAACTGGTACTTCGTTCTATTGTAAAGGAATCAGCAGGCTGGCCCTCACTGGAAGGCGAGGGTCGCGAAATTCGTTATTGGATTGAAGCATGACATGAGCAAACATTTATAATGTGATGTACTGTATAAAGGAGGGGAAACCTTCCTTTTTTGTTTGTTTAATAATTTATAAGTTTGGTGTTGACTCCTGTCTGGAGAATATGGTACATTATATTTCGTTCCCCAAATGAGTGATTTGCTAAAATATTTGTGGAAAAGTGAAGAACAAAAAAGATTCACAAAGAGAAATAAAAAAGTTCTTGACGAAAACAAACGAAATGTGTTACATTATTCAAGTCGCCGCCGAAACTTGGTAGAGACGAAAAAAGAAGTAAACAAATCGTGTTTGATCTTTGAAAACTGAACAACGAGTGAGTAATCATTCTGCTTGCAGAATGAACGTGAAGGTTTTTGATACAAGCCATCTGGCTGTATGAAAACTGGAACAACAATGAGATTAACAATCTCGTCAGATTCAAAATGAGCTTATCGCTCTTTTCGATACCCCGATGAGTTGCACAGCGTTGAACGACGCTGCGGAATTCATCTTTATTGGAGAGTTTGATCCTGGCTCAGGACGAACGCTGGCGGCATGCCTAATACATGCAAGTCGAGCGGACTTGAAGAGAAGCTTGCTTCTCTGATGGTTAGCGGCGGACGGGTGAGTAACACGTAGGCAACCTGCCCTCAAGCTTGGGACAACTACCGGAAACGGTAGCT
>NZ_QJSW01000015.1:50837-140240 GCF_003217495.1 Paenibacillus barcinonensis | reverse complement strand
CATGGGGCGCTAGGTTATCTTTCCCCTGCTCGTTTTGCGAAGAAATTTACGGACAAATCCGTCGCGTAAGTGTCTACTTTCTTGACATAGGTCCAAAGAGACAGGGTATAGAGGGGACATAGAGGATAAAGGGAAAACAGAGCAGCAAGCTGCCTTACGTGCAGCGAAAGCAGCAGTTGAAGAACAACAGCAGCGGTGTAAACAGAAACAGGAAGCTCCCGTAATAAAAGGGAATCCGGTTCCGCTGCTTGTTCCAAGCGCAGATCATTGTCCATGGTGCGGCAGTTCTTTCATCAGCTTAATCAATATACCTGTGAACCATCCTGCGCTTCAGACCATTGACTGGAATTTTCAACAGCTTGATGTGCAGACCTGTCTGGTTTGCAGCAGCTACAGTGTAATGTATATGGAGATGAATGAGTCGGGTCATCCCATCTGGAGTAGATACAATGTGAAGCCGGAGGGATTCGATGACATAGGTGTGGAAGAGATAAGGGTGAATGTATCCGGGCTTGTATCAAGTACCTTGGATGACTTGAAAGAGCTGGGTGGACAGGGAAAGGCTCGGAGCCAGAGAGAAGCACAAGAGCTGGAACGAGTGCAAGGGCAGGGACAAGGAGAAGAGCTTGAACGGGTACAAGTGCCAGTGTCAGAACAGATACAAGAGCAAGACCAGGTACAGGTACAGGTACAGGTAAAACCTGAAGACCAGGTACAGCATGAGCATCAGGTGCGGCCAGAGGTGATGGATCAACAGGCGCAGCAGCATGAACATCGGCATCAACAGGCACAGCAGCAGGATCGGGTACAACGTCGTTTGTTCCATATTGCTGAGAAGCCGCGCCAGCCTTTCCATGGCAGTGAGTGGGCGATGGAGCCTTCCATCTCCCAGATTGGAGGGCACCCCAGCTGGGTGCAGGATGCAGACTATCCTGAATGCCCGGTTTGTTCGACTACGATGAAGGCGATCGGTCAGCTGGATGGCGAGTTGATTCAGGAGTATGGCGAAGGTGTCTATTATATGTTTGTTTGTGAGCCGTGTCAGATGACTGCCGTATCGTACCAGCAGTCCTGAGGTCGTGGCATGTGAGAGTGAGCTGCCTTGTACCATCCCTTGTACCAGCCGCTAAACTGCTTCCTATGTCTATGCTCCATTTCTAACGATCACAGGAAGCCTTATTAAGCTGTTTTAGACGGTTTCTAGATTCTAACGATCCGTAGAAACGCTATTTCGTCGGAATGGGTACTTTTTTACGTGAATATGCCTGTTTTATATGTAATAGCGTCGCTGAGGATCGTTAGATTTTTTGGAGGCTATATTCAGCCCCAATAAGGTCTCTGGTGATCGTTAGCGGCTTATGGGATTCGTTGATGTGACGTGGGAGCGTCCATGTGCAGCGGGAGCACTAAGCTGGTGCATACTGCACAATGTAACCAGTATCGAGCATCATATCAAACCGGTGAATAATAGCGAGCGAGTGTCCAGCCATCCTATAATCCTTCACTAAGCCCGATGGAGGAGCACCACGTCAATGTCAGAACTACGGGGCCTACCTGCACCGCCACTTTTATTCTAGTTCCAGCCATCCTCATCTTTTCTTGTCACAAAACCTGACATCGTTGTAAGATAAGTTATTGATGTACCTCTTGGAGAGGTGCAATTAACAATATGTTGGCAGGAGTGAGTATGATGGAGATTAGAGTGGATGATCTCAGCGGGGATCAAGTAAAAGCACTAATTGCGGAGCATTTGTTGGGCATGGCAGCGGATTCGCCGCCTGAAAGCATACATGCGCTGAATCTGGACGGTCTCAAGAAGCCAGAAATTACATTCTGGTGTGCATGGGAAGGGAACGAGCTGCTTGGCTGTGGAGCAATCAAGGAGCTTGATGCGGAGCACGGTGAACTGAAATCCATGCGTACAGCCGCTGCTCACCTGCGCAAAGGCGTAGCCCGCCGCATTCTTGCTCACATTATTGAAGAGGCCACGAAGCGTGGATATCAACGCATCAGTCTGGAGACGGGGTCAATGGACTCTTTTATTCCGGCACGCAAGCTTTACGAGGACTTTGGTTTTGAATATTGTGAGCCGTTTGCTGATTACATCCCTGACCCGAACAGCGAGTTTATGACGAGAACGATTGGATAATTGGATAAGAGTAATATGCGGATCAGATTTTATCAATCTATGTTTCTATACGCTAGCCAGACAGCGCCAATGACCTGTAGACAACAGCCTGTATAAAAATATTTAGTAAACCAGTCCCTCTGATCAGGGAGGCTGGTTTTATTTCGTTATGACGGACTGAGCGCCTCTCTGCCTTTCAGTCCGTCTACAGGGTTGTATGTTCCTCTGTTACGTCAGTATGTTGGTGTATATGCTTGTCAGTGCGTATGTGGTTTGTCTTTGTGTACATACAGGAGGGTCCTTTTTCACAAAATTAAGCGGAGCTCAGATTATCTTTTCTCCAAGTCAGACCTCAAGGAAGAAAAATGAAACATTTGATACAGTTCATACCGTGAAAAAAGTGATAGAATAAGTTTCGGAATGGGAACGCTGTGACGCATCAAAGAAAGGGAAAGCGCACTGGGCTGCCTGCCGATTACTCTGCACTTTTAAAGGGTATAAATCATAGGCATGATCTATGCTTGGCATGATTTGGCCTGATGTAACAGATGGGCTGATTCGAGCATGATAGGGTATACTGGAGATTATGTTATGAAAAAATAGACAAGGTTAACACCTGTTTTGAACCTCAGGAGGATTTCAATTGGCTCAGACTCAGACGGAAGAATCGTTACAGAAAAAATTAAAACCCAGACACATCACATTTATGGCGATGGGGGGTGTCATCGGGACAGGGATCTTTAAAGGCAGTGCAGGCACCATTGGACTTGCAGGCCCAGGCGTTATTGTGACGTACATTTTCGCTGGCCTGCTTCTGCTTGTAGTCATGGCGGCAATGGCCGAGATGGCAACAGTATACAAAAACAAAAATATGAAAGACTTCGTACAAGAAGCGTTCGGCAGCAGAGTTTCTTTTATAATGGGATGGATGTATTGCTTCTTGTGGTTATCGGTATGTGTTATCGAAGTTATTGCCGCAGGCAGCTTCCTGCAATATTGGTTTGCGGACGTGCCACTGTGGATGCTCAGTCTGTCCTGTGCGGCCTTCATCATACTTGTGAATTTGCTCAGCGTAGGTGTATTCGGGGAATTCGAATTTTGGCTGGCTGGAATCAAAATTGCGATGATTATAATTTTTATCGTACTCGGGGCGGGGCTGATCTTTGGTATTATTCCCAGCGAGAACACACCTTATCTGCAAAATTATACGCAAGCGGGCGGGTTTTTCCCGAATGGCTGGGGCTCTATTTTCTCAGCATTACTTGTGGTTATGTTCTCCTATGGGGGATCGGAGCTCATTGGCCTGACCTTAACGGAGACGGAAAATGCGGAGAAGGTGATGCCGCGAATCGTCGGTAATTTTATGTTCAGAATTATTTTGTTTTTTACACTGCCGATTCTAATTATCTGCGGGCTTATTCCGTGGAACGAGATCGGGCCGGACAGCAGTCCGTTCGTGCAGGTTCTTGCGTCTACGGGTCTGCCGGGTGCTGCGCATATTATGAACTTTATTCTGGTAACGGCGGTGCTGTCTGCGGCTAACTCGGGCATCTACGGTGCATCTCGCATGATGCATGCCATGGCTGTCGGCGGGGAAGCACCCAAAGCACTTGCAAGGACCAATCGCAACGGTAGTCCAATCAACACCTTGTTGGTGTGTACGGTAGTTCTGTTAGGAGGGTCCATGCTAGGCTTGTTTGCCCAGGATCAGCTGTTTAAAGTGCTGCTTGCTGTTCCCGGATTTGTTGTCATTCTGGTCTGGATCTGCATAGCAGCGTCACAGCTCAAATTGCGCAGGAAGTATCCGGTACAGCCTACCTTCAAGGTATGGGGATTCCCGTATATTACTGGAGCGGTTGTCGTGATCCTCAGCGTTATCGCTGTCATGTTTGTGTTTGATGAGGGCAACCGATTCAGCATCAGCATATGCCTTGGTGTGCTTGTACTGCTGACGATTTGGTCATTGATTCGATTCAGAAAAATAGAGAAGCATACCTCGGGACGTTAAGTGAAGTAAAGAACTGATCCTGAATACAGGGGACAGTACACCAAGTACACCAAGTACACCAAGTACACCAAGTACACCAAGTACACCAAGTACACCAAGTACACCAAGTACACCAAGTACACCAAGTACACCATACGGTTAACAAAGTGCACAACGATATAAATGAGGGTAGTATATATTTTCTAACTCTTCAAAGGATCTCGGCGCTTGCGCCGGGATTTTTTTATAAATATAGCTAGGGCGTGAGCGAGGATTTAGGACGTAAAGACTGTTACAAATAGGACGTTTTGGGGGTAATAGGGACTAATACATTGAGCCGTGAGTCTCTACGAAAATAAACCTGATCCATCTATAATCAAGTATCATAAGCTGGAAGGAGGATCAAGCCTTTATAGCACGCTAGTTTTTCGTATAACAACGAAATACATATTCAGATCGAGGTACGACATGACGACGATTAAAGTAACCCCTGATCAACTGTTGTCGGTTTCGAAGCAGTTTGCAGCAGCACAAAGTCAGATTGCGCAGATGAATCATATGTTGAAACAACAGCTCTTCGAGATTGAAAGGCAATGGAACGGGAGCACCAAGGAACGGTTCTATGCAGATTTCCTTGCGGCACAGCGAGTAATGGATAACTTCAGTTCACTATCGCTATCCATTGCCAAAACGCTTGAAGGGCATGCTGAAAAATTCAGATTAGCGGATCAGCAGGCTGTCCAGGCTTATGATGCCAACTGTGTACCCCCTCCACCGGAAGCATGTCGTGCTCCTGTTGCTGACAAGCGTAACTTCTTTCAAAAATCAGCAGACAGTTTGGCAGAGCTTGGCACAGCCTTTATGCAGGCCGCCGATGATCGTTACCAGAAGCGCTATGACAGTGTGGGTGGATTTCTGGATTATTGGACCTTTGGCATTCCTAGCGGATTGGTTGAAGGATACATGGATCGGGCGAATAAAGCATTCGACTCACCGAATGATACCGCCAATTGGCTGACCCTTGGCATCCACGGTACAATCCGTGAAGCGATATTCCCGACAAATGCCTGGTCGAGCGAGCACTGGGCCAATATGATGGGCATGGGAGGCATGATGGTCGGAGGCGGGATGACCGCCAAGATGATCAAACCGCATAAGTTGCTGACATCATCGGGCGGTGGTACTAAGATTGGTGCGTTTAATCGCCCGCCAGAGATAGGGAAAAAGGCAGAAGACTATCGTCAAATTTCTTCAGAAGGATTGAGAAATGAAACTGAACTAACTAAAGCACAGAAAATAGAACTGGTTGCTTATGCAAAAAAATTAGATTTTCCTGAGGATAATATTGTATTTAGGGATAACTGGAATACAGGTATGATGTATGACAGGTTATATATAAATACGGATGTACTCCCCGGTGATTCTCCAGGAATAGGAACTACAAGTGCTAATAGCCGTGTCACGGGTAAGGCAACCATAGCTCATGAGATTGTGGGACACTATGAGGCATATTTAAATGGGAGAGCGTTCAAACTTTATGATGTCGACTCTGCAACCTATTCAAGAAATTTTGCTTTAGATGAAGCTCAGGCTAGCATTAGGGCTGCCAGATTTGCCCCGGATTTGACATCAACTGAAAGATTAACGCTATTGCGAGACGCAATTACAAGGCTGAAAAACAGTGGGCTGCGCATCAGAGAAGTTAAGGATGAGCTATTTATACAAAGCAGATAATTGGAGGAGAGTCTTATATGGAAAAATTAATGGAGGTCGGGGATGTTTTTGAATCCAGTAAAAATGGAACCATTATCGTTGGGAATGACCCTGTTCCTACATCTGTAAGTCAGATTGGTAACAATATTGTTCTGCAAATATCTGAACATGAAATGTTGCATCTGCGAGTTGTTTCCGTTCAAATATCAAACTCTCCAAATGATAAAAAAATGGTAGGTA
The DNA here is from genome assembly GCF_003217495.1 of Paenibacillus barcinonensis. GTDB lineage: Bacteria > Bacillota > Bacilli > Paenibacillales > Paenibacillaceae > Paenibacillus > Paenibacillus barcinonensis. Next base: position 134,172 of record NZ_QJSW01000015.1, on the reverse strand, counting down.
TATGTTTAGGTAAATCGATCAGGCCCGAAGATATCCCCGTAGGTTCAACAGTATATCTCATTTAACATTTGAAATGTTGACAAAACTCCAACAGCTGGAGTTTTTTTTCTTTCCTAATATCTAAAAGGACTGCCTCACGAGTCTTTAATAATCCCCTATCAGCCAAAGCTACCACCACGATGGTAGCGTTTTTTTGTTAAGCCAATATTTTCTTGCCTAATTCGACAGATTCGTATACTATTTTCCCATACTTAGTGCTTCAAACAGTTGTTTTTTGGGTAGTGGCTAGTCGAAAAGGCTTGGGTCACGGGGAGGAAGAGGGAGCGGATGATCGGTTTTTTCAGGAAACGTTTGGTTGTGCGTATTGCGGCTATTGTCACACTGGTCATTGCGGTTATCGCCGCCGGAAGTATGCTGGTGCAGGTCGCTAATGTGAAGCTTGCTGCACAAGGAGCTATTTCAAGTTACAATATCCAGATTGCCCAAAGTTATGTGAAGCAGCTGGATACAGCATCGTATTTGCAGTTTGCCAAGGACCCCAAGGAAAATGATCAGTACCTCCGCATTCGGGATGAACTCGACGATTTCCGTGTACGGATTGGTGCGATGTATGTATATTTCGTCAAAATTGACGATAAAGGCACGCCCCTTATGATGGTGGACGGCATGAAGGATGCTGATAAAGCTTCAGCAATCAATGAAGTGACGGATATTCCTCCAGATGCTGTGCAGAAGCTGATCCAAGGGGAAACCGCAAGCTCACCAATTATTAATAATGCTGAGTATGGTGACTATATTTCCTCCTATGCCCCCATTCTGGATAGCAATGGTGCTGTAGCAGGAGTGATCGGGATTGATACAGGCATCTCTGTTATCGGAGGCATTGAGTCTGAAATTTTGAAATCGAGCCTTCCATTCTACGTCATTCTTATGCTCGTAACACTTGTGGGGATTGCTGTGGTGATGTGGTTTATTGTCAGAGGATTACGCCCTCTTCATCCGCTCAAGTCAAGTGTGGAAAAGATGGCACAGGGCGAGCTTGCCGAGGCCAATCACATTTTGACAGCCTATCGTTTGCGAAGCAAGGACGAGATTGGAACAACTTATCAAGCGATGATACATATGTCCGGTAATTTGAATGAAATTGTAAGTAATATGGTGGGAGGGGTCGCTACAACGACTGAATTGTTATCGGAATCCACCAAAGAATTCAATCGAAGCACCGAAGAGATGCTTGCCATGAGCCAAACAGTAGATCGAGCTGTAGAGGAGATCAGGCAGGGCGCGCATACCCAGAAGCAAAGCGCTAGTGATAGTGCACATGCGATGGAGGAGATTGCAAAAGGCATTAACGATATCTCTGAATCATCCAATGTTGTGTCCGATGCAGCAACAGCGGCATTGGCTACAGCAGAATCGGGACAACAGCGTATGGCAGTGATGAAGAAACAGATGGAAAACATCTCTGAAGTATCTGGGGAAGTTACCGCCATGGTGCAGGTGCTTAATAACTATTCTACTGAAATCGGTGGTGCGCTGCATACAGTGCGGGATTTTGCGAGTCAAACCAAGCTGCTTGCGCTGAATGCATCCATTGAGGCCGCACATGCAGGAGAGCACGGGAAAGGCTTCGCCGTGGTGGCAGAAGAAGTGAGGAAGCTTGCTGAGGCCTCCAGTTCATCTATGGAACGAATCGCTGATCTGTTACTTCGTATTGAACAGGAATCACTGCAGATCGACTCTCGAATGGGGGTCACTGCTCAGGAGATTGGTCAGGGTGTGATATATACAGCCGAGGCGGAGCAGGCATTTTCGCAAGTGGTGGATGCATTCCAATTGGTCACCAAGCGTATTCAGGAGGTTTCTGCTGCAGCGGAGGAGATTACAGCCGGGTCAGAGGAGGCTGCTGCTGCTGTCAACACGATCTCACAGATTTCGGCCGGAGTATCCGACCATTCAGATGAGATTTATCGTTTGATGCAGGAGCAAGCTGTGATGTTCCGTAAGGTAGCGGATACGTCTACAATGCTGGAACAGCAAACCCATGAGATGAGTGAAGCAGTACAAAAAGTAAAGGTATAGGTTGTGCTGTTGAACCTGGAACGAAACAAGAAACTGGCAAACCGGCAAAAAGTGCTCCGTCCCTAGTGGCAGAGTACTTTTTTTGCTGAGATGTTCGCTACCGGTTTCCTTCTCTATATTACAGATGGCCCAGTTCAATGGCCTGCCTGAAATGACGAGCAAATTGCTCTGCCGCAGCCGCAGCTTCTCGTGATTCGGTCTGCACAAAGCCGATCTGCATTTTAGGCTGCTGAATCTCGGTGATTTCAATCATCTTCATTAAGCCTTCCTTCCAGAGCGGGTGCTGATGAAAAGAAAAGTCGTGGCCGATCGTAGCAGCAATATTGTTATTTAATACCGTGCTGATGGCTTCAGAATTATTGGTTTTGAACAGAATGGACAGAGATCCGTATTCATAGATAAAATCCTGCAAAAAATCTTCAATGAAGCCGTCCCGGTACAATGCGAGCTTGTGTTCCTTTAATTGGTCGGGGGTGACGCGTGTGTATTTTGCCAGCTCGGACAGGTGATGGGCGCATACCACAAGCTTGCTGGAATACATCGACGTAAAATGCAGTCCATCCAATTCACGCAGCTGTTTGGCATATATCGCAATAAAGCCGAGATGTGTTTTGTTCGTGCGGATATCCTCGATAATCTCCATGGAACCCTTTTCTTCTATGGAGAGCCTTAGTTGCGGATGATCCCGCTTCATATCGGCAGCCGATTGCACGAGATAAGGCATCACACTTGGAAAAGTAGCGACGTGAAGATCGCCCGTCAATGTAGAGGTGGCGGCGTTTAGAGATTTCAGTTCATCCATTCGTTGCAAAATGTCGAGCGCCTTAGCGACAAATTGTTTACCTTCGGGTGTTGGATGTGTACCTTGTCTGGAGCGTTCAAACAGCACAAGACCCAGCTCTTTTTCCAGACGATGGACCGATTGACTGATCGCAGATTGGGTGACATGAAGCTGCTCTGCCGCTGCAGAGAAGGATTGGGTTTTCGCGATTTCAACGACATATTCAAGCTGTTCCAGATTCATGTGCTGCCTCCTGATAAACATTAGTTTAAGTAATGTTAACATAAGTATCTATAAATATGAATAATAGGTGAACAGCGATATAATATATAGACGAGCAGGATATTCTTTAATTATCAACTGAGAAAAGGGGTTGAAGAGGATGAAAGCAGCAGTATGGTACGGTCACAAGGATGTTCGTGTGGAAGACCGCGAGGTACCGGTTGCTCAGGAGGGTCAGGTTCAGATCAAAGTTGAATATGCCGGAATCTGCGGCAGCGATTTGCACGCATATCATCACGGTGTAGGAATTCAAGAGGGAGAGAATCATCCGCTCTCAGGACAGAAAGCGCCGTTAACACTAGGTCATGAATTTGCAGGTACAGTCAGCGCTATAGGTAATAATGTAAGCGGTATCAATGTGGGGGATCGCGTAGTTGTAGAGCCGTTATACCATTGCGGAACCTGTGAATATTGCATCCAGGGGAAATATAATCAGTGCACACAATTCGGATTTGTTGGGTTGAACGGGAACGGTGGTTTTGCTGAATATGTTGTCGTTGAAGCCTATATGGTGCATCCGATTCCAGATAACGTATCCTTTGAAGAAGGGGCGCTTGTTGAACCGACGGCAGTGGCATTTCATGCGGTCCGTCACAGCAAGCTGAAGGTGGGCAATAAGGTGGCAGTATACGGGGCAGGTCCGATTGGTTTGCTAACAATTCTGTCAGCCAAAGCCGCCGGGGCTTCCGAAGTGTACGCTGTCGATGTATTTGAAGATCGCTTGACACTGGCGGCCAAACTCGGCGCAATCCCGGTAAACAGCAGCAAAGTGGATGCAACAGAAGTTATTTCGCGGCAATCGGGCGGTATTGATGTTGCATTTGAAGCAGCTGGTGTGCAGCCGACGATGGACAGTGCTGTTTCAGTGATCAAAAAAGGTGGGGAAGTTGTCGTGATTGCGGCTATTCCGAACCCGCTTCAGGTAAACTTCTTCCATATGCTGGTGAAAGAGGCGAATCTGACAGCAACACTGGCTTATCGCCACATCTTCCCTGAAGTTATCTCGCTGATCGCTGAAGGAGCACTCGATGTGAAGCAGATTGTGACCAAGAAAATTAAACTGCATGATGTCGTACAGGATGGGCTGGAACTGCTGATGAGCGACAAGAGCCATGCGAAGATTCTGATCGAGATTGGCTAAAGATAAACAAAGTCGAACCTAGATGTCTAGACGAACATTCAAGGTTTCGTAACCAAACCAAGGACTACTCCCTTCATGTCATCTAACGATGATAGGGGAGTAGTCCTTTTTTTTGCTCATCTCGCTCATTGCTGAGGCTGTGTAGCTTAACTTGAGCAGGCTGTCTGTCAAACAAAAAGCGAGCTATATGTTGTAATTGAGCCAACGGATACATCACTCACCTATGTCATAACGATAACAGATCGCATTGCCCCCGCTGCTGACAGAGCTGAATTCGGTGTCCTCGACAAACCCAAAACGTTCATATAGCCGGATCGCGTTCAGCATCTGCCCTCCGGTATAGAGATACACTGCAGTTTTCCCCATCTCTTTCGTTGATTCTACACATCGCTGGAGCAACTTGCGCGCTATACCATGTCCCCTCCAATCGGGAGCAACACCCAGCAGGCGAATAAATGGATAATCAATGGGCAGTTCAAAGTTGGGATAGGCTTTATGTGCGGTCTCGAAGAGCTGAACCGTGCCAACAATCTGTTCGTCGATCCTGGCGATCCATAACTCGGTCAGGTGCGGATTGTCTACGGATTCCCGGATGTCCTTCACATAAGCCTCCCATCGTTCTGATGGTTCAAACGTGTTTTGATACTCGGCATAACTGGCAGCCAGAATATCAACAATTTCGTCGTGGTCAGCCGGAGTTGCCGGCACAATGGTCATGGCAGCCGTTGTCATTATTTAATTTCTCCTTTTCTTATAAGCTAAGTAGGAAATGTTATTTGTTTTGCATTATAGCATAGCGCAGTCCAGCGAACATATTGGAATTTTTTATAAGTGGTTTTAACTTTTCTATAACGCTTCCTAAATCTATGACACACGCAGGGCTGTACTCGTTGGAGCTATTCTTTCCTGTTTATAAACGATTCAACTGTGTGCTGTACAGATGGTTGCGATATTCGGTTGGCGTATTCCCCTCGTGCTGCTTGAAGGTTCGCAGAAATAACTTGTAGTCATTAAAGCCGCATTGGGCAGCAATCTCCTTTACGCTGGCATTTGTATTCAGCAGCAGCCATTTGGCCCGGCGCATACGCTCGGTGAGAATGTAGGCTTTGAGACCGATCCCTTTTTCACGCTTCACCATCTTGGAGATGTAATCCTTGTTGAAATTAAAATGCTCGGCAATCTCACTAACCGTCATATTCGTGTGCAGATGAATATCTACCCATTTACAGATATGATCCACGATAGCATTGTGTGGGCGATAGTCGGTTTGCAGATTACGCTCCAGCTCCCTGAGAAGCAACAAAGCGGCGGCATCAGCCTCTTCCGACGAGAAGGAGCAGACATGCAGCAGCTGCTTGAAGAGCTGGTTGGCCATTGAAGGAACCTGAATGCTCGAATGGGGTGGAAAAGCGCTAAAAACGCCCGGTGCTGCGCCGTAATGCATCCAATAAAAGCTGACAGGAGCATCGCTAACCCGGTATCCATAATGCGTACGGCCCGCCTTCAGAAACAGCAGATCATGAGCACGTACAACGTATTTTTCCTCATCCTCCGCAATGTACATCTCACCTTCCAGCATTAAAATAATTTCGTGAACTGGCATGCTGCGCCGCATATGGCTCCAGTTGCCCTCCGATATGAATTTCCCGCACAGGTAGTGCTCCACTGCTTTTGACATAGGACGGATTTATCCACCTTTTCTTGGATTCTGAGTCTGATGTAATTGTAGTTTATTTGATAATATGAGGACATTCAAGGCTAGAGTCTCGATGCTCAGGATAAAGATGACCTGATAAGAATCACGGATTTTTACCCTTTGTGTGCAGATGGACTGATCTGATCATTTGATAAAAATAATGCATATCTCAAAGGAGCGAGCCGCATGATTAATACGAAAAAAGGGTTTCTGGGCCCCGCACATGTTCATTTGCTCGAGGGTCCGTTTCAAACGTCACAGCATACCGGGGAGCGTTATTTGTTATCGCTCGACATCGACCGTTTCTTGGCTCCATGTTATGAAGCACAAGGGTTAACACCGCGTAAGGAACGTTATGCAGGCTGGGAGGCGCGCTCGATTAGCGGTCATTCTCTGGGACACTACATGTCTGCGCTTGCAGTGACTTACGTGGCTACGGGCAATGTCACATTGAAGCAAACGCTTGATTACGCTGTGAATGAGCTGGCTTCCATCCAAGAAGCTACAGGGAGCGGATATATCGGCGGTTTGTCCGAGGAGGCTTTTCACATTGCGTTTCGCGCGGAGCATATCGGAGGCTTCAACATCGGTGAATACTGGGTTCCCTGGTATAGCGTGCACAAGATCTATCGTGGTCTGATTGATGCTTACCAAATGACAGGCAACAGGCTGGCGCTGGAGGTCGTTACACGTTTTGCGGATTGGGCAGTGGAGGGGCTGAACACCATGACCGAGGAGCAGATTCAGACGATGCTGCTATGTGAGCATGGCGGGATGAACGAAGTGTTTGCCCAGCTGTACGGGATAACAGGAACCCCAGCCTATTTGAAGGCTGCTCATCAGTTTACGCATCAACTCATACTGGAGCCGCTGGAGAAGGAGCGGGATGAGCTGCAGGGTCGGCATGCCAACACCCAGATTCCGAAAGTCATCGGTGCGGCTGAAATTTACAATCAGGACCCTGTACAGACGAAGTATCGGACAGCGGCTCAATTTTTCTGGGATACGACGGTGAAGCATCGTTCTTATGTATTTGGTGCAACGAGTATATCGGAGCATTACGAAGCGAAGGGCATGGAGAGCCTTGGCATCAAAACCGGGGAGAGCTGCTGTACCCACAACATGATGCATCTGACGAAGCAGCTATTTGCGTGGAGCCCGGACAGTGCCTACATGGACTATTATGAGAACGCGATCTATAACCACATTCTCGGCACGCAGGACCCGGATACGGGAAACAAAACGTACTTTGCCTCCACCCTCCAGGGCCACTACAAAATTTACGGCACACGTGATACCGCTTGGTGGTGCTGCACAGGGTCAGGTATGGAGAACCCAGGCAAATATGCGGAGGCCATCTATTATGAGCATGAGCGAGACCTGTATGTGAACCTGTACATGGCGTCGGAGCTGGACTGGGCATCACAGGGGTTGACCTTAAAGCTGCAAACCGACTTCCCTTATTCGGAAAAAGTAACCCTGACGATCACCGAAGGCAGCGCCTCGGCTCATCTCAGATTACGCGTACCGTCCTGGCTTCAGGAGCCGATGACGGCAACCGTTAACGGTGATGCGGGTGAGCCATACACCCGGCTCGAACCCGGCTATCTGTCCATCGACCGCATCTGGACCGCGGGAGATGTCATCACGATCACGCTACCCATGGCGCTGCGTCAATATACAGCCAGGGATGATGCTCACAAGGTAGCGTTCCTGTATGGCCCGATTGTGCTTGCTGGTGCGCTTGGCAGTGAAGGGCTTCCCGAGGATACGATTATCGACGAAACCGCATTGAATCCGAAGACGGCCAGTGTTCCCGTAATTCGCACCGAGGAAGAGGATGTGCGTAGATGGATCAGGGTTGTCGATGCGGGCAAGCTTATGTTTGAGGTGAGCGAGGAAGTAACATCCACCGGTGAAGCGGTGAGGCTGATCCCGTTCTATGATGTGCATCATGAGTTCTACACCGTGTATTGGCCGCTGAATGATGAAGGCGACGCGGTGGAAAAAGCATTGAACGACATGACCATCGACAGCGTGCAGCCGGATGGACAGCAGGATGAGATCGGGCATCAGCTTGCGAGCAACTGCCTTGGAGAGCATTATAACGGCTCAAGCACAAACGGTCGCAACAAGCTGTATATGTGGCGTGAGGCATACGGTGTGAAGAACGCGGCGTTCAGTTATCGTCTGGCTGTAGACCCGGTCGCTGTGAATGTCTTGTGCGCAGCCTATTGGGGCGGGGATTATCTGCATTTTGAGCGTGAAGGGGTGCGGTACGAGAGGGTTTTCAGCATTTTGGTGGAAGATGTCGTTGTGGGTGAGCAGCGCATTCATATGAACAAGATCGGTGAGGCATTCTATGCGGCTTATGATATCCCGGAGGAGGTTACCCGAGGCAAGGAACATGTGACGGTAACATTCAGGGCAATCGGTGACAACGGCTGCGCCGGGAAAGTAACAGAGGTGCGCACAATGCGGAGCAGACCGAAGGGTTTGAACGTGATCACGATGGAATAATTTCTGGGCGTAGTCCTGTTAGGTGGCTTGAGCGACACTTGAAGCTCTTACGATCCGTACAGACCTTATTTGGGCGTATCAGGCCCGTTGAGAAATCTGACGATCCCCAGCGACGCTATTTGGGCCGAAAGGGGAAAAAATCAACGAAATCACACCTCAAATGTTGAAATAACGTTTCTCAGGATCGTTACATGTTGAGATGAGCTGAAATGTACCCGATAGCGTCATATTAAAATATCTATCCATCAACGCGCACAAAGGCGAAATGCGCGAGATCTATCCAGGCTGCAAAAGACGAAAGGGGAGGTAGTGCGCCTTTTCGTCTCTTTCGCATGGGGTATTGGGGGAATACATACCCTGTGTGTTGCATCATTAGACATCCCACTATGTACAACGATATGTGACTCGAAGTCTGGCTCAAATTCTTCTTGCACTTGGACTTGCCCTGAGCTACAGCGATAAGTCTTATATAAAAAATGACACGAATTTCGGCCTTCCACGTATTACCGAATAATCGTATGTACTCGGCACTTCTGCCGTGCCGTTAAGTTCACAAGGGTTCTGCAATCATTCTAACCCGCAATTTGCAAGGCCTGTTCTGCGTTGTCCCTGAAAAAGATAATGGGATAAGCCCAAGGCACGTATATTAGGGTATACATATCCACCTTTTGTTGATAACGATTCCATCCTGCATGACATACAACATGCTTCCATCTTCCACATTCTACCCTGCTTGCAAGAATCAAGATTTGTAGCTTAATTTCCAATCCTATCCACCTGAGAGCGCTCACATCATGTACAATGAGAAGATGAGGAACAAGGGATATATAAGATGAAATGCTAATATCTAACATGAAAGGAGGTCGGATGATTGACCATGACCAGGTACATACAATTTTTTGGACTCATCCTCGGCATTGTGGCAGCGAACGTGCTGGCCTTCTCTCCAGGTTTTGTCGGATTGGGATTTGGCGAGAGTGCGTTCCAGACAGCCCTTTCCGTAACCTTGCTGTTTGGCAGCGTGTTGGCGCTGTTCTATGGCAGCTACACGTTGCTGTTCAAGCAGCCAGTTGTTTTACCCGTGAGACAGATCGAGACCCATGAAGATTACGTCGAGGCGCTATCTTTTTACAGACGCATCAAAGTGCTTGAAGAGGATATTACACTGGGTCTGTCTCAGCTGAGCCGGATGAAAAAGAAAAAAGAGACCCTGATGAATGTGCTCCATCAACGGTTTGATCCCGGCGAGCTGAGCTTCAAGAAATTTGCCTCCGTCACCGAGGAGGTGGAGAAGCTGCTGTATCTGAACATTCGCAGCATCTTGAACCGCCTGAATGTATTTGATGAAGCCGATTATGCCAGCATGATGAAATCCAAATCGGTGAATCTGCCGCAGAAGCTGTTTCAGGAAAAAACGAAAGTGTATAACGATTATCTGACTTACGTCAAAACTTCACTGCACACCAATGAAGAAATTTTGCTCAAGCTGGACCAGCTGCTGCTGGAGATTTCACGTCTGGACAGCTTTGAAGCTGGAGATATCGAAGAGATGCCTTGTATGCAGGAGATTGATCAGTTAATCAAGCACACCAAATTATATAGACAGTGAGGGGATGAACGTATGGCGAAGAAGGGGAAGTTTTTTTTCATATCCATCATCATGCTGGTGCTGGTGTTTGGTCTGGTCTATGCCGGGATCACGCTAACATCCAACTTTGGTAAAACGTCCACACAGGTCACGACTGAAAATGCAGGTAAGGAGCTTGGCAAATTATACGCGGACATCGCACCGGCCACGGCTGAGCCCGTCAAGGGACAGATTGATCTGGACCCGGTGGATGTGGCAGAATCGTTGCCGGACATTTCGAAATTCCAGATTACCGTGGAGAATACCACGAATGATTATGTTGAGATCTTCTCATCTACCGAGAAATCAGGCAGCGGAGTCGATGGCTGGTTGACCGAGGTAGGGAATGCATTTAACCAAGCAAACATCACGATTGGCGGCAAAGCCGTGTCGGTCAAAATTCGCAACATCGCTTCGGGTACAGCGACAGATTATATCAAGTCCGGCAAATATGTACCTGATGCCTTCACGCCATCTAATGAGCTGTGGGGTGCGATGGTGGAAGCGAGCGGAGTGAAAGCCAAGCTCATCTCCAAACGGCTTGTTGGCAATGTGCCGGGGATCGTGATCTCCAAAGCCAAATATGATGCGCTCGTCAACACGTACGGTGCCGTTAATGTCAAAACTGTGACCGAAGCTATTGCCAACAACGAGCTTGCGATGGGGTATACCGATCCTTTTGCCAGCTCTACGGGGCTTAACTTCCTTGTAACCGCATTGAACACGTATGATAGCGCTAATCCGCTTGGCGAGAAGGCAATTCAGGGCTTTGAGAAATTCCAGGCCAACGTGCCTTTCACTGCATCCACGACTATTCAGATGCGCGAAGCAGCCAAGTCAGGCAGACTGGACGCCTTTGTGCTGGAATACCAGACGTATGTGAATACAGCTGATCTCAAGAGCGGATATGTGTTCACACCTTTTGGCGTAAGACATGACAGCCCGCTGTATGCGCTGGGTCAACTGCCACAGAACAAACAGGAGATCATCCAGAAGTTTGCGGACTTTGTGACACAAGCCCAGTATCAGAAGAAGGCGGAGGAGTTCGGCTTTAACGGTCTGCAGGATTACAAATCCGAGCTGGCCTCTGTGGATGGTGGCACACTCTTGTCCGCACAGAAGGTCTGGAAAGAGAAGAAAAACGGAAGCAAGCCGATTGCAGCTGTATTTGTCACCGATGTATCTGGAAGCATGGACGGCGAGCCGTTGAATCGACTCAAGGAATCGCTCCGCAAAGGCCAGAAATATCTTGGTGCCGACAACAGTATCGGGCTTGTGTCCTACTCCAGCGGAGTGACGGTGAACCTACCGATTGCGAAGTATGATACGAATCAGCAATCCATGTTTGTGGGAACGGTGGACAGCTTGCAGGCGGGCGGAGGTACAGCTACTTTTGATGGCATCGTTGTGGCGATGAAGATGCTGGAGGACTATAAGGCCGCTAATCCTAACGTAAAACCACTGATTTTTGTCCTGAGTGATGGCGAGACGAACGAGGGCCATACATTGAAGGATATCCGGGATCTGGTGCAGACATATCAAGTGCCGATCTATACGATCGGATATAATGCCGACATCAAAGCGCTGGAGAGCATCTCCAGCATTAACGAGGCAGCCAGCATTAACGCGGACACCGACGATGTTGTCTACAAAATCGGAAACCTGTTCAACGTACAGATGTAATCACACATGGATGGATGTTAATGATAACGAAAAGGGGGAATAGCGGATGTCATTTACGATGGAGATCCCGAGCCAGAAAGAAATTCAGAAAGTCATTGAGGAAGAGATCAAACCCGTGCCCGCCGAGGTAGCGGAGCTGCAGCAGGTAGCGAGTTCCAATGTAGAGATGATTATGAATCTGGACCTGGAATCCCTGGAGAAGCGTAAAGAAATTTTGCAATCCATTGACGGCTTTGGCATGAACACGATGCGATCCTCCTCGGAGAAAAACGCGCTGCTTCAAGTCTCCGTTGGACATCTGTCCAAGACCGGAGACGAGGGCGGTCAGGTCGCCAAAGGCTTGACCGAGCTGCACATGCAACTGAAGGATCTCGACCCGAGTGTCGTCGATTTTGCCAAAACCGGCTTTCTGGGCAAGCTGTTCAACCCGCTGCGCGCGTATTTCCTGAAGTATCAGAAAGCCGACGCCGTCATTGCCGATATTGTCGTTTCACTCGACAAGGGCCGCGCCACGCTGCGCAACGACAACACCACACTGGAGATCGAGCAGCAGAACCTGCGCGAGCTGACCAAGCGGCTGCAGAAGGAGATTCAACTGGGCATGCTGATGGATGAATCCATTGATAGCCAGATTGAAGCAGCCAAGGTTCGCGGCGAAGACCCCGAGAAGGTACGTTTTATCACCGAGGAAGTATTATTCCCGCTCCGTCAGCGAGTCATGGATCTGCAACAGATGCTGGTCGTGAACCAACAGGGCATCATGGCGATTGAAGTGGTCATCCGTAACAACAAGGAGCTGATCCGCGGGGTGGATCGTGCGAAAAATGTGACCATCTCGGCCCTCAAGATCGCCGTCACCGTTGCCAGTGCGCTGTACAATCAGAAGATCGTATTACAGAAAATTGAACTGCTGAATCGTACCACCAATGATCTCATTGCCGGTACTTCCAAGATGCTCAAGGATCAAGGCACCGCAATCCAGAAGCAGGCCTACGAGGCCAGCATCTCGGTGGACACGATGAAGCAGGCGTTTACGGATGTGCTGTCCGCACTCGACTCGATCTCTGTCTACAAGCAGGAAGCTCTGCCAAGAATGCGGGAGACGATTGGTCAGTTCCGTGAGCTGGCGGAATCCGGGGAACAGCAGATTCAGCGGCTGGAAAAAGGCCAGAAGCTTGGCTTGTGATTCATTCAAAAGAATAACAAGAAAAAGCAACCATTCCCTAATGATTAGTTAAGGATAGTTGCTTTTTTGCAATGAATGCATATTGCGATTACTCGTACCCAATTTTAACAGCATAAGCGTACAGTGACTCAGTAACTTGGTTTGTTATAATACCAGCGGCTTGAATTTTAGCATTACCCTTTTGAAGTATGGTGTAATTTACTTTGTTTTTGGAAACGGCTTGTTGGTAGAGAATATAACCTTCAAGCTGCATATAAGTTCCCTTGATAAAGGAGGCATGAATTTTTTTGATTTCTGGGTTGTTAGACTTGATTAATTTTGCTTTGGAGACGAATTTGGTATAATTCGGAATCACCGTATTCGTAAATTTAAGAAACAGCGATTTTCGATTCGCTGATGTTGCTTCAGAATCCATACTTCTCAAGGAATCAAAGGCTTTAGACTCATATGGCTCGATAGTAAAAATCTGATCAAGATATTCTTTTAATTCCGCTCGTTCCTGAATAAACTCATCTGCTGCCTCAGACTCTGACTCCTCTGTTAAATCTTCACCAGCCTGATTCTCGTCCGAAATATCATCCTGATTTGAATATGTAGAGATTTCTTCCTTGGCAGCATGGGCATGAGGAGCAGGAAAGAGAAGCGCCCCTCCGAGCAAAATGAAACTGGTCATGATGGAGATTATATGTAATTTTTTCATGTGTATTTTCACCTCCCCTGGTCATATTTTTACAAGTAACTCACATTGCAACTCCTGTAAATAAGCATACGTTTGATCAATCTGAAGATAATCAGAGCCATGGCTTATCCTTTCAAGTATACATGAAACCGAGTGTGATCTGGTGGAATTAAATTGAAAAGAACGGTTGACCCCCGTATGATCGGGAATCAACCGTTCCTTCGCCTTACCTTGTTCTCATCATGGAGCGATTGTCGCAGAAGAGGTATTGCTGCGTTTACTTATTGCCGGCATCATTTTGTCTTGTGCTTATCCGGTGCAATAAACAGTGTATCATCGGGAAGCTGTTCAGCTTCCTCGCGAGTTATGCCCAAATTCGTAGAAAGTACGTCCACCGGATTTCCTGCGATCCACTCACTGAGATCAATCGCCTCATAATGCCCGTTGTTGAAGCCGATGAGTACACGGCAGACATCCTTGCCCGTATTTTTGATATAGTGACCTGCTCCCATCGGAGCATAACCGATATCCCCGGCTTCGAACTGCTCGGTGACAGCCTGACCTTCTGCGAGGAATACCGTCATTTCGGCACTGCCGCTAATGTAGTACTGCCACTCATCCGCGTTGGGATGCCAGTGCAGCTCCCGCAGTGCGCCTGGCTGCAGCTCAATTAGTGATCCGGCCATCGTTGTGGAGATCGGGAAGTCTTCCACCGTTACCGTACGTTGGGTACCGCCGCCTGGTGCGCGGCGTGGCTGTTTGGCGTGCAGCGGGTAACGGTGAGGGGTGGTCAGCTCGGAGTTACGACGATAAGTCGCTGAAGAGGAGCTGTCATCCGGCACCGGGCCTTTGGCAAAATAGGCTTCACCCTGATTGAGCTTGGCGGCCTGCTCTAACGTAATACCGAGGTTCTGAGCAACAACAGCGTCTGGTGTCTGGGTCAGAAAATCAGTAATGCTGAACGTGTGATCCTCCGAGAAATCCCCATTGTCAAAAATAAGAATAAAGTGGCATTCATCTGGCCCCAGTCCCTGAATCGAATGACCATAACCGCGCGGGAAATACCATACATCTCCGGGTTCAAAGGTATCCGTATACGAATGACCGTCCGGGTGAATAACCGTTGTGCGACAGGAGCCGCTAATCACATAGGCCCACTCGGCCGCATTTGCATGCCAGTGCAGTTCTCGCATGCCGCCTGGCGCAAGGCGCATGGATACACCCGCAATGCCAATGGAGGCAGGAAAGTCATGAACCGAAGCACCACGGGTAATGCCGCCGGGACCGGTACGGGGTTCTTTTTGCTCTAGACGATATTTGAAAGACTTCATTTGCAATCCTCCTCACCAATAAGATGAATAAGTATGTGTAAAAAGTGTAATATCCACTCTATATATTTAACCAAATATTGGATTATTATGCGTGTTTAATAAAAAAATAATACGAATGCTTCGTAATGGCCTAATATCCGTTGGTGAATCTGAAGGAATACATCATTTATTGCACAGCAGGGAGGAAGCTAGCGGAGATCTGCAAAAAAAAGGTAAGGAGGCTGCAAACAGTCCCCTTACCTTTTCCTTGATTATCAAATTGTTGGTAAAGCAACGGATATCATTAAAACTCATATCCCAGCTTTTCTGCGTATGCCTGAACATCTTTAAGATACTGCTCAATCGCTTTCTTACCTGCGGAAACCTTGTCATTTCCCTGCTTGAGAAGCGTGTTGTTCACTTTTGTTTTGGAAACCGCCTGTTTGAACAATTGATAGGCCTCCAGCTGTGTGTAGCTGCCTCTAATCAATTTGTCATGGATTTTTTTAAGCTCCGCATTTTCCGGCTTGATTTGCTTTAGCATGGAAACATATTTTGTGTAATTCGGAATAGCGGTATTGTTTAATGTCAAAAAGATAGATTTACGATTCGAGGATGTAATATATGTATTTCCGCCGGTGGCGTTCAAAGCTTTTTGTTCATAAACACCAGCCGCGTCCAGTGCATCCATATAATCCAGAAAATCCTGTTCATCTGCTGTCAGTTCCTGTTCTTCCTGGTTGATCGTCTCTTCCGAGTTTCCCTCATCCGAAGTCACAGTTGTATTGTTCGCTGCCGAAGCGTAATGCCCCGCTGGAACAAATACGCCGCCTAACAAGACGATGCTCATCAGAAGTGATAGAGCCCAATTCTTTTTCATAATAGCTGTCCCCTGTCTCTATAAATGTGATTTTATACCAAGGGATAATCTAACATATAAGCAGGGTGAAATACAGGAATTATTTAGAAAAAATAATCATATTGAGTGCTAGGCATAGCTCCTTATTACGCATGCAAGGGAGGGTTAGGATGCATAATCATAAGTGACTATGAATAGCTTACGAAAAATGAATAGTCTGGACTTAGATGATATAGATTGATTCAAAGCACCTTTAATCCAGGCGGTTCCTGAAATATGGAATATAGAATAACATCATGAATGTTTTACCAAATTAAAGCTTGTCTAAATGAAAATTCTCCATTACAATACAAATGATAATGAGATTCAATATCATTTAGATAAAAAGGGGAGAGCCGATCCATGCTTCAATTCAAGAGAAAATTATATATTTATGCAGCCCTCATTCTTATGATTTCGCTGCTGGCTGGCTGTGCTTCCGGAGGATCAGGCAGCACCAATACAGCAAGCTCTGCAACAAGTGGTAACAGCAGCACCGAAGGCAGCACAGAAAAGGATACCTCCGGCAAGGCAGCAGATGAGACACGGGTGATCAAACATGCGATGGGCGAGACCCAAATTAAAGGAACTCCGCAACGGATCGTAACACTGTTTCAGGGTGCGAACGATGTGGTTGTTGCTCTCGGCGTGAAACCGGTGGGTGTCGTTGAATCATGGGTTCAACAGCCGGTCTATGAATATCTGCGTAAAGATCTAGATGGTGTACCTCAAGTTGGTCAGGAATCCCAGCCCAATCTGGAGGAGATCAATAAGCTGAAGCCGGACCTGATTATTGCAACAAAGGTCAGAGATGAAGAGATTTATGATCAGCTCTCTCAGATTGCGCCTACCATAGTGACAGAAACGCTGTTTGATTGGAAAGAAACGCTGAAGCTGGTTGGCGAGTCTCTGAACAAAACAGAAGAGGCTGACAAGCTGCTGGCAGACTGGGAAACACGTGTAGCTGACTTCAAAGAGAAGATGGGCAACCGTCTCCCGATCGAAGCGACGATTACCAACTTCAGAGCGGACCAGGTTCGAATTTTTTACATGGGATATGCGGGGAAAATTCTGAAGGAGCTTGGCTTCACAAGACCAGCAGGGCATGATCAGGATACCTGGGGTGTGCAGCTCGCTTCCAAAGAGAACATTCCCGATATGAATGCGGATATGATCTTTAATTTCAACTCGGGTACAGATACGGCTGCGATTGAGAAAAACTATAAAGATTGGACGAGCAGTCCGTTATGGAAAAACCTTGATGCAGTGAAAAACAATCAGCTCTACCAGGTGGATGAGGTTGCCTGGAATATGGCGGGCGGATATACGTCAGCCAATATGATGCTGGATGATTTATACAAGCTGTTCAACCTGAATAAGTAATAATAGCAGCAGGACCTGCCATGCACCAGAACATTCGCAAGCGAAGTGGATGGGCAGGCGGGTCCTTTTTCATTTTACAGATGAGAGAGTGAGTGTATGTTTCCCCTTTTTACCAAAGCGAGTGCCAAAACATATGGGTTGATTGCCTTGTTTCTGCTCATGCTTCTGGCAGCGTTCGCCAGTATGATGCTGGGTCGCACCCATATTAAGCTTCATATGCTCTGGGAGGTCTGGCATGCTTACGATGAAGCTTCCGTAGAACAAGTGGTGCTTATGACCGAACGTTTGCCGCGTACTGTCATTGCTGCTGTTGTGGGTGCAAGTCTTGCTGCTGCAGGTGGACTGATGCAGGCGCTGACACGTAATCCGCTGGCATCCCCGAGTGTGTTCGGCATCAACTCAGGTGCTATTTTCTTTATTGTCATTGCTGTTGTTGTGCTTTCGGTATCATCCCTGACCACGATGATGTGGTTTGGATTCGCAGGAGCGGCCATTTCCGCCGCTATTGTATATGGTCTTGGCTCCCTTGGGCGCGATGGTCTGACACCGATCAAAATTGTGCTGGCGGGAACGGCTATCTCGGCCTTGTTTGCCTCCTTTACACAAGCGATTCTGGTGCTGGACGGCACAGGACTGCAGGATGTATTGTTTTGGCTTGCCGGTTCCGTAAGCGGGCGAACACTGGACATGTTGTATCCGGTGCTGCCGTACATGGCTGCGGCTGCGCTGGTGTCTCTTTTCATGGGACGGGCGATCAATCTGCTTTTGACCGGGGATGACATTGCCAAAGGCATGGGACAGAATGTTTTGCTGGTTAAAGTTGTGATGGGCATTGTCATTGTACTGCTTGCAGGTGGCTCTGTTGCAGTAGCCGGCTCCATTGGTCTGGTTGGTCTGGTTGTGCCCCATATGATGCGTGCACTCGTGGGCAATGATTATCGCTGGCTTGTACCGTATTGCTTCGTGGGTGGAGCGATTTTGCTCATGTCTGCCGATGTGGTAGCAAGGTTGGTTATTGTTCCGCAGGAGGTGCCGCTCGGTGTGATGACGGCTCTGATTGGCGGACCGTTCTTCGTATACATTGCCCGTAAGGGGGTGACGAAGATATGAGGAGAATGCTGACGTTTCGTAACAAAAAAGATACCGTGTCCATGCAGGTGGAACGTAAATCCATGCTGGTTATCTTCGTGTGTGTCCTTTTGTTTCTGATCGCGGGCGTTGTCGGAACAAGTTTAGGCAGTGATTTTATTGCCCCATGGGATGTACTGCGAACGATTCTGGGGCTGAACGCAGGCGAGCATGATTTCGTTGTACTGACGCTGCGTTTGCCGCGTGTATTGTTATCGCTGCTTGTAGGCGCAGCACTTGGCATGTCGGGTGCACTGCTGCAGGGCATTATTCGAAATCCGCTCGCTTCACCCGATGTGATCGGAATAACGGGCGGGGCTGCCGTAGCTGCAGTAGGATTCGTCTCTTTGCTGGGCGGAGCGGTGAGCATCAAGCTGCTGCCGCTATTCGCGGTTATCGGTGCACTGGTCACGGCATTCATCATTTATGTGCTGGCCTGGAAAAAGGGAGTAACACCGATCCGGCTTGTGCTGATCGGCATTGGCGTATCTGCCATTACGGGAGCAGGTACAACCTTTATGCTTATTCTAAGTCCGTTCTATACAGCCAGTCAGGCCTATATCTGGCTGACAGGCAGCATCTATGGCGCAACCTGGACGGATATTCAGACCATACTGCCTGTTATTGTCATCGTTGTGCCTGTGGCCATCTGGTTAGCCCGGAGCTTGAACGCACAGGAATTCGGGGATGATCTTGCTACAGGGCTGGGAGTCAAAGTGCAATGGCACCGCTCTGCGCTGCTGTTATGCAGCGTGCTGCTCGCAGGAATCGCCGTGTCGGTAGCCGGCACAATCGGGTTTGTCGGTCTGATTGCTCCGCATATCGCAAGGAAGCTGGTCGGACGCATGTTTGGCAGCCTGCTGCTCGTGTCTGGTTTTGTCGGGGCTTTACTTGTATGTGCAGCTGATCTGATTGCCCGAACCGCTTTCTTGCCGCTTGATGTACCGGCGGGGGTATTTACCGCAGGTATTGGTGCACCTTTTTTCCTGTATCTGCTGTTCAAAAACCGAAATCAATATTAAGGAGGAGATGGCCGTGAGTATTCTGAAGGCCAAGGAGCTTACAATCTCCTATGGAGCAGATCCCATTATTGAGAATTTGAACTTGACCATCCCCAAGGGGGAAATTACGGTGCTGATCGGCAGCAATGGCTGTGGCAAGTCCACCCTGCTGCGTACGATGGCAAGATTGCTGAAAGCCAGTGCGGGTACCGTACTGCTTGATGGTGAAGAAATTGCCAAGCTGCCGACTAAAGAGATTTCAAGACGTATGTCTATTTTGCCGCAGGGGCCGACGGCGCCAGAAGGGCTTACGGTGAGCCAACTGGTTCGCCAAGGGCGATATCCACACCAGACATGGCTGAAGCAATGGTCGCGTGAGGATGAGCGCATGGTGGAGCTGGCTCTGGAATCTACCCATCTTACAGCACTCGCTGATCGGCCGGTAGATGCTCTGTCAGGCGGTCAGCGTCAGCGTGCATGGATTGCCATGACGCTTGCCCAAGGAACTGAAACTCTTTTGCTGGACGAGCCCACGACATATCTGGACATGACCCATCAGATTGATATTCTGGATCTGTTATTTGAGCTAAACGAGAAGGAGGGGCGCACCATCGTTATGGTGCTGCACGATCTGAATCTGGCCTGCCGCTACGCACACCATATTGTGGCGGTGCACAACAAGTCGATCTATGCGGAAGGGAAACCGGAGGACATCATTACACGTGAGCTTGTGCGCAACGTTTTTCAGATGGAGTGTGACATAGCTGTTGATCCATTATTCGGCACGCCGACCTGTATTCCGCACGGTAAAGGCAGGAAGCTGAATGCAGAGCAGCAACGGTATACACAGCTCGCTTGATGAGCAGCAGGTGTATTCAGCATTAACTGTTTAACTTAACCCACATATTCTCCTCCATGCCATTGCAATACTTCATTGTTACGGGGATAACGAAACAGGCGAGCACAAGAGCATTTATGTTATAACTTGCCTGTTTTATTATGCCTTCTTCGATTTTTATAAACCATTCAGCATGAATCCCCTCCCTCGGAAAAAAGAAACTATTTTTACCTTTAAAGTTTTATATTGACAATATGTCGAGAATTGCCATAAAATAGATTTTGTATGATACTGATAATCATTATCAATAAATTCAACCGATAGGAAGGTCGGATATGAACTTTATGGGCACAAGTTACTCCGTTTTTCCGAAAGGCATGGAAAACTTGCAGAATCGGCTGATTTTGCATAAAGCAAGAGAAATGGGCATTGACTGCGAGCCGCTTGTGGATGGATGTGAGGATTTCCTGAAGCTGTCACTGGAACATCAGCAGAGGATCATTAACAAAACCAGAACACATCGTCTGCCGCTGATCGCCGGACTGCTTGCCAAAAACAAGCAGGCGTGTAATCTGCTGCTTCAGGAGCAAGGAATGCCAGTCCCCCCATATATCGTTGTGACAGCAATGGGACAAGAAGCTCAAGCTTTTCTGTTACAGCATGGCTCCATTGTGGTCAAACCGCTGGATGCCAGCAGCAGTAAGGGAGTTACACTGGATGTGCGCACTGATGCCGAGCTGAATCAGGCCATTCAACTTGCAACGGGGTTCGGAAGCGACATACTGCTACAGCAATATGTAGTTGGAACGGATTACCGGGTGCTGATTATCAATGAGCAGGTTGCTGCTGTCAACCAATACCGGCCTGTATACGTTATTGGCAATGGCAGTTCAACGGTAAGGGAACTTATTGAGCTGCTGAACCGCAGCCGAATCATGGAGACGGAGATCGGGGAATATGAAGCCTTTCCCGAGATTGAGCTGCACAATGAGTTGGAGAATGAACGCTTGCTGAATGCCCTGCGCAAGCAAGGTACGAGCCTTAGTGACGTGCCTCCTGGGGGGAAGGAAATCGAACTGTATGATCTGCGAAACTCTGCTGCCGGGAGGATCAGCGAATATTATCGTGATTGTACGGAGCATATCCATCCAGATAACGCCCGCATGATGGTTCAGGCCGCAAGGGCGCTCCAGATTGATGTTGCCGGTATAGACGTGCGCTGTAAGGACATTCGAGTTCCTGTGACGTCCGCGCAAGGCGGGATTCTGGAGGTGAACGCTTTGCCGGATCTGACACACCACGTTTATCCGCATGGCGGGACGACAAGGGATGTTGTACGTCAATATCTGGAATATGTATGTCAAAGTTAATGGCTGACAGTTCGTGGTGATTAACGTTGAGATGTCCTACGAGCTGGAAGCTGGGCTGACGGCTCGTATCTGGAGCATTTTTAATAACTAATAGTTCAGTAAAGAACCTGTAACGTGCAGTAAAGCACCAGTGAAAAGCAATTTCACGGGCATGCTCTATGCCTGAATTGATGATAAGGGGCGTTTAACAGTTATGTCAGTAGAGGTACAGACGGAATACCTGAAGCTGCAGTGTGAGAAGGAATCCAATGCAAGAGCTTATTCCCGGCATTTCCCGCTCGTCATCAGCAAGGCGCAAGGCATCAGGCTAACAGATACGGAAGGTCGTAGATTCTATGATTGTCTGGCTGGTGCGGGAACGTTGGCGCTCGGGCACAATCATGAAACGGTCGTGAGCGCCATTCGGGAAGTGCTGGATCAGCAGATTCCGCTACATACGCTGGATCTGGCTACACCGCTTAAACTTTCGTTTATGCAGGAGCTGCTGGCCATGCTGCCCGAAGAGATGCGGGATACGTCCAAAATCCAGTTTTGTGGTCCTACCGGGGCAGATGCTGTAGAAGCAGCCATCAAGCTGGTAAAGCATGCGACAGGTGGAAAGTCCATTCTGGCATTTCACGGGGGATATCATGGTTCAACACAGGCAACGATGTCCATGAGCGGTAATCTGAGCAAAAAAGAACAGCTGCAAAGCCTGCTGCCAGATGTGCATTTCCTGCCATTTCCGTATGAGTATCGCTGTCCCTTTGGTGTAGGTGAAGGTATGACTGCCCGGTTAAGCGCACAGTACATTGAGAACCTGCTGCTTGATTGTGAGAGCGGGATTGCAGCTCCATGCGGTGTGATCGTAGAGACGGTACAGGGCGAGGGTGGGGCGATTCCGGCAGATCTGGAATGGCTAAGAGAGCTGCGCCGGATAACGGCAGAACGTAACATTCCACTCATTATTGATGAGGTGCAGACGGGTATTGGCCGAACAGGTCGTATGTTTTCGTTTGAGCATGCAGGCATTGTGCCAGATGTTATTATTTGCTCCAAAGCGGTAGGAGGAAGCCTGCCGATGTCTGTTGTGATCTATAAGGAAGAGCTGGACCAGTGGAAGCCGGGAGCGCATACGGGCACATTCCGTGGCAATCAACTGGGCATGGCAGCGGGGCTGGCTACGTTACGATACATTCGCGAGCATAACGTGCTGCATAATGTAAAGCTGCGTAGCGAGCAGTTTATGACAAGGCTGCAAGCGCTGAAGGCACGTTTTGCAGAGATTGGTGATGTTCGCGGTCGGGGGCTGATGATCGGCGTGGAGATTGTTAATCCGCGAGGCGGTAAGGATCGCCTTGGACATTATTTGCAGGATGGGGAGCTGGCCTCTGTCATTCAGCAGCAGTGCTTCCGCAATGGGCTCATTGTGGAGCTTGGCGGACGTCATTCGGCAGTTGTGCGTTTCCTGCCACCGCTGAATATTACAGAGAAGGAAGCTGGCGAGGTGCTGACAATTTTTGAACAATCGGTATCGGAGGCCGTGGCTAATACATCCGCGGTTCACTGACATGCTGAAAATATCATTGCTTAGGCAGCATGCGGTATTACTGGCTATTCTGCTCGGAGCCTTTACCCTGGTGCTCACCAACAGTGCGTTTAACCTGCTGCTGCCTTATTTTATCAAGCATTATCACATCTCCACCACCGCAGGCGGCTGGATCATTGCGCTGTACATGCTCGCCATGACATTAACGATGCCGCTGGCCTCGCTGATTGTAGATCGGCTGGGACGCAAGCGGACGTATATGCTGGGCATTGCCATCTATGGAGGATTCTCCGTACTGGGAGCGCTGTTCCATGCTTCTATCGAGGTGTTGCTGGTGGTACGGTTCATGCATGGTGTAGCGGCGGGGCTGATGATTCCATTGTCCCTTGTACTGCTGTTTGACGTTTACGGACCGGAGGTTCGGGGACGTATTACGGGCGCGTGGGGTCTCCTGCTTATGCTTGCTCCTGCTGCTGGGCCGACGCTGGGTGGTGTCATCATTCAATATGGGCGGCTGGAGATGCTGTTTTGGCTGAATGTGCCTCTCGCAGTGTTTTCCTGGATTGGATGTGCAAAGGTCATTCAAACCTATATCCCGGCTCGCAGAAAATCATGGCATCCCTCCAGTGTGCTGCGTCTTGCAGGTGCAGTCGGGGCACTCAGTCTGGGAGTACAGCTGTTCGCCAGCCAAGCGGGAACACTGTGGATACGATGGCTACTGATTGCCTTTGGCTTGATGCTGCTAATGCGCTTTATCCAGGTAGAGAATCGACGTGAAGAGCCGCTGATACGTTACAAGCTACTGCGAAGACAAGGAATATACCCTCTTACGGTTGTCATCTCAACGATTCAGGACTGTGTGATGTTTGGTGTCATTTTTGCGGTGCCTCTGCTTCTGCAGGAGGTATTTCAATTGTCTCCGGCGCTTTCCGGGGCATTGTTTATTCCACTGTCCATCTGCACCAGTCTGTTCATGTGGATTGGCGGCAATTGGCTGGATCGCGGTCGTTCACTTCGTTTTATCGCGTGGGGAACCCTGCTCGTATCGCTGTCGATCCTGATATTTGCTTTTTTGCCCATGGGACCGCCAATCTGGATCATCGGTGTGCTGATGGCCTGCCGGGGGATTGGTGTGGGACTGTCAGGCATGAGCATCACCTCGCTTGGACTACAGGCCTTGCCCGAGGAAGACATGCATGAAGGATCGGTGTTATGCACCACGATTGAACGATTGGCTTCATCATTTGCAGTTATGGGTATGACGCTGTATTACGATATGCGCTGGCAGTGGCTTGCCGGACATGGCAGAGCAGTTGATCTGGCCAAATGGGGAGCTCTCCAGGAAATATGCATCGGGCTGGGCTGCGCCATCCTGCTGACATTACCTCTGGTATTACTTATAACGCGAAAGAAGGTAGGCATCCTTGTTCAAAATGGGAATCAAACGCAAGTCCAGGGCGGCGCAGCAGGCCGATGAACATACATGTAAACTGCTGCTGAACTGTTATATCCGCGAGCTTGGGCCGGAGAGGAAAGAGCATATCCAGCTCAAACCGGATACGCACATCTATTCCATCTTTTTTCCGTGTAGCGGTGTAAGGGTGACTGGAAAGCTGTCCTATTACTCGGCGATGGGTGAGCATGAGTATTCGAGCATCAGCTATAACGGGGGAACGGTACATTACCGTGATCTGGCACGCTGGATTTCCGCTGAGATTGCCGGAGAAGGCAAGGAGGGGAATTGTTCAGGAGAAGGAACAGGACAAGAAGAGCAAATAAAGTATACAAGAGAAAAAGTCACGGATCGGTTCGATGATTTTGCCCAAAAGGTCGAGAACAGCGCATCTAATCTGACCTTGTACATGGAGCAGGCATCAGACCACGGTATCCATAATTACATTACATCCGAGCAGTCTTTATTGTATGGTCATCCGTTTCACCCGTTTCCGAAAAACTCCAGAGGTTTTACC
Organism: Paenibacillus barcinonensis; assembly: GCF_003217495.1. Classification (GTDB taxonomy): domain Bacteria; phylum Bacillota; class Bacilli; order Paenibacillales; family Paenibacillaceae; genus Paenibacillus; species Paenibacillus barcinonensis. Next base: position 109,069 of record NZ_QJSW01000015.1, on the reverse strand, counting down.
GCAGAGGATGTACGGAAGTACAGCCCGGAGCTTCAGGTCTCGTTCCAGCTCTGTTATATCGCCGTAAGGCAGGATGTGTATGCAGAGGAATGGGTGAAGCACGCGGAAAAAATAAATCTTCAATCTTTACTGGCAAGCTACGACTTGCCTGTGTCCAAAGAAAAAATGAGCATGTATGGGCTGCTGCCCGTCCACCCATGGCAATATGAACACATCACACGTCTGGACGAGGTTCAGTCCTATATCCGCGAAGAGAAGCTGCTGCTGCTCGGCAGTGCAGGACCCAGGGTTTACCCCACTTCCTCTGTGCGTACGGTATACGTGCCGGACTGGAGCTGTAACATCAAGCTGTCACTGAACATGCAGATTACGAATATGATTCGTACCAACAATGCCGAGCAGATGAGGCGCACACTGGATGCGTCCAGATATGTGTGGCAGCAAGGATGTTTTGCAGCCGAGCCGCAGACTCATATTGCGTACGAGACAGGTGTAGCGACATGTATGTTCGAGGAGGAAGAGCTTACAAGCCTGTTCACCATCGCTTACCGGCCGATTGAGTTCGATCCCGCGGATACATATGTGTTGTCCAGTTTGGTGGAGTCGCCGCTACCGGGGGCACCATCCCGGCTGATCACCATGCTTGGCCATTACGCTGGTCATGGTCATGAGAGCAAGGGTGATAAAGCAAACAGTAAATATACAGAGGGCACTCATATGTTATCTGCAGGAAGTAAACAATCCACCAACGACCACATCTGGCATGGTCAGGCAGGGTATCAACCTGCGACTGCGACCAATCCAAGGATCAACATAGGCTTGGTGGAGCACTGGCTCGCCCGTTATCTGGACTGCTCACTGCTACCGCTGGTAAGAGCGGCTGGAGAGAAGGGCATTCATTTTGAAGCCCATCTACAGAACACTCTGGTGACGCTTGAGCGGGGCATGCCTGTTGCTTTTATCGTGCGTGATCTGGAAGGGGTAAGTGTTGACCGGGAATTCGTCAGTGAACGACTGCAGGATGAACAGATGCAAGATCAGGCAATTGCAGCAAACAAAGCTACAACCAAAGCCGCAACCAAAGCCGAAGTTACATCTAAACCTATAGAAATAACAGGGCTGTTATATTATTCGCGTGAACAGGCGTGGGCGCGGACCTCGTATTATTTTATCGTCAACCACCTTGGAGCCTTGCTTCATGTTCTTGCCCGGGATATGGGGGTGCCGGAAGAGCACTTCTGGATGCAGGTGCGACATGCGCTGGAGGCAGAGCTGGCTCGAACAGGCAACATTTATGTACAGCATCTGCTGACGGCAGAGGCTTTTCTCGCCAAACAAAATCTGGTCAGCTGTCTCACGGGCATTAGTCAGACCCCGGCATATGTGCCGGTACGTAACGTCATGAAACGTTTAGGGAGTGAAGCATGTGACAGTCATGGATATCGAAATTAAGACAGGCGAGAGCCCTGTATATGTGGAAGTTCAGGAGCGAATCATGCGGCAGACGCTGGAGGCGCTATGGTTTGAGGGGATTTTGGATTGTCAGGTGAACGGACAGGAGTGGCGTACCAGCGGAACTACAGCTTCAGGCGAATCCGTGGTGTATACCTGTGAGGCGGAGCAAAAGTTTTCGTTTGGCCGAGTGAAGGTGAAGAAAGGATCTATTATGCGTGAGGGCATCGTCTGCTCCGATCTGGATCGGTTTCTGGAGGAAATGGTGTTGAACCACCTGAAGGGTGCGAATGTATCGGCTTTTATTCAGGAGCTACAGGAAACGATGGCCAAGGATAGTCAGTGCCGCGCAGTATTGCCACAGAGCATTCCAATTGGGGATCGGCACTACGATGCACTGGAGAGTCATATGACTGACGGTCATCTGTATCATCCAAGCTACAAGTCACGGCTAGGGTTCTCGCTACAGGACAATCTGGCCTACGGCCCCGAGTTTAATGCAGACGTTGCACTGATCTGGGTTGCGGTGAGAAAGGAACTGGCCCAAACGGCTGTATCCAGCGGTTACACTTGTGAGTCTTTGCTTGAGCAGCACCTGACCGTGGAGGACAGGCAGCAGTTCCGCCAGAATCTTTTGGCTAAAGCAGGTTCGAACGATATCGGTTCCTACAGCTTGATTCCTGTTCATCCTTGGCAGTGGGAGCATGCACTGGAGTCTATATTTGCCCGGCAGCTGATGGATGGCGACATCGTGTATCTGGGGGCTTCTTCCTCCACCTACCGTGCGCAGCAATCCATTCGTTCTCTCTCGAACCGGAAGAATAAGCAGGCCCCTTATATCAAGCTGGCTCTGAGCATTACCAACACGTCGAGCACGCGTATTCTTGCCCAGCATACAACGCAAAATGCGCCTCTGATCAGCGATTGGCTGGATGAACTGGTGCGTGAGGATGAGCTGTTGCGGCAGGAGCAGTTTGCCATTTTGAAAGAAATCATGGGCCTTTCGTTCCGCTATGAACAACTGCCTGTCACTCAATATGGGCGCGCTTACGGCACTCTCGGTGCAATCTGGCGTGAAAATGTATCCGTTCACCTGAGCGCAGGTGAGACGGCTTGGCCGCTGAATGCCCTGATGCTGGTGCAGCGGAACGGAGTTCCTTATGTGCAGGAGGCCATTCAGCGGTATGGGGTACAGGAGTGGGCAGAAGCGCTCGTTCGCACACTTACCTTGCCGATTATTCATCTGTTATATGCGCACGGGATTGCGCTTGAATCTCATGCCCAGAATATCATTCTGGTGATTGAAAACGAACTGCCCAAACGCATCATCATCAAGGATTTGCATGATGGCGTCCGGTACGTCCCGGATCAGCTATTGCACCCGGAACGTGCGCCCAAGCTGCATCCCGAACCGGAAACACACCGTAAGTTCAACCGGTATTCGTTCATCTACGCTGGTGATGTGTCGGAGGTGCGTGACTATACGTATGATGCTTTCTTTTTTATCTGCATGACGGATATTGCGCTGGCACTGGAGCCCTTCGGCCTGTCCGAAGAAAGCTTCTGGAAGCTGTGTGCAGGTGTCATTCTGGATTATCAGCGGCAGCATCCCGAGTATGCGGAGAGGTTTAAGATGTTTGACCTTTTTGCAGCAGATGCCTTGATTGAAGAGATGACCAAACGCCGGCTGTATGGGGATGGCGAGCTATATTTCCGCAAAGCAAGTAACCCGCTCAAGCTGGCTAAGGATACGCTCCAACAGAAGGCAGAAGGCCAATGAGGGTGAATACACTCAAGGATAAGATCGCTCGTAAACAGGAAGTATTCGGCCTGTTTGTCTCTATTCCGCATCCCATCATCATAGAGTTGATCGGTCAGGCCGAATATGACTTTGTCATTATTGATCTGGAGCATACAGCGACGTCGATGGAATCCGTAGAAGAATTAATTCGAGCGGCCGAGCTGGCTGAGCTTACACCCTTGGTGCGCATCTCGAGGGTGGAGCGGACCGAAATTCTGAAAGTGCTGGACTGCGGGGCACAGGGCATCGTCATTCCGCATGTAGAAACGCTGGCTCAAGTGAAGGAAGCGGTACATCATGCGTATTATCATCCGATAGGCATGCGTAGTCTGAACAGCGGACGGCCTGGAGTATTCGGCAAGTTTCCGCTGATAGACTACATTGCGGAGGCCAATGAACAGGTGATGATTGTGCCTATGATTGAAAGCGTGAAGGGTGTGCGGCAAAGCCCGGAACTGATGTCTCATCCGCAGGTGAGCTTTGTGCTGGAAGGGGCGGCGGATTTGTCGCAGTCGCTGGGTGTGCCTTGGCAGACAGATCACCCGGACGTGCAGGATGCGCTGCGGACACTCCATGACACTGCACAGCAGTGCGGCGTGCCCTATGCCACGGTGACAAGGGGAATCAAGGACATGCAGGTGTGGCGTGAACGGGGTGTGCACATCTATGTGCTCGGGGATGACCGTAATACAGCATTCCGGGCATATACCCAAAAGCGAAACGACTACAGAAATGCAGGTGGACAGACATGAAAGCAGGGGTACAGCAAGCGCTGGAGGAACTAAAACGGGTAAAGCTGGACGAGCCAATCTGTTCATATATCTACGATTTGGCTGGAATACAGGCACAGGTGCGTGAAATGCTGCAAACGATGCCTGTGAACACGAGATTGTTCTATGCGATCAAAGCGAACCCTGATCCACGTATTATTGAAGCCTTGCTTCCATGGGTGAAGGGCTTTGAGGTGGCTTCTATTGGCGAGCTGCTGAAGGTGAGGGCGGTAAGCCGCGATGTTCCGATTCTGTTCGGAGGCCCAGGCAAGAAGGAAAGCGAGCTGAAGCAAGCGCTGGAGCAGGACGTGAGCTATATCCATGTGGAGAGCGTGCTGGAGCTGAGGCGTATTATTGCCATTGCGAAGGAGCGCATTGTAACACGTGATGAACATATGAAGCAGTCAGAGCGGAATGATGATCGCGAGCCAGAAGAGCAAGTACAGCAGCAACGGAGGCAAGCAGGGAGAGAAGCTGGTGAGCTGGCGGTTAAGCTGGCAGATGAGCAGGTAAGTGCGCAATCAGGCAAACGGACAGGTGAGCAGGAGGACGATACGGAATACTGCGCCCACAAGATGGTGCTGGAACACCCGGAGCAAACATGGGAGGTCGCAGGTCACAGGGGAGATGTGCCTGAGGTTCGTGTGCTGCTGCGAATTAACCTGCGAAGCAGTGCGCTGCCGCAAACGAAGATTGTCATGGGAGGCAGTCCGAGTCCATTTGGAATGGATGAAGAGGATCTGGAGGAGGCGATCGAGCTGCTCCGCGTGGAAGGCGCGGGGGTGATTCGGTTGTGTGGATTCCATTTTCATTCCTTGTCCAACAACATGGATGCAGGGCTGCATGCCGAGATGATTGAGCTGTATTTGCAAAAGGTGGAGCAGTGGCAGCAGCGATATCACGTGCAGGTAGACATTGTGAATGCGGGTGGTGGCTTCGGTGTGACGTATGATGGCAGTCCTGGCTTCGACTGGCCTTTGTTTACGAAGCTTCTGGAGCAGAGTGAGAGCAGAAAGCGCCTTGCTGCCCGCGGAGGTGAGCTGTTCTTCGAATCAGGTCGCCTGCTGGTTGCCGAACACGGTTATTATGCAGCAGAGGTCACGGATATCAAGCGTTCGCATGGAGAGTGGTTTGCCATCGTGCGAGGAGGTACACATCATCAGCGTCTGCCTGCCTCATGGGGACACAATCATCCATTCCAGATTGTATATACAGAACAATGGCAACATGCGTTCAGCAGACCCGAAGTCAAGCAAGGGCGAGTCCACATCGCAGGTGAGCTATGTACACCGAAGGATCGTCTGCATTCAGATGCAGAAGTGGAGAGGTTACGGGTAGGTGATATTGTTGTTTTTGTTAAATCCGGTGCGTACTCCTGGACGATCTCCCATCACGATTTTCTGGGACATCCGCACCCGGCATTTCACTATTTGACGGAGGAGGATGAACATGTCAACGCTAATTCAGTGTTCCAGTCGGCAAGCCGCTGAGCTACGGGTGATGTCTGATCTGATGAATAGTCTGCTGGCGGAGCAGTTGCTTCCGCTGGAAGGTCAATCCTTTGTTGATTTGGCCGTTGCTCCTGCACCGCTTCGAAACTTGTATAAGAGATATGAGACTCAAGTGGCAAAGAGCACCGGGAAGCATCATACGCACCATCACCCTGTCGATGTGCAGAATAAACATGAGCACAGTTCTGGTGAGGATACGCCTGCGGCTATGGTGCCTTTTCGTTTGGGATTGCATACAGAGGGTGTACTGTGTCTGGTGGAAAAAGGGGTACGGCAGGCAGTGCAGTGGGTTCCGGGTTCGCCCATCTATGAGGAGAAGCCGGATGGCAGCTGGAGTGAGATTCTCACTCCTGCCGAAGTGGCCCAAGCGGTGCTACAGCGGGCATTGTCTCAGGATGCCTATTCACAGCCCGGTGTGGCGGATTTCCTGGCAAGCGTGAATCTGGCGGTAGAACAGTACGCACTGGGCTGGGATCAGGTACAGACGTTATCTGCATGTCATCCGAAGTCAGCATATGATTGGTTTGTGAAGGGAGAGCGTATTGCTGCACTGCGAGATCGTCCGTTCCATCCATGCTCCAAAGCAAAGGTCGGATTCAGCGCAGAAGATGTTGCCAGATATGCAGCCGAGTTCGGGAAGACGATCCCGCTGCGCTGGGTGGCAATCAAGCGGGATGCAGTGCAGCAGGGATGTGAAGGTGGCATGTCCATTCTGAATGTACTGTATGATTCCCAGCGTGAAGAGATGCAATCGGAATACCTTCGTAGAGGTCTGAGCATAGACGCTTATGTGCCAATGCCAGTCCATCCGTGGCAGCTAGAGCATGTGATTTTGCCCCGCTTCACCAAAGAAATCGTAGCGGGCACGATTGTAGTGCTGGATACACAGGTTGGTAACGTATACGCTACCTCTTCCCTGCGCTCCATGGCTCAAACTGCGGAGTCTGCGCTTATGCTCAAGCTGCCGGTCAGTGTTCTGTCGTTAGGTGCGGCGCGTTATCTTCCGGTGGTTAAGCTGCTGAACGGGCTTGTGGGGGAGAGAATGCTGAGACAGGCAGTGGCTTGTGACGAGACGCTGCAAGACAAGGTGTATATGTGTGAGGAGCAGAACTGGTGGGGATACATGCCGGAGGCCATGGGGCTGTTCGATGATCACCCGCGCCATCTGGCAGCACAGATTCGGGTTTATCCGGCTGAGCTTCTGGACGATGCTTATAAAATCATTCCGATGGCTGCACTTGGCGTAAATCTGGACGGGCACCATCTGCTGAGCGACATTGCAGGCAGGGAGCCGAGTGCGAAGCATGTGCTGGACTTCTATTCTGACATAGCTGCCACGTTCTATGATATTGTCATGCGGCTATTCAAGGTGGGGGTTGTGCCGGAGATTCATGGTCAGAACTGCTGTCTCGTCCTGCGGGATAATCAGGTGAAGGGGCTGCTGTTCCGGGACCATGACTCTGTGCGTCTGCATCAGCCGTATCTGGACAAGCATGGGATAGCCGATCCGGCATATCACATTCGCCCCGGATATTCCAACAGCCTTTACAATGAAACGATCGAGAAGCTGATCTTCTACGTGCAGTCTCTCGGGACGCAGGTGAATCTGGCTGCGATCATGGAGGCTTTGAGCGAAGTGTATAACATCCCGGAAACGGAGTTCTGGGAGATCACGGAGCAGGCCTGGCGGGAAGCGCTGCATGCTGTGCAGCTTCCCGAAGCGGATCGGGCCGCGCTTGCTCGGGTTATTTTCGAGAGCGAGACGTGGCCTGTGAAGTTAGTTGTCCGTCCGCTGCTTGAGGCGGACGGTGTGCCAGGCGCGATGCCGTCGGGCAAAGGCCAGGGGTGGAACCCTTTTTACAAAGGGGAGATGGAAGGATAGGAGCGGAACGAGGCAATGCTTAGGATGCATGAAAATGTTGAATAGGATGTTGATGGTGGCTTTATATAGGATGTCTCTTGCTGGGAAGAGAGATTTAATATCGGGGCTGCTTCTAGATTGTGGGCTTGGTCTTATAGCTAGGGTTCATTGGATTTAAGCGCCCCCACATCTTGTTTATTCTAATGAATTCAGATGAGCTTATCTGAGCGATATAGGACTTCTGGAATTGTAACGATTCACAGAGCCCTTATTTTGCTGAAAACACATGACAAACGCCTATTTTAACATCAATTTCTCCATATAAGATTTCCTCGGATCGTTAGAAAAATGTACATTTCGATTAGGGGCTTTAAAGTCCGGGGGAAGTAGGCAGCTTTAGATTTTAGAAAAGGAGTCCCCATTCCGGCAGTGGCAGCAAAATGTAAGCAGTAAAAGGCAACCCGTGCTCGGGTTGCCTTTTTGTGATGTTGAGTATAAAAATGAAAGCGCCAACTATTTGTAACATTGACTTCGGCCCGTACGGTTCCGATTCGAGAAGTAAGCATGTACAAGTAGATAAACCAATCCTCCTTAAATCATGGCCGTTCCGCTAGAATAGCCCGTGATTTGAAGGAGGATTTTTTCAGTTATTATGGTGTGTTTATCCTTCTGTAAGTGTTAATCCATGTGCAGATCCATGTGCTCCATATACTTGGTGTTATCATTATCTGCCCCTATTCACTTCATCTCATCTATAGTTAATCTGGCGGCGCTGCGGTCCCAAGTGGCATTTAACCCAAGCCCTTGCAGCATTTCGTATGGCGCTGTGGTAGCCCCCGAATAGTTGCCAACTGGCTCACGCAGTGGCACAACCAGTTCTTTCTGCGGATCAAGTGTATTTATACGGGTTACCGTGTATCGCGATTCTTGCGGTTTGATGGTAATCATTCGATCGTTATATTTTAACGTGTAGTGAGTTACTATTCCTCCCGCTCCCGCTGTATGCACCTGAAATTGTGCTCCAAGTGCTGACGCAATATCCTTGATCGGGACCTGGATGGTTTCGGATGTTTCTACGGCTGCATAGATCGACTGGAGCAGCTTGCCTTTCACATCAATATCTGTACCGAGCTTGGCTTGAACTGGCTTATAAACCATACCTCCGTCAGACGTTGCAGGCGCACCTGCCTCCTCATATTTATCTCCCCCCCATCCCCAGACGGTTCCATTGGAGGAACGTGCAAGACTGTGGTAATAACCTGCGGATACATCGGCGATATTGGATAACGATGCTACTTTACCTTGTTTGCCCGTTACGGTTCTGCCATAACTGTATACTTCGCCTGCCGTAGTTACCAGCAATACATAATTCGAGTTGGCATCGATCTTTTTCACTTTGAGTTCGTGATGATAGGCAATTGGTTTTCCTTGTTCATTCAGTCTAAAGACACGGCCTTTAGAGTCGAGGGTTAGTAAATCCTCGCTTTGATCTGTAATGAAGGAGATGTTGCTCAGACCTTTAATTATTTTGGCTTTGGAAGGTTTGCTGTTTGTTTCGCTGGCTTCCTTCCACGTCCATACGGTACCGTCTTTCTTCAATGCATACCCGTCCAGTCCTGCAAGAGTGGTTTGAACGACGTCATTCAATCCGGCGATTTTGTGCAAAGCAGGTTTCGGTTCAGCCTCTGCGCTTGAACGACCGGGCAGCTTCTGCTCGGGATTCGCCCAGGATTGAACGGTCCCATCTCGAAGGAGGAGCAAAGTTGTAGAAGGTCCCGCAGTAACATCAACAGCGTTGGTGATCCCAGAAACTTGGCTAGGGGTTCTGCCCGCTCCCCAATGCCAGGCCGTTCCGTCTGCTTGAACAGCTACACTGTACCCTCCACCTCCGGTAGAGATAGCTGTGATATCGGATAACTGCGGAATACGTACAGGACCGGATGTATGGCGATACCTTACGGTGTCGCTGATCCCAAGCTCTCCTAACAGATTACGGCCCCATGCCCAGACGGAACCATCACTTCTTAATGCCACCGTGTAGTAGTATCCACCTTCTACTTCTGTGTAGTGGAGCTTCTGAGCAGTATTGGAAGATTGCCCGTCATTGGCCGCATACGTTGGAGATACCGAAGACAGCGTGGCAAGGAGCAGGGTGGATACAACTCCAACAGACAACAATACTTTGATAAAGTGATGGGGAAATTTGTTAGTTGGCCGGCTCACTGGCTTGAGATGTGAATATAGGGAGGTTTGTTCTGTTGTTACATGATTGGCTGGATGATTCGAATACATGAGATCGCCTCTTTTTGAAGGGAATGGGAAAGCTGGGTGTGCTGTTAACTAAACGCAGTGGAACGGATTAAGGTTATGGAGAGAGGGAGAGTTTTTACAAATATATTAAGGAGATCCATTCACATACCGCGCATACTTTGTTCAAAAAACGTAACCTATCCCTTACCGGGCATGTTGTACATAGGAGGTGATTTCAATGTGGAAATACTTGCGCATGCTGTTTATCGCTTCCGCACTCATTGCAGGCTGTAGTCCGAATGACAAGCAGCAGACTGTCAAATTGGATGCGGACAGGGCTCCATTCCCTCCAATCATCAGTTTGATAATTATGAGATTTCACATTGAATGAATTAAGGAAAATCTTAAATCGTATTTTTGGGAAATTCTGAAGTAATAGAAACAGAGAGAAAAGAATGTACGAACAGTATCTTATCATGGAAACCCGCAATGATATCATTAATTTGAAAAGTGAAATCATCAATAATGATCTTATTTTGAAGAGAAACAGGTTGATTTCATGCAGGATGCCGTGTGGAAAGAGACTTTGAACCCAAGGTATGAATGATGAAGAAGGGGCATGTGAAGGGTAAGAGGGATGTATTTCATTGGGCGATAGTTATTAGCACACTCTCCGAATGTGCTAATAACATAGTTAAGGCGTATATACTGTGTTTTCCCTAAGGAGAGTGACGAACTTGAAGCTTTCGAAGAAAAGAAAGAGCAATAAGAGCGAAACGTTCGAAGGTACAGGGATCCTGCGCAGATAAGCTACTGCTAAGCAGAGTGCTGTTGCTGAAACAACAATCACAATTGACGTGTAATATAGAAACGGGTGACTCAAATTCAAAGCTACGAGAGTATCAATTAAAATTATCAGTATCTATTCTTCCAAATTCAACATAATTAGCATGAGGCACATTTATTATTTTCTGTGCGCTTTTAGTTTGAATTATTCCCTCCAAAGTTAATCGAGCAAGATTCAAATCATATAAGCTAAGTTTAGTTAAGAAAGTTTTATTCATAAGAATATCAGTTTTCAAATATACACTAATTGTCTTCGAAAAGATCTTCTGTTCTTCTTTAATTAGTGAATTAAACAAAATGATTATTCTTTCTAATTGATCTTCGTTCATTATTGATTCCTCCTGAATTAATTTTAGTCAGTAATGGTTGGAAGGATCTCTTTTATAAGTTGAAAGGTAGTTAAAGTGGGTTTTTTGTTTTGATTAAATGCTTCTGAATCGGCTAATACCTTTTGATTTCTATTATTGATTACTACAAAGAATTGTCTTTTTGTATTTTCTTTCATAATGTCTAAATATCTTTTTTTGATTTCTAATTTAAAATTTTCATTTTTGTTTAATTGCACATTTTCCGCTATTATTTCTGTTTTACCCTCTTCATCTATCCATAGTATATCAACAATAGTGTCATACATAATATTAGCTAATTCTAAATGAGACCAGTTTTTACTTAGATAAAGCTTATCCTCGCGAATCACTTCATTGATTCTATTACCGTTTATATCTGTTAACTTGATGGATGGACGAGGGTGGAACGTTTCAATATCTACATCCGAAATAGTTTGTTCATCAATCATAGCTTTATTTAACTTTACATTATCAATCGTCACTAGACGTATGACACCTGAGTGTTCACCAGAGTAGAAAAAATTATCATTAATAATTGGTATTAATAGTATATCTTCGGAATTGTTTATTGATATGTCAATCTCGAATGGAATTTTTAACATATTGTCGCCTGTTTCAGTATATTTTAAATTAGAAAACCACTCTTTATCCCCAGGTAGTCTAATTGGAGCAAGTTCATTTCCTTTCAATGATATTATTTTTAAATCAGTATCCTTGTTGACTTGTAGACTAAAAATGCCGCTTAAAATATCTTCATTAGAATTTAATATAAAATATGGATATTTAGTTCCCTCATAATGGTTTCTTACAGCAGATTCTGGGTTTATAGTTACATCCATTGAGATAGAAGAGGTATTCATAGCTACTTTATTTTTATTTTTTTCTTTATGTGCTTCAGATTCGTTAATGAATCTAGTATTTAAAAAGCTCTCGTTAAAAGTGGAATCACTTTGAGATATTGTTATCCATGCAATGGATGACAATACTAAAACCAGAGAAGCTAGAATTAAATTTTTTTTCTCAATGTAAAACCTCCAGGTATTTAACTTTTTAAGATATTTAAGTTTTCTTTTTGGACTTATTCAAATTTTATAATTTAACAGTGAACTGTTTTAGAATGGAGTTTTGTTAGTAATATACCACGTTATAAAAAAGACCATTAGAAATAAAACTATATATTCTAGTTACTATTAAGAACAGTTTTTAGAATAAAAACCCCTCTTGTTTGCAAGATTAAGTTCACCAAAATAGATGTCTTATTCTTGTGCATCAAAAGGGGATTAGGAAGATTCAGTTATTGTTCATAAAATTCATTTTCGCTTAGTATCCATTGTTCCGGCGTAATAAATTTGAGTTCCAAAGGCAACGGAATGTGTACCAACAGTTCTATAAGCACCGCTTTTATCTGTATACATTCCAGCAATCGAATAAGTTGAAGATAAGCCTACTGACCTGTCTCCATATCTTTCATTTACAAAATCAGTGAACCCATTATAACTATAAAAGATAGAAGTTTCTGCAGATACTGAATAAAGAATGCTAGTTGCTTTGGTAGATGACTTTGCATCTATGTAAGAACCATTCGGAACATTAGGAAAAGGCGAAATTTTAATTTCAGAGGACCCTGTTGCTGAATTCTTAAATTCCGCTGTTTCAATTAAATCGTTATCTGTAGAGTTTTGGATTGTACCAAAACTTACTTGTGAAGGTATATCTTCACGTTGAGCCAATTCATTCATAAATTGAATAGTATTTTGAGATGGAGTTATAGATACCATGTCCTGAGAGGCAGATGCTGCTCCACTAAATCCAATACAAATTCTTGTGGATTTTGAATCTAACAAAACTAAAGGAACAGTTTGCCTCGAAGCCTAAAAATCTGGAGTATTCCTGTCGTCCAGAGGCGATAGGGGTGCTCTTTTTTTATACTCAAACAACTAATGAAATTTCTCACGTGCTGGACGATAATAGAGTAGAGACCATATTTACCAATACGAAGCAATATCTATGGAGCACAACTACATATCCACAACCTATTCTAACTCTCGCGAGGTACATTCATGAAACAAGGCATATATGAACAGCTTATCAACACCATCACCAGGCAGGAGATTTCGGCGCTGGACCCGGATGTGTATCACATTGGGACAGAAAAGCTGGATGCAGAGGAAGCGCGCAAGCTGTTGTCCACGTATTTGGCGGCGGTGACCCGGCGAGCGCTTAAAATTGTAAGGGAACAGACGGAAGACAAAATGGCCGTATTAGAGCAGATTCGAACCTGTAATGAGATTATAGCAACTTTGAAGGACACGTTGGGGGAAGAGGAGTATAACGATTTGCAACTGGATGAGCAGGGAGAGGTGCTGACCCATGTGTATTCCAGGCTGAACAGCATTCGTGCCATTCGCGATACCAAAATCCTTCGCCCGGATACGCCGATTGCCCAAAGCTCGTTATTTACAGGTGCGAAGTCTGAACCGAGCATGCTGCTGGAGCTGCAAAAAGAGATCGTGACCGCCGACCGGATCGACTGGCTGGTGTCTTTTATCAAATTCAGTGGGCTTCGCCTGCTGCTGGAACAGCTCCAGCAATTCACATCAGGCGGTGGGAAGCTGCGGATTATCACAACCACCTATATGGAGGCCACCGACCTCAAATCGATTACCGAGCTCAGCAAATTACCGAACACCGAAATCCAGATTTCGTATGATACCAAAGTCACCCGACTGCACGCCAAAACGTACATTTTCCACCGCGATACCGGATTCACTACTGCTTATGTGGGATCTTCCAACCTGTCTAACCCGGCCCTGACTAGTGGCATGGAGTGGAATCTCAAGGTGACGGAGAAGGATTCACTTGATGTGCTGCGCAAGATTGAAGCGACCTTCCAAAGTTACTGGAATGACCGTGAATTTACGAGATACATTCCTGAGGATCAGGAGCATGAGGCACAACTAAGAGCAGCTCTGAACCGTAAAAAAGACCAAATCGGACACTTCCACCTCGACATTCAGCCTTATGATTATCAAAAGGAAGTGCTGGAACAGCTTGAAGCTGAGCGTACGCTGTATGGTCGAACCCGCAACCTGATCGTCGCCGCCACAGGCGTGGGCAAAACGGTCATCTCCGCCTTTGATTACAAACGATTCCGGGCAAGCCATGCGGGAGCCAAGCTTCTTTTTGTCGCCCATCGGGAAGAGATTCTCAAGCAAAGCCGGGACACGTTCCGGTATATCCTGAAGGATATGAACTTTGGCGAGTTACACGTCGGGAGTCACCGGGCTGAGGCATTGGAGCATCTGTTTGTCAGCATACAGAGCCTCAATTCCATGAAGCTGACGGAGATCACCAGCCGAGACTATTACGATTACATCATTGTGGATGAATTCCATCATGCCGCGGCACCTTCTTACCAGAAGTTGTTGTCTCACTACGAGCCGCAAATTTTGCTAGGACTTACAGCAACACCTGAACGGATGGATGGTAAAGACATAACCGCTTACTTTGATCATACGATTGCCGCCGAGATTCGTCTGACCGATGCCATCGACCGGAAGCTGCTGAGTCCGTTTCAGTACTTTGGTGTCACCGATACCGTTGATCTGTCTCAGGTGAAGTGGTCGCGCAAAGGCTACGATCTGAATGAGCTGGAGAAGCTCTACACCCATAACAAAATCCGTGCCAACCAGATCATGCAAAGTCTGAATCGTTATGTCACCGATCTGGATGATGTCAAAGGGCTGGGTTTTTGCGTAGGTGTGGATCATGCACTGTATATGGCTAAAGTTTTCAACGAAGCCGGCATTCCATCTATAGCTTTGCATGGCGGGTCGAGTGAACAGGAGCGTCATTCTGCAAAAGGACAACTAGTGAACGGGGAACTGCGCATGATCTTTGTTGTCGATCTGTACAATGAGGGCGTGGATATTCCTGAGGTGAATACGATTTTGTTCCTGCGTCCAACTGAAAGTTTAACCGTATTCCTGCAACAGCTCGGTCGTGGGCTGCGGATGGCGGAGGGCAAAGAGTGCCTGACCGTGCTCGACTTCATCGGGCAAGCGCATCAGGAGTACAGATACCAGGATAAATTCCGGGCTCTGATCGGTGCAACCAAGCACTCCATCTCGTACTACGTCGAGAACGGCTTTTCGAACCTGCCTCGGGGCACGTTTATTCAGTTGGAAAAGCAAGCCAAGGATTACGTGATGCGTAATCTGAAACAAATGAGCCGCAATCGCAGAGCTTTGATCCAGAAGCTGCAAACGTTCCAGCAGGACACTGGACTGCCGCTGACGCTGGCCCATTTTGTAGAGCATCACGGAATGACACTATATGAATTGTATGGCGGGCGTTCTGGCAAAAGGTATTTCCGCGGCCTGTTGGCCGAAGCCGGACTAACCGAGCCAGTGGAGGATGAGCAAGAGGAATATATCCGCAGACTGCCATCCGTGCTGACGATCAACTCTCGCAGCTGGCTGACTTTTCTGATCGACTATATTGAAAAAGGTAAAGAGCCCACCAATGCCGATGAACAGCGCATGTTGATCATGTTCTACTACACCTTCCACCGTGCCGCACCCGAGAAGCTGGGGCTAAGCAGCATCCAAGAAGGGATTACACGCGTCCTGTCTTGCACAGTATTCCGGGCCGAGCTTGTGGATATTTTTAGATATAATCTGGCTCATCTGCGATTTGTGGATAAAAGTAATGCGTTCCCGTACACTTGTCCACTGGATATCCACTGTATATACTCCATCGACCAAGTGCTCGCCGCCTTCGGCTACTGGAATGCCGAGCAATCGCCAACGTTCCGCGAAGGCGTAAAATATTTTGCAGATGAACAGACCGATATCTTCTTCATTACACTGAACAAATCGGACAAAGATTTCTCTCCATCCACGCTATATGAGGACTATGCGATCAATGAGTGCTTGTTCCACTGGCAGACGCAGAGCCGGGTATCAGAGCACACTGCTACCGCGCAGCGGTATATTCATCATCGGGAGACGGGGAATCGTATCGCACTGTTCGTGAGGGAGTATAAGGAGGAGCATGGTTATACATCTCCATTTGTCTTTCTGGGTGAAGCGGATTACGTGAGCCATGAGGGGAACAAACCGATGAGCTTTGTATGGCGGTTAAGAGAAGAGATGCCTGCGAAGATGGTGGCGGTGGCGAATAAGTGTATTGTTTGAGGAATATTTTGAAGGGAGCTGTTAATTTATATGAGAATTATAGACCATATTGTCGAAATATATAAAACAAACGAAAACATTTGGCTAAATTATAATGAAATTTATGATCTTATTAATAAAGATGTGTTTGGACCTAATAAACATGGTGAACGTGGGAAACGCAATATAGTCTACAGACTTTTGTTAAACTATACTGATTTATTTGAAGTAGATGATAACTATAGACCAAAAAAATTCAGACTCGCATTAAATGATAATGAGAAAGAAAATGTAGATTTAAAGAAAAAGTATACAGTAGGAGAGTCTGCTCTATATTTTAATAATAAAATGTTTAATGAAGTTACTTTTTCACTTGAGAGAGAGTATGAGAAAGAAGTGGAGAAAAATCATAAATTCATATTTGGAGAAGGGGCAAATTATTATAGTGTTAAAAAGAAAATCGGTAATAGAATATGTGATGGATTCGTTTATGATCAAGATTTAGGAAAATTACTGGTGATTGAAAATGAGCTAGGAATACATGATTTATGGGGGCACATAATTCCTCAAATTATTGAGTTTTTTAATGGTATGAACGATGAAGATACTAAAATGAAGCTTAAATATAATGTTGAATGGCAAGATAATCATAAGTTATCAGTTATCGAAGCTATAGATAAAGCAGCATATGAAATAATAGTGGTAATTGACCAAATTAATTTCGATATAAAAAAAGCAAGAAAAGATATTAATGAGCTTCTTAAGTATTTCACACGTAACAAGGAAGTAAGGATATATTTTAAAGAATTTAAAGTTTTTAGCTCAGTTGATGGAGAGTTTATCTATCAAGTGAAATAATTATTATGGAGATTCTAATAAAGAAGTATTAGCTTTTTGTGTAAAATAGGGGGATTGAGTGAATAAATGAATGAGTTCATATGGATCATTATTGGTGTTGTTATATTATTTGTTATTGCTGGAATAGTACAACCTTCTAAAAAGAAAAAACGAAGAAACTCTAACACGCGTAAGAAACAAGCTATCAAAAAGCCAACAAGTAATAGCTTTAATCGTTCCTCCTCTACTTGCAGATCAGACGATGTGATTCTAGCTTTACCATTAGATAAGATGACAGGAGCAGAGTTCGAACGATTACTGACTCTGTATTTTAGAGACAATGGATATACGGTAAAAGAAGTTGGTGTTGGAGGTAGAGATGGTGGAGTAGATTTGGTTATTACTGATAAGCGTGGCGAAAAAACAGCTGTTCAGGCAAAATGCTATGCTGATCATAATAAGGTGCAGGTGATGACTGTTCGGGAACTGGTAGGTGCGAAGAGGAATTATGATTGTATCCTATCTTTAATCGTAACCACTTCTGATCTTACGGGTCCAGCAAGAAAAGAAGCTGATCAATTTAAAGTAGATTATTGGCACGGCGGTTTAGTGGACAGCAAACTGCGCAGTTGGGGAAAGTGGGTGCCATCTAATAAAAAGATAAAAACAGCTACCACCAAGAAAGAGCAAGCTTTATCTAAAGCAGTATCAAATGTTAAATGTAGTTGCGGGGCTGCAATGGTAAAACGTAAAAATAAAGCAGGATCGGAATTTTGGGGGTGCAGCAATTTCCCAAATTGCCGCAAAACAAAGGCTATCTGAGTAGACTTAACAGAAATGAAGAACCAAAAAAGGCAGAACGGCTTATATCGTTCTGCCTTTTGTCGCTGTGTACTTCGGGGTTCACTTTAGAATCTCGCGTATCACATTTTTGACCAAATGAATACTATCTGGAGAAGCTTCTCTTAGCATGGCTACAATCTCCTGTATAACTATTTCTGACTCAGTAAAATGAAATTGTTCCTCCACATACGCAAATAATTGAATCAAATTTACATCAAGGGACTCAGCGATCTTTGCCAAGTTCACCAAAGAAACGTTCTTTTCACCGCGTTCAATCTGACCTATGTATGAAAAATGAAATCCACCTTTTTCTCCGAGGGATTCTTGTGAATACCCTCTTTCTTTGCGTAGTGCACGGATTCTGGCTCCGACCAATTTTAAAACTTCTCTGTCCTCGTTCATGGTATTTCACCTCTATGTTCAAAAGTGTAGACAAGTTTCCTAAAGGTAAACACCAAACGAAGAATACAAAATAAATAATTGATTACTATAAGTATTATTTTATTGTATAATACTGGTATTAACTCATTGGAGGGATGACAATGGCAAGCAATTGGTCCATTACCGAAGCGCATTGTAATCACCAAGTAGATTTTACCCCACCTTTTCAAGAACGTTATAATTCTATGCAATCTGTGTTCAGACATAATCTAGATGACTATAGACTCCGTAATACAATGATGGGCTATCTCCAGCATTCAAAATATCACATCAAACTTGCCAGCATCATGCAAAGTCACAATCAGTTCCAAGCCTGTCTGATACTCTGCGATTGGTCACTTTCCTCAATGATTAAGGCATTATATATCCAAAAGTATCGTACAGTACATTCACCGAAAGAACTCACTATGAATGAGATTTTACCTTTGGTGCATACGGATACTGTACCTGGGTTGGATATTGCTTTGTTCATTGGTACGATTCAACATATGTCCTCCATGGGGGAGTCTAAACAGGATCAGACTCTAAAGGCAAACAACATCAAGAAGCTTCTTCAACGAACAGAAGAAATAATGAAGGAGTTAGAGAAGCGGTTGAAGCATGAACTATCAGAGCTGAAATAATCTATTGATTCAATGTGTGTATAAATTGCTCAGTTTTTTTGAACATAGGACTCTAAGAGCACAGGGGCTTAAAGAACACTTTTGATAACAAGGAAAAATCAGGATATTGGACGGATGTATATATCACGTACTTCTGCTAACATAGTAAAATCTTATTTACTTCGGAGAGAAATCTATGAGTACAATTAAAGTAACACCAGAGCAACTACTACATGTATCTAAACAGATTGAGCAGGGAAGACAGCAACTGGAATCGATACGGAATGACCTGACTGCAAGAATCGGCTTTATTGAATCTCAGTGGACAGGAGCCACACAGGAGCGGTTCTTCTATGATTTTCAGCAATCTCGTTCTGTACTGAATCGTGCACTGGAGAGTATAGTGAAGTCCTCTCAGGATCTCAGGGCCATTGCCGAGAGGTTCCAACAGGTGGATCAGGAACAGGTGAGCTTGGGGGCCGTTATTGGGCAGATTGCTGCTGGCAGCATAATGAATCAGGATACAGCTAACCGGGAAGAGCAACAAAGAATGGTATACAATCCTTTGTTTGGTGTTGTTATGCCTGCCAGTGAAGCTGAGGATGGGATGCCAGGACAGAAGGAACTAAGAGAATACTTTAATAATGGTGGTTCATTAGAGGAAATGAGAGCAGGGCCGAAGCAATCCGAGTCTGGTGGGGGAGATATATACGAGGAACAAATTAAGGCATTTGAAGAAGGTCGACATCCCATTACCGGAGTATCTATACCTGCATGGCAAGCAGGAGTTTCTATCGCAAGTTTACAACTCGGTAAGATCGCGATGGCTTTTACGGGGATGTATAATAAGGGCTACAAGGTTAAGAAAAATGGATTGAAGCTCTTTCCTAAATCTAAAATGGAAAATCTTAATGTAAGGCATTCTGTATATGTGAATAAAGAAACTGTGTTAAGTTCTGCGACAACTTCCAAGAAAGGCGGTGAGACCATCGTAGGACATGCCTTACAGAAACATGCGGGGCGAAATCCTGATATTTGGGGAAAAGTTCGGGGTGGGCCCGATCAGATAAACGAAGTAGCCAAGAAGCATCTACAAGATATACTGGATTCCCCAGGAGGATTTGATAAAGTTACAAATGATAGAGGTATAACATTTCTTGAAAAAAAATTACCTGATGGACGTGGGGTAAGACTTAATCGGGATAGATCATTTAAGGGTTTTATTGACCAATAACGGAGGCTGTAACTGTGGAAAGTTTAGAAATCATCCTATTAGATTTCAAAAAAAGCAATCTGGATCAATTCATTAAAAAAGATTTGAGTATTCAAACGAATCAAATTCGAAGTTCTCACTTTTATGATAATAGTAGGGGAAAGGATACTGAATTTCAGGATATAACAAGCTTCGAGGAGATACTCTCCCCTAAGGGGACGGGAAACCTGTTTCTGTCTGACCTTAACTTAGGGCACAATTTTATTGATGTGATGATTGTGTTTTCGTTTGACGAGCAATACGGAGATATTACAATGAATTTTCCTGAAGAAGAGTTGTACAGTGGAGAGAAATCCGAGACAGCGTTAAAAGCTGAAGGATTAATACGATATATCTTTGATATGATGGACAAGTACGAAATTAAAAAGGTTAGAGTCGGATATGAACCAGCTACGGACGATGACACATGCTTGGTGGAGATCAATAAAGAAACGAAGAATTTCAATGATATTGTTACAAAGTTATTGGGATAGATTCATTTAATCGGAAGCCCATTTCAACTCCCGAATGAGTAGTTATGGGCTATTTCTATTTCCTCAATCCGCTCCCATCACTTTACAAAATCCACCTCTATCCATCCATGGCAAATGGTATAATGGCAAAAAGGGAGATTCTGGCGTGAAGCTGGAGAGCTTCCACAGCAGAGAGGATGATAAACCACATGCCTACATACAACAAATTGGTGCGGGACAAGATTCCGCATATTATCACATCCAGCGGTAAGGAGTGTCGGACGCGCATTCTGGACCCGGAGGAATACAAGGAAGAGTTAAGAACAAAGCTGAGCGAAGAATCGACAGAATACATGAATGCTGGAAGTGATCAGGAAGCGCTGGAAGAACTGGCGGATATGCTCGAAGTGATCCGGGCGCTGGCAGAGGTTCATGGTGCCAATGCGGCGCAGCTGGATAAGCTGCGTGCAGATAAAGCCGAGGCGCGCGGAGGATTTCAGGAGAGAGTGTATCTGATCGATGTCGACGAAGCTTAATGTAAAACTGATTACCGACAATCTGGCCGATGAACTTATTACCCGGATGCAGCATGCGTCCGGGATTTATATTATGACCTCCTTTATTATGCAATCTGGAGTCAAGCTGCTTGCTCCGCATTTAAAGCGAGCGGCAGAACGTGGGGCAGAGGTGAGGATGCTCGCAGGAGACTATTTGTACATCACACAGCCCGAAGGATTGCGGGCGCTCTGTGAGGTTGATTCACGAATTGAAGCAAGGCTATGGCGAAGCATGGGCACTTCTTTTCACCCCAAAGCATATCTGTTTGATCATGAGCATGGGGAAGGCATGCTGATTGTTGGCTCTTCGAATTTCTCATTCACGGCGCTCAAGACGGGGTATGAATGGAATTTGGCAATGAATGCGGAGGCAGAGCCATATACGTTTCAGTCGGCATTGGAAAAATTTATGCAGAGTTTCTATCACGAGACAACCTTGCCAGTAAACCCGGATTCCATCGCACTGTATGAAGAAGAGTATCGACAGTATCACCAGAAAAACCCAGAGATGATCCAGCGGATCACCGAGATGGAGGAAGCGGAGTTAGGCATGAGGCTGCCAGAGGAGGAAACCGAACAAGAGTCTGTTGTCTTGCCTCTCCAGCCTATTCAGCCACGATTTGCTCAATTAGATGCCCTCGAAGCATTGAATGCCACGATGGAGGAGCAGTACGAAAAAGCTATGGTGGTCATGGCGACTGGACTTGGCAAAACGTATTTGGCGGGCTTTTTCGCCCAAAGGTTTGAGCGGATTTTGTTTATAGCGCATCGGGAAGAGATCCTGAATCAGGCGAAAAAGTCGTTTCGGCAGATCATGCCTGAGCGCAGTCATGGGATATTTAATGGCAAGCAAAAGGATGGAGAGGCAGACTGTGTATACGCTTCGATCTATACGCTGAGTTTGCAACGACACCGGGATGTATTTGAGTCCGATGCATTTGATCTGATCGTGGTGGATGAGTTCCATCATGCGGCGGCAAAGACGTATGTAAAGGTCATTGAATACTTCCATCCGCAGTTTTTGCTGGGCATTACAGCAACCCCGGATCGACTGGATGGCAAGGATGTATATGCACTGTGTGACGGGAACGTCGCGTACCAGATGCATTTTATTGAAGCGATTCGGCGCGGATGGCTGGCGCCTTTTCAATACTATGGCGTATTCGATGATACGGACTATTCGCAGATTCGCTGGCTTGGCACTAAATATGATGAAGAACAGCTCATGTCTGTTCAACTGCAAGAGGAGCATGTGGAAACGATCTATGCGGCTTGGATACGGCACAAGCAGACAAGAACCATCGGTTTCTGCTCATCCATTCGTCAAGCGGACTACTTGGCTGCGTATTTCAGAAGTCAGGGAGTGAGGGTGCTTAGCCTGCATTCGCGTACATCGGAGATGTCGCGAGAGGAAGCCATCCGGCAGCTTGGAGCGGGTGAACTGGAAGTTGTGCTGACCGTAGATTTGTTTAACGAAGGGACGGATATTCCGAGTGTAGATACGTTGCTTTTTGTGCGTCCCACCGAGTCACTTACGGTATTCACCCAGCAGGTGGGGCGAGGTTTGAGGTTGTCAGAAGGAAAGTCTCACTGCGTTATCATCGACCTGATCGGGAATTACCGCAATGCGGATGTGAAGCTTAGTCTGTTTGATGTACGTGGAAATGAGGAACGTAGTGGAAAAGCACTGGACTCGGCTATACCGGAAGTTCCAGACAACTGCGGTATTCATCTGGAGACCCGAGTGGTGAACTTGCTTCAGGAGCTAAGCCGCAAACGAATGCCACGCCGCGAGAAGTTGCTTCAGGATTTTCTGGATGTCAAACGTGAGCTGGGACGTATCCCGACCTATCTGGAGCTTCATCTTATGGGGCAGTCTAAAAGTATCGGATACCGGAGTGAATTTGGCTCATATGTCGGTTTCCTGTACTGGGCGGAGTTGTTATCTCCTGTAGAGGGAGATATCTATGTTCGGCATGAAGCATGGCTGCGAGATATAGAAAAGACAATCATGAACAAAAGCTACAAAATGATCGTGCTGCTTTATATGCTGGATCGAGGCGAAGCCCACTGGCTGGACCCGGTCACGCCGGGAGAGATGGCTGAATTTTTCTATAGGTATCTTACAGAGAAGGAGTATCGGAAACGAAAGGACTTTTCGGACAAAGGTAAGGCTTCGCTCGTGGAATGGAATGAGAAAACGGAAATGGAGATTAGAAAGCTTATTATCGATATGCCCATGTCCAAGTGGAGTGGGGCAAAGAACAGTATGACCAGATTCGAAGATGGCGTGTTTTCACTGAATGTAGAAGTGCAGAATACGGAGGAACGTGCAGTGTTATATCGCTGGACACGGGAAGTATGTTTGTATCGCTTGCATTCATATTTCGAACGGGGATAATCTCTCCTCACATTGAAAAACATAATATGGCTTTATCTTCAGAGGGGATTGAAAATCTCCAATAGAACTAGTACAGATCATTCAAACGAAACCCAGACTAAAACACCGTTTTAGAGTATATAGCTTCTGGTTTGCAAGTATTAACACTTCTTTACTTAATAAAACTGAGATCTCTAAGGTGTGTACTACGAAGAGATATATTAATTGGCATCTGTAATTATAAAAAAATGCCCCCTAAGACCTCATTGATTAAACCGCGGTGGAGTAATCAATGCCTGTTTTAAAGGGGGCAAATAATGATTGATTTATTAAATTTGTTTCCTGCATCTTAATGCTCCAAGGTTTTCTTACCTGTGAACCACTCCAGTACACTAATGACCAGACATAAAATGAGGATATGCCATGAAATTGTAAACTCGGGGATAAATGTTATTAAGGAATAAAGCATAAAATAAATACTATCAATCAAGATTGAGACTCCTAATACTTTCTTTGCAGTTGCTTGTTTGGTTAGGAGAAATATTATTGCTGATAAAAGTACGATTACTGCTATCACTACAGAAGGTAGATAAAGAATACTACTTAATTCCATATGATAAAAAGGGAAGGGGTTGCCATGTATGAAAGGTACAAAATGATAATAACCTCTGCTTAAAATGAGAATTATAACGAGAGTTTTCGCGACAATCCAATTACTTTTCATATGATTTCCTCTAACTTTCCTTATGGAATAGTAATCTCTTTGGAGTCAAACGCATAAATAGGTACTGGCCCTGCTTGAACTACTCTTGAAGCTATGGAGTAAAGTATAAACTTATTACTACTTGTCGAGGGTTGTTTTATTGGATAATCTTGAAAAGGTTGTGTAACATCAAAAGGTGTTGTATACACGAAACCATAAGGAGAATCTACATTTTTAATTCCAAAAGAACCAAAAGGTCCTAATTTTTCAATAGTTGCATTAAGTTTATCAAAATAAATTTTAATTCCATCCGGATCATTAGTGTATCTAGTATAATATAATGTACCATCATTGTAACCCGTTCTTACGAATCCACCCATTTCAGATGATTTATGAATTAATCTAACATTCAGATCTTTTGCCGTTGAAAAGGTAGAAAATCCACCTTGTTCTTCAAGTAATATTTCCATTTCTCCTTGTCCATCATTGATAGTATCAATAATTTGTTGTGAATTTTTAACAGTTTCTCCTGTATTATCGATAACAAAAGCATGATGAACTACTTGATGAGAATCAAAAACCACGCCACTTAATCCGTATTCATTAGTTACTATGTCTGTTTTTAAATAATTTTCACCTACAAGAGCTGTGCCGGAGTAGCTATCTAATTTATCCTCTGAATACTTGTCTGCCTGAAGATCGATAGCTACATTATTTAGCATATATGATACAGATAGATGTGAATCGGAAATAGAAACTTCAATGTTATTCAAATCGTCAGACTTCGAGAAAACATTATCTGTAGAATTATAGCTAAAGCCACTAAGTTCTCCTTTCCAATTACTTTCATTCATAGCATAACTAATGCTACTTAGAGAAAGACTAAGAAATACACTGGTACAAAGAAGTAAGATTTTTCTTCTTAATTTCATTTAATACCCTCCATTGGAAAATTATATATGCTTAATAACCGTAACAGATAAAGTTATTGTAGTAAATGTTTTAAGGGGAAATATGTTGATTTGAACCTAAAGTACCATTTTTAATGGTTCTCTGGGATTAAAAGAAAGCTTATAGGAACTGGATCATCTAATTTGAGTTATTACTTGGCCAGTGAAATAATCTATTCAATTCAATAAACTAATAGATATAAATGAGCTACATAACAAATGCCATATCATAAGTTATCCTTAAGAGAAATAAAAAAATGAAGATTTTAAATTATATAAACGACATTTTTGGGACGTGTATGGATTTGTTTTTTTCAGAGAGGAGACTTTTCTATGAAAAATAACATTCTTAATTATCGCCCCTCTATGCGTTGTTACAGTAGTCGGAGCACTTTATGCCTCAGCCACCAAAGTTAGCGCAGCGGCATCCGCACCATCCTACACTTTAACTGTGAACGGCAAAGCTATTCAGACGAGTAGACCCGGACTGATTCCTTTCGAGCTAAAGGAAACTGTCTTAGTGCCTTTACGCGTTACGGCAGAATCTCTGGGGAATGAGGTTCAATCCAAGAAAGGCGTAACGTATGTGCCCGCTTCATTCTTCGAATCTTTCTTCAACGAGGTAGTTGTACAAGAGAGGAACGTGTCCATCTCAGCGCAGATGTCGAGCATTCAATAAGTTTAAACCAGTGACAATCAATGTGTTTAGATACCCGTATGGGTTGATGTAAGGAGAATGTTCATTGAAGCCCGATCAATCTGAAACCTAACCTTTGAAGACCCTACTCCGCAATAAAGTGCACCGCCTAGAATTTCATCGGCTAAACCCAGGATTTTTTCCAATGTCTATTCTAAGGGGTGCACTTCACACTATTTTACGAAGTGGATCTGCTGAAGTGGATAAGCCTTACATTTTTACTATAGTAAATTCGGAAAATTTATCGGTCAGATGCTGGAATCAGCGTCCCCGCAATGTGAATTAACTCTTCCAGAGGAACCACACCTTCTCGAACACCAATCGTATAGTGGTATGCATACTTGGTTTTCGGCTCCTGATAGACCCACATGAGTTCTGTGACATCACCGCCGTATGTTCGCGCGATCACATCTTGTCCGTTTATATTTATTTTGCGACTGGTGGTGTTGAGATCCTCATCATATGAAGCGATCAGCGGTTCGTTATCCTTGTTATTCATAATACTTAGCGAGATTTCATTCTGTCCGCTAACGTAAGTCATGGAAGAGAGCCAGAATTGATCGGTTACAGGCACAGGCATTAGCGCATGATCCTGACCTGAGGTTTGAGCTTGAAGGCGCAGCTCTTGAACCAGGGCTTCTTTTTTCTCATCCGAAAGCTCGTATACATCCTGCTTGTACTCCATACTTACACTAGCCTTCTGAAAAGTATATGTACGTGAAGCACCTATAAGTTCTTGAGATAACGGTATGCCAGGGACATGAACCATGTGGCTTAATTGCTCAACATTTTCAACTCTAAGCGGGTTAGACCGGATATCAAACTGATGATGTGGGTTATTCGGAACGACATAGATCAATGCGGCTTCACCCGGTTTAATCTCATTCATCCAGATTTCATTCATACGCTCCATTCGGAGCTGTTCTTCTTGAGATCGTTGGTGGACTGGATCAGCAGTGAGTGGTTTTTCTTCCAAAAGCACATCGCCATTGTCGTTGAATAACGACTGATAGTTCATCGCCGCAAAGCCGGTGGATGCTGTCAGCAGCAAGCCTGCCACAAGCAGGACCCCGACACGATGTTTGACGATGAATCGCTCTTTCTGTGCGGATTCTTTGTGAATCTGGCTCATGATCCGATCTTGCAGGGTAGTGCCTGAAGGTTCAACTTTTTGAAATAGTGGTTTCAGCTCGTGTTCGGGACCGCTGTGCTTCACTTGGCTTTTCCTCCTCTTGGCTGACGTAGTTCTTTCTGAATTTGGCAGCAGCACGTTGAAATTTTTTGCGTAAATAAGCTGTATTCTGATGGAGAATAAGGCTGATATCGTTGTAGCTTTTGTCTTCGACACAGCGCAGAATCAACAAGCTCCGTTCTTCTGCGGACAGCACGGCGAGTGCGTGCAAAACGGCAGGGTTATAATATTTGTGATCAATTGCCTGATCGACGTGATTGTTATCCCGGTCATTTTTGTACAAAAAAGGCAGCAGCCTTGTGACCTTGCGCTTGCGAAGTATATCAATGGAATGGTTGTAGGCAATGCGGTACAGCCACGCTTCGAAAGGTCGATCCGGTTGATAGGTATGCAGTCCGCGATAGGCCTTCAGAAATACCTCCTGGCTACAGTCCTCTGCTTCACCGTAATCTCCCAGCATATGGTAGCAGTAATTAAAGATGAATTTCTCACAGCGAATGACGATCAAGGTATACTTATCTTTTTCTCCTCTCAGCACATCCGTGATGATCTGTTGAAATGCTTGTTCCAAGCGATTCCCCCCTAACATATAGTATGACGGAATCAGAGATACAAAATGTGACAGGTAGGATGAAAAAAGAGAGAAGAGATTTGTTTGCAGTATGAAAAAAGCTGCCTCGCTTAAATCGAAGCAGCTTTAACGTATAGGATATTATGTAGGAAAGTTTCACTGAGAATTTAAGAGAAGGGAAGTCATAATACAGAGAAACTTTTGTATATGGATCATTCTCAAGATGCCCCTTTAAAACCATTGTTGAAGAGATAGGGATATTGATGTAAAATTCAGTAAATTCTACTTCGACATTATAATATTTCTTGAAGTATTCTTGCCCGATAGGTATGGCTTTTTGATAATATGTATTTTTCTCTGTATTGGATAAACCTCCACATCCACTAGTCACAGCTACAACCCCTAAAAATGATATTCCTAAGCGGATGATTTTGAGCAGCCTGTAGAATCATTGTTTAAGTCTACCTTTCGAGAGGGAAAACTAAATTTCACTGAGTACAAACTTCATCCTCACTCTTTCTTTTTTTTATAAATTCTCCTGGTCCACATTCTGAATCAATCTCTAGTGAAGGAAGGCTAAATGAGAGCGATACCCAATTTTGAGGAAATATTTGAGCAATCCAATTATCCACATCTGTAGAAGGGTTTCAGCTGTAAGCTTCATTGGGAGTTAGCCTCATCCTCGCTCTTTCGTTTTTTTATAAAATCTCCAGGTCCTCCAGCAGAATTTACTTTTAAAGATGGAAGAGAAAGAGACAAAGAAAGAGAAGTGTACGGGTCATCTTTAACATGACCATATAATACAATTGTTGATGACATTGGTAAATGTACCTCGTAACGATTGAACTCAACCTCAGCATCATAATATTTCTTGAAATATTCCTGTCCAATAGGAATGGCTTTCTCATAAAATTCTTGTTTCTCAGCCTTAGAGAGGCCACCACAGCTTGTGAGAATAGCTACGAAAAATAAAATCATTGAAGTCTTACTAATCCATCTTAACATAATAAAAATTCCTCCTAATATGGAAAAAGTGTGTAGCATAGTATACTATAAACCTAAAGAAAGGAGAATAGTAATGAACGTCTATATAACAGAAGAAACATATCATAGTATATCTAGGAAAGTGTACGATACGGAGATTAATATTGGGCAGGAATTTGACGATATCCCCGGCTGGAAAATTGTTAAACCCCAAGCTACATTACACGACAGCAAGACTGGATTTGACGCTGAAGTGTTCCACAATGAAAATACCAATCAAATTATTATAGGATACAGAGGTACAGAACCCGGAGACCGACCTCTGAGCACAAAGCTTCCTGATTTGGAAACAGACGTAATGGACGTTGTGCTTGGAAGAGCAAAACAGCTTGAAAATACATATAATCAGCATCAGAGTGGAGTAGAACGACTGCCAGGCAAATATAGCCAAAAATTGATGAATGAAGGATATAAGGATACACAATTTTATCAGGCAGAAGAACTGTATAAAACTGTTAAGAAGGAGTACCCTACAGCCGATATCACGACAACAGGGCATTCATTGGGCGGTGGATTAGCCGAATATGTCGCGGCACGAAATGATCTATCCGCAGTAACTTACGATCCAGCCAATATATTGCCTGTTTTGTCAGATGATATTATCAAGAAAATAGATAACGGAGATTTTAAGAACAAAATTTATTCCATATCACATCCCGGGGATGTTGTTAGTTCTGGTGTCATGAGCGCTAGGAAAAATGTAGGTACAGGTGTGTTCATTGATAAAACATACGATGAGGCAAACCAAAGGATATATATCCCCATCCCAAAGTCTGATAAGTATAGTGAGTATAACTTTTTCAAAAGCTTTTTGGGTATGCAAGACAAATATTATATCCCGATCGAAATCCCATTTTTTCACCAAAATCCAATTCAGAAGTTTTTGAACTCTTTTGGCAACGAGAAAACGCATGATTTAGCTTATTTTCAGTTTGATGAACATGGATTCATTAAGAACAAGTTGTTTTCAACAGTAGATGGACAGCCGATTGATGGGAACCTGCGTTTTGATACATATTTAAAATCACTGGTTGCACAAGATAATATGCAGAAAGCATTTGATCAACTTTTACAGAAATATGGTTCCAAAATGGGAGCATATGGACAATATGCAGCAGCGGCAAACGGTGTCACCATACAGCTCTCTGTTGAGGATTTGAAAGCAGCCGGTCAGAAGATGGAACAGCATGTACAGGAATTTCTGGCAAGTTTGCCAACGGCAATTAATTCAATCTTGCGATTGATCGAGACCAGCGAAAGCCGGTCATTAGAACCTATTGTGGACCGATTGACGCATGATTTACACAAATTTAGCCGATGGTACGAAGAAGAGGCTCATGTTATTGCGACATATATTAATAAGAAGGCAGAGGACTTCCGAGCAGCTGACGAGGGCCAAATAAATTGATCTGACTAAGTATTATCGGATGGAAGAAGCAGAACGTGCAGAAACCCATTAGCAACTCAATGTATAAGTGAAACAAAATAATCATTAAGTACGTCTGAAGCTTGATCCAATCTACATTCTAGGAAAGGGATGAGATTCCTATGAAAAAAATGATGATGTTCATCGCTGCACTATGCGTTGTATCCGTGGCCGGATCATTATATGCTTCAGCTGCCAAAGTCAGCGCAGCCGCGTCCACGCCAGAATACAGCTTAACGGTCAATGGAAGAGTTGTAGAAGTTAAACGCGCAGAGCGGATGCCTTTTGAACAAAAAGGAACAGTGATGGTGCCTTTGCGAGCTACGGCGGAAGCCCTTGGCTATAAAGTTAGCTGGATTGCAGCGGAGAAAGCTGTGAAGGTAGATGAGAGTATACAGTTTGCAATGGTGAAGGAAGGCAGTATGCAAGTTCAATATACGGGCAAGCTCAAGATTATTAATCTGAGTCAGGATGTGGAGCTTCCTGCAGCTGTTCAGTCGATTAAGGGTGTCATGTATGTCCCCGTGACATTTTTTGAGCCTTTTTTTAACGAGATCATTGTCAATGAAGGTAACGTCTCCATCTCTGCACAGTCGGCAACAATCCATTAAGCTCACATACAGTCATAGTTGCTGTTCACCGTATGTCTCGGACCTTTAACAATCTGCTCTATATGGGAGCGAGTCTTAAAGGTTTTTTTTATTTTGTAGAAACGTCATCAGGAACTGCCATAGTTTAGAAGAACTTTCTTCTCGACATGTATAGTCCCACATCAATTTAATAAAAATAAGATAGAAATGATAACGTCGTTCTGTATCTCTCTGTTCTCTTCTAGGGTATATGTTACGCATCGGAGGATCCGGCCTCTCCGCATTTTTCCAAATGGACATATGTTTCAAAAAACGCTTCCAAAATTTCAATTCTGCCCTACCTTTTCGGCTCAGAAGCTGAGATAATGGGGATGGCTAATCCGATGAAGGATTTTAGACGACATAAGGGATAGCGGTTACATGCCGCTTGCATATGAAATGGGAGGAATAGAGATGACCACACAGGTAACACAGCTTATTCAATCAACACAGGGACATGCCTTGCTTGCACAAATGTACGGACCACAGCATGTAGAGGAGCAGGGGGCGCGTTATGTGAAGCTGGATGCTTCATTCCGTGAACACTTTGGTGAGCAGGAGAACATGCATCTGTTCAGTTCCCCGGGCCGTAGCGAGATCGGCGGCAATCATACGGATCATAACCATGGTAAAGTGCTGGCGGGAAGCATCACACTGGACACGATTGCAGTAGCAGTACCGACAGGCGACAACGTGATTACGTTCTACTCTGAGGGATACGACAAAAAGTATGTCATCAACCTGGCAGACTTGAAGCCTAATACGGAAGACGATGGTACAACCGGATTGATTCGAGGTATGGCTGCAGGATTTGTGGAGCTCGGCTTCAACATTGGTGGATTCAAAGCGGATATCTCCAGTAACGTATTTGCGGCTTCGGGTGTAAGTTCTTCCGCATCCTTTGAAATGCTGATCTGCACCATCCTGAACCATTTCTACAATGATGGCAAGCTGGATGTGGTGACACTGGCAAAAATCGGACAGTATGCGGAAAATCATTACTGGAACAAACCGTCCGGCCTGCTGGATCAGATGGCTTGTGCATACGGCGGCCTGATTTCGATTGATTTTGCTAATCCGGCTGAACCTGTGATTGAGCCTGTGGAATGGAACTTCCAGGAAAACGGATATTCCTTGGTCATCGTGAATACGGGCGGCAACCACGCCGACCTGACGGAAGATTATGCTGCTGTTCCGAACGAGATGAAGGCTGTCGCGAAGGCACTTGGTGCTGAATACGTGCGTGAAATTTCGGAAGAGGACATCTATGCGAAGCTGCCTGCGATCCGTGAAGCGGCTGGAGATCGTGCGGTATTGCGTGCGCTGCATTTCCTGGCTGAGAACAAACGGGTGGATGGACAAGTGGCGGCTTTGCGTGAAGGTCGTTTTACTGACTTCTTGTCACTGATCACTGCATCCGGGAACTCGTCATGGAAATGGCTGCAAAATGTATATCAAAGCGGTGCGACTCGTGCACAGGAAATCTCAGTGGCGCTTGCGCTGACCGAGAACTATTTGAGCAATCTGGGAGACGGCGCATGCCGAGTGCATGGCGGTGGATTCGCAGGCGTTATTCTGGCGATTGTTCCTAATGCCAAAGCAGAAGAGTATATGAACTGGATGCGCGGCATGCTGGATACACCAGTGATCGTGGTTAACGTGCGTCAGCACGGTTCGATCTGCTTGAATGCGGAACTGAATCAGGCTTAATCATATAGTCATACGTAGACTATAATTTACCGAAAAGCGGGCTCAAGTGGGAAGTATCCCACGGAGCCCGCTTTTTTCTTAGTTCTATTTTGAGTGTACATAATGAACTACATCATGATATGGACGACTGCTGCTGTTGCTGCTCAGATACATTTCGCATTTTGGAGGCAACCAGCAAGCAGGCGACGATGTAAACCACACTTAACAGCAAGTAGGGCAACTGCAGGGAGAACAGACGATCAAAGAAATTTTCGCTCACGCGAACGAGCAAGCCGCCCAGCATGGTGCCAATGGCGCTGATGCCAAAGGATAGGAAACGGAACACACTGCCTACACGCCCAAGCAGTTCATTAGGGACGAAGCGCTGCAGGATCGACGAACGAACTACATTGTAGACAACGATGAAGAAAGCTGCGCAGAAGTACAGACCGCCAACAAGGTAAGCATTGGATGTCAGACCAACTGCTCCATAGAGCAGGCCCATAGCTAGGATAGATAAAAGGATGAGCTGCTTCGAACTCCAGCGTTTACCCATAGAAGCCACAGCCTGACTGCCCAGAATACTGCCGAAAGTGGCGATCGAGATCAGGATACCAAAAGAGTAGGCTTCAAGCTGCAGCACTTCACGTACAAAGAAAATCTGGGTTACGAGAATCATGGAGAACATCAGCGTAATGGTAACTGACAATATAGCCAAACCGCGTAGAAACTGATCCTGAAATATATAGCGAATCCCCAGCCACATTTCCCTTTTCCAATTTTTCATTGGACGGGCCTGCTGCTTGTTCTCCTCCTGGGTTGTTTGTTGCTTGGAAGTTGCCGTAGACGTTTCCTGAGCTTGGACTGCTTTCGTGATATTCGGCTGGAAGCTGCCGCGTAAGCCAATGATTAGCAGAAGGGAGAGCACCGCTGTTACGGTGTCGATGGCAAAAGGATACACGATATGCATCGTGATAATAAACCCGCCGAGGGCTACACCCAGAATATCGCTGGTAATCAGCTGCCCGGCTGTGAACTGGCCATTGGCCTTTTCCAGCTTTTTTTCCTCCACAATCTGCGGAATAATCGTTTGCACCGTACTGTCAAAGACAACACGACTCAGACCGATTCCGAACATAAACAAGGCAAGCAACGGTATGCTGATCCAGCCTCCCCAGATACAGATTGTCAGCATCAATAGAAACAGCATGCGGGTAAAGATGGCTCCAACGAGCATATGCTTGCGTGAATATCGGTCAATGAGAACGCCAACCGGCAGACTGAAAATTAGCCAAGGCAGACGTAAGGCTGTCATCGTAATAGATGCATATAACGTATCTGTCGTTAGGGTGGAGACAAGCCAGGGTACAGCAGCGAGCGTTAATCCATCTCCTAGAAAAGTAAGGGAAAAGGCACCGAACAGCTTGGCGTAGTTATGTTTCACAGCGTGTGCTTCGTTCTTCATTCCTTCCTCCGTTTCGTAGATGTAGATGTAGATGTAGATGTAGATGTAGATGTAGATGTAGATGTAAAAGTGAGTGGTTTTCTGTCAAAATTAGCAAGGAAAAATGATAAACTTGGCATAATACCAATGTATGTTATTGTAAAATGGATTTCAATTCTGATATTGTAAGCTTTTTCTGATATTTGTTTTGCTGATATACATGATATAAAACATGCTTTGCATCAAACTTTTTTGTCTCTGGAGTGTTATTTATTTTATGGAATACAGAAATGAACGAAGAGGAGGGATATTCATGAATACAACAAAGTTTGAAGCAAGTCAGACAGAGGGGCATTTGTATGAGGAGCTTGGTCATGTACTGGGCGAGTTTTCGGAAGGGGAACGGCGGCAGGTTATGCAGCGTATGATCCGTCAATTAAGGTTCAAGCATTGGCGCAATGAGCGCTTGAGCTGGATTAAAGATTCCTGGAATACTGCTAAACCAGTTAAGCTCTGGGTCTGCATCGCCACTGGAGCGCTGGCACCTGTTGTATTTTTCTGTGTATTCATCTGCGTATCTCTTTGGGTAGAGTAGCGGTATAAGAAACAAAAAAATAGTTAGAATCGGGAGAGAACAAGCTCCGACTCTAACTATAGTTCATTATTGTTTATTCATCATTTTGACCTGACCCTGCACATATTCATGGTAGTCACGAAAACTGTTGATATGCTGCAGGGCATCCGTTTTCGCAGACTGGATTTTAATTTTCCCGGCTTGAGGTTTGCTTTTCATTTCGGTCACTGCATTCTTGGAGCCTTCGATGTCTCCTGACATCTCCTGAATTCGTTGTAGTAAAGCAGGATGACCGTCATACTGTAACATCTCGGCGAGTGGTCTCATCTCTTCAAGTTTCTGACTGGAACGTTCCAGTGTTGTCATGACCTGATCCTCATCCGTACTTACGCTCAGGGACACCATGCGATGAATGTGATCCTTCTCCATGCGTTCAAGTGCTTCAAGGTGAGAGGCTTCCAGGCGTTTAGGGTCTCCCCAGCTTTGGGCCTGTTCATTAAGATTAGGCTGATCTACGGCCGATCGGCTGGTATTATTGTTCCCGTTTCCACACCCCCATACCAAGGATGTACATACGAATATGGCTCCTATAGCGACTAATTGTTTTTTCAAAATCATACCGTTACTCCTTCCGTATTTTTCTAAAGGTAGTGTGAGCTATGGCATTCAAAAATATGCTTGAATTTCTATTGTTTTTCCAAGAAGGAGGAAGCATGTCAATCTATAAAAAACCAATCTGGCGCTGGACAATCAACCTTCTGTATCCTGCGATCATTTTTATGTTTCAGAGCTGGGGACCAATCTTGGATTCATGGGTTTTTCCCATACTATTTGCAGCTTTGTTTTGTTTCTTATGGAGTGATGTGAAGGATTTGCTGGTCTCTACCGTGCTAGCATGGGGAGTAGCCATTCCAATATGGTTTTATGTTATCGAGCGGCCAGAGTCTTCGTTCGGAGCAGAACACTTTGCTGCGCATCTATGGTTAATTGTGCTGCTATATGTGATTTTTGTATTCATCCCGCAATTTTTAATTCTCACAACACGATTACGAGTGATGGACTATATAATAATGAACGGCAGTAAGAGGACAGAGGGGACACGATAAAAAAACAAATAAAGAAGCCCTTCCGATACCTGTTTCATATGAGCAGTGGAAGGGCTGTTGCATCTTTGTTATCTTTGTCTGTTACACTTTCCGTTTATATCGGCCTGTATATGGAATCGTCAGGTGAATGTTTAACTCTTCAATGGAATCCTCGGTAAGAATCAGATGCTCTCCATCCCCGCTCAGCTTGTGCCACAGCTTCGGGTTTTTACGGTACAACTGCTCCTGCAGACCATACACATCCACCCCTCGCTTCAAGCCGTTGCGATAGGTTTCCATAATCTGCTTTTTGAGGGTTTCCTCGCTAACCCGGGTCATTTCATCATAAGATATAGGCACCAGATATTCGTACAGAGCGGTCAGATATTTGGCATCTATTTCGAATGTGACCCGTTCCCCCCGTATAATTGGCTTGATCTTGATTGTAGGTAATCCTACACTTAACGCCCCATAGATGACATCATCTTTTTGTATAAGCAGTGGAGCTCTGCGCATGCCTTTGATCAGCCAGTGATAACCAGGCAGCTGATTTTTAGGCATAAACTCAAATTTCTCACCCATTCGCTCGAAAAACGCGCCTTCAATCAGGAACAATTCATGCTTGTTTTTGTTCTGCAGCCACAGCTCTTTATTTAAGGAGATGGCGGGTAGATACGTTGTCGTTGCCGGATCATTGTGCGTTGCAATCAACTCAAAGCTAAGTACAGGCTTAAACAAGGAATTCTCCAGATAGCTGGGTAGCGGATTATGCAGCACACTGTCCAGCGGTGACAGATTGTAAATTGATGCGGTGCTGAGAATATCCAGCAGAGAATCTTTGGTACCGTACACCCATGTCGTGTAACGCGCTTCTGGGAAGCGGCCCATCATATCAAATACGTCCTGAATATGCTTGGTGTTCAACACGCTTTCTGCTAGAACGATGGCGGTGACGTGACCCCAGGCAATGTGAAGCTGGGAGGCGCGCCACAATTCATTCATGGCAAGGCTCATCGTTTCGCCTTGAGCATGGCCTACCCAGATCGGCGGAGCTTCCGACGTTTTGCTGGAGTTTTCACTTTTGGCCACACTGGAGAAGTCCAATGTCTGGACATAGAGGTGGTACATGCCGTCCTTGTATTCAACACCGATGGCTTTGGCGTAATCGACCTGCTGAATCTCGTAAGAACTCCAACATCCGGTTGTCATGAGGCAAAGAGACAGGCTAAGCAATGCCAACAGGAAACGTGTAAGGAATCGGTTCATTTCCTTTTTCCTTGTTTGCTCGGTTTTTGTGTCTCCAGATAGACGGGACGGCGTTTTCGGAGACTGGTGGGCATTTTGAACAAGGATACGAGGGCTTGCCGGATGTTAAGCGGTGATAATGGGGTCAGATACGGGATGCCGAAGGACCTCAGGTCTGTCAGATAGATCAGAAACAGAATCATGGACAGAATGAATCCGTAGATTCCTAGTGTGGCTCCGAGTATGAAACACATGAAGCGCAGAATCAGAATTGAACTGGTCATGACCTGATTGACTATGGTCGCACCGGCTACGATGGTTAAGGCGATGACAACAATCATCAGCGGTGAAACCATGCCTGCCCGGATGGCAGAATCACCGATAATCAGACCACCTACAACAGTTAGTGTCTGACCAATCGCACTAGGCAAGCGAACCCCTGCTTCACGGAATAATTCCATAAGCAGCATAATCAGAAACATCTCCACACCAGACTCCATCGGTAATCCCATCCTGCCGACAGAGATCGTTGCCACTAGAGGGAAAGGAATCTGGTCCATATGAAAAGAGGTCAATGCAATATAGAAGCCTGGAAGAAAAAGGGTGATAAAAAGACCGATGAATCGCAGCATACGTCCCATATTGACTGACAAAAAGGGAAAGCTTGCATCCTCTGGTGACTTGAGCAGAAGAAACAAATTAACGGGACCGATAATGGCGCTCGGATTGCCATCGACAATGAGAATAAAACGACCGTTCAGCAAGCATTCTGCTGCAAAATCAGGTCTTCCCGTATAATGCGTTAACGGGAACAACGTAATTTTGGCAGGAGACAATAACTCCTCCAGTTCGTTGGCTGTCATCAGACGTTCGGTCTGGATGGTGCGCAGACGATGTTTTACGTCATCAATCAGCCCGGGGTTGGCTATGTTTTTCATATACATCAATGCTACCTTGGTTGCAGATAGTGAACCGATCAGCTCAATGTTGCAGGCCAGATCAGCCGTTCTCAGCCGGGTACGAATCAAAGCGACATTTACCGCTAAAGGTTCAATGAAGCCATCCCGTGCTCCGCGAATAGATACCTCGGTCGTAGATTCCTGAGGACTTCGTGTCGGGATGTTGGATATATCCATACTCCACATCCTCTGGAGCGAAGGCAGACCAATAAGCAGGTGCCCTTCAAATACACGAAGTGATATCAGCTCTGCGCCGTATTGCGAGTCCTGAGTATCAATAACATTCCATTCTAGACTGATATGCTTCTCAATATCGGACAAACGTATGAAACGGGTCAATTCATAGGCTCGTTTGAGTTCCGGCAGGATGATATCATAGATAATCTGGGTATCAACCATACCGCTGCAGTAGGCCAGCAGCAGCTTCGCTTGTCCATCTCCAAGGGTATGACTGTCTATAATGACATCATCCGATCCCGAGAAAAAGGTTGTCAGGTGATGCTGCGTGACGCGGAAAGGCTCATCCTCTGGATGCATTGGTGTCGTTCGCGGCGGAAGGGGCATGCGAAGATTCCTCCTTGTCCTTTTTATGTATTAGAGAAGCCAAAGTAAGCAAAATAGTGACGATTGAGACGTAAGACAGCATGACAGGAAATTGAATGTGGTCCACATAATAATCGACATAATCAATTCGCCACCATTGGATGGCTAAAGCACACATAAGCAGTGTGACACTGAGGATAGCAATGTACCGTTTTTTGGGTCTGCGGAAGTTGAGCAGATCAACAATCAGGTACATGGAGATCGCTACACGAGCAAAAGATCCGCTGAGCCACTGATAGATGGATAGGAAATCCACGTGTTGAAATAACTTCCCGATATTGACCAGCTTCCATTGTTCAAATGGACTGTTTCGCTGTTTTGCTGCCTCTTCTGGTCCGAATTCCACAATCGCACCGATTGTGGGGCCAATGGCCATACTGATCATAAAAATGCCCAGCAACAGAATATGCCACCAGCGAAACCTGCTTTTGATCTCATGCTGAAAGAGCATCAGAATCCAGATTTCCATCAGCCCCGCTAGTGAGTAGATTACACCTCGCATCACGGGAGCCCAGCCATTCTCCAGCATAGGAAACAGCTGGCTATAGTCCTTGTATTTCATATTAGCGGACATTACAAAGTACCCAAGCACAATGACAAGCGGCAACAGAATGCTAGAGGTCATCGCGATGGAGCGAATCCCTTTGGCGGCGGACCATGCAGCAACCAAGGCTCCTCCACCCGCGAGTACATAAGTTGGCGTAAAAGGAAGGTAAGTCGATACGGTCCAGTTGGTCGTTTCATATAAGGTATGTGTCCCTAATGAAAAAAGCAGAAGGGCTGCGGTAATGCGAAAAATCCATGCGGTTACGCTACCGAATTCCCTCGCAATCCAGTCCGGGAGCCGCTGCCCGTGAATACGACGCATAATGATAAACATCATAGCCAGAAAAAGCAGAAACAGCGGTGCTGCTGCAAGCACAGACAGCCATCCGTCCCGACCGGCCATATCCAGAATAGCGGGAATGGACAAGACATGGCAGACGAGCCCTGCGCTGAGTAAAATAATTGAAATGGATAACCAGATTGTAATCTGTCCTTGTTCCTGCCCCATGTGAATCTCCCTTCCGCTTCACTACGTTTCCGTTAGGTTGTACAGTCTATGAGAAAATGATTCGTTTTTCAGTTTTTTTCACAGAAAATCCAGCCCGAGATAGACGGACCGGGTAGAAAGCTATAACATATAGATGAAAGAACCCATGAATCCCGTAAATCGTATGGTACTACTACCCGGCTCCCTCCAGTTCAATTCCTGAATATTGGTCATTAGAGCCATCTCAGTCTCAGCTCAAGACAACATGACGGAAACGTCAGTTTGTTTTAGAGTAGAAGGTGTGTGGAGTAGTTGATTAAGCTAGCGGTATCGGTGGAAGGTGTGACGTAAAGGTTAGATCTGGGGAGGACTGCTTTAAAATTCGAGTCGAGGCTTGCAGGGGTTGAAGCTTTAAGTTGGAGAAGTGAGTAATGGGTGAGTTTGAAGCCGTTTGA
The DNA here is from genome assembly GCF_003217495.1 of Paenibacillus barcinonensis. Classification (GTDB taxonomy): domain Bacteria; phylum Bacillota; class Bacilli; order Paenibacillales; family Paenibacillaceae; genus Paenibacillus; species Paenibacillus barcinonensis. The sequence continues at coordinate 69,370 of NZ_QJSW01000015.1, read as the reverse complement.
GCCGGTAATCCAGGATGGGATGAGGGTTCAGGTTGAGAGTTACGATGTATGATATAAGTATTCGCTAAATAGCGTAAGCGTATTGTTTCTCACGTAACGATCTGCAGAAGCTTTATTTCGCTAAAAACACATGATTCGCTCTCAGTTTGATATAAATTTCACCGAATAAGGTTTCCTGAGATCGTTAGAGAGGAATGCGATAAATATTCACCCTCTACACTCTTGTAAGCTGAGGTCGGGCCCGGCTCAAGGAAGTGTAGACGAGCACTATATCACGCAAGGAACAGGGAGGAATCTGCAATGACACAATCGGTAAAATCACCTGAAGAAACTAAAGTAGGCTTTATTGGAACTGGCGTTATGGGCAAAAGCATGGCGGGTCATATCCAGCGCGCAGGATATGCACTTCATGTATACACTCGTACCGCTGCTAAAGCAGAGGAGCTGGTGAATCAAGGGGCTGTCTGGCATGAGACACCTGCTGCATTGGCAGCGGTGTGTGATGTAATTATTACGATGGTCGGTTATCCGAAAGATGTGGAGGAGATTTATCTCGGGGAAAATGGGCTTGTGGCTCACGCTAAACCGGGCTCCTACCTGATTGACATGACGACCTCCAGTCCGCTGCTGGCCGCACGCATCTCGGAGGCAGCTGCAGCCCGAGGGCTGCATGCGCTGGACGCGCCTGTATCCGGCGGCGATATCGGCGCACGGGACGGCAGGCTGTCCATTATGGTAGGGGGGGACGCAGATGCCTTCGAGGCCGTGCGTCCGCTGTTTGAACAAATGGGCACCAACATCGTGCTGCAGGGCAAGCCGGGCGCCGGACAGCATACCAAAATGTGCAATCAGATTGCCATCGCTTCTGGCATGATGGGTGTATGCGAAGCACTCGCCTATGCCAAGACGTCGGGACTGGACGCGGAGAATGTGCTGAAAAGCATTGCGACAGGCGCAGCCGGAAGCTGGTCTCTCAGCAACCTTGGACCGCGTATGATCAAAGGCGACTATGAGCCTGGATTTTACGTGAAACATTTTATTAAGGATATGGGAATTGCTCTTGAGTCGGCCCAAGCAATGGGTATGAAAACCCCTGGACTGGCTCTTGCTGAATCGTTGTATCAGGAAATATCGAAGAATGGCATGGACGAGAAAGGTACACAGGTGTTGTACACTTACTATCTCCAGGCTTAGCATAAGGCGTGAACAATACAAAGGCAGCAGCGAACTCTTGGATGTATGGCAAGGGGCTGCTGTTTTTTCTTGAAATTTTAGTTATTTATTTGGAGTGGGACATGTGTCTGAAGTCGCAGATTGGGGTATTACACATCATGTGCTTTTGACATAACCATGAAATTGATCCAATGCCCTTTACTTTTGTTCGACTTTATCCGACATAAGGTATAGAAGTATTGCTTGATTATAAGGTGCCGAACCTCTGCACGATGTGGGGTAACGAAACATCTACATCATAAAAGTTGCCACTCTAAATAGAACGGAGCTTGCCCATGTTCAAGAAAATTCTGTCTCTGTTCAAGACACGACCGGAGCTTGCAAACCCACTTACAGATGCTATTCCGTCTGCCGCTTCCGTTTTGTCGCCAGCTACAAGTATTCCCCCTCGTATGACACGCAGTCGGCGCAAAAAGAAGAAGAAGTCTGATCCCGATTGGAGCAGCACGCCGCAAGAGCCTTCAACAGCCGAGCTTCTGATGGCTCTGCCTCGTGAGTATAGCGTGCTGAACGATCTGCTGGTCAGCAATCCGAAGTCGCGTTCAGGATATTCACAGGTTGATCATGTCGTTGTGGGACCGCGGGCGATTTTTGTGATCGAAACCCGGAATCTGACAACAGGAGAGATTCGCGGCGGTCGTCGGGAGGCCAATTGGTCTGTCAGCAGCAGTCGGGTCAAAATGTACAATCCGCTCATGCAGCACCGTGCCCATGTGGAAGCCATTCAAGCTCATCTTGGCGATTACAAGCGGGTTCGGGTGGTTTCTATGGTCACGTTTACGAATCGCTGCCGCATCAGCGTAGACCCGGCCATAAGGTACGTGAATTCTGATGAGCTAGTGATCTACGACCATGAATTAGTGGAAACGATTCAGCGCAAGACCGAACGGCTGGAGTCCGAGCTTCCCGAGACCTTGTATAAAGAACAGGATATTCTAGCGATTCGGGACATGCTGCATGCCGCGAATTCAACGGATCAACAGATTCGAGCCGAGCATATGGCTAAGGCCAAAGGGATTAAGTAAGACTGCTGCGATGCAGCGCCTGTTTTCAGGTAATGGTCCTAATTTTGAGGTAAATCGAGCATGACAAGTATCAACAGGATATCCTGAGTCTGGCTTAACAGACAGGGTATCCTTTTCATTTTTTTACTACAAATTGTAGTTCCCGAATGGTGGATTTCAGCATCTTGTTTGAGGTTAATAGTAAGAATGAGAAGAACGTAACGATGTAAAATGGAAAAATGCGATATAATAGTCGTATAGGTTACGTGAAATTTTACATAGAGTTAAAGAAAGAGAATAACGGAGCTGATGGCAACAATCTGGCGCAGGATCGCCTGAACGATGCTCCGGGCTGGAGGAATGGGAATGATCAAGCTGTTTGTTCACTTGAAAAAGTACCGGGTCGCCGCCATTGCAGCGTTAGTGATGATGCTGATTGAATTAACGGTGGAGCTGGCTCAGCCGTATCTGATCTCCAAAATTATTGATAACGGTATCCAGCAAGGGGACCTGAATGTCGTGTGGATGTGGGGAGGCGTGCTGGTGGTAAGTGCGCTGATCGCTTTTGCCGCAGGCATTGCAAGTTCATTTTTTGCCTCTCATGCCAGTCTGGGATTTGGATATGACCTGAGGGAGAAGCTTTATGAGAAGATGCAAACGTTTTCCTATGCGGTGTTTAACCGCTTTGCCACTTCATCGCTCATTACCCGATTGACCGGCGATGTCAGTCAGGTGCAGGATACCATTTTCATGAGTCTGCGCTTCATGACACGAGTGCCGCTGGTGGTGATTGGCAGCATGATCATGGCGGTGGTGGTGAACCCAAGGCTGGGATTGCTGCTGGTGGTTATGATACCTGTGCTGCTTGTCTTTGTCATCTGGATGATCAAAAAGGCAGCGCTGCTGTTCCGTAATGTGCAGCGCAGACTGGATGCCGTGAACGGTGTCATCCAGGAAAATCTGACAGGCATTCGGCTGATCCGTGTTTTTGTTCGGATGGGCCATGAGATTGAACGCTTTGCCGGCTTCAGCGGCAAGCTGATGAAGGGTACAATCTCCGCGCTGCGCCTGACGGAAACGACCATGCCGTTCATGCTGCTGATGATGAATGGCTGTATTATCGCCGTGTTATGGTTCGGGCGACTGGATATCGCCTCTGGTTCAGCAACAGTGGGTGAGGTCGTTGCTGTTATCAATTATCTGCTGCGTACGATCGGAGCGATGTCGGCGTTATCGTGGATTCTGGTTACCTTTTCTCGGGCAAGTGCTTCAGCACAGCGTCTGAATGAAGTGTTCGAGACAGAGGATACGTCGGAGACGGAACGGACGGAGCAGCGGAGCTTGGCTGGTCGGTCTGGACAGATGGGGCATCGTGAAAATGCTAGAACAGGTGTATCCGAGCGATGGTCGGATCGTGCTGACTCCACAAGTTCAAACCATCCTTCAGGAGGCTCTGGTTCTACACGCAACGAACAGAATTCTCGTGCTGTACAGGGTGCGGTGGAGTTTCGCAACGTTCGTTTCAGTTACCCCAATAGCGAGATTAAAGTGCTTGAGAATATTTCGTTCTCAGCCAAAGCAGGGGAACGAATTGCCATCATGGGCGCAACCGGATCAGGAAAAACATCTTTGGTGCAGCTTATTCCGCGATTGTATACCGAAGAACAGGGCGAAGTGTGTATTGATGGCACCAATGCGTCAGCGCTGGATTTGCCGACGCTTCGCGGTTCAATCGGCTATGTGCCTCAAGAAGTCATTTTATTCACTGGCTCCGTGCGGGAGAATATTGCTTGGGGACGTGAGGATGCGACGATGCAGGAGATTGTGGAGGCTGCGAGGGGTGCGCAAATTCATGAGACGATCGAGCAGCTTCCGAATGGATATGATACGTTGCTGGGTCAAAGGGGGGTTAACCTTTCCGGTGGGCAGAAGCAGCGTCTCTCGATTGCGCGAGCTTTGGTGCGCCGTCCAAGCATTCTCATTCTGGATGACAGCACAAGTGCACTGGATGTAGCGACCGAAGGTCGCCTGCTGGATGCGTTAGAAGAGCTCTCCTGTACGACGTTTATTATTACACAGAAGATCAGCTCGACGACTTCGGCCGACTTGATCCTGTTATTGGACGATGGCCAGCTAATTGGACAGGGCAAGCATGAAGACTTGATGGAGTCGTCGGCATTGTATCGCCGAATCCATGAATCACAATACGGGGAGGGTGCTCAGTATGTTCAAAGCATTCATTGAGCCGTTCCGTCAGCCACGGCCTGCACTTGATCCCGAATCACTTCGTTCAGGCAGTGGACGCAAGCCGAAGGCAAGAGCCAAGAACTGGTCAGGTACACTGGGGCGCATCTGGAGCTACCTTGCACGCCGTAAGGTAAAGCTTTCGCTAGTGCTGCTAATGGTTTTTGCCAGCTCTGCTCTGGCCTTGCTTGGTCCTTATATGGTCGGCGTGGCGGTGGATCAATTTATTGACGGAAAAGCGACTAGCTCTAGCTGGATCACTTTTCTGCTGGGACTGACAGCGGTGTATATCCTCTTTTCACTTACCTCTTGGCTGCAAAATATATGGATGATTGAGATTGCTCAGGAAACGGTATTTCGAATGCGTTATGACCTGTTCTCTCATCTGCACAAATTGCCAATTCCGTTCTTTGGTAAACGTCAGCAGGGGGAGATTATGAGCCGGGTGACCAATGATATTGAGAATGTCAGCAGTACGCTGAACAGCTCGGCTATTCAGATTTTTTCAAGTGTGTTAACCTTGCTTGGCACACTAGGGGTAATGCTGTGGCTTAGTCCGCTGCTGACCTTGCTTACATTTATCGTTGTGCCTCTGATGGCTCTCGGCATGAGATGGATTACCCGCCGAACTGGCCCGCTTTTCAAAGAGCGGCAGCGCAATCTGGGCGAACTCAACGGTTATATTGAGGAAACGTTATCCGGGCAGCGCATCATCAAGGCTTTTTCACAGGAGGAGCGGGTTATTCGCGGCTTTGAAGAGCGGAATATGCGTATCCGCATCTCGGCCTTCTGGGCGCAGACCATATCTGGTTTTATCCCGAAGCTGATGAATGGGCTTAACAACCTGAGTTTCGCGATTGTAGCGGGGATCGGGGGGATTTTGGCTATTCAGGGTTCTGTGACCGTGGGAGTCATCATTATCTTTGTAGAATATGCGCGTCAATTCACACGTCCGTTAAACGATTTGGCGAATCAGTGGAACACGCTGTTGTCTGCGATTGCGGGTGCTGAGCGGGTGTTCGAGGTGCTGGACGAGGATGAGGAGGCCAAGGACGAAGGGGCAGCAATTGCTTTGGATAAAATGGAGGGCAACGTCCGGTTCGACAACGTATCGTTCGGATACGATGAAGGGCGTGATATTTTGCGCGGTATTAGCTTCCAGGCTAGGCCCGGCGAGATGATTGCGCTGGTGGGGCCAACGGGAGCGGGGAAAACCACGCTGATTCAGCTATTATCCCGTTTCTATGATCCGACAAGTGGAGCCATTACCGTTGATGGACATCCGATGACAAGCATTCGGCGTGAAAATCTGCGCTCACATATGGCATTTGTGTTGCAGGATTCATTTTTGTTTCAAGGAACGATCCGTGAAAATATCAGGTTCGGACGGCTGGATGCCACGGATGAAGAGGTGGAGGCTGCCTCTAAAATGGCGAATGCACACTCCTTCATCATGCGAATGAAGGATGGATACGACCGTGTGCTTCAAGCAGATGGAAGCGGCATCAGCCAAGGGCAGAAGCAGTTGCTTGCCATTGCCCGGGCCATTTTGGCTGACCCGTCCATTCTGGTGCTGGACGAGGCCACCAGCAGCATTGACACCGTGACCGAGATCAAAATTCAGGAAGGGCTCGAACGTTTGATGCAAGGCCGCACCAGCTTTGTCATTGCGCACAGGCTGAACACGATCCGTCAGGCTGATCGGATTTTGGTGCTGAAGGATGGACAGCTGCTGGAGCAGGGATCGCATAACGAACTGCTGAAGCAGGGCGGATTCTATAGTGAGCTGTACCATAGCCAACTGCGGAAGAAGGCACAGTAGTCTGCAAACGGATTGGATCGGAATGAAGCGATGAGAAGATACGGGAGTACAATAAATCAAAGTAGAGTAAATCAAAGTAAAGCATGGTGCAACGCGCCAATAGGTCAAGCAGGGGCTGAGAATTTTGTGGAAGCAGAGATGTGAATGGGCGTGGGAGCGTACAGCAGGAGATATGATGGTGCAAAGTGCTGCTGCTGTCATATCCGATAGGTGTGCTACTTTCTCTGTTCTGCTGGATGTTTTATCATTTTGGGAAAAACAGGACGGCCATCGCAGTGGCTAATCTTTTTCTCATATGGCTGGTTCCGTTGCTTATTTTGATTGCATTGAAGAATGAATATGAAGTAGAACAAAGAGGACTTCCGTAAAGTCATTGGTTATGACGGGAAGTCCTCTTTAATATGTTACGCAATCAGTCAAGACAGCTTGGCGAATTTGGAGAAGGCATAGGGCAGCTATACTCTAACGTTCACAGGAAACCTTATCTGCCTGTTGTTTTTACCCAAGTCTAAAATGTAACGATTCTGATTGACGCTATTTAGCGAGATGCAGCACATTTGGAGCTGGAATAATGGTTTTCTGGAGGAATGAGGCCACTAGTGATCGCTAGAATTCAGTTCGATGGAAAATGAGCAGAATAAGTTCGCTCAGGATCATTACAATCATTGTGTAGAGGTCTCCACTTCCTGCTCATGCTACCTCTCCGCCCGAGTATCACAGTACACCAGTTAGTGGAGCATACTCCCCGTCGCCTGAGCACCGCAGTATGCCAGTTGATTTAAAAGACTGTCCCCCTCTGTGCGTCTGGACGTTATTGTCACGACCTTTAATACATGACAAGGTTCATATGAACCTGTATTTGCTCCTTTAACAAGTCACCTTCCAGTTATGCACTTCATTTACCTGCAACGGCTGGTGCCGGCGAATATAATCTTCCACGAGTGCCGCCATATCTGTGGCGCCTTCGTGCAGCACTTTTTTGCCCGGATACATCGCATAATCTCCACCGCCTGCAGCACGATAGCTGTTCATCACCACAGCGTAAGTTGCGTCCATCTCCAGCGGTTTGCCTTCACGCTCCAACTGTACCACACGGCTACCAACCGTCTTAGAGATGTCCAGTTCGTATTCGATCCCGGCCCACATGTCGTAATTATAATGCTGAGGTTTGGGCTGCATGTATGCGGGATTCACGGCCACTTTGCCTGAAGCGTCTAGCTCGAAATACCGTGCGGTCTGCTCCAGTGCCTCCCGAATATCCGCTCCGCTCAGTTCAAGCACAGTCAGGGTGTTAGGATAAATGAAGTTTGATAACACATCACGTACCGTAATCTGTCTGCCGAATCCGCGAGCCTCTTCGCTAAGCATCGCTGTGTTGGATAATTGAGCACCTGTTGCTTCGAGCTGTACCTGATGCACAAATTCAATAAAAGGATGCGCCTGAAGCCGAAGCTGCGCGGCGCTCGCAATAGACAAATCACCATCCCCCGCGACTTCGCCAATCGGTTGATCCAGCCATGTCTGTGCGGAGGCCTCCAGCTCTTCAGTCAGCTTCATCACGAGTGGGTCAGGCTTGAGATCGGGGTGCTCATCCAGCAGCAATAAACGCGCTTTTTTGTCCGTCACTGCCCATTTGCCGCCCGGCAGCTGCTCAAGCTGTACTGACACATGACCTGCTGCACTTCCGTTGAATCCGGGTTGAATCACGGTTACCCCATGAATTTCGGCGGTCAACTGGCGGTGCTGATGCCCCGTGAGCAATACATCAATACCTTCGATCTCCCGGCAGATGGCATAGGCCTGATTTTCCCCCGTTAAACGCTCCGCAGGCTCTCCCGTTTCCAGATCACACTCGAACCCGCCATGATAACTGACCACCAGCACATCGGGGTGTTCATATTCACGAATGTATGCCACCCACGCACGAATGGTTTCCAGTGCATCCAGAAAGTGCAGACCTTCGATATTTTTTGGATGTTCCCAGTTGGGAATGTAATGTGTGGTGGCGCCGAGCAACGCAATTTTTACGCCGGAAGAGAGTGTTTTGACCAGATACGGATGGCCAAAAGCAGGGGTGCCCGCCCCGGCAGGTGCGCTAGCGAGTTCTTCAAGGTGCATATTATCCGTGAGGGCAGTGGCATGAAGCTCTTTATGCGAAAGTTCTGGCGTTTGCTGCTCCCCTTTCATCACAATGTTGGCAGACAGCCACGGAAAGGCTGAACTTTTCACCGCTCCGAATAGCAGCTCCTGCCCATAGTTGAACTCATGATTACCCGGCACAGCGGCATCGTATCCAAGCTCATTTAACACGTTAATGAAAGGATGGATACCATCTTTGGCAATGTGCGAAGCCGCATACGAGGCAAGGGGGGAGCCTTGCAGCAAGTCTCCGTTGTCAATGAGCAGCAGCTCAGGTGAGCGCTCCCCTTCCTGGCGAATAAGAGAGGCCAGCAGAGCGAGACCTGCTGGACGATATGCATTGGTATTGTAATGGATCGGGCGAATGGCCCCGTGAAGGTCGCTGGTGAACATGAATTCAACGTTTGTTGTAGGGGGAATGCGAGTCATTTTACAATCTCCTCTAATATATAAGTTTAGATATATGGCATGAATAGCATATACAGAAGACGAAATGACCTAAATCAGAGGCGGAAAGCCTGAATCTACGTGTATTTCATCCTGTATCATCGACCATAATGAGCCTATTTTAACAGATGATCGTCAAGCTGACAGCATGACAAGAAACTTTACAAAACTCCAAAGTTCGTTTCACATCACGCGAATATTTGCCAATTATAGTAGATAAGTATTGAAAAATAGAAAAACTTTTGGAGGGTGTTCGATTGAAGAAGTCTGCTTTATTTTTACCATTGTTAATTTTAGTTCTGTTCCTGAGTGCATGCGGGTCTAACGCTACAACCAATTCATCGAGCGAAGCTCAGGCGAGTTCGGGCACATCCGGCACATCGACAGAACCAGCTGAGAAAGACAAAACGGCTGATGGTTATGTTCCAACGGAATTGACGGTGCAATTCGTTCCTTCCCAGAATGCAGACACCCTTGAAGCGAAGGCTAAACCGCTGGAGAAGCTGCTTGGCGACAAGCTGGGTATCCCGGTAAAAGTCAGCGTATCGACAGACTATAACACGATCATTGAAGCGATGGCTTCCAAAAAAGTAGATGTAGGTTTCCTGCCTCCAACGGCTTATGTACTGGCGAAGGAAAAAGGGGCAGCACAGGTGATTTTGCAAGCTCAACGCTTTGGTGTGAATGATGAGACGGGCGCTCCGACAGAGCAACTGGCAGATTCGTATAAATCCATGATTATTGTGAAAAAAGACTCCCCGATCCAGTCCATTGAGGATCTGAAAGGTAAAAAAATTGCCTATCAGAACGTAACGTCCTCTGCGGGTTATGTATGGCCTGCGGCACTGCTGATGGATCGCGGCATTGATCCGCTCAAGGATGTACAGCCTGTAACCGTTAAAGGCCATGACCAAGGGGTTATCGCTGTATTGAACGGTGATGTAGATGCAGCAGCTATTTTCCAGGATGCCCGTAATACGGTGTCCAAAGACTACCCGAATGTATTTAAAGACACACGCGTGCTTGCATTCACTGAGCCAATTCCGAACGATACGATTGCTGTTCGCAGCGATATGAATGCAGATTGGACTGCCAAGATCAAACAAGCCTTCATTGATATCGGTAAAGATACGGAAGGACATCAGATCATCAAAGAAATCTACACGCACGAAGGTTATGTGGCATCCGATGACAGCAAGTTTGATATCGTTCGTCAGTATAACGAGAAAGTGAAAAAAGAGTAGTTTTTCAGATGATGTGTATCGCTCACAACAGTGAACAGGCCAGTTCAGCGTAATTAGCGCTGCGCTGGCTTGTGCCATTATTACCAGAACTCTCGGCAGGCTGGTACGGCCAGGCATAGCAAAATGTGCAGGAGCATGTAAGAAACTAAGGATGAAAGAAGGATTAACGCGATGATTGAGCTTCACAATGTGACCAAAACGTATGCCAACGGCACGAAAGGCCTGAATAACATCAATTTGAAATTTAAGCAGGGAGAATTTATCGCGGTGGTCGGTTTGTCTGGCGCAGGCAAATCCACATTACTGCGTTCCATCAACCGGCTGCATGATATTAGTGAAGGTGAGATTTTGATTAACGGCAGTTCCATCACCAAGGCACAAGGCAAACGTCTGCGTATGATTCGCCGGGATATCGGCATGATCTTCCAGAGCTTTAATCTGGTCAAACGCTCTAGCGTGCTGCGCAACGTATTGGCTGGTCGGGTGGGGTACCATTCCACACTTCGCACCATTCTGGGCCGTTTTCCCAAGGAGGATGTCGAGCTTGCCTTTGACGCACTGGATCGGGTGAATATCTCCGAAAAAGCTTATTCCCGTGCGGACCAGCTGTCTGGTGGACAGCAGCAGCGTGTAGCGATTGCGCGTGTGCTTGCACAGGAAGCAAAAATTATTCTGGCAGATGAGCCCGTTGCCTCACTTGATCCGCTGACGACCAAACAGGTTATGGATGATCTCAAACGAATCAATCAGGACCTTGGAATTACAACCATTGTTAATCTGCACTTTATTGATCTTGCAAGAGAGTATGCGACACGCATCGTTGGCCTGCGGGCGGGCGAAGTGGTATTTGACGGCCCGGTGGAAGAGGCGACGGATGAGCGCTTTGCTGAAATTTATGGCAGACCGATTCTGGCAGATGAGTTGCTGGACAAGCAGGCTGTGCATGAGCAGGGAGAAGTGCTGGTATGAAGCAAGAAGCTAACGTTTCATTGCAGAATGCAGGTGGATCGGCAGGGAAAGGAAGGGGGCCGGGCTCTGGAGCCAGTCCGAGTCAGGTCGTACATCGTCCTAAACCGCCAGGTCGTACCAAACATGTGCTGACACTGGTGCTCATTTTGCTACTGCTATGGGCGAGTGCGAAGCAGACGGGAGCGGGGATCACTGATTTAATTACGGGAATCCCTGAGATGTGGAAGCTGCTGAAGGAGATGTTTCCACCGCGCTGGAGTTATTTTGACAACATCGTACAGGGCATGCTGGAGACGATTCGTATGGCGCTGCTGGGCACGACAATTGGCGCGATTCTCGCGATTCCGATCTCGATTATCTGTGCGGGTAATCTGGCGCCAAGCCGCTGGATTTATTATCCGGCACGTTTTCTGCTGAACCTTATTCGTACGATACCCGATCTGCTACTGGCGGCACTGTTTGTTGCTGTATTTGGATTGGGGCCGGTTCCGGGTATTCTCGCACTGGCTGTATTCTCGGTAGGGCTGATTGCCAAGCTTACGTATGAAACACTGGAGACGATTGACAAGGGGCCGCTTGAAGCGATGACCGCTGTAGGCATGAACCGGATTCAGCTCATTGTGTACGGTGTTGTTCCTCAAATTGCGGCACAGTTTACGTCTTACGTGCTGTATGCCTTCGAGATTAACGTGCGTGCCGCCGCCATTCTGGGATTGGTCGGAGCCGGAGGTATCGGACTTTATTATGAAGCGACACTCGGGTTCTTGGAGTATGACAAGACCAATACGATTATTATTTTCACACTGGCGATTGTTCTGATTATCGACTATGTGAGCACTAAGCTGCGGGAGAAATTGTTATGATGAAAAATGAAGCGAGCCGTATACGGCCAAGACCCACACAACGGAGAAACCCGCTGCGCTGGATCATTATTTTGTTATTAATTCTAGTCTATGCGTGGGCACTTGCGGGCGTACCGTTTACGGGTTTCAAGGAAACTGCCGGACAAATTATGAAGGCGATAGTTGCAGGCATTTTCTCGCCCGACTGGAATTTTGTCTATTTGCCGGAAGGCGAGGATTTGCTGCGTGGATTGCTCGATACATTGGCGATTTCTGTATTGGGTACCGTGATCTCCGCCGTGCTCTGTATCCCGTTTGCCTTCTGGTCTGCACGCAATATGAGCGGACATCGAGCCATCTCGGGTGCGGGGAAAATGATGCTCAGCTTCATCCGCACGTTCCCGGAGATTATTATGGCTCTCTTGTTCATCAAGGCTGTCGGTCCTGGCTCGTTCGCCGGGGTGTTGGCTCTGGGACTGCACTCGATCGGCATGCTGGGTAAGCTGTTTGCGGATGAGGTTGAGAATATTGATTACGGCCCGTCCGAGGCGCTATTGGCTTCAGGGGCAACCCGGATGCAGCAGCTATGGTTTGCCATCCTGCCGCAGGTCATTCCAGGCTTCCTGAACTATACGCTGTATCGTTTTGAGATTAATGTGCGTTCTGCCACGATTCTTGGTGTGATCGGCGCAGGTGGTATCGGAACACCGCTGATCTTTGCACTCAGTACACGCAACTGGCCGCGTGTCGGCATTATCCTGCTCGGCATCATCGTGATGATCACGATCATTGACCTGATCTCGGGATATATTCGCAAGAAGCTGGTGTAAGTTAAGGAATTGAAGTGGTATGGAAAAGGGCTATCTTTTGCTGGGTTATGCGGCAGGAGGTAGTCTTGTTTCTGTTGGTTGTAGATTCACAGGCTCTAAATCTAGTTATGTGTTCGTAGTTTCTTATCTGTCTCATAAGATAAGTGGTGAAAATATATTTGCAATTTGCTTAATTTTCTATTCAATTATTTGTAAGTTATTCCGATTTTAATATGGGAAGGGGATGAATTTCATTTTGAGAATTATTTTACCTATATTTGTATCGATATTGAGTATTGGTGGAGGAGGGCTTTTTGCTTATTTCTTACTTATATTGATTCTATCAGTGGATGGTGGAGGTTTTAGGATTTTCATTGGTCCGCCCAAAAGCCAGACTCTCCTTATACTAGCCTTGATACTTCTGCCGTTTGTTATCGCCGTATATATCCTTAACAAGAAGAAACAGAATGCTATAAAAAAAACAATCATTGCTTCTTTTGTAGCAAGTTTTGTAATGAGTTTTATATTAATACCATACCAAAGCGCAATTCTCGATTTTTTTAAAACTCCTTCGAAACATGTTCAATCGGAGATACGAAGTCAAGTCCAACAAGTTATTGATCGTAACCAACTGCCATTTGTTATAGATCAGAAAGAAAGCGAAAGTTGGACCGATGACGAAGTAGTACGTACAGTTGTTTATTTGAGAAAAATACAAGAAGGTGACATAGAAAAAAACGAGGTGAGAGCGTTTATTGGTACAGCATTTGAAACGGATGTTAAGCTAGTTTTTAACGACCAATTGGTGGTCAATTATGTCACGGTTATCATTGACAAGGGCAAAGAAGTGGATTGCACAAATGAGTCCTATTGTAAATAAGCTTAGTATAGAAAGAGAGTGAGTTTGTGACATGAGAGGTATATACAGTAGAAATTTTACAATTATATTCATTATTGGAATTATATTTTATTTTGGGGTTTTTAATTTTTTGGGGGTTACAAATGAGGCTTATGCAGCTACAAATGTGTGGGCTGAAAAAAGTAAGGTCGAGTTTGGTGAGAGTATAAAAATTCACTATAATTTCGATGACAGAGAGCATGCAGTGAAGATTAATATTTTTCGGAATGGAAATATGATAGATACACGCTTCAATTTTGATACCTCTATTTCGAATATCTTAAATTATTCCTCGTACAATGAGGAAGGAGCATATAAATTTGAAATTATTCCTCTGGATGTAAGCGGATATAGTGAACAAGTTATTGTTAAGGTATTCAAGCATAGAGTGATTTTTATTCCAGGGATTATGGGTTCAGAGTTGTATTCTGGATCAACAAAATTGTGGATTCCTGGCGGGAATCCATTAAATAAAATTCCTAAATTGGAAATGGATAGAAACGGTGATTCTGTAGATAGGAGTATCTATGCAGGAGCACCTGAAGACGAATTCTATAAAACAATACATGATTATTTAAACAAGAAATTTTTTGTTATTGATTTCGGATATGACTGGCGTTTGGGAGCTAACAAAAATGCTAAACTTTTAAAAGATAAAGTGACCGCTGCAAAGGCATCTTCTCCAGATAGTAAAATATATCTAGTTGCCCACAGTATGGGAGGGATTATTGCTACAGAATATATTAATCTTGGTAATGGGAGCAATGTTGATAAACTTGTAACAATAGGCACCCCTTACTTAGGTGCCCCAAAGGCTGCGTACACATTTGAGACTGGAAATGCAACTGGGTCTCAATGGAAAGATGGCGCAGTAGGTTTCCAAATTAAAGCTATCATGCCTAATATATTGTCTGCCTATGAATTGTTACCTTCAAGAAAGTACTTCTCGCTTAACAATACATATTATCTTACACATAGCCTAGAGTATCTCTCATCTGGAAAAAGGAGTGACAACCGATTAATACAAAAGTTTAAAGATTATGAATCTACAAAGAAACAATTAGAATCAAGACCCTGGTCTAACGACACAATGTTAGAAAATGCAGATAAGCTACACAAAAACCTCAACATTATAAATAATCTTAATTCTGTAGATTCGTATTACATTATAGGAGATAAAATTAGTACTTTAGGAGAAATGAGGACTTACAGTGTTCAACAATCTCTTAATGATCTGAGAGTTATTCAAGGTGACGGCACTGTACCTACAATTAGTGCAAGCGTAGGTAAAAGTCTCGTTCCTAGCAAAACATATTATATTCAGGAAGAGCATACCAAGCTTCCAGGGAATGTAAACGTTCAAAAACAAGTTGAAAATATTCTTTTGGGTAATCCAGGTCAACTTGCACCTAATATTCGTAAATTCACCGAAACTACCAAAACACTGAAACTCAAAATTGAGTCCCCTGTTGATTTGAATGTTTATGATAATTCGGGAAACCACTTGGGATTCGGTGAGACAGGAGAGCTTGAAGAAAATATTCCGTTTGCGAGTTTTTATACCGATGGAGAGACAAAAATTGCTCTTTTGAACGATGGGGATTATAACGTAAAACTACAGGGAACGGGTTATGGGGACATGATCTACTCTCTGGTGTGGTCAAATGAACAAGATGAAGAAGTCAGAACAGTTAGATTTGATGAGATTGCTGTGACTCCTAATACTGTTTTTACTTCTGGGACTAATTCAAACGGTGAGATCGAACTTAGAATTGATGAGAATGGTGATGGGAATATCGACAGTACCATTACTCCTTCAGTCGATTTGAATGCCGCGGGCACTCAAGATGAAATCAAACCAACGATTAGCTCTGCCATGCTAGGTGTAAAAGGTGTGAATGAATGGTATGGAAAAGATGCTGCATATAAATTAACAGGTAAAGATGATGAATCAGGAATATATAAAGTATTTTATAGCTTAGATGATTCTGATTTCAAAGAATACACCGATCCAATTAAATTGCCTGAAACCGGCATTTATAAATTTAAATCTTTTGCAAGAGACAAAAATAGAAACGACTCTGATGTACTTGAGGAAACGATTAAAGTAGATACAACCAATCCTTCCAACCCGAAGATGGTTGTAGAACCTTTGAAATGGACGAACAAGTTTGTCAGTGTGACACTGTTAGATGCGGAGGATAAAGATAGCGGATTTCAAATATATCAATACAAAATTGGTGAGAATAGCAAATGGATTAATTACAAAGAACCTGTAATCATCAGTAATGAAGGATTGCATAAAGTGTTCGCCAGAACGCTAGATAATGTATTCAATTCAAGTGAGGTAGTCTCTGGAGAGGCAAAGGTAGATAAGACTCCTCCCTCCAAGCCAACAGGTTTTAAAACAGTAGTTAGAGATATTAATCAATTAAAAATTAGTTGGGAGAGTTCTACTGATAACGTAGAGGTAGTCGGATACGACGTATACCTGAATTCGACCTATCTCACTAATGTAAGAGATTCTGAATACACATTTACTAATTTAACCAAGGGGACCTCTTATTCTATAAAAATAGTCGCCCGAGATGAAGCAGAAAACTCATCAGAAGATGGACTGTATTATGAAAGTACACCATCTAATCTTATAAGTACAAGGACTAACCATACTATCAGAATGAAGACAGATGGAACCGTATGGAGCTGGGGAAATAACGCGAACGGACAACTCGGCGATGGCACCACAACTAACAAAACGACCGCCGTGCAGGTAGAGGGGTTAAACGACATTCTAACCGTGGCAGCGGGAGACACGTACAGCTTGGCGCTGAAACGGGATGGAACCGTGTGGTCATGGGGAGGTAATGTGAATGGGGAACTGGGCACCGGAGATACAAAAACTTCTCTCGTACCCGTTCAAATTCCGGGGTTAAAAGGGATTGTAGGGCTTGCATCCGGCTGGGATGCAAGCTACGCCTTAAAACGAGATGGAACTGTGTGGTCGTGGGGAGCTAACAACTTTGGACAATTGGGTGATCGTACATCTGATCGACGACTTATCCCTGCGCAAGTCCCATATATCAGCGGGGTCAGTGCATTGTCAGCTGGAAGTGGCTTTGCACTGGCACTTAAAAGTGATGGTACCGTGTGGGGCTGGGGAAATGCCAGTTCGAATCAGTTAGGCAACAAGGGGCAAGTCCAAACGGTCTGGAAAGCTGAAATGATTGCAGGTCTAAGTAATATTAAAGGTATTGAAGCAGGCCGGAGTGCTGGGTTGGCGTTAACAGCAAATGGAGATCTCTATCGTTGGGGATCCGCAGGATTGGACAATGTACCTACACCGAGCAAATGGCAAGTTGGAGTGAAAGCGATGTCCGGAGGCAGTGGTACAACTCAAGTCGTGAAAAATGACGGAAGCTTGTGGGTGCTGGGCCACAATGCGTATGGCGAACTCGGTCTTGGACATACACAAGCCATGACTTCGCTGATACAGAACAGGAATATGAGCAATGTAGTGGCCACAGCTGGAGGATTTAATGCAACGTTTGCCATGAAGTCTGACGGAAGTGTATGGTCTTTTGGACAAAATGACAAAGGTCAGTTGGGAGACGGGACGGTCACGAGCCGCATGGTACCGGTTAAAGTGCTGGATAACGTGGCTCCGCAAATTAAGTTAGGTTACCCGACTGGAAGTCAAGGAACACCACAGGTAGCCAACATTAGTCATCCGTCCATTATGTGGACCCAAACGGATGCAGAACTGACGGTATTTGCCGCGTATCAAGTGCAAATTTTGAATGAAGCGGGTCAAGTCATCGTGGATACCGATGTGATCAACCAGGCGGTGACTGCGGCTATAAATTCGTGGACGGTGGATCAGGAGTTGCCTGTGGGCGTACCGCTGAAAGTGCAAGTGCGAGTAAAAGATGAAAGCGCGTGGTCTAACTGGTCCGAAGTAGGATGGATGACCATTGGAGAAGAAGGAAATACGGGCACGATCGAAGCCCACATGTCCACAAGCACTTCCCACAGCGTACTCGTGAAACCGGATGGAAGCGTATGGAGCTGGGGGAATAACGCGAACGGACAACTCGGCGATGGCACCACAACTAACAAAACGACCGCCGTGCAGGTAGAGGGGTTAAACGACATTCTAACCGTGGCAGCGGGAGACACGTACAGCTTGGCGCTGAAACGGGATGGAACCGTGTGGTCATGGGGAGGTAATGTGAATGGGGAACTGGGCACCGGAGATACGAAAACTTCTCTCGTACCCGTTCAAATTCCGGGGTTAAAAGGGATTGTAGGGCTTGCATCCGGCTGGGATGCAAGCTACGCCTTAAAACGAGATGGAACCGTGTGGTCGTGGGGAGCTAACAACTTTGGACAATTGGGTGATCGTACATCTGATCGACGACTTATCCCTGCGCAAGTCCCATATATCAGCGGGGTCAGTGCATTGTCAGCTGGAAGTGGCTTTGCACTGGCACTTAAAAGTGATGGTACCGTGTGGGGCTGGGGAAATGCCAGTTCGAATCAGTTAGGCAACAAGGGGCAAGTCCAAACGGTCTGGAAAGCTGAAATGATTGCAGGTCTAAGTAATATTAAAGGTATTGAAGCAGGCCGGAGTGCTGGGTTGGCGTTAACAGCAAATGGAGATCTCTATCGTTGGGGATCCGCAGGATTGGACAATGTACCTACACCGAGCAAATGGCAAGTTGGAGTGAAAGCGATGTCCGGAGGCAGTGGTACAACTCAAGTCGTGAAAAATGACGGAAGCTTGTGGGTGCTGGGCCACAATGCGTATGGCGAACTCGGTCTTGGACATACACAAGCCATGACTTCGCTGATACAGAACAGGAATATGAGCAATGTAGTGGCC
>NZ_QJSW01000015.1:0-50738 GCF_003217495.1 Paenibacillus barcinonensis | reverse complement strand
GTGCTGGGCCACAATGCGTATGGCGAACTCGGTCTTGGACATACACAAGCCATGACTTCGCTGATACAGAACAGGAATATGAGCAATGTAGTGGCCGCAGCTGGAGGATTCAATGCAACGTTTGCCATGAAGTCTGACGGAAGTGTATGGTCCTTTGGACAAAATGACAAAGGCCAGCTGGGAGACGGAACTGTGACCAACCGATTGGTACCCGTAAAAGTGCTTGGTCTAGATAACCCGACTCTAAGCAGTATGCAAGTTACACCATCTTACTTTACTGTTGATCTGGGTGAAGATCAGAATGATGAAAATAATTTTGAAGAGGGAGATGTTACCGTAACGGTATCTGTATATGGAACAGATGGAGTTCAAGATGATTCTTTTACAGAAACCAAGACGCTTAAAATTACAAATTCCAGTGATGTGTCACAAGGTGTAGACGGAGATACTAGTCAGTCATTATTACAAGACATTCACTTCATTAATGGAGTTGCTACGTTTTCGCTAACTTTGGATGCGGAAGGGCTTCATGAATACGAATTTGAGTTAGAAGGATTTGAAGATACACAAAAAGTTACTTTAAATGTTGAATCTAAAAATGAAGAAGTGGAAAAAGTCTTAACGTTTGTTTCTCTGCCATCTAATCAAGCTATCAGTGGAGCGTCTTTCAGTGCTCAACCAGTCCTCAGAATCTTAAATCGAAACGGAGAGCCAGTACCAAAGGCTGTAATTACAGCCGAGATTGCAGGTGAAGCTAGAGGCTCACTTATGGGTGTGGTCCAATTATCTTCAGATTCAGAAGGTTACATTAGATTTGAGGATCTGGGAGTTGTCATTGAAGAGTCTGAGGGAGAAATAGTCATTAACTTTAATGTAGCTGACAGTGATTACTTTATTGCTAGTCCAACGATTAAAATTAGTAGTCCTGTTGGTCCTAGTGGTATTGCTCCAAGTAGTTCTAAATCTATCAGATCAATAAAGCTTAAATAGAGAGAGAGGTTCAGGTTTTCCAGGAAATTAAATGATTTAGATAGCAAAGAGCGGGTAGACTAATGATATTTCATAGTCGCTGCTCTTTGTTTTTATATTTTTTTGAATAAATATAACTGTATTTTCTTTCTATTTACACTTGTATTATTCATTTATCCGTAGAAGATACCGATGCTCTATTTAAAGGGGGCGTGAATCATTTTACGGATGATGCTTTTGATTATCACGGGTGCGCTCAGCATTTGTGGCGGATTAACTTTTTTGAAATATTCGATCGTACTGATCGCTGCTACTATAGATGCTGGACTACATGCCTTTTCTGGACCGTCGCTTGGTCGTACATTATGGAGTATGGTAGTAACCTTGCTCCCGTTTGTAGTGGCTATGTATGCTCTGCATCGTAAACGAGAATATCTGTTTATCAAAATTATGGTGTACCTGTTCATCGGGGCCTGGCTTTTGGGCTTTATTTGGTTGATTAATTCATAATATCAAGGCTTTATAAAACATAAATAAAAGGTGATTAGATATGGAAAAGTATTATTTTATCTGGATCGTGTTTGTGGTAGCGGTGTTACTGTACAGGATGATCTTTCAGAAGTTTAAACAACATCATCGGGAAAATATCGGGCTCAGCGCTATTCTGATTATATTCACGGGAAGCAGCTATCCATTGGCGCAGATGAATCTTTTTTTCGTCATTGCTGTTATTGCACTGGGGGTTTATTGTGCGGTCTGGAACAGTATTCTTTTGACGAGAAATGGTTACGAGAAGCCGAGTTTGAAATGATTTTTGGCGCAGGCGAGCTAACGATCCGTACGGGCGCTATTGGTTGCAAATCCTTCGATTTTCCTCACTTTGAAGCGAAATGGAGCTGAATTGCTCGCGCCGAAAACAGACCTGTCATATCACCGCCAAAAAGACAGCTTAATGCTGCGATCAAGCCTCTTGCTAATTACCGTTTTCGGACCGCAATCCACATTCCTGACATGCTTATGTCGAGCATTAACGCCAGTTTCCATGACTCCTGTGTGAGCGGAATGACTGTTGAGCATAATCCTGCCCGTCCTCATAACTCTAATTACCTAGCTCCGTTGTTGAAAAATAACACAAAAAACCGAAACCAGCAGGCCGACTTTCTGGCCTGTGTGGTTTCGGTTTTTTCGTTCCAGCTTGCGTTGCTGGTTAGCATGTTATTATCTTCGCAGCTTCGTCCGCTTCTAATTCTGCTGTTGTTACTTCGATTGGGCGTTAACACCCAATCCTGCTTTTACTCTAAACGCTGCTTCTACACTAGCTCGCCAGTGGCAAAGCCCCTTTACTTACCTGAACCGTAATCGTTTCCGTGCTGGTCACACCTGCGGCATTTACAAGCTCCGCACGGTATGTGTACGTTCCGTTGGCACGACCGCTCAGGTCGGTTTTTGCCATTTGTGCAGATGGCGTAGCGGCAGTCAACGATTGCGTGTCGATCAATACATCATTTTCATACAGGCGATACTCAGTTGCGTTGGTGCCCCACCAGAGGTTCATTGTTACGGTGTATTCACCATCGCCATCCCAGTTGTTCTGAGACAGAACGGCTTTACCTGGAGCAGCATGTGCAATGTTAATCGTCAACTCGTCACTGCGAGTAGCACCTTTGGCATTGATCAGCTCGGCAACGTACGTGTAGGTTCCGTTGGCCTTGCCGTTAATCACTGTTTTGGCAAACTGTGAAGAAGGGGTAGCGGCCGTTAATTTCTGTGTATCCACGAGCACGCCGTTCTCATAGAGCTTGTACTCAGTGGCATTTTCGCCCCACCACAGATTCATGCTGACCGTGTAGGAGCCATCGGACAATCCGCTCGCGTATCCGCTATCGGACGAAAGCACCGGTTTACCCGGCGCTCCTTCAGCTGGAGTGGAAGGCACTTCGCCTCCACCTTGCTCTTCCGCAGCGACAATATCATCGAGACTTCTAGGCTTCAATTGATATACATCCTTGAAAATCGCTGCAATACCCGTGATATCAAGCTTGTCACTAGCAGCGTAAGGGAAGCTGGTCTCACTCACACCTGTGCGTGTATCCACACGGACATGCGTGCTTGTGCCGTCCTCGGCTACCGCATCGAATTCAAATGAACCGGCAGGCGTAGCGCTGGTGATGCTCTGAACCGTCACGTTTTTCAATTGAACAAGCTGCCCCTGATTGGCATCGTTGATTGTGGTAACGAGAGCTGGAGCAGGAACAGTAGCTGTTCCGGTTTTTTCAATCGCAACTACATCCGTTAATTCGAATTCACTGTTATAGATCGTGGTTGGTGCAGTCACTTTCACTTTGTCGCCCACATTGAAGCCGCTGGTGTTCTGGAACACATAGATTCCTGCGGTGTCATCCTGAAGATAGAAGGCTTGTCCGCCAAATAAACCCGGCTTGCTTGTGACTACACCTTCCACTGTTACCGTTGTGCCCACTGCTTTGGTACGTGCTTCAGCTACGGTAATTGCTGCCGGAATCGGTCCTTCTTCCTCTGGTAGCGGCTGTGCAGGCACATTGGCAATGCTCACAGCGCTCGTAATGAGGTTGCTACCATTCTGACGCAGACGCAGGCTGGCATTGCCGTTTGTACCGGGCTTGATGCGTACATTCAGATCCTTGATTGCACGACCTTTGCTATCGGAGGTTACGCTGAACGTTGCACTGTATCCGTAAGAGCTAGGCCATGTACCATTTTCATTCTGGATCATGGCTACCTGGGTTCCACCAGTCAGATAGATCCCTGCGCTGTACCCGGAAACGGTTGTGTTCGGCGCCATATTTTCAACAACGACACGAATCTGGAAGTCCTCCGCGTTAGGCAGCGTATCCTGCTTCACGAAGCTGTAAGCGGCGTTAGCACTGGATGCAGGGCCGCCATAAGAGCCTGGCTTGAACGTAGAGCGGTCGTACCATTTGTATCCGGCGGCAGGAGCAGCCCAAGGCTCAGCTTGCGGCTCGGTAGAAGCGGCAGGCTCCTCAAATGGAAACAGTGCTGTAGCTGTATCCAATGTAAGGCCGTTTACTTCGGACAGTTTAGTGTAGTTTTCTTGTGTAGCGAGCCAGTTTACGGTATTGACGAGCAATACGGCATCATCAACCTCTTTGAAACCGTCATACGTCGTTTTGCGTGTGCCTGTTTCCTCGCGCAAATATTTTGGTGAGGCGTCTTCCACCGGGGAAGAATCTCCGATGAAGGCTGCTTTACCTGCCCCCAGCTTGGACACCGCGACATAAGGGCCTTCTTCCATGCCCCCACCATTGTATACGCCTTGGTCTACGGCGTTATTCCATTTGGCGTTGGTTTTGGGCAGATACACGATGCCCTTGGCTTTCTCGGGGTCTGTGATTGCCAGTGTGGAGCCTGCATGCATGGCTACAGCAGAGACACCTTCGGTGATGCCAAAGGCTTGATCCGCTGGCACGATAATGTTGGCATTGATGTCACCAAGAGCGTTATAACGGAAACGAACACCGAAGTTATCGGACAGCCAATCCGAGCTGGTGATATTTTGCATCGCTTCGGAGCTGCGTTCCTCTGTGCTCATGCCCTTGGCCGGGTCCTCGTATGCACCGCGGCGGTATCCGTTAATGACTTCAGAGCCATCCCATCGGTTTTTGTTACGGTCGGCATTGTAGTGGTCTCCAATAAAGAAGATGCTGCCGCCGGATTGCACATATTGCTTCAAAGCGGCCTGTTCGGACGTTTTGAACGGAATTTGAGGTTCAGCAATAACGAATACGTTATAATCTTTCAGATCATCATAGGTAAAAGGAGTCGTTTTGCGCAGCTCTTTTACGTAATAGCCGTCGTTCGCCAGAGCGTTCCCGAAATCCGAGAAGCCGCCGTCAATGACCCAATCTGCTGCCCCGGCAGTTTGGCCGTGGGAATTGTCGAACAGAACCTTTTTGCCAGCATTTTCATTAACCACCTTGGCTTGAATGAATGGAGCCGGGTCTGTCGGTCCTTCCGCATGAACCGCAGCACCTCCGTTCCATAATCCGACTTGAAGCGGCAAAGCCATAGACAATGCCAGGAGTGATTTTAACCAGACTCCCCGCAAACGTGTCAATTTACCCAACCAAATCCCTCCCAAATAGTAGTGATTCATAAGTTCGTCCATATTCTACCACACGAAAATCTCACATAGTCATAACAAAATGTAAAAATTAGAGGGATATTTGTAAAATTAGGTATTTGGTCGTGTAAATAGGTAATTGGGATGATTGAGTGTTGGGGATTGTAGGGGGACGGTGATATCAAAAGAAAGAAAAAGCCATCTCTATGAGATGACTTTGGCACGAATTCGATTGACGGCATGAAAGACAGATGATTTGATCATGCCCTCACTGCGATTGACCATCTCCGCGGTTTCTTTAATAGAGTACCCGTGGATCAGGCGCAGCTCCAAAATTTTGCGATGCTCGGTGTTGTTAATATGGGAGACGATCTCGTCAACCCCTTCATTAATCTCCATCTGGTGTGTATCCATATGATATGTGGGGACTTCAAGTCGGCTGTCACGCCGCAGGGTGCGGGTGCGTCTGCGAAAATTGTCCATAGCCAGATTACGCGCGATACGCTTGAGGTAATACAGTATTCGATCATCAGGCACAGGTGAAGTCACATTCATCATGCGGATAAAGCATTCTTGTGTTAAATCCTCTGCTTCCTGTGGTTGTTTCAGGATTTGGGATAGATACCTGGTGATTTCTGATTTATAGTTGATATAAGCATCATTGATCTGTGAGTGGTTCATAAGAAGTGAATCCCCCTTGGATATGGATCAAGCCTTGATTCCGGTCGGT
Organism: Paenibacillus barcinonensis; assembly: GCF_003217495.1. GTDB lineage: Bacteria > Bacillota > Bacilli > Paenibacillales > Paenibacillaceae > Paenibacillus > Paenibacillus barcinonensis. The sequence goes on along the minus strand of NZ_QJSW01000015.1, from coordinate 44,919 downwards.
ATGATGTTTGTTAATGCAAGTATAGCGGTTGGTTGTTTCCAAAAGGTTCAGAGTTGTATCGGAGTTGTAACATTTCTTGATTTCCTCTGTTCAAGCAGACAGCTTGGGATACAAAATATAGGCAGATGAAATTCATAGAGCAGGGAGATTACGAATGTATTATGAGACCAAAAGAGATATTAATTATCGAGGATGAAGAGTCCATTCGCGATATTTTGTCCTATTCACTCCGTAAGGAAGGGTTCGAGATCAAGGAAGCGGCTTCGGGCAGGGAAGGCCTTAATCTGTTACGGGAGTTCAAGCCCGATCTGATTCTGCTGGATCTGATGCTGCCGGATATGAGCGGCTTCGATGTGTGCAGACAGCTGTCTGTGAATTCGAAGATTCCTGTCATCATGATTACGGCGAAGTCAGATATGCTGGACAAGGTGCTCGGTATGGAGCTCGGAGCTGATGACTATATTACCAAGCCTTTTGACATCCGTGAGGTGGTTGCTCGCATACGTGCGATTTTCCGCAGGATTGATCTGATCAGTGAAACGCTGGAGAATCAGTCCTATGAGGTGGTCAGACTGGGCAAGCATATCGAGATACGCAAGGACGAGCGCGAAGTGTGGAAGGATGGAGAACGTGCAGGACTTACGAATAAGGAGTATGATCTGCTGCTCTTCCTTGTAAACCACCATCGCAAAGTACATACACGTTCGGAGCTGCTGGACAAGGTATGGGGATTTGATTTTGCAGGGGATACCCGGACCGTGGACATTCATGTGCAGCGTATTCGCAAAAAGCTGGATAGCGGCGATCAGGGCATATCCATGATAGAAACCGTGTTTGGTGTAGGATACAAGCTGAATATTCAGGTGCAGACATGAAATGGACGATCCAGTTCAAAATGGTCGTGCTGTTCTCAGTGATCGTGTTTATCGGCTTCTCGGCACTTCTGATTCTGTCTAACAGGGTTGCTCAGGAGAATATGTACCGTGAAGTGCGTGAGGATATGGTGCAGTCCAAAAAAAATCTGGATATCGCGCTGAATCAATATTTTTTGATCCATAACAAACGTATTAGCAAAGGCTCTCTGGAGGCTGGCAGCCGGGAGCTGGAGGAGCAGATCGGATCGGCGGTAGGCGGCAAAATCACCCTCTATCGTCCTGATGCTTCAAAATACGGTACCAGTACCAGTGAGGACAAGCTGGCCAAGCAGACGGTTTTGCCAGATCTGAAAGAAGCGATGCAATCGCGAATTGCGTACACAACGATGGTAGATCAAGGACGGGTCATGGCAAGCCTTTCGTTTCCGATTCAAAGCGACCAGCAGCTTGTTGGCATTGTACAGCTTGAGAAGGATTATACGGACCTGTACCGGCGCAATCTGCGTTTTCAGGATACGATCAAGCTGTTCGCAGCAGCTATATTTGTATTTGTTTTTATCGCCTCGATATTTATTTCCCGGAAAATTACACAGCCGATTCGTGTGCTCACCAAACGTTCTGCCGAAGTGGCTCAAGGCAGCCTGAATGCCGATATTCAGATTGCCACGAAGGATGAGATCGGGGAGCTGGCTGCGAGCTTCACGGTCATGATTGACCGGGTACGGGAGCAGATTGATGTCATTGAGCGAGAGCGGGACGAAGTGAAGCAAGTTCAGGCTCGTAGCAAGGTTTTTTTTGACAATGTGACACATGAATTAAAAACACCGTTAACAACCATTCTGGGCTATGCACAGATTTTGCGGGATAACGGGTTCACAGACCCTGATTTTTTCGACAAGGGCATGAATTATATCATTAAGGAGAGCCGGCGTCTCAATACGATGGTTGCAGATATTCTGGAGGTTTCGGTGTCTTCGGCGGTCATTGAGAACTATCGCTTCTCATCGGTTGATGTCTCGGAGATTATCCGGGAAGCATGTGAGGACATGTCGATCAAGGCAGGTAAGTACAATATCGGCATTCATTATGAGCTTGAGGAAGAGCTGTATGTGCAGGGAGATCGGGACAAGCTGAAGGAGGTATTCCTCAATCTGCTGGATAACTCGGTCAAGTATAGTGATGTGAATTCCATTATCGAGGTGCAGGCTACTCGGGAGCAGCAGTTCATTGCCATCCTGATTCGGGATCGGGGAGAGGGCATTAGTGAGGAAGCGCTGAACTATGTATTTGAACCCTTTTATCAAGAGAAGGGGGTTAACCGAATAGAGAAGGGCAGTGCTGGTCTGGGGCTGTCGATTGTGAAAAACATTGTGGAGCGTCATGGAGGAACTGTAGATATGAAAAGTATCATGCGCGAAGGAACTCAAGTCCATATCCGTCTGCCAGGGGAAAGGAATACATGAAACGTATCGGCTTTTGGCGTAAACATCGTGACAAGCTAATGCTCTCAGGGCTGCTTATCGCCTTTGTTGGGGGAATATTCGGAATCGGCAGTCTGTTTAGCATTGGTCAGCTTAAACCACGCACCGAGATTTTGCCTGACAAGCAATTCGACAGCCAATTGGCTCCACCAGCAAGCAGCACAATCCAGATCGAGTCGGCGACTAAAATTCCGAATGATTTCGCCATCTATGATTTTGATATCAAAAATCGGAATTCAATTGTCGTCAACAGCACAGAGCACTCGTATTCGGGACTGAATTTGCTGCTCCTGCATCTGGATGACAATCAGGTGAAGAATATCGCAGGCAACATCGACTATGGGGTGGTGCTTAACGCTGATCGAACGAAGCTGATATATTCACAATATCGTTCGGGACAGCCGCAGCGAACCACCTTTGTGTACGATACAACGAATGGTAAGCGGACCAAGCTGAGCAACGATGATGCTTATTTCAGACGTATTATTGGCAATGAAGCATCCATCAGTCACGATGGGCATGGGTTTACTCGGACTGATCTGAAAACAGGCAAAGAGGAAATACTTTTGTCAGATAGAGATATGCTTAGAAAAGCAGGCGTTCATCAACTGGAGGAAAACTCAGGTTACACCTTTATCGTTATTGACAGTTTCGAGCTTAGTGAAGATCAGAAGCAGATGTATGCACTGGTCATGCATAAAGATGATTTTGCCATCTATCGTGTGTCTCTGGAGAAGGAACCGAAAGTGTCTCTATACATGCGGGCTAAAGGGATACAACAATACCGGATATTGAAGAACGGAGATATGATATTTCTTGGTGAAGTGGATCAGGTACAAGGAGTTTACAAGTATCAGGCGACAGAGAAAAAGCTGAATCTGCTGGCCAAGGGCTCGTTCTGGAATTTTGATCTGAGTGCAGATGAATCCAGGATTGCCTATGTCAATACGGTTGATAACCAGAAGAACGAGCTGCATATTGCCTTTCTGAATGATCAAAGCCTGACGTCCGATACGGTGTTATACCGCAATATCGACAATTTTATCAAGCTGAAATGGTTCGGGGAGGAGCTGTTCTTTATAACCAGCTCAACCAAAAAGAGTGAGTTGTATCGTTTTAGCTTCAGAGCATGGTAGTTTCGTTCCAGAGAGCTGATAGGTAAATACAGATATTTCACGATGGATTCCTGCCCGGCAGCCAAGCGTTATTCGTTTGGCTGCTGGGCTTTTTGTGTCGACTTGTTACAAGTTGGATACAACTCCGTCCAGCCATGTTACATCTGCACACTATAATGAAGAGGATGTTACATAGATATACATAATCAGGAAAAAAGAAAGGAAGACAAGCACGAATGCTTCATGTTGAACATGTATCTCATGCCTTCCGCAATGCACAAGGTGATGTGCCTGTGCTGCAAGATATTAATTTGACGATTCAGGAAGGTCAGATGGTTGCCTTGCTTGGCAGCTCGGGGTCGGGTAAATCAACGCTGCTGAATCTGATGGCAGGTTTAATGAAGCCCACCGAAGGAAAGATCTGGATTGCGGGTCAGGATATTGTACGTTTCAGTGAGAATCGCCTGGCCGAGTTTCGGCGCAGTCATATTGGCTTTATTTTTCAATCCTATGAGCTGTTATCCAATCTGACGATCCGGGAGAATGTTGAGCTTCCGCTAGTATTTATGGGAGTCAGACCCTCCAAACGTAAAGAAAAGGCTTTGCGCCTGCTGGAGCAGGTTGGGCTGAGCGAGAAGGCGAATCTATTCCCTTCCCAGCTGTCTGGCGGCCAGCAGCAGCGGGTCAGTATCGCACGCTCGCTGATCACCGAGCCTTCAGTGATCTTTGCGGATGAACCGACAGGCAATCTGGATACAGAAACGGAGGAAGAGATTATTGCTATTTTGCAGCAGCTGAACCGGGAGATGAAGACAACGTTTGTCATCGTGACTCACGAAGCGGAGGTTGCGGAGCAGATGCAGGTTGTGCTGACGTTGCAGCAGGGGAAATTGGTCGAGCAGCAGGCTTAACGCATATAAGATAGAGCATAAGGAGAGGAACAGTGAAAATACGGGATGTAGTGCGCATGGCCTGGGGACAGATCATTCGCCGTAAAATGGTCACATTGCTGTGTATGATTGGTCTGTCGATCGGATCAGCAGCGATGATTATTGCACTTAGTGTAGGGCAATCGGTTCAGACTTACAGCGAGAAAACGCTGAACGAAAACTATAAAATGGACGAAATTACGATCAGCCCGAATGAGGGAATCAAAACAGGAAATGGCAGCGGAGGCGGACAAACCAAGTTCGAGCGCGGGGCGCTGACGATGGAGAAAATTCGTATTATTCAGCGCCTTCCACATGTCGTTGCTGTAGCTCCCATGTTGAAGCTGGATATGCTTGAAATGGTGCTCCCGGATAATCGAAGTACATACGTGGAAGTCATCGGGACCGAAATGCAGACGCTGAACGGGTTTGGATACCGATATGCACAGGGAAGCGGAGCAGGGAATGGACGAATTGCTGTGGTGAACTACGGAGCGACCTATGGATTTATTGATCCCAAGGTAACCCAGAAGCTGTTTGATCAGCTGAACGCTGATCCGTATAACAATGATCTGCTGCAGCAATACAACGAGATGATGGGTAAACAGGATCAGCTGATGCAGCAACGTATTTTATTCCGTTATCAGGATTTCTCCAATACAAGTAAGACCAAGATGAGCGGATCAATACGTGTATCAGGCGAATTGATGAAGCCTTCAAATCTGGATGATATGAGCGCTCAAGGCGACAAAAAGGTGTACATACCACTGGACACGGCGCGTGCTTTACAGGATGAGCTGGGACTACAGCAGGCTGATGGCTCTGCACTGAAACGTCTTAATTCAGCGTTGGTAAAAGTGGATAACAAGCGTCATGTAGCGCAGGTGGAAGAGCAGATCAAAAAGCTGACGCTAAACACGCAAAGTAATCTGTTTCAGGAAGAAGCGATGGCTGGACAGCTGGCGATGTATCAAAAAGCGGCGATTGGTATTGGTGGTTTTATTATGGTACTGGCCTCGCTGTCAATCATTGTAGCTATGATTATGTCTACCCATCAGCGCCGCAAGCAGATCGGAGTCATGAAGGTATTGGGCGCAAATCTGTGGCAGATTCGCCAGATGTTTATTGTGGAGGCTGCCATGCTGGGGCTGATGGGCGGTATAGCTGGAGTGGGCATTGCATTTGCTGCCCTGGACGGGGTGAATCGTCTGCTTGCAAGTCAAATGGCCGATCAGACGGGTGGACCGATGACGGTGATTATTCAGCAGTCGGCATTGCCGCTCGGCATTGTTTTCGCGGTGCTTGTTGGTGTGGTATCCGGTATCTATCCGGCGATCAGTGCCTCGCGAACCAACGCGCTGAGCGTCATTAAATCCATGTGACGGCGAGAGACGAGCGGAGTCTATGGTTTTTTTCAGAGTCAAACTTATCAGTGAAAGGGAATATAGAGCATGAAGAAATGGATCAGCAGCATCATTACGATTGTACTTATGGCGGGTGCGGGATACTGGGCGTACGAGAAGTACAAACCCCAGCCTGAGGCACCCATTGAGATCCCACCTCCAATTACATTTGATGTAACGCAGGAGACGATGACACAAACCATACTGGTTAAGGGCAAATCGGTGTATACCGAGCAGATGGATGTGTTCGCTCCTTACACTTCAAGCATTAAACAATGGCATGTCAAGAACGGGGATCAGGTAAAAAAAGGAGATATTCTGTTCACGCTGGATACGTCAGCATTACAGACTGAATTGGATCAGATGCAGAGTGATCTCGACAAAGCAAAGCTGGATGTAGAGATGAATCAGATCAGCATCGACCAGGCTGGCATGACCGAAACGCTCGGTGTGACAGAGGAGGAGCGCAAGAAGGCTTTTGCGGATCGGGAAAGCAAACGCTTGGCAAATGAGCTGAGTAAGAAGGCCTTGGTGCTGAAAGAGAAAGAAATCCGCAAGAAACAGGATGTGATGAGTAAATCCACAGTCTATGCGGCAAGTGCAGGTGTCTTTCAGATGAATGAGGGAGATAGCAAAACACGGGCTGTTACGGAAGGACAGCTTCTGGGCTCCATCACCAATACGGGAAAAATGAAATTTCTGACGATTGTCGGTGAAGAAGAGATGTTCAGGCTCAAGACAGGAATGCCCGTGCAGGTACGGATGAGTGCTCAGAAGGAGCTGAAATTTAAGGGAACGGTGAGCAAGGTGTCCAAATTCGCCCGCAAAAGCTCGGATACCGATCTCAAGCAGGCTTCACAATTTGATGTCGTCATTGATCTGAAGCCGGATGCCCGCATGTATGGCGGTGTCAGTCTGGAAGGAGATATTGAAACGATGCGCAAGGACAAGGTAACGGCAGTGTCCAGCCTGGCCATTATGCGTGATCAACCGGAGCCTTATGTGCTGCTGGATAAAGGGAATGGGCAGACCGAGCAAGTAAACGTTAAGACAGGGATGGAGTCAGGGGACAAGACAGAGATTGTAAGCGGCTTGAAGCCGGGCGATGTCGTGGTTATTCCATAGATCAAGTTCCGCAAGCGAAAGCGCAAGGTGGCATAGAGTAAGAAGAGGACATGCGAAGGTTTTATCTGAAAAGGGGGAGCCTAGGCTATCTACATTTCGCGATTTCCATTGCGTGATATAAGGTTCATTGCGGTTTGCAGCCGCAGTGGACCTTTCTCTGTTATGACAGGTATTGTCAAAATCCTGCTTCAAATGTGGAAAAAAATATAATTAATTTTATATAATTCAATTTACAGGTAATATTTACATGTCGTATAATCACACTATAAAGGAGGTGAACAAGCTAGTCGAATCACCGTGAGGTGATCTTGTTTAATGCAATCTTGGTAAGCGCTTACGGTAACAGCTGCACAAGTCCTTGCTCCACCAGGTTTGACCCTTCAACTCTAACTCCTTAGAATACGGCCAGCTACACCCACACCCACCGTGATTTACTCTTACGGCTTCTTACACGGCTTCATACTCTCATGTTTTGACCCCCACACACTCACACAGCAATTCTACTGAATACCATTGACGGTTTGTTTGCTTTGGCTTTTACCCTTTATTTTGTACGGAGGTGAACGAGACACCCAGATGTTAAAGCTCTTTGTGCCATGCATTCTGCTTACACACAGAGGAACAGCGGACATGAGTCCAATTCAATCTTATTCAAGGGAAAGGTGGAACTATGAAGACAACATTGAAAACAAAATCGAAAGGCAAGAAGATGCTGCGTAAAGGTGTAAAACAGATGATGGCCGCTGCGCTGCTTGCGGCTGGAATCTTCCCGGCCATGTCGCCGGGCGTGACAAATGCGGCTGAGGCACATGTAGATAATCCTTTTGTCGGTGCAACAGCATATATCAATCAGGATTATGCTTCGCTTGTGGATACTTCCATTGCCCTCACTAGCGATGCCAAGCTGAAAGCTCAGATGGCGACGGTAAAATCCTATCCAACAGCGGTATGGATTGACCGTATGGCTGCGATCTATGGCGGGGCCGAGAACGCTGGTCGTAAGAGTGTGGAGGAGCATCTGGATGCTGTGCTTGCCCAGAAGAAGCCAGGCGTACCGATTACGGCCTCCTTTGTTATTTATAATTTGCCGGGCCGGGATTGTCATGCCCTCGCATCTAACGGGGAGCTTCCTCTAACACAGGCCGCATTACAGACGTACAAAACGGATTACATTGACGTTATTGCCGATATTTTTGCCAATCCGAAATATCAGGACATTCGGATCATTGCCATTATTGAACCGGACAGTCTGCCGAATCTGGTAACGAACCTTAGTACACCAGCTTGTGGTCAAGCGGCTTCAACAGGCATCTATGAAGCTGGAGTCAAATATGCGCTGGACAAGCTGCACGCGATTCCGAATGTATACAACTACCTCGATATCGGTCACTCCGGCTGGCTCGGATGGGATAACAACCGCTCAGGTGCGGTTGAACTGTATACCGACGTTGTAGGCGGAACGCTGGGTGGATTGAGCAGTGCAGACGGCTTCATTACGAATACGGCCAATACAACCCCGTTGTCTGAGCCGAACCTGTCCAACCCGGATCTGAATATTGGCGGACAGCCGATTCGTTCGGCCAAGTTCTATGAATGGAATCCGTACTTTGACGAAACTGATTTTACGGCTAAGCTGTACGCCGATTTTGTACAGGCCGGATGGCCTGCGAGCACAGGTTTCCTGATTGATACCAGCCGTAACGGATGGGGCGGGGTGAATCGTCCGGCTACAGCTACGGGCAACAACATCAACGATTATGTGAACTCCGGTCGTGTCGATCGCCGGGAGCACCGGGGCAACTGGTGTAACGCAAGTGGGGCCGGTATTGGGGAAGCACCTAAGGCTGCTCCAGGACCTGCGCATCTGGATGCGTATGTATGGGTGAAACCTCCGGGTGAATCGGATGGCTCCAGCTCCGAGATTCCGAATAATGAGGGTAAAGGCTTCGACCGGATGTGTGATCCAACGTATACAACGAAGGATGGCGTGCTGACAGGTGCATTGCCTAATGCACCGGTATCCGGCCACTGGTTCCATGATCAGTTTGTACAGCTGGTGAAGAACTCCTTCCCGGTTCTGTCCGAGAGCAATAGTGGGGGTAACCCTCCAGGTGGCAACACGGCTCCAGCAGCACCTGCAGCTGTAACAGCTACTGCGGGCAATGCTCAAGTAACCTTGTCCTGGACAGCTTCGGCAGGTGCAACCAGTTATAGTGTAAAGCGTGCGCTGGGCGCAACCGGCCCGTTTGTGACGGTTGCAGCCAATGTAAGCGGAACAACCTACACCAATACGGGGCTGATCAACGGTACAACGTATTATTATGTTGTGACAGCTACCAATGCAGTAGGTGAAAGTGTGAATTCGTCTGCAGTTATGGCAACACCAGCAGCAGCTGCAACAGCTCCGGCGGCACCCACGGCATTAACTGCAACACCTGGCAATGCACAGGTAAGCCTGTCGTGGACGGCTTCGGCGGGTGCGACCAGTTATAATGTGAAGCGTGCGCTGAGCGCAGCGGGTCCATTTACGACGATTGCTTCGAATGTGACGGCAACGTCATACACCAACACTTCCCTGACCAATGGTACGACGTATTATTATGTGGTGAGTGCGGTGAACGCAGCTGGACAAAGTGCCAACTCCACCGCGGTATCTGCAACGCCTGCGGGTGTCGTTGTACCGACAAGTGACTTGGTACTGCAATATCGTGCAGGAGACACCAATGCACTGGATAACCAGATCAAGCCTTTCTTCAACATCAAAAACATGGGCAATACCGCAGTTAATCTCAGTGATCTGACAATCCGTTATTATTTCTCCAAAGAAGGCACAGCGGCACTTGATTCTTCCATTGACTGGGCAGTGGTTGGCGGGTCTAATATCGTACGTACCTTTGGAGACGGGTATGTGGAGCTGAGCTTTACTTCCGGCGCTGGCAGCATTGCTGCTGGCGGACAGTCCGGCGACATCCAGCTTCGTATCTACAAAACAGACTGGTCCAACTTTGACGAGAGCAATGACTATTCCTATGATCCTACCAAAACCTCCTATCAGGATTGGGACAAAGTTACGCTCTATCAAGGTGGCAATCTTGTATGGGGCATTGAGCCATAACATTATGATGTGATGTGTAAACAGAGCTGTGTTCTGGTCACGATATGACCGGGGGCAGCTCTGTTTTTTTTGTGTAACGATCTCGGTGGGCCTTATTTGGCAAAAATGAGGCAGGTTTACATTCTAACGATCCGTGGAGACGTCATTGTCGTCGATGTGGGTCATGTTTCTCATTATCCGCTGACTTGCTGTGAAACAAGGTCACTGTGGATCGTTAGATTTTTTGCGACCAGGACGCTGAGTGTGGAGTGATCCCCCTACATATTGAGTAGTCCGCAACAAGTATGGTGATCCGTAACAATCGTGGTCATACGTAACATGTGTGCCAAGCGGAGCGTATTCCCGATATTACACTGAATATTGATCGTTTTGGACGGATATTTGCCTATGGTCGGGCCGCTATGATGTCTATAATAGTACCCGATGGGCGGTTACTCTACGTCAAGGCTTGGAGAACGGAAGGGGGATGGGATCAAGCAATCGTTACGCAGGCGTCGGAAATGAACTTATTTTGTAAAAGAGATAAATGTAAGCGCAATCATAATACACTTTTGAACACTAACATACAGCATCAATATCCATTCCATCCGAGGGAGAGTTAAGGTTGATGAACTTGAAATTAATGAAATCAATAACACGCGCAGGGCAGAAGCAAACCTCTGTATTGAGAGTCGGGGAAAGCTACGAGGACACGAATAGCAGGACGGTCAGCAATAGCAATAACGGTGGCATCATTAATGGGGGAGGCAAGGTCAACCACAACAGAATCACATACAACATCACTCATAACGTCAATCATAACAATACTCCAAGCCAGAGCAGGAAACGTCCCTGTCTGCCGCTAGCTGCTAAAGTGCTCTCGTCTGCACTTGCCGTGGCCCTTGTTCTCGGAGGGACGGCTCAGAACATCGGAGCGCAGGCATCACAGCTCCAGGGAAGTGAAGCTATGGAAGCCTTGATCAACGCCAAGGACAAAGGAGGCGGTCAGGTGACAGGCATCCAACTGGAGAAGCTGGATCGAGGGCTGGTTGCGGCATCGACGTCCGAGGGCGTTTTTCTAAGCTGGAGGTTACTTGGAGATGAGGCGACGGGCTACAGCGACAAGGGACTTACGGGCACGGATTTCAACGTTTATCGGGATGGCAGGAAGATTGCTACGGTTACAGACAGCACGAACTATGTGGACAGCGCAGGCACAACCGCTTCTCGTTATGAAGTTGCGGCGGTAAACAGCAAAGGTAAAGAAAGTAAACGCAGCACATCCGTCACACCTTGGGCGAACGGGTATATGGATATTCCTTTGCAGAAGCCGGCTGATGGTGTAACACCTGCGGGTGAAACCTACACATATTCGGCCAATGACATGAGCGTTGGCGATGTGGACGGAGATGGGCAGTACGAATTTTTCGTGAAGTGGGACCCTTCCAATGCCAAAGATGTATCACAGAAGGGCTACACAGGTAATACCTATGTAGACTGTTACACACTGGACGGACAACTGATGTACCGGATCGACCTTGGGGTTAACATTCGTGCGGGTGCGCATTATACGCAGATGCTTGTGTATGATTTTGATGGAGATGGCAAAGCCGAGCTGATGTTCAAGACTGCACCGGGCACACAGATCATCAAGTACAACAAAAAGGGCAAACCCACCTCACAGAAATACATCACATTGCCGAAGGAGGATCGCAAGGCGGGGGTGACTAACGAAGATGATTATCGCCTGAGTGCTGCTGGATACTACGATCATGTGGTGGATATGTTCAGAAACTGGCACAAGCATGAGGAGGTAGTCAAAGGAAACTGGCCTGTAACGCTGGAGGAGGCATTTGGTATCGAGAAAAAGTATAGCTATCCTCTGTCCCAGCAGGACGCAGAGAGTCTGGCCGACTACTTCATTGATGTGTACGCGCCGCAGCGCAGCGCTCGCAATGAACTGCGGAAGTTTGAAGGTTTTATAGTGAATGGACCAGAGTATATCACTGTGTTTGAAGGCAAATCGGGAAAAGAACTGCAAACCGTTCCGTATGAGCCGGAACGTCATGACGACGGCCTGATGTGGGGTGACTATGCGATGGCACGCATTGAGCCGGCAAACCGGGTAGACCGCTTCCTTGCAGGGGTGGCGTATCTGGATGGCAAGCAGCCGTCTGCGATTTTTGCACGGGGATATTACACTCGCTCTACGCTGGTGGCCTACAACTGGAATGGCAAAAAGCTGAAGAAGGAGTGGATGGTGGACAGCGGCTGGACGCCAATGAAAAATCCGTTTAATGACGGGCCGCACGGTGTAGATGGCACAGATCCGCAGTATGGTTCAATAACAACACAGGGAGCACATTATTTCAGTGTGGCCGATGTGGATGGTGACGGCAAGCACGAGATTATCTACGGCTCGGTCACGATTGACCATGACGGCAGCGTATTGTACAGCTCCACCGATGTGATGCCGCCTCAGAGTGCTGCACCGGGAACGATTACTCGTTTGGGGCACGGGGATGCATTGCATGTTGCGGATATTGACCCGGATCGTCCGGGGCTGGAGATTTTTATGGTGCATGAGGGTGGACCGTGGGCGCCTTATGGATACTCTCTGCGTGATGCGAAGACCGGCGAGGTTATCTACGGTGGGTATACGGGCAAGGACACTGGACGTGGCATGGTCGGGGATGTCGATCCAACCCGGCGCGGGCTGGAGACGTGGGCGGTTGGTTTATGGACGGCACAGGGTGAAAAAATAAGTGATCAGGCGCCCGGAACCAACATGAGCATTCGCTGGGCCGCCGATATGACTACCCAGATCGTAGACGGGGCCATTGATGTCACACCTGCGATTAAGGACTGGAAACGAGGTACATTGCTGACCGCAGCCGGAACGTTGACGAATAACCATACGAAAGGTACACCTTCGTTAGTTGCAGATGTATTTGGAGATTGGCGTGAAGAGATGCTGGTGCGCACAGCAGACAGCTCAGCCATCCGTATCTATCTGAGCACCGAGAAGACAGACCGCAAGCTGTACACATTAATGCATGATGCGATGTATCGTGTAGGCATTGCCGGACAGAACAGCGGGTACAACCAGCCTTCCTACCCGTCCTTCTATATGGCATCGGATATCGACTGGTCGAAAGTGACCCTGCCAAACGACTACGCTCCGGGGAAAGGTAAGGGGGATAAATAGGCTCAGGATGTATGTTTGACCGAATGCCCAAATAAACAAATATAGCTCTGGATATGACTGTGTACGATGAGACAGGAATATTCCAGAGCTTTTTTGTTCCCCAACGCCTCAACTATCCTTCGACGTTCTGGGTTAAGTGGTCTGCTGAAGCAAAGGACTCCAGCGTATATTGACCATCCCGGTAAATCAGCTTCGTAATCGAGCACTCGGGGACCAGACGTTTCTGCACAGCCAGAAAATTCGGATGCCAGCCATTCAGCTCCTGCTCGGAGAACGTTTGCACCAGAAAATCGGTAATCAGACCGCCGTGCGTAGCCAGTACGATGTGACTGCCCGCGGGCTCCTGAGCGGCTAGTTCGTCCAGAAGCGAGGCGAGGCGCATGCCTGCCTGCTTGGCGGAATCGCCGACATGCGGCATGAATTCCGGGTCTGCTGTGCATTGATCCCACAAGGCTACGAACTGTTCAAAGGTTTGCTCAGGATCATCGCCCCAATTCGCACGCTCACGTAACCGTGCATCTTTTGTTACAGCGGCTTGGGTAAGGGAGGCGATGGCTTGGGCCGTTTCTTGTGCTCGCCGGAGCGGACTTGCCACGATGCGGTGGATGGCATATGGAGCGTTTGCAAAATGCCTGGCGGTTAGCTGGGCTTGCTGGCTGCCTTCGGTGGTTAGCGCCACATCACCCATATCACTTTTTTTGATACCGTGTCTGACCAGATAAAAGGTTGTACTCATCCGTGAAATCTCCTTCAGGTTGAATTTTAAAATGTCAGATTAATCTGTCAACAAAGTGGAGAATGTGAATGTTTTAGTTCCACTTCCTTAGAGCTGTGATAATACGTCATCGCATCCTGCATTCAAAGGTATATAATGAAAGCATATCATAAATCAAAAAGCACGGAGGTCTATGAAGATGAAAAAATTATTTTTATCCGCTTCGTTCGAAGAGACAGCAAGTTTGTTACATACACTGGGGGAGGACTTAGCAGGCAGAAGAGTCACTTTCATCCCTACAGCTTCTGTTACGGAGTCCTATGATGCTTATGTACATGCGGGCAGACAAGCTTTGGAGCAGTGGGGGCTTATCGTAGAGGATCTGGAAGTATCCACTGCAGCACCGGAAGAAGTGACGAACAAGCTAGAGCAGAGCGATCTGATCTATGTGTCGGGCGGCAACACCTTTTTCCTGTTACAGGAGCTTCGTCGAAGCGGGGCAGAGTCGTTAATCCGGGCCCATATTCAAGCGGGGAAAATCTATATCGGGGAGTCGGCTGGTTCCATCATCCTTGCTCCAGATATTGCGTATGTGAAGGCAATGGATGACTGTGCTGCAGCACCAGACCTGTCCGATTACCGCGGGCTGAATGCGGTTGATTTTTATCCTGTGCCACATGTAGGCTGCTTCCCGTTTGTTGAATCGGCGGCACAAGTCATTGCAGAATATGAGTCCACGCTGTCGCTTGTCCCGATCACGAATGCGCAGGTCATTGTAATGAATGGAGAGCAGCATCGCATCGTTGAAGTATAACATCAGTCTCTTTTTGTTGAGGTGTATTCCAGCATAACGGCTGCTGTACTTCATACAGCAGATACAGGGAGGTGTACAGGATGGGGATGCATCCGGCTCGCTGCCAAGCGGGCAGTCTTTTTCAGGAACAGCTGAGAACAGAGGACTGGGGACCACGATTTTTCGCGTATTATTACAAGCAGTGGGAGAATTACCAGATGTCCTATCACACCCACGATTCCACGGAGATTATGTACATCATGTCAGGCGTGTGCCGAGTGGATGTGATGATGACGGATGGAAGCTCGGAGCAGGCTGTGTTGAAAAAAGGACAATTCATTCTGCTGGATGCAGGCGTCCCTCATCGGCTTTTGGTGCAGGACGGCGTGCCGTGCCGGATGCTGAATGTGGAATTTGGCTTCGTGCGTCTGTCCCCCGGACATCCCTCCATCCGGCAGCTCGCGCTTGAAGAGGATGAACTCTACACCTTCCTTACCTGTAACGTCCCTTATCTTGTATTGCCTGACCCGGAGGAGGTGTACCACACGATGAAAAGTCTGGTGCTGGAGCTGGACCAGCGCGGTCTGGTGGAGCAAAGACAGGAGCGTACGGAGCACAGGCAGCGACAAGGGACAGCTCAAGGTCGGGAGGCTTCCGGGAGTGCTGCAATTCGAATGGGCGTTATTCCCACCCAAGAGCGCACAATTCATCGTGAAGCACGGAACCTCACCTCCTTGGAGCAGGGCACGCTGGTTCGCTCGTTATTTATGCAACTGCTCGTTCGGATCGCTAGACTGCGAGGGGAGATGGAACGCAGTGCAACGGATCACACAGAGCTATATGTGAAACGCACAATTGAATTCATGCATCACAATATGGATCGCAGCATCCAGGTGAAGGACATGGCAGCGGCGGTTAATCTGCATCCGGGATATTTGCATCGCATTTTCCGTAACTCTATCCGCCAGACCCCTACGGAGTATTTGACGATGCTGCGGATGGAGAAAGCCAAGATGCTGCTGCAGCAGACGAATATCCCGATCTCCGAAATTTCGGACTACGTTGGCATAGGAAGTCGGCAGTATTTTCACATGCTTTTCAAAAAATATACAGGGAGCACACCTGTTCAATATCGGACTTCTATGGAGCGTACTCAGTGGAATTACCCGGATGAATCCGGGTAAGGAGCAAGATTGCCGGGCGGGCAGAAACTAAATGTTGAATTGAAAGGGTATTCATGATATCCTTTGTTCAAAGCAACAGCGTTGACAATAGGTTAGTGTTTAATATCATATATTGAGGATTGTGACTGTTCGGCAGGCGATACCTAAATTGTTCGTAGTAGACATGAGTTGTGCATGTTGCTGCTTCAATTTAGGTTTTTTTTATGGAGCATTAATGGGATGAGATGGGGGTGATGCAAATGAAGATCAGGAAAATCTTTAACAATAACGTCATTTTATTGACGGACGATGATGGGAATGAAATGATTGTCATGGGAAAAGGGATCGGATACAACAAACATAACCGTGATGTTATTGATTTTTCGCAAGTGGAGAAAAAGTTTGTCGTTGAAAAAGCGACGTCTGACAAATTGATCGGTCTGATTGGTGAGATTCCCACCGAACATCTGGAGTTGTCGAATGAAATTATTGAATATGCCGAACAACAGCTTGCTCTTAAATTCAGTGACAACATCTACATCACTC
The DNA here is from genome assembly GCF_003217495.1 of Paenibacillus barcinonensis. Taxonomy (GTDB): domain Bacteria; phylum Bacillota; class Bacilli; order Paenibacillales; family Paenibacillaceae; genus Paenibacillus; species Paenibacillus barcinonensis. Next base: position 28,472 of record NZ_QJSW01000015.1, on the reverse strand, counting down.
TAACGGATCATATCAGCTTCGCACTAAGAAGGTTACCTGAAGGCATCATTGTAAAGAATGCTTTGTTATGGGAGATCAAAAAATTCTATGCCGCCGAATACGAGGTTGCGCAGCATGCGTTGTACATCATTGAAGAGAAAACAGGTATCAAGCTACCTGAAGATGAAGCGGGTTCCATTGCCCTTCATTTTGTCAATGCACAGCAGCGTGGGCAGGATATGAAACAAACCTATCAGATGACAAAGATCGTTAACGATCTGGCAAACATCGTGAAATATCACTTCGGAATCAAGCTGGACGAAAGCTCGATCAATTACAGTCGTTTCCTCACACACTTGCGATATTTTGCGTACAGAATTTTGCATGATGAGTTGATGCCGGAAGAAAGAGATTCTTTATATGATCATGTGAAGGACAAGTACCCCGAATCATATGCATGTGCCAGAAAGATTAGAAACTACCTGGAGATTAACTACGAGAAGAAAACAACGAATGAAGAAATGGTGTATTTCATGATCCATATTCATCGGGTTACCAATCGTGAGCATGATCTTGCAGAAGAATGAACGGTTTTCGTACAAATTGTATATAAAGGGATTGTGACTGTTCGGCAGGCGAAACCTGAATTGAGGCTTGTATATTGACTAAGGTCAGTAGACGAGCTTCAGTTCAGGTTTTTATTTTGTCATCGTTGCTGATATCGTAGCGGATGATGAAGCAAGACGTGAATTGTAGTAGATATAACAAAAGTATGGGGGGAACAACATGAATCATCAAAAATTGGCTCAAAACATTGTAGACCACGTCGGGGGAAGAAACAACATTCAATCACTGACTCACTGCGCTACCCGTTTAAGATTTGTCTTGAACGATAACCGAAAGGCCGACGCAAAAACGTTGGAAAACACGGCGGGTATTCTGAAGGTCGTTGAAAGCGGCGGCCAATTTCAGGTCGTTGTAGGCAATGATGTCTCTGAGGTATACAAACATATCGTTGCAGAGGGTGAATTCGATGGAACAGCATCCAGTGAAGGCGATGTGAAAGAAAAGAAGGGTATTCGTGCGGCCATCTTCGGCTTGATATCAGGCAGTCTGACGCCATTAATCCCGGTATTTGCCGGGGCTGGTCTGGTGAAGGCCTTATTAATTGTGCTTGAGCAAGCGGGCTGGATTGCTGTGGACAGTGGAACATATGCGATATTGGCTGCGGCAGGAAACTCCATCTTTTATTTCCTGCCGATCCTGCTTGGCATTACGATTGCTAAAGTCCTGAATGTGAATTCTTATATGGCGGCAGCGATTGGAGCCGCATTAATGGAACCGAATTTTACGGCATTGACAGCAGCAGGCAGTACAACTCATTTTCTAGGGATTCCCGTATCGTTAATGAACTACGCTTCGTCGGTCTTTCCGATGTTCATCGCAGTTAGCATCTATGCGGTTCTGGAGAGGTTCCTGAAAAAAATCATGCATAAAAATGTACAATTGTTCGCGGTACCGTTCTTTTCCCTTATCATTATGGTACCCCTCACGGCTATGTTGATTGGTCCATTCGGACAGTATGTAGGCCAGTGGATCGGTGATATCGTTAATTTCCTGATTAACAGCAACTCTGTTATCGCCGGGATTATTCTGGGGGGAACGTGGTCCTTTCTTGTATTGCTTGGATTACACTGGGCGACGGTGCCTATCATTATGGGGAATCTGAGCGCCGGGGGGGATCTCATCGTACCGCTTGCGGCGACATCGGTAGCGGCTTCTATGGGTATTGGTCTAGGCGTATTCCTGAAAACAAAGGATAAGGACCTCAAGGCTTTAAGTGGTTCTGCCTTCCTGTCGGCAATTTTGTCGGGTGTTACTGAGCCTATTCTGTATGGTATTATTCTGCGTTACCGTAAAACACTCATCTATTTAGTAGTAGCTGGAGCTATCGGTGGTGGTTTGATGGGGTATCTCGGTGTAAAGCTGATTGTGTTCAATTTCTTCATTAATGTGTTCACACTGCCGGCACAGAGTCCGATGCTGTTCTACATTATTGGCATATTGACTGCCATTGCAGGCGGAGCCCTATGTGTTGTGCTGTTTGGTTATGAGAGTAAGAAAACCGATCAGGGTGCTGAAGGTACTGAGCTACAAAAAAAACAGAATAAGCAAAGTGAAAGTGAAAATAACCAGCAAGCGATTCCTGGATCATCTACGGAAAAAATGGAACGAGGCGCAGCGGGCATGGATACGAGCGGCATGATGGAATGCATGATTACAAGTCCACTCGAAGGTACGGTTATTCCACTTCATGAAGTGGAGGATGTGGTGTTCTCCTCAGAGTCGATGGGCAGAGGTGCAGCGATCATTCCCTCTAAAGGACAATTGGTATCCCCAGTAGATGGCCTCGTTTCGGTAACGATGAAAAGTGCACATGCCATCGCAGTCACTTCGGATGAAGGAGTAGAAATTCTCATGCATATCGGCATAGATACGGTGAGATTAAAGGGGCAGTATTTTACACAAAAGGTTCAGCAAGGTGACCGGGTCCGAGTAGGCGAGGTGCTGATTGAGTTTGATATGGATCGTATCCAGAAGGAAGGCTTTAAACTGACTACTCCGATTGTGGTGACAAACTCCGATCAATTCCGTGTAATTACGCCGTTGCTGTCACAAGGCAAGGTTGCTGTAAAAGAGGGACTGTTATCTGTTCGATCATAAGTGAAACAGAGAAGGGGGAGGAGCAAGATGAAGCTGATTGTTAATGCAGACGATTATGGGATCACCATGAGAGTCAGCGAAGGTATCATCCTAGGCATGAAACAAGGTCTGATTACAGATACCTCAGCACTGGTGAATTCGGTACATTTTGAGCAGAGCAGTGCCATGGCCCTTGAAGCGGGCATCACGGCTATGGGAGTGCATTTGAACCTGACGTTCATGACCCCTGTGCTGCAAGCTTCGGCTGTTCAGAGTATCGTCGATGAGTCGGGTCGTTTCTATCGAAAACCTGGACTTATCCCTACGTCCTATAATCCTGGAGAAGTCCGGGCGGAGCTGAAGGCACAGATTGAGAAGTTTCTGGCTTCCGGGTTAACGTTGAACCATCTGGATACCCATCATGGGGTGAGTGTGAAGGATGCGCAAATGCATGATTTGGTCATAGAACTGGCTCGGGAGTATAACGTTCCCATGAGAAGAGATGATATCTTGTCTCCCGAGCTGGAGGGAAGGCTTGTGGATGCAGGTGTTCGGTCCACAGATATATTATGTGTTGATCCGGCTATGCCTTCTCTTCAGGAATGCTGGTTTCGTAGTGTGTTGGAGCAGTATAAAGATACCGAATGTATCGTTGAAATTGCTGGACATCCAGGATATGCGGATGGGGAACTGCGCAGTATCTCATCACTCGCAGATGAGCGTGAGCACGATCTCGCTTTATTAATGAATCCGGCACTGCGGGAATATGTGAGACAGCAAGGGATTCAACTAATCAGCTATAGCCAGCTATAAAGGAGGTTTCCCGCAGCCGTGCCGGGGCACAATATGCAAGTTAGGATTTTTGACACCTTGCTTGTGAACAGGTCATGATTTTGATAACGCTATCTAACCCTCCATTGCTACAATGAACCCATGAAGCAAGTCATTAACCGATGCCGGAAGGTTCGGATTACGGGAGGACATGTGCATGTCGTTTAAAGTAGCATTTATTGGAGCGGGCAGTATTGGATTTACCCGGGGGCTGCTGCGGGATTTACTCACTGTACCGGAGTTTAATAACATCGAGATCGCCTTCTGCGATATTAATCAGCATAATCTGGACATGGTAACGGAACTGTGTCAGCGTGACATTCGGGAGAATGGACTGAACATTCAGATTCAGCGGTCCACGGATCGGAGAGAAGCACTCAAAGATGCGAAGTATGTATTATGTACGATTCGTGTGGGTGGACTGGAGGCTTTTGCAACCGATGTAGATATTCCGTTGAAATACGGTGTGGATCAGTGTGTGGGTGATACGCTGTGTGCAGGCGGCATTATGTATGGACAGCGCGGAATCGCAGAGATGCTGGACATCTGCAAAGACATTCGTGAGCAGAGTGCGCCAGATGTATTACTCCTGAACTATTCTAATCCGATGGCGATGCTGACATGGGCCTGCAATACATACGGCGGTGTGCGGACGATCGGGCTCTGTCACGGGGTACAGCATGGTCATCATCAGATTGCAGAAGTATACGGGTTGAAAAAAAGTGAAGTCGATATCGTATGTGCAGGCATCAATCATCAAACATGGTATATTCAGGCGTCGCATAAAGGCAGGGACCTTACCGGCGACTTGCTCGAAGCGTTTGAGAAGCACCCGGAGTACAGTCGCACGGAGAAAGTTCGGATCGACATGCTGCGCCGCTTCGGTTATTACAGTACGGAATCCAACGGACATCTGAGCGAATACGTGCCATGGTACCGGAAACGCCCGGAGGAAATCAACGACTGGATTGATCTCGGGAGCTGGATTAACGGGGAGACAGGCGGCTATTTGCGAGTTTGTACGGAGGGGCGCAACTGGTTTGAGACCGATTTTCCAAACTGGCTGAAGGATGAGCCGATGCAATATATAGCGGAAAAACGTGGTGAAGAACATGGCTCGTACATTATTGAAGGGCTGGAGACAGGGCGTGTGTACCGCGGTCATTTCAATACAGTAAACAATGGCGTAATCTCCAACCTGCCGGATGATGCCATTATTGAAGCGCCGGGTTATGTGGACCGCAATGGCATCTCGATGCCGCATGTGGGTGATCTGCCGCTCGGATCGGCAGCGGTGTGTAATGTGAGCATTTCGGTACAGCGCCTTGCAGTTGAAGCGGCAGTGCATGGAGACGACAAGCTGCTGCGGCAGGCGTTTATGATGGACCCGCTGGTCGGTGCGGTCTGCAATCCGAAGGAAATCTGGCAGATGGTCGATGAGATGCTGGTTGCGCAGGCACAGTGGCTGCCGCAATACGGTGAAGCCATTACGGCTGCTGAGGCGAGACTTGCGGCAGGCGATCTTATTCCAACCAAGACCACCAAAGGAGCTGCACGTCTGAAGGTCAAAACCGTTGAAGAGATGCAGCAGGACAGGGACGCTGCGAACAAAAACGCGGGGGAATCGGACAAAGGCAAGGATCGCGAGAAGGTTCAGCAATAGTTTACAACAGGAATCAGACCGCGAGCCAAAATGATGATCATAAAGGTGAAATTTACTTAGATAATGACAAGGGACGAAACAGCAATGGTGCTGCTTCGTCTTTTTTTTTGTACAGCATAAGACATATTACCTTTACAGACATAGTAATATGTCTTATGCTATACATATAAATGAAGGTAAGAAGGAAAGTCGGTGAAACCCACAGATGGATATACAATTGATCAACAGTGATCTGATTCGAGGCAATATTGATCCGATCATATTGAGCGTGCTGATTCCAGCGGATAACTACGGATACGGAATTATTAAGGAAATTTACCGAAAAAGCGGAAAGCAGTTTGAACTCAAGGAACCTACCCTCTATTCCAGCTTGAAACGACTGGAGAAGGGAGAGTACGTGCAGTCATACTGGGGAGAAGAGACACAGGGCGGCAGACGGAAATATTACCGGATTACGAAAGTGGGGCGTGAAGCTTATCAGATGCAGGTACAGGCCTGGCATGCGGCCAAAACATTAATCGATTGCATGATTGCGTCGGGTGAACAAGGAGAGGAGCAAGGATGAGACTTGAAAAACGGATTGATCAGCATCTGCACAGCTTGTTTGCGGGCAACCGGAATACGCCGGAGCATCGGGAACTGAAGGAAGAAATTCGCGGCAACCTGAAGGCACGGATAGAAGATTATCTATCAGAGGGAATGAGTGAGGAGCAAGCGTTTCAGACAGCGATTCAGCATATCACGAGTGTGGAGCAGGTGATGGGGGATTATCTAAGTGTAGAACGTGTTCCGTACTGGACTACATTATGGCAATCTGCCCTGATTTACAGTCTTGTGGCCTGGATTGTTACCATCCCTATGCGAGTGATGCTTGAAGGCACGGTACTGAACAATTTACTCCTGATCGTAAGCTTGGTCGTGGGGGCAGGTTATGTATTTTATTTAATCAGTAATAGGGGAAACGGAGAAAACGAATCTTCTCTGGGGCAAAAAACAATGCGCATCCGTATGCCGCTGTTGAAGCAGTGGCAACGCAGAGTGTGGTGGCTGTGGGCAGGTGTCATGCTTGCGCTGTGGGGGACGCAGGCAGCGTTGCGATTCGGAAGCAATATCTGGTTTGACCGACCGATTGAGGTGGATGGACCTTACCAGCTGGCTGTTATTCTGATTGCTTTTGCTGTACCCCTGCTTAGCATCATTGTTCCTCTAATCGTTCACCGGGCGTACCGGATTATTAGCACACATGAAGTGAGTGATGGCGTATGAAGACGAGAAACGTGTGGATTGTTTGCCTTTTGGTGATAGGATTAATCAGTCTGGTTGTGGTGGAGGGTTTTGTTAATCCGAGGCTTGCAGCAGATCAGAGCAGGTATGAAGAGCAGCAGAAGCATCCACTGACGCATGATTTTACTGCCGTGACTAAATATCAGAATGCCTACATGGGCAATTTCTCAAATCTCAGCCACTTGAACCAGAATCTCCCGCTGCATGAGCAATTAGATGGTTATCAGCTGTTCCCGGAGACGTTCACAGCTCAGATTAATTACAGCATGAACACGGATGAGATGAACGCAGTGGAGCTTGAACGGGTACTTGTGTATAACGCGGTTGCGAATTTCGTCCTGATTGATAATCTGGAGCAGGTCGCCTATCAATTCAAGGATACACGGATTGTACTTGACCGTAAGCGGGCTCAGCAGTGGGCTGGAATGGAGCTTAAAGCTTTGCAAAAGCCGGAGCAATGGGATTCGGTTGTTCGCCAGAAGCTGGTGGAACCGGTGCAGGTGCAGGCTGCATTTTCACAAATCGTTTACAAATATTAGGTATACATTGCTGAAAAATGGGCAAGATGCTCGACTCTTCTCTCATGCTATGTTATTATAAGTCTCTGATAACGTGGTAACGAACTAAAGCGTTTGGGCTTGTTTATAGACATGGAGGGGTACGAGAGATGAAGAAAAAAGCGATTTTATTATTATTTATCAGCATATGTATGATCATTATGGCGGGTTGTTCCAGCTCCGCAAGCAAGGACGATAACACGATTATTGTTGGTATTGATGACAAGTTTGCGCCCATGGGATTCCGGGATGAGCAGAATGAAATTGTAGGGTTTGATATTGATTACGCTCGCGCAGCTGCGGAGAAAATGGGCAAAAAGGTAACCTTCCAGCCGATCGACTGGTCTTCCAAGGAGTCGGAGCTGAACAGCGGCCGGATTGATATGATCTGGAATGGATATACCATTACGGATGAGCGCAAGGAGAAGGTGCTTTTCACCAAGCCTTATCTGGAGAACAGCCAGGTTGCAATTACACTCGCGGATTCCCCGATTACGAAGCTGGATGAACTGGATGGCAAAAATGTAGGCTTACAGGCACTGTCCTCAGCCGCAGATGCGCTGGCGGCAAGTCCTCTGAAGGACAAGGTCAAAGCCTCTGAGTTCAAGGATAACGTGCTTGCTCTGACAGACCTGAAGACAAAACGTCTGGATGCCGTGATCATCGACGAAGTGGTTGCAAGATATTACATGTCGAAAGAAGAAGGCACCTTCAAGCTGCTGGATGAGTCACTTGCGCCGGAGCAGTACGGCATTGGCATCAAAAAAGGCAATGAAGAGCTGCTGAATCAGTTGCAAAAGGCGCTGGATGAGCTGAATACAGACGGCAAAGCTGCTGAAATCTCCAAGAAGTGGCTTGGTGAGGACAAGGTACTGAAGTAGGTTAACCGATTAGACGGGTCAATTGACCTGAAAATAACGATGTGAGCGTTTCTCTTATGCGGAGATGTGCTCACGAAAACACTGACCCCGTATTCCATGCTGAAGCGTTATGCTTCCAAGGAGTGCGGGGTTAACAGATTAGAGGAGACTTCATATGAGTTGGGACTATATATTGACCATTTTAAAACCGATGCTTGAGGGTGCCCAGACCACGATTTTGATGTTTCTGGTTGCCATTATACTGTCGGTACCGCTGGGCTTCCTTGTCACGTTAGCGATGAGAAGCCGGTTCAAGCCTTTGGGCTGGATTGCACATATGTATGTTTATGTGATGCGCGGAACACCGCTGCTGCTGCAAATTTTGTTTTTTTGCTTTGGACTGCCGCTCCTTCCGGTCATCGGAGAATATCTGGTGTTTGATCGAGTTGTGGCAGCGGGAATTGCTTTTGTGCTGAACTATGCAGCCTATTTTGCCGAGATTTTCCGAGGTGGATTGTTGTCGATTGACAAAGGTCAGCATGAAGCTGCGAAGGTGCTTGGATTAACGAAGTGGCAGACGATGGTCAAAGTCATTATTCCGCAGATGATTCGTGTCGTACTGCCAGCAACAGCGAACGAAGCGATCACACTGGTGAAAGATACGGCATTGCTTTACGCGGTAGCTGTGCCTGAGCTGCTGTATTATGCGCAAGCCGCAGTGAATCGGGATCTGCAGTTAATTCCATTTTTCGTGGCGGCCATCATGTATCTGCTTATGACTCTGGTGCTTACCTTGCTATTCAAGGCTCTGGAGAAACGCTTCTCCCATGAATGAATCCAATCTGATTAATCAAAGGACTGTCTGCATATGACATATAGTATAGAAGTAAAACAGTTAAAAAAATCATTTGGCACACTTGATGTACTTAAACAGGTTTCTTTTGACGTGGCTCCAGGTGAAGTAATTGCGGTGATCGGACCTTCAGGTTCGGGCAAAAGCACAATGCTTCGCAGCCTGATCCACTTGGAGGATATCACGGGGGGGACAATTCGTATCCAGAATCAGTCGCTGGTGGACGATGGACGGTATGCGGGTGCTGCTGAGATTCGGAAAATTACGGATCGAATGGGTATGGTGTTTCAGCATTTTAACTTGTTCCCGCATCTGACTGTACTGGCGAACCTGGAGCTTGCACCCAAGACGTTGAAAAAAGAAAGTGCCAGAGCCATTCGCACTCGCAGCATGGAGCTGCTTGCGAAGGTTGGACTATCGGACAAGGCCGATGCGTATCCGGCTAACCTGTCGGGTGGGCAGAAGCAACGAGTGGCTATTGCTCGCGCCTTGATGATGCAGCCCGACATCCTGCTCTTTGATGAGCCAACCTCGGCTCTTGACCCGGAATTGACCGGTGAAGTGCTGCGTGTCATCAAGCAGCTGGCACAGGAGAACATGACAATGATGATTGTGACGCATGAGATGAGCTTTGCTCGAGATGTTGCCGATCGTGTCTTTTTTATGGACAATGGAGAAATCGCTGAGGAAGGACCACCGGAACAGATCTTCGGCGCTCCGAAACTCGCACGTACGCAAACCTTTCTACAACGGGTGGACATGGACCGGTAATGGGAAGAGTGAGTGAGAGTGAAAGTAAGCGTAGGATTAAGAGCTGTGAGTGGTAAGGCAATCGTTGTAACTTAATATAAAAGAGCTGAAGGAAAACACGTAACGAATGCACATAATATGCCTTGTTTACGTGTTTTTTGGTGCTGGGTGCGCAGATTGAAAGGGGCTTTTGGTTAAAGTAGCATCGGAAGTATCATATTTTTTGCTGGAAACCATAAAATGGAAATACATATTTCTGCTTATCGTTTATAATGTGAGAATACAACAATAACAGGGAGGATTTACCATGAATCAACAAGATTACAATAATGCTGATCGTTATTACGATAACAGCTTTGCGCCACCGCCTTATGCAGCACCTCCAAAAACAAACTCGAAGTCAATCGTGTCACTGGTGCTGGGAATATTGTCGGTTGTTATTCCATACATTGGTTTTCTGATTGGGATTGCGGCTATTATTTTTGCATCCATATCCCTTAAAGAAATTCGCATGCGTATGGAGCAGGGGAAAGGGTTGGCTGTTGCAGGACTTGTCTGTGGTATTATTGGCACAGCGCTCTACGCGATTATTATTTTGATTGTGCTTATCGTGTTACTTTATAGCACTACTGTGTATTCTACATACTAAGATAGAAGGCATGAGAAGAAAGCAGATTGTGATGAATTTTCGTTCCAGGCCAGAAAGTTTTCAGCAGGTGTGCCGGGGGCACGTCAAGGGAAACTGACGCAGCAGGGGGCGATAAGGCGATAAAGATGCACTTCAGTAGGTTTCAAGAAACGCCTAATCAACGGATATGCAAAAGGCATATTCTTCGCATCAGGACTTGCTGAAGGTAGCAGGTCAGGATGGGGGAATATGCCTTTTACATTCTTTTTTCTTCGAAAGGGTATTGTCTATGGCAAAATTGGAATATTAGGCTTGCAGTACAGCCTCATGATTCAGACTGTTCTCCTCGGCAGTCCGATGCTTGAGGAAATACGTTAATGTACCCGCCAGGCCAAGGACGGCATAGAGGCATAGCACTCCAATCTGATCCCAGGCAACGTCAAATTGTCCGCTGGAAATAACAGCTTTATATCCGGTTACGGAGTACGTCATTGGCAACCATGGGTTGAACACTTTTAGCCAGTTCGGAATAAGTTCCAGTGGGAACGTTCCTGCGCTGGTGGTGAGTTGGAAGATCAACAGCAGGATGGCAATGAAACGCCCCGGATTTTCCAGCCAGGTAACGAGTGCCTGAATAATGTACATGAAGGTCAGACTTGTTACAAAGCTGAATAACAGAAATAATGGGACACTCTGTACCTTCAGGCCAAGGCCGTATAAAACGAGCCCAGAGGCGAGAAGGGATTGCACCGCGCTCATGATCGTGAAGGCAAGGGTTTTGCTCACAAAACGATTCCAGCCTGTAGCTTCGCTCACACTACTCCCCCGTGTCGGTACAACCAGCGTGGCAATCAGTGCACCAACAAACAGACCCAGTGACAGGAAGTAAGGGGAAAAGCCTGTGCCGTAATTCGGGACCTGATTCAGCTTGTGTTCATCGACCTTCACGGGTTCAGCATACATCTGGACGAGTTCATCGGTTTTGTGCACACTGCTGGTTTGCTCGGCAGCATCATTTAATTTGGTAGCGAGTTCCCCGGAGCCGTCGGTTAATTTGACCGTGCCCTCTTTCAGCTTGCCCGCACCGTCCGCCAGCTTCTGAGATCCGTCTGATAGAGTGGAGACTCCGCCTTCAAGCTTACTTACTCCAGTCAAAAGCTTACCTGCGCCAGCATTCAGCTGCTCTGAACCTGCTGCGAGTTTGGCCCCGCCTGTAGCCGCTTCATGTAATTTGGCGTTGAATTGTTTCAGTCCAGCGGTGAGTTTCTCTTGCCCGCCAGATAACTGAGCGGCGCCCTCTACCAGCTGCTGCTGCCCTTGCACTAGCTGGCTGCTGCCTTGATGGAGCTGCTGCTGTGCGGCTTGCAGCTGCTGACTTCCGGCAACGAGCTGCTGCCCGCCTTGATAGACCTGCTCACTGCCAGCGGCTACAGCCTGACTGGCTGCAAGCAGCTGCTGAACAGCGGGGCTGGCCGCCATCTCAGGGCTGGATTTGGCTAACTGTGCCAGACCTTGGGCGACTGCTTTGGCGCCTTCGCTGACTTTGCCGCTGCCCTCAACAGAGGCCTGCAGTCCGGCAGTCAGCTTCGCACTGCCTTGCTCGGTAGCGGCGAGTCCGGCGTCCAGCTTGGACGCGCCCTCTTGCGCCGCTTGCACGCCGGCATGCAGCTGCTTGCCGCCGGCTGCCGCCTGGGCCGCACCGTCACCCAGCTTGGTGCCGGCGGCGGCTAGTTGAGCGAGTCCACTGGATAGTGTGCTCGCGCCTGTGTGAAGATCACCTGTGCCCTTGGCAAGGGAGGCTGAGCCTTCTTTTAACGTAACTGTGCCGCTTTGCAGCTTGTCTGCACCGTCCGCCAGTTTCGCCAGGTTTTCTTTTAACGTAGCCGCCCCTTCATCCAGCTTGCTTGCGCCGTCGTGTATCTTCCCTGCGCCATCTCCGGCAGTTGCTAAACCGTCCGAAACGTCTTCTACCTTATCCAGCAACGACTCCGTATACGATTCAGTGACTTTGGCAGAGACTTTGGTTCGAATCTGTTTGACTGCCGTACCGCCAATCTGACCCGCCAGGAAGTTATAGCCTTCGTTGGGCTCGTAGATCAGCTCTGCGGGCTGAGGATGCTCATCCATCAGTGTGGTGGCTTTGGCGGAAAAGTCCTCTGGAATGACAATCGTCATGTAATATTTGTTGTCCTTCATGCCTTGCTCTGCCTGTTCGCGGCTGACGAACTGCCAGTTAAAATCATCACTTTTTTTCAACTCATCGACCAGATTCTGACCGACCTCAAGTGATTGGTCATTGTAAACTGCACCCCGGTCCGTGTTCACCACGGCCACAGGTAACTCATTCATTTTGCCATACGGGTCCCAGAAGGCGTTCAGGAACAGCCCGCTATACAATACGGGAATGAACAGCACAACGAGAATTGGAATAAACACTTTTGGTTTGCTGAAGGCGGACCTCAGATCCTGCCCAAACACGCGAAATGATTTCATGTTGTTCTCTCCCTATCTTACGCTAATCCTATGGTTCTATCTCTAGTATGGTATACGTGCAGTGGTGGCGCTTCTCTAGGCAGGAGATAATCCCTTCTGTAGAAAGACACCGACAAACGCTTTAATCTGGTCCTTGTGCATCGAAGGATGCGTTTTGTTCCAATCCGACGTTAACATGACATACAGCTTCAGCAGTACAAACGAAACCAGCTTGGGATCATCCTTGCGAATCTGCTGTAATTCCATGGCACGACTGACCTGACGCTCGAGGTATTCGAGGATGGCTTTTTCGACCTTTTGCAGACCCTCCTTCGCTTGCGGCGTACCGAATTCATTCACCTCCTGAAACAGCTTGATCAGCAGCTCATGCTCCTCCCGATATTCCAGTAAAGAGTCCATACTCTGATGTACGTTATCCAAAAAAGAGTTTTCTTCATTCACCGTCTGCTCCGTGATCTGTTTCATATCGGCAATAATCGAGCGCAGGATCTCATCGAACAATTCTTCTTTATTCTCGAAAAAGGTATAGATCGTTCCTTTGCCCACATTGGCCAGTCTCGCCACTTGCTCCATCGTTGTGGCTTTGTAGCCAAACAGGGCAAAGGATTTCTCGGCAGAGTCCATCACCTGTTGCCTTCGATCTATCGTTTTCACGGCATATGCACCTCCTTGGGGTGTGACATGGTTAATGGGTGGAGCGGGTGACACGTTGAAGCGATGGCGCTACAGATGAAGGATTCGTAAAACAATGTAAATACAGCGATGAGGCTGGATTTGCTTGTGACCACTTTACTATTCTGGTCACTTGGTCGTTATTTAATGTAGCACTTGAGGGAAATGTTGGATGTGAGGTATGTCATAGTGATGAGCTGAGCCTTAGAAGGAATTAAAATGACGGAAGGCGGAGATTAAGTACGAGGATTGAGTCTCTAGAGTGCATCGCACAGTTCGTATAGAAATGAAGTCGCACCTCGAATGAATTTGGATTGAACGGTAAGAGGAAAGCGGGAGTGTGCTACCGATTGGATGGGGAAACAAATGCGCTAACGATCACACAGGGCCTTATTTCGCACGCTAAGTGATGCTCGGAAATCTAACGATCTCCAGCGGCCCTATTCCACTTCAAACCTCCAAAATTTGGCGAAAAACACGTCATTCCAAGTCAATAAGGTGTGTAGGGATCGTTAGAATCTGGGAATGCTCAAAATGGCCCAAATAGCGTCGCTGGGGATCGTTAGGGATGTGAGGCTCAAGCCTGTCTGTGGTGCGAACCCCAAGCTCACATAATTTTCCTGGGGGATTCGCACCAGAAATCGCTCTTTTTATTCCCTTTTGGCAGCAATGTTGTTGAATAATTTAATTTCTTTGTATAAAATTAGGGGATATATTGAGTACAAATTGCGAAAATACGATATTTTTTCATTTGGAAAAATGTTTATACGTTAGTTTTCGCTGTCGCACTCCGTATGGAGTGCGTGGATTGAAATCATGTTTATCGTTCCTCTCTTTGATTACTTGCTGGTCGCACTCCGTATGGAGTGCGTGGATTGAAATAGCTTGGTTGCACCGTTTTTATCACGCCACTCACGTCGCACTCCGTATGGAGTGCGTGGATTGAAATTGCCAGTCGCTTTTGATGTTCCGCAATCGCCAAAGTCGCACTCCGTATGGAGTGCGTGGATTGAAATAGCTCATCATTCGTGATCTGTAGATCGTCATGAGTCGCACTCCGTATGGAGTGCGTGGATTGAAATGTATTATCACGGATTTCGTCCAGCGTAGGCTGTAAAGTCGCACTCCGTATGGAGTGCGTGGATTGAAATATAGCGGAACCATATAACTATATCAACCGATACAGGGGTCGCACTCCGTATGGAGTGCGTGGATTGAAATTACCTGGTTGCTGGCGCAGCTGCAGGAGCTGATCCGGTCGCACTCCGTATGGAGTGCGTGGATTGAAATCACGGTGAGCTATTTAGCTGTGAAGGCTGAATATGGTCGCACTCCGTATGGAGTGCGTGGATTGAAATCGTTTCATATTGCACCTCCATAGTAGGGGAGACCAGTCGCACTCCGTATGGAGTGCGTGGATTGAAATCTCAATGTCCACAAGCTCCATAGCCTTGTCATGAAGTCGCACTCCGTATGGAGTGCGTGGATTGAAATAATCTGATGATGGCTCTCAAGTTGGAAACGTTGTTGTCGCACTCCGTATGGAGTGCGTGGATTGAAATGGTGTCAAAGTAGTCCCTTGCACCGCCCATATTGGGTCGCACTCCGTATGGAGTGCGTGGATTGAAATGTTTTTCCTATAATACCATTACGCGGCCGAGGTTGGTCGCACTCCGTATGGAGTGCGTGGATTGAAATCTGGTTCGGCAGGGATCGAAGGGTTAGCAGCCTTGTCGCACTCCGTATGGAGTGCGTGGATTGAAATTAACTGTGGCTACTGGTTCACTATTTAAATTACATACGAAGTCGCACTCCGTATGGAGTGCGTGGATTGAAATCTACAAACCAGAAGCCTCGTCCTGAAGGTGTAGTGTCGTCGCACTCCGTATGGAGTGCGTGGATTGAAATCTTGGACGCGATTGAAATAATCACATATCTGGGTCGCACTCCGTATGGAGTGCGTGGATTGAAATTTGGTCACAATGTGTATGGAGGAACAGAAAATTTTGTCGCACTCCGTATGGAGTGCGTGGATTGAAATGACCAACAGAAACGCGATACCGTCCATCTTATGGCAGTCGCACTCCGTATGGAGTGCGTGGATTGAAATATAGCGTAAAGGGCGCGCCTCGCCTGCATCAGTCGTCGCACTCCGTATGGAGTGCGTGGATTGAAATCATGCCGGCATTTTCTTTCCATTCTGTTATCATCTGTCGCACTCCGTATGGAGTACGTGGATTGAAAATCGGCCATCATACGGCCCTTGATTTTGAGTTTTTGTCGTCTCCACTTCAAATGGACTGATTGAAATACTGGTGTGGTTGCTTACTTGGAAGGAAAGTAAGGTTAGTAGCTTAAAAAATAAAAAAAGATACTCGTCTGAGTATCTATACACTGGTATAATTTATAATGTACAGCCAATTTGTGGTGGGAAATGGTCATCTCCTGAAAGGAGGTGCACATGAACTTTACTTTCGAACAAGTGATGCTTATAGCAATGTTTGTAATCGCGTTGCTGACATACATTGATCGTAAGAAGAAGTGACCCGCCACAGGTTGACCGCCAGAGGTGGGGTCACTTCACTTTGGATGAGCACTACTCAGAGGTGATCACATCACATAAGCTGTGCAGGAGTAGCCATTGGCGTGGCTACTCTTATTTTCTCTTATTTTTATTTTATTAAACATCCTTGCCACATACAACCCCCACATACATATATTTATTCTTATAAAGTGAAAAGGCTTCTCGTAAAAGTTGACTACATTCCTTCGAGAAGATGTACAAGAACTCCTGAATGAATGGAAATATGTAAAGAGCCCGTAATTAGTTGCTTTTTGAATTAGCAGGGATATATTCCAATAGCTCCCCCGGTGTAACCTTCAACCCTCTACAAAGTGCACCAAGAGTATCATAATCAATACGCTTAGTAGCATTACCTGCCAAAGAAGTAATCGTATTGCGACTTACACCTGTTAATTCGACCACGTCTTTATTTTGTAATCCACGTTCCTTCATGATATCGCCGAGACGGCAGCGGATAAGTAGTTCATTCATGGAATTTCCTCCAGTAAAAATTTTCTGCACAACATGTTGACATGTATTCAAGAAACTAATATGATGTGAATATAAAATAAGTCAATATGTTGACATTGTGACATGTACTAATTGTTTTACTGTAATCCTAACAAAAGGAATTCTCTATAGCAATACAACATGGAGTAAAGTTTATTTGCTTCCACGTAGTCATTACATTTTCTTCTTTTTTTGTGTGTAGAACTTGTGAAGGAGATACGCAATGAAGATATCAGGAAAGTTGAAACTTGCTTCATTAATACATGCTCCATTAGACGACGGTAAAATGATTTTTGTCTGTACCAAGGTTATGTTATAAATGAATGTTATTTTATTTTTCTTGAAGAGAGTTCTGGGGTACTATGGCTTCGTCATGTGTGCAAAGTGGAACATATAGATAATTTATACATAAACGGAGATGGAGGAGGGATTATGCTGGTTGAGCAAACAAGAGGGGATACGACAGAGATAGTTCAAAGGATCGTTGATCGCTTGTCTGGAATGAATGCTCTTACATTTCTTACAGATGTACTATTATGGACTCCAGAACGGGTAGATATGCTTGAAATTGGATCGTTTTCAATAAGAGTTTAGTTTTTTTTCCAAATGGGTTCAAATAAGATGAGTGCGAATGCCAAGCTCACATGATTTTCCTGGGGGATTCGCACCAGAAATCGCTCTTTTTATTCCCTTTTGGTAACATGTATGTTGAATTCATTGATTGTTTTGTATAAAATGAGTGTGAAATCTTGGTTAGAAAGTGCGGAATTACGGAATATTTTTGATTATGAAAATGTTTATACGTTATTTTTCGCTGTCGCACTCTACACGAGTGCGTGGATTGAAATTCCTTTTCTAGCTTTGTCAAATCCCGTTTATCGTCGCGTCGCACTCTACACGAGTGCGTGGATTGAAATACGTTTAGCAACCGACCCCTCCGCAGACAATAACGTCGCACTCTACACGAGTGCGTGGATTGAAATTTTTTCGCCGCCCAGCTAGAGCGAATTTTTCCGCTGTCGCACTCTACACGAGTGCGTGGATTGAAATTGAAGGAAATGGCGCGGATCGCCAAGGGAGCTGGGTCGCACTCTACACGAGTGCGTGGATTGAAATATCCCCTCTACCGTCATCACGATAAATCCCTTCGAGGTCGCACTCTACACGAGTGCGTGGATTGAAATAAAAAACTCGCATCCAGTTATCCAAGTTGGAAAGTCGCACTCTACACGAGTGCGTGGATTGAAATGACATGATCACTGACCTGTCCAAGCTTGTGGTCGAGGTCGCACTCTACACGAGTGCGTGGATTGAAATAGTTAATTTGTTGTAGTCCATCTGTATATCCCTCCTGTCGCACTCTACACGAGTGCGTGGATTGAAATGATCTACCTCCTTGTATAACTCGCTGTGTTTCCGTGTCGCACTCTACACGAGTGCGTGGATTGAAATTATTCCCCCTCGTATGACACGCAGTCGGCGCAAAAAGTCGCACTCTACACGAGTGCGTGGATTGAAATCCACCGCCCCCACCGGAGCCTTTTGGATCTACCATGTCGCACTCTACACGAGTGCGTGGATTGAAATTACCATAAGTGCAGAGATATCTTTTCTTTCCAAGGTCGCACTCTACACGAGTGCGTGGATTGAAATTTTACTTTTAATTTTATTTGTATTTACGATGGTTGTCGCACTCTACACGAGTGCGTGGATTGAAATACTGTCCGACCTTGTGCATATAGGGCGTTTTGTTCGTCGCACTCTACACGAGTGCGTGGATTGAAATTACTCAAACTATCAATAGGTGCTGACGAATTCGGGTCGCACTCTACACGAGTGCGTGGATTGAAATTAAAGTTAACGGTACGGTATAGATCCGATCCCGTGTGTCGCACTCTACACGAGTGCGTGAAATCAAATGTAACCTGAAAAGACATATCTCATTAAAAGAGATATGTCTTTTGTCATCTAATAAAGGCATAAACTACTTAAAACCGACTGAACCTAACAACAAATTACATAATATTCTATAAAAAAGAGATTTTTAGAAGGGAAATATAAGTCGTTGTCGAAATTTAAAGTACAAGTCTTTTAGCCTATGCAATGGGTAGTAAAGTCTTGATAAATCATGGTGGTGAGCATACATGACCTACATTGCGCATATCCGTCAAAAGGATAACGAGATTCAAACAGTACCAGAGCACTTAATTGAGGTGCAGCATGGGGCAGAACAGGCTGGAGAGAAGATCGGAATCAAAAATTTGGCTGGTATTACAGGTTTGTTGCATGATATGGGCAAATTCACTGAGTTATTTCGAGATTATATTCAAGAAGCTGTAGCTAATCCCGACAAACCTCCACGAAAAGGGTCGGTAGATCATTCCACTGCCGGCGGCAAGCTGATTCATGAGCGTTACCATACGATCCATGCCATACCGCAAGCTAAAGTCACAGCTGAATGGATTGCCAATTGCATCATCTCACATCATCAAGGCTTGAGAGATTACATCTCTCCTGATCAAACTTCTCCTTATATAGAACGTGTCGTTACGAAAGAATTGCAACAATACGAACAGGCCAAAGAAGAGTTTTACAAGCACATCCCTCCCGAGCAACTGGATTCACTATTCGAACTAGCCACAGCAGAACTTCAACACTACATAAAGATCATTAAGGATCACAAGCTACCACCCATTACGGGATCATTACTTATGAAATACATGTTTAGTTGCCTGATTGATGCAGACCGAACCAACACAAGATGTTTTGAGGAAAATGAGACCCCAATTCAATCCATAGACTACCGATCATTTTTTGAAAAAAGCTACAGCCTACTGTCTCAGCACTTGACTACGCTTGAACAAGGAAACTATGCCAATACCCCCATCAATCTATTGCGGAGAGAGATGTCTCGCCAATGTGATGAATTTGCACTTCGTCCGTCGGGGGTATACACCCTTTCCATACCCACAGGTGGTGGCAAAACGCTCGCAAGTATGCGCTATGCACTGAAACATGCCATTCAGCACAACAAACAGCGCATTATCTACATCGTTCCCTATACCACCATCATAGAACAGAACGCGGATGAGATCCGGAGCATTTTGCAAAATGATGACATGATTCTGGAGCATCATTCGAACGTTATTGATGATAAGTTTGAAGACCGTCAGGAGGATGATGACGGCGAAGCCTATGAAGTTCGTGCCAAAAACCTCAAGCTGGCCCGTGATCATTGGGATCGCCCAATTATTTTTACAACGATGGTTCAGTTTCTTAATACGTTCTATGCCAGTGGGACTCGTAATGTCAGAAGGCTGCATCAGTTATCTAATGCGGTTATTGTGTTTGATGAAGTGCAATCGGTTCCGGTGCATTGTATCTCGCTTTTCAATGCAGCGCTCAATTTTTTGCATGTGATCGGGCGTTCTAGCTTACTGCTGTGTACCGCGACGCAGCCTGGACTTGATTTTGTCAAACACAAGCTTCATTTCTCGGACGAACCCGAGATTATTCAAGATTTGGACCACGTGGGACGCAGTTTCAAACGCGTTGAATTACATGATCTTACACAACAAGCGCCATCTGGCTGGGGTGCTGAGGAACTTTCTTCTTTTGTGCAGGATCAAATGCGGGAAGTGAACAGTGTGCTGGTTATTTTGAATACCAAAATGGCTGTTCGAAAGCTATTTGAAGCATTAAATGAAGCAGAGTGGCTTCAAGAAGAGGGAGTACAAGTTGTACACCTGAGCACAAATATGTGTCCGGCACATCGGAAAGCTGTTTTTTCGGGCAATGAGGAACAAGAGGGTCTGATTCAACGATTGGCAAAAGGAGAGCGGATCATCTGTGTAAGTACACAGCTGATTGAAGCGGGCGTTAATATCAGCTTCGAATGCGTTGTACGATCATTGGCTGGACTGGATTCGATTGCACAAGCGGCTGGACGATGCAACCGTCATGGCAGAGATGCGATACGCAATGTATATATCGTTCGAGCGGCGGATGAAGTGTTAACCCGTCTACCAGAGATCAAAATCGGTGCAGACAAAACAGAGCGAGTCCTCCAGGAGTATAGGGACAATCCGGCGTCCCTTGGCAATGATCTGTTATCTTCAGCGGCGATTGCTCGTTATTTTGAATATTATTTTTATGAGATTGAAGACAAGATGCATTACCCGATCAAGAAGCTTGAACAGAAAAATTTGTTTGATCTGATGGATCGTAACCGTTATTACGTCGATGCTTATAAACATAAACACGCCAAGCCGCCAGAGGTACTGAATCATTATGCCATCGCTACAGCGGAGAAGTATTTTGAGGCCATTTCTAACAATGCTACAGCGGTAATTGTGCCTTATAGTGACAAAGGGAAGAAGCTAATTCTGGATCTGAATGGTGAATTGGAGCCTAATGAATTAGGGGAACTTTTGCGTGAAGCTCAACAATACACGGTGAACATCTATGATCAGGAACTACGGCAATTAGAGAAAAATGGTGATGTCATACATCTGTTGCACGGTCATGTCCTCGCTTTGCGCGAACCGGCGTACTCCGAACATTTTGGAGTGGAGCCTAAGGGCGAGGGGACTTGGGATATGGCCATGCTTTAACACGAAAAGATGCTTCAGTAGCAGGGAGATTCATGTCACATGTTCTCCCTGCTACATGATACAGAAAGGAGTGAACCAACATTGAGAAATCAGATTGAATTTGAGGTTTCAGGAAGATATGCGTTGTTCACCGATCCGCTGACAAAGCTTGGGGGAGAGAAGTTTTCATATCAAATTCCTACCTATCAGGCGCTCAAAGGCATCGTGGAATCTGTATATTGGAAACCAACGCTGATCTGGATTGTGGACGAAGTACGCATCATGAATCCTATTCAAACCGAATCGAAAGGCATGCGTCCCATTGAATACAGTGGGGGGAACACGCTGGCGTATTATACGTATCTAAGAGATGTTCGTTATCAGGTGAGGGCTCATTTTGAATTTAATGCTCATCGTGAGGATTTAATTCATGATCAGAACGAACATAAACATCACAACATAGCCAAACGAGCCGTTCAGGTCGGAGGAAGAAGAGATATTTTTCTAGGCACGCGTGAATGTCAGGGTTATGTAGAGGCTTGTACATTTGGTGAAGGTGAAGGCTTTTATGATGGTATCGGGGAGCTTGATTTTGGCACGATGCTGCACGGAATTAGCTACCCTGACGAGACAGGGCGCAATGAGCGTGAAGTACGCCTGTGGAAAGCAAAAATGAAAAATGGCATTATCCGATTTGATCGTCCAGATCAATGTACGTTGGTTCGCAAAGCTGGGGAAGGTTCAGCGAAAGTGTTCGACACCTCGAATATGGAGTCGGTGGATGAGCTTCATTCCGAATGGTTTGGAACAGAGGTGAGTGAATGAACTGGCTTGCGAATTTAAGCAAAACCTATGATGACCATGCCAAGGTTGTCGGACAGTTTGAAACGAAGAAGAATGGTAAAGAGTACGCCTTGATTCCAATCTCCCATACCACGCAGACAGCGCATATTGAGGTGCATTTGAATGCATCAGGTGAGATTGTAAACGCGAGGGTTGTAGATAAAAACGATGGTAGCACTATTATTCCGTGTACTGAAGCTGCTGCAAGTCGCACGAGTGCGCCAGTGCCGTATCCGCTTTTTGACAAATTAATGTACGTTGCCGGTGATTACACTTCCTACTGCGGTGAGGTGAAAGGAACTCCCCATCAGGATTATGTAGCTCAGCTTAAAGCTTGGTGCGAGTCACCTTTTAGTCATGCCAAGGTACAGAGTGTGTTGGATTATGTGAGCAAAGGTACGTTGATCGCTGATTTAGTAGATCGGGGTGTGCTGCACACGGATAACCGTGGAAAGTTGCTAGATAAGTGGGTGGCGGGTGCAGAAGATCAGGAGAGTGAAAAACCTAAGATTTTCAATGTTATTGCTTCGGATCAAAGTGGGGCATTTGTCCGATTTCGTGTGAATATTCCAGGGCAGCCCGAATCAAGATTGTGGCGGGATGCATCCGTGCAGCAGTCGTTTATCCAGTTTTATGAGATGAGCTTGCAAGATAAAGATATTTGTTTTGTCACGGGAAATTACTTGCCTGTGGCGGATAAACATGCATCGCGCATACGTCACTCCGGGGATAAATCCAAGCTAATATCGGCCAATGACTCCAGTGGCTTTACTTTTCGAGGACGATTCCGTACCAGCCGTGAAGCCGCCGCCGTCAGTTATGATGTCTCACAGAAAGGGCACAACGCGCTCAAGTGGCTGATAGATAAACAAGGAACGACAATTGATGGCAAAGTTTTTCTGGTGTGGGGCAGTACGAGTCTGAATATGCCGGAACCGCAAAAAGACAACTTTAATCTCTGGGAAGATGAAGACGATGAAGGGATTATAGACGGTGACACAACCCATAAAGAATATGCTTTACAGGTGAGAAAGGCACTATATGGCTTTCGTTATGATGGGGAGTACCAGTCCAAGCATAAAGTAACCATTATGATTGTTGATGCTGCTACACCTGGAAGAATGTCGATTATGTATTATCAGAGAGTCGATCAGAATGAGTATCTGGATCGAATTGCAGTTTGGCATGAAAGTTGTTATTGGTTATATCGAAATTGGAAAAGTAAAGATGGGAAAAAAGTTCGTTCTATTGGTACACCTACTCCCAAGGAGATTGCTTTTGCCGCCTACGGTCAACGTGCCAGTGACAAGATTGTAAAAGGATTAATGGAGCGAATGCTTCCATGCATCATTGATCAACAACCTATTCCATTGGATATTGTTCGTAGTGCTATCCATCGCGCATCTAATCCAGTAGGTATAGAAGATGGCGGATGGGAAGAAACGTTAGGTATTACATGTGCATTGGTAAGAAAACATCACGAGAGTGAGGGATTTGAAATGACGCTTAATACTGAGACGGCAGATCGTAACTATTTATTTGGAAGATTACTTGCCGTGGCTGATGTTCTCGAAGAACGTGAATTAGATCGTGAGAAAGTGCGATCTGAAGGGACTAACAGGAGAGCGACGAATGCTATCCGATATATGAATATATTTTCACAGCGTCCGGAGCGAACATGGAAAATCATCTATGAAAGTCTGCATCCACATCTGACTCGAATGGGCGGGAAGGCTTCTAATTATAACAGACTTATACAGGAAATCAGTGATAAATTCAAAATTGAAGATTTCAATGACAGGCCTTTGTCTGGTCTGTATCTGCTCGGATATTCCAGCCAGAGAAACGACCTGTATACGAGTAAAAAGGATAAAGACTCACTCACAACCACACCCGAAGATCACGAAGAAAACCAATCTAATGAACAAGGGGATAACTAAATGAGTACACTAGATCGCAAAATTGATTTTGCCGTTGTATTGTCTGTTCGTAATGCAAACCCGAATGGTGATCCGCTAAACGGAAATCGTCCGCGTCAGAACTACGATGGTCTGGGCGAAATCTCAGACGTGTGTATTAAGCGCAAGATTCGTAACCGCTTGCTGGATATGGGAGAGTCCATCTTGGTGCAATCGGATGAGAAACGCACGGATGCTCATCGCTCCATTAAAGATCGTGTAGATGCCAATGAACTTGTGCAGGAACATGCCAAAGGAAAAAAACAGAATAAAGAACTGTATGCGGATGCCGCATGCCAGTCCTGGATGGATGTGCGCAGCTTCGGGCAAGTATTTGCTTTTAGTGGGACAGACAGTGTATCGGTTGGTATCCGTGGCCCGGTCTCCATCCATACGGCTGTCAGCAAGAATCGGATTGATATTACGAGCATGCAGATTACGAAAAGTGTGAACTCGGTAACAACGGCGAAAGACCCGGACAAAAAAGGATCGGATACGATGGGAATGAAGCATCGTGTAGATTTTGGGGTGTATGTATTTTACGGAAGTATCAACACGCAGCTTGCCGAGAAAACAGGTTTTACATATGAGGATGCAGAGAAAATTCGTGAGGCACTAAGAACATTATTTGAAAATGATACATCGTCTGCTCGTCCTGATGGCAGTATGGAGGTTCATCAGTTGTATTGGTGGGAACATAACTCCAAATTGGGGCAGTATTCATCCGCCAAAGTACACCGTTCACTGCAAATTGCATTGAAGCCGGATGTCTTGGAACCGAAATCTTATGATGATTACGAGTACACTATCGTGCCGCTGGAAGGCTTGGAAGTTCAGCAGTATGAAGGACTATAACGAAGAGGATTACCTGCTGTTATCCGGCATTCAGCATTTTAACTTTTGCCGGAGACAGTGGGCGTTGATTCATATTGAACAGCAGTGGGAAGATAACGTGCGTACTATCGAAGGAGATCATTTGCATCGTAAAGCAGACGAACCTTTAATTCGTGAAAAACGAGGGGATAAGCTGGTGGTACGGGCATTGCCCGTGCAATCTAGAACACTCGGAATTACAGGCATCTGTGATGTGGTAGAATTTATCCGTGATCCGCAAGGTATATCGCTGGCAGGGGAGGAAGGTTCATACCTTCCTTTCCCTGTGGAATATAAACGTGGTAAGCCTAAACGGAATGACTCGGATCATTCACAATTGGTTGCACAAGTGATGTGTCTCGAAGAGATGCTCTTATGTGAGATACACAAAGCGTATTTTTATTACGATGAGATTAAACATCGGGTAGAAGTCGTCATTACCCAAGCAGATCGGGAACGAGTGCGATCAAGTATCCAGGAGATGAGACAGTATTTTGAACGAAACCATACGCCAAAAGCTAAAGCTGGACCACACTGTCAAAGTTGCTCATTGATCAACATATGTGTGCCAGATATTTTAAATAAACGATCCGTCTCCAGTTACATCGAAAGCAGGTTGAACGAATGAAAAAGCTGCTAAACACTCTATTTGTTACACTACCGGACACATACCTTTCGCTGGATGGAGAGAATGTGCTCGTGAAGCAGGAAGAGCAGACATTAGCTCGTTATCCGCTGCATAATCTGGAAGCTATATGTGCGTTTGGATATGCAGGTGTGAGTCCGGCTTTGATGGGCGCATGCGCAACTCGTAACGTAAGTCTCACCTTTATGACACGTACCGGACGGTTTTTGGCTCGAGTGATTGGGGAGGATCGGGGGAACGTGGTTCTTCGCAAGGAGCAGTATCGTATCTCGGATGATGAGGCGCGAAGTGCGCGGGTCGCACGAAACATGATTACAGGCAAGCTATATAACAACAAATGGATTCTGGAACGGGCCACGCGAGATCATGCCTTACGTATAGACACAGAGCGGATAAAGAAGGTAGCCGGTTCTCTTGGAGAAACGATGAAGCTGCTCCGTGAAGTGGAGCAATTGGATGTGCTGCGAGGGCTGGAGGGCTCGGCGGCTGTGCAGTATAACTCTGTATTCGATGATCTGATTCTTCAACAAAAGGAATCCTTTTATTTTTACGGGCGCAGCAGACGTCCTCCTTTGGATAAAGTAAATGCCCTACTCTCGTTTGCATATACGTTGCTTGCCAATGATATGAAATCAGCACTTGAATCTGTTGGACTGGATGCATATGTTGGATTTTTGCATCGAGATCGTCCGGGCAGGGCCTCCTTGGCGTTAGATATGATGGAGGAGCTTCGGGGTGTGTATGCGGATCGCTTTGTCCTCTCGTTAATTAACAAAAAGATCGTGAATGATAAGGGGTTCTACGTCAAAGAGAACATGGCTGTCATTATGGATGACGATACTCGCAAGAAAGTATTAAAAGCGTGGCAGGAGCGTAAACAGGAAAAGATTACTCATCCCTATCTGAACGAAAAGATACCTTGGGGACTTGTCCCCTATACTCAAGCCTTGTTGCTCGCAAGATATATTCGTGGTGATCTGGATGAGTACCCTCCATTTTTATGGAAGTAGGTGCGGAATATGCTTGTATTGATTACCTATGATGTGAGCACGATGGATCGTGAAGGTCGAAGAAGACTGTCCAGAGTTGCGAAAAAATGTGTGGATCACGGTCAACGTGTGCAGAACTCAGTGTTTGAGTGTATTTTAGACGCTACACAATTCAGGCGTTTGAGGTTTGAACTGGAAGAACTTATTGACAAGGACACGGATAGTTTGCGTTTCTATAATCTTGGTGACAATTACAAAAGCAAAGTAGATCATGTGGGAGCCAAGGACACCTATGATATGGGTGATCCGCTGATCCTTTAGCAAGTGCGAATGCCAAGCTCACATGATTTTCCTGGGGCATTCGCACCTTGAAAAACACTTTTTCGTGACCTTTTGGCAATGAATTTGAGAAAAAATGATATTTGGAAGACAAGTAAATATAAATTAAAGCGGAGATACGTAGGTTGTTTATCAATTGATGGAGTATCTACGTTATTTTTCGCTGTCGCACTCCGTATGGAGTGCGTGGATTGAAATTCGTAATAGCCAGATGTGATCCGGCCTGCTGCTATCGTCGCACTCCGTATGGAGTGCGTGGATTGAAATCGGCTGTCGGCAGATCAAACCACAGGCGTTGTGGAGTCGCACTCCGTATGGAGTGCGTGGATTGAAATTGTGTAAGTTCCAGCAGCCACGGTTATGATTAAGTCGCACTCCGTATGGAGTGCGTGGATTGAAATTCAATGGTTATTGGAGTCTGCATCTCGTGGCCGGGGTCGCACTCCGTATGGAGTGCGTGGATTGAAATTGCTGTGCTGATCTGGTATGAAAAATCCGTTCTGGATAGTCGCACTCCGTATGGAGTGCGTGGATTGAAATTGTCTGGTAATGGTGCCAAACTGGCAATCCGGCCCGTCGCACTCCGTATGGAGTGCGTGGATTGAAATTAAATGGCTCAAGGAATCTGAAGAAAAAGGCGAGTCGCACTCCGTATGGAGTGCGTGGATTGAAATGGAGTCACCTACATGAAGAGTGAGGAACACTTGTAGTCGCACTCCGTATGGAGTGCGTGGATTGAAATAAACGATCCGAGACGCAGACGGCAAGGTATTGTACGTCGCACTCCGTATGGAGTGCGTGGATGAAATCTCCGGCGCGCCGTAGAAGAGGGCTGGAAGCCTGGTCGCACTCCGTATGGAGTGCGTGGATTGAAATACTCACCCCACCCCCAAGGAACTATATTAATCTATGTCGCACTCCGTATGGAGTGCGTGGATTGAAATGTACTTACACAGGAACACAGCCAGAAATGTCGTCGTCGCACTCCATACGGAGTGCGTGCTTTAAACACGCCACGTTTAACCGGGTACATTTATTTCATTCTGTCATGTTTCGAAGGTTGGCGACACATTGATGAATATATTGAGCAGAGCCTACAGGAAAGGGGATGAATGACAAAACATGAACGATGAGTGTATAAAGCAACTCGTTGGTGCAGTCTCTCTGGAACAGTATGTAGTACAGGGAACGTTCCAACGGTGTTTATCTGCCGATGTGCAGATCACACTGGAGCAGGCTAAGGCACAGGCGGATGAGATCTGGAGTGTGAGGAAGGAGGAGTTAGAAGTCATTAGCTTTGATTACGAGGGGTATACAGTGAATATGACATTTCAGACAGATGGATTGCTTCTGTTCGATAGTGTGGATATTTGGGCCAAAGAGGGAGGCGGAACGACGACAGGCTCGTCTAAACCGGGTGCACTGGAGACATTAGAAGGATGGCAACATTATGCGGAAAACGAAGGAATGCAGCTGGAAGGATTTGATATAGGGGATGAGCAGGTATATTTGCTACCGAGCGCGGTTACGTTACACTATCTGAAGCAAGAAAATAAATGGAGGCTGGTTAAGGTCGCGGGGGCTTATCGAAGTGTGGAGCAAGTTAGAGACCGTTTGCAAAACATAGCAAATGCAAGAATGTAGAGCGGCTAAGCTCTAACGATCTCAGGAAACCTTATTAGCTGTTTTTCGTGCTTTCCCAATTCTAACGATCGCCAGTGACGTTATTCAGAAGAGAAACGGCTGAATGTGCTGAAAAGTGGGATGAATGGTGGAAATAAGCCCTCTGAGGATCGTTGCTATGAACGTTTTAGTCAAGCCCAACACAAAAATGATGCAATTTAGCCCGAAGCCCTAAGCGCGGGGGTCCATATGCGAGCGACGGT
>NZ_QJSW01000014.1 GCF_003217495.1 Paenibacillus barcinonensis | reverse complement strand
GTAGAAGCTCTCCTTGACGAAGGCATAACATGTGGTAACCAACCCACGGATAGCAGCGTGCCAACCGTCGCTCGCATATGGACCCCCGCGCTTAGAGCTTAGGGCAAAATCGCAGCATTTTTGTGTTGGGCTTGACTAAAACGTTCATAGCAACGATCTCAGATGAGCTTATTTGCATGATTCTGAGTCGTTTGAAATTCTAACGATCCCCAGAGAGCTTATTTGGGTCAAAATGGAGGAAATTGTATTATTTTTATAATAAATGATTGAAATAAGGTTCCCTGAGATCGTTAGAAAATAAAATGGGTGAATACGTGCCAAATAAGGCTTCTCATGATCGTTAAAAATTTTACCACTTTGAATACATGGGGAGTAGCGCTGAATAATGCTGCTTCGTCAAAACTGCGTAAGATCGTAGATCGGGTTAATAGAATGTACGACGGTTGCGTGGATGAGCTGGGTTGATGGTACGATGTTGGGTTGATGGTACGATGTTGGGTTGATGGTACGATGCTTGGATTGAGGGAGTCAGGTGGATAAGTAGGGTTATGGCCGCTGCAACGTATCCAGATTGGTGTTACGTCAGACAAAGGGTGTTAATGAGGTTGCTAGCTTTATAAGTTCGTCGAACATCCAAAAGGAGCCTGCCATGATCTCGATGGGGCTCCTTTTGGATATATTTATACTATAATGTGGTGAACATTTAAACGTTTATGCTTTTGTTTGTATGATCATACCGTGCTGGTTTGTTTACATCATATTCCTCACAGTGCGTCGATGATATCTCCTGCCATCAAGGAAGACGGATCACCGCGTAGCAGTGCTGCTCGTTCGGCAGCCTGTCCGTGCAGGTATACACCGAACGCGGCGGCTTGCTCCGCGTCTAGCCCTTGGGCAAGCAGACCGGCGATGATGCCGGTCAACACGTCTCCGGCGCCGCCCGTTGCCATGCCGGCGTGGCCCGTGGTGTTGATGTACGCCTCGCCGGAAGGCGTTGCAATGACCGTTCGTGCTCCTTTGAGCACAAGGGTCACGCCCTGCTCGCGGGCGTACCGTGCAGCGTGTCCAATTCGGTCACGCTGCACTTCGGGGGTCGACATGCGCAGCAGTCGGCCCATCTCGCCAGGGTGCGGCGTCAGTATCGTCGCCGCACTGCGCTGGCCCCAGATGCGTGGCCCATCCGGGCCTGCATCTGCCAGCATGTTGAGGGCGTCCGCGTCGATGACGAGCGGACGATCCGTCTGTTGCCACAGACGGCGCAGCCAGTCGGTGTCGCCTTTGAAGCGGCCGAGGCCAGGGCCGGTCGCAAGCACGTCGCGGCTTTGCGCAAGGCGCAGCACCGCTGCGGCGGAAGCCGCGTTCCATTCGCCGCTGTCGCCATCGGCTGCAGCGGCGAGCATAAGCTCGGGCACAGTGCCGATGACATGCGGCAGCAGTGCCGCGGGCAGTGCCCATGTGGCAAGCCCGCAGCCTGCGCGCAGCGCAGCTTTGGCCGAGAGCAGGCCAGCGCCGCTCATCGGCATGCTTCCTGCGGCCAGTAACACATGGCCGTAGGTGCCTTTATGGCCGTCCGGTGCCCGGCGACGGCCTGTGTCCACGCGCAGCGCATCCCGCAGCACCTCGTCCGTCAGCAGACGGACCGAGGGGCCATGCTCGGGCGCAAGCCGCGCGGGAATGCCGATGGCGCGCACGACGATGCGCCCCGCGGCAGAAGCGCCAGGGTACTGCACCAGCCCGCGCTTCAGCAGCGCAAGACACACAGTCACCCGGGCTTCAATGCACGGCTCGTACACCTCACCGGTGTCTGCGTCCAGCCCGCTTGGCACATCGGCAGACACGACCGGCTTACCGCTGTCGTTCGCCGCGCGAATCAACGCCGCGTACGCTCCACGCGGCGCTCCACGGGAGCCGGTGCCCAGCAGTGCATCGACGATGCCTGTGCACCGGCTAAAGTCCACGGCTTCGCACCCGTGCACAACGGCAGGCATGCCGAGCTTCGCAGCGGCATCCCGTTGCACTGCGGCTTCACCTTGCAGTGCCTCAGGGGCATCGGCGTAGACTAACGTCACGCCCAGCCCCGCTTCAACCAAATGGCGCGCCGCCACCAGCCCGTCGCCGCCATTGTTGCCCTTGCCGATCAGCATGTACCAATGCTGATCCCCTGGATGCGCCATCACCAGCGCCGGATCGGCGAGGATGTCGCTCCCGTAACACGCATGATCGCTCGGCCCCGTGTGTGCCCGCCATGCCTCTTTCCGCTGGCCATGATCAGGCCAGCCGTAACCCCCAACATCGCCCTTCCCCTGACCGTTTCCGTGCGGAATTCCATCGCCTTCGCCCTGACTGCCTGCACCCTGAGCTTCCCGGCACAGCTTGATGACTTCCTCGGCGATCGCTCTGCCTGCGTTCTCCATCAGACTGACCGCAGGAATGCCCAGCTGCCGGATCGTATACTCGTCTACAGCCCGCATCTGATCAGCGGTTACGATAAACAACACTCATCCCTCCCCGGTCGCTTTATGAATAGCAATCCTTATAACATCAAACTCACAGGCTTTCCATGCTTATTCGTTTTTGATCATTCATG
Source organism: Paenibacillus barcinonensis (assembly GCF_003217495.1). Taxonomy (GTDB): domain Bacteria; phylum Bacillota; class Bacilli; order Paenibacillales; family Paenibacillaceae; genus Paenibacillus; species Paenibacillus barcinonensis. Next base: position 150,876 of record NZ_QJSW01000014.1, on the reverse strand, counting down.
CCGCATGTGTTTTACGTTCATTCATATATCGTTAATTATCATTGCACTCATGATTTATCCCGTTCCATGTTCTGCCTTTAGAGATACATCGTCTTACCTACTCTGCGCTGAGAACATGTCTATCTATGTGTTAAAATATAATATTTCCTATACTAACCTACGATCCCACTTACCTATATATCCTGATCTACCTCACTTGCCATGACATACGGTCTAATCACAATTTCCACATTAATTGTCCACACAGATCACGTATGCTTAATACCCCACCGTAAACCGTGCTTGAACAAACTGCGGATCATCCAGCTCATCGACCAAGGCTGCGGCAAAATCACCAACAGAGATGCTGCTTTCACCCAGATCATCTGTAATGACACGATTCATGCCAATCCGGAATTGACCTGTTCTCCGCCCTGTCGTGATTGTTGCTGCCGGACTCATATACGTCCAGTGAATATTGGATTCTTCCAGAAGCCCATAAGCATCCGCATGAGCCTGTGCAAGAGGTTTGATTTCCTCCGGGAATCCAGGAGTATCCATCAGCATCTCACCCGAATCTGTCAACAGACTGCCTGCTCCGCCAACAACAAGCAGACGCCCGGCATTGGCACGGCGCACGCCCTCAATCAGTGAACGTGTTACTTCAAGCAGTTCTTCCTCCTCACCAAACTTTGGCCCATAAGCACTCACGACCGCTTCTTGACCTGCTGAAAAATCAGCAACCTGATCCGGGTTCAGCACATCTCCCTGCTCTACACGCAGGCGTTCATGCACCATCTCGACTTTGGAAGGGTTACGCACCACGGCCGTGACCTCATGCCCACGGTCCATCAATTCCCACAGAATCGTCTTGCCAATCGCTCCAGTTGCTCCGAAAATCGCTACCTTCATATCCGAATCCCTCTTTTCTATTGATGTCATCTCATCCGCTATACCGTTATTTTAATACTTAATCCTATTGTTATATACCTTAAACGGCTCACGCCATCTTAAACCGGATAAACTGACTTGTAAACTCGAATCTTCATTAACGTTACCAACACCTCAGCCGAGCACCCCCAGTCAATCACGCATGACAGATTTCTTCACAGAGTTTCTTTCCAAGTTTCTTCCTGTTCTCTACCTCAGATCTGTTCTCTAATTCCTTTATTAACCCCCGCTCTACTCCCTCTAGTCCACTTCTCTCTTCCCTTATCTAAAAGAATAGCTCCACGCACGCCAAAAAAGCCGCATCGGCGGCTTCAATAGATCATCCTGTCTATCTCGGTTACTTATTCTTCTTACCTTCGTTGCCTTTCTTAATCGCTTACCCTGGCTGAGTCACCCTGTTTCGGGTTAAAAAAAGAACTGACTGTTCCGCCCAGATTCGCTCCGCATAAACCTCATGTTGCAGCTCATCAATGATATGAAGCTCAAGTTGCCTGTCGGTCACCTCTGCAGACTCCTCCCGATACAATATCTCCCGATACAAGTGCTCCGTCTGTTCCACCGGGCAAAGCTGATCGTTCCGGCCGTGAATGAGCTGTAGATTCACCTCGCGCAACGCAGATGCGTAGGTTAACGGACTTCTCTCCCGCAGTGCAGATTCATCCTGTAGCAATCCTCCAATCTCCGTCTGCAAAAATGATCTTAGCTTCGCCCCACCACCCGCATACAAGCTGCTCAGATCCGTAAAGGGCGCACAAGCTACAACGGCGCTCCACAGCTTCGGATTCCTTCCTGCAGCTAACAGTGCCAGATAAGCTCCATAACTGACGCCGTACAATGAAACTGCTGAATAGGAGCCTAATACCTGCTCCCGAATAAGCCGAATAACATCCGCATCCACGCCGCCCCAATCATTCTGAATACGTTGCTTATACTCAGAACCAAACCCCGAGCTGCCCGGATAATTCAGCCCAATTACCCTTACCCCAGCCTCACACAAACGTGAAATAACCGGGCTGTAACTGTCTAACAGGCAATTATGCGGCCCTCCATGAAGATAAATCACTGCCTGTTCCTGACCTGTTGGGTGAATGTCCATATAAGGAATGAACCCGTTACCGTAACACAGTTGCCTGTATTTTATCTCCGGCGGTTGCACAAGATCACTCACCATTGCCTCTCCATGCCTCACCGAAAGTGGAGCAATCGTACCAAACGACCCCGATGTCCTACACTTGGCGGGCACCGGGGCAGTCACAATGGACTCGAACTTACCAATGAGACTCTGCTTGTCCCTGCTGTGAACCGCTTGTGTTAACGTCCCCGGATAATCACACAGCCCCAATGCGGGTTCTCCATCCAGCGTATACTGAACATATTGCCACTTACCATGCAATATTCCCTCGCATAAGATATGCTGCTGATCCACATCCAGCTGGATACGAATTAGCTCAGAGAATGGCTCTCCTTGTTCCAAACATTCATAAACAACCTCTTCCTGAACACTCGTCCAGCCAGGCCGAAAGCCCTGTTCCACTGGAATGCACACAGCAATTCGATCACCCTGCTTGTCCATCACCGGATAAGCATATTCTCGATACGGGATATCCACAGATGATCCGAGATCTTGCCCGTAGGAATACACTCTGCCGACTCCACCCACATTAACACCAATTTCTCGCTCAGGCTTCGCCCAGAATACAAATTGCGGATGATGCAGTTCTGGAGTAACCCATTCGGCTTTTTCTTTTTCCGGTTCAAAAATCCCGATTTGCACCATCCCTGAACGATGCCTAACCGCAAAAAGCAGTTGGAGCCGTTCGTCTTGACAGGCCACCTGCATCACCGGAAACGGTAGCTTTAGAGAGAGCGTTTGAATCAGCCTGATGTGCTCCCGTTCCTTCTCGAATACATGAATCCATCTCTCCGTCTTCTCCCGGGTGATTGCGGCCACTTGGGCTGTACCGATGAATTGAACATGCTGCACAGTCTGACCCCGTGCTGTCCAATCATCGGAAAGAGCGTGTATACCTTGAACATCGCCAGCCTCGTCAAGCTCACACCAGTTACATGTCTGGTCGTCATAACACAGGATCATGCTTGTCCGATCCCGGTTCACACTCATTCGGTTCAGGAATGGATTGCCCAACCGGATTCCCTCCCCTCATGCCAGTGTTTGAACTGCTCCCAGGAATCAAGCTGCAATTCCAGCTTGAGCGTAAGCTGCTGCAGTGTCGCCGTTGCTGCTGGACTTTCTGTTCCCAAACCACTTAACGATTGCCGGATCAAACGAATTTGCTTCAGGCTGGCTGCTGGCAAGCCCGCGATCAAAAGGCGATAAACCTCCGCTGCCCGTTTCTCTTCCCCCTGCCGGATCAAGTCCCCGGCCAATTCAATTGAACGTTGCAGCAATTTGGAAGGAATTGAGCCCGTCTTCATCCGCAGCACCTGAATTAACATATTGTATTCTAACTCCTGTTCGCCGAGCTGCTGATATACCGACATTTTGAATTGGAGTATATGCCCCAGCCATCCCGAGTACACACCTGTACAGAGCTTCTCGGCAGCTATTAGTGTCGTTTCAGCATCCATGAGAAGTCCTGCCCGGATTTGCAGCCCTGCAATGTTTAAAGCCGTCTGAATCTGAAACACATGCCGGTCAGGACCAGGAGGAAGCTGGCGAATGCGCATGCCCGCACGCTTCTCCAGTTCAATGGCACGTGAGATATGGCCTTCTTGCAGCTCCACCAATGCTTCACCATTATCCAGTGCGGCTTCCTTTCCTATGCGATAGACTTCATTTAATTCCTCATGCTCCAGAACGGCACGAGCTTGGGCATAACATTCTCTTGCCGTGGCATATTCATCCCCATTTTTGGTTAATAGCTGACCCAGTTCAAACCATAGAATAGCCTGCTGGGCTGACGACAATCGTTGGAATAAGGAATTGCGATGAAAAAAATGAAAACAAGCCTTGTACCGGAGAGGATTATCCGATTTGCACAACAAAATCCAGGCCAACCTGTTGTAAAGCGCGAGTGCTTTGCGTTGAATTCTATGTTGGGATTTGCCTTGGACGTTATCTTGGATTTTATCTTGGACGTTATCTTGAGTTTTACTTCGGACTTCTTCGACAGGTTGCACTGCCGCTTGCGCTTCCCCTCGCCTCATCTCCTCTTCTGCCCCATCGTCCCTACCAGCCATTCGTAACTGTTCATTTAACAAACGCCGGGTCTGTTCGGGTGTATCTCTCACCAGAGAAATGGCCAGCATTGGCACATTTTGCGAAGGGCTAACTCTCACGGGATATTGATGAAAAAACAACACTACGCTAACGTCCTTTAGTTTCTGACGATAGAGCAGATGATGAATGGCTCCAAGGTCTGCAGCGTGCAGACCGGAGACCACCTCGATCAGAATCCATTTGCGCGGCCCCGGGGCCCAGCCTGCCCGTTGAAATCGGAGCAATGCATTTTTGCAGGCCACAAGATCATCAATAGGATGAACCGGGTTCAACTGATAAATGAGCGGCAGCGTATGGTACGTATCATCAAGCAGAAGGCGAAGCGCCTGATCCTGCCAATGCATACTTAACTTTTGAAGCTCATGCCGCACGATATCCGAACGTCCTTCAATCACAAATAATCCTGGCTCGTGGCTTGCACGAAACCATTGGCTTCTCAGATCGTGATAGTCTGTACTTTCCAGCAATACAGGTTTCATGAGGATTCCCCCTCTTTCCTGATCCGGCATACATGTATAGGCTCAGGCACCTGCTGTAACGGCAATGCACTCATCAAGCGATAGCTGCTTTGGTTGTTAGCATCAAGAGAAGCTTTGATTCGCTGTTGCGGATTGGAACTACACTGATGGAGACCATAGGCAACAAGCCACCGTGCCCAGCCCTTGCGTTTTACCGCAGGTATGGTGAATATATGTGATAGAAGTATGCTACCAAACTCATCACTTAACAGACAGCCTCCGATGTTCATTCCTTCCAGCTCCACAAGTCCCGATCCCTTCAGCAAACGTCCATATACCCCCTCATAGATATCATTCACCGCTTGGCGAGCAGCTTGTATTCCAGGACACGTTGGATCACTGCTCTGAAGCAAATGGGCCATTATTTCCTCCCGTCCTTCTGCCGGCAACCACTTTCCAGCATAATTCGGCATAACCGGAACAGAAATTTGCTTCAGATCACCGTGGAACCGATATCGCCGGGCAAGCACATCTGCTTTATACCCGAGCCTTTCCCATGGAAACGAGGCAGGTGCAGTTACATATATAGAGGAATAGGGCAACATGTCCAGCAAAGACATGATCCGCCCTTCCCAATATGCATAAGATGTAGCGTCACTCCACAAGTCAATCATATATTGACCTGCACCATGGTCGATCACCAGAATCGAAGAGCTCTCTTCTCTTTTTTCAGGCTCACTTGCATAGTAACGATCCCCGGCCTTTCCAGGTTCATGCTTACATTGCGGCAAGATATCAGCTATGCATGCCTGCATCATCCACCTGCACCTCCCTGGTCTGGTCGAAGCCTGAATACACCATTGGCTCAAAAGAAACCGCAGGATAAAATCGACGAAGCAGAAAAGAGTAAATCCCCATGTAGCCTGTCATATAGTCCGGGGAGAATGATTCCATATCCTCTAGTGGCCACATCCACGAATCTTCCTGACCATCACTGCGAAGCACGTATAGACTCCGTGTATACTCCTTCAGTTTGGCTTCGTATCTGCCAGGGAAGCACCGATTCGCCATGATCAAAAAGTCTCCATTACCCGCGATCCCGTGACACTGGCTGAAAGAAGCAAAAATAGTTGACCGGGCTACCGCATCTGCTGCCTGCTGACCAAGTCTGAAGCATACCGGATCTTGGAGAACCTCGGCTGCGGTCAGTAGAAACCGTCCTATACCCGCTGAACCATTGCACCAATGAACCCAGAGAGCATCCGGCTTTTCAGGAGAAGCGGGCCATAATCGTTCACCGTTCTCTCCTTCATAACTCGTACGTTCCAGCGTGTACACAATGCGCTTCACCGCCGAATAATACTTGTCTTTCCCCGTCAGCTTCGCTAAGGCAAGCAAGAAATAACCGATTCCTGCAATACCATGTGAAAACCCATACGAGTGATGGCTTTGTTTACCCGACTTCTCCTTCACTTCCCACATACTCAGCCCATCTTCTGTTTGCTTTTCCTGGTGCAAAATCATATCACCGAGCTCATCAGCTCTTGTCAAAAGCTCGGTGCAGCCTCCAAGATGGTTTACCTCCAGCAGCATTAACCCCAAACCTGCCGCGCCATGACTGATATTGGTTTGAACTGGGTCCTGCCTCGTGATCTCCAAGGCAAGATTTTCAGCAATGCAAAGTAACGGTTTATCATCCAGCGCAGCCGCTGTCTGTGCCAGCGCCCAAGGAACAGCACCATACCCGAAATAAAGGCTCACTGGCGTTGCTTCATGAACATACGGCGTATAATTTAATATCCATTCCAGCACTTCACGTGCATACTGATGATACTGTCTATTCTGCGTGAGCTGACCAATTTGATGAAAACCGTAAGCCAGCCCCGTCCAACCAAAATTGAAATTGGCCGGGTGGAACATCTTGCTCAACCTATTTTCGGGATAAAGTTCGTGAGCATGGTTGAAATCAAGGGCTTGATACAACTTGTTAGCCATACGTTCGGCTTGATGAAGCACTTCTTCTGCCGTCATGCCCGCTTCACTCATACGTAAGGATCGCTCGCTCCCTGTTAAATCGGCCTGCTCCTGTTCACTCATACGCATTAGCTGTTCACGTATCTCGAGTGAATCGTTATATCGTCCAGACATGATCTCGATCCCCAGACTTCCCAGCCTAAGAAGCTGTCTATGATTGAGATTGTCCAAGTATGCTTGTCCAGCAGACAGATGCGACTGTCTGTATTTCAGATAAGGGTCCATGGAGGTTGCCATGTAATAATAAACGGCTCCCAGCGCGTAGAGATCATCCACGTATTCCGATCGCTGGCTATGCTCTCTTCCCCGAAGCACATAACCAGGCGTGTGCCCTGTTAATGGTTTTACCTGACTTTTGCTATCTTTCACATAAGCTAACTCCAGATCAATCAATCGCACACTTCCATCAAGCAATACCACAAGGTTGTTCGGCGTGAGGTCATTGATGACAATACCTCTATCGTGAAACTGCTGTACAATATCCAGAATATTCAAGCCGATGCGTTGTAATTCTGCCTGATTGTAATCAGCAGCTACATGTCTGCGATGGATGTACTCGCGCAAGCTGACGCTCTCGAAATATTCCAGAATAAGATACCGATTCCGTTCAGCGCTGAACAGATCAATTGGACGAGGAGTATGCCCCGTATCCTTCATCAGATCAAGCACATGATACTCGTTATCCAGATAATCATGGGCAGAACGTCCGGCACCATCCACACGCATGAGATGAACCGCTTCTTTCATGACAGCTTGCGCATGCCGGGATGTGGAGACAAGAAATACGCCTCCCTTACCTGACTTTTTGAGCACCCGCCTCACACGAATTTTACGTATTCCAAATTCATTGTTACTAGAATCAGATGCAGTACCTGCCGCTTCATTTTCATTCTTCCACCCGGTCTGTATGCTCACCAGTTCTTCCGGCTCATCTACCCATTCGGGTTTATATCTGCCAGGTGTTCTTCGGTCCTCCTCCAGTTCACCTTTTGCATTCTGGATGGCATATACTTTTGCGCCAGAGTAACGATCATAATAGAACCGGTCGACAAATGCGCCATAGCGATAGAATACACATGAACTTCCCCGATAAGCCCGATCCGTAGGGATTGCCGGGCCCTTTAGATCACCCGTACATGCATACATCTCCTCAAGTAACTGCATAAACTGCTCATCATTGCGTGCATAGATGGTTACACACTTCCCCGTCTGAGGCAGCGGATTAGAACCATTGGATGCTTCAATTAATTTGAGTCCACTGCTCACCGCTTTCCACATCACACCATGCGTTGTCAGAATGGGCGTAATTCGGCGCAGCAATTCAGTTCCCTCCACAGGTATAACCGATAAATGAATCTTCCAGCCCTGTGCAGGAAGCGTTAATTGCTTCGGTTTAAAACAAATCCAATGGCCGTCATTCGACCATTGGATGGATTCGGGTAAAGCCCGGATTATATTTTGCAAAGCGTTCTCATAGGCGTCCTTCTTTTCAATCAGTCTTGCTGATTTCAATGAGAATCACTCCTTTTTGAAGTAGAGTAAGAGGGGGAGGTACAATTATTTTAGTTTAGTAATACGAAATCAAAGACTTATCTTAAGAATCATTCAGTGGTCCGAGACGATGAAGAGTTCTAAGCCTCTACAACGATCGTTTGTGAGCTTGTCCAGCTACACACGGTACACAAGCTAGTTTCTTCGAACATGTTGTTATCCTCTTCAACCTCCAGAGCCATCAAATCCTGTACAGATAAAATTTCCTTGTTTTCCATGATAAATTACCTCCCATTTGTCTCCCCCTCTTAATAAACCAAATTCTACATAAAATTTTAATTTCCTTCTTTTTAATTGAAATTTTTTACATAAATTATTCATTAAATCCATATATAGTTACAACTCCTGCCTTAACCCTTGTTTTTCCCTTAAAAAAAGGGGGAATCTGACATCAAATTTCAGACGAAATCGAGGATTTCCTGTGTAAGGTATGTCCTGCTCGATCTTCTCGAAAAGGTCTGACGAACAGGCTTGCCGTGCCCATAAAAATAACAAACATGCCGATTCCCATGTAAACCCAGGATGGACTATAGGCTTCAATGAACCATCCTCCGAGTAACAAGCCCAGCGGGTTGCTAACACCACTCATAAGTACGCCCATACTGTTCATAACACGTCCTCTTTTTTCTTCCGGTGTAGATAGCAGAATGGAAGTGACTAGCGGTACATTCACAAGAGCAAGTCCCAGCATTAACAGGAAAGAGCAGACGATGGCAAAGTACAAGTTAGGATACATCGGCATCAACAGCAAGCTTGCACCCGAGGTAAGATAACTGACCAGAAACCAATGGGCGAGCGACAGACGCTTGGCATATTTTCCACTAAGCAGAGAACCGACGATACTACCGGCGGCAAAGGCCGATTGAAGTAAGCCGTATCCTTGTGGCCCGGCCTCAAGCACCATATTGGCAAAAATCGGTGTGAAGATATGCAACGGTGCACCCGCAAAATTGATAATGGCTCCAAAGATAATACAGCAGGCCAGAACTTTGTTTGAGAATAAAAAGGTGATGCCCTGCATGCTGTCTTTGACAAAACCTGAAAATCCTTTTTGTTTGACCACTTTGGTCACAGGGATTCGAATAAAAGCGATCGCAAGCGCGGATAACAGAAAAGTGATCGCATAGATGAACAGGATGGACTGTAAGGAGATGAAGGCAATTAAAATCCCCCCTAAGGCATAACCCAGCAGTTCAATCGTTTTGGAGGAAGAGTTCAATAGCGCATTGGCTGGAGCGAGCTGCTCTGCCGGTTTGGGCAGAATCGCCGGAATCACCGTCTGAGTGGCAGGGTTGAACATGAATCCGAGAATCGCAATCAACAGATTGGCGGCATAGATATGCCATGGAAGCATGCTATCAGTCAGAAATAGAATCGCAAGAATACAGGCAATCACGGCTCGCCATATGTCTGTCCAGATCAGCAATTGTTTCTTTGGCAAGCGGTCACTGATCGTAGCCAGCGGGATGCCCAGGAAAGCATAGATCAAGTATGGAAGCATTGGAATTAAAGCAGCAGCAAGCGCGGATTCAGTTAATTGAAGGATGTACCACATCGTGGCCATGGAAAATAAAATCTGACCTGCACCTGAGACAAGCCTGCCCAGAAGTAGCACTGTAAAGGAAGGTATTCGTAGCACGGCAAGGTAGCCGCCTTCGCCACTCTTATTCGTTTTATTTGTTGCTTTCTGGTTCACTTCCATCGCCTCCAATCGGAATCTCTCCACGTTCACCCGCTTGTTTTAATTGAGCAACTAGGCCCGATTCTTGTAATCTTCGCTGCATTTTGGCTTTGACTTGTTCCAGTTCTGCCGTGTACTCCTGCATCTCGTGAAATAACGTCTGGTGAGTGCGAATCCCTTCGCGAATCAGCATCGCTGTCGCATCCGAACGGTTTTTGGCAAGTTCCAAAAAAACCATCTGGTCGATCACATCAATCTCCTCCTGACTTAATCGAACGGAAACCACGCCCTTGGTACCGGAAAGATTTTTGGCAGCCTGCTCGATGGATCGCTCCACCATTTGATTGAACTGTATTTTTTGATTTTTGTTCATCATACATCCTCCATTCTCGTTGTAGATTGCTGGCATAGATCATGAACGACTATACGGTAGCTTTGTAGTACGTAGTTTAAGCAGTTGAACTCGCATGCAGAATTCGTATTATGTAATTCGTAATTCGTAAATTGTATTTATTTTACATTATCATGTAAAAATATGGTTGTAAAGCAAATAACCTTTGGTTTCCCAAAGGTTTGCGGCGGTTCTTATATAACATCTTCTGTTGTGTTCAAGGGACATGAGCTTAAATTCTACTCCCCCTGTCTCCACCACATGCCTTCCGATCTCGGGCTCGTGTATTCAAAGCCAAATTGAGCATACAGTCGATCCGCAGGAACATCAGCCAATAGACTGACCAAGCCCCTCGCAGGTACAGCTTCACGCAGATAGTTCATGATTTCAATCATGATCAGTTTCCCGTATCCCTTTCCCTGAAGATCAGGATGTACTGCGATATCGACGACTTGAAAAAAACAACCCCCATCGCCAATGACACGTCCCATCCCGACGAGAACATCGGATTCTCGCAAACATACCGCAAATAAGCTGCGAGGTAGCCCTATCTCAGCCCCCTCCCGGCTCATCGGGCTAAGTCCGGCTATTTGCCGCAGCGCCAAATATTCAACCGCAGCCGGCGGTGCATGTTCAATTTTCACCTCGTGCATCGGTTACTCCCCCTCTCTGCTAAAATCCTCTAGAACCAGAAATCATTCTAAGCCTTTGTTCGTAATCCTTCATAACCTATTCCATTATTGCTGATTATTTGATCACATGCCAGAATTCCTTGTAATAATCCAGCTTCATTTTCCATCACCCGGTGATCATCGTTTTCCCTTGATGCACAAGTTCTCTCGCATCGTCATAGCTATCCACTTGTCCTTTGTTGCGTTACATCTCTTTCATCTCTCCATTACAATCAGAAGCAAGCTCATTTTTCTCAATCTAACGATTCGACTGCTTGAATTCATCGACTTCCTGTGTAATAGTGAGAGAAAGCTTGCGTAAAGCGTGTCTCAGATACGGCAAGTTGGTTGTAAAGGAGGAAAAGTTGTGTTTCAACATTGGTTGAATGACCTATCATTGTATCCCGACACTACGTTTATACTACTAGGTGTGCTTGGCTTGCTTCTGGCAGTTTATCTATGGTCGGCCACTGAAATTCGGCGCAGCCATGCACGACGCATGCAGAGTTTACGAGATACATTATACATAAGCACAGGACTCTTGGGACAGCTCGCCATTTGGGAGCAAAGGAACCATGAATCCAACCAACAGGAACATAACGAATTGTTAAAAGCAATGCATGCCTGCAAATCAGCCTCATATCTCTCCCCGCAGCTTCAGGATCAGATTCGTGACTGCATCAAAGACCACGATACCGCCAGAATTGCCCTGATGCATAAAGCATTGGAACGTGAATGCACCGCACTGTCAGAGGAACTTAGCCGGAGTAGTCATTCGTTACACTGGGGAAGATCACTCTGGACCATTATTCGCCCAGCCGCAGAACCTGTCGCACTCGCAGCCACAGCACTACTGCTCGGCCGTCTCGTCAACAGGCTTCAGAGAGAAGGTATACATCTGGATTCCTGGCAAGGGCTTCTACCCTGGATACAATCCGTGTCCCTCATGCTTACAATCGTATACGGCTATCTGCTCTGGGCCAGCACAAGGCGCGGTACATCCGGCACATTGATCAAATGGCTGTCGCTGCTCATTGCGCTGTGTTCGCTGCTTCATCTGATCGGACTTGAGGCAGCTCCTTATGTTCTTGCCTTGCAGTTGATTCTGTTTGCCTCTGGCTTCAGCTTAACTGGATCACGTTCCCGCAGTGAACGCCCCTATGCCGGACATACCGATAGCGAGGATATCAGCAGCGTTAATGAAATCCACTCCACAATCGAACCTGCGGAAGAGGAAAAAGGTTACCCAGACAGCACTCACAGAGCCGGTTCCGACAAGTCACATGCTTGAGTTCAAACGACCGGAGCTGGCTCATTCTCAGCTCAACGTATCATAACCGAAGCTTCGGCTGGGCTTGGGTTACATCCTTGAGTTCAAGCTCCGGTTTTGCTCGATTAAAGCCAACACTACAAGGGCTGTGCCAAGGTCAAAACGTATACGTTCAGCATCTGGACGCACAAAAAAGCTGTCCTCTAGCCACATCTGTGACTTTCAAGGACAGCCTTTTATTATGCGTATCATGTCTGGTATGTCACTACGTCTGTTATATCTGCTACGCTTGGTACATGGTCTACACTATTCATTTCATACATCAAACGCATATTTGACTACCCTTTGGCACTCGCGTTTGATCCACGAACGGAACGGGCGGAGCTGCTTCTAGCTGTATTGCCGGATTTGGAGGCGCTGCCTGAGGACGTATTTTCAAAACGCTTGCGCTCGGTTCGCTCCATCTGCACAATCTGTCCCTCATGTACCACGATGTGCAATGAACCAAATTCCATGTCATCCAGCTGCCCGGCAATTCGGTTTAACCATACCTCATCCACTTTTAACGGCTTAGCCACTTGAGCCGCCTCCTCTTCTCGGGCTATCACCCGTTATTATCCTGTACGCACCTGTATTTCAAGCGTTGAATTATAATTCATTCTTATCCAACCTATATACTTGGTTTATACAATATCAGGGCTTCCAGCAGCTGTCAATTGATATTTTACTCCACACTATGCCTTTTCCGAAACAGCTTTATGACCAAGCCAGCTCTTGAGCAGCAGCGTAGCCAAAGCCAAGATTAACAGCAGCGAAGCAACGGCAAATGAGGCCGAAAACTGATATTCGTTATACAGAATCTCGACATGCAGCGGCAAGGTATTGGTCTCTCCCCGGATATGCCCGGACACCACTGACACTGCTCCAAATTCCCCCATCGCGCGTGCGTTACACAGAATAATGCCATATAACAGACCCCACTTAATGTTAGGCAATGTCACACTCCAGAAGATACGCCACCCGGAGGCTCCAAGCGTTACAGCCGCTTCTTCTTCCCGCGTGCCCTGATCCTCCATCAGCGGAATGAGCTCTCTCGCCACAAAAGGAAAGGTAATAAACAACGTCGCAATCACGATGCCCGGCAATGCAAAAATGATTTTGATATCCTGCTCGGCTAGCCAGGGGCCAAACCATCCGTTTGAGCCAAACACCAGGACAAAGATCAGACCGCCCACAACAGGCGAGATCGAAAAAGGCAGATCTATCAGTGTAATGAACAGCCCTTTACCCTTAAACTGGAACTTGGTGATGACCCAAGCTGCTGCCACGCCAAAAATCGTATTGAGCGGAACGGTTATTGCGGCAACCAGCAGGGTCAGCTTCAGTGCAGACAAGGCATCCGGCTCCGTCAACGCAGCGATATAGACACCCCAGCCCTGTTTCAAGGCTTCCATGAGCACGATAACCAGCGGCAGGATCAGCAGCCAGATCAGGACAAGGCTCGCCAGTCCGATGAGCAGCCATTTTACCCATGGCGCTTCTGTGGTTGCACGGTTTGTACTTCGGCCCGCTTTTACAGGTGGAGCTGAACTCGGACCTAGAGGAACTGCACCTGCCATAACATACACCTCCTTCGGTTTGGGTGAGTGTGCCGCGGAGCGGCGGTATATCCCGTCCGGGATGCCTTGAGTAGACAAGCCGCTAAGCGGGACGTGAGGTTATAGTGAAACCCTTTTTCCCTAAGCTTCGCTTCGCTGCTCTGCTCTGCTTTTCTTCTCACCGGATCCCCTGCCTTAATCACACTCTCCCCGCCTTACGACTCCAGCGCTGGAGAGAGTTGATGATGAGCAGCAGGATAAACGAGATCAACAAGAGCAGTAGAGCAACAGCCGTAGCTCCTGCATAATCAAACTGCTCCAGCTTGGACATGATGAGCAGCGGTGCGATTTCCGTTTTCATCGGCATATTGCCCGAAATAAACACAACCGAGCCATACTCCCCAATGCCTCTGGCAAAAGCCAGTGCAAAGCCGGTCAGCAGCGGCGGGATCAGATCAGGCAGCAGAATTGTACGAAAAATCCTCCATCGCCCCGCACCCAGCGTTGCCGCGGCTTCTTCCACCTCAGCCTCAAGCTCTTCCAGCACCGGCTGTACCGTACGCACCACAAAGGGGATGCCGATAAACATAAGCGCGAGTGTAATCCCCACCTGTGAGTATGCCAGCTTAATGCCTAGCGGCTCTACAAATTGTCCGATCCAGCCATTCCCGGCATAGATAGCTGTTAGAGCCACCCCGGCAACTGCTGTCGGCAGCGCAAACGGAAGATCAATGACCGCATCAAACAATCTTTTGCCGGGAAATTCATACCGAACCAGCACCCAGGCCAAGAGCAGGCCCAGGAACAGATCAATGAGCGCCGCCGCACCAGCTGTCAGGAAGCTGACCTGGAATGAAGCCAGCACCCTTGGATTGGTAGCTACCTCCAGCATCGTTGCCCAGGTCAAGCCCGTAGAGTTAAACAGCAGTGCGGTCAGTGGAATCAATACGACCAGACTCAGATACAGCACGCTATACCCCATCGTTAACCCGAATCCCGGTAATGTACGTCCCGCCGCCCGGACCGCAATTGCCTTGCTCATGCTTATCCATCCTCTCTGCCGTCAGCCGGTCAGGCTGGTTGGCCGCGTACAGCCTAATGTCTGATTTGATTAGCTGCCCGGCACGTAAATCTGGTCGAAGATACCTCCGTCATTAAAGTGTTTGGCTTGGGTATCCCGCCAAGTACCAAATACATCTTTTAACGTAAACAGCTCCAGCTTCGGAAACTGATCTTTGAATTTCTCCTTCACGCTGTCTAGCGTAGGACGGTAGTAATTTTCGGCAGCAATCGTCTGGCCTTCTTCGCTGTATAGGTATTTGAGATAAGCATCCGCCACGTCGCGGGTGCCTTTTTTGTCTACATTTTTATCCACGATCGCTACAGGAGGTTCAGCCAAAATGCTGATGGAAGGCACGACAATATCGAATTTGTCTGGCCCTAACTCCTTTACGGAAAGGAACGCCTCATTCTCCCAAGCCAGCAGTACATCGCCAATGCCGCGTTCCACAAATGTCGTTGTCGCACCACGGGCACCCGAGTCAAGCACCGGGGCATGTTTGAACAGCTCTGCTATAAACTGCTTTGCCTTCTCTTCGTCGTTGTTGTTATGCTTCAGCGCATAGCCCCAGGCTGCCAAATAGTTCCACCGCGCTCCGCCTGATGTCTTCGGGTTCGGCGTTATGACCTGCGTATCTCCTTTGATCAGATCATCCCAATCCTTGATGCCTTTCGGATTACCTTTGCGCACCAGAAACACAATTGTAGAGGTGTACGGCGAGCTGTTATGCTCGTATTTATCCTGCCAGCCTGCGTTAATCAGACCTTTATCTTCAATCGCATCAATGTCATATCCAAGGGCCAGCGTCACCACATCTGCATCCAATCCGTCAATTACGGAACGACTCTGTTTACCCGAACCTCCGTGAGATTGTTTAATGGTCACTTCCTGACCTTTCTCCTTCAACCAATGTGCGGCGAATGCCTTGTTATATTCCTCATAAAGCTCCCTTGTCGGGTCATAGGAGACATTGAGCAGTTCAACCGCTTTGCTGCCTTCCTTATTCCCATCGGTCCCTGTCCCTGTTCCTGTTGCTGCACCTGCTGCACCCGACCCGCTGTTATCTGATCCGCAAGCCGCCAGCACCCCCGTTAATACCAATGCCAGCCCAACCAGAATTCCTTTGTGAACTCTCTTTCTCATCCTCTTACACTCCCCCCGATATAAACTTGCATGATCAACTACAGGTCGGTAGAACAGCGAAACGCCCCGGAAAAAGCAAAAGACAGAGGAACCCCTGCACGCTCCCTCCTTATCAAGTCATGCCGACCCCAAGGCCGTGTATGCTTCATCCGGTAAGATACGCTGCGGTGTTCCTCCGTCCATACGGTGAGAACGTTACGCTGTTCAATTGTTCGAATACATCATCTGTCTGTCATGACCGAATTCACAAAAGCTCAATCATTTTTAATTATTCCTACCTGTTTAGTAAGTTATATACGTATAATAAAGGCAGTCTATGGGACTGTCAAACCTTTTTTTCCGCTTTTTACCGAATATCTATTTGAAAAAGCTTGCTATGATTGCTCTCTTTCGAGCAAATCACAGGAAATACTGCTTTCGCAAGAGCATAGGAAGCCCGAAATTCAAGTAACAATGTTAAGCACAAACTTTACACACCAATTTCTAACGATCCGCCTTCCCAGACCCAGCCCCAAATCCGTCCCCAGCCCGGCGGAAATCCCAATGATTGTCGGGTACATGCTCGGTCTGCTTGCCTATGGACCTTATGCCTCTGGCGCAGATAACGGTGTCATGAGCAGTAAACAGACAGAAGAGCATTCCGTGCAGTATATGCTGGAGCGCCTGGAGAGCGGGGTGACACTCAAGGAGCTTGCGGCTCAAAATCCAGCATTCCTGCCGATATCTCGATTTTACAGACTGGACCGTCAAGCAGATCAGCTCCGAGTTGGGGTTCAGTGACCCGTATTATTTTTCAAGACTGTTCAGCAAAATGATGGGACGCTCACCAACCGATTATCGAAATCAATCCAAAGGCTAATGTAAAGGAAAATTCAAGCAACCTTTTGTGCAGAAGGGTCGTCTATAGGTTCAAATCACTTTAAAACAAAGGGAAAAGAACTTCCCTGGAAAAGCGAGGCGACACCGACATGAAGAAAAATATTATTGCTGCTCTCACCGCAGGAGCTCTGCTCTCACTCACATTAAGTGGAGGGCCTCTCCATGCTGCGCCATCCAAGTTTACCGATATTCAGGGCTTACCGGGTGCAGACAAAATTGAATCCCTCCATCAGGATGGATTGATCAAGGGGGTTAGTGAGCATTTGTTTAAGCCTGAGGAGCAGTTGAATACAGCTCAAGGGGTTCAACTCATTGTGGACGGACTGGATCTCAACCTGAATGCGATTCGTTTTATCAAAATGCCTGTGCCCAGCGATTATTTCAAGTCAGTCAAAGATGGTGTATGGTACAGCGATGCTTTTATTCGTGCACAGTACAACAGCATCAAGCTGCCACAAGATATTGATCCATCCAAACCGATGACGCGGGAACAATATACCCTCTTCCTGATGCAAGCGATTGAGGCTAAAGGGGGGCTGCCTATGATCAAAATTCAGCCAGTAGACATTGCGGATGAGAAAGAGCTCACACCCGAGTACCAAGGTGCCGTACAGCGCTCTCTTGTGCTGAAGATCAGCGCATTGGATTCGAAAGGACAGTTCAATCCGAAACAAGCCATCACCCGCGCTGAAGCTGCGGTAATGATGTATAACGCGATTGAGCATATGAATTCCTTCACGACACCTAAGATTCCAGAAACGCCGGAGAAATAAACCGTACACGTAAAAAAGCGGATGGTTTCTGTACAGAGACCATCCGCTTTTTATGTATAGCTTATCGGTTTGTATCACTATGCATGTCTACAAACCATCTCAACAGCCCCTCTTACAGCTTCTCGTTCCATGACGGTTAAAGCTATTACATATAACACAAAGAAACCGTCTCGTTTCAAATGGTCGTATCACTTCCATTTTACTAAGGAACGGTTTCTTTGATTTTATTGCAATCCTGCTATGGGCAGGCTTAGAAAGAACCTTTTACAACCACTTCGGACAGTGGGAAACGGCCTGACGGACGAGCCGGCTCAGCAGCTTTACCTACTGTGATCAGCAATGTTGGCACAAAACGTGCAGGAATGTTGAATGCTTCGATCAACTGCTGCGGATTGTATCCACCCATTGGGCAAGTATCGTAACCGAGGGAACGTGCCGCGAGCATGATGTTCTGGGATGCAAAGGATGCGTTGCGAATCGCTTCATCACGAGCAATTTGCGGGTTTTGGTAAGCACCGTTAATTTGACCCACCAATCCATCACGAACTTCAGCAGGCAGTGCGCCAGCTTCAACAGCTTGATCATAGATGAATGTATTGCGGTTTGCTTCCAGGTCACCCAGAACGGCAATCGTTACAGAGCTGTCAGCTACTTGTGTTTGACCGTAAGCAATCGGAAGCAATTTGGCTTTGTCTGCCTCGGATTCAATCACAAGGAATCTCCAGTGCTGCAGATTCCATGAAGAAGGAGCTTCGGATGCTGCTGTCAGAATGGCATTCAGGTCTGCCTCAGGCATTACAAATCCTTTTTCATACTTTTTAACCGCGTGGCGTTCGCTGATGACGCGAAGTGTTTCATTTTTTTCAATAACCGACATGTGTTCCACTCCTTAATTCTGTTTGGTTTATATATTTTTTTACGTTCGCAAAGCACGCCTTGAAAGCCAATACGCTCCAAGCACAGGCCTTCCGAAAATAACATCAGCGCAGACGAACGCTCCTCATCTGTGTTCACGTTATGCCCGGAATGACCGCCATTCAAATTCACCTTATACCGAGCAAACGCCTGTCCTACAAATCAATTATAGAAATGACCTTGGGCAGGATCAGCTACCATCCACATTGTTCCCTTAATATGTGAGTCCAACCTCAACTTGTCATGACTTCTCTTGCTCTTGCTTTTGCTCTGAACATGCCTTCATGGACAACGGACTTTCTCCACGCTCAATGCTTTGCTGCACGTCAAAAATTGAAATGCGGTCGAAATAAGCACTCAGCGCTTCTTCCCCTCCATCGTATATAGCACCCATGACCCCTTGCATATTGGAGGACACTTTACACGGTGAACCCGATTCACCTGAACACCAGCTCGGACCAAGAGAACCGCCAGCTACGAGCCTGTACAGCTCCCCAAGCTTGATCTCCTCGCTCGGACGGCTGAGCAAGTATCCACCATGAGCACCTTCCTTTGTTGTCAGGTAACCATGCTTACGCAGAACACTAAGTACCTTGCGGACTCTGGCGGGATGTGTACCCACACTCTGAGACAGATCTTCACTGTTGGCCATGCACTCGCTTCTCATGGATAGAAAAACAAGACAATGCACCGCAATGGTAAATTCGCTGTTCATAACTTACTCCCTTCCCGGCCTGCTGCACCGATAAACTTCAATCCAAGGTAAGTATAACTGTCATTATAGGAGTAACAGTTATGTTTGTCAACTCCTGCACCCAGATATGCTTCAGGCATGAATATGCCTGATATATCAATACTTACAGCCTCCCTGCGATCTGCTCGAAACTGCTGAAAACTTCCTCCAGATTGCTGCGCTGGGAGGCTCTTTACACAAAAAAGTGAGCCTTCCGCTACGCGAAGGGCTCCAATAAGATAGACATATGAAAGGGCTTACGTGATTATTATAATCGGTAAATCAGATTTTGAAAACGCTTTTTTTGTAAAGCGTGAATTTATTCTGTTTTGACGCATGGATGAGCTCATTTTATACGCATCGGCAAGATTTCGAACAATCTCCAGCAATGCTGAAATGAGATGATCATCCGTAAAATCAGGTTCTTGGAGATCGTTAGTCGCCGGAGCACAGATGCATCACCGAATAAACCCTCACTGCGCGGGAACAATAATACATATTTTTCAAATCACAAGTAGGCTTGTGAACAACCCTTCAATCAGAAGATATACATTCTAGCGGGCACAGAGGTTTGTGCTATAATAGGAACTGAAAAATCCGGTTAAACCAAACACATTGAGAGTTCCGGATTCCCGAATAAACATCTCATTCCAGAAAGAGGGCGTTTACGTGGCTCAAATCTCTCCGTTTTATCTGCAAATCGGAGCGACCGTTGGCATGCTTGTTATGGCTCTGCTGGCCATCTTCATCCGTATGAAAGCCAGCCACAGGCCGGTCACGATCCGTAAAATATTGATTCCACCGCTCGGCATGAGCACAGGCTTTTTTATGTTCGTTGTACCCGAGACCCATGTTCCGCTATTATGGGCACTCATCGCATTGCTGGTGGGCTGGTTTATTTTCTCGTATCCGCTCATTCGCAGCACCCGGTTTGAGCGCGTAGGTGAAGAGATTTTTGCGACGCGCTCCCGCAGCTTTGCCTTTATATTGCTGGGACTGCTGGCTGTAAGGCTCATCCTGCATGAAGTCATCCAGCAGTATGTCACCATTCCGCAAACGGGCGGCTTGTTCTTCCTGCTGGCCTTTGGCATGATTGTGCGCTGGCGTGTATATATGTACAAGCACTACAAGGAAGTGCTGGCTGTTCAGTCATAGACACATATACAGATGCTTTCCAAACGACTGACAGATGCGTGAAGCTTCAGATGCATACAGCAAGAGCTACAAATAAAGACACGTCCGCCGCACCCGCCGTGCGCATAGAACGTGTCTTTTTTCCTGTTGCTTATAGCTTTTTATCACATTTTCAGGTTGAGGATTTGCACTCTAACTGTCTGCAACTTAGAGCATTTGCACTGTTCTGTGCGCGCCTACGAGCCGACATTCAGAGTCTCCTTCGCTCCCCATCTCTACTCTGGATCAGCAACCTTCACCAGCTGCTTACCCAGATTGTCGCCTGAGAAAAGACCCATGAAGGCTTCCGGGGTGCGTTCGAAGCCTTCCACAATATTTTCCTCATATTGCAGCTTGCCTTCCTTGATCCATTTCCCCAGCTTCGCCCGGCCTTCCTTGAAGGATTTCGTGTAATCTCCCAGCAGAAAACCTTTCATCAGCGCCGTGTTGGTTAACAGTAGCGTTTGCGGACGCATGCCGATATCCGGCTTTTCCAGATTGTAAGACGAAATCTGCCCGCATAACGGAATACGCGCATTACGATTAATATGGCGCAGCACCGCATCCGAGATGTCGCCGCCAACGTTGTCGAAATACACATCAACCCCGTTGGGGCAAGCTTTTTCAATCGCTGCCGACATATCGTGCTCCGTTTTGTAGTTCAGTACAACGTCGAAGCCCAGCTTTTCTTTTAGATAAGCACATTTTTCATCCGATCCTGCGATACCGACTACACGCGCGCCGACAATTTTGCCAATCTGCCCCGCAATCATACCCACGGCGCCAGCCGCACCGGAGACTACAACCGTCTCGCCATCTTTGGGCTTGCCGATATCCTCCATGCCGAAATATGCAGTCAGCCCCGTCAGCCCCAGGGCACCCAGATAAGCCGTAATCGGAGCCTCATCTGTATCAATCAACGCCAGATCACATGTATTCACAGCAGCATATTGCTGCCAGCCCCACATGCCTGAAACCAGATCTCCTTTACGCAGGTTGGGCTCGGATGATTCCACCACCTGACCAATCGTTCCACCTTTGATCACTTCGTTCAGCGCATATGGCGGAGCATAGGATTTCGTATCCTTCATTCGTCCCCGCATGTACGGGTCAACCGACAAATATAGTGTACGCACCAGCACTTGTCCGGCTTCCGGCTCAGGAAGCGGCGCTTCTACGAAGTTAAAGTTCTCTCGGGTAGGAGCACCTTCCGGGCGGGACGCCAGCACGATCTGTTTGTTTACTGTCATCAAAAACAACCTCCTGATTACCCAGCGGTCCTATGTCAGCTTAATCAAGCTGTCATACAACAACGTACCGCTGGCTCGATGTCTAACCTGCATTGTTCAAATTTCAAACCTTCATAATAGTTTAAACCGAAACAGGCGGATCACAAACGTGGGCCGCCCGGAAATATGAAAATATCATCACATTATCGCTTTTTTCAAACCTCTTAAACAATCCCTGGCTTATTGTGCTGTCAAAATAACAGGCCCCTCTGCCGTGATCGCAATCGTATGCTCATATTGAGCAGAAAGACTTCCATCCAGCGTACGCGCAGTCCATCCATCTGGATCGAGCTTGCTGCGGAATGTTCCGATGTTCAGCATCGGCTCAATCGTAATGACCATGCCTTCCTTGAGACGTGGTCCGCGATGCGGCGGGCCGTAATGAGGCACCTGAGGCTCTTCATGCATCTTCTCCCCGATCCCGTGGCCGATAAATTCACGAACAACAGACAGTCCCTCCCCTTCAGCATATACCTGAATGGCATTGGAGATATCTCCGATCCGATTGCCCACAACGGCAAGCTCAATGCCTTTATACAGAGCGTTTTTGGTCACATCCAGCAGATGCTGCGCTTCCGGGGATACATTACCTACCGCATACGACCAAGCTGAGTCAGCCAGCCAGCCGTTCAGGTTAACGACCATGTCGATGGTAACGATATCGCCGTCTTTCAGCACGTATTTTCCCGGAAAGCCGTGACAGATCACGTCATTAACCGACGCACATGTCGCATAAGGATAGCCGTTATATCCCTTTTGTTCCGGCGTGGCGCCATGTTTCTTCATAAATGCTTCGGCAAACTGATCAATTTCCTGTGTTGTAATCCCCGGACGAATCATTTTGGCAATTTCACGATGGCATGCAGCCAGAATCTCGCCAGCTTTTCTCATATGTTCAATCTGTTCGTTCGTCTTAATAATAATCATTCCAACTACTCCTTGTCCGTTATGATCATATCCTGTCTTCTATTGTAACGCGAAACGCTGAAAATAAAAAATTCAGTGGATGAAGCAAGCATCCTATTATACGCCAAGCTGCCCATGGATGAATACTCTTTTCTCATCAAAAACACGAAACCCCGCCAAGACAAACTGCGTATTAGCCTAAAACAGCTGAAGACGAAAGGATGAACACTCATGTTCAAGAAGATCATAGGCAAACTTATGGACTCCAAATCCTCTTCTCACCATAAACGCTACAGCTCCTCAGATAGACGCTCTTACAAAAAATACAGCAGCTCCTCCGGGAAACGTTCCTACAGGCGCTACTCCTCTTCAGACATGAAATACAGGGATCAGCGCCACGGTTCCGGTTATTACAAGAGCAGGAAGTACAGCTCCAGCTAAACAAGATCAAGACATGCTCCTATGAAAAAAAAACATCTCCTGCTCGTGGTCCTGTCACTCACACTCAGACACAACAAAGGAGTGTCCCCTGCACCGTCTACATACGGTCAGCGGAACACTCCTTTTGATAATCACCGCACATACTTCGTATCGTGCATGGCTGTGTCACAAGCAGATCGCAACGTGCTCTCCGTTCACCTTCAAGCACGCTGCTTCACTCCATGATGATGCCGGAGCACACTTGAATCCTCTGTGTGACCACTCACTTACAGGAGCAGCCTCAAACGCTCCAATTCGCACTGCAGCTCTTCTGCTCCCCCCTCATAAGGGGGACGCAACCCGAGGAGCCGCTCCAACAGCTCTAATAAAGCAGGTGTAAGCTGAAGCTCCTCCTGCCAGCTGGCTGGCTCATGGCCTTTCTGCGGTTCATACGATGAATATAACAAAAAAAGCAGAAAATGACCGATATCCTGCAAATCCTGATCCGGTGTAGCTTGCTCATCTTCGGGCTCAAGCACATCCTTGATCCGACGTTTCAGTTCCGGCAACAACGGCTCCCCCAAGCGTCTTGCCAGGCCAAAGTCGATCAGGTGCACCTGCCCCTCCCGTAAAATAACGTTAGGAATCCGTACATCCCCGTGAATGTATCCCCGTGAATGCACATGGGCCACCGGGGCCAGCAACTGAAGGGCAAGCTCTACACATTCCCGTTCTGTATATTGCTGCTCCTGCTCAAAAATCAACTGCTCCAGCGTCTGTCCACGGACAACCTCGGTCACCATATAATACCGTCTTCGGACTGTGAACGTGTGCAGCAGCTCGGGAATTGCGGGATGCTGTAGATGCCTGAGCACATCCGCTTCCCGATGTAGCAGCCGTACAGCAAGCTTCCCCTTGCTCGGCTTCGCTTCCTTCAGAGCCACTTCCCCTCCCGTCTGTATATCCGTACACCGATAGGTTAGCCCATAACTCCCCATGCCAAGCAGTTCCTGTATCACATAACGGTTTCCTACTATCGTTCCCTGACGACCAGGACGGTCTGTCCATAGGCCAATCCACCTTTGCCAGCCTCGACGCAACTCCACATTGCCTCCCACGCCAGCTTGCGAACTCTGTTCCCTTTTCTGTACTTGTATACGAATCAGGGGCTGGACTTCATGTTGTATTGGAGCCATTATATCAGGCTGGGCAAGGAATATCACGATGAACAATGAATAGTGCCTGACACCCGTTTTCTTCTACCTGCTTATGCTTCCTTATGTTTTTTGGGCAGCAGTCCAAATAACATGCGAAGGGAGGAGATTTTGGACTTTCGCTTCCTGCCCTGATAACTGCGCAGATTGGTCACAAGCTCGCGATCCCGCTCCTCCTCCAGCTTGTCGTTCATCCACTGGCGCTGCTTCTCCATCTGCTCCTGAAGCGCAAGATGGGTTTCGGCAAGATGCTGAAGGGTCAGCTCCAGTTCATCTACCCGATGCTGCAACAGTTGCATACGATCGTCCTGTTTGGGTTCTACGGCACCATAGGTGACTTCGCTTACAAGCTGACCGAGCCCTTCGTAGGATCGAAGCTGTGCAAGCTGATCCAATCCTGACGGAGCTAACATATCTGACGAGATGGTTGCTGACGGTTCCGACACCGAGCCCTGCGAAGGTGTTGCCACAGGAGGCAGATCACTGGCGGCTGCACACTCCTGCTCCGATCCTGCCCCCAGAACTTGCTCAGATGCCCCCTCCTTCTTCCCTTCTGCCGGAGACAGCACAGTGACCACCGCATCCACCAGCGGCAGATTATGCTCTCTAAGCTCTGTCATTAGACGTTCAATACACTCGATATCATCGGATTTGAATAATCTGGATTTATTCGCAGACCGTTCGAAGCGATACCCCTGCTCCTCCAGTGCTGCCGCATATTTACGAAGAGTGCTGGCGCCTATTCCCAGGCTCTTGGCCGTTTCCGTTGTTGCTCCTGCTTCTTCAATCATCAATAATTCCCTCCCGTAATGAAGTGTTTGGGCCTGCTTCCCTGCAACGAACTGTCATCGGATCGGGTGACCTTTCTCTTTCACACGAATTGACTTGGGTTCATCGAATTTCCCGCCATCCATACGTGCAATTCTCTTGCATGTCGGTATGTATTCGTTAATTCACCTGCAGAACCCTTTGACGGTTTAGTTCTATTTCTGCGGATTGGTAAGAACTTTTGTCAGGTATATATTTCGCACAAAAAGCTCTTCATCCGACAAACTGCAGGAATGCTGTCATGTCGAAAAGGGGCTATGCAAATGCCGTCTAAATTTCAGTGCATGTATTTGATGTCAATATTGTTAACCTCAACACTCCAACACGCTCCCGCGACAGAGGAATTCATTGCTGTATTGCTTTTCCCTGTGTTATCTTATGTAACGTAGAATTGAATATCAGCATAAAATAAAGGACTATACTTAACATAATAATGATCAAGTAACGGATAAAAACCAATGTAAACGGAGGCTGAAGGCAGTGTTAGGCAAATCAGGTAAAGTAGCGGTGATCGGGGCGGGGCTTGTCGGTTCAAGTTGTGCATATTCAATGATTAATCAATCCATCTGCAGAGAAATTATGATGGTTGATCGGACGTATGACCGGGCTGTTGCACAGGCTCTGGACTTTTCCCATTGCATGGACTTCACCCATAATCGAACCAAGGTGTACGCGGGCACGTATGCTGATTGCGGCAGCATGGACGTTATTATCATGACCGCAGGGGCTAATCCGAAGCCGGGACAGACGAGACTGGATGTTCTGGAGGAAGCAGAATCCATTGCTAAAGATATCGTGGTTCCCATTATGGACAGTGGCTTCAATGGTATCTTTGTGATCGCCGCCAATCCTGTGGACATCGTGACGTATATGGTATGGAAATTATCCGGGCTGCCGCGTGAACGTGTGATTGGAACCGGAACCTCCATTGACTCCTCACGGCTTAAAACACTGCTCTCAGAGGTATTCTCCATTGATCCACGAAGTGTGCACGGGTACGCACTCGGGGAACACGGGGAGTCCCAGTTCGTGGCCTGGTCCCATGTGACGATCGGCGGAAAACCCATCCTGCACATTCTTGAGCAGCACAAGGAGCGCTTCAAACATCTCGATCTGGAGGATATCGCCAAAAAAACAAAGGATGCCGGCTGGGAGATTTTTACCCGCAAGGGCTCCACGCAATTCGGCATTGGTAATGCCCTCGCCCATATTACACGCTCCATCCTGAACGATGAGCATAAGATCATTGCCGTATCCGCGATTCTGGAGGGGGAGTATGGACAACGCAATGTCTGTGCAGGTGTTCCAGCCATCATTGGCGAAGGCGGCATTCAGGAGATTATTGAACTGAATCTCGATGGGGCGGAATATGAGAAGTTTAATCGCTCCTGTGAAATTTTATCGGGAAATATCAACCGCCTGACCATCGCCTGATTCCTTCCACTTCCAGCCTGAATGCCGAAAAAGAAACTGGCTAATCGCCTGGGATGTATCTCTGATTAACCTTCTGCTATCCGGGATTGGCGTAGGTTCACATCCAAGCTATCGCCCTTTTGGGGCACACACCAAAAACAACCTCAATATTCACTAACACCGTTAGTGGATACTGAGGTTGTTTTATTACTCTTATCAATTCGGAGCAAGCCGCGGTTCATCAGAAGGGCCCCATTGCTGCAGGACACGCTTCAACTCACTGAGCATTACCGGCTTGCTGATAAAATCACGCATACCGATTTCCAGACAAGCCTCCTTGTCTTCGCGTTTCGTATTGCCCGTTACGGCGATAATCGGTGGAATCCGATCCTCCGGAATCAGTCGGTGTAATAGATTCGTGGCCTTGAGTCCATCCATTACAGGCATATGAATATCCATCAGTACGATATCATAAGCATTCTGCGAGATGGCGTCAATGGCTTCTACACCGTTGGTGCACACATCGGCCTGATAACCCAGCTTCTCCAGATATTCCTGCAAAATCTTCCGATTGACCGGATGGTCCTCCGCCACAAGAATGCGCATGGCGACCTTGTCACTTTGACGTGTACGGTCATGATAGAACTCACTTGCCGATTTCTCTCCAGAGGCTTCGACCTGAGCGGCCGGAATGGCGAATCGGAAAACAGAACCTTCTCCCTCTGTGCTCTCCACAGTGATCGTTCCGCCCATAATCTCCACAAGTCTTTTGGAAATCACCAGGCCCAGACCTGTACCGCCATACTTGCGGTTAATGACCGGATGCAGCTGGGAGAATGATTGGAACAGCTGATCCAGCTTGTCCGCAGGAATCCCGATGCCCGTATCCTCCACAGCAAAATCCAGCACCGTATCCTCTGGTCTACCGCCCTTGATCATATCCACGGTCACATCAATACTTCCCTGATCGGTGAACTTGAGCGCATTGCCAACCAGGTTCACCAGGATCTGGCGAATTCGCATTGCATCCCCTGCCATGTAGTCAGGAATGCTTGGATTCAGACGGAAACGAATCTCCAGATGTTTCTCATCTGCTCGCGGCTTGAACAGCTCTGCAACCTGCTCCAGCATCTTGCGCAGCGAGAACGGCTCATAGGCCAGCGCCATTTTACCAGACTCCAGCTTACTGAAGTCAAGAATATCATTCAGAATGTTCAGCAATGCATCGCCACTCTCCTGAATGATCTGTGCGTACTCGCGCTGCTCCTCAGACAAATCGGTGCCTACCAGCAGCTCGGTCATACCCACGATGCCGTTCATCGGTGTCCGAATCTCATGACTGACAAGTGAAAGGAATTCCGATTTCGCCTGTGCAGCCAGCTCGGCTGTCTCCTTGGCACGAACAATCTCACGCTCTCCTGTCACGTCATTGAATACAACAACTGCACCGCGAATCTGTCCCTCATCAATGATCGGAGTGACCTGATATTGAACAAGGAAGCTGCTGCCGTCTTTACGCCAGAACACATCCTCCGTCACTGAACGTGCATGCCCATCCAGCACCGTCATATGGATCGGACATTCCTCTTTTGGGAAATAGCTTCCATCGGCACGGGAGTGATGAATAATGGGGTGTGAGCTTTTTCCAATAAACTCATGGGCTTCATATCCAAACATCGAAGCTGCTGCCGGATTCATAAACATCGTAATGCCATCTGCATCCAGGCCATAGATTCCCTCCGTAACCGTGTTCAGAATCAGCTCATGCTGCTTGCTCAGCTCCTGAATACGCTCCGTATACTCCTTGCGCTCTGTAATATCGGATACTATGCCGTAGACACCCACCATTTCCTTATCTACAATAATCGGTACATTGGTTACCGACACTTCAATCTTGCGGCCGCTTGAATTCACAACCCGAGTCTCGTAATATTGAGGCTCTCCCTGCTTCACAAGCTCAAAGCAGGCCTCTCCTTTATTCATCTCACTCTTGTCCAGATTCAACAAGAACGATTGTCCGATCAGCTTGTGACGTGCGATATCAAGCATCCGCACCATATTGCTGTTCACCGCACTGTACTCCCCTTTGAGGTTCAGAGAGTACACTGCAGCGGGGTTATACTCGAACAATGACTTATATCTTTGGCGGCTTTCGCGAAGACGTCGGTCTGCATCCTTATGCTGGGTGATATCCCGGCTGATGCTGACAATCTGATTCACCTCGCCCTTCTCTCCGGCTACCGGCTTCGCCAGTGTCTCCATCCAGATATAATGCCCATCCTTATGCAGCACTCTCATCTTGCATCCATTTCCAATACTCGAAAGCGCCAACGGATCAGGATAATCTCCCGGATAACAGTAGGACTTAAACGATTTTCCCGTAACTTCCTCCGGCTCGTACCCAAGCAACGTATACACCGAAGGAGATACATATAACAACGTACCGTCCGTGGTACAGGTTGTAATCAGGTCTTGTGCATGTTCTGCCAGCACCTGATACTTCTCCTGTGTCTCCTGCAGTTCCTGCTCGATTTTCACCTTGTCCGTCACATCCTTGGCTATGCCGTAAATGCCGACAACCTCTTGACCTTCGGTGATGGGTATATAGGTAACCTGTGCATGCTTCACAGAACCGTCTTTATGATAAAACGCCATCGGCTCACTGACTGAAATTCCAGCCAGCACCTTTTTAATGAATTGCTCTCGTCGTGTCTCACTTTCAGGCGGGCTGATGCGATCCCGACTCACCCCTGCAAGCTCTCCGATCTTGTAGCCGGATAACCGTTCAAATGAAGGGTTTGCATCCATATGGTTCCCTTCAATGTCCATGACATAGATGGCATCCGGGTGGTTAAAAAACAATGATCGGTAAGAGCTTCCCTCAGAAATAATTCGTTTCAGGGTTTCCGTTTTATTATATTCCAAAGGCCTACCCCTCTTTTCTCAGCCAAATCTTCTTCACCTTCACTTCAATATGCGCCACTCTTGGCTGTAACAGGCTTACCCTCGAATAACCATGTAAGACTCACTAGAAACAGCTTTTTTCATTTTACCAGATTCTTGTCTCATTTTACCTATATCATATGATAAAATTCATAGCCACAATGGATGAAAAAGATGGAATTGGTCGGATAGCCCTTAAATTAAAAAATCTCCCGAGATCGCTGGCAACCGATTACCGATGCCGCAGTCCCGAGAGAGGGTATTGAATTTATTTATACTTCCTTTTTGGAAAAATAGATCATGCCCATGGCAATAATCAGTACCGCACTGCCCCCAACAACCGACAAAAGTGTACTTAGCGGAACATTGTATGCTCCAAATCCAGCTCCCTCGATCGGAACCATCAGAATCATCGGCTGAGCCCATGGATAATAAGGTCCGTACGTAGCCGAGTTCACCACCAGAATGTTCGGAATGGTCAGCGCAAAATTCAATGCCAGTGGAGCGGCGAAGCTGCTCCAGATCAGAGAAACAAACATCTGCAATGCAGCCAGTGGTACACATGCTACAAGCCCGAGGAATAATCGGCCCAGAAGGAATCCCCATGGCACTGGTCCTGCCATCCCCTGAACCATGCCTGTCAGCAAAATGCTACCGAGAAGCAGCAGCTGTGTTCCTGCCACCAGCGTCATTACAATGGTGAATTTGCCCCAATATACACCTGCTCGTGTGAGCGGGAGAACCAATAACTGTTTCCAGCCACCCCCTGCATGCTCGAATCGGCATACAAACGAAGTGAAGACACCTGTCAGCATCGGAAGCAGCAGCAGACCGTGCAGCGTAACCATCACTGACATCAAACCATTCCAATCCTTCGTAGAGGACAACAGACCGATTAGCAAGGAAATGAGGGGGCTGATCAGTACGAGTAGCCACACAGGCGATTTGGCCATTTTCAACCGTTCAGCAGAAAGAATACGAAAGTATGTCATCGTAAAGCTCATGTCAGGCCACATCCTTTCTACTGAAGTGCATCATGCCCGTCAGCATAATCAGAATGCCCAGACCTGCGCCCATGCCCGCGTACAAGTACGGATTCGGTGAGCTCCACGCCATCTGAGCCCAAGCCAGTGGAAAGTTGGGAGAGAGGGTCAAGGAGAACATGCCTGTAATGGCAAGAATAATGCCAAATGTAACTGGAAGCGCCTGATTTTTCGATACCAGGGTGAACCATAATTCAATGGACAATACCGGGAGCGCCCCTGCCAGCGGCATCAGCCCGAGCTTTAGCGCCTGTGCCCACGGTATCTCTCTGGCATCGAAGCCAAGCACAAGGCCCAGTCCAATGATACCCGCAGTCAGGAGCAGACAAGAGATCATAAGCAGTAGACAGGCCAGCAGGAACTTCGCCAGATAAACGGCTGGTCTTGAGATGGGCATCGCCAGCAATTGCTTCCACGAGCCCTGCTCATGCTCAATTCCGGCAATCATAGAACTGAGGATGGTCGCGCCCAGCATGATAGCAAGCGGTACAAAAATAATCACGTTGCCCAGCAAGCCGCCCCACAGATTGTCCGCATACTGCTGCTTCAAATCATCCAGCCGCAATCCGAAATTCAGTGCCTGCATGGCCGTTAATCCGAGCGGGGCCAGAAATACGAGAAACCAGATACCTTTGCCACGTATCTTGAGCCAATCCGCCGATAATGCACGCCCCGTCATACAGAAGCCCCCTCGCCAATAACACGCAGGAACAGATCCTCCAGAGACTGACGATGCTCCTCCACCCGATAGATGTCATGATCCTGCTCAATCAGGCGGCGAATCAGAAGTGCAACGGCACTGTTATCCATATAAGGGAACGTTAACGCCGTACCTTGCTGCTGACCGAATTGCCCCTGTTCACGAGCCAGCCTCATCGCAGCCTCCGGCTCGGACACCATAAGTCTGATCGAGCTTCCAGTTTGACTGTGCAGACTTGCGATGGTGTCCTGCAGCACCATTTTGCCATCACGAATAATGCCAACACGGCTGGCCATCTGTTCCACCTCACTCAGCAAGTGACTGGAGACCAGTACGGTAATGCCATGCTCCAGCGGCATATGCTTGATAAGCTCCCGAATTTCCTGAATGCCCGCCGGATCGAGTCCGTTGGTCGGCTCATCCAGTATGAGCAATTCGGGATCACCCAGCAGTGCACTGGCAATACCCAGTCGCTGCTTCATCCCCAGAGAGTAGCCTTTAACCGCCCGTTTGGCGTCTTTGGTCAGATCGACAATAGACAGCACCTCGTCAATTCTAGACTTGGGCACATCAATAATACGGCGCAGCACTTCGAGATTTTCCACGGCGTTCAGATGTCCATAGTAGGAAGGGTATTCAACAAGAGAACCTACACGGCGTAAAATAGTCATGCGATCCTTGCGAATATCCTTGTCAAAGACCCGGATAACCCCCTTGCTTGGCTTGATCAAGCCGAGCAGCATACGAATGGTTGTTGTTTTACCGGCACCATTCGGACCGAGGAAGCCGTAGATATCTCCCTTTTTAATATGCAGATCAAGCTCACGGACCGCTGCACGGTCCTTGTAAGTTTTCCATAAATTCGCGGTTTGAATAACATTTTCGCTCACTGTTTATCACCTCGGAACTATCGTAACCCTCCAAGGTTAAGGCAAGCATACGTCCAAGTTTAAATTTGGTTTAAAAAAGGAGCACACCCCGACCTCCATCCGAACTCACAGCATTGGCTTGCGTCCATATTCAGAACTGCCTACCCTTCTTTACTACTGTAAAGATAGGTACGGACACCCGCATCGGAGCTGTCCACCCGTTTGCGCAGATCCATCTCCCGAATCAGCAAATCTACGATCGACAGACCAAGCCCTGTGCCCTTGGTTCCCGAATCGGGCTGTATTCCCGGACCGTGATCCTCGATAACCACGGCGGTTTTACCCTGAAGCTGCTCGGTGGAGATGCGGATATATCTGCCACTCGCGGCGTGACGAACTACATTTTGGAACAGATTATCCAGCACACGCCTCATGCCCTGCTCGTCCACATCCCACATTAACGGAGCTTCCGGCAGATCAATATCAATCTCAAACTGCTCTTTCTCCCACACGGGATACCATGACGCCGCAGCTTCCCTGACCATACGCAGCACATCCTTCTGCTCCAGCTTCAGCGTGTATCTTCCACTCGTCAGCAGATTATAAGACAGCATATTATCTATAAGCTCACTGAGGTCCTGCATCTTGCTTTCCATACGATTGAGTGCATGAATCCCCTGCTCACTAAGCGTTTCTTTGTGCAATGCATGCATATGACCACGAATCACCGTCAGGGGGGTGCGCAGGTCGTGAGAGAGCCCGGCAACCAGCCGTTTGCGAAGCTGCTCCTCCTCCCGCTCCCGCTGGAGGCTGTCCGTTAACCGATACACCATCTGATTAAAGGATTCCTCCAGATGCCCGATCTCATCCGATCTGCGGATATGCACGGGATTTGGAATTCCCTCTGTACCCGGTGCTACCATGGCCATTTGAAGATGAACAAGCCGCTTGCGGATTTTGGCGAAAAAAAGAACAGACAACAAGATGAAAATAACAAAAACAACAACCATTACAATAGCGAGATATATAAATTCACGCAGTCCGTTGTTTTGGGTTCTTTCGAGCATCTTTCGATTCACCTCGAGGACCATAAAGCCCTGCCCCTTGTCCTCGTTCCCTCCCCCTATATAAGAAACAACAGTAAGCGGATCACGATATAACGCTTTTTTCATGAACTGTATCGCGTAGTTGGCTGTCCACACGGCAGGAATGCGCGTTTCCTTGATCTCCCCTGACTTCACTGTCCACTGAATTGTAGTATCCGATGGCGCAGAATTATATTTCACCTTCGCTTCCTCACCCGCGAGCACAAGCAACGTTCTACCTTCTGCATTGACATGGTACATGGCTGATCGGGGGTACTTCTTCTGTATCTCTCTCATCTGTGTATCTATGGCTTGATCGGATGCTCCGTTCAGCTTTTTAGATTCGCGCAGCCACATGTTCGTCATTTCTGTAGCATCCCCATAGGGTGCTGCTTCGCTTGAAATTGCATTGTTGGTGAACACCACGTAGCCAATAAACGTAAGCGGCACGATGACAGGTACGAATAATACCGCCGCCAGAATAAGCAAAATATATCTCGACATCAGAGATCGCCCGAACTTCATTTTGGGCCGATTGGGCGGCTGTGATATTGTATGGCGCTCAGCTCTCTTTGCTTTTCGTTCCCGGAACCAGCCCATCATGGCTTCTTCACCCGGTATCCCACTCCGCGCACCGTTTGAATAATAACCGGGTTCGCCGGATCAAGCTCCAGCTTCTCCCGCAGATGCCGGATATGCACCATTAGTGTCTTGTCTCCATCCAGATAGGATTCGTTCCATACCGCCTCATAGATCTGCTCTTTGGTACGAATCATGCCCATATGCCGGAGCAAATACGCGAAAATATGAAACTGTTTGCCCGATAGAATGACCTCTTCTCCCGTCTGCTCGTTAACGATCCGGTTATCCTGCTCATAGATTGCCAGATGGTCCAGCTTCAAGACGTTATCACTGGATACCGCCGCACCTGCCTTGCGGAGCTGTACCTCAATTCGAGCAGCAAGCTCGTCTGGATGAAAGGGCTTGGTCACATAGTCGTCGGCAAAATCAAGCCCGTACAGCTTGTCATCAATCGACGTTCTGGCCGAGAGCATGACGATGGGCACAGCCGGATATTCCTTTTTCAATCGCTGACCTACTGTAAATCCGTCCAGCCCCGGCAGCATGACGTCCAGTATCACCAGAGAACAGCCAGCCGCCGCCTCAAGCGCACCCTCTCCACTTCCCAGCCACATGACCTCATACCCCCGATCCTCCAGATCCTCTCTTACCCACGCTGCAATTTCTATATCGTCTTCGATATATAACAATTTGTTTTTCATCTATGTACTCGTTTCCTTTCGTTCCCCTTTGGGTTAATGATATATCTGAGCGGATTGCTATATTTGCGGGACTACTTCACAACAGATGTCCTGCCTTCTCGGTTATTATAACGCAATCTGGATTGACGTAATATTAACGGAATCATTCAGCTTTACAATAGTCTAAGAAGAATTACATATACCACACTTGCATCTGCATATCCTATACAGATCTGACGGGAGGAATTTCACATGCTGCTCGAAGCCATCTTTCACCAACCGAAACGGAACTGGGCCTATGCCTACGACCAGGATACTATTCACCTGCGGCTGCGTGCCAAGAAGAATGACTTGACCGAGGTGTATGCCCTGACCGGGGATAAATATGCCTGGGAGGAAACACGGGATATGGTGCCGCTGACCAAATTCACGTCCGATTCCATGTTTGATTACTACGAGGGGGAAGTGAAACCTCCGTATCGTCGATTGAAGTACGCTTTCCTGCTCAAAAATGGAGAGGAACAGATCTGGATGACCGAAACAGACTTTCAGAGAGAAGAGCCGGATGATCCGGGCCGAATGTTCCAGTTCCCTTATATTCATCCAGGGGCTGTATTTACACCCCCTGCGTGGGTGAAGGATGCGGTGTTTTATCAAATTTTCCCAGAGCGGTTTGCGAATGGAAACCCTGCGCTTAATCCCGATAAAGTTGAGCCGTGGGGCGGTGAACCTACACCGTTTAATTTTTTTGGCGGCGACCTTCAAGGAGTGATTGACCACCTGGATTACCTTACCGAACTGGGGATCAACGCAATCTATTTCACTCCGATCTTCGAGGCAACCACCAATCATAAATACGATACCGAGGACTATCTGCGCGTGGATCGTCATTTTGGCGATGCAGATACAGTGAAACGTCTGGTCAAGCTCTGTCATGAACGCGGGATTCGAGTGCTGCTGGATGCGGTATTTAATCATTCCGGCAAAACGTTTGCCCCATTCCTCGACGTGCAGAAGCACGGTGCGGCATCCAAGTATAAAGACTGGTTTCATATTCACGAGTTTCCGCTGAACGTGAAGGACGGGATTCCAACCTATGAGACGTTTGGCTTTGAAGCACATATGCCCAAGCTGAATACTGAACACCCGGATGTGAAGGCCTATCTGCTAGAAGTAGCTGAATACTGGATCAAGGAAGTCGGCACAGACGGCTGGCGTCTGGATGTAGCTGATGAGGTGGACAATGCTTTCTGGCGTGATTTCCGCCGCGTTGTTAAGGCTGCAAACCCGGATGCGTACATTCTGGGAGAGATATGGAACGAGTCCTCCTCCTGGCTGCAGGGCGACCAGTTTGATGCCTCGATGAATTATCCGTTTACTGATGCGGTCAATGGTTTCTTCGTGCAACATCGGATGCATGCCGAACAATTCGCCCATGCGATCGGACGCCAGCTGTCCCGTTATGCCCTTCAGGCAAGCGAGGTCGCCTTCAATCTGCTGGACAGTCATGACACCCCGCGCCTGCTCACTCTCTGTGAGGGAGATCATCGGAAGATGAAGCTGGCTGCGCTGTTCCAATTCAGTTATATGGGAGCACCATGCATCTATTATGGTGACGAGATAGGTTTGGACGGTGATCATGATCCGGGATGCCGCAAATGCATGGAGTGGGATGAAGCGAAGCAGGACCGGGAATTGCTGAGCTTTTATCAGAAGCTGATCGCCCTGCGTCATGCACATCCGGCATTGCGAGCCGAAGGCACGGTTCGCTTTCTGCAAGCTCGTGCAGGCGGCAGTCAGCTTGTCATGGAGCGCAAGAGTGATACCGAAAGCATTCTGGTGCTGTTCAACCGCTCGGAGGAAACCGCCATTGTTGAGCTTGAGGCAGGCGACCAGCCTTGGACCGAGCTGTTTGAACGCAATCACCGTACGGCTCTGGAAAATAGTGTGCTTGCTGTTGAGCTTCCCGCCTATGGATATGCCGTTATGCGTACGGAACTGGTGGGGAACTAAGCTTTAACCCGATTCAGCGCCTGACTGGGATAAATATGTTCAGCTGACACTACAGATTGACAAACGATGCAGACAGTAAATATAAAAAGCGTCCTTCACAGCCTGAATGCAGCTGGATGGACGCTTTCTTTGTCTTGCTTTTTCCAGTGTTGTCTTATTGTTCCGTAATGTATTTATCGCTACTCTGCCTGTTTCCCTTGGGGAGAACCCGCCTCCGTATACATCTCAGCATCCGCTCCTGTGATTTCGGATTTGTCTTCCGGCTCTGCCCGCTTGGCTTTGGGCTTCGCCAGCTTCTCCATCATTTTACGGCCTGTTGGGGTCTGGGCCAGCCCGCCTTGCGCCGTCTCACGATGACGACTAGGCATCGCACTGCCTACCTCCAGCATAACATCGATCACTTCGTCAGAAGGAATGGCGCTGCGCACACCTGCCAGAGCCATATCTGCCGCAGCCAGCGCAGTAACAGCGCCAAGTCCGTTACGCACGATGCACGGAATCTCTACCAGGCCAGCCACCGGATCACAGATGAGGCCCAGCGTATTTTTCAAAGCCAGTCCGACAGCATGCACGACCTGCTCCGGCGTGCCGCCACGCAGCTCCACCATCGCACCCGCAGCCATACCGATTGCAGACCCAACCTCGGCCTGACAGCCACCCTCTGCACCTGAGATAAATGAGTTGTTCGCAATAACATATCCAATCGCACCAGCACAGAACAGCCCATTCACCAGATGCTCATCCGTCCAGCCAAAACGTTCCTGCGAACTGATGAATACACCCGGAATAATACCGCAGGAGCCTGCCGTTGGTGTAGCTACGATACGCCCCATAGAAGCATTCACTTCAGATACACACAGTGCATAAGCCATGGCAAGAGCAGAAGCGTCGCCAGAGCAGGCTTCCCCTTGGCGAATGTATTGGGCCATCTTTTTCCCGTCTCCACCCGTCAGTCCGCTACGCGAGGTTGTATCCTCAGTCAGCCCCTTGCGCACCGCTTCCTTCATCACCTGGTAATACTCCGACATCTGCTTCACCACATCCGCTTCGGGGGTGTTCGTCTCTTGTACCTGCTCCTCAATCATCAGCTGTGCAATGGTTTTGGACTCGGCGGTGCAGATTGCGTTTAATTCATGCAAATGCTTAAATCGCATTCGGGTCAACCCCTCTCTTCAGATCAATGACACGAATGTCCAGCACATGATCCAGCGAACGCAGCTTGTTCAGAACCTCTTCACTCGGAGGAGCATCCATCTCCATCGCCGTCAGCGCCTCTCCATCACGCGCCTTTCGATCCACCTGCATATACCCGATGTTCACTCCAGAAGAGCTAATCGTTGAGGTGACCGAGGCCAGCACACCTGCTTTATCCGCATGCCGTAACACTAAAGTCGGAAATTCCCCACTGATCTGCACTCGAAAATCATTCAGCGCATGCACGGACACACTGCCGCCCCCGATGGAAGCCCCCATTAATGAGCATTGCCGTTCACCATGCCAAAGTTCAATCTTAACCGTGTTAGGATGGGGAGCAGGCAGACCGCTCGTGTAAAATTCAACCTCCATGCCCGCTTCGGCTGCATATCGCTCTGCATCCGGTATCCGCGGATCATCCGTAACATAATCGAGCAGGCCGCCAATGAGCGCCAGGTCGGTCCCGTGTCCCTGGTACGTATCTGCAAAAGAGCCGTACAGTGTAAGGCGCGCACGTTCCGGTGTGCATCCCAGCCACTGACGGGCGATGCGCCCCAGCCTTGCAGCGCCTGCTGTATGTGAACTCGATGGTCCCGTCATCGACGGACCTATAATTGAAAAAACATCTTTAAATCGCACGTTGTAACCCTCCAATTGATTTCGTCATCGTTATCCAGACAAGCTCGCCATAATATCCCTGATTTACTGAATGATGACATTAAAAAAGGACAGGAGAAGGCCGTTAGCCCTCTCTCTGTCCTTGATACCTGAGAGTTTCATGATCACAGCGTCAAGAAGAACAAGCTCAAGTACATTTCAGTACAAGTATGTTCACCGGGCTGAGCAATCATATACCCCTTGGGTGGCGCTTCTTCTGCGCACTCTCCAGAGCTGCGTCCAACGATGGTACATTTACCTGAGAGATTAACTGTTATGCCGGGTGCACAGCAGCTTGCTCCTTCGGTGCCTGAACCCGGCCTGTACATTATGTACAGGCCGCTCAGGTCTCTCCCGCTCGTTATCATTCGCTGACATATCATTAAATTTTATTAAAATATGGAATGCTGAATTGACGAAACATCTATAAGAATAGAGTAATGTACAGTATTGGATATGTCAACAAAAGTGACGTGTTTCATATAACCGGACGTTAACTTTAACTGAAGGCAATAGCATTGATATTTCTCACTTCCGCTGAAGCGCTGGTGACGCTTGTGGTTGCAAGAAATACTATGCTTATTGTATATACGTTGGTAGTTGTGGCAGTTGCAGTATCCACATAAGTGTTGGAAGAAAGAAACCTCAGGGTACCTGAAGAGTTACCCGTTCTGGAGAGCTGCAATTGGTTAATTAAAACTCCGTTCACTCTCAGGTTAATGTTATAAGCGACGGTCCAGTTAGACCCTACAACAACTGCGACTTGCGTACTATTGTCGATTTTGACCCTCTGACCCGTCACGACAGGTACATTGAGTGTCTGAATTGTCGTTTCAGCCACTAACGAAAGAGCTAATGATGATGTCTGGCTGTCAGCAAACAAAGAAGAATTCGCCGGAGCAGAAGCTGCTGTAGAACCTGTTGCTCCAGTGACACCCGTGGCTCCCGTATCGCCTATCGCCCCTGTCACACCCGTTACTCCAGTGGCTCCCGTATCACCTGTTGCTCCGGTGGCTCCTGACGTTCCCGCTGTTCCCGTGGCTCCAGTGACACCAATGACTCCTGTTGCACCTGTCGCCCCTGTCACACCCGTTACTCCGGTGGCTCCCGTATCACCTGTCGCACCTGTTGCTCCGGTGGCTCCTGACGTTCCTGTTGTTCCCGTGGCTCCAGTGACACCAATGGCTCCTGTTGCACCTGTCGCCCCTGTCACACCCGTTACTCCGGCGGCTCCTGACGTTCCCGCTGTTCCCGTGGCTCCAGTGACACCAATGGCTCCTGTTGCACCTGTCGCCCCTGTCACACCCGTTACTCCGGTGGCTCCTGACGTTCCCGCTGTTCCCGTGGCTCCAGTGACACCAATGACTCCTGTTGCACCTGTCGCCCCTGTCACACCCGTTACTCCGGTGGCTCCTGACGTTCCCGCTGTTCCCGTGGCTCCAGTGACACCAATGGCTCCTGTTGCACCTGTCGCCCCTGTCACACCCGTTACTCCGGCGGCTCCTGACGTTCCCGCTGTTCCCGTGGCTCCAGTGACACCAATGGCTCCTGTTGCACCTGTCGCCCCTGTCACACCCGTTACTCCGGTGGCTCCTGACGTTCCCGCTGTTCCCGTGGCTCCAGTAACACCCGTGGCTCCCGTATCGCCTATCGCCCCTGTCACACCCGTTACTCCGGTGGCTCCCGTATCACCTGTCGCACCTGTTGCTCCGGTGGCTCCTGACGTTCCCGCTGTTCCCGTGGCTCCAGTGACCCCAGTTGCTCCCGTATCACCTGTCACACCCGTTGCTCCGGTGGCTCCTGACGTTCCCGCTGTTCCCGTGGCTCCAGTGACACCCGTGGCTCCTGTATCACCTGTCGCCCCTGTCACACCCGTTACTCCGGTGGCTCCTGACGTTCCCGCTGTTCCCGTGGCTCCAGTGACACCCGTGGCTCCTGTATCACCTGTGGCCCCTGTCACACCCGTTACTCCGGTGGCTCCTGACGTTCCCGCTGTTCCCGTGGCTCCAGTGACACCAATGGCTCCTGTTGCACCTGTCACACCCGTTACTCCGGCGGCTCCTGACGTTCCCGCTGTTCCCGTGGCTCCAGTGACACCCGTGGCTCCTGTATCACCTACCGCCCCTGTGTCGCCAGTAACTCCGGTTGCCCCAGTCACGCCTGTCGCACCTGTGGCTCCAGTTATACCTGAAATAGCACTTTCTGCTCCAAGTAATTCATCGGATACGAGACGATGGGCAGTAACCAGTGCTCCATTCTGGTCTTTACCCCAGACTGAAATCTGAACTTCGTCCACGGCCGCATCACCCATCGTAAACACAAATTCAAACCCGTCCAGATCCGCATAAAAATCTTTGGTTATTACCTGATTGGGCAGAACATTGAACAGCTCTTCAACATATAAGGTACGTACGCCTGCCAAAGAATACCCTTGAACCAGCACTGTATAAATACTGGTTGTATTACGATTATCCAGTCTTACCGTAATTCTGCGGGTTGGACGTCCGCTTCCCGGGACAATATTATTTTCAATGGGCCCCGTAGATAAAACAGCCATGGACTTATGTCTCCTTTTTTCCTTTTCTTTTCCAGCCAGAACGAATTTATCTTATAAAGATATGCTTTCCGTATGGCAATCGTGAATTTTCACTCTCACTAAGGAATGGAGATTGGAAGACAGCCTAATTAAGTCGATGGTATCCACATACTTGCGCATCAAGACGGATCAGGCAACCTCAGTTTCTCTGCCCATGCTTGAAGCTTTTCGATCGTCCAGGCATCATTTTCCCCCATAATCGAATATCGCAGACCTGCCTCGCTCCATGACAAATTGCGAATTATGGACATGTACGAGCCTTCCGTATCACGGATGGTTACTTTCTTTTCCTCTGGCAGCAGCTTTTCATCTACATTTTCCTTAGGTG
Source organism: Paenibacillus barcinonensis (assembly GCF_003217495.1). Classification (GTDB taxonomy): domain Bacteria; phylum Bacillota; class Bacilli; order Paenibacillales; family Paenibacillaceae; genus Paenibacillus; species Paenibacillus barcinonensis. Next base: position 109,615 of record NZ_QJSW01000014.1, on the reverse strand, counting down.
CCTGGAATACGGTTATACTGATCTCGGGCTTGTTATCCTTCACATAATATAACGTCACCTCATCCCGGCTATGTTCACCTATGGACGAGGTCATCTCAATTCTCGACAATTCCAGATCCTTCCCCGCATATTGCAGGAACGGCTGACCCACCGCTTTCTCTGCTTCTTCCAGCGTGATCTCCTTGTTATTCATCACATCATTCATCTTTTTGATCTCAACGTCTGCAGGGAGGTCTAGCGTAAACGTCTTGGCCGTGAATTTAGGATTGTAATCAATTAGGTCATACAGTACCTCCGATTTGTTATCCCCGTGCGTAGTGGTCGCTTTAATAACCATCCACTTCTTGGGGTCTATCCAATATTCGGACGACATCGACAGCGATTTCTCATCCTTGGGTGTTAGTTCAATGTGGATTACCTCATGACCTTCTAGCGTTTCCTGGCCCAGCATCTTCACGTTGTGGGAATCACGCATCCGTTCCAGTTGATCCACCAGCATTTGCTTTTGGGTTTGGTTAGGCTCTTGCTGAAGTGATGAGGAGTCCATTGAAAAAGCGGTCTTGGCCTCTTGCTCATAGATCAGAATCTCTGATCCGTTATGAACCGCATAACTTACATTTCCATCTTCCTCTGTCTCAATCCGCTTCTGTCCTGTATTCCCGTTTACCCATTCCTTCACCTTTACCGTATTCGTGATTTCACCATCCGTCCACATCTTCAAAAGACCTTCCGCATAGTAGGAGGCCGGCTCCGACTCGGCCGTAATAATCTTCTCAATCATGTCATCCCCTGACATGCCGAGCACCTCCTTTTCCGAACACCCTGCTAACAGTGAAGTGGCAATCAAGGCAGCTCCGAGCAGCTTCCACCCTTTGTTCATCATAAACGATCATCCTTCCTTCTTTAATTTCTGTGTATCATTACAGTTCCGGCAATCGGCACACAGCCGCAGTCCCGTATTGTTCCGAAGACCACATGCGCATATCCCCTCCGTGCTTTAATGCAATCCTTCTGGCTATGCTTAATCCCAAGCCGGAGCCTCCTGCAAAGCCGTGCCTCTCCTGCTTGTGATATTGAACATACGGCTCGAAAATTCGCTCCAGCTGCTCTGGCGGAATTGCAGCACCTTCATTCTGGACAACCATGATCGTTGCCCCGGTTCTGTAAGGATCAAGCTCCGCTCTGAGTATTGGATTCATCCATTCGGGAAGTTCCTCCACTGAATCAATTACGGCGAGTCCAATTCTACCTTCGGAAGGAGTATAACGAAGTGCATTATGCACCAGGTTATCGGTCAGGCGCATTAAAGATTCAGGATGAATCCGGTAGAGATGCTTCGTGCGTACAGACACCAGCATGTTGTAATGATCACGTTCCCCAAGTCCTTCGTAACTACCCAGCAGCATCTCGAAAAACTCTTCCCCTTCCACCTCAACCATAGCGAGTTCCGAATCACTGGAGCCAAGCGCTGTATACATCTCAAGCTCACCGATCATCTGTTTCATGCGTTCCACATTTCTCGCAATAACATCTCTATACCCTTGCCTCTCCAATCGTTCCGAACGGGAGTCCATGCTGATGGCCTCCGCATAAGCACTGATGGACATCAACGGTGTTTTCAGGTCATGAGACAGAGACGCTACAATCATCTCCTTTTCTTTTTGCTGCTTCTCCACCTCCGCCTGAGTCTGCCTGACCGTTTGCTGCATCGCATCGAACTGCTGTAGAAGGGTACCCATCTCATCGTTCCGAATGTTTGCCCGTACACCATCCTGTTTTTCTCCACGGGCAAACGCATGCATCCTGTCCATCAAAACTCTCATGGGGGAGAAAAGCTTCCGGGATAGCAGCCACAGCACCGTCCCATACAACAGTACAAAGAATAATGCCGCTCCGCTGACAACCCAGGTTGTTCGATTCGATATGCCTTCAAGCCAATCCTGACGCAGCATCGTTATCTCATAAATGCCCGCCAGTTCTCCATGATTCCAGACCGGCTTCTTCAGCGAAAATGTACGGTGACGAATCTGCAGGTTGTACAGGTTCCGGTATAATTCAGAGCTTCTCACCGTGTATCCGCCTGATGACCAGGTATTCCCGCCAGAACTGTACACCCGAATGCCAGAGGGCAGATACAGATTGAAACTCACCTGTTCACTGGCAAGCTCAGGGAGAATTGGATGATGCTCAGGAGAATGCAGCTGGTACAGCTTTGGATGATCCAGCGCCTTCTCTATAGGAGCAAAACGTCCGGATAACTCCACGTATTCAGCTACTGCACGTTGATTTTCGTAATAGCTATACAAGGAAAACAATGCCCAGCCCGCAGCCACAGGCAGTAGCATGACAATCAGGAACGCAAGCATCAGCCAATATTTCAGCTTCATTCAATCCGCTCCCCAATAAAGCGGTAGCCACTGCCCCATACCGTTTGAATCCAGAGCGGCTGATGAGGCTCATCTCCCAGCTTTGCCCGCAGACTTTTCACGTGTACAGTGACTGTGCTTGAGCTTCCCTCTGCCGGCTGGCCCCACACATGTTCATAAATTTCCGTTTTCGTGAATGCCCGGCCTTGATGCGAAGCCAGCAGCATAAGCAGCGCTCCTTCTTTTCCCGTCAGCTGCAGCTCGGTACCATTCAGCATCACCTGCTGATTCAACGGGTGGATGGACAATCCGTCATTGTATTTCTGGAGAACAGAACTGGATGAAGAACCGGATTGACTCCCCTGATATCTGCGATATCTGCTCAGGTGGGCTTCTATCCGCGCTGTAAGCTCAGCAAGGCTGAAGGGTTTCGTGATATAATCATCCGCACCCAGGCCGAGCCCCTTCAGTTTGCTTTCCTCCTGATGACGTGCACTCATGATTAATACGGGAACATCACTGATTAACCTGACATGTTTACATACGGTAAATCCATCCATCTCCGGCAGCATCAGATCAAGCAGAACAAGCTGATACTCCCCCCTTCCTGAAGTCCTCCCAGCTCTCAAGTCCACTTGATGCCCAGGTTACTGCATACCCTTCACGGCGCAGATGATCCAGCAGAATACGAGCTATTTCCGGGTCATCCTCTACCAGCAGTATGTTATCCTTGTCTGTCATTGCGCTTCCATCCTCCCATGCCTAAAGTGTAGCGAAGAATCCGAAAGATTCTGTAAAGTTAATACTTTCTTTATAAATGTCAATTACGCAAAGCTTTAGAAGGAAAATAACCCCATTACAATGCTTCAAGCCTCGCATTTTTATTCTGTCAGGTCAAATTCCATGATAGATGTTACCCCATATGCTGGAAAATAGATTGTTGAATTCAGACACATGTGGTGTTAAGATGAATTAAACGACGTTTTAAACATTGTTTTAAAACAAAAAGGAGGGAGCAAGAAGCTTTGGACAAGAACAATGAAACCAAAGGAATCATTCTTCAAACTGCGCTTGAGATGATCAAACAGGAAGGATTCGAGAAGATCACCATCCGCGGCATTGCTCAACGTTCGAATACAAACGTAGCACTGGTGAATTATTACTTCGGCTCCAAGGATAAGCTGATTAGCGAAGTAATACGAATCCTGCTATCGGGTTTTCAGGAATCTTTTGAGGTACTGGATGACCTTTCTCTGCCACCTGAGCAGCGCTTGAAGCGTTTTCTGCTGCATTATGTACAAGGAATAGAGCAGTATCCTGAACTGTTGTCGCGAGTGATTACCATGGGAGCCAACTTATTTGCGTCACAGCAGGAGTACGGGGAGTTTATGCGGGTTATCGGATTTGACAAGATCAAAAGTCTGCTCAAGGAGCTGACCCATGAACAGGATCAAGACATTCTAATGATGATGGTGATGCAGGTCTTTGGTGCCGTGTTCATGCCAGCACTAATGAAACAGACTCTTGAGGCGGGCTCTGGCATCGAAGTGAAGCCTGTGGAACGACAAATTGATCTGCTGCTGGAGCGTTATTTTTCAAACAAGAAGATGTGAGGAGAGATTACTCATGAATATGATGCGTAAATACTGGCCTGATCTGGGGATGCTGGTGGCTGCGGTAACGGCAATCGGCATGGTTCTGAATTATCATTCCATGTCCGAACTGAGCATGATCTTGTGGCTTAGCTTCATTGCTATTCTGGTGCATCAATTTGAAGAGTATCGCTGGCCTGGCTATTTTGGCGGTTTATTCAACATTGTTATATTCAAAAGTGCTCAACCCAAGCATTATCCTCTGAATCCGCAGTCGGCCATGGTCATTAATCTGATCATCGCCTATGTTTTTTATCTTCTACCCGTCTTTTTCCCAACCCTCATTTGGCTGGCACTGGCCCCAATCTTTATGGGCTTTTTCCAGTTTATCTGGCATGGCATATTCGCCAACATCAAAGCCAAAACATGGTATAATCCCGGCCTGTTCGCCGTGCTGGTTCTCCATTTCCCAATCGGGGGATGGTATCTGTATTACATCATAGAGCACAAGCTGGCAAGCACCACCGACTGGATCATCGGATTTGCATACTTTGCCATCGCTGTGTATCTCCTCATCATTAAAGGCAATATGTGGATGAAGGACATCCAATCGCCATTTCATTTCTCTGACAAACAAATGGGACCTTATTACAAGTGACCATATCCTGGATAGAAATACGTGTTCAAAAAAAATACCCCATAGAGAGACGAATACACAAGTCTGCTCTATAAGGTATCTTGTAGATTAATTTCATTCCGAATTTTCATCATCCCGCCAAACAACAGTTAACCAAAACGACCCATAATGTATTCCTGTGTCAGACGGTTATCCGGGTTGGTGAAAATATGCTCCGTATCCCCATGCTCCACCAGGCTACCCAGATAAAAATAAGCCGTATAATCCGAGATACGCGCAGCCTGCTGCATATTATGTGTCACAATGACAATGCGCAGCTCCTGCTTGAGCTCAGAGATCAATTCCTCCACCTTGCCTGTGGATACCGGGTCAAGCGCAGATGCCGGCTCATCGAGCAGCAGAATCTGCGGATCTACGGATAACGCCCGGGCGATACAAAGACGCTGCTGCTGACCACCCGACAGTGCCAGAGCCGAGTCATGCAGCCTGTCTTTTACTTCATCCCACAGAGCGGCGCGGCGCAAGCTTTTTTCCACAATCTCATCCAGTGCTTTTTTACTCTTTGTACCACGGTAGCGGGGGCCAAACGCGATATTGTTGTAGATGGATTTATGAAAAGGGTTCGGCTTCTGCCACACCATACCAATCTTCTGCCGAAGCTTGATAACGTCTGTGCCCGGTTCATTCAGGTCGTTGCCATCCATCCAGATATGTCCCTCTGTACGAGAGCCGGCAATCTCATCATTCATCCGGTTCAATGAACGCAGGAAGGTGGATTTACCGCAGCCCGAAGGGCCGATCAATGCGGTTACACTGGACTCCGGGAAGGTAAGGCTAATCTGTTTGACCGCCTGGAAATGCCCATAATATATGCTTAACTGTTCCGTACCAAAAGGTATGGCCATGTCGGTTCCTCCTTATTTCGAAGCTGTCATCCGGCGGTATAGAACACGGCCGATCCAGCGTGCACTCAGATTAAACGCAAGCACCAGAATAACCAATACGGCCGATGCACCTGCTGCGATTTCTTTGGAATCGGGTCCAATGCCCTCGCTGTTCACTTTCCAGATATGCACAGCCAAGGTTTCGGCAGGGCGTAGCGGGTTAATTGGCGATCTTGGGCTGGTCGGATTCCAATCCGTGAAGTCCAGCGGCGGGCTGCTCATTCCGGCAGTGAACATCAGAGCGGCAGCTTCACCGAAGATCCGGCCAGAGGCCAGAATCGTTCCCGTGATCAAGCTTGGCAGTGCTACTGGCAGCAGAATGGACGTAATGATTTTCCATTTGGACAAACCAAGAGCCAGGCCTGCTTCCTTCTGCTCTTTGGGAACAGCACGGAAGGCTTGCTCCGTCGTACGCACCATCAGCGGCAGGTTGAAAACAGCCAGCGCCATAGCACCCGATAAGAGTGAGAAACCAAGACCAAATGTATTAACAATCAATAATAGTCCGAACAAACCGATGACGATGGACGGGAATGAAGACAATACTTCAACAACCAGACGAATGAAGCTTGTGATCCGTCCCGGCTTGGCGTATTCCGCCATATAAATACCGCCGCCCCAGCCGAGCGGGATCGTAATAATTAACGTCAACACAAGCAAAAATATTGAGTTGAACAATTGCGGGCCAATCCCCCCGCCGCCTTTAAGCAGTTGTGGTGCACTCGTCAGGAAGTGCCAGTTGATCTGGCCAATTCCTCGGAAAAGAATGAAGCCGAGTAACCCGAGCAGAAGCACAACGATGAAAAGAGCCAGTACAACAATGACACCTGTTGCAATTTTATCAACTGTTTTTGCCTTTAATTTCATACCCGGTTTCTCCTTTCAAGCAGGCGAACCAGAATGACAAAGACAAAGGTCATGACCAGAAGTACAAGCGCCATACTCCAAAGTGCATTGTTATGGACAGAGCCCATCGTGGTGTTACCCATACTCAACGTAATTACGCTTGTTAACGTTGAAGCCGATTCCAGCAGGGAGGTCGGTACATGCGGAGCATTACCAATAACCATCTGTACCGCAAGTGCTTCACCGAAGGCACGGGCCATGCCCAGAACAATGCCTGTAAGCAGTGCCGGCAGAACGGTCGGAATAATAACCCGATAGATTGTTTGCCAGCGCGTTGCACCCAGTGCATAGGACGATTCACGAAGCCCTTTAGGAAGCGCGGACAGGGCATCTGCCATAATACTGGTCACGGTCGGCAGAATCATAACGGACAACACAAGGCATCCGGCTGCAATCCCGACACCTGCACCGCCGAACATGCTGCGCAGCAAAGGCACGATAACACTAAGACCAATAAAGCCGTAAACAACCGAAGGAATACCAGACAAAAGCTCGATCGCAGGCTGCAGTATTTTTTTACCTTTGCCCGGTACGATCTCCGTCATGAAGAGTGCTGCACACAGGCTAAGCGGACTTGCAATCAATGCGGCCAGAAAAGTTGTAATAAACGAACCTGTGATAAACGGCAGCGCGCCATAGGCCGCAGGTTCTCCTGTTGGATTCCATGTTTTTCCCGTCAGAAAATCACTCAAGCTTATGCCATTCTGGAAAAATGTTGACAGCCCTTTGGAGGCTACAAAATATACAATGGAAAACATGACAACGATCAGGAAAACAACACAAATCGACGTATAGATTCGTCCTGTCCACTCTTCCCAGTAGTGCTTCTCTCTCAAGGGTCGGCGTGACTTCGCCTTGCTATTCATTACCGTTCCCCCTCCGGTCTGTTCCATAACAACCATCCTTCTATAGTGGAATTGATGCAAAATATGGGATATTTTCAGAGCAAACTGCGTAAAGAGGCAGGACCTGAGTCCGCCTCTCTCGCTGTATGCGCAAGTTTAGAGATTATTTCGTCACGTTACCTGCTGCATCGCGTTTAACTTTCATACCAGACACTGGAATGTAGCCCAGCTCTGTTACATCTTTTTGTTGAATCTCATCACTCAGGATGTAGTCAAGGAACGCTTTAGTTGCAGCATCTGGCTCACCTTTAGTGTACATATGCTCGTAAGCCCACACGGGATAAGCACCGGATTCTACGTTTTCTACAGTCGCTTCTACACCTTCATATTTCAGAACTTGCAGACTATCGTCCAGGTAAGACAGAGCCAGGTAACCAATTGCGCCTGGAGTCTCAGCTACAAGCTTCTTAACAGTACCGGAGGAATCCTCTTGAATCGAACCTTGGATATCTTCAACTTTGGTACCCAGAGCGAATTTTTCAAATGTTGCACGTGTACCAGAGCTGCCTGGACGGTTTACGATAACGATCGCTTGATCTTTACCGCCAACTTCTTTCCAGTTTTTCACTTTACCAGAGAAAATGTCGATCAGTTGTTGTTTGGTCAGATCCGTTACGCCTGCATCTTTGTTGCTCACAGGAGCAATAGCAACTACAGCCACCTGATGATCCTTCAACTCACTTACTTTAGCAGCATCATCCATTTTCTCTTCTGCAAACACGTCAGAGTTACCGATTGTTGCTTGTCCGTCAGATACTTGAGTCAGGCCTGTACCACTACCGCCGCCTTGCACTTGTACAGTCACTTTTTTATATTGATCAACTGCCATAAATTTTTGCCCGGCTTGCTCTACCAGAGGCTGAAGTGCTGTTGAACCAACAGCCAAAATGTTACCGCTGAGTTCAGCAGCAGCACCTTCTCCTGATCCATTGCTTGCGGCACCAGTTGTAGTACCTGCGTCGTTTTTCGATCCGCATGCTGCAAGCACCAGTACGAACGTTAAGGTCATCAAAATAAACGGCAACTTTTTAAACATGTTTTGTTTTCCTCCCCCAATGTAGTGATGGCGTTTTGTGAATTTGTGTGATCACCATCAACTCTTTAATCATTGTAGTTTTGATATGTCATCCGAAAATCAATGTTTTGTAAACGCAATGTTAAAAATTCGAGTTGTGTATGAATGGAGTTGGACTAGTATAATGCGTTTAAAATAGAACTCTGTGCAGTCGTTCCGGCTACGGATCGTTCTTCCGATCGCTGTTGTCTCCAAATTTTTATTGATTTTATTTTCTAAATGTAAACATTCGGAGACAAAGGCGACCGCTTCGCTTTTCCACAATCGTTCCGTTCCCTTCGCTACTTCGGCGCTGGCTGCGCTCAGATCGCTATAAGAAGAAATGATTGGCTTCTTCTATATAAGAGTCTTCTATGTCAGGCAGATAAGGACAAAAAAATAATTCAATAAACAGCAAAAAAGACTGTCTCACCTGAATGTGCATGGCACATCTGGTGAAACAGCCTTTTAACAGAATCATATGTCCGCTTTTAGTGTTTGATATGCTCAACGCATCTCTTTTACCCTAGAAGCCATAGCCAAAGTGCTAGTCCTGCCAAAGTAATCAGTAGCGTTGGAACGGTCAGGATGATACCTGCCTTGAAATAGTATCCCCACGTGATCTTCACACCTTTGCGGGACAATACATGCAGCCAGAGCAACGTTGCTAATGATCCAATCGGTGTCATTTTCGGTCCGAGATCGGAACCGATGACATTGGCATAGATCATCGCTTCACGCACAATACCTTCGGTGTGTGCTCCTTGAATGGCAAGCAGGTTAATCAATACGGTTGGCAGGTTGTTCATTACCGATGATAATATAGCGGCGATAATCCCCATGCCCAATGATGCTGCCAGCAGACCGTAATCCGCTATAGCATCCAGCCAGCCGCTCAGATAATGGGTTAATCCGGCATTACGCAAGCCATACACAACGATATACATCCCCACTGAGAATACAACGATGGACCATGGTGCTTCCTTGATTACCCGCTTCAGATCAACCGCTTCGCTTTTGCGTGCAAGAATACCGAACAGTAGTGCTACCGCCCCTACAATAACGGAGACAGGAATCGGCAGAAACTCACTGGATGCATATGCAACAAGCAATAGCCCCAGCATAAACCAGGCGATTTTGAACACACGCGGATCACGGATCGCTTCCTTCGGATCACGAGCAGCCGTGACATCGTACGTAAGTGGAATGCTTTTACGATAAAACAAAAACAGCATCGCCGTACTCGCCGCAATGGAGAACAGATTGGGCACGATCATGCGCACCGCATATTCTACAAATGTAATACCGAAGAAATCGGCAGAAACGATGTTTACCAAATTGCTGACCACCAGTGGCAGTGAAGTTGTATCTGCAATGAAACCACTCGCCATGACAAAAGCCAGCACCATACGCTCATCAAATTTCAATGCACGTACCATCGCCAGTACAATTGGTGTCAGAATAAGCGCCGCCCCATCATTCGCAAACAAGGCAGATACAGCAGCTCCAAGCAAAATAGAGTACAGAAACAGTCTGCGTCCGTTGCCTCCTGCCAGCCGGGCCATGTGGAGAGCAGCCCACTCGAAGAATCCGGTTTCGTCCAGAATCAAAGAAATCATAATGATGCCGACAAAGGCAAGCGTCGCATTCCACACAATCGAAGCCACATCCGAAGCATCATTCAAACTGACGACACCCGCTGCGAGGGCAACAATAGCCCCTCCTGAGGCACTCCAGCCAATGCCGATTCCACGTGGCTGCCAAATGACCATTGTAATTGTCAAAACAAAAATCAGTATCGCTATATATACCATAGTTCCTCCTGCTGCTATCCTGACTCGATATGCTTCATGCTCTGTTATTAAGAATACACTTCTCACTGGCTTGTAAGAACCAGACGATATATTTATACAGGGCATCAGGAGGAATGTCTATCTTTATTTTCTGCTATCTTATGAAAAAATGTACTGGGCCTGCATTCATCAGGACTTGCCGCTGTCTTTGGCTTTGTCATCATTCATCTTGAACATGCCCAACAAACCTTGCAGCTGCTCTGCCATGCTGTTTAAATGTGCGGAGGATGAAGCAATCTCTTCCACGGAAGCAAGCTGCTCCTGTGAAGATGCCGAGACGGACTCGGTACTTGCTGCTGATTCCTGAGTGACATTTGATATGTCGGTCATCGTTTGCACAACATGAGAAGCACCTATCTCCAATTGCTTTGTCGTCGCTGACAGCTCATCCAGGGTGTGAACCGCATCCTCAACCGCTTCACGAATTTGAGCAAAAGATTGTCCGGATGTATTCACAGCCTGTAATCCTTCATCAACCCGACTTTGAGTCGTATTCATCGCTGTAAGAGCTGCATCCATATCCCGGCGAATGTTATGTACAAGCTCGCCGATCTGCGCCGCAGAGCTGCCCGATTCTTCAGCCAATTTACGAACCTCGCCAGCAACGACAGCAAAGCCACGTCCTGCATCCCCTGCTCTGGCTGCTTCTATAGAAGCATTCAATGCAAGCAGGTTGGTCTGCTTCGAGATCGAAGCAATGACATCCACCATACTGCCAATTTCAATCGAGCGGTCATGAAGATTGTGCACAACTTGACCCAATTGCTGGACAGTCTCCTGAATGATATTCATCTGTTCCACAGCTTGTCCCGCTGCTTCATTTCCTGAAAAAGCTGCTCCGGATGTATCTCTCATTGAAGTTGTAATGGATTGTACCCGCTCCGACATCAGTCTCACATCATCTGCCATACGCTCCATCTCTTCAGAGCCTTCCTTCACACTGCTTACCTGTTGCTCTGCTCCCTCGGCAAGCTCCTGCATAGCCACCGTTGAATGCTCAATAGCTTTTGTCGTTTGGTCCGCACTCGCAGACAATTCCTGTGAGGATGCAGATACCTGCTCCGCAGTTTCCTGAACACCCAGAATCATCATTCGTAAATTATCCACCATACGCTCAAAATACTTCGCCAGTTCACCGACTTCATCCTTGCGTCTACTGTCCATCTTCACAGTGAGATCACCCTTGCTGACGGCTCGGGCATTTTCCTGAAGCCGTTTGATCGGACGAATCATTGAACCAGTGAACCAAAAAATGTACAGGGTAGCCAGAAGAACAGAAGCAAGCAGCACAATAAGCGTAGCCAAACGAATCTCCTTGCTTGCATCGGTCACTTCACTTTTGAACATCGTACCTGCTATTTTCCAGCCTGTCGCTTCATTTGTTGTGAAAATCATCATTTTGGGACGTCCTTCGAATATGTACTCGAACTGACCTTCCTTACTCTCATACATCTGATTCATTACACCACTAGTATCTTTTGTGCCTACCTCTTTTACTGGAGACACGACATAATTCTGATTGCCATCCTCAATAATGACATATCCTTCGCTACCTACCTTCGCTTGAGCCTGATCGCGAAGATCCGTCAAGTCGAGTGACAAACCAATGACAGCCGATTGATCCTTTAACGTTTTGGAGATAAATACCACCGGCAAGCCTTCGGTATTTTTCGTGACCGGGGAGACCGCAACTGTGCCCGGCTTATTCATCGCCAGCTTGTACCATTCCCGCTCTCTTGGATCAAAGGCTTCTCCGCGCAGGCTGCTTGCTGTGGGCTTCCCGCGGACCATGACTCCTTCTGTCGATCCGACAAAGATATTCACCACATCGGGATGTAAGCCCAAATACTGAACAAATTTCTTCTGAAGTTCTGTACTATCCTCTTCTCCTTTAACAAGAGCTGGATCGAGTGAGTCCGAGAAAAAGTTAATATCAAAAATTTTGCTATTTACATGGCTCTCTACAATTTTATTCACAGTTGTTACACTCTGCATCGCACTATCGCTCAACTGCTCTTGTACGGTATCCTCGGATATCGTTAAAGTCACGAAGCTAACCGCCAAACTTGGCAGGATCAGCACACATAGAAAAGAAAGAAGCAGCTTGTATCGTATACTCCAGACAAATGCTTTTTTCTTACTCTTCTTTTTATTTTTCCCTGGTGATAATTTGGTCTCTTTACCTTCTTTCCCTGTCTCGTGATGCTGGATGTGATTCATTTGCATTTCCCCCTTATGATTTCAAAGCCAACTTTTCTCTCTATGTATGAATTAACTTATGGCTTATACTCTATATCGGCTAACAACGAGGTTTATTTGATAAAAAATTCACGCCAAGCAGGCCCTTCCATAAGAAAGCGACCAGCTTGGCGTTACGGGATGTGACAAAATAATTATTTTGCTGCTCTGTAGGAAGGTCCCAGGTAAGGACCATCTGGAGGATACGCTGCGGGTTTACCAAAATAATAGCCCTGAGCCAGCTCAATTCCGACGGAACGGCAGAAATCAAACTCTTCAATTCGTTCAATACCCTCAGCAAGAACTTTACCACCAAATTGGCTTGCTACCTGCACTATATTCAGAATCTTCTGTTGCTTTGCTCGATCCTGATCACAATGATCAATTAGACTGCGATCAATTTTAACAAAATCCGGCTCTAATCGACTCATTAAATCAATCGTGGAATATCCGGCGCCGACATCATCCAATGCAACGGACATGCCGTTAGAGCGATATACTTGAAAAATATGCTGCAATGTCGACAGATGCTGGATCTGTTCGGTCTCAACGACTTCAAAAACAAAATCCTTTGGGTCCAGCGAAAGGCGTTCAATGGCTTCGAATGTATGTGTCAAACAATACTCAGGATTGTAGATAGAGGAGGGCAGAAAATTCACAAAACGTTTAACACCTTGAGGCAGGTATCTGGCACTGGTTTCTATCGCCTTAATACGAGCAGTTCGGTCCAAAAATGAATGTAGTCCTGTTTCTCGAGCCGCTTCAAACAATTCATATGAGCTAAATGGTCTCCCATGTTCACACGGACGAAGTAAAAATTCAAATCCGATAATTTGCTCTGAGGCATCTACGATCGGTTGCATATAGCTGCTGAATTGCCGCTCCAATATAGTAGAAACGATATCCGCATGTTTGATTCTGGAATGCTGCATGGACAAACTGATCCACTCACCCTCAGCATCACTCAACCGTCCTTCTGTAGCAGATTTCAACTGAACGCTCAAAGCAATTGATAGCGTTTTCTCCATTTCCATAATCTCTTCTAACCGATCCAGCAGCTCTTGACTGTCGGAAAAATGAAACCAGAACATTTGCTCAGAATAATCATCATGCCTTCCCTTGGTTTGCAGCGCTTCCAGCAAAGCAGGGTAGACGGGGCGCAGGTACAGCGTACCCTGACCCTCGATCGGATAGATTGGACTGCAGCCACTGCAATTCATGTAGAACCCCCTTGCCAGTTTATCAAGCTGTGTCATTAATGTTACCAAGTTTATACCCAAAGTTTGTAAATAGTATATCATGGGTCTTGAAATTAATCTCTATTGTTTTGATGACTTCCTAATTTGGCAGTTACAGAAACAGATGTATGCACTCTCTCCGCAAAAAAGACCAGCAGTCTGATGACTGCCAGTCTTCTCGTCTGGAAAGTTTATTAGACTCTATGAAGCAGGAATGACAATTTTCTGTCCAACTTTAAGATTATGCACATTTGTGATTTGATTGGTTTTGGCAAGCACACGCCAGTCCACACCATACTTCAAGCCGATGCGATACAGGTTGTCCCCTTTTTTCACAACATAAACCACTTTTGGATTAGCTGCCGGTTTCTCCGGCTGTGGTTTAGGTGCTGGTGCAGGTTTTGTCGTTGGTACAGGTGCTGGCTCCGGTTTAGGTGTTGGGGCCGGATTGGTTTCCGGTTTTGGCGCTGTGGCAGCCTCCCCTGTCAGTTTCAATCCGTATTCTGCAAACCCATCTTTATTCGTGCCGATAAAGGACATGGCCGGATTCGCTTCCACCAGCTCCTTCGCATCTGGAGAAGAAGCAAATACCACTTCAAGATCATTCAGCGCCGCAGCGGTTACACCAGCAGAAGGTTTGATTGGTGCAAGTGACCAGTTGCCATCTGCTGTTGGATTGATCGTTTTGTTCTCACGAATATAGTCGATGATGACTTGACGGTTCTCATCCGGTGCAGCCAGAACGATACGTTTACCGTCCGGGTTAGCCAATTTGGATGAAGACGCGCGATAGTTATTCGTAGCTACGATGAATTTTTGCTCTGGATCAATCGGCTTGCCTTTGAAGCTCAGGTCTTTGATACGACTTGCTGACGCGTTGACAACCGTTGCTTTGCTGTCGTATTTAGCTGGCTGTGTGACATCTATCTGGTAGGTTACACCGTCGATAACATCAAAGTTATACGTTGGGAAATCCATATTGATCAACTGTTGCTGACCGCCTTTTGCCGGATCAATCTGGTTAAACTGGCCTGCTGACCATTCCAGCCATTCTTTCAACTCGGCACCATTAACCATGACCGCATGCACCGTATTTGGATATACATACAGGTCCGCTACGTTTTTGATCGCAATTGTACCTTTAGGGATGTTCGTGTAATACGATGCACCTGAACGTCCACCTGCTTTGAACGGAGCTCCAGCTGACAATACCGGAATATTTTCATAATCTGTACCTTGCAGCTTCTTCTCCACGTACCATTTCTGTGCATTGGTTACGATCTGAATGGACGGGTCATCCTGCACGAGTGCAAAGAAACTGTTAATAGGTGCCGTCGTTTCGCCAACCGGACCACGAACATATTTCAGCGTACCCTCATGCTCATCATGTACAGCATCCACAATGGACTGATCTGCATCTACGAGTGGTTTTTTGTTGGCTGTATCGTAGATTGGGCGTGCTTCCGTTTTGGAATCAACCACTTTCCATTTGCCATCCACCTGCTCCAGATCCAGGTCAATAATACCGAGATGATCCCCCCAGAACCCTGGCTCTACCGCAGGAACACCGTTAATTGTACCCTTCTCCAGGTCTACACCCTTTTTGCCTTTAAAGTCTGCACTAGGGAATACTTTGTGGGCATGTCCAAACAGAATTGCGTTAATGCCCTCCACTTGGCTCAGATACAGCACAGAGTTCTCCATCAGATCCGTTTGAGGGATATCCTCAAAGCCGGAGTGAGGAATCGCAACGATAATATCCGCGCCCTCAGCCTTCATTTTTGGAATGAATTTCTTCGCGGTAGCAATAATATCCTTGGCAATGACCTTGCCTTGCAGGTTAGCGCTGTCCCATTGCATGATTTGCGGCGGTACAAAGCCGATCACACCTACTTTGATCGTATGCTCTTTGCCGCTTTCATCCGTTACTTTTTTGTCCAAAATTTTGTATGGTGTAAAATAGTTTTTGTCATTGGTTTCATCTTTATCACCATCATCTACATAGACATTAGCGTTGATATATGGGAAGTTAGCTCCCTCCAACGTCATGTCAAGGAAATCGAGACCATAGTTAAATTCGTGGTTACCGATATTACCTGCATCGTAATCGAGCAGATTCATCGCTTTATATACAGGGTGAGTTTCACCCTTTTTCAGAGGATCAATTTTCGCTACAAAATCACCCATCGGGTTGCCCTGAATCAGGTCACCATTGTCGAAAAGCAGGCTGTTCTTCGCTTCCTCACGGGCCTTCTTGATCAGTGTAGCTGTTTTGGCCAGACCGTATTGATCTGTCGCTTTGTCTGAATAATAGTCATAGTTGATCAGATTATCATGAATGTCCGTTGTTTCCATGATCCGCAATTTGACTTTGGCCGCATCTGCAGCCGAAACAGGTACTGGAAATACCGCAAGCACGTTTAATGCAACGAAAGCGGCAGTCAGGCTTGATAATACTTTTTTACTCTTCTTCAAAATAACCCCTCCCGGTTATGTACATCGAATCATGCCATATTAGCAAACAACAGGCACAGAAAATAATAGATTTCATGCGTTGTGCATGCTGATGATCAGATGAGCATTCATCCGTAATCTTCAGGTTAGTTTATCTCACATGAACATCTATTCATATCTGTGCGTGTTATTTACATTTCAAATCATAACGTAATGTTAAACGGTTGAAAAGCATTAATTTTTACATTATCCGTACATAGTTGAGTGACTTTATGATATCATGCGTAATTTCGACATTTTTCTCGGTTTTTTACCCCAAAAATAGGTAATTATTCATTCAAATTTCAAATATTACATAACTATAACACCAACACTGGATTGATCATAATCTGCACACCAAAAAACCGCGAGCGCCAATAAGGGCCACGGTTGAAAGGGTGGATTCGGTTCATCGTCTTACAACGAGACTTCACAACCATTATTTCCATTCGAAGTCGCTGTGAATTATTGCTGCCACACATGGTGCTCGTGGTCTTTGCCTGTATATTCGATGCGTGAAGGGGTAATATCCAGAATGACATAGTTGGGATCATTAGGTCCATCGAACCATGCTTTTAGTTCATCATTCCATACCTGCTCACGCAGGCCTTCATTTTTCGTCACTTCACATGTTCCCTCAATCTCCACAACTTCCTTGGAACCTCCCGCCTCGTAGCCAAGCAGCAGGCTGACATTCGGATTGTTCTTCAATTCCTCCACCTTGTGTGTACGGCGGTTGGTTGCAAGGTGAATATTCAGACCATCGTTAAACAGCGCCATATAACGGGATTTCGGTTTTCCGTTCTCCACGGTAGAGAAGCTGCAAAACGGATTATTTTCCAAAGCCTTTACAATGTTTTGCTCCAGATCATTCTGGTTCATGGGAGATGCTCCTTTCGGTTTTGGGGGATGTTTGAGGAATCGTGCAGAAGCGTTACAAAGGCGCAGCGTTCCTCCAATGGTATAAGCAACTCAAAGCCCAAAAAGCTATTAAACCATTCTGGGTTTAATGTTTTAATTGATATGTCTTATGAGCAGACATATCTCTTAGATGTATGCTATACAGCTGCCTGTTTGCAGAACAAGCAGCTGTACTTATAGTGTACCCGCCTCACCTATGTTGAATCCCCGAACCAGAATTTATACCTGAATCTCATGAACATTTATTTTTAGCAAGATGACTCTTAATTTAGATCCCCGAGGTAAATACGCGACTCTCCCTTGTTCACCAACAATTCACCGATCGTTTTGGGGTAGAGACGAATATCCTTCAGCGCTTCAAGCGAGACCCATTCTACAGCTACCTGATGATCGTCCGGGTTCGAGCCCTCAAAGACAGAAGCCTTCGGATTAATCAGACTGCATGCAAAATAGAATTCCACCTGATGGATATCCGCATCCCACTTGGCAAATTCATGATTCGCACCGATGTATTCACGGATATGCAGAAGCTCTCCCACATCCACCGCCTGTCCGATTTCTTCCAAGCATTCCCGCGCAACCGCATCCTTCAGTTCCTCGCCCTTCTCCTGCCCACCGCCAGGAAAAACAAAAGCATCGCCATACTGGTCTTTCAGACGAATCAGTAACAGTTGGCCCTCCTGAACGATCACTGCTTTGGCTGAATTTCGTATAGGTTTCATCGTATGCCATCCCTCCGTTTTTTCAGGTTTTTTCTGTCCCCTCTGTTAACGTGTCAATGAATCGTTCAGCTTATATAGCTCTGCCCTATCGCTTTCCAAACTTACGTTGCCTGATACGCTGTCACGTCTACACCCGCGGCTTCCAGGATTTCACGGATCGTTTGGGCAAACGTCAAGGCATGCTCACCATCCCCATGGATGCACACGGTATCTGCCCGAATAGGCACCTCAGTGCCATCCACAGCGATAACCTTGCCTTCCTTGACCATTCGCAGCACCTGTGCCAGAGCCGCTTCCGGCTGTTCTATCAGCGCTCCATGATGACTGCGTGGCGTCAGCCTGCCGTCTGAACAATAGGTGCGATCCGCGAACACTTCACTCACACCACGCACACCGGTTCGTTTCGCCGCCATCATCAGTTCGCTTCCTGCCAGGCCGTACAGATACAGCTCCGGCTCCACCTGATAGACAGCTTCGGCAATAGCTTGCGCAAGCTTGATGTCGGCTGCTGCCATATTATATAACGCTCCATGCGGCTTTACATGATGCAATTGCCCTCCACTAGCACGGACAAAAGCTTCCAGTGCACCAATCTGGTACACCACCATATCGTAGGCTTCGCGCGGTGTAATCTCCATAATTCTGCGTCCGAATCCTTGCAAGTCCGGCAGTCCGGGGTGAGCGCCGATGGCGACCTGATGCATCATGGCATGTTCCACAGTCAGCCGCATCGTTGCCGGATCACCCGCATGGAAGCCACAGGCAATATTGGCTGAAGTGATTAGCGGCAGGATCGCTTCATCGGACTTCATCATCGTGCGATAAGTCCCATAGCTCTCACCAAGATCACAATTAATATCCAGCGTATACGTTTGCATCTAACGTCCCTGCCCTTCTGCCATTTTGCTGCGGATCAGCTTATCCAGCAGCTGAAATTTCTGCTGCCTTTGTACATAGAGACAACGTGCTTCCTCATTGGTGATCTGCACAAAAGAAATCTGTGCCCCCGGCCGAAGCTGGGCCAATATGGGCAAATCCACGAAGGCAGCCTGTGCAATGACAGGATATCCCCCAATGGTCTGATGATCGGCCATCAGTATAATGGGCTGTCCATCTGGCGGTACCTGCACCGTACCATAGGTAACCGCTTCGGATAAACGAGACATCGGTTGCTCCAGCTCCAGCAGCGGACCCTGCATCCGATAACCCATGCGATCCGATTGAGAAGAGACAACATACGGCCGGGTATAGAATTGCTCAAGACTCTCCGAACGGAAACAGGAGCTGTCTTGACCATGCATGACCCGAATGACAGGTTGACCATAATAGTCCGGCCGCTCTCGCTCCGATAACAGCCACGACGGGGCTGCCATACATTGGTCTGCACCGAGCTGCATGGTCATATGGTATATCCACTGCTGCACTTCACCAGTGATATCCCCGGTTGCGAGCACATCCGATGTACGTAGAGCTCTTCCATGAAAGCCGCCTAGTACGGTTTTGAGGTCTGTACTTCGACTGCCCATCACTTGAGGCACATCAATGCCGCCAGCCAACGCCAGATATGCACGCAAGCCATGACGGCTTGCACCAAATTTCAATACACTGCCAGCCCGCAGCAGCACAGGACGCCACATAGGCACAGGCTGACGATCTACCGTAACGCTTAGATCCGCACCACAGATGGAGATCAACTGGTCTTTCAGCATGTGAAGCTCTGGCCCTGACATCGTAATCTCAAGCACAGCTTCATGCCGCGTATTGCCGACAAGCATGTTGGCCGCTCTTCCAGCAAACGTATCCATAATCCCGCCCACTGGAACACCGTAGCGGCGATATCCGATTCTTCCTTCATCCTGAACCAAGGTTAACAAGCCGGGACGAATGACTTCAAAGCCCATCATTCTCCCCCCTTCTGCGCCTGCTCCATGTATTCCTGCATAGTGATCGACTGGAATCGCACAATGTCACCGGCTCCAAGCAGACTTGGCGGATTCTCTTCCGGGCGAAACAGACGGACGGGTGTGCGACCGATACACTGCCACCCTCCAGGCGATATGACAGGATAAATGCCCGTCTGTGAGCCGCCAATACCTACTGTTCCTGCCTCCACGCGAAGCCTCGGTGTTGCCCGTCTGGGTGTGGCAATCCGCTCGGGTAATCCACCCAGATAGGGGAATCCCGGGGCAAATCCGATCATATGTACGAGGTAATCAGCGGATGTATGTATCGTAATGACTTCCTCCATCGTTAAGTGATTTTCCTCAGCTACGTGCTCCAGATCTGGCCCAAACGCTCCACCGTAACATACCGGGATAGTCACAATTCTGGACGGAGCCAACGCACCACCCGGTTCACCCGGTTTCAAGTCTTCAGACTTGCCAAGCTGACTGCATTCGCTGGACTGAGGCTGTTGATGTAATTGATTCGATGGACGCAGAAGCTGAAGCAGCAGGCCGCAGGTTTTCTCGTAGGACGATCTCAACGGATCGTAAAACAGGGTGACAGACAAATAAGACGGTACCCATTCCACCAGTGCTGTCAGCGATCTATTTTCCAACTTCTCCAACAAAGCACATACGCTCATCACTCTATGATGCACTTCTTCCGATACTACATCACCACAGCGAATTACAATGCCCTGCTCTCCGAGTGGAGA
The DNA here is from genome assembly GCF_003217495.1 of Paenibacillus barcinonensis. Taxonomy (GTDB): domain Bacteria; phylum Bacillota; class Bacilli; order Paenibacillales; family Paenibacillaceae; genus Paenibacillus; species Paenibacillus barcinonensis. The sequence goes on along the minus strand of NZ_QJSW01000014.1, from coordinate 89,087 downwards.
CAGCATATCCTCCGTCCACGGATAGATGCTTGCACTCACGACTGCATGCCTCCCTTCTTGTCTTAATTTAATCGTCTCTACCGTTCAATGCTCTCAGCAATAACGAGCATGCCAGCGGGAACGGCTCAGCCTTCTGGTCTCGTATAACAAAATAAAGTGACTGCATAAACATTCTGATATTCAAGCTTAATTGACTAAATTGCTGAAGTGTTCTTCCTTCGTCCTCGTCTTCACTTCTCGCATCCTGAAGCAGCTTGACCCAGTCCTCCAGCTCTGCCTGCTCAAGCAGATTACGCCCTAGAATGGTCATAGCCGCCTGAGCCATACGTTGATCCTCGTCATAGATGTACACTTGATTGGACTCCATCACTTTAATGGATAAGGCATGCAGCAATTCCAGCAAGTCAGTGCGTGCGAGATATGGCGACTTTGCCAAATCCTCCACCGCATCTGCAGCATGGGCTGGCGCGTGCGCCCACCCCTTGTTCTCTACGTAACCACGGACATCCATCTCACCTCTCAGATAGGTGATTAAACGCTCTTTAATCCAATGGATTTCATCCCGATGCAAGAACGGACGCTGACGGTCCACTCCCAGAATGGGCGGCAGCATCAGCACAGAAAAGGCCCGAGTAAACACACTATCCGTTCCTTGTTCTCCGATTCTATAGAAAAGGTGCTCCTCATCCATTGCCAATAACAGCAAAGCCTTGAGCTGTTCATCCGAAAAAACATGCTGACCAATCCATTCAGCCATTGTAAAATAGATCAGCTCATCTCGCAGAACAGGGTCCGGGCTGCCGATATGATGCATCATATGAAGCGCGAGGTCATACGGCTGCTCAAGACCATATGCTGACAGGTTCACGGATGGAAGTTGCAGGAGCATCTGTTTTAATGCGAGGGCGTCCATTCACATCGTTCCTTTCCCTCGCTCCAGATGCGCGTTGCAATTGTACAACTCACAATGCCACGTTTGATCACGATGCACCATTCGAGTAATGGAGGTATTGCTCAGCTTCACACTGATATCCTGCTCCGGCACCAATGCCCGCAGGGTATTGCGAAGCACCGCCCCGTGACTCACCACAAGAACTCGTGCATTCGGGTGCTGACGAAGGATCTCTTCAAGCATCTCGGTTCCACGCGCAGCGCCTGAAGCCGGAGCTTCTTTACCCAAGTCGAGTGAACTCCAGTCCGAGCCCCATTTCGCAATGCGCTCCTCTTCTGTCGTTCCTTCGACCTGACCCCCACCCATCTCGCGTAATCTCGGGTCCAGATGAATCTCCTGAATGCCTAGCCGCTCACCGATAATACGAGCTGTCTCACTTGCCCGCTGCAGGTCACTGGCATAGATGGCATCCCAATGCTCCTCTGCCAGTCGTGCTGCCAGCAAAGCTGCCTGTTCCCTACCCTCCTGATCGAGCGGGTTGTCCGTTTGTCCCTGCGAACGCTTTTCTTTATTCCACGCGGTGCTTCCGTGACGTATCAATGCAATCTGCGTCATCGTTGGTTTTCCCTCTTTTCTCATTGAACTAAGCCCTCTTCTCATGAAACCTCTTCTCTATCGCAGCTCGTCCTCTGTAAAATGTTTTCGGGTCTTCGGCTTCGTAAACTTGCCCTCATTATAGCCGCTGGACCCGTTGCGCGGGATCGACAGAGTATCCCAGGCATCTTCTTTCAGCATTTTGGCGGTATGCACGATCTGCCCTACATGATAGGGATAATGAGCCAATTGGCGCATAATCGCCTCCATCACGGTATGCCCTTCATTACGAATGTATATGAGCTGAGACATATGATCCGGGGTCAGTGAACGCAGAGCAGTCAGCAAGCAGTCCCATCCCTCTTCCCATTTGGCAAGCAGCTCTTCCCTGGTATGAAAATCACTTACAAATTCGGCATCCCGTTCACGCCACGGCTTCTCGCCATCCGTTGTCAGTACATCTGTCCAGCGGGACAGCATATTCCCCCACAAATGTTTGACAATAACCGCAATGCTGTTCGTATCTTCATTCCACGTCTGAAACAATTGCTCTGTATCCAGCTGCTCCATCGCCCGTTCACCCAGCTGCTTGTAATACATAAACTGCTTCTCCGCCGTTTTCAGAAAAGACTGATTCATATCCATGTGCCCTGACCACCTTTCAGAAGTGATGAAATGGAAATGAGGCGTACATTAGGCCGGAAAAGAGAATGTACCATCCGCATTCGGTTCAAAAATCATAACCTTGCTCACAGCATCCAGATTTAATTCACCATAAATATGCGGAAAAAGCTCATTCAGCTCATACAGATCTTCATAGACCAGCTCCGCCTTCAAAGTCCGCTCCTCAATCCCAAGCAGCAGCAGGTCGGTACGGCCTGCATAATACTGTCCGGCTACCCATGGAATCTGCTCCGCAGTGGAGCAATGAATGAAGCCGTCCGTTTGCAGACTCTCGGGTGCATACGTGTCTCCTTTGGATACTTCCTCCCATAATGCTCGGGAAATAATGCTGTAGATCATAGATATCGTCCTCCTTCGCAGCTATCATACAGCCTGTCTTCTATAAAATATTATAGATCATCCCTAATGCGGGCGTACAATTTCTGATCCGTAAATACTCCTTTAATCTTTAACTGCTTGCGCAACAGCCCCTCCTGCACCATGCCCAGCTTTTCCATGACACGAGCTGAGCCGATATTGCCTGCATTACATTTCCCCTCGACCCGGTTACAATTCAACTGCTCGAAGCAATAATCCATAACAGGCTGCATCGCTTCCACCGCGAGCCCTTTGCCCCAGTACGTGCTACCGATGGCGTATCCCAGTTCACAGCTCTGCATGAATTCCTCCAGATGGAATACGCCTCCTCTGCCGATTAGCGTACCAGTCTCTTTGAGCACAAAAGCCCAGATGTATATCGTTTTTTGCTCATAGTTTCGCAGCACCCGCTCCAGATAACCAATGGAATCCTCCTTGGTCTGATGGCACTGCCACAAGCTCTGCTCACTTACTTTCGGGTCAGATGCAAACGCATAGTATTGATCGAGGTCATCCATCGTAAGGCGTCTGAGGTACAGCCGCTCTGTTTCAAATTCAGGTGATTCGCCAAAAAGCTTATCTATATCCACTTCCAATACCTCCTGTTATGAAATTTAAAGGCGCATGATCTTACTCAGGAAAAAGCGATCTATAAGATAGACACATCCAATACCGATCAGGTATCTGATCAGATCCATACAAAGAAACCCTCGCCCCAATAGGAGAGCCCCCCATAAAGTTGAACGCAACTCGATGAGCCAAGGGAACTGAAGCATCTGGGAGAATTCAACACACCAGCTGAATAGAACACTGATCCAGACGGCTCTCGCACGCCCCCACCGGATACACACCATACGTATACCAAAATAGATCATGCCAGCCCAAAGCGCATCCCCAAAATGTTCGTAAACGAAGTCTGGCAATACGGCTTTATATGTTCTGGAAGCCAGTCCAGCTGCCATCGTCATCATTACGGCAACCAGGTATAACCATCGTTGTCTGACTAACACCCTGCTTGCTCCATGTCAATGCACTCCTTAAAGAGTTATGTTTATAAGTTCGAAAAAAGGAGGCGTTCAACACGCCTCCTCATAGTATATATCATTGATCCGTGTAGAATTAACATGAATCAAGTCTGCCATAGAGCACTATCGCTTCATCGGCCTTTCATGTCCACAGAAGCCTACTTGCTTTTATTATTTAACCGTTACAGGTATCGTCACTTTTTTATTGCCCCACTTGGCTGTGATGCTTGTCTTGCCTTTGGAAACCGCGACGATGTTGCCATTGGTGACCTTGGCTACGCCTGGTTTGGAGCTGCTCCACACCACGTTGCTTGTCACCATCATTGTTTTTCCAGTGTCATACTGAGCCATCACACCCAACGTTGTACTGGATTGCGGAGACAGCACCAGACTCTTCTGGCCCATAACCAGCTTCTGGAGCGTAGGCACTACGCTCACTGCTACGGTTACCGTCTGATTCTGATATGTGCCTGTCAAGGTAGCCTGCCCTTCGGTCAGCGCTTTGACTGCACCATTCTTCACCGCGGCTACACTCGGATTGGACGAGGTCCAGACGATGGATTTGGATAGATTAACCGTCTTGCCGTTAGAGTACGTTCCGATCACTTTCAGAGCTTTGGACTTCTTGAGGCTAAGCTCCATCGTTGCCGGTGTAACCTCCATCTTGGTGACGATATCGGTCACGACGATAGGCACTTTAACGATAGTTGACCCGTATTTCCCCTGTAGCAGCACCCGACCTGGTGTGACACCTTTGATTTTTCCATTTTCGAGCACAGCCAGACTATTGGATACTGTCCACACAATGTCCGAGGTGACATCCTCTTCCTTGCCATTAGCACGTGTAATCGTTACCTTCGGAAGTGTGCCGTCATTGCCTTTTACAAATGTATAGGAATTAGGCGAAGCCTTGATGCTTTTGATTTTATCCTGCACCTGAACAGTAACCTGTGCTTTGACTCCGCTCACTTGTGCCATGATGACTGCTTCACCAGCCGCGTTTGCCTTGATTTTGCCCTTCGCAACCGTTACAACAGTCGCATTGCTGGTAGACCAGGTCACTCCCTCGGTAACATCCTGCTTGTTATCCAAACCTTCAACCGTAGCCATGACCTGATATGATGCAGTTTCACCTACACTCATCTTCTGTGAACTGCCGCCGATAATTTCAATTGAAATTACATCACCTGTCGCTGCCCAGGCAGACGATGGCACTGTCACGGTGAGTGCAAGGATCAGTGCAAGCATACCTTTTAAAACCCATTTCATTCTACTCATGTCCAGTCTCTCTCTCCTGTCATCCGTATTGTCCTTCTCTTACATCCAATATTTTACTACGACTATACCTTATATCGGATAAGAGGAGGTTAAAGTTAAATGACAAGCCAGGAAGGATGAGTATCCATGAGCTGTTGACCATATATTTGAATAAAGGAACCCACCACGAGCTCCTATATTCTTTATCTTGGGTCCTTCATCATTTTTTGTTCCTGACCCTGCTCACACACTGGCAAAATCAAGCGTTCGACCCCGCCCATATAAGGTCGCAGCGCTTTCGGAATATGAATGCTTCCATCGGCCTGCTGATGATTCTCCAGCAGTGGAATCAGAATACGCGGCGATGCCACCGCTGTATTGTTGAGCGTATGGCAGTAAACCAGCTTGCCTTGCTCATCAAGGCAGCGAATATTCGAACGGCGCGCCTGAAAATCATGCAGATTCGACGACGAATGAGTCTCGCCGTAGGCACCACGGCTTGGCATCCACGTCTCGATGTCATACTGTTTGTACGTTTTCTGCGACATATCCCCTGTACATACAGCCACCACACGGTAGGGCAGCTCAAGCTGCTGCAGCAGCTCCTCCGCATGTCCCGTAATCTCCTGCAGCATCCGTTCCGATTCCACTGCGTCCGGTGCACACAGAATCACCTGCTCCACCTTGGCAAACTGATGCACACGATACAATCCTCGCACATCCCGTCCACCCGAGCCTACTTCACTGCGGAAACAAGTCGATACCGCTGCCAGCTTGAACGGCTCTTTCACATCAATGACTTCATCTGCATAATACGAAACCAGTGGTACCTCGGATGTACCGACCAGCCACTTGTTCTGCCCCTGCAGCTCATACACCTGATCCCGGCCTGTTGGGAAAAACCCCGTGTTCACCAAGGCATCCTCTCTGACCATAAGCGGAACCTCCAGCGGTGTGAATCCGTGCTTCAGCAGCAGATCCAGCGCAAGCTGCTGTACGGCCCGGTGCAGCAGCAAACCTGCGCCCTTCAGCACGTAGCTTCGCGTTCCACCAATCTTCACACCGCGCGGAATATCAATCAGCGCATGCATCTCCCCAAGCTCGACATGATCCTTTGCTACATAGTCAAACTCCGGCGGTTCACCCACCCGTCGCAGCTCCACGTTATCTTCATCCGATAGACCCACAGGTGTATCCGGCGACACGATATTGGGCACCAGCCATTGCAGTCTGGTCACTTCCTCCTGAATCAACGCCAGCTCTGCCTCTTTCTGCTCCAACTGTTCATTCAGTTGTTTTACCTGTGCCCGCATCTTCTCAGCCTGCTCAGGCTCACCCGACTGCATCAGCTTCCCGATTTCCGCCGACAGTGTATTCCGCAGACGACGCGCCTCCTCCGTTTGCTGCAGGAGCGCTTTGCGCTCATCGTCCCGCTGGATTAACACCGCGATATCCACCTTGATCTTTTTCCCGTCCGCTGCCGCCTGAACCTCTTCTGCATGTGTCCGAATCCACTTCATAGCTAACATGGTCACCGTCTCCTTTGGCTAAAAAAATACAAAGAGCGCCCTCATCCCTTGGGACGAGGAGCGCTCTGCTCGCGGTGCCACCCAACTTGCCGAATCGGTTCAAATCTCCTGATTCAGCCTCTTGGTCCGCGATAACGGGCGGTTCCGGTTAACTTGGGAAAGTTTCTATTCGCTCCCTGGCGAAAACGCCTCAGAGTTGGATTCTCTTCAACGGCATGATCCGATCTGTAATTTTGTTTACCAGTATATACGAAGACAGATTACAATTGCAACCCCGCAAGCCCGATTTTAATGAGAGCAAGAAAAATCAGTTCTGATGCTCGTTGCAGCCTGAAAAAACAGGACCATCTTACGTATCTTTGCATGGTCAAAACAGATACAATTATAATCATATAAAGGAATTAAATGACTAATTTCCCACCTAAAAAAAATCCGTTCTTTTTCAGGAGGAAATACATGTTCTTCTTTGTAGTATTTCTAATTATTAGTATATCAGGATTTATATTTGGAGTGAGAGCCTTGCTGATCCCTGATTCTTGGCCGTTTAATCTGAATAAAAGAGAGCTTGATTTCAATGATCTAACCAACATTCGGTTCAGAGGAATTTTTCTGCTTGCTCTCTCCATTGTTTGTTTTACAGCTTCTCTTAGAGAACTTTAAACATAATCCTTGTCAGCGGAAAATGGATCATAACAAATTGCCCAGGAAATACTCATACTCCACTATTGTTCTAATAGAGACTCGCTCTAGTCAACTATTGACTCAAACAGATGCAGCTGTTGTCTCGTTCTTGAACATCCTGCTGAACATATAACGCACAAGCGGCCCTAACACGATGAGCTGTAGCGGTAACGCCAGACTAAAATTACGTACAATGGTGTGAAGATACAGGCCTAATACAGATATACCATTGAATTGATCCGTAAAATAGGCAGTCACGATGCCGAACAGAGACATGATCAGAACCATGCCGATGACCATCAACAAGGACATGGTGATGATGCCTTTTATTTTACTGGACTTGGCGAACGGAAGAGAAAAGGCTATTTTTCTCGCAACAGGTCCAACAATGAATGACTCCACCACAAAAGCGATAATTAAAGCGATCACGAATTGCAGCAGCATCTGCATCACAGACATCTGGTGTATCATTCCCGTCTGCCACAGGTTGAAGGTCATCATCACCAGGACCATTCCTGTACACATCATAACGCCAAAAATAACTTGTTCTTTTTTGCTTACTGGCACTATACTCACCCTCTCTATGACTTGGATCATTATAGACAATTGCACTCCCCTCACATAAGTGAACATTCTGTGAACATATTCGCGACTAGACACATAATCATCACTGGCCTATAATTACAGCTAGTAATGCCCGTAACTTCATAGTTTCCCAGGGGAGTCGGAATTGGCCGGCTGAGAGTGTATCCCATCAAGATACTAACCCTTAGACCTGATCTGGATCATGCCAGCGTAGGAATCGGAGTATATTTGCAAGAGGCACAGCTATAAGCTGAACGCCCTTCTCTCACGCCTGCACGCGTCCCGGATTACGGGGCGCTTTTTTTGTTTTCTTTTGGCACACAGAAACAGAAAAATGACGTCATCTGGATAACCCACGAGGTATAAATCAGCCGATTTATGCAAAGGGATTGGATATGAAGCCAAGGAGTACCCGTGCCACCCGGCCGGACAGATCGAAGGAGAGAGAACCGAATGAAATGGCGTAAAATGTTGGGAATGTTATTCATGTGTGTACTATTGGTTACTGTAACAGCATGTGGCGGTAAAGAGGCCGCACCCGCTGATCAGAATGGAAGTACCGGCACGGACAGTAAAAATGAAGGCAGCAGTGCACCACTGAAAGATGTCAAGGTTGTGCTCGACTGGACTCCAAATACCAATCATACGGGTCTGTATGTAGCCGTAGATCAGGGATTCTATAAAGCAGCAGGTCTGAATGTCGAGATTGTACAGCCGGGAGCTGGCGGTGCAGATACAATGGTTGCTTCTAACGAGGTACCGTTTGGTGTCAGCTACCAGGAGAGTGTCACTCAGGCCCGTACACAGGATGTGCCGCTCGTATCTATTGCGGCGGTGATTCAGCATAATACATCCGGTTTCGCGGCTCCAGTGGACCGCAAGATCAAATCACCGAAGGATTTTGAAGGCAAAACATATGGTGGCTGGGGCTCCCCGGTAGAGGAAGCCGTGATGCAATCCATTATGGAGGGCGAAGGTGCTGACGTCTCCAAAGTGAAAAACATTAATATGGGCGACGCCGACTTTTTTACAGCGGTCAAACGGGATATTGATTTTGCGTGGATTTTCTACGCCTGGACCGGGATTGAAGCACAGCTTCGCGGTGAACCCATCGACATGTTATATGTAAAAGATTATGCCAAAGCGCTGGACTATTACACCCCTGTACTCGTGACCAACGAGCAGACGATTCAGAAGGACCCTGAATTGGTGAAAGCTTTCCTGAAGGCCACTTCCGAAGGGTATCAATACGCAATTGACCATCCTGAAGAGGCCGCGAACATTCTAATCAAGGCTGTGCCTGATCTGGATAAGGAGTTGGTGCTGGCAAGCCAGAAATGGCTCAGCCCGAAATATAAGGACGACGCACCGCGCTGGGGCGAGCAGAAGGAAGAAGTGTGGAAGAACTACACCGACTGGATGTTCAGCAAGAAGCTGCTGGATAAAGAGATTGATGTAACCAAAGCGTACACAAACGAATTTTTACCGCAGTAAAATTAATCTATTCTGTAAAAAGGAGCTTTGATCCCTCATGGCAAGCACATTACTTAGCATTCAGGTGATTCCCAAAACGCCAAACGGCGAGAATTCATACCCTTACGTAGACCGCGCGATTGAAGTAATTCAGCAGTCCGGCCTGAAATATCAGGTCAATGCCCTTGACACCACAATGGAGGGCGAACTGGAGGAGCTGCTGCAGGTGGTCCGCAAAATGCACGAGGTGCTCGTGGAGGCTGGCAGTCCAAGCATCATCTCCCAGATCAAAATCGCACATAGTCCAGACGGATTCAGCATGGATACACTGACGGAGAAGTATCGCTAATGTCTGCTTATTTCAAAAGTGTATGGCCGCCCCTTGTGGCGGTTATTCTCTTTATTGCGATATGGCAAGGGGCGGTCTCCCTGTTCCATATTGAGAAATGGATGCTGCCTGCACCGTCCGACATCGCCCGTGAAGCAGCTTCACAGGCCGAGCGTCTCGGCATGCATGCCTCCGCTACGATACAGCTAACACTCATCGGCTTCGCGGCCGGGACAGCGGTTGGCCTGGTTATTGCGATGGTGCTGCATCTCATTCCTTTTCTCAAATCAGCCTTGTATCCTTTACTTATTCTCAGTCAAAATATTCCGACCATCGCGCTGGCCCCGCTCCTGCTGATCTGGTTTGGCTTTGGCCTGTTGCCCAAGCTGATTACGATTATTCTGGTCTGCTTCTTCCCGGTAGCAGTTGCCGCTATGGATGGACTGACACGCACCGATGCCGCGATGATGAACTACATGCGTATGGCGGGAGCGAAGCGACATCATATCTTCTGGAAGCTGGAGCTTCCCCATGCCCTTCCATCGGTATTCTCCGGCATTAAAATTGCTGCGACCTACAGCGTGATGGGTGCAATCATTGCCGAATGGATTGGTGCCGACAAGGGCATCGGCTATTATATGATGCTGCAGAAGTCTGCTTACCGAACAGATCGCCTCTTTGTGGCAATCATGATTATTGTAGCGCTCAGCCTGCTGCTGTTCCTGTTCATTGCCCTGCTGGAAAAGCTGCTTGTGCGCTGGCGACCACAGAAGCGATAAATGATAAATTCAATCTGTACCACAGTCTGTACTTAGGATGTGATCACCATATGAAACAGCTACAGGACAAACCCGGCTCTGTTGGGGAAACGAATCAAGCCTCCCCTGTTGCACCTGCGCTGGAGATCGTTGATGTGCACGTTTCCTTCAAGGAACGGCGGCGTAAGCTGCCTGTTCTGAATGGCTTGTCCCTGACGGTGGCCAAAGGGGAGTTCGTCGCCATCGTTGGCCCGTCCGGCTGCGGCAAAAGCACCCTGTTCCACATCATTGGCGGCTTGCTAAAGCCGCAGGCGGGAGAGGTGCTTATGAACGGCATACGGGTCACAGCGCAACGCGGGCATATCAGTTATATGCCTCAGCAGCCCGCCCTGTTCCCTTGGCGAACGATTGAAGAGAATGTGCTACTGGCGAGCGAGGTGGCCTCTACAGCAGCCTTTACTGCCTCCAATACTCAACCTGCTCCACGTCCCGAAGCGCTCGCCGAAGCAAGACAGTGGCTTGGCAGCGTTGGTCTTGCCGGATTCGAGCAGGCCTACCCGCATCAGCTATCCGGCGGAATGCAGCAGCGTGTTGCCTTTCTGCGCGCGCTGCTCAGCCCGCAGGAGCTGATGCTGCTGGATGAACCGTTCAGTGCGCTTGATGCTCTGACCCGAAGCGACATGCAGCGCTGGCTGCTAGATATCTGGGAACAGAACCGCCGCTCGGTGCTGTTCATCACGCATAATATTGAGGAAGCATTGCTGCTGGCGGATCGCGTGTATGTGTTATCGAACCGGCCTGCTGCTGTGCTGCATGAGGTTCAGGTTCCTTTTGACCGTCCGAGACGAGAGGAAATGACCGAAGATCCTGCTTTTCTCAAACGTAAACGGCAGATTGCCCAGTGGATGAAAGAAGAACAGCAGAAAGCCCGCCTATCTTGATAGCGGGCTTTTTAGTTATTTTTTCCTTAATTAGGTGATCCATGTGCCGGGAATTGGCGTTATATATGATGTAAACCGATACAAGGAGGAATTCCCTCATGCACTCTCAAGCCTTTGCACCATTAATCGACACTCATATTCATTTGGATAAATATACGCCAGAGGAACGGAATGAGCTGCTGCTCAGCTTGCCGAATCAGCAGGTGGAAGCCCTGATCGCAGTTTCTATGGATCTCGCTTCCGCTCAGGAGAACCTTGAGCTTGCCAAGCAGTATCCGCGCTATATTTATCCAGCCTTCGGATATCATCCCGAGCAGCCGCTACCCTCTGCAACCGATCAAGAGCAGCTCTTTCACTGGATTGAAGAACACATCGAACATGCTGTAGCCATTGGAGAGGTTGGCTTACCCTATTATAATCGTGAAGAAGCACGCCGAGCCGGCCTGGACTTTGATCAGAGTGGTTATGTCGATCTGCTGGAGCAGTTCATTAGGTTAGCCAAAAAGCACAATAAACCGATTGTTCTACACGCTGTGTATGAGGATGCAGAGATCGCCTGTGAGCTGCTCGAAAAGCATCAGTTTACACGGGCACATTTTCACTGGTTCAAAGGCGCAAGGCAGACCATCCGGCGCATGGCAAACAACGGATATTTTATCTCGTTCACACCAGATATCAGGTATGAAACAGAGATTCGTGAGCTGGCACGACAGTATCCCGCGGAGCAAGTGATGGCCGAAACGGACGGGCCCTGGCCCTTTGAAGGACCATTTCAGGGACGTATGACACATCCCGTCATGACACGTCAGGTGATTCAGGCCTGGAGCGAGATTACGGGGATGGGTACCGAGCGAGCAGCACGTCTGTTTTACCGAAATGCGAAGCGCTTCTACCGTCTGCCTGAATAACAGAAACGAAAATCCAGCAGCAGTGTAGCTATGTTATGGTAAATCAACATAAAGAGCCCGCCGACCTTATGCTGAACAGCACTCCGCTAGTCATAGCCGACTATCCTTGGAGATACCGTCCAGTCATGGCCGACTGGCTCTTTTCCATCTATACGCTGTCTTTACTCTGTTCCTGCTTCTGGTGTCTTTGCAGCCGTTTAAGCCTTAAAGGTAATCTCGCTTTATCGCTTCAGGAAACCTCTGCGCTCCAGAAATGCTCTTACTTGCAGACGTGCCGGTTCAGTTAGACGCTTTGCCATCAGTTCAGACCATGGGGTTGTGCGCTCACCATTCGTCCGCTCCTTCAAGTATTCCGTCGTTGTAATATCGTAATCCTGAACCCCTTGCAAACTCTGTTCAGGCTGATAACGATTATGGTGGAGCACAGCCTTGAGCGGCAGACGTGGACGAATGCCCGTCTCCTGATCCGCCACTCCGATGCACATGCCATATACCGGGTATACACCAACTGGTAATTCAAGCAATGCAGCCACTTCTTCAATACGGGTGCGAAGTCCGCCGATGTACACGATGCCGAAGCCAAGGGATTCCGCTGCAAGCGCGGCATTCTGGGATGCCAGTGCAGCATCAATTGTCGCGACCATGAAATTCTCGGTTGTATCTGCATAAGACTCCTTCTCGGGAAGGTGTCGTTTCGCCGCATCCTGCAGACGATACAGGTCAGCACACCATACGAGAAAGACCGGACATTCATTCACATAGGCCTGATTACCTGCGAGCTCAGCCAGCTTGGCCTTCTGCTCCTGATCCGTTACAGCAATCACCGAATACGCCTGTACATTGCTTGATGAGGATGCCATCTGTCCTGCTGCAACGATAGCAGCGAGCTGCTCCTCACTAACCGGGTCCGGCTTGAATTTGCGCACGGAGCGGTGTTTCATCATCAGTTCAATGGTTTCATTCATGGCTATTCACTCCTAATCCTCGAAGTACGAACTGAACCGTCTGTTTGGCAAGTTCCTCTGTGTTCATATCCTGATAATCGAAACCAAAACGTGAGTGCTTGGCCCGTTTGTGAGCAAGGGCCACTCCCATCACCTGAAGCATGGCATAAGAGGACGATTCAATCTTGAACAAGCCTTGATCTTTACCTTGCTGCAGGTATTCCTTCACTTTATTCCAGACCGGGTCCAAATATTGAAATACCGTGGCAGTCCGGTGAGTACGAAGCGTAATTTCCAACTGCACAATATCGCTCATCTCACGATCTGTCATCGTAAATCTTACGACTTCATCAACAATTTGGCGGATACCTTCTACTGGAGACATCGTATTAGCAGTCAACTTGCTCAGCATATGCTCGGGGAAGAAATGCTCAAATAACGCGTCAAACACCTTTTCTTTGCCGCCAAAGTGGTAAGAGACAAGCGACACATTCGCTCCTGCCTCATCACAGATTTGACGAACACTCGTCCCGTCATACCCCTGCTGTGCAAAAAGTTTCTTCGCTGACAGCAATATCCTCGTTTTAATATCCAATTCCGGTTCCGTCATTTGTTTCTCTCCCTCTTATCCGTTCAGTATCAGTTGCCCTAGCCCATCCGCTCGGCTACCAGCCCTCAGTTCATTCTATCTATTATATTACACCAAGCACCCCGATGAAAATCACCGGGGTGCTTGAGTGAACATAATGCGAGTATAACGGCGTCTGCACAGCTTAGCCGTTTGCCGTAGCAGGGCTTGGTGCAACCGCCGGTTTACGCCCTTTTTTCAGCAAGGTCACAACCAGAGACAGCGCAATAGCAACGAGCAGTACAATCACGATAGAACCTGCCGCAGATTGCACGCCCGGCCCACCAAGCTGAACACTCAGAATACCCTGAACCGCATAAGTTGCAGGCAGGTACTGACCAATACCGCTATAGAAGCTGTTCAGCAGCTCGCGCGGAACCATGGCACCGGAGGATACGAGCTGCAAGGACAAGGCAATGATGTTAAACAGACTTCCTGCCGGCCCGAAGCAGATCAGGAAAAATTGAGAGAAGAACATAAAGGTACACAGGAATAATGCCTGGAATAACCAGAATGCAATAAACCCTTGTTCAATCTGTCCACCAAGAGCCACAATGAGAGAAGAGCCTAGCAAGGAAACAACGAGTGCAGAGCTCACATTAATCACGACCCGTGCACCAAACAGCGTTAGACGGGAAAACATCGAAGATAACATCCCCATGGCAATCTGTAAATTCATGCCCATGATCATCGCGCCCACATACGATGCAAGCACCATCATCATCGGTACCATCTGATTATTCATGCCGTTCACGGGATTAATGGACGTTATTTTGCCTTCTACACGGTTCGTCAAACCTGCAGCTGCTTTGGCGGCCTGATCAGCAGAAGCACCCGAAGCAGTCAGAACGGTCTGTACCCCTTGTGCGGAAGCTTGCTTGTTAATCGTGTTGGTCACGCTCTGTGACACACCTTGCATCATGCTTTTGATCGTCACCGGATTGGCTTCATTAATGGTGTATTTGATCTCGGCAGTGGAGCCAGCCGTCTGAAGGGACTCATTGAAGCCAGCCGGAATATTCAATACCAAGTGCACCTGGTGATGCTTTAACTGATCCAGCGCCTCGGCTGCACTCAGATTGGCAACTGTGTGGAAGGGCAGTGTCTCTGCCAACCGATCAGCAATACCTTTGGATAATTCACCATCCTCGTTGACAATGGCTACGTTCAATTCATTCGTTCGGTCATTCACACCGGAATATGCAGTCATCCAGATCACGCTAAAGATAACCTGAAACATCAGTGCAGTAGCAATGCCTACAATCACTGGAGGTTTTTTGAACAATGTACGTAAAGCTAGCAGCATAAAGTGAATTCCTCCATCTTCAAAATAGTTCTAATTTGATTTAAACATCTGTTTGAATCAAACGATCGTTTAAATTTTATAGGCATATGTTTATATTGTCAATATTTTTTCATGAAATTCAGAAAAGAGAAATAAGTTTTCATGATTGAAGCTGGATTTATTTTCATATGAGCATATTTTCATCAAGACAAACAAGTCCCCACAATAAAACAGAATTGAAGTCAATACAATCTGACTCCTTTTCTGCTTTGCCTGTGAGGACTATTACTAACTTGGGCATAATTACCTTCTAACTTTTAATTCGATAACAAATTATTCAAATTCCTTATCATCTTTAACTAAAAATAAGACTCCCTTATTAATAATACTTTTTATCTGATATTGTATAATGAACCATATAATGAACAATAACATTATAGACTCGATAGCGAATACTAAAATGAATGCGTCCCACCGATTGAAGCAAATGATTATATTGAATATAAACGCTACAGTAAAGACAGTCCCAAATAGCTTAAAAAGAACTTGGCTATATATCTTCTTGATACTCTGATTAGAGTATCCAAATATTTTAAAAACACCAATATCTTTTTGTTGAGATTTCAAATAATTTCGGTAGGTTAACAAGATGTACATTGTACTGATTATTATCATGATTACTAATATTATATTGTAGAGAATATTCGACTTCCATAAATCCTCACTAAAGCTTTCAAAGGAATCAAACGCATATGAAACAAGAAAATTTGACTCTCGGTATTGCCCTACCAAATCCCCTAACGCTCCAATATCATCAACGTATAAAAGAACTTCTTCTACGTCAATATATTTATAAATGCTTGTTTCTTCGACATGATCCCCTTTCTTTTTATCCATGAACATGATATCTAAAATACCCTCTAGTGTTACTTGTGATGTAAACATCATAGGCAGATCATGAATTTTTCGAGAAAAAAAGTATGTCATATCTGAAGCATCAATCATATCGTAGATATTTCCAATTTGATACGTCTTCACTTCAGTAGAGTTGGACTGAACATCTCCTTGTTCCGTAAATTGGATATGAGGAATAATCATTTTTAGTTCTTTTGATGCTGTATCAGAATAGAGTACATCACTTTTCATCTGAAAAGGTCGGTTAACCATTTCTGGGAAATTGTCATCTAAACCGTACAGGATCATCCCTTTATTATCAGACGCGTCCATTATCCCACTAGATAATTTAAAAATCTGGGATAGTTTATACGACTGTCCACGCTCATTTAATACATCCTTTATTTGTTCAACATCCTCATGGTTTAACTTGTTTAAAGTATTATTATTCATCTTCCCTTCAATCCTGATAATATGTGCATTAGAATTGTTATAAAAGTTATCATTGTTTGATGACTGATTAAACATATAAAAAAATGAATAAGAAGAAATAATAAGAAGAATCAGGGACATGATTAAGATCATTCTATAATATGTTTTTTTTGATTTTTGAATTATATGCTTATAAATCTGACTTGGATTCATAGGTATCCTCCGTTGGCTTACTCACTATATCATTTGGAGTTTTAATGAGCACTTCGTAGTTTTTTTTCTTCTAACACTAGACGTTGTACCTGTCCCTTAAACACTATTTCACTATGACTCGAAATAATCACGGTTTTCTCATCTGACCAATGATTCTCAATATACGTTGCCATCTGCTGAATACTTACTTTATCTAGGTTAGCCACCGGTTCATCAAGTAGAATAACGTCGGAAGAATCACATGATATCAACAACACTTCTAATTTTCTTTTTTGTCCTCCTGATAAAGAGGAGACCTTCATGGTTAATAAATCTTCTGGTAGTCCAATTAATTTCATCTCTTGTAATAACATAGCTTTGCATTCTTCCAGATTCATTTCGTGATAGAGAGCGTATTTTAAACTGTAATTCTCAAGCACTGTTAAGTTAGAAAACAGCATTGTTTCTTGCATCATATAGGAAATAGATCCCGTTCTCTCCATTTCTCCTGTATCTGCATGCACAAAACCTTTAATTAAATTCAGTAAGGTTGTTTTCCCACTACCACTCTCTCCACTAATTAAGTAAATACCTTCAGTAAAATGGTAACTCAGACGCTCTAATACAACTTTCCCCCCAAATTTAAATTGAATGTCCCTTAAGGATATAGTCAACTGCGTTGCCCCCCAATATCCAAAGTAAACAAGCCATCCTCACAGTAAATAACAAGCGTGTTATCTATATTTTCAAAATTAACTGGTCTTTTGTAACGTCCCAGTTCCTCATTCGTTTCTGTATTCACTACAATGCAAACTAAATCTTGATTTGCATCTGGAAAGAATTGAACCAGTAAATGATCTACAAAAAAGTTTTCATCTTTTTTATTGAACGTTCGTTCATTATTGAATATTTTGTTTTCACTTGAAAAATATAACTCACCTTTAACATTATATAATTCACGTGTAGGAAGCCCTTCCTTGACTACCTTTACCTTCGCATTCATACCTTTTTCATCTAAAGAAAAAGAATACGCTGTGTAACTATCATTTTTTTGATCGTACGCTGTGTAATATAGCGTGGATTCAATAATAACTCCTGAAGTTATCATTTCGTTTGTGCTTAATAGAATTTCAATATTATTTTTATCATCCAATTTGAATATACTTCTCTTTATTTCATTTGCATTTTTTTCATCTTCATATAGAACGTAATAATAGTTCGACCCATCATCAGCTAACGGGAAAAAAATATCCTGATTATTCTTCATTCCCAAAATCTTAGTCATCTTCTTCTGATCTTCACTAACGGTTAACAACACAAAATTATTTTCGATACTATTACCACTTACAACAAATTTACTCGCGTTCCCAAATACATATTGAAATACATTTTCTTTCTCATACAGTGGCTTCCATTGAAATGTGGATTTGTTGTACGTGCCCATCTGTTGTTTCGCTAAATGATAAAGTAAAATCTCGTTTTCTCCGCTCACTTTATCTTGATATAAATTAGACTCTGCTTCACTTTTTTTATTACAAGCGGTTATTGTAATAATCAATAGAACTGCAGATAATATGATCACAATTTTCCTCATATTTCCTCCGAATCTCCCATCTGTTTAGACGAATAAAATCTACGCCCTGTTATAAAAACAGAGCGTAGATCTCGTAATTTGCATTCAGATACATTAATATAAGTTATAAACCGATTGACATGTAATTATCTTAAACACCTGATTGCAAGCTGTATGTTCTCGCATCGCCCTTTAATTTAACTTTAGACACATGAACAATACTTACCTCATTACCAGATAAATCGCCCACAGGTGATACTGCAAAGTTAGATTGCTCGTATGTAGCTTTTGCCCCATTGGAGTTGGTCCATGTTTTGGTAGGGGATTTAACGTTCTGCCATGTAGTAGATATTCCTGCAGAGATTGAACTTCCCTGTGTACCTAGAGTTGTGTTAAGCGTCATAGTCGCAGAACTTCTTAATTTTGCTGTCGTGTACCATTCTGAAGAAATCTTTTCCACGGTGGCATTACCTTCATATTTGGAATAAATGTAATAACGATATGTTTTTACATTCCCACTTGTTTCACCATACCTTTGTCTTTCTGCATGTGAATATAATTTCCCCTTGTCACTGGTTGAGACTGGCTTTGGATCAGAGAAATAATAATAATCATCAATAGCTTGTGGAGTAATAACCACATCATCAAAGCCTGTCGAACGCTGTCCTGTATCTTCTACGGAACCAGGTGCACTAGTGATAATGGAGTTATTGGTGTCTAAAATGTCCTCTGCTGCAAAAGCATGAAGCGGAAGACTGAGTAACATGGTGCTCATCGCTAGGCTAAACAATTTTTTCTTCATCAAAACATCTCTCCTTAATTAATTTATTATTCCACATTAACAACGTTACCATATATAACCATTAAAACAAACCTATATATTGATTATAAGTAAAAATAAGGATTTCGTCCTATGAAACATTTATATCTCCAAAAAATATATATAATTTTCACTTCATTAATACAATTACTATAAAAGCTCATAATTAGGCATCAATTGTATTAACAGCACGGAAGCACGAGCGAGACTATCAGACTAAAGTACTAGGAACTAAAAATCTGAAAACAGGCACTGAGGACGGAATGATTTTAGAGCGCTACAAATGTCTACCATCACAAATAGCAAAAATGCACGGTTCGCACAAAGCAAACCGCGCATCTTCTAATTTTTGATCCTTGCTTACCATAACCTCTGCTACACATCACACCATTTAAAGAATCATTTAAAGAATCATTTCATGATTCCTTCTTCAGCTTCATCCGCTGTAAACGCAGTGCGTTCAGCACAACGGACACCGAGCTGAACGCCATTGCAGCTCCTGCCAGCCATGGAGCCAGGAAACCTGCTGCCGCAATCGGTATGCCAATCACATTGTAGCCCAGCGCCCAGAACAGGTTTTGCTTGATATTGCCCATCGTTCGCCGGCTGATCTCAATCGCATCGGCAATGCTGTTCAGATCACCACGCATCAGCGTAATATCTGCCGCCTCCATCGCTACGTCCGTTCCCGTTCCAATTGCCATGCCGATATCCGCTGTAGCCAGTGCAGGAGCATCATTGATGCCGTCCCCGACCATCGCTATCTTGCGGCCGCTCTCCTGCAGCTTCTTCACTTCTGCGGCTTTGCCCTCCGGCAGCACTTCTGCCAAAACGCGATGAATACCCGCTTGTTCCGCGACAGCTCTAGCTGTTCGTTCATTGTCCCCTGTGATCATGATGACATCCATTCCCATAGCCTGGAGACGCCCGATGGCTTCGCGGGAAGTATCCTTGATCGTATCGGCTACAGCAACGATACCCGCCCATTGCCCTTGAACGGCAACAAGCATCGCTGTACGCCCCTGCTCCTCAAGCCGGTTCATCTTCTGCCGTATTTCCTCCGGCACTTCTACATTTGCATCAGCGAGCAGGCGGCGGGTTCCCACCAGAATTTCCTCATCGGAAACGATAGCACGCACGCCATATCCCGGCTTGTTCTCAAACGATTCTGCTGCATCAATAAGCAAACCTTTCTCCCGAATGCCGCTTACAATTGCCTCTGCTAACGGATGCTCCGAGCTATGCTCCGCCGCTCCGACACGTTTAAGCAGCTCTGTTTCTGTCCAATCTGGTGCGGTTATCACATCAGTTAATACAGGCTTACCTTGAGTAACGGTTCCTGTTTTGTCGAGCACGACCGTCTGAATCTGCTGGGCAGACTCCAGATGCTCACCACCCTTGAACAGAATACCGTATTCCGCTGCTCGGCCCGATCCAGCCATAATAGAGGTCGGTGTTGCCAGTCCGAGCGCACATGGACAGGCGATAACAAGGACAGCTATAGCTTTTTCCAATGATCCCGCGAAGTCTCCCTGGCTTGCAAACAGATACCAGATCACAAAGGTCAGTATCGCAATCCCCACCACAATGGGTACAAAAATACCCGAGATCACATCGGCAATCCGCTGAATGGGCGCTTTCGAGCCTTGAGCCTGCTCCACCACCTTGATAATCTGCGATAAAGCCGTGTCTGAGCCTACACGGGTAGCCCGAACGCGAAGAACACCGTTTTTGTTTAGTGTCGCCCCGGTGACGGAATCCCCAGACTTTTTATCCACAGGCAGACTTTCACCGCTCAGCATGGACTCATCTACAGACGATTGCCCCTCTTCTACAATCCCGTCCACCGGGATGCTATCTCCCGGCTTGACCAGAACCAGCTCGCCCACAGCTACATAGGCGGCCGGAACCAGCACTTCCTCTCCATCACGAATGACGCGTGCTTCACGCGGAGTCAATTCAACCAGGCTTTTGATCGCCTGTGAAGAGCGCCCCTTCGCCACAGCCTCAAACCATTTTCCGAGCAAAATCAACGTAATCAGAATAGCACTTGTCTCATAATACAGCTCAACCATCGGCATAGAAGCAGCAGTAGCGGCACCAACAGCGGTGCTCATATCCGCTCCCATTGCACCATGATTCATCCCCTGGCCCGTACTAACAGCAGGCAGATATCCGCTCGTTAACGTCAGATACAGACTGTAGAAATAGGCCGCACTGGTTCCAAGTGCAACGAGCACATCCATATTCGCACTGCCGTTGCGGAGCGCCTTGTATGCACCTACATAGAACTGCCATCCAATCACAAATTGCACCGGGGTTGCCAGCAGCAGTTGAAACCATGGATTCATAAACAGCTCTGGCACATATATTCCCGAGGTAAACGAGAAATGCCCTACCATAGCCCACAATAGCGGAACGGACAAGATCGCAGAGATGATCCACTTCCACTTCTTGCGCTGCAGCTCCTTCTCGCGAACCGAGGTCGATTCCTCCTGTGTCAACTGTAATTCTGCACCATAGCCGAGCTGCTTGATCTTGGCCGTAATATCGGAAGGTTTGAGCGCTCCGGCGGCATATTCGATATGTCCTGTCTCCAGTGCCAGATTCACGTTGGCCTGTGTCACACCCGGCAGCCTGGACAGTCCCTTCTCGATCCGTGCAGAGCAGGCCGCACAGGTCATGCCCGTTATATCCAGATCTACAGATTCCGTCACTGTACCGTACCCCAGCGCCGCAACCTTGTCTCTCAGGGCGTTTACGTTTGTCCTTCCGGGGTCATACGAGATTGTCGCCTGTTCGATGGCCAGATTTACATTAGCCTCATGCACACCTTCCATGCGGGAAAGGCCCTTCTCCACACGGGTTGAGCAGGCCGCACAGGTCATACCCGTGATATGCAGCGTTGTCTTCAGACCCGGCTGTACCGCAGGGGTGTGGGCAGGCTCTGCCTGTTCCGATACGTTTGTCATCATGTCCTCTCCTTTCATTAACTCCAAATTTCCGCATACCCCATAGGGGTATATATAAGACAGAAAATCAGGCTTAAACCGCCCTCAGATCATATGGCTTAAGCCTTTAACATCTACACATATTGGTTTTATCTTGGAATGATCCCTTGGGTCACCTTAAACAACGTCATATCCTTGATCTTCAATTGCAGCTTTGATCTGCTCTACCGTAACGGCTTGCTCATTGTATTCTACAGCTACCGTTCCGGCTGCCAGATCGACCTGACCACTCGCTCCCGCATTTTTCACCGCTTCTTCAACAGATTTCACGCAGTGATTACAAGACATTCCTTTGACATTCAACGTAACATTAGACATACTCTATTCCTCCCCGGATATGTTTGTATTTGATTTTACGGCTGTATCATCTGGTATCACCTGCAGGTTACTTCATCAGCTTCCTGACGGTAACCAGCAATTCATCCACAACCTCGTGCTCACCAGCCTGGATACGTTCCACAATACAGCTTTTCATATGCCCTTCCAGCAAAAGCTTGCCCACCGAATTCAGCGCAGACTGTGCTGCGGCAATCTGGGTTAACACATCATCACAATATGTGTCCTTCTCAATCAGACCCTTGATGCCGCGAATCTGTCCCTCCACCCGGTTCAATCGAGAGATCAGATTGCTCTTCATCTCCTGCGAATGGTGGCTCTGACGAACAGGCTTGCCGTCCTTGTCCAGATTCACCGCGTGGCATGAATCCGCCGCTTGTTGCTCAGACTTCTGTGCTGAATCTGCCTGATCATTGGAGGCAGAAATTCCACCTTCATGTGCATTCGTCTGCGCTCCTGTATCTGCCTGCATAACCTTGGCAGAACCCTCCGCAGCAACGAATAGAGGCTCTTCGGGATGGCTTTGATGTTCCATCATAACACCCCTTTTCATTCATTCTTTCTGTAGCTTAACATACCCCCATGGGGTATTCAAGAGTTTTCTGTTTTTTTAAAATGAACGTTCTGTGTATGTACTTACAATTCGTATTCCATTCTGCTGCTGCGCACCTTCAGCCCCATCTGCTCATAGAAGCTCTGCGCATGCGAGTTAAACGTTGAAACCGTTAACTCCAGATGGTCTGCCTTCAACTCCCGTCCCAGCTCCAGCATCGTTTGCATTAAGCGTTTACCTGTGCCATACCCCCTATGGGTAGAATCCACCACCAGTTCATGAATGTAGAGCATCTTGCGATCAGCAAAAAGAGAGTGCTCCCGAATCACGCTCAGCTGTGCACTGCTGAATCCGATCAGCTCCCTTGTCTCCGCATGCTCCGCGATATAACAATAGCGCTGCTCCATGGACAGCCAATCCGTATATTCCTGTTCTCCCAGCCTGGGCTGCAAAGGCTTGTATATGTCCGGCCTTGCCTGTACATGCATCTCATGCAGATCATCCAGCAGCCTTGACACACCGGTGTAATCCGCTAATTGCGCCTTTCGAATCTGCACTGCGTTATTCATCCTCTTCCCTCACCCTTTCACGATGTTTCCCCAACATTATACAAGGATGAAAAAGCAGATACCATCCTGCGGTACCTGCCCTGTTGATCAGTCTATTCGGATAGACCCTTATTTTTTGGCAGACGTATGGTTTTCTTCATTAAACGCAACCGGCGACGGCTTGGCTGCCCACTCATCTGCCTGCGGCTCAATGTCCACGCCGTTCATCATCTTCTTTTTTTCCATCAAGGAATCGCCGTCTTCGTCCATCTTGTTGCGAATCGCTGCTTCATCCTGAGGTTGATTGTTCTGTGTCATCGTGTGAGTCCTCCTTTTGCAGTTTCATGTTGGATTATGTTCCTGTATATCGTTACCCAATGATTTCAATATCATACGGAATACACCAAAGTGAACCTGTCGCTTTCTCTCCTTACAAGGGAAAAAATTATTTTTATGGACTTAGGCCCTGTGATGTGTCACAAAAGTACTTCCTCGAACTGTTATATAGATGGATAGACAAATCATTATACTTGGAGGTATTTATTGTGAGGTCACTCTACAACGTATTCAGTACCATGGCGTTAGCAGGAATCATCGCCACAATATCCGTCGCTCCATTCTCCCCTTCGGCAAGCGCTGCCAAAGCAAAGACCGAAGCATCCACCACCGTCTCCGCAGCAGCATCCAGCAAAACAACCCCGGCACCAGCAGCGGTTATCAAAAAAGTAGAACAAACGCTCAAAACGCTGACCCAAAAAACATACAAGCTGGATAAAGGCAGTTACCTCGACGGTATCGGTTGGGATTTTAATGTGCTTGGCACACCTTTCCCAAGCCAGCTACTGGTTGATCTGAAAGGTAATATTCACTCTGGATTCATTCAAGAGAATGAAATCTCCTTTTTCTTCGAAAAGAACAAACTCAGCTATACCCAAGAGAACGCGGCCATCGAGGACTTAGCCCCACAGGATATTGAAGCAGCCGAAGCGGTGTTTGGCAAACTCGATCTACCTATGGGGGAGCTGCAGGGTGTAGTGCTACAGCACAAAGGAAAGAAACATATTTACGAGTTTATGTATGCCACTGAAAAATACGGAACATGGATCGGGGTAGATCAATCCTCACATCAGGTTGTAGCTGTGAACGCAATTGGCCTCAGTGATGATATTTATAACAAGGGGCAAGAGGCCGTGGATGAATATTACAGAAAAATGAAGGCTATCACCGCCAGGCAGTTACAGGAGACCGGTGTGGCACAGGCCAAGCTTCTACTCGGCATAGATCTGAATGGCCATACGGTAAAAAAAGAGGCTTTCCCGTCGGATCGTGCCGTATTTACAAAAGAAGGTGCTCCTACCGTAGAAGGCCGCTTTAATTCGGATGGTGGCTTCTATTCCATTCATATCGTATACAACTAACCGACAATCTCTGCCCGTCAAAGGTAATCAACAAAAATAGCGTCCCTGACGGTTTATAACCGTAGGGGCGCTATTGTGTATGTCCTGTTCCATTATTGCTGTGCCTGATCCTGACGAGCAAGTGTAGCGAGCGCATGAAGCGCAGCTTCGATCTCGTGCTCCACGGCCTTAGCGACCGCATCCGTATGCGGATCATATTCCGCAGCCAGATCACTGTCTGCGAAGCCGTCGATCGCCACGATCGCTCCAGCCCGCGCACCGCGCAAGGTGCTTACGATATAGAGCGCTGCAATCTCCATCTCGGCAGCAAGCGCTCCGGCCTGCTTGTACTTGCGATGTGGAATGTCCTCCACACCTGTGAAGAACGCATCCAGCGTAACTGTAATGCCTGTGCCAACCTTGGGCGCATGGGCATTCACAGTAGAAGCCTCGTCCTCCGAAGCGACTTCACCACTACCCACTTCACGAGCGGCCGCAACCAATGCGCTGGTCACGTCGATATCTGCCACAGCCGGGAAACCGTCCGGTACAAGCTGACGAGTCAGCCCGTCCGAGCGAACAGCTGCCGTGCTTACAATTACGCTGCCTGCAGGATACTCGGCAGTATATGAACCTGCTGTACCTACACGAATCAGCGTGGTCACCCCGGCACGAATCAGTTCCTCGAAGCAGACGGCTGCCCCCGGTGATCCTACACCATGGCTGACAACAGCAAGCCGAGCACCTTCATACATTCCGACAAATGTACGATATTCGCGACTGAAGGCCAGTTCTCTGGCATCCTCAAGCTTGCGTGAAATCTTCTCCGCACGGGCAGGGTCACCACATACGATCGCATAGGCCGGCATATCCTCCGAATGAATCTGCAATATCGGCATCAGCATATTAATCAAACTCCTTCTTCGTCCACTCATCCTCAGGAATCGGCAGATCATCGCCCGAGAAGCGCTGCTCCTTGAACGGGTCAGCGAAATGGTGGAAACCATTGCTTTCCCAGAAGCCGTTGCGATCCTCTGTCATAAATTCCAGCCCACGCACCCACTTTGCACTTTTCCAGAAGTACAGCTGCGGCACAACCAGTCGCAGCGGGAAGCCATGCTTAGGCGTGAGCGGCTCACCGTTATATTTGAATGCAAGCAGCACATCCTCATGCATCAGCTCTTCGAGCGGCACATTCGTCTCATAATCATGATCCGCATGGATCATGACATACTTCGCTTCCGGCTTAACGCCAAGCAGCTTCACAAATTCCGAGAAGCGGATACCCTCCCACGGTGTATCAAACTTCGACCAGCGAGTAACACAGTGAATATCACTGACCATGTTCACCTGCGGCATCGCCTGAAGCTCGGCCAGAGAGAACACCTTCTCTTCTTCGACTTCACCAAAAATCTTCAAATCCCAAGTGGAGAGGTCATACTCCGGCACTTCCCCTTCATGCAAAATCGGGAATTTCTCCGTCAGCACCTGACCTGGAGGCAGCCGATCTCCGTAATCGACGCCTGCTTTTGGTGGCGGTGTTTTCGTTTTTTTCAAACGTTCAGCCTTGTTATGCATGTCTTGTGATTCCTCCTTATTAACGCGAGCTTCCGCCTGCTTTCAATGCATCCTGCGCATAGGTCCGGTCTTTGAAAAAGAACATCGCCACCAGTGTTACAATGTACGGCAGCATCATCGTGAAATGGGTCGGGAGAGAGAAGCCCTGCAGACGAATACTGAGTGCTTCCATGAAACCAAACAGCACACTGGACCCCATCACCCCAAGCGGATTGGCTTGTCCCAGCATCGTAGCAACCAGAGCGATAAAGCCGCGGCCCGCAGTCATGCCTTCGGTAAACATCGTGACCTGACCGAGTGACAGCTGCGCTCCAGCCAGTGCACATAGCACGCCGCACATCAGCACAGCGCCATATTGAATACCACGCACCTTGATGCCGATGCTCTGTGCTGCGATCGGATTCTCACCGACGGAGCGAAGACGGAAGCCGGACACACTTTTAAATAGATAGAACTGTAACGCAATGACAATAATGATACCGAGATAAACGAGCGGGCTGTGCCCCGAGAACACCGTACCGACCCAAGGGATATCCTTGATCAATGGAATGTCCCATTTCGGCAATCCCACCATATCCTTGTCGTAGTATGCACCCTTTACATCAAAGATCGCACGCAGGGCAAATGTCGTGAGTCCCGCCGCCAGAAAGTTCAGCGATATACCCACCACAATGGCATTGGCCTTCAAGTTGATGCTTATAAACGCGAAGAGCGCCGAGAATAACATTACAATGACGATCGAGAACAACACCGCCAGCAATACGTTGCCAAACAAATAGTTACCCACAATCGCAGAGAACGCGCCAATCAGCACAAGTCCCTCCAGACCCACGTTGAACAGACCGACACGCGAGCATAAAGCCCCGCCAAGAGCTGCCAGCAGAATCGGCGTCATGATACGCAGAGTTGAGCCAAACATGGCTGCATCAAACAGTTGTTGCATTGGACTTTTTCTCCTTTCTCCGCTTCAGGAAAGAGTAACCGATCTGTGCCGACACAAATAACGTCAAGACCGCCTGAATAACGCTACCGACCTCCAGCGGTACATCCGTGTTCCGCTCCATGCCCATCGCACCGGTCTGCAAAGCCGCCAGCAGAATCGCGGCAAAGGCTGTACCGAGCGGATGAGAGCGAGCAAGCAATGTTGCCATAATACCGCTCCATGCATAGCTGGCCGAGGATAACGAGCCATCCAGAAACCGGTACTGTGTTCCGAGCACTTCTCCTGCTCCTGCCAGACCCGCCAGACCACCGCTGATGACCATCGACAGCATCATCATGCGAATACGGCGCACACCGCCATATGCCGCAAAGGAAGGATTGCTACCCAGCATGCGAATCTCATAACCCGTCACCGTTTTGTGAGTAAACCAATAGATCAGAATCGCTGCCACCACGGCAATAATGAAGCCAGCGTGCAGACCCATGCCCTGAAACAGCTTGGGCAGCCAGATGCTCTGATCAATCATTGGTGTCTGTGCCATCGCCGCCGAGCCTGTCCGGTCTTTAAATGGATACGAAACCATGTACCCGCCAAAATAAGTTGCGATATAGTTAAGCAGCAATGTCGTAATTAACAGATTCATGCCAAAGCGCGCATCCAGCCAGCCTGCCAAAAGGGACCAGAGGCCGCCGACGAGAATGCCCGCAGCAATGGCCACAACGCAAACAAACCAGCCCGGCCCAGGCAGATAAAGCGCCGTGAGCGCCGCACTGAGTCCTCCAAGAATCATCTGACCTTCCGCACCCATGTTGAAAAATCCGGCGCGGAAGGCCAGTGCTACGCCAAGTCCAGCCAGAATAATCGGCGTGGCACGAGCCAGTGTATTCGTGAAGAAGTAGAAGTTGCCGAAGGCCCCCTTCCACATCTCTGCGTACGTATCTATTACGTTGCCGCCTACGACCAGAATGGCAATCGCACCGGCAAGCAAGCCGATCAGTACGGCAAGCAACGGCTGTACCAGTCCGCGAAGTGTTTCATTTACCCGATTCATACCCGCTCTTTCCCTCCTGCCATCAGCAAGCTGATCTGTTCTTCTGTCGCTTCCGCTGCTGCAAGTTCTCCGGCAATCTCACCTTCGTACATCACAATAATGCGATCCGATAATTGCAAAATCTCTGACAACTCCGATGAAATCAGCAGAATGCCCGCTCCCTCATTACGCTTGCGCAGCAATTCAGCATGTATCGTTTCCATCGCACCGATATCCACTCCGCGTGTCGGTTCAGCTGCAATTAAAAACGGCGTATCCTGTGCAAATTCACGGGCTGCAATCAGCTTCTGTAAATTACCACCTGACAGAAATTGAGCTTTCGTTTCCGCAGAGCCTGTCTTGATGCTGAACTGTTTAATCCAGCTCTCCACGAGAAGCTTGGCTGCTTTGGCCTTAATGATGCCTCGTCTCTGCAAGCGATGATGGTGTCCCATCAATCCGTTTTCCTTCACGCTGGCGTCCTTAGCCGCTCCCCACATGTAACGGTCCTCTGGAATATGTGCAAGTCCCTGCTCCCGTATCCGGCGAACCGGCCAGTTTGTCGTATCCTGCCCCGATAAAAGCACTCGCCCGCCATCGGGCTTCCGCAGCCCTGCAATCACCTGAATCAATTCAGATTGACCATTGCCGGAGATACCAGCAATGCCCACTACTTCGCCTTTTCGAACGTGCATATGAATATCCTTGAGTGCTGACCGATCTCTTGCACCCGACAGGTGCACACCTTCCACCTGAAGTACAGCTTCACCCGGTACAGACGGCTGCTTGTCCATACGAACCAGTTCACGTCCAACCATCAGACGTGACAATTCCTCCACATTCGTTTCCTTCGCTTCTAATATACCTGTGACTTGTCCATCCCGCAGCACAGTGATTCGATCCGCAACATCCATAACCTCTTGCAGCTTGTGTGTAATGATTACAAAGGTTTTGCCAAGCTTTGCAAGTGATCTCATGTTTGTCAGCAGCTCTTTCACTTCCAGCGGAGTGAGCACCGCCGACGGTTCATCCAGTATAATGATGTCTGCTCCCTGATGCAGCACCTTGAGGATTTCTACGCGCTGCTGCATGCCGAGCGGGCATTCAGCTACTTTTTTCCACGGGTCCACCGGCATTCCATATTGTCTGCCCAATTCGTCAACCTGAGCTGCAGCTTTTTTCCGATCAAATACCCCCGCTGCCGCAGGTTCACGCCCAATCACAATATTCTCAGCCACCGTAAAGGATGGAAACAGCATGAAATGCTGATGTACCATGCCGATCCCGCTGGCCATCGCCTGAGAAGGTGTTGCAAAGCTGACCTCGCGTCCACGAACCTTGATCGTGCCTGATGTGGGCTGCTCCATCCCATACAGCATACGCATCAGCGTTGTTTTTCCAGCTCCATTCTCCCCGACCAGTGCGTGAATCTCTCCCTCGCGCAGATTAAAATGGATCTCCCGGTTCGCCGTGAAGTTTCCATATTTCTTCGTAATCTGCTCCATCTCCAACAGCATATCTTGCGTTCGCTCCCCTCGGTTGATATAAGTTCAACATAAATGGTCACTGTTAACAGTAGCAAAACCGGCTGCCTGGTTGGGCAGCCGGCTAACTAGATTGATTACTCATCCATCTATGGATGGCTTTTCTTTCATATGAAATATTTCAGATCATATTCAAGAAGTGAATTTACAATCCATACTACTGTTGCAATGGGTCTTTCACTACAATTTTACCGGATACGATGTCATCTTTGATCGCTTTAACCTTGTCGATAACCTCTTGTCCAACAAATGCATTGAGTGGAGACTGACTGTCACGTGTAACGTAAGTCAGGCCTACACCGTCTTCTTTCAAGCCGTAGTTTACAGCACCTGCTTTGAATTTGCCTTCTGCAAAATCCTTCACAGTTTCATAAGCAACCGTATCTGTGGATTTCAACTGAGAAAGCACGATATGCTCCGGATCTTCTACTGTACGGTCTGTATCCTGACCCGAAGTATAGAAGCCTTTTTCTTTTGCAGCTTCGAACACGCCGAGATCACCTACAGCAGATGCACCCGCGATGAAGTCAGCCCCTTTACCGAATTGCACCAGTGCCAGCTCTTTCGCTTTGGCAGGGTCATTGAAGCCACCAACATAGTTTACAAGGAATTCTGCTTTGGGATTAACCGATTCCAGACCTGCTCTGAAACCTTCTGTATATTTCTTGATCAAAGGCACGTCCATTGCAGCAATCATGCCCACTTTATCTGTTTTAGTAGAAAGTCCGGCAGCAGCACCCAGCAGATACGCGCCTTCATACTCACGGAAACCAACGCTACGAACGTTAGGCAGATCAACTGTCGTATCTACAATTGCAAACGACTTGTTTGGATTCTCGGCAGCCACCTTTTTCAGTGCATCCTCTGCCTGGAATGTTGCTGTAATAATCAGATCATAGTTCTCGGCAACAGCTGCACGAAGGTTTTGCTCAAATGCAGCAGGGTCTGTTGATTCAATCGTTTTGGTATCTACCTTGAACTCCTTGCCTGCTTTTTTGAAGCCTTCATCCATCTGTACAAAGAAAGGGTTAACCCCGATTTTTTCAGGAAGTACAAGTGCCATCCGCAGGGATTTTTCAGAATTGCCGCCTTGAGCGGATTGTTCGTCTTTAGAAGCCGAATTCCCACAAGCAGCCAGCAAAATAGCGACCATTACAATTGATAAGACGAACGATAAACCTCTTTTCATTTTCGAAAATTCCCCTTTTCAATATTCTTTTTTTATATCCTAGCGGATAATGTCGATCCTTGTCAATACAACTTTCAGCGTATACACTCATATGGAACAAGTTCGTAAAATTTGGATTTCCAGCCTCTGGAAGCCCTGCCGTGATTGGTTTTTTTTCGTTGACATTTGGCGCGACGCCGTGCTAAAGTCAATCCAATTATTGTATTCTGATAGGTTTTGTCAGAATTATGTCATATTCCCCTATCATATTCAATTCATTCTAAGGAGGACTTTCTTTTGCAAAAATTCACAAAAATTACGCTGGCAGCTCTGCTAGCCGCTCCGGTAACGCTCGGCAGTCTCAGCTTCAGTCTGCCCGCTTCTGCTGCTACAGCAACCCCGGTTCCGGTTGCACCCAAGGCTCAACTGACTGTACAAGCACCCTCAACCAAACCAGCCGCTGTCTACAGCGAGAGCGCTGCAGATTTTGCTCAATTCCTGCAAGCCAAGTACGGTATCCAGTTGCCACAGCAAGCAACCAAAGGTGATTTTCTTCAAGCGATTGCCGCAATTGCAGCAACAAGCACTACGGCCACAGCTGCAAATAAGGATGCCGCACAGGCACCTGCCTTTAGCGATCTTAAACCGGGTGATGCAGCCTACGATGCAGCCGTTGCCCTGTTCAATAACGGAGTTTTGACCGGAACAGAAGTACACGCCAAGGATCAGCTGAGCATCTACGCGGCAGTATTCCTTGCCGTAAAAGCAGCCGGATTCAAGGAGCTCGCTTACACTTACCCTGCTGACAAAACAGCCAAAGCACTGGCAAAAGCCGGAATCAAGCCTAACCGCCTGCAAGGAAAATCAGCGCAGGAACTCGCTGCTGCAATTGATACAGGACTGGTTCCAGAAAGCTTGTATCCCGCGCTTGTTAAGGGCGGTGCTGCAAGCAAGGATGCAGCCAACCTCTTGCTTGGACGTGTGCTGGTCAGTCAAGGGAAATACAAAAACGAAATCGGACGCTCCAGTGATGCAGACATCTACTCCAAGCTCTATGCTGCATATCGCACAGCTGATCTCATCGAAGCTCCCGAGCTGAGAAAGATTGTAGATCAGGCGCTGCGTGAGGATCTCGTTACAGGTTACAACCTCAAGGACAGCCGCTTCGATTCCAATTTTATTGATGAATTGACGTTGACTTATGGTCATGACAGCATCAACCATGCAGTGCAGCTGATCGGATTGCTTCGCAGTGAAGGCATTGACGCCGATGTGCAGTTCCAGCCTAAAACCTCTGCCTTCATCTATCTGAAGGAATGGGGTGAACCTAAAGAAACACCGGATTACAAAGTTACACAGATTGAAAATGGAAACTATATTGCTTATGCCAAGGAATATGACATTCAGTTTGAATTCAACAATACAGCTGACAAAGCACGTTTTAACGACATCGTACTGAATTACGCCAAGAAGAACAGTAACAGCACATCACCGCTCATTATCAACTCCTGGTGGCAGCCGCTGTATTATTCTCCGACAGCACTGGCGAACTTCCCGATGATCACCAATAGCAAAATCACGCTCGGTCATTATTATGCTCAATCCTTCTCACTGAAAGAAAATGCCAAGGCTATTCAGGACGGCTTCCGCAAGCTTGCTCCTGAAGCGAAGATCACCTCGTATAACTTCTGGGTGGATCAGCCTTTCTTCAATTATTTGAATGGTGGCTCGGAGTAATCAGCCTTCAAACAATTTATTGACTAAGATTCCCCGTTTATAGCAAACAATACAACCGTCTTCACCGATTTGGATTCAGGTTTCGACCTATGTTTTTCGGTGAGACGGTTTTTGTCTATGCATTTACAAAATTCTTCTTAAAAATCAGACGTCTGATGCAGGAATTGCCAAAAACAGGTCGAATTTCTTATGTACACAAACACGCAATCACCGTTGCGCATCTCCGCAAGAACAGGAGTTAATCATGGTATATGACGGTATTCTGATCGGCTTGATTGTTGGTCTGTTCAGAGGCGGTGTCCGGCACGGACTCCACCAGTTTGCTTCACTCCGGCTACGCGGTGGCTGGATCTTCCCTCTGTTGCTGCTCTTTCAATTTGGCATTTTCTATCTGCAGGAACGCTGGAGCTGGATCGCATCAATAAATGGTTATCTGTTTGCTGCTGTATATATTACCGGGCTTGGTTTCCTGTGGATTAACCGACATCATCGGGGTTTCACACTAATCTGGATCGGGGTGTTTCTTAACTTTCTCGTGATGGCTGTCAATGGAGGCCGGATGCCCGTTTCTGTGGAAGCCTCGGCAGTGCTCGGTCCCTTTTATGTCGATCTGCTTCGGGAAGGCGGAGCTGTATCCAAACATTACATGATGGACGCCTCAACCCACCTGGCATTCCTCGGTGATATCATCCCGCTGTCCAGCCCGTATCCACGGACACAGGTCATCAGCATCGGTGATGTTGTGATGAATGTTGGTATATTCCTGTTCATCCAGCACATCATGGTGAATCGAGGCGCGAAAGTAGCGTCATCCTCAGAGACAGAAACAGCAGAAACATACCAAACCCAATGAGCATCAGACAGACTCCAAGGAAGGGAGGTCTTTTTCCATGAAGAAATTCGAGGGTATCAAATATTCCCGAATTGTTATCAACGCAATCATCGTAGCTTCTGTCGTTGTGGCACTAACTTCGGGGTACAAGCTTGGCGGCTAGGTTCTACTGCCAACCAGACAAACAGGCTGCGAGCGGCCTGTTTTTTCTTGCTGGATTTTTGGGAGCGATCTTGTTATGTTAAAAAACATATAGTATATCTCTATACAAGAATAACCAATATAAATGCAACAAGTTACTCACACGTAAACGAGACGTTGTGCTGTAGCGTTCATTTATCCCTAACATCAAGAGATGACTAAACCCAAGCAGGAGATTTTTTATGAACTTTATCCGTAACCTTATCCGCAAAGCAGATCGAAGCAAAATGTATGTTGTCGGCCTCAGCTGCACCGGGATTGGCGTTTTTATCTATACGAACCAGTGGTCCTATTTCCACCTGTCTACAGCCGAATGGGTCATGGTTTATACCATGCTGGGAGCTGCGCTCATCCTCGACTATTTCACATTCCAGATCCCCCCAAAGGGCAATCAGCAATCCATGGATTCCTCTGTGTATCTGGCCTGCATATTCATGTTCAGCGGAGCATTCAGCCTCTCTGTGTTGCTGCCGATTTCCATCATACTGTTAGTCAAAGACCGCAAGCTCGCCTGGTGGAAGCATGTCGTCAACTTCAGTATTTATAGTCTCATGATCACAGGAGCCTCTGTCGTGTTTGAGTGGACAGGCGGGCAAGCCGGAGCAATCAACGGGTATAACCTGTTCCCTTATTTTGCTGCTCTGGCAGCTTATTTTATGATTAATACAATCACGCTGGGATTGTTCTTTCATTTTTCAACCAAGGATGCATTGCAGCAGATGAAACGGGTATTCGTAACCGAATCCCTTCTGGTGTATCTATGTACGCTTATTCTGTCGCTGGTGCTTACCATTCTGGTTGTGCATAACGGCGTGCTTGGTCTACTGTTGTATCTGAGTCTTAGCATCCTGTTGTCCCACGCGTTCAAGCAGCTATTCATCATGTACCAGTCCATTGAAGAGAAGGCAAATTCGGATCAGCGGACAGGTCTGTTCAATCATAGTTATTTCGAGAACATGCTCGAGATTGAGCTTAATGTGGCACGCACACAGGAAACCCCGCTTTGTCTCGGACTGCTGGATATTGATGATTTCAAAAAATATAACGATCAGTTCGGTCACCTCCAGGGTGACAGCCTGCTAGCCTTGCTCGGGGATTTTCTGCTTCGCAAAACTGCGGGTACTCCCGTTACTGCTTTTCGCTATGGAGGCGAGGAGTTCACCCTGCTGATGCCAGGCATGGAGCTCGATGAGTCCTACCGTTTCATGAACAAGCTGCGCAAGCAGCTGAATGATACGCCATTTGAGGGAGTCGAGGTGTTACCACACGGTTGTCTCTCCTTCTCTGCCGGAGTTGCCGCATATCAGGTGGATATGTACAACAAGTCTCAACTGGTGGATCAAGCGGACAAAGCGCTCTATTATGCCAAAAAGCAGGGCAAAAACAACGTGCACCGCTACGGCAGCAATGACGGCATGGAGCACGAGATTGATCTGGTTCAGGACGTCCGTGACATCGAGCAGCAGCTGAACCTGTTTCAATACAAAGACATGGATACGTTCAAACATTCCAAGAGGGTCTACAAGTACGCGCTGGATATTAGCGAGGTGCTCAAGCTGGACAATGCGGAGAAACGGCGTTTTGTGCTCGGGGCCTTGATTCATGATATCGGAAAGCTGGAGATTCCGTGGTCTATTCTGAACAAAAAGGAAAAACTTACAGTAGAAGAATGGGATACGATTAAGGGTCATGTAACCTGGGGCAAAAAAATGGTGATGACGAATGATCGCTTCGCCGATCTGATTCCGTATATCGAACTGCATCATGAGCGCTACGACGGTCAAGGATACCCTTATGGCCTGAAGGGACAAGAAATTCCGAAGCTGTGCCGGATGCTGACCGTCATTGATTCCTTTGATGCCATGACAACCGAGCGTCCATATCAGGAGACAAAAAATATAGATGAAGCCATTGAGGAGCTGAGAGCATGCTCTGGCACACAATTTGACCCGGAGCTTGCGGAATTGTTTATCCGTTATATCCAGAAGCGTACCGCTCATCAGCGATTACCGTAGACGCGCGGCTCCAAAAACGTCAAAGCGCTATCCCGTCCAGGGATAGCGCCATTTTCATTTTCATCGTGATGTAATCTCATACCAGATATAATGGATATATTCTGGAGCTTCAGTCCTGTGAGACTTCTTCGCTGCTCATCGTATTGAGTTCATGTGAGGTCTGGTGCAGCTCTTTGATCATCTGCTGCAAAAACATGTTGTCCTGGCGACTGATTCCGTGCTGATTGTCTTGAATAAGCATCTGGTGAATGTTCTTCTTGAGCAATTCACTGCGACGTTCCAATACTTCTTGACTCATGTTGTTGCGTCACTCCTTAACATGTTTTGTAATGATTTCTCGTTCTCTATAAGTATAGAGGACCTTCCCTCATAGCGAAAACGGGCAGAGCCCTCCTGAGAAGAGCACATCAAGCCTCACCTAGCATGACAACATTTCACCCTGTGTCATTCTTAGATATGCTTCTGTATCCTCCATGATCCTGCCCCCTTTCCTGCAAATAGCCCGGACTAGGGTCTTGGACAAGGTTGCGTTATAATAATGCCATTACACTTCATTACACTCATTCCATTGATGTCACCATACTAATAACGTCTGAGAACTAAGTTTCGATCTGCCCTATCACGTATCCAGGCCAAATAAAGGAGTTTTGCAAGCATGTCTTACAAACAGATTAAATGGATGATTTTGCTCATCCCCACCATTACGGTAGGGCTATGGGAATATATTCGCCACCAGTTTCTAATGCCTTATCTGTCAATGGATGCCGGAAACTGGCTGACACCTGTCATCGTTTATCTTGTCAGTGTGACGTTGCTGAGCCGTTTGTTCCGCATGCTGGAAAGTGCAAGGGCCGCTCTGGAGCAGGAGCGGGCATCCAAGACTGCTCTCGAAGCCCGCGATCAGCTGGCCCGTGAACTGCATGACGGCATCTCACAATCCTTGTTCCTGCTCTCTGTCAAAGCAGATAAAGCCGGACGCAGCCTCAGCGGGACCAATCATGAGCAAGACATCCGCGAGATTCAGAAAACGGTACATGAGGTCAATACATATGTAAGACAGTCCATTGCTCAGTTGCGTTATGTGCCTTCTCCCACCGCTGATCCTGAAGCAATTGCCCTGCAAGTGCAGGTTGAATCCATCGTCAGCG
Organism: Paenibacillus barcinonensis; assembly: GCF_003217495.1. GTDB lineage: Bacteria > Bacillota > Bacilli > Paenibacillales > Paenibacillaceae > Paenibacillus > Paenibacillus barcinonensis. The sequence goes on along the minus strand of NZ_QJSW01000014.1, from coordinate 52,266 downwards.
ATACTGTACCTGAAGCAGACATGCAGTGGCACTGGACTGAAATTTCTCTCTCCGCCAAAGAACAAGTGGAGCTGCTGGCCTGTATTCGGGAAGCACTCCTGAACGTACGCAAGCACGCCAAGGCTTCCAAGGTGCAGGTACATGCCGAAGGTAGCGTCTCCGACTGGCTCATTCAGATTCAGGACAATGGCATTGGCCTACAGGGAGACCCGATGCTGCTGAAAGACCGCTATGGCCTGCGAATCACAAAGGAGCGAGCCGAGCAGATGGGCTGGTCATTCCGACTGGAATCCAGGCCCGGTGATACGCGAATGATCATTGGAAAGGGGCGAACATAATATGGAACGGGTTCGTGTACTTGTCGTGGACGATCATGCGCATGCACGTGAAGCGATCTGCAGCATTTTATCGGAGGATAGCCTGTTTGAGGTCATTGGCATCGCGAGAAACGGTCAAGAAGCACTGGAGCAAACAGAGCAGTGGATGCCTGACCTGATTCTAATGGATGTTCAGATGCCCGATATGGATGGACTGGAGGCAACGAGACAGATCAAGCTGCGTTTCCCATACGTTATCATCGTAATGGTGACCGTATCAGATGATGTCACCTACCTCTTTGAAGCATTGAAGCAAGGAGCTCAAGGTTATTTGCGCAAAAATCTGTCTCCCTCCACCTGGCTTGAATACCTTCGAGCAATTGTCAGTGACGATGCACCACTCAGCAAGGAGCTGGCGTACCGCATTTTGCAGGAGTTTCCATCCCCCCGTCATGAGGAGATACAGGAAAATCCGTTAACGGCCCGTGAACTGGAGATCCTACAGTGGGTATCAGCCGGATATACCAATCGCGAAATAGCCGAGCAGTTAGGCATCTCCGATCAGACGGTGAAGAATCATCTAAAAAACATTTTGCAAAAGTTGCAGCTGGAGAACCGGGTTCAGCTTACACGTTATGCGCTGGAGAGCGGACTTGCCGGACGCAAGTCGCGTAAGTAACGTGTCACGAACCGTGCACACGCCAGAATTATCCAAACACACGAGCAATGGAGGATACCATACGTTCAGCATGTGATGCTGTGCGCAATGTAACAGCGCACCAGCATCACATATTTCATTTCATGCATTTGTCACAATTATGCGGTAATCTATGATTTTATATAGCCCAATGTAGTCATACGCCTTTATTTTGGACAAAGTTATAATGGTATAGATTGTGCGCGAATGAACAATTATGGGAATAAACTGCAAATCTATAACCTGAGGGTGATGAATTTTTGAATACAAGAAGCTTGAACCTGCGATGGAGCAAGCGTCATTGGATACTGCTCACCAGCCTGCTGCTGGTGTTCTGCCTTGTGATGCCGCAATGGGCATCTGCACATGCTTATGTTGTGAAGTCATCGCCGGAGGAAAATGAATTGCTCGTCACCGCACCTCAGCGACTGACGCTGGAGTTTAACGAATCACTACAGACCGCCTTTTATGATATTAAAATTACCGACCCGGATGGCAATCCGGCAGGCGACGGCAACGTACAGATTGACCCGCAGCGCCCGCATATTCTGGAAACCGGTTTACGCACCGGGCTTGGCAACGGTACGTATGCGGTCAGCTGGAAAGCAGTATCTGCGGATGGCCATCCCATCTCTGGAGCGTATGTGTTCCATATCGGCGAACCCTCCGGCTCACCTGTCGGTCTGAAGGACCTTGCGTCCGGTTCAGGTGCAGCCGGAGGACCCCTGAAATGGATCGTTTCGTTTACCGACTGGATTCAGTATCTCGGACTGTCGATCATGCTGGGAGCTCTGGCCTTTCTCATGCTGAGAATCGCCCCCGCATCGCTTCAGCGAGAACCGATGGATGTACCTGGCAGCTACAAGCTGATGTGGATTAGCTACGGTGCTGCATCCTTCGCCGCACTGGTAAGCCTGCCACTGAACACCCTGTACGAATCTGGTGTGGAGCTGAATCAATTCAGCTGGGCTTTGATGGGCAGCGCACTCAAGCTGACCGCCTTTGGACAGACCTGGATGCTACAGATGCTAATCGCCCTGCTGATCGCCGTTACACTTTTATCAGGTTATGATCTCGACCGAACTATACGTGTGCGCATCTGGTCTTCATACGGAACGTTACTGCTTGTACTGGGCTGGCTGCTCACACACGCCATGACCGGGCATCCCGCTGCTGCGGAGCAGCGCGTGCTTGCCGTGACCATGGATTTTATCCATCTGGTGGCCGCTGCGTTCTGGATCGGAGCTCTCACCGCCATGGCGGTATGCCTGCCTCTGCTGACGAACCGGCTGCCTGCCAAGGTACGCGGTGAGATATACTGGGCTACGCTACGCAGATTTATGGCTTGGGGGATTGGTGCCGTTGCCATTCTAGTCGCTACCGGCATCTATAGCAGTCTCGTCATCCTGCCTGCACCGATGTTTAAGTCCCTCTTCACGACAGCCTACGGGCTTGTGCTGATTGGCAAAATCGTGCTGCTTCTCGTGATGCTTGCGTTCGCAGGATATCATGCCAAGCGGGCAAGAGCCGCTACGGGAGCACGCCTATCCGGCAGCCTGAAGGCTGAACTCGCTACAGGTGCCATTGTACTTGCACTGGCGGCAATCCTGACCCATCTTTCTCCTGGCCAGCCAGCGTCAGCCGGACCTTATCAAGGCACAGAGACAACAGAGGATGGCTCAGTAATCACACTTCAGGTCAGTCCAAACGTGACGGGAGAGAACCAGTTCGAAGTCGGCATCAAAAAAGCCGACGGCAGTGTGATCAAGGACCTCGAACAGATCACGTTGTCCCTGACGCATCTGGATATGGACATGGGCATTTACGAAATCACCATTCCGAAGAATGATACCGGCATCTACAAGGCAGATGACTACATCTCCATGCCCGGAAATTGGAGCATTAAAGTGCATGCGCTGACACGATCGCTCGATGCGCTCGATGCCGAGTTCAAGATCAATGCAGCCAAGCCATAGTTCATGTCTTAAATGACCTGAGCAGGACAACATATATTTTACAACGAATTGAGAGGGGTTATGAATATGAAGAAAACATCATGGGTATCCAAGCTTACATCAACGGTAGCAGCAGGTGCAGCAGCATTTCTGCTGTTTGCCAGCTTTGCCAGCGCTCACGTTACGGTAAATCCGTCCAACGCACAGACAAGTGCATGGCAGATGTACACCATTAAGGTGCCATCCGAGAAAGAACTGCCAACCACCAAAATCACACTGAAAATTCCGAAAGAGGTTGCGTTCAAGCAATATCAGCCGCTTACGGGCTGGAAAATTTCAACCGAAAAAAATGACTCGAACGAAGTAACCTCCATTACGTGGGAGGTTGACGGAGATAACCAAGGGATTATGGCTGGACAGTTCCAGCAATTCAACTTTGTTGCACAGAACCCGAAGACTGAAGCAAAAGTAGCGTGGGATGCGTTTCAATACTACAGCGATGGAAGCATTGTAGAATGGACAGGCCAGCCTGGCGACAGCAATCCCCACAGCATCACCACGATTAGTGAAGAACCGGTCGCTGCCGGCACTGGTGCAGCTGGAGATGACCATCACAGCTCGGGTACAGCAGGGGCGGGACATGACAGTGCAGGTACAGCTGGCAACACGTCAGGTGGCACATCCAACAATACAGCCTCTGACACTTCGAGCGATGGCAAAAAAGCGAATGATGACACCACGCTGGGCGATGCCCTCTCAGATACCGTAAAAGGTCAACCTAACAACACAGATACGGATACGGGAACGCTGAAGCTTCAGCAAGCAACGCTGATCGTCTCCATTCTGGCTTTGATCATGTCCTTCCTGGGCATCGCACTCGCAACACGTCGCAAAAAGCGTTAATTCACACTTAAATATGCCGTGTCATAATTGAATGAATAGCGAATTCTCATGTAAAAAGGAGTCTGCGCCCTAAGGGAACATCCCTCTGGTGCAAGACTCCTTTTTATTTCATACGATGTATGCCATCCGCAATGTGGCAGTACACGTTGGTGTTTAGCGCTGCTGATCCGTTTGAATCATCACTTCAATGTACTGATTCAAGCTCCGCTTCTGCATTTCAATTGATTGAATACGCTTGGCGAGACCTGCGAAGAATTCTTCAATCTGCTGCCTCGTATAGTTGGCAGACTGCCCTTTCCAATCGTTCAAGCGGCTGTAAAGCGCTCTGGCCTCCTGCTCATCTGCTTGCAGACGAACAAGCAGCTGTGTCAGTTCTTTTTCCGCAATCCGCAGGTCATTCAGTTCCACCAGTAATTGTCCGCTCACTTGCACCCCTCCCCTTATATGCACACTTCTAACATCGACTGCTCGCACTTCACTCGAACGGGCGGGACTCAGTTAAAATGACGAACCGGGCTTTCATCCGCCTGCCGGAAGGCCTCCGCCTTCTCTTCAATAAAGGTCAGGAACTGGCTTGTATGTTTCATATGCCATGTGCTCAGCTCCTGAATGGATGCATCCAGCTGCGTTACGATAGGCTCCAGCCTGCGGCTTCGGCTCGAATGCAAATATTGGGCCATACGTGTCCGCACCTGATTAAGCTCCGCATTACACTGCAAAGCATTCTGCTTCCATCGGGAAGCGACGCTTTTCAGCTCTTCCGGCGTGACCTGGATCAGACCAGACCCAAGTACCCCGGCCATGCCTTTGCCTGCACCCAGTCCCAAGCCCAACGGACCTATCGCTTTACCAAGCGGCCCCAGATTCTCCATAAGCCTTGGTGAGTAACGAACGCGCTCGCCCGTAACCGGATCATACAAATCATTGGAGATATATCCGTTCTTGAAGTCATACTGATCCAAGCTGTGATAGTTTTTTCCACCAAATGTATCCTTCACCTTATCAATCAGACTTACGCCATCGTTCGCATCCGCATAATTGGAATCTATATAATACGTAGAGCCCACATGACGATCATATCCACCTAACGCTCCGCTGGCGACCAGATCTCCTGGACTGGCATAATTTGTGACCTGACCATCAAGCTCGCCCGCCTCCACTCTGCGGCGCATTTCAGGGGTCAGATTCCCCATAACGGACGGTGCACTGAAAGTAACAGCTGGAAGACCCGTATAAGCAGATGCATACTGTGCATCGCCACCCCCAAGAGAATGCCCGGTCAGGGAAAAATTCAGATCACTATACTTATCCTTCATGCGGTTTGCGTAGTTCTCAGAGTGATACATCTGGTTAGCCCAACCCGTAGGGGATAGCGTTCTCTCGATATCCTTCACACGGTCGCCCGCCCAATTCTCCGCATCTCTTAATCGCTCACCTGCCCAGCCTTCCACCCTGGATACCCCTGTGACATCCTTGACATGCTGAACACCCTTGTCAAGCCATTCCGGCGTCAGATTGTCGACAGCTCTCGTAGCCTCCTGTTGTCCTTTACGAATTAATTCTCCGCCCCCAATACGAGCATCCATCACGAAGTCAGGTATGGAGCGATCAAGAGGCGCACTGCCTTCTGTTCCCCGGTACGCAATCACAGCTTCCTTCGTCTCCGGGTTGTAGAACGTTACGGCATCAAAGCCGGACAGCTTGTCGCCCTCCGTGCCCTCCAGCACTTCCCAACCTGGAAGCTCTGTCAAGCGGTCACCTGTCTTCTGATCCTGATAAGCTAACTCTGACAGCGTTTTATACGTTTCGTCATCAATATTCCTGCCGTTACTCACTCACTGCACCTCCCCTTTATTTGGCGTATGGATCATGTCCTTTGGCCCGGATCACTTCCTCGATTTCTGGACTAATCACGAGATTTTTAGTGATTTTTTTCTTATAATCATACGAGATGCCAAAGCTCTGGTCCGTATGATCCTTTACATGCCCTTTAAGTCCAATCTGCGACATCGCCATCTCTGGCAGCAGCTCTTTGCTTGTAATGACAACATCCAGATCAAACTTTTCTTTGAAATGCTGTACCACAACCTTCTCAGCCTCTTGGTACAACGCCTGTTTCTCACTTTCGGTCATCTTCTGACACCCTCCCAGTAATATAGTAAACACCATCATCAGTGCAAATAAACCTTTCATCCATCTTGTGCGCGGAATAGCAATTCCCCCTTTTGGCTTAAACCCTTATATGTAAAAAACGCCCCTCTCAACTGTTACATGCATCATAGTACAAAATCAACATACGACACATCGGCTCACAGGAGCGTTTTCCTGAAACTTTTTTCCTAGATGATTCATGCCTATATTTGGGTGTATATTACCCTCTTCCCATACCTTTGTATCAGCCCGGACTGAATTTTTCCATCTCAAAGCAAAAACGTCCTCCCTAACACCTCTGGGTGTCAAAAAGAAAGCCTTCATTGGTTTGAATACATCCTGCAATTCTAAACCTTGCTATCCTGATGTGAAACGAAATGACATGTCTCATTGACCCCAATTACCAAACAAGAGCCTGCTCTGATAAGAGCGGCTCTTGTTGTCCACCAGCCAGCTTGTGGCCAGCCCTGCCTTATTACTCAAGCACCATCCGCAGCGCAGTCAGCACAACCCCGATAATAAAGCCGGTCACTGCGCCGTTGATCCGAATCCACTGCAGATCCTGCCCCACCTTGTCTTCAATTAGCGAGATGAGCGAAGCATTGTCCATTTTATCTACATTTTCACGAACGAGATTCCCGATTTTGGAATGGTTTTTCTCCAGCAGCGTGGTGACGCCTTCTACAATCTTCGCATTCATACCTGTCATTAATGCTTCATCTGCACGCAGATCAGCCAGAACTTTCTCGATTGCAGGTAGTGCATACGCATCTACGTAACGACCATCCTCCATCGCCACCAGCGCTTTATCCCGCATCTCCGTGAGCTTGTTCAACACGGTTTCCTCGGCATTCCAGCCATCCAGCAGATTGTTCTTCCAGCCGTTAAGGCCATCCTGCACAGCCTCGCTTACCGCAAGACGCAACGCCTGCGTACGCAGCATATTTAGTACTTTGTAGCGCAGCGCACTGCCCTCACGTTTCATATCCTCTACCCGGTCAAAAAGATATCCTTGAATAATGCCGCCTAGACGGTCCTCATTCAGATATCCCATGAATGCGTTCATCGCAAACTGCATGAGTCCGTTCATCTGAATACCACTGATTGCTTTCATGCCGCTCTCACCCAGAAACATAATCGTCTCCGGCTGCACCAGCCACTCCTCCGCCTGCTTGAGTGCATAGTCCAGAGCCTGAGCATCATATCCTTGTTCTGTGACCTGCACTGCGGCCTTTTCCAGAATCGGCCCCAAGTCAAACGCTCCGGCTTGTGACTTGATCTCTCTGGCAACGATTGGAGCAATCTGCTCCAGCGGAAGTCCTGCCAGAATACGCTTGCACAGCGTATCCAGCATTGTTTTGATCCCGTCACTGTGCAGCTCTCTCCCCAGCGTATCAAGGACTGTCTCCGCTGCTTTGAAGCCGGCAATTTTCTCAGTGATACTATCCTTATTCAGCAGGTTATTCTCAACAGCAGAGACCAGACCTTCTGTCATTTTATCCCGATTTTTTGGCAGCAGTGCCGTATGCGGGATGGGAATGCCGAGCGGATGGCGGAACAACGCTGTAACTGCAAACCAGTCTGCAAGTCCACCTACCAGCCCGGCTTCAAAGGACCCTACCAGAAGTTTACCTACGGGAACGCCCTGAAACGGTAAAGATGCTGCAAAGCCGGCACCCATAATTACGAGTGACCAGGCTGCTGCTGTTTTGGTTTTTTTAGGTTTAGCCATGATTCATCTTGCTCCTTTATCATTCATCTTGCGGCACGGAGGTTGTTACCGATAAACCGCATCTTGATGGTTAAAATTATGTATAAGCTTCATACTGCTCAACTGGGCAGATTCCGATTCATGAAGAGCCGCTGTGTTGAGCACGCTTCATTCTTTTTCTCGTATAATTCATCTTATCACCCGGAAGCGCTAAAACCAAACCTGCCGCTGCCGGAAAAGGATAAAACAGGAGCTTTTTCACCTGTGAAATCACTATGCTTTTTTAATGTGCAGGAAAACTTTAGTATAATAAGAGAGGACAGTCTGGTCTACATACGATTGGTTCCCAGGCTGCAGGGTAATAACTTCAGGTAAAGCGAAGAATCAGAGGAGGAATGACAGATCATGAAACACGTTCAGGACACAACAACACTTAATAACGGAGTCAAAATGCCTTGGCTTGGATTTGGCGTATTCAAAGTGAAGGATGGAGATGAGGTCGTAAACGCAGTAAAAACAGCGATAGAGGCCGGATACCGCAGCATTGATACCGCCAAAGTATACAATAACGAAACGGGTGTGGCGCAGGGTATTCGTGAAGCCGGTGTGGCCCGTGAGGATCTGTTTATTACAACCAAAGTGTGGAACAGTGACCAAGGCTATGAAAGTACACTCGCTGCCTTCGAAGATAGCATGAAACGCCTGGAGCTGGATTATCTCGATCTCTATCTGATTCACTGGCCTGTCAAAGGCAAATATAAAGACAGCTGGAGAGCGCTGGAAAAGCTATATAAAGAAGGACGTGTACGCGCCATCGGCGTGAGCAATTTCCAGATTCATCATCTGGAGGACCTGATGATGGATGCAACCGTGAAACCTGCTGTCAATCAGGTTGAGCTTCATCCGCTTCTCACCCAGACGGAACTGCGTGAATACTGCAGCAAACACGAAATTCAGATTGAAGCCTGGTCTCCGCTGGGACAAGGCCATCTGATGGAGCATCCTTTGCTTCAGGACATTGCTGCGAAGTATGGCAAGTCTCCGGCACAAGTTATTCTGCGTTGGGACCTTCAGAACGGTATTGTGACCATTCCGAAATCGGTAACTCCCGAGCGTATTCGGGCTAATACCGAGCTGTATGACTTCGAGTTAACTGCTGAGGATATCGAACAAATCAACAGCCTGAACGAAATTAAACGTTTTGGCTCCGATCCCGATAATTTTAATTTCTAAACCAGAATAGCCTGCTCATCATTCCTTACTTGCGGAAATAGAGGCAACTCAAAAAATCCCGATTAGATGCTCATACATCTAATCGGGATTTTTTATATTTAAAGCATGTGGAATAAGCTTACCCTTTGGACACCAGCTTGAAATCATCGAAGTGAAAACCTGGTGCAACGACACAAGTAACCAGCACCGGCTCATCACCCAGTGGACGTGCGGTTTGCCACACTCCCGCAGGAACCAGCACTTGCGGAGATTGCCCTGCCGCGATATCCATACCGAGAACCAGCACTTCCTCATGCTCAGGATTTTCTCCGTTGCCACCCAGCTTCAGCTCAATTGGACTGCCGCTGTGCCACAGCCACAGCTCATCCGACAGCACGGTGTGCCACTCGGAGACTTCATGGGAATGCAACAGGAAGTAGGTTGAGGTTGCCGAGAACCTTGGACCAGAATAAGCTTCTGGCAAAACGGATTGTGGAATCTGGTACGAGGCCTTCCATACTTCTTTATACCAACCACCTTCAACGTGCGGCTGCATATCAAGCGCAGCGACGAGCGGTGATAATTCATGTGTTGTCATAACATCTTTCCTTCCTTCCAACTCATTTTCGAGGGGCTCCCGGACCGGAGTCTGACCTCGCTCTCCTTACTCTAAAACAACATGACCGATTTGTCACCTTGACAACAAACTTCCTAGCCTCGGGTTCCCCGATTACCAGATCCATTGGCATATCACAAAAATCATGCCACTTCCAATGATAGCGTTTACAAAAATATGAATTTTCCGTTATGATATGGATATCAACCTGAGAAGCGACTTGAATCGTGAGTAGAGAGGAGCTGCATAATGAGTCTCATCGAGGATCGGATTGGCCCCAAATATCGAATCGGTGAATATGCCTTTACCATTGAACATATGCGAAGACATGACGGGAGTGCAATGCCCCAGCCTCATGCCCATCCTTTTTACGAATTATATTATCTGCTTGAAGGAGAACGGGTCTACTCCATGAATGGACAGATTCTGCCTGCACGCAAAGGCGATCTTGTGCTTATCAACCCGCATGATGTACATACCACCTCCAAAGGTAACAAGCCTGGCTTCGAGCGGATACTCATCGGCTTCTCTCCTGCTTTTGCCACAGGCATGGAGCTGGGAATCTGCGGTCTGCTGCCCTTTGAATGCTCCAGTCTGCTGCGACTTCCCGAGTCCGATCAGCCAGAAATTGAACGTATTCTGTGGCAGATGCTGCAGGAATGCAAGGAACGGCGGCCGCATTACGAGATTGCTGTGCGAAGCCTGCTGGCTCAACTGCTTATACTGATCCATCGGGTTCAAGAGGTTATACGAGAAGCCAATCCAGGCTCCCTGCATCCGATGCAGGACAAAATCAGCGAGATTGTAACCTATGTAAATCAACATTATACGGAACCGCTAACCTTGGAAGGTACGGCAGCCCGCTTCTATATCAGTCCTTCATATTTAAGCCGCATGTTCAGCCGTCTAACAGGCTTTCGATTCAGCGAGTACCTGCGGATTGTGCGTGTGCGTGAGGCGCAGCGAAGACTGCTGTCGACACAAGAACGTGTTCAATTCATTGCCGAGAAGGTCGGCTTCGAGCATACAGCCCATTTTAACAAAACATTCAAACAAGTCACCGGCACAACTCCGCTTCGTTATCGCAAGGAGCATCGGTGAACACCAGATCATTCAAAGAACAGCCGCACCAGCGGGTCCGCCTTCCACTAACGGAGAAGCGCTCCCTTCTGGATTGCGGCTGTGCATCCACATCTTATCAGCATTTATCTGCGAATAATAACTCCATTTCTGACTTCCGGCCCCACCGAGATCTGCCGACCTTCGGTATCTGCATCACCTTCCCGGCATACAATTCCTGCCGAATCAAGCCCGCTTACCAGCAGCAGCTTGCCATCAGCTCCCACGCCATGAATGCCCTCCAGTGCTGCACCCTTGCAATTGTGCAAATGAATCAGCGGGCCTTCCATAATACGAGCCTGAAGATTCGTAATCTGCAAATGTTTTGCCTGGGCACATTGAACACCAGTGCGAGACTCTACGCTATAACCTTCAATACTCACGCTGTCCAGCGGCATCTCTGGCAGACCACTTACAAACAGAGCCGTATCGGCACCAGCACAGACCACATCCGAGATTCGAATATCTCTGAAGATTGGTGTCTCTTCACTAACCTCCTGTGCCAGATCACCACCCCGTGCAGAGCCCTCCTGATTGGCGTAGAAAAAGGAAAACGAGATCGCTTCCATAATGATGTCTTTCATATAGATACGCTCGATCTGAATATCCTCCACCACACCTCCGCGTCCGCGTGCGCTCTTGAAGCGCAAACCAATGTCCGTACCGATAAACGTACAATCCATAACTCGTACATGCCGGACTCCGCCTGACATCTCACTTCCGATAACAAAGCCACCATGACCATGGTACACCGTGCAATCCCGAATCGTGACATATTCTGAAGGCAGTCCAAGCTCACGTCCCTCCGCATCCTTGCCTGACTTCATGCAGATTGCATCATCACCAACATCAAATACACTTTGCTCCACCAGAACATGGCGACAGGATTCAATATCAAGCCCGTCTCCGTTCTGGGAAAACCATGGGTTGCGCACACTCACATTACGAATCGTTACATGCTGACATGCCCAAGGATGCAGATTCCAGGCAGGGGAGTTCTGGAACGTAGGCCCGTCCAGCAGTACCCGTGTGCATCGGCGCAGACTGACCATGTTTGGACGCAGGAAATCCCGAATGTCCTGATACGCAGCAGCATCACGGACCCTATCCCGATGCAGCTTCTCGGCAAGCACTGCACCATCAAGTGCAGATTGGGAAGGCCACCAGATTTGTTCATCTGAGCCGGACTGCTCTACAACCCCACCCGTGGCAAGCAATCTCTTCCACTGGCCAGCTGTCATTTTGGAGCGCTTAACCGGACGCCAGGCTTCACCGCCCCCATCCCAGATTCCTTCCCCGGTAATCGCAATATCTTCGAGTCCGTCAGCATCAATGGGAGATTGACAGCGCACAGCTTGCCAGCCTTCAAAGCTTGATGCGATAAGCGGATACTGGTCGAAATTCCGGCTGAAGGTGACCAGAGCACCGGCTTCTACATGCAGTTCAATCCGGCTGCGAAGCACAATGGGTCCCGTGAGCCATACTCCGGCGGGAATGATAATTCTACCGCCACCCGCGTCTGCACATGCAGCTATAACAAGGCGAAATGCCTCTGTATTATCCGTAATCCCATCTCCAACAGCACCATACTCCGTAATGTGATATTCACGTTCAGGAATAACGGGCAGCGTCACTTCATAAGCTTGCAGATCAGATACGCTGCCTGATCCTGCCGACATCGGGGATTGATATATATTCATGGTGCCAATCATCCTCTCTACTATGGTTCTATCGTTCCATCCATCATATCAACGGTATTATGGTGCTAGGTTGAGCTTTCTTGCCATCTACAGGGTGAACTTGATGTTATTTGTTATTTATAGGTTAAATGCACTTCAGTAGGTTTCAAGACACGCCCTAGAACTATTGATTCAATTTTCTGTCAGGATTCGTCATAAGTCTTTCATTCACCTAACATATATATTACGCATTTAATGGCTATAGCCCTATAAAAACCATTACTTATGTCATGTTTTATCACAGACTAATTGCTATTAGCAGGATGACTATGTATGATTAAATAACTACTTTGCAATATTTACTTTTTATTCCTTTTAATCCTCATTGCAGAAAGGGTGTGTGTGTTCTTGATTGAATTCAAAAGTGTCCAAAAGCATTTTGGTCATTTCCACGTTCTCAAAGATATTCATCTTCGTATTGAAGAAGGAGAGGTCGTGGTCATTATCGGACCCTCAGGCTCTGGCAAAAGCACACTGCTCCGCTGTATCAACCGACTCGAAGCCATCAGCGATGGCGAACTCATCGTCAGCGGCATCCCCTTACATCAGAAAAAGGTGGATATCAACCTCTTCCGCCGCGACATCGGCATGGTGTTTCAGCATTTCAATCTGTATCCCCACAAAAAAGTCATCGACAACATCACTCTTGCACCCGTCAAGGTACGCAAACAACCCAAAGCCCAAGCAGCAGCAACCGCCATGAAATATCTGGAGCGCGTCGGTATTGCCGATAAAGCAGACAGCTACCCTTCCCAGTTGTCCGGCGGACAGCAGCAGCGTGTAGCCATTGCAAGGGGACTCGCGATGGAGCCCAAAATTATGCTTTTTGACGAACCCACTTCAGCCCTTGATCCAGAGATGATCGGGGAGGTGCTTGATGTCATGCGTTCCCTGGCTCACAACGGTATGACTATGGTTGTTGTTACACATGAGATGGGCTTTGCCCGCGAGGTGGCCGACCGGGTTATTTTCATGGATGAGGGTCGGATTGTGGAGGAAGCTTCTGCGGCAGAGTTTTTTGACAATCCCCGAGAAGAAAGAGCACAGCAGTTCCTTAGTCGTTTAATCCATCATTAATTTTTTCATTGATCAGGATGTTAATCTCATTGCGAAAGGGGTCTTATGTTGATGCAACTGAATAATAAATTGAAATGGCCATCATTGACGATTATGTTGGTCCTTATGCTCTCACTTGTTCTGTCAGGCTGTAACTCAGGCACAGATACACCTTCTGCAAGTGGCGGGGGCGATGCACAAGCCAAAGGAACGATCGAGCAGATCAAGGATCGCGGCAAGCTTATTGCTGGTGTAAAATACGATACCAAATTATTCGGACTGAAGGACCCGGCAAGCGGGGATGTGGAAGGCTTCGATATTGATATAGCCAAGGCGCTCGCCAAGCAGATTCTGGGCGATGAAACGAAGGTTGAGCTGAAGGAAGTCACATCCAAAACACGTATTCCGATGCTGCAAAATGGAGATATCGACATTATCATTGCCACGATGACCATTACGGATGAGCGTAAGGAGCAGGTTGATTTCAGTGATGTATATTTTGAGGCAGGGCAATCCTTGCTGGTAAAAAATGATAGTGACATCACCGGGCTGGAGAGCCTGGATGGTGTAAAGGTGCTTGCCGTGAAAGGCTCCACGTCGGCACAAAATATTCGCGAAAAGGCACCGAAGGCCGATGTGCTGGAGTTCGATAATTATCAGGATGCCTTCACCGCACTGAAAGCAGGTAAAGGTGAAGCCCTGACGACCGACAACATCATTCTGATCGGCATGCAGCAGACGGACAACAATTACAAGCTGGTTGGCGGCAACTTTACCAGTGAGCCTTACGGCATGGCTATTCGCAAAGGCGACACGGCCTTTGTCGAAGAGGTTAACAAAATGCTGAAGGAGCTGAAGGACAGTGGCGAATACGACACGCTGCATGAGAAGTGGCTTGGCAGCAAGCCCGAGTAACGTTCAAAGGACAGTCTACTGCTGACTTTGGATATACATCCTGCTGCTGGCGTTTCTATGCGTCTAATGATGGGAGAACAATTGGACCTTCTGACATCAGGCTGTCGCTTAATCTGATGATAAGCGAGTCTATACTGGTCTGACACGCACTATGCACCTGCAAGCATCTGCCGTATGCGAGAGATATGCATACAGCAGATGCGCTGTTGTTTTATTTTCACACCTGGAGAACGGGGGCTCTTGTTATGGGTACATTGGATTTTAGCGTACTGTTCAGGCACTCCGACCGATTCATCGAAGGGTTTCTGAACACGATTCAAGTAAGTGTGATGGCCCTGATCGGCAGCTTTGTGCTGGGAGCTATTCTCGCTATTTTTCGCATCGCTCCGGTCAAACCTCTGAATTGGTTCGGTACAGCTTTTGTTGAATTCATTCGCAATATTCCATTGCTGCTGGTTGTGTTCTTCTTTTACCTTGGACTGCCTGCGCTCGGCATATCCCTGGATGGATTTGTTTCAGGAACACTGGGGTTGACCATCTACACGGCCGTTTTCATCGCAGAGGCCATTCGGGCAGGTATTCAGACCGTACCTCGCGGACAACTGGAAGCCGCACGCTCCTCGGGGCTGTCCTATATACAGGCCATGAACCTGGTCATTCTGCCGCAGGCCATCAAAATTGTACTGCCCTCCATTGGCAATCAATTCATTAATCTGGTCAAAAACTCTTCCATTCTGGCGGTTGTAGCCGGCATGGACTTGATGTATTTTGCCGACATTGTGAACTCGGATACGTTCCAGCCGTTAAGTGTATACACCATTGTTGCCCTATTCTATCTGACGCTGACCTTACCGCTTAGCTTTCTGGTGCATTATATGGAACGCAAATTTGGACAAAGTGATGCCGAGGCCCGCAAACCGAAGGGCAAACCCGGAAAGAACAAGCCCGCCGGGCAGGTTACGATATAAGCTGGCTACTCTCCAATCACTGAACGTCATTCGACCCGACCGTGTGACTGGCATCGGTATACCGTTCATACGCTGCAATCTGTTGTATTACACTACTCACCATGGGAACTGTAACTTCAGCGCTCATTGCAATTTATATCGCTCACCGAAGGAGGCATCTGATGTATGGACTTTAGCGGGGCCTATGAATGGCCTAACCTTCGCTTCCTGTTGCAAGGATTCTGGGTGACCCTTCAAGTCGCGGGATTATCCATTGTTATTAGCTTTGCACTGGGTACACTGCTCGGTACGCTACGTTATACACGCATTCCCGTAATCTCGCAGATTGTCGCTGTCATCGTGGACACCATTCGAAACCTGCCATTGCTGCTAATCATCTTTTTCATCCATATCGTACTCCCCCAGCTTGGCATTAAAATGTCTGTTTTCTGGTCCACAGTCGTGGGGCTAAGTCTGTTCGAAGGAGCGATGATCGCAGAAATTGTGCGAAGCGGACTCAAGTCAGTAGAACGCGGTCAGGTGGAAGCTGCCCGTTCCTCTGGTCTGAGCTACATGCAGACACTCGGCGGCATCATTATGCCACAGGCCCTGCGCCGCATGTCACCGCCAATGGTCAGCCAGTTCATCTCACTGCTCAAGGATACGTCACTGGCGATCATCATTTCCCTGCCGGAGTTGATGCGCAATGTGCAGATTCTCGGCGGTCAAAGCTTCGATTATGTGATTCCGGCGCTACTGCTGGCAGCAGTGCTGTATTTTATCATCAACTACTCCCTTTCCATCGTTGCAAGAAGGCTTGAAGCACGTATGAACTAGGGAATACACGTTGTCGCTTTGCGCTTGTGTATGTGGGTGGAGCAGGAGCCGCAGGCGCAGGCAGCAGACGCATTTAGCGCTAACGATCTCAGATGACCTTATTTAGCCATTTTCGAGACATGTTCAGTTCTAACGATCCGTGGGGAGCTTATTTTGCCGATTCAGGCCACTTTTCACTCCATCAGAAGCCCTCTCAGCAAATAGCATCACTGGGGATCGTTAGATTTACAGCACCAATTACTCCTGATTCCTTACGATGCCTGCTCCTTCACTCAGCCTCGTTAGTCCCCCCAATATGATCCATCTGACCTCGGGCGCGAGTTCATATCACTCCTTCGCTTCATCAGATTCTTCCTATTGATCCTTCCTATTGATCCCTCACATACCTTTCCTGCATTTCTTCCCGTGTTCCTCCCTGTAATCCCCGCCTCCCTCTCTTCACTCGTTCCTGCTCGCTTTCGCTGTTTTTCTATTTCGCGGCTTCCTTCATTCCTTGCTTCACACCCTTCATTCCGTCTATCTCCGGTTCCTTTCCTTCGTTCTTTATCTATTCCCGCTCCGTCCCTCCAACCTCTCGCCCTTCCTCATGGTTTATCCTGTTTGCATGTCATACTCACTCAGATCGCTGCGCCGCTGCGTCGCAGTTCCGTCTGTAATCGTGATATTGGCAGCATCGCAGGAGTGAGCTTCAGCTTCACTGCCAAAGCGGCGGCTGTTCCCGCAGCCTCTCCCGTTGCCATACAGCTTGGGGTCAGCCTGGTGGTCGCATGGGCCTCATGTGTCGTAGAGATACAGCGACCGGCAGCCAGCAGATTGCTCATATTCTGCGAGAGGAGACAGCGATAGGGAATATCATACGCTCCGTCACCTTGGATAAAAGCCGCCGTCACACCTTGACCGGAGGGATCATGAATATCAACAGGATAGCCACTTCTGGCGATCACATCATCGAACTTACGCCCTGCAATCACATCCTCCTGCGTCAACGCATAATGCCCGATCACACGTCTGGACTCCCGAATACCGATCTGCGTTGCAACAGCCGAGATGGAAGCCCGCTCAAATCCCGGAACATCACGGCGCAGAAATTCGGCAATCATTAACACCTGCTTCCGCCCTTCCTGCTCTGCCACCGTTAAATCCTCCGTATTTGTGGCATCAAGCCCCTGCACCCGGGTACAGTTAATCAACACCTCATCTTCAGCCGGCCCCGTAAAAAATAATACCTGATCACGTTGAATCGGCATCGCCGCGTTCTTCCAGTGCGAGTAGAAGCCGCTCACACCCGTTAACGGAATCGTGTCCAGCTCCTCAAAGGGTGTCTTCTCATAAAAATCCTCCGGGTGCTCCTGCATGTACTGCTTGACACGCGCAAGGTCTACTCCGCGCATGCGAAATTTCATCGTCATGGGCTGGGACTGACTGTCCACATCCCTTCCCTTCGCTATAGCAGCACCAGCAAGATCAGCCACATCCGCATCACCGCTTGCATCCACAAATATGTCCGCCTGAAGCTCCAACCGACCAGATTTACTCGTCACTCGCACGGCTTCCAGTCGGTCACCCACCACAGCAACGCTATCCACGAAGCTGTGCAATAACAGTCGCACGCCTGCCTCCTTCAGCATCTCTGCCGCAACCACCTGATAGACAGCAGCATCGTAAGGTGTCACACTGTGCACAAAACCGACCGTATCCCGCAGATGCCCCGGCGAACCTCCGCAGGCCTGCAAGCGATCTACAATCTCCTGTGCAATCCCCCGAATAACCTGCTCGCCCCGCTCGGTATGGAACGTCATCCACGGATAGACCATCGCGGCTGTTGACATGCCGCCTACGAATCCGTAGCGTTCCACCAGCACAACGCGCACACCCTGTCTCCCTGCTGCAATCGCCGCCGCAATTCCTGCGGGACCCCCACCAACGATGACTACATCGGCTGTTTCTCTTGTTACGTTTGTCATTTCACTCAAACGGTACCTCTCCCTTCCACTCCTACAGGGTGAACTTCTTCATGCTCACGACACCTTGCTCCCCCTGCTTCCAATGCTTGCGTCCCGCTCACTCGCACCCATCCGTTCTTCCACCGACACACTTAACAATATTCATACACTCCTTCACGCTCCTCCTCCCACTTGCGTCCTCGATCCTCTTCATTCCACTCACTCCTTCAGCCCCGTCATCGCCACACCTTCAATGAAACGCCGCTGCGCGAGGAAAAAAACGATCAATAGCGGTACTGTGGCCATTACCGTAGCACTCATCAAATACTGCCAGGCTGTGCCCGCCTCATCCGTAAACAGGGACAATCCCAGCGGCAGCGTCATCAGCTCTCTTGAATTGATAAAAATCAACGGATCAAAGAACTCATTCCAGCTTGTCACAAATGTAAAAATCGTCAGGGTCGCCATGCCCGGCTTGGCCAGGGGAAGCATAATCTGCGCATATATCCGAAAACGGCTACAGCCGTCAATCATGGCCGCTTCCTCCAGCTCGGTAGGCACCGTCATGAAGAACTGCCGCATTACAAAGATGCCAAACACACCGCCCGCGCCAAAGATCGGCATTAAAATCAGCGGAAGATGCGTATCAATCCACCCCAGCTGCCGCATAAACAAGAACATCGGAATCGCCGTCACCTCATGCGGAATCATCATTGCGCTCAGTAGAATAAGAAAGACCACATTCCGTCCCTTAAACGGAATCTTCGCGAAGGCATACCCTGCAAGAGAGGCAAAAAACACCGTGCCAAGCACCACCAAAGCAGAGATATAGACACTGTTCCCGTAAAAACGGTGAAACGGAATCAATCGAAACACGTCGATATAATTCTGAAATTGCAAGCTATCCGGTATCCACTGCGGTGGATAGGTAAATATGTTTTGCGGCTCCTTGAAGGAGGTCGAGATCATCCAGATCAACGGAACAACCATGACTAGCGAAACCACCGTCAGTACGAAATATGTGCCCGCAGCGGAGCCGAACCTCCGGCCTGTCAATCTAGGCATCGCCTTCACCAAATACCCACCTCTTTCGGAGCTGCCATTGCAGCAGCGTCAGAATTAGTACAATCAGGAACAGCACGTACGCCAGGGACGAGGCATAGCCGAACTGAAACAGCCTGAACGCTTTTTCCCAGATGTAATAGACCAGAACCTTCGTGCTGTTGCTCGGCCCACCTTGGGTCATTACATAGATCTGTCCAAATACTTTAAGTGACCCAATGACGGTCATCACTACGGTCAGAAATACAGTCGGCGTAATCATAGGCAGGGTGACGTTGAAAAAAGTAGCCCTCCTGCCCGCGCCATCCAGCGTCGCCGCTTCGTACAGGGAACGAGGCACTTGCTGAAGGGCAGCAATGAACAGCACCATGTTCAGCCCAACATTTTTGAGCACACTGGTCACAATGACCGCAGGCATCGCCAGATTCGGATCGTACAGCCAGGCGGGACCCTTGATGCCAATCATCAGCAGCAGCTGGTTAATTAACCCCGATTCTGTCGCGTACATCAGCTTCCACACAATGGACCAGACAATTAATGACGTCATGACCGGCACAAAAATGGCCGTTCTGAACAAACCAATCCCCCGTAAACTCTTGGATAACAACAAGCCGAGCAGCAGAGCAAGAACAATATTCAGCGGCACCAGACCTGCGGTAAAGTAAACGGTATTACCGAGCACTTCCCAGAACATGGCGTCCGTCATAATATGCGAATAATTGTCCAGTCCGATAAAATGATGCTCCCCCAGCAGCGGCCAGTCCGTCAGGCTCATATAAAACGCAAGCCCCATCGGGAACAAGAGCAGCAAGGTAAAGCCCAGCACCATCGGTGAAATAAACAGCCAGCCGGCAATCTGTGCCTCTCTGGCGAGTGGCCCTCCGCGTCTTCGCTTGCTGGAGCGGCTCACGCCCCGTCCCTCCCTGCCAGACGATCAATTGCATGGCGAAAACTACTCACCGCTCTGCGCAGCTGATCCTCCGTCTTACCTGTGACAATGGCCCCAAGCATAATGGCCTTGATGCCGCTATGATGCAGCACCGGAATATCCTCCGGCACCAGCTTGCGCTGGGAAGGAACCAATACCGGCACTCCGGCCTGCAAGACCAGTTGCCGATAATGAAGCACGTCCGCGAAGCTGAGCGGGGTACCGTATTCTTTGCCGGGTACAATCGAAGCCTCCAGTGCATCAATACCGAAGTGCGAAGCCGATGCCACCAGAGACGAGTCATATTCATCGTTAATCGCAAACGTAGATTCCAGCCCCGAGTTACCCAGCATAAAAGACGGCAGATGGTGCGCGTAGATCGAGTAAAAGTCAAAGCCCAGTCCCGCGAGGCGTTCCACATCTTCTCTCCGTGTCCCTTCAATGCTGCCAGATGGCACAACGCCGAATGGACCCCCGAACTCCGAACGAATCGCACGAAATACCTCGGTGTACTCATCCAGCGGACCAAAATGGTTGCCGCTGGCTCGGTGGCCCACATTACAATGCACCTTCAGTGCATCCGCACCTTCCTCCAATGCTGCCTGGGCCAACGCAAGATCGTTCTCAGGCAGACTGACGATAAGCGAAAGCGGTTTGTGATTCAGCATCGCTTGCAGTTGACCTGTCTTTGGCGTACCCTGAGTATCCGGTGATCGGCCCACCTCCTTGATTTTCTCCATACTCTTCATCCCCCTTCCTCTGTTCTTCCAGATCCCCTTACCTCTTCAGGGCTGCAATATACGCTGCACCTCAGTCTGCATCTGCTTCAAATTATCCTCAGACGATGCTGTACGGGCGAATAACCGATCAAATCCCTGCAGCACCGCATTATCAATATCCTGCCAGCGAATATGTCCCGGAATTAGCCGCGCCTTTGGCATCTCATCAATAACAGCCTGCACGATATGCTCCTTGCTGGGATTGTTAGGCTGCTGGATGAAGACATCGGAGTTCAGCACCGATGTACGAGCAGGGACAAAATACGTCGCGGTTGCCTGAGTCCCCTGTTCATTGGCAAAATACTTCAGCAGCTTCTTCGTCTCCTCCGGGTGTTTGCTATCGTTAAACATCGCATACCCCGCCTGCCCCAGCATCGGTACACTGCCCTGTGAGCCGGACGGCATAGGTGCAATGCTCCATTCAAAGTCCTTGATCTCCCTTGCTTTGGACACATAGCTGTAGTTATCGAAGAACATACCCACATTGCCTGTATCAAAGCTCACCTGCTCCCCCGCTTTCGGGTGGGATTCATCGGTAAACATCATGCGCTCCAGCATGGCAAAGGTCTGTACACCGTACTCATCATTCCAGGTAAACGCTGTCATATCCTCATTAAATGGCCCGCTTCCATTCGACCAGGAATAAGAGGAAAGCACCGCCCAAGTCTTCCAGTCCCGAAAAAAGTTAGCCCCATAGATGCGATTCGCCGCATCCTTGCTGGTAATCGCTTTGGCAGAAGCCTCAAACTGCTCCCATGTCCACTCTCCTTTGGCAGCCAGCGTATTCGGATCGGTCAGCCCAGCCTTGTCAAACAGCGTCTGATTATAAAACATCACCACAGGCGGTGTGGAAAACGGCAAGCCTAACAGTTGATCTCCCTCACGGAAGAGATCCAGCGTGCTGGGAATATAATCGTCCAGCTTGAACTGTGCATCATCCTTGAACGCCGACACGTCGGCCAGGATGTGATTGGACTTGAACTGTGGTATCATGCGTTCCGATACCCAGGCCAGATCGGGCAGAGAGCCACCCGCCGCAAGCACCGATATTTTCTGCTGATAATCGGCAAAGGGTACAGATTCCATCGTCACCTTGATGCCCGGGTTTTCTTTGGTAAAGCCATCAATCAGCTTGTTGTACACATCAATATGTGCCTGGTTGCCCCACATCATGAACTTCAGCTCTACCGTGTCGTTCTCTCCACCAGATACATTCGAGTTACCAGCCTTCTCGCTGCTTGTGCACCCGATCAGAGCGGTAATCATAAGTAAGAGAATCAGCGTCAGTCCTGCTTTTTTCATGAAAATCCCCCTTATGGACGTTATGTTATTCCTGTGCCACCCCAGTATATCGAAAGCGCTGCTTGCTCCTAAATCACGTCAGTTGCAGAAATGGTACGGAATTTAAAGAGGTTTTTTCGTGCTGTATCCATCACGATACTCCCCTGCTGTACACCCCATCTGCTGCTTGAACACCAGCATGAAATGCTTTGGACTCTGGTATCCGGATAACCGAGCAACGTCATAGATTTTGAGCCCGGTGTTGACCAGCAGCCATTTGGCTCGCTCCATCCTTGCATCCGCAATGTAATCCGAGTAATTGATGCCTGTCTCGGTTTTGAACAGCTGGCTAAGATAGGTCGGGTTCAGATTGACCAGCGAAGCAACCGTCTGGAGCCGCAGATCACCATCGGGATGCTGGTGGATATGCTGCTTCACGCTGCGAATAATTTTGCGAGGTTCCCCGTAATCCGGCTCAGATACGCCAGAGGATTCGGATATGGGAAGTGTAGAGCGGCCGTATCTGCGGTCGAGCAGCGATTGCATTTTTTGCAGACATTTTACCAGCTCATGACGCTCGATTGGCTTCAGCAGATAACTTAATACCCCGTGCTCCATTGCCCTGCGTGCATATTCAAACTCACCGTACCCGCTGATGATAAGCATCAGCAGATCAGGGTACATCTCTCTTGCCAGCGAAACGAGCGTCAATCCATCCATCTCGCGCATGCGGATATCGGTGATTAATACATCGGGCACTTCGCAGCGCAGCACCTGCAGCGCCTCGGCCCCACTTGCCGCTTCCCCTACCACCTCAAACTGGGGTGAGGCCTGTACAATCAGCTCCCGTAATCCCTGACGAATTACCGTCTCATCCTCTACAAGCAGCACTTTGTACATGTGTTTCAAGCCCCTTTCGAATGCAAATGAATGGATAATGTGACCACCAGTCCTTGTCCAGCGCTTCCATCAACACTTAGTCCGCTGTCTTCCCCATAGATCAAACGAAGCCTTTGAGCGATATTATGCAGCCCCAGACTATCCCCGGCGTGGCGATGCAAAATGGGATTGCTGGGTTGGGATTGCTCCATGACCTGTCCAGAGACAGAAGCATTCAAGCGATCCAGCTCGTCCTGCTCCATGCCTTTGCCGTTATCCCGCACACTGATCAGCAGCTCCTGATCAAATAACACCGCAGACACCCAGATGATGCCGCCCTCTTCACCACCTGTTTGCTGTCCTTCAATTCCGTGACAGATGGCATTCTCCACCAGCGGCTGCAATATCAGCTTGGGAACCATACAATCGTTAACTTCTTCCTCCATGTCGTAGATGATTTTCAGCTTGCCGTTATAGCGCACCTGTTGAATTCGCACATAGGCATCGACAAATGCCAGCTCCTCCCGAAGTGTCACCATGCGATCAGCTTGGCCAATCGTGTATCGCAGCAGCTTGCCAAGCGCCGTCACCATTACAGATACCTCGGCATGTCTCTCACGGATAGCCATCATGTTAATGGACTCCAGCGTGTTGTATATAAAATGAGGATTAATCTGGCTTTGTAGCGCCGAAAGCTCGGCCTCCCGTTCCTGAATTTGGAGTAAATACACCTCATGGAACAACCGATGAATCTCCTCCATCATGCGGTTAAAGCCGCGGCTGATCTGCCCCAGCTCATCATTACTGTAGTGTGCAACCCGCTGGCTGAAATCCCCCCGCTCTACACGAATCATGTGATGCTTCAAGCGAATGAGCGGACGGGTAACCCTGTAAGATATCAGCACAGCCAGGGTTGCTACAGCCGCCATACATAGCAGGGCCAGCCCCATGGTGAAGGTAAGCATCTCCCTGGATTCCTTCTGAATAACAGCTATGGGCGTCAGGCTGATCACCGACAACCCGGAATACCCCGAGACATGCCTTACATGGAGATAGGACTGTCCATCCAGTTCTACCTTCTGGTTCTCTGTATTATTCGGAAGATTTTTGCCGTCAGATAACAAAAGTTTGTAAGCGTATAATCCTTCCGTAGAAGCTCGCTCAAACATAAGACGCTGCTGGCTGTCCACAATCATCAGGCTTGCCTTTTGCTCAAAATTCAGATTGGACAGCAGCTGCCCAAAGGCCTCCGGGCGGATATCAATTAAAATGTAACCCAGCCGCCGAAGCGTGCCCGGGTCACGCAGCTCCCTGCCCACGGTGATGTATTCCGCTTCCCGCTCACCCACGTCATATCCGGGGACATGTGGAGGAAGCAAGCGCCATTTTCCTTCCGTATCCCTGAGCTCGGCAAACCAGCTCTCCCGGCTTCCATCCCAGACCGGTTTCACTGTGAGTGAGTCCAGATTAGAGAATAGGATACCGCTGTTGCTGAGCAGATGAATGCCCCGAATTTCCGGCCGATCATAGGCTTGAGCTGACGTATACAGCTTCATTTTCAGATAATCATTCGACTTCGCCCACGTCCCCGAACCCATCGGGCCATCGTACTCTCGTAAGATATCAAGCACCGTCTGGTCATAGAGCGGCAGGAGCGACAAACGCTCGAAGTCCTTGAGCATCCGGTTCAGATTCGTGTTGATCTGGCGCACCATATCAATCGTGAACTGCTCTGTCTTGCGATCCAGCGTCTGTGAAAAATGTGAATAGCTCATCACCCCCTGCAAGCTTAGCGGCAGCAGCGTCAGTGCAAGAAAAAGCACTAGCAGCTTGGTGCGCAGGTTTATACCTTTTCCGAAATAACCCTGTACCTTGTCCATCATTTCTATTCATTCCTCCCTCTCCCGAACATTGTATGAACCTCCTTCAAAGATCCATCTGGGTATAACTGGAGTTCATCATATCCAGTTTTAATGATCGTTGGCTATCCTGCCAACCTTGGGATTGTTATGGAATTTCAAGATGGGATTATTCATTTTGATACAAATACAAAAAGGCCAACTGTATCGCTACAGTCGACCATTTCTCAATGAACAAATCAGCTCAATGAGAAGAGAAATCCATTCATGTATTTGCTGTAAATGTGTTGAATAACCAATAATAGATAGAAGAACCTCAACCTCGGGCCGACTTGATTGAATCCGCCGCAATTAACTGGATTAACTTAGATGATTCGGCAATTGGAGATTAAAATAATTACAGATAAACGGGAAAATATCTTGATTATTATTAATAGGCTTCTTTAAACTCACTTTGGTACTTCCTACTATCGCTCCAACAAAAATTCCATGGAGAGATTGAAGTCCATTGTAAGTTCCGTGACTTGCTGTTTTGGGAAATGGGACTACTACTCTCCCCTTCGTTTGCAAGTTTGCCGAAAACTCATATCCAGGAGCAGCTAAAATGAGCATATCTCCAAGCATATCAGTACCTTCTCTGGGTTTATCTATAAGGGAAATGATTTCTCCAATCACTTTATTCCCATATTCTTCTTGCCAGTGAGTTAATATATCAATGACGGATTTAACAATACGCGACTTATACGCAATTAAAGATTCGTCCCCTTTTAATTTGGGGTTTAATATCCATATAGAACCATTATTTGCGGGATGATATATCACAAGACTATCGTCCAAATCAATACAGTTGTCGCTGTCCACACTCAGTAAACCATGCATTCGGAATAGTTCGTTAATATTCACCATCTGGCTCACGCCAGCCATACCGTGATCTGAGGTTACAAATAGTAAATCTCCACTCGATAAGAACGACTTGATATGGCCTAGGTGGTTATCTACAAACTGATAGACCTCTTTAATGTAGCTCCAAATGGCTTCAGCATGTTCGGAAGAATAGCGATTACTTGCGGGATCACACCACCCTAATAATTCATGCTCAATATCATCAATACAGGGTTGATAAGATAAAACTAATTGACTATCTTTGCTATTTTGAATAACGTTATTTGCACACTCGGCAAAATATTTCCCAACCTGTAGTATACTATCCGTCAAACAACGCTCAGCAAAGCCATCTCCGCCTTCCACTAGCTTTGGACCAAAAAATCCTGAACGGTATAATCGACCAAGCCCTTCTCCAATAAAAGTTTTACAATCTGGTGAGAATTCACCATGTGTAACCACCTCCCAAATCCCCGTGTGAACTATATAGAGATTCTGGTTGAAGTCTTGATATACTGCTATTAAAGTCCCTTGATTTTTATTGTTAAACATCTTAAATTCCAAATTTGAACTATAACAATAATCAATACTTTTTTGGGTACTTATTTCTTTTACTTTAACTGATGTATTACGAGTAGTGATTTGAAACGTAAAAGACTCAAGATTCAGTGTCATTGGTACATCCATGTCTATATTCTCAATCCGTACAGCCCCGCTTTTTAACAGAGGCGAAGAATACCCTTCGATATAATTAGAATTCTTATTTTCAGAGAGATACTTTTTTTTAACCCATGGAATATGGGAGAAGGAACTGACATAACCGAATATATTCAAATGCTCCCAAATGGTTTCTACTTGTAGAGGTATATTAAATCCAACTTCTGGAAAACGGACGTTATTATAATTAGGTACACGAAATCCTGTAATTCCATGCTTTAACAGAGAAGAGCCAGTAAATAAAGTAGCCAGACTTGGAGGTGTCTGACAGTTCGGATAAGGAGGCTGTATTTCAGAATATTCCCCCTCGCTTGCCAGAACCTGCAGATTAGGTAATATTCCTTCATTCATTAATTTTTGCACGACCCAATTTGCAGCCGCATCCCATATCATCCAAACTACTTTTTTCTTCCGATCTATGAGGTAGCACCTCTTTCTTCGGTGACTTTTAATATTAGGAGTTGTTGATCACTTATTAATAATTCGTCATTTGTTTTTATTTCATCAATAATAGGGGAAATCAAACTTGGGATCTCATTTTCTCTTAATAGAACAGATAAATGACAAAGTAGAGATCCTTCTTTAAAAATGAATCCTGCAACCTTATCGAAAAAAATGGATAGAACTGCATAGGGTTTATCAACCACAATGATGGGTTTAGTTTCAAATGCCTCTAAAACGCCAAATATTTTTTTTAATTCTGTATGATAAGCTAGATCATCCGACTTGTTAATACTAACAGCTGGTCCAACACTTAGTCTAAATAGTGTCTCTTTTTCTTGAATCAAATTAAGTGCAGGACCATGAGCAGACCCTTTGACAATGGCTAGACCATCACCATTTTTTTCAAAAGTGATTAGAGAACTCTCATTAGAATAATCAACAAAATATGGAGTTCCCTGATACATTACCCATTCTAACTGACATCCATGGTGCTTGTTGTTCATTTCTTCAGTCAGTTTTTTTATGAAGTTAAAATTCTCAGCCAACGTTGTTGATACTTCTTGATCGGTCTGAATTTCAACATTACCTTCTTCAGTAAAATAAACTTGATAACAATCAGCTATACCTCTATTTATAGCAAGCAATCCATCATAGGAGTATTCAATGAACAATTCATTTTCCTTATAATATTTACTTATGAATCCAAAATCGCCTTGTATAAACTCCCGTAGAATCACTGTGTGCTGCTCTAGTGAGTTCAAGGTTAACGTGTATGTATCCACGAGGTAGGTGAAAATATCATCTTTCGTTAATATAACTTGTCGGATATTGTCGTTAAGATCCAATACATATTTATCTGATTGAGAAGAATTTAACAAATCATTAAACTTATTTGCAAAGGTAAGTAAACCTTTCCCATTAAAATTAAGGACGTATCCTTTACCTGTTTTGCATCCGAGTTGTTCAGCGAGCTGATAAATAGATGATCTTTTCTTTACATAGGACGCGTATACTGAGGCACACTCACCCAGGTTTAGATCTAATGGTAGTTGTTCTAAGTAAAGAGAGGCGACTAAATATTTTGGGTCATTATTTGTTTCCGCTAATTCTTTAGTAACAGGACGCATTTGCAAAATATATAAATCTTTGCGATGATTCATAGCCCATTCAACATCAACTTGAAATCCAATTACTTTCTTTAATTCCAATATTACAGAAATGATATCATCAAGTTTCTGGTCGTCAGTCGCATAATTACTCGCATTATAATCGGTTTCTGTGCTATACCTGTATGGTTCGATATTACCAGATACAAGCTTATCACCTAATCCTTCTACATACTCCAACATGCATTCTTTTTCTTTAAATGTAAAAGCAACACCTGCATATAATGGTTCCACCATCTGCTGAATTATTATTCCTAAATCAGGCATATACTCATAGTTATTGACCCTGATTCTTGAAGCAATTGATGAATAACTATAATATTGACTCATAATTAATAGAATTGAACTGCAAATCTGTCCAATGCCCTTTACATTTAGTTCTGAATGATATACACCTGCGTAGCTGTTATTTACTGAATCTTCCGAGACACTGGAAGACCTCACAGCGTATGATTTCAGTAGATACCGCTCTCCAAACACTTCCTTTAATTTATACTCAAGATTATTACGGAATGATTGATCTAGTGTGAGATTCTGGATCAATGAATTTAAATCTGCTATCGAATCTACGAGGTAACAACCAACCGTAGCTCTTAAATCTTCGAAGAAGTGCTTTAACCAATCGATTCGTTCATGCCCCAATATCTCTTGAAACATATTAGTCGATATACAAATTGCTTTAGGAACAAAGAAGTTCCCTTGTAAGCGAGATAATTGAGATAAATAAAAGAATTTGTTACCGACTAAATTAGGGTTATCAATATCATCATATGTTAAAAACAACTTTACTCGCCCCTTTCTCAAAATCTTTGTAGATTTGGGTTTGTTGTGGTCCATTTGAACCTTGATATTTTCCATTGTAAAGTTTGATGTCACCTTGCGGTTTCCACCACATAATTTGACCGATTCTCATGCCTCGATATATTCTCAATGGATGAATTGTAAATAGTTGCAAGGTCCACTGTCCAATGTATCCGATATCACCTAAGTCAGCCGAGAGATTTATAAATAGACCTAAGCGTGCGATTGATGAACGGGCAGCAAAAGTGGGTGCATAAAAATTACTCCCCATAACTTCCTCGGTAGAAGCCAAATACAACCTATTTGGTTGGAGAACATACCCCTCTTCGGGGATAATGATTTCTTCCACTGAATTCATGACTTTTGGATCCAGGGGAAAAGAATTGTACACCTTAATCATTGCACCAAGTCTGAAATTGTAGCTATTGGGATTTACCTGCTCCTCATGATAGGGAGATATAATTATTTCTTTAGTTTTAACTTTACTATCTATATCAAGTCCAGTGAGTATCATTACATATCCTCCCCCCTACTTGAGGTATATTCGGTTGAAATTTTGGAAGCTATAACATCTTGGGAAGATGTATACTTTCCGGAGTAATCTACTGGCTCACCTTGTGTAGACCAGAAGGAAATTTTCCCAATTGTCATTTCAGGATATACAATCACTGGATTTGTTACTGCTATTTCTAGCGTCCAACGAATTAATGCTCCTGTATGACCTAATGGTGCACTAAAGTGAATCCACATGCCCAAGCAGCTAACAGAACGTGAAGCAAATAACTTAGAAGCGTGGTACTTCCCCCCCATAGTTTCTAAAGTGCTTCCCAGATAGAATTTGTTGGGTTCTAGACAGTAGCCACTCTCAGGTATTTCAATCTCACTATATGATGAAGTTTTTTTAACATCCAAAACTTTGTCATTATAAACAAGAAGCTTCTTTCCAAGACGGAACCCATAACTGTTCGGTTCAATTCTTTCAACGTAAAAAGGATTTATGATAATATTCCCTTTTTCAACTTCTGCTTTAATCTCGTCCCCAGTTAAAATCATTTTATCCCCTCCAACATATCCGAAATAGAAGACTCTAACTGTAAGAGTGAAAGATTGGAATTATCGATGTGGTAGTGATAGAGGAAATCTTGTATTCCTTTTGTTGTTTTAGAATTTTGAACAATCGATAAATCATCTCGTGATTTTAATCTACTTTGTCTTATTTCCTCTTTACAGGATACCTTAATAAAAATAAACCCGGAATCAGTTAATCGGGGATAATCTGTGTGATAGTCTCTTAAATCATCGTTAATAATAACATTTGCTTCCGAATTATTTACCTTCTCCATAAATGTTTCTACCAGATAATTTGGAGAGATTCTTCGTATATTAGTTGCTAAATTTTCAAGAAGAATCTGGTCTTGTGCCCCTTCTTTGTAGGGAAGAAGGAGTTTTTTATATACATGATTCTGAATTTCATATAATGGTGATGCTAATTTAACAACTTGAACCGTTTTACGCTGTTTTTCGTAATAGTTTTGGACAATTCTAGCAATAGTAGATTTCCCACTACCACTTTGTCCAAAGATTACAAGTTTAATAATCAACAATCCTCCCCCCCTGTTTCAACTTTTTCTTTATTCATTATTGATAAAGTTGATACATTAATGGGGTGTGCACCAGAAGCACTATAAAAATTAAGGGTTTCTATGATCGTCTTAAATTTTTCAACCATAGTTTTACAATCCTTTGGCGGCAGCATCTTCATATAATTGTGATATCCAGCAAAGTAGTTATCACAACAGAATTCAAAGTGTTTCAAAAATTTCATTTTTCGGTCAATGGAGTGAACAAGATCGAGACTCGTCTTCTCAGTGGCTGCTTGTACATTTGGGAAAATAACGTTTCTTAGAGGAACTCCGTTCTTTTTTACAGCGTATCCAAAAGCCTTTTGGAGTATGTCAGAAGTAAATAATAACTTTTCTTTCATATTTAAATCATCAATTGTATAACCTGCTTTACTTAATTCTTCAATTAACGCAGGATGACCCTTCAAAGTGTCATAGCCCAAGTGCGGAAATTCAGGCCATCCATAAAGCAATGCAATTCCATTCTTGTTTCGTATAAAAACTTTGTCTCCAGAAATGAAGTTATAACCTTGCCGTCCAACCAAATCCAGTAAAAATGTTGATTTTCCTGCTCCTTTATTACCTACAATGACGATCCCATTGCCATGATGATCGACTGCTGCTGCTGCATGCAGAATAAGTGTTCCACAATGCTCTTCGTGCTTTATGATGAGATCCCTAATCAATTCGACAAATTGAACATGAGAGCCTATGGATAAATAAGCCTTTACGGTTTTCTTTTTTGAATTAAGCACAAAAGCAGTCCCGGTTCCTTGAGAGTCAATTATTTCAAGATCATCAACATTAGCTTTATCCCCTTCTAAATTGAATTCTTTTGCAGAACTTCTCCTGATTACAACATTTTCAAACTCTGCAGTTGGGTACGAACCTCTATTAAATTGTTCGTAAGGATTAACTTCAATTGTTGCAAGAGGTTTCCCAATAAGATTTTCATCCATTTCGAAGTGCGAACAAAAAAAGTTGAATATACGATCAATTTCCGTTTGCATCTCATAACAATTTGTGAATAGTATTTCGGAGTTTAGAAATCGAAGAACTCTGTTATTCATCATTTAACCTCCCAGCATAATTATCTTTTAGAAAGGTAAGCTTGGAATAGTATGTTTTTTCAAACTCTACATTTAAGGTACTTAAAACGCCACTAACCCACTCTGTTATTTCCTGCATTTCCTCTAATATTATTTGCTCATCAAACGATATCAAGCTACGACTACGTAAGTACTCAACTTCACATTGAGACATGCTATTCTTCTTTGTGTCATTAATTGTAGTATGGTCAAAGAAGATTCCGTAGACATGACCAGAACGTAAGGATTCAAAATTAACGTCATAACGCACTCTTCTAAAAGCAGGGTACTCGATTATGTTCACTTTGAATCTTTCCTCGATGTAGGGCTTGAAAGGCTCTTCTATTTCCTGATTTTTATAATGATGCTCTCTCCTCATAAAGGTATCTTTCTCGTACCATTTTCTCTTAATAGTAAATTTCCCGTCCGTTGTAGGAATAAGTGAGATATATCCTACTTCTGGACCAGGCTCCACAACTTCAAATAAATAGTTCCAATAATCCCATGCTTGGAACTCATCCTTATACTCGGGAATATAGCCTACAAGTTCTGCATTTCGTATTCGATGGTAGAAATCGACAGTCAGGGCCCAAATATCATCAGAATTTGATACCAATAAAAACTTATTTTCTACCTCGATCTCATTAAAAAGTTTTCTATAATAACACTGATGATTATTTAAAAACAAACTGTTATCTTCATGATTTTTAATTGCTTTTTTAAACAGTACTTCATACCATTCCGGTGTTATAACAGCAGATTTAATATCAATCGCAGTCTTATTTGTTCGTATAAAGAGTGCATCCTCTATTGTAAAGCGAATCATACTATGTAAATGAACTTCTTCGATATTGATGCCGTCTGTTGCTGAAGAAGTTTCAGACCAAGTAAAAAGGATTAAGGGAACTGCATATTTAAAAAGTTCATTATGTTTAACCATTTCTAGGTTAAGGCACATTTCACTGAATATACTTGTTTCTGAATACTCCCACTGAAGAGTTTGAGATTCATTGAGTATGCAATATCTAACTCGATGTGGAGTTTCAAAAGAAATTTTCTTTGTATGAATACCATTAGCAAAATAATCAAAATTCAGGAACTCAACAATTAAAATATCCTGGAATTTTATAGAGATACCATTAAGATAATTCGGACTGCCAATTGCCATAACCATCTTTTGTTGTTTCATAATGCTACAGATCTCCCTTCTTATTCTTAATAAAAATATCCTATATAAAAACAATACCATTAATTCCCAATTGTTTGGTCGTAGTGCATCCTATTTTCAAATAATATACTATGACTTTTGTTACAAGTTATCACCAAAAAAATCTTTTTTCAACATAATATGTAACATTAGATATTCTATTCAAAATCAATCCAGGGTATGTGACAACCCGAATAGCCCATATCTAACTGATATGGGCTATTCGGGTTGTCACGATTTACTGATAACATTTAACCTTTCATGGCTTTTTAGATAGTCTATAATTGTTACAACGCATTCTTCTATCGTGCTTATTTCCGTATCAATCACAATTTCTGGATTAAAGGGTTCCTCGTAAGGAGAATCAATTCCAGTAAACCCTCTCAAACCTTCTTTTTTTACTTTTTGATACAAACCCTTCGGATCTCTCTTGATACAAGTATCAATTCCACATTTTACGAACACTTCTATGAACGATTCATCATCAAATAAATTTCTTACTTCATCACGAGCTTCACGATACGGAGAAATTAACGACACTAACGTAACAATTCCTGAATCCACAAAAAGTTTAGAGACTTCGCCAACCCGTCTAATATTTTCAAGTCGACCATATTCAGAAAAATCTAAATCCCTGCATAACCCATGTCGCAAGTTATCACCGTCTAAAATAACAGTATGAACACCCATATCATACAGTTTCACTTCTAGTTCTTGTGCCAATGTTGACTTTCCTGAACCTGAAAGACCTGTCAGCCATAAGGTGAAACTAGAATGACCCGATAGAATATTTTTTTGATAACTATCAATGTTCGGTTTAGCCCACACCAAGTTTCTTGTCATTATGGTATCCTCCCCTGTTAAATTACAACCATGACTGATAATCTTTAACACGGTATCCTAATTCATCACATAGCTCTATCACTTGTTTGTTTTGCAATATATCAATAATGGATTCGTTCCTTGTTTTCCATCTCTGAGCAGATGGAGTTGATGTAGCATTTATGACAGCCGGATTCTTAATAGCATCCAGAGGCAATTGGGCTTCCATACCTTCTATTTTTAAGGAGACCTTTTTAAACATCTCCATTCTTTGTTCTATGCTCCCTTGGAAATCTTCAAAATATAGGTCGGTCCAATTATTTTTTATTTCTTTTTTAAATTGAAGTATCTTTTCATGGGAATGACACCATTGTGAAACTGCAACCTCCTTCAAAGGTTTAGATATTTTTAACTGCCAATCTTCAAATAAATCAAACTTCCAGGAAAATTCCCTTTTAATTTCAGGGGACGGAGTAACTTTATATTTTTTTTCTAAGTAATTGAGATCATGCTGCCCAAATGTATGATGTTTCCATCCATCCAGCAGTCCATTCACAGACGACAACGGATTTCTCTTTAAATGAACATAGAATTTGTTGAAACCCTCAAATAAGGAATCGATTTGATGTATTCGATAACAATCACTTGAGGCTTTTACTACAAGGGTATTTGTATGATTATAATCATGGCTTAACTTTCGCGGCTTAAGTAATAAGAAAGGTGGTATTTCTACTATTAGTCGATTTTGATAGAAATTTTCTTTCAGTGCTTGTAACTGGAAATCCTTATTCTGCAATTTGATTAATGGAGCATCATAAAATGCACTATCCACACCTTTAAAGTTTTCTTCAAAACATTTGATGAGTTTGTAGAAGAAAAGTTCATTCTGATTATTATATAGTAGCTCATTTTCTTTATAAAACGTTTTGACGATTGACACAATTTTATCTGGTGAAAATGAAACATCTGGCCATTGAATTGGTAGTTTAGATGCCCAATCCCACCCATAGAGCTCTAGCTCCCTATCTGATAGTGATTCATTTTGATTCACATAACTTTCGAAATACATATTATTTAGTATGTAACGGATTTCTTCATCACCCAGTAGCTGATCTTTTTTTTCCTCATAGCTGCCTCCATGATCAGGAAAATTATAACCAAGCAGTGTAAAAAGATGCCTATGTTCTCCAGAGAGGCAGCTCACATTGGGGAAGTTCCCCAGAACTCCTTTAAATGCACTTGTGCCTCCCCGAGCACTGCCGAGAATAATAATTACATTGCGAATTTTATCCCTACAAAACTGCATGTATTCGAATACTTCGGGAAATTCATTTGTAATGTGTTGCATAACCATTTCCCTATCTTTCATAAGTGAGGCAAGTCTTTCTTTTCGCATGATCAATTCTTCCATTCTTCAATCACCTCTGTAATATATTTAATAGTGCTAAGAACCAGCACTTTGGTAACTTCTTATGCCCATTCTCCAAACCAGATATGCAAGACCAAGCAAGCAAAGTGTAACTACAGGAATAAAAACGACTGTAATGGGACTAAAACTAGCCGTATCCTTATGGTCTAAGAAGTATATTGAAGGAAAGTAATTAATAAATGCATAGGGAATAACTATTGTTATAAGCAATTGAAGGAATTTGGGATAGATTGTAATAGGGTAATCTATAATAGGCTTAATACCGTTATTCGCGTTGTACAATAGACCTAATATATCTGAAGAGCGAATTGTCCAAAAGCTTATTGCACCGGTTATGACTAGGATAGAAATATTTAATAAAGTAGCATTTAAAACTATTAATATTAAAAAGATCAGTTGAGTAAAAGTCATCGAAAAGTTTAAATGATCTAAACTATACCCAAAAAAGTAAGTTGGAATTAATAGCCAGGGAATATATGTGTAGGAGAATTTGCTCATAATCAATACCCAAAAGCTGTCGATTGGTCTTATCATCATCGTATCAAATTCCCCTTGCTCGATAATCTTACCTAAGTTGACCATTGGTCCCCATATGAAGATACCGCTTAGTCCATGCGCAAAGATATTAATGCTATACAAAAATAAAACTTCGTATTGATTCCACCCAGCAATAGATCCAAATCGGTCTATAATAATCCATATCCCTGCAAATGTGACAAAACACCATAACGCATTAGCCAATAACTGCATATAAAATGCAAATTTATATTCAAGTAAAGTTTTGAATTGAATAAGACAGTATTTAAAATATACCTTTATCAGTCTCATCGGTAACCAGCCTTTCTTCTGTGTTAACCACCTTGCACAACTATTTTTTTAGTACCGTATTTCCATAGAAATATCGCTAGTGAAATAAAAATCATCACCCAGATTATTTGTTGTAGAACGATTACTTGCAATTCGCTCGGGTGTATTTGCCCCAGTATAACTCTAATTGGATCGAAATAAATAAGCTTAAACGGTAAAATTTCCGCTACTTTGCTTAATTGCTCAGGGAAAAACCAGAGAGGTATCCAGCTACCAGACAATAACTTGATTAGGCTGTTCATTAACATATCCATTGGCCATACTTCGATCCACCAGAATGCCAAGAGTCCAATAATATAATTAATTAAGTACTGAATAATGATTGCATTCATAATAACTATTAGTGTAAATAATATATTGATTTCATTGCCTGGTAAGTTGGAAAGGATAGAGAAATAAAAAATTAATAAAATAGGGATTTGAATAAAAACTCTTCCTATCTTTTTTCCGATCTCCATAGAAAAAATGTAAAGGTTAAAATTAAATGGTCTCATTAAATCCAGAGCAATATTTCCTGTTCGTATCTGGTTAGCTATATATTGAAGGGGCTGACTGGTGATAATAATGTTTAATAGTGAACTAATGACAACATACTGTAACATGGTTTCTAAGGTTATTGCTTCAGTAGCATTAGTAGCATCCTCTTGTGAATAAAGTGCTTTCCATATTAATATTTGTATAAATACCATTGCCATGCTTACAAATATATTAAGAAAAATATTAAATTTGAAAGAGATAAAACTTTGAAAAGAAATCACGGCGAGTCTATAATATACTTTTATTTTCATAAACATTCCCTATGATATCCTCCAACGAATCCTCGATTATCTTAATATCAATAATCTTGTTTGTTTTTGATATGAATTCAATTAATTCTATAGTGTTTACTTTTTTGGAACAGATGAAAGTTATAGTATTTTTGTCTATATTTATTTTAATAACACCTTCGATATTATACAGACTAGGATCAGAAGTCGCCTCTTCTAATACAATTTCGACTCTAGTGAAAATTTCAAAAGTTTCCTTCATCCTCCCTATTGGACCATTAAATAACACTTTCCCATGGTCAATGAGTATAACTCTATTACATAGCTTTTCCAAATAATTTAAATCGTGACTAGTTATCAAAATAGTTGTGTTAAATTTCTTGTTTATATGAATTATAAAATGCTCAATTCGCTTTTTTATAATAACATCAAGCCCAATTGTTGGTTCATCTAAGAGGAGTATCTTAGGTTTATGAATGAGTGCAGCACATAATTCTGCGCGCATCCGCTGTCCTAAGCTTAACGTTCTTACAGGTACATGTAAGATGTCCTTAATTTCAAGAACTTCTACAAGTTCATTTATGGTCTGTATGTATTCCTCTTTACTAACTCCATAAATATCAGCAAGGAGTTGAAAAGTTTCACTTATAGGTAGGTCCCACCACAATTGAGACCTTTGCCCAAAGACCACTCCAATATCCTTAGCCAGCTTCTTTCTATCCTTGAATGGTGAATAGCCGTTAACATCAATCAACCCAGAGGAAGGCAGTAAAATTCCAATTAACATTTTAATAGTACTTGACTTTCCAGCTCCGTTGGTTCCTATATATCCTACAATTTCACCTTCGTATATTTCAAAACTCACCCCATCTACAGCTAATTTACTGGTGTAGTCATTAACAAATAATGATTTTAGTGCACCCACTATGCCAGCCTCTCTTTTTTTCTGCCGGTATACTTTGGTTAAGTTCTCCACATGGATGATACGATTCATTTATACGATTCCTCCCCATATTTGGATACATCCAAATCATTCAAGCATCCAAGTATCGATTTGTTTACGATCAATTTTCCCGCTACTCAAAAGAGGGAATTTGTCTACTTTAACGATAGAGTCAGGGAGCATATATTTCGGGATTTTATTTTGGAGCATGCTATTCACCTGATCCTGTTCAACTTCGCTATCGAATTCGATATATGCAATAATCGCTTTACCTCCCTCGCTTGTCCTAAATTTGCAAACGCTATTTTTAACGCATTCAAGTAAATTTATAGCTTCCTCAATTTCGGAAAGATAAATTCTGTTTCCGTATTTCTTTATCATATTGTCACTTCGGTCTACATATACATAAAGCCCTTGCTCATTAAGCGTAATGATATCACCGGTCCTATATAACTCTATCCCTAATGGGTTATCCGAATTTAAAACCTTTCCAGTCAGTTCTCTATCGTTCCAATAACCGTCCATCACCTGTATTCCACCAATGAGAAGTTCTCCTGTTTCTCCAGTAGTAATCGGCTGTTCTTTTTCGTTAAATGCATAGAAAGAAACATTTCTTTGCGGTATACCAATTGGCATTTTAGTGTTGTACAGTAATACTTCCTCTGTCACTTCACAACTCGATACAACAACTGTTGTTTCGGTCGGACCATATCGATTAAAAATTCGTATGCTAGGAAATAGACCCTTTAGTCGTTTAACAAATTTAACCGGACATTCCTCTCCACCTATCCCAATAGTTTTCAGCATTATTCTCTTAGCTGCTTCTTCATCAATATGATCAAGAAGTATTTGTAAATAACTCGGGACACCACTTATATGAGTAATATTCTCATTTATAAGAAGATTAATAAAAGTACGGGGCAATAGTAAATTTCCATTAACAATGACCAGAGTACCGCCTGCAAAGATGGTGCACATAACACTACCGAGAGAACCATCAAAATGAAAAGGGGAGCTTCCCAGCGATTTCGTTGATGTATTAAAGCCAAAAATATCAATGGTTTCCTTAATAAAATTATTTAAACTCTCATGTCTGATCGCAACACCTTTAGGCTTTCCTGTTGATCCAGATGTGTATATTATGTAAGCAATAGCATTTGGATCTTCAGCAGGCAAAGAGGTATACGTATTTCTAAAGAGAGAAGTCTGTTGCAAGCCTAACTTTCCTTTTTCAACAGATAAAAAAGAAGTATTATCAAACTCTTCTTGTTCAAAGTTACTAATAAACTCCTCTCTTGTGATCACAACCTTTTGTTCACTATCCCTTATTAAATCAACTACTCTCGCTTTTGGATCTTTTATAGAGAGGGGAACATAAATAATATGTAAAGATAGAGCAGCGTAGATAGCCACAACAAAATCAACACTGCTTTCAAATAAAATCCCAATCCTGTCGGCCTTTTTTAAACCGATCTCCCGAAAATATTGAACACAGTTAGCCACACGTTCATGAAACTCAATGTACGTTACTTGTTCGTAGTCATCTTTTAAGACTGGCCTTGTTCCATAAGTCTTTGAATACTCTTTTAACATCTGAAATACGGGAAGCATAATTTCATTCCTTTCATTTTATGATCCTGCAAGTAGTAATGGAGTATCTCCAATGTATGAAAACACTCCATTGACTAACTAATATTTTTTTAGATCGTTGCATTCATCAGCGCTTTTATTGTGTGCATTCTATTTTCCGCTTGATCGAATACAAAACTGCGTGGTGATTCAAATACATCTTCAGAAACTTCCATAATATCCGGGTGATTTTGAGATATAATAGTATTCTGATCGTGTAGCGCTGGTAAACAATGCAAATATATTGTTTCATCATTATCAGTTAGACTCATAAGTTCTTGAGTTACTTTATACTTTGATAAAAGTGCAATTCTCTCTTCAATCAGGTGTTCTTCGCCCATAGATATCCAAACATCACCGTAAATGATATGACAATCGCGCACCCCTTCTTCAATATTATCAGTTACAATTACACTACCGAAGAGTTCATCCGCGCAATCTTCCTTAATAGATTTTAGTAATTCTAACGAAGGTGCTAATTCATTCGGAGTCACAATTTTTAAGTCAACCCCCATTTTCAAACAACCTATAATTAAGGAGTTCACAACATTATTTCTACCATCGCCTACGTAAGCTAACTTTATCCCTTTCAATTGTCCAAATCTTTCTTTAATTGTCATCAAATCAGCTAACACTTGTGTCGGATGATATGATTCAGTTAAGCTGTTCCAAACAGGGATACCTGCATATTCTACAAGTTCAAGTAACGTAGAATGATCTCCGCGATAGGCAATTCCATCGAACATTCTTCCAAAAACACGTGCTATATCTTTGACGGATTCTTTTATTCCAAATCTTATGTCCTCATAAGGGAATATTTCCAAGTGTGCTCCTTCATCTGAAGCCGCCACTACAAAAGAAGTCCTTGTTCTGCAAGATGGTCTATCAAAAATCAATGCAATATTTCGATTCGAAAGATTTTTCGGAAAAACACGCTGATTCTTTAATCGCTTTAGTTCAATAGCTGAATTGATTAAATAATCAATTTCTACAAAAGAGAACTCCAACATAGATACAAGGCTTCTGCCTTTTATATTGATTGGCACTGCCGTAACCCCACTCTCCACATGATAATTAATAAATTATAATGAATAAAAATTCATAAAGCCGAGTGATTTTTCCTGTTAATTTTAAATATATGAACCAGTTACAAATTCACTTACTATACCTCATCAAGCAATTTCTTAAGATAATCTGTATTTAGATCAGCCCTAGCATAGATCCTGCTCCAATTTTTGATTGCTAACAAAAGTTCGTCTTGTCCCTCTTGAAGCATCGCTTCAGGTAATTTACCAGGAAACTGAGCAATTATTCTTTCCCAAATATTAAAAACATTATCCAGATTAACTTGATCATTTTCAAACTTTTCGTTGAACTGAAAAACATCTACAATTTCAGCCGTATTCAAAGGGAGAATTTCTCTGAGTCCATATTCTAGAGACATAGCACCATAGTGGATCGGATCTGACATCTCATAGCCAGACAAAAGGAAATCTATTTCAGACAACAACTCAAAAAGCCTCCACTTCAGTACTTTTAAATACTGTGGTTGGTCAGCTCCGCCTACCATATCTTCAATAAATGCTTTTCCGTCTACAGTCAACATAAAAGCTACAGTAGACATTTTCTTTATAAGAGTTTGTAAATCCTGTCGGCCATACATTCCTTGTGAAAAGGATTGATTATTTAATTTTTGCATGTCCATATCATCAGTCTCCTAGTTTATTTTCAGCAGCCCTGTCCTTAGTAATGAAAGAATTTGTCTTGCAGTGCTTTCCTTCAGTGTTGATAAGGAAGATAGCGGAATTTTCCAATCCACAATGTCAGATGAATTTAGAAGCATAGCTTTT
The DNA here is from genome assembly GCF_003217495.1 of Paenibacillus barcinonensis. Classification (GTDB taxonomy): domain Bacteria; phylum Bacillota; class Bacilli; order Paenibacillales; family Paenibacillaceae; genus Paenibacillus; species Paenibacillus barcinonensis. Next base: position 11,126 of record NZ_QJSW01000014.1, on the reverse strand, counting down.
TGTTTATTGTCATTGTAAACGACAATGGATTCTTCAAGAAATGGAAGTGAATGTAGCTTGGATTCGCTGGTGATCAGATTCTCATCTGATATTTCAATTTTCATAAGATTTCTTGAGTATAAATATAACTCGTATAATTGAGAGCTTAACTCTGATTTTCTTTCTAAAATGGATAATACAAAGTTATACATAGTGTTGATCTTTGTCGTGAGTTCCTGGAATTCTAATGAATACTTATTTTCTCTCACAAAATTAGTATATCTCTGCAAATACCACTTTTTATTAGAATAAACGTACCCATGGAATGAGAGAACCGAATCCATTAAATACAACAGAGAATTCAGTCCATAAGAAACTGTTGCAATATTTTCTCCCGAACGTTCCGACAGAATAAAATAAACGACACATTTACGAAAAATCTCAAAGGAATTGGTTAACCAAACATATGCAAGTGAAGGAGTATAAACCATGTATGGACATTGCCCATTTATATCTACACCATTGATTGTCCGTTCAAGGTGTTTTTTTGATACTTTGCAATGGTCGTTCCAATGACTTAAAATCTCAACAACATTAAAAAAGGGTTTATTTTCAACTGATTTTAGGAAAACTAATGCTTCATTTATATCCTCTTCCCAAATCGGCTTAACTTCCATATGATTTCCATTACTAAAATGTTGGGCAGCAACTCGATCAGATGGGAAATTCTTTAAATTTACAGATATGAAATCTATATCACTTCCACTATTGGCTAATCCATGAACAGCAGAGCTTGTCAGCAGTAGATACTTCGAATCATGCACATCACAACCGAATGCTTTTTCAATATTATCGTATTTAATACTTCTTTGTTTAAGGAACTGATCTGCATAAGCTATCCTTTCAGCAATAATTTCATTGATCTTTGATTTCATTTGCTACCCTCCGTAAACTGTAATTCGTCCATTTCCTTTTTCAAATTCGTTAACTTATCTAAACCTAGCATTACGTCTTGTTCGTTCATACCAAAATCAACTAGTGCAGCAATTTGTGTCACTCCACTCTCTTTTACCTGCCGAAGCAGTTCTCTAGAGGTCTCTAATGTACCCATTAGAGACCGTTCCGGAGAATATTTTTTAAATATATAACTTTTCGTGATTTCCGACTTTCGATCATTAGAAAGTTCCAATTTCTGACCTTCAAGTTCTAAAAATGAATTTTGGTAACTGAAAAATGCATTTTTAGATTTATCTTCAACCTGATCTAAGGTGTCACCTATATAAGTATGTAACATTAAAACGATTTCTTTATCGGTTATACTGTGTCCCCCTTCTCTTAATCCATCTTGGTAAACCTTGATTTTTTCCTGAAGATCTTCTAAGTCATTTGAGATGAAATGAGTGAGCAGATTGTAACCATTGAGACCCGCCTGGTAACATGTATCTGTGCTTTTGGATGAAGTAATAAAAATAGGGATATCTTGCTGATATGGTGTTGGAAGGATTTTGACTTTATTCAAGGTGTTTTTCCATAACTTAATAATATATGAGATTCCATCCCACATAATTTCTTTTCTATTCTCATAATTACTCGGAGAAAACACAAAATCTTTTGAGTTCCAGCCGGACGCAAACGACATATCGACTCTGCCTCTGGATAGCTGGTCCACCATTGCCCACTCTTCCGCTACAAAAGCAGGATTATGCAAAGGCAATACAACGCTTCCTACTTGAATTCTCAGATTTTCTGTTTTCATCGCTACTGCAGAAGCAAATACCGCCGGGTTAGGAAAAAGACCACCAAAAGAGTGGAAATGTCTTTCTGGTATCCAGACTCCATGATAGCGCTGACTTTCTGCGTATGCCACCAACCTCAAAAGGAACTCATATTGCTCTGCTATTCGATTAGGCTCAGAGGAATCGACATTTGAAAAAAAACTCAATGAGAACTTCATAACTCCCCCCTAAAAATAATTTCCGACTATAAGCTCTTTACAATTTTTTCTAAACAGCTTCAGTTTCCAATTTTTCAGAAAGCAATTTATTGATTGTTCCGATTGTTTTAAAATTACTGATTTTAAACTCTTGATTATTAAAAGTTATATTAAAGAGGTCTTCGATTTTTACAATTAAGTTTATACACTTCATTGAGTCCAATCCTAATTCTTTTAGATCTTTATCCAAATCAATAGGATTATGAATATCAAGAATTTCTTTAACCGTTTCCTCGACTTTGCTTTTTATATTCACAACTCGTGTCTCCTTTAAAAAGATCAAATATCTAACTTTTCTTTTACATCTTGGGGCCATTTATTTATATCAGTTCCATAGGTCAACAATGTTGCATATACCCATCGATCAATACCAAAAGCAACGCAACCCGAATGTTTTATGTCTCCGCTGCTATTACGAATATTAAATTCTTTGCATAAAGTATCTTGTACATTGTTGAATGATACAATTGAGAATGACTTATTTTTTCCATTATCATATAATAGTTCATATTTCATACTTGAAAGTAATTGGTATTGTCCCTTAGTCGAATAATCTTTTGGAAAATAAAATGGGTCTGAAGCAGTTTCAATTCTTCCCGAAAATCCAAGCTCCTCAAACAATCCCCAAATTTCGTCAATGAGTTGTTGTCTCTTCTCTTCGACAAATAATGAATCACCAATAAAAATAACTTCTCTCATTGTGAATTCATTCAAACGTTGTCCTCCGACGCGCCAAGGCGCTTCATGTCTATAACAAGTCCCGACAGATGTAAGCATCAGATTATTCTCAATAATGCAATTGCTGAATTCTTCATAGCAATGGAAACACACAGCCGGTGATAGTACAAATTCATTATGTCTTGTAAGTTCTTGATAATTATCAGTAGTTTTGACTTTTTCCAGCACATCAATCCTATGGGGGAATTCAGATACAAAAAGAACGTTCTGCGGAAAAGAAGTGAAGTAGTTACACTTTGAAAGAGTATCCCTAGCGATTAATGAGGGATATTTTCTATTTTGAACATCCAGGCGTTGAGCAATTTGATCAAATAATTTGTCGTATTTTTTAAATAACTCAACTGCTATTCCCCTTCGTACACTACCGTCAAATTCAAAAACCGCCTCAATCGATGCATCACTAACATTATTTGATACATTTTTTTTAGTATCCCGTATCAAAGAAGGGACAACTGTTCTTTGTCCTTGTTGCTGTTCCACCAACTTTTCTATAGTACTTTGAAAATATTGAAGATCATTTGTAGTAGTGTATTCCACTACAATATCCTTTGCATTTCCATCGTAATAGACATTCGATATCCCTTCCATGCTATATATTAGTCTTGAAACGACCATCTCAGCAGCAACATGAGAGAGTATATCAGCAATTGAAAATCTGTATTCCATCTCAAATCTCCTTTAAGAAATGACATGATAAAGATAGATAATTAGTGTTAGTAAAGTGATTACAAACTAGCATAGACCCAGAGTAACTTCAATGAGATATGTATTTTTGGATAGAGGGTTACAATAGTTCGTTGTACTTGGTAGTGTATAATTCTTTTCCTATCACTTTTTGAGAAATCAAATCTACTATTCTTGAAATCGTAGAGAAGTTCTCGAATAGTAGGTCGTTATCATCAATTACAATATCGAATTCTTCTTCCAACTCTACTACCAAATTTATTGTTTTCATGGAGTCTAGTCCAACTAAAATCAAATTTTGATGAATGTCATTGATTTCTATACCGATCAACTGTGTGATGATTTCTTTAATCCTTGTTTCGTTCATCTTTTTTCCTCCTCAATAGTTTTCTGTTTTGAGATATTCAATATCCTAAACTCGAGTGGTGTATAGAGGTAGTACCTTTTAAAAATCACACTGAATTGAGAACTGGATATATATCCTAAATTTTTAGCTATTTCTTTAATTACCAAGTCAGTTTCAGCTAATAACATAGCTGCTTTTTTCATTCGAATCATTTGAAGGTGTCTTATAGGAGGAACTTTAAACACTTTTGAATATGTGTTACTTAAATACACAGGTGTACATCCTATCATTTCAGCTAGAAAATCTAATGTTATCGGTTTCCAATAGTATTTACGAATATATCTATTGATCTTTATCAATCTGGAATCAATGAATTGTGTTGAGAGGAATTGAGTACATTTTGAGAAGTTTAGTGATAGTAAAGAACCCAAATCCTTATAAATCTGTTCTAGATTTTGAGAGCCCTTTGGTAAATTTAGCGTTCTCTTTGCGAGCTGTACTTGATATTCATCTTTAATCGAAATTATGTTTGGAGCGTTACGAATAGATCTTTTTAAGTTAGAGAACGTTATACCTCTTATCTCAACTGATTTTTTACTTGAGCAATTATTTAGCTTAAACTTATTTCCTACAAGGATGATTTCATTATTTAGAGATACTCGCTCGTTCGTAGTTATAATTTCGACCGATCCTATATTTTCTAACAACATATAACCGTTTTCAAAACAGGAAAAATCCACTGTGCTATTAGGGTATATTATTTGATTAAATATGCAATTTATTTGAATATTCATCATGTCCCCCTATGTAAAAACAAATCAGCAAATACAATTTTATACAGTTTATTTTGATCTGTCAATATTTTACTCGTTGAGCTATCACTTGACGGATATTTTTTTTTGAATTATATTATGAATCAGATTTTGACTCCATTTACCATTAATACTTAAAATTTGTTTAAAATTCTATTGATATTTTAGTTATTTCGTTTCGAAAATATATAATTATGGTTTTATTGGATTTATATAGATTTTTATTATGATAATAACTTTTACAGTATTACTGTTAAAAAGCGAAGTAGAGGTAAAATCCTATTTCCTCAAAGAATACACCCAAGATACTTTCCTTATACTCGTCGTGCATTTTTATTTTTTTAAAAAAATTAATATCCACAAACCTCTATAACTTAACTTTGTATTTTTATACAAAAAAAACACCTTACATCATCTTAGGATTTTCTTGACTAATTTTAGTCATAAACTTCTTCATTAGTTCAGGGAGATAAACCACAAGATTTGACATTTGATCTCCTTGAGCTTAAACATACATTTGCAAAAAAAATCATTCGCACATATGCTTATTACATTTTTTTATATTATTACCACCCTGCAAGGAGTTGATATTAATGGTCGGCTATACGAAAGTTGATTTACGAGAATGGTTTACCGGAAAATCTTTTGCTTATGAGCATAATTACCTCTCCTGCGATTTTTCAGGATTCGGGTCTAGTTATCCAGCAGAAGATTTACCTAATTCCAACGAGATAGTATTTATTCAAGACGTCCCGTTTCTTTTTCCGGAAAAGAATGATGATTCATTCAACAGTCTCGAATTTAACAATCAAACCATTAATGTGGATATACACAATTGCCTAAGAGTACATGTTTTAGGAGCTTGTGATAATGGTTCATTCAAAGAATGTGTTACTTTGGCAAACAAAAGTGAAAAAATAAAATATGAAATAGGATTAACTGATTGGACAAATAAAAATCCGTATTTCAATAATACTATTGCCTTCCGCTGCAAAGGTTCTTATTCAGCAAGATTAGGATTCAATGAAAACATGTCTACAACTATATGGTATACACATGTGAATCTTGATGAAAAATTCTTTGATATCAATTCAATTACTTTTTCTGATAACCCAAGCATGCATATTTTTGCAATCACTTTAGAAGGTGGGAAATAGAGTGTGATTAGAGACATGGTTCCAAATCGACAATCGGGCTATAATTGCAGACATCTTACAATTAATACAATATTGAACTTTTTTGAATATCCTTATACTAGTTCTATATGGAAACAGTGTGGTTTAAACTATGTTAGAAAAAATGGAGATATAATAGGAGAATTATCTCCAAATTATTTGGACTGGACAGAGGAGATTAGCTGGTTATCTGGTCTTGATTTAGTTCAAATAAGTAACGAAGACGATCTACTGTTTATTTCTACTTTACAAAATATTCTTATAGAAGGTTATCCAATTATCTTAATTGTAGATTTATTTTATATGAAAAACAGTATTTACTATGAACAAAAACACGCCTACCATTATATAACTCTTATTGAGATTATAAATGAAGAATGTCTTATTTTGGATGACACCTATAATTTCAAAGGGAAAATATCTATTCATTCACTTTTAAAATGTGTTAAATCTGAAAATTTTAATATTTATAATAACGGCTATTACATCGTACAAAATCACATTAAAAATCTTGATAAAGAAGACCTTTATGAAATTATAAAATTAAATGTGACTCACCTTAAAGGAAATGCTCAACATACAGGAATTATCTCAGTAGGTATATTCAATAAAGAACTAAAATCAATAGACAAAAGTCAATATAGTTATGAATTATACCAAGATATCTATACAAGCCTCTCTCGTATAAGCAGTTCTCGTTTCGCCTATTCAAATTTCTTATCTGGATTTAATAATCTACATGATGATGTTGTTGGAGAATTAGCAGAAACGTATTTTGAACTCAGTCAAAAGTGGCAGGTTGGAGCCAATATGATCTTAAAGGGGACAGTTAAAAATAGTGAAGATTATTTTCAACGCATGATAAATAAACTTGATGAAATTTCAACAATGGAGCAGCAATGTTTAAGTTTATCAGAGTCTTTTTTAGATAATGTTTAAAAGTAACATCTTCTTTAAGGAGGTGATCTAAATGAATCAAGACATTGCTTACTAAGATTGGAATAATTGTTGAAGTATATTTTAAATAAGCTTCTTAATAGAAGACTTTTAGTGACACAACGTGTACCTACTGCCTCTATTAAGAAGCTTTTTCAATCTTGTAGATTTAATTTCTACACGTTTCATTAGGTTGGTAAGTTATCACAAGAAAACAATATGCGGGGATGTATTTAGAGGTCTTTAGCGAATAGACGAAATAGGGGTACGCGAGATGAATCATCATCATATTTATCTTGGCATTCTGGTCTTACGCCTGTGCTTCTGCTCATTTGGAGCGAGTACAGAGCCACTTGTAATAATTTGCTCTGATTAACCTGTAGTAGCTAACAAGATATATAACTTAAAATTGCCGTACATATCAATCACTTCATACTCTGCGCGCAGGCTTAGTTTCGTTCCATTCCTAATTTACGCAGTCGGCTGTCTCTTCATATAACGCTTTTTATATTGAAAACGGTAATATTCATTGATCAATTCATCCAAAACCATGGACTGCTCGAGGACTTTGTTATCCTGCATGCCATGATTCTCCGCCAAGCGACGTAACTCCTGTCTATTTCGCTCAATTCGATCTTTGATCTGCACCGGTTCACTCACAGCATGCACCCCCCTCTTTCTTTCTACATCATTTTAGGATACATTGCCAAAAAATTCATATTTTATTCCTTTGCAAAGTCAAATGATTGTTTGCAAGGTAGTTTCATAAGTCTATTTTCAAATAAATTCTTGTAACCATTCTATAGCTTCTTCACCCACTAAAATATCAGGTTCTTCTGGCGTACCGATATTGATACTTTTTATAAAAGCTTCTTCTAACCCCCGAAGCCCTGTTAATTTAGCACCTTTTAACAATACTCTTTCAAACGTAGCTAAACGCACATCAGCATTTTTAAAAATTGCATTGCGAAAATCCGTCTCATCAAACAGAGCAGCTACTAAATTAGTATTTGATAAATCTGCTTGAACAAACACCGTTTCAATACATTCACTATCAGCAAGCCTGGCAGCTTTAAGATTAGCATTTGTAAAGTCTGCATACGAGACAGTAGATTTACAAAAATCTGCTTCTTCCAAGTTAGTAGATATAAAAGTTGATGAGCTCAGCAAAGATGAGGAAAAATCTTTGTGATTTAATTCCATGCCATCAAAGATACAAGCTGTTATATACGCTTGGTCTAATGGGTATTGAGACAAATCCACATTTCGCAAATCAATTTCATCTATACCTAGTTTTTTACCTTGTTCTCCAATAGTTTCAATCCAAAGACGGTGTGATTTTAATCGAGTCATAATTTCTTTGATATCAGTTGTCATACCTAGCCCTCCAATCAATACTACATAATTAAGCTGTAGTAATAAACGTAATAAGTTAGAAAACTGCTATTTCATCCTCCCTATCAGGGAGGCGCATTCTACAGTTGGCGCCACTGGGCAGCCTCCACTACCACAGTCCCTAAGTCAACAACTCTATTCAGCATTACTAGGTGCATTATAGTTCTTTTGGATTTTTGTAACACCAACTTTCATCATAAGGTCTATTCGATATCTTTTCGAAGTCATTTAACGTATAGAACCCATCATCTTCCATCCATATTTTCGAATTTGGATATTTTTTCAGAAATTTAAAAAGAATATTAAATAATAGGTCTTCATTGTCTCAAAAATCATCTACTATTATTGCTTCAAAAAATTCTGTATCTTTCCCTAACCAATCAAAGGAAATGTTTTGAAATTCATAAGGCTCATCGTAAAAATCAATACATAATTGCCTTGATGAACTCTCGACAAATGGTAGATCACTTATAGATGCTCTAACATGTTTTAATTGATTTTCACCATTTTTTTTTTGAAACTAATTCCATAAAATAAGTTTAACTCCGCACAAAAATCTTCCGTATATTTCAGAAGATTGGTTAACGGAATGTTACTACCAGTTTCAAATAATACAAATGCAGAAATACCCATTATTTCAACACCTTCCCTAATTGTTCTAAAGAATTAACTACTATTATACCTTTTTCTTTAAGATAGTTAACCTTTGCTAAGGTTTGAGGATTAGTAGTTGTGATGGCTTCATCAATATAAACAATAACTTCCTTGCCAGATTGTAAATCTATCTCCTTACTTAATGCGGCACCTGTGCACTGAAATCATCCCGGCTGGAACGATCTGCATGGTAAAAGACCACATCTCCATCTCGTAACGAAAACGTATGGTTATAGCTATCCTGCACCTGACGCTGGAAGCCTTCCAGCAGCCACTGGTTCATCAGCGGAGCATGGATATATTGCAGATGCGGAGCGGCAAGGTTGCCTTCCCGGATGGACTCCAGGTTAAAATTCACCACGATATATCCGTTCTTCAGGAAAATAGGCGATTTAGAATCCAGTCCACCATGCGTTTGCCCTCTTTTTCAGTTAGCATCTGCCTTGTTTGTTCCAGCCGCTCCTCTGCATCCTGTACCATTTTCGCTAAACTCCCCTCTAACCTGAAAATCTGTACGTCCGATCGCTGCAATTCTGCCGCCTGTTCACGAAATTCCCTTACTTGCTGACAGTACTCACGAATTTCTCCATAAGCTGTTCGTACGCTGCGCGAGCCTGGGCAATAGGCCTCACTTTTTTTCTGCTTCCTGTTCAAGCTGTGGGTATTCAACTCTTCTGCCCCTCCCTGTTCACGTTTTGCCATTCGTTTCATCCTCCTTAGATTTTTGGCGCGCAAAAAAAGCTCATTCCTACTCATAAAACAAGTTGGAAAGAGCTTTTGAAAGTTTATCAAGTGTTTAGTTTGTTGGTTGTGTTGTACAATCTTGTTGTTGGCGCTGTAAACCCTCATAAGTTAGTTTTTAGGATTTTTATAGCACCAATCTGGGTCATACGGTAACGATTTTAATTTTTGCATATCTTCCCAACTGTAGACCCAATCATAATCTGTGACCCAAAAGTATTCGTCGGGGTTTAGCTTGAGGTATTCGTAAACAAAACTAAAGATAAGTTCTTGGACGCCGTATATTTCTTCAATACAACCAACTTTACAAAGTTTTCTACTTGGTTCTAACCCAACATCCTCATTATAGTAAAATTCTATACTCGGATTATTTGTTGCATCTACGTAGTATATAAACGAATAACCGTTTTGTTTAACTAATTTATGGCTAATGTTCAATGTAGTAGAGAGAAACTTTCCATCCATTGAATAATTTTTACTGTTGTGGAAGTTGAGCATAGCATCGGCATAAAATGCTGCAACTATTGAATCTCCCAATAATTTTTCAGTTGTATATTTCTTGTGCTCCATTAAGATATATGCTGAAGTTCCCATTAATGTAATACCCCCTTTAGCTCTTCCAATGAATTAACAATTGTTACTCCTTGCTTCTTAATGTCTTCTAACATTTTGGCATGCTCTGGTCTCAAGTTAGTCAACGGTTTATCAATGTAAAGAATTACTTTCTTTTGTTCTGGATTAAAGAAGAAATCATGATTTCCATTCATCAATTTATTAAACTGGTCTTCTTTAACAGCTTTAATTGATGCTTTGACCTCAATTATTGCATTTTTTGTAACTACATCTAAATCTCCAGCAGCTTCGCCATTTTCCTTAAGAACTTTTTGCCCAAATCCCGTGACTTCCTGCTCTTTTCTTACGAAATCTGCAACTTTTGCTTCAGTAGCCTTGCCAACGTCTGAACTTTTCAAAAAGCTATCAACATCACGATTAATATTCTTAGGATGTTGATCAACCCATGTGAGCTCATTACCAGCCGAATTCGTATATTTCGTTTTGTTTCCGTCCTTAACTACACTCCCCATATTAGGAGCTTGTCCCGTCCCCTTACCACTCTTGCCTGCCTGTTCCCTCTTCGCCTTTGCATCCCGAATCGTCTGCTTCACCTTGTCCAATGCTGCACTGGTTCCGCGGCCCTTATAGGGACCCTTACCACTTTTCATACTTCCCGTGACCATCCCAATCCCGGCTACAATCTGACTCCATTTCAAGGAGGAGATCATCATCTTGGCGTAATCGTCTGTGACAGGCTCTCCTGTAAAGGGATTCACTCCGAGCTCAAATGCTTCAATCTGTAACTGGATCAAATCTTGATCTGGAGGCTGGGCAGGTGCCATTCCCTGACTCAAGCTGCCCTGATCCAGCTTCCCCTTGTCTTTCTCGTACGCTTGCAAGGCCGCCTGATCCGTCACACCCTGGTCGTTCACAGGTAACCACATATGCCACTGTGAATTGTATGCCATCTGATATCCCTTATCATCATTGCTCTGCGTTGCTTTCAGCCCAATAGACTTCGTTGCTACGTTTCCTGCTACGGCTGCTCCGCTCACTTCATCCGCCTGCTGAAAACGTACGCCGATCTCTCGAAGCTCCTTCGCAATGTGGGCCAAGCT
>NZ_QJSW01000013.1 GCF_003217495.1 Paenibacillus barcinonensis | reverse complement strand
GGTACTTTTCCCCTGCTGGTGGAGGATTTCTAGCTTGCTGCGTTCGATTATGCTAAGATGTGTGTAGCTCATGGTGGATTCTCCTTGTGTGAATGGTTGTTGTGGTGACTTCATTCTACACGAATCCGGCCATGGGCCATTTTTTATTTATTTCCAGTAGGTGTCGCACTTCATATTACAATCCGTCTTTTATAAACTATTAATCCGACAAAAAAACGTCCAAAAATAAACAAAAATCCTCCGGATTAACTCTGACACTTTAGTTGTAAATGTTTATTATAAATATAATAAATAGGACAAAAGGAGGTATTTGAGAAATAATGTCGAATAAATCATGAGTTATACAAAAGAGTCTTTCTCATGGAGGAATGTTCATGTCAACAGGTGTGGAGTTAAGATATCTCATTATTTGCGAAGAGGGTCAAATGATTAACGCAGGAAATGATTCAAAGACAGTGATTGTACAACCAATAATCAACCACAAGGTTCCATTTGTCCCTACACAAATTACCTTTTCAGTTATGGCAGGATTAACAATGCCTGATGATAAGCATTCAGTTAATTTGACTTTCGAGCTTTTCTCACCAGATAATGAAATGATTTATAAAAATATTGAAACTGTCTCAATTCCAACTACCCCGAAGCTTCAATATCCAATTATTGCATTAGGCTTTGGTTTGAAGAATGTTATAGTTAGGAGTGAAGGTGAATATACTATGGCTATGGAGTGTGACGGAGTCAAGATTGGTGAGCAAAAAATTCGGGTTATGAAGCAGGAATCATAATATGGGAGAGCCGAATAATATAATTAAGTTCCCTATTCCAGATAGTGAAAGTGGACCTCAGATATCCTCTTTTTTAACAAAGAATGAATCTGTTGCTTCTCCACAAACAACTGCAATATATGAACGTATCCTTACTCAATTGAGGGCAAAGGATTTTCATTTTGAATCCTCAGATAAGAAAAATTACATTAATACCCCGCTGAAATATAGTAGGGAATTGAAAGTTGATCTCCCAAAGAAGGGTGATAGTATGGACGAATCCACTAAAATGATGCTTGAGCGACTGGAACGTGATTCACGAGAACGTGAAGAAAGATACCATAAGGACGCACAAGAACGTGAACAACGCTTTAGGGATGAAGTTAAGGAACAAGCTGATCTTTACAGAACTGAAGCCAAAGAACGTGAGGAACGAATTGAAAAAATGATTAACGGATTAAGTACTGAGATAAAAGAGATTAGATCTGAGGCATCTCAAACTACCAAACATGTTCAATCAATGGTCACTTCGAATACTTGGGGATTCATAGCAACTGTCTTAGCTATTGTTGCTTTAGCTGTCACTCTGTTTATTGCTTTGAGTCCACAATCCAATAACGGACAAACGAGTAATTCAAATCCAACTAAAGTTGAAAGTACAAAATGATCCCCTTCAATAAAGGAATAACTACTATATCCGAAAGTATCGGTAAAAGACACTGCTGGCATAACGCTGGCAGTGTCTTTTTTTTGTTTACATATTTAGTTTGATCACACAACGTGTTCGGCTCTTGTTTGTCCGCAGCTCAGCTGCAGCTTTGCGGCCCAGTAATCGTTTGACGATCCGGACCGCTTTGTAATACTTATCTGCCCCAGTCACATAAATATATGTGATGTCTCCTGAAGCTTTGTATTTCCATGGTAATTGCATTCCCCAATCCAACCCGTCTGCTACTTTTTGAAATTTCTAGACAGGGACTAGATGGAACACTCTTTCGGATAGAGCACAGAACAAATCTAAAGCCTGGTCACCAGAAAACTTGAATAAAATCATGATGGCATTGGAAGTTGATGAAATATTGCAATTGATCAAATACAAAAAAGAGCAGGAGGGATAACCTCGCTGCTCTTTCGTTTTAATTAGTTGAATACTCACTTACTTCAAACGTCAAAATTTTATCGAAGATCACATAATCTGTACGCTTACTAAACGGACCTTTGTTGTTGCTGTATTTGTTGATGGCGAACTTGGCTGGACCACTTCCTGCGTCACGGGAGTCATACCAATTGAGGAATGCGTTAATATCGGTCATTGGAAGATCATATTCTTTTTCTAGCCCTGTGGTCATCGTCACAACGAGAATGGCACGATCTGCAGATGGATCAACTGGATCAGTAGGATCAGGATCAACCGGATCAGTAGGATCAGGTGATGAATTCGGATCTTTACTATAGAAGAAATCTAATTCGTTAATATTAATGTCTTCTCCAGACATTGTGTACAAAGTAATGTATCTTACTTTACTTATAACTTTTCCGTTGGGTAGTGGTTCGAGTGTTCCAGTCCCTCCTTTTAGAGTGAACTCACTTAAATAACCAGTCGATCTATCATAAAAGTTAATTCTCATATTCTTTAAATCACTGTTAATTTTAAAAGAATCAATTGTTCTATCTGTTCCTAAATCAATCATTATCATTTTATTTTTAGGAAGTAAATCTCCTGTCGTTTCATTATTATCTGTAATTAATGTTGTTACAATTTTAGAGTCATGTGGTCTTGTAATAAAGTAGATATCAGGAATCATAATTGTGGAATCTTTGCCATTAGCATATCCGCCCGTATAAGCACTTACAGAAGATAAGGGAATGAACACAGACAAGATAAGCGTTAAAATTAATAGTAGATTAATCTTTCTTTTCATTGTTTCTTATTTCCTCCTAAGGGTTAATTAGGAATTAATAATACGTAAATCAACAAAGATTGTCTAAACAATAAATCCTATGTATTCAATTAAATGTGTAAAAAGTGAATGAATATTTTTTCGTTACCCAGAACCCCGAAAAGTATACTTGGTACAAGAAGGATAACAAAGGAGAGGGGCAAGCCGGTCCTGGACGAACAGGAGATGCAGCTCATTGAAGAAGCTATCTTCGAATCATACCAGGAACGCCACTCTGTTACGCTTACGGTATTCAATCCTTTTGACGATGAAGAGATAAAAGGAGTGGTGGCAGCGATCGACAGGCAGAGCAGGAGAGTCAAGCTTGTACGTGGTGAGGAGGATTACTGCTGGATTCAGATCGAAGAAATTATAAATGCGAGCATATAATAATACAGAGGATTTGGCGAGCCTAATCCACAATAATATTATGTCTATGATGAACATGTTATTGAAATAACCTTAATTGATATCCTCGGCACTGAAGCCGATGATGTGGTAGACCGTGTGCAGCTAAAAATTGAGAAAAGCAAAATTTATCGCAACCTCGACATTTTGGATGATCGGGAGAAGGAAGTCGTGATCGGCCGCTTTGGCCTGGAGGCTGGGGGAGAGGAGCGTACTCAGCGCGAGATTGCCAAGGAGCTTGGCATCTCACGCAGTTATGTTTCGCGGATCGAGAAACGGGCGTTAATGAAGCTGTATCATGAGTTTTATAAGCAGAAATAGATGTGACTTAATATGTACAAAAGATCAGGAAGGCGGCCTTTCGATGTGAGAAGGGTGGCCTTTTTGCTATGGGATAGTTTCGAACAAAATAATCAAAAAGAATGATAGGTATTCGAGACAGATTATTATATATTAAATGGTATATTATTTTTCATTACAGAGAGTATGCACAGAAAGAGAGTGGTGGTGTACCATGCAGCAAGAAACATTAACAAGGGGATTGAAAAACAGACATGTACAACTGATGGCAATTGGAGGGGCGATCGGAACGGGGTTGTTTCTTGGGGCGGGCAAAACGATCCAGCTAACCGGCCCATCCATTCTGCTGGCGTACATCATTACAGGCATTGTATTATTCCTGATCATGAGGGCGCTTGGAGAGCTGTTACTGAGTAATTTGCAGTATCATTCCTTTGTTGATTTTGTTCGTGATTACCTGGGAAATATGGCGGCCTTTATCACAGGCTGGACCTACTGGTTTTGCTGGATTTCCATTGCGATGGCCGACATTACGGCAGTGGGCTTATACACACAGTTTTGGTTTCCCAATGTCCCTCAATGGATGCCGGGCTTAATTGCACTGGTTATTTTACTCGTGATGAATCTGGCGACGGTCAAGCTGTTCGGGGAAATGGAATTCTGGTTTGCTCTTATTAAAGTGCTGGCTATTCTGGCGCTCATCGTCGTGGGGCTGTATATGATCTTTACAGGTTTCACAACCAATCAGGGCTCAGCAAGCTTCACTAACCTGTGGAGTCACGGTGGCTGGTTTCCGAATGGTATGCATGGCTTCATTATCTCGTTTCAGATGGTCGTTTTTGCTTTTGTAGGGATGGAACTCGTCGGATTGACAGCGGGAGAGACGGAAAACCCGGACAAGGTGATTCCCAAAGCCATTAATCAGATACCAATTCGTGTGCTGCTTTTCTATGTAGGAGCTTTGCTTATTATTATGAGTATTTACCCATGGACTGCGATTGTGCCAACGGAAAGCCCGTTTGTACAGGTATTTGCTGCGGTGGGTATTGCGGCAGCAGCCGGAGTAGTTAATTTTGTTGTACTGACATCGGCGGCATCGGCCTGTAACAGTGCCATTTTTAGTACAAGCCGGATGGTTTATTCCATGGCCAAGGATCGCAATGCACCAGAATCTTTTGCACGTGTGAACCAGAGGAAGGTTCCAGCCAATGCACTTTTTTTCTCCACCATTATCATTTTTGTTGCGATTGTGCTGAATTATGTGATGCCAGAAGGTGTATTTACACTGATTACAAGTGTGTCTACCGTATGTTTCATTTTTGTCTGGGGCATCATGGTGATCTGCCATATGCGTTACAAGCGCACTCGCCCTGACCTGGCACGTCAAAGTCGTTTCAGACTGCCGTTATATCCATTTTCCAATATATTGATTCTGGCATTTCTTGCCTTTGTCATTATCGTATTGGCGCTTGCAGAGGATACACGTGTGGCATTGTTTGTTACACCCGTGTGGTTCCTGATCGTTTCTGTCATCTACATGCTGAAAAAAAGAGTGAAGCAGTAACAGGAATTCCGTGTAGATGATAAAAAGCAAAAAGTAAAAGAGCAATCTCAAATGAGGCTGCTCTTTTGCTTTGTTTGAGCCAGTATCACCGTATAAACGCAGCTTTTTTCTCCGGGCAGAATGTATTCTCCCCGCTCAATCTGAGCATGCTCTCCCAGAACGGTTTTGAACAAATGCAGCTCAATTTTTGCATAAACCCGTGCACACAGTAGCGGCGGCACAGATGGGACAAGGTTTGTCAATGAATAGGAGACGTCCATCATCCTGCACCTGCATTTTTTGATTGCGCTGTAACAATCTTCAACAAGATGGTGATGAATGCGGAGCCAGCTTCAGAATGACTCATGATCGCGGCAAGGTTCAGCCTTGTAATTAAACTGAGAAAGGACTGTCCCAGAATAAACATAATCCGTTAGGGACAGCTCCTTTGCCAGATGGTATTAACCCAGCCATTCCATCATTATATCCACAACCTCCTTGTATCGCTGGCCTACAAGAAGACCAGTGTGCGTTGTATCCCATAGTCCGGCATAATTAGCTCCTAGCTGCTTTGCGGTTAGCCGGCCTCTTTGATCCTCATCCTCGGACGACACAGCTTTAATGACCAGACTGGCACAACGAATCAAACTTCCATCAATGGAGATGCCATCAGCCCCGCAGAGGACAGAGAAGGTACGAAAAGCCTTTGCCGATTCCATTTGCAGATACTGACGTTGAAAAGCAATATCTTCCGCTGATTCATCAATCGTTGCAAGCTCCTCACGTAAAGGTGCTGGCATAATAATTCCTGGTTGGATTCGGTCCGTCATAGGATAGGGCAAGGCGTCATGAACTTCTTTACTTATACTGGTGTCGATGATAATTAATCCTGCCAATGCAGCAGTCTCTGCAATCTTTTGGCTGAGTATGCCGCCCATGCTGAAACCGATCAATACAGGAGGTTTATCAAGCAGGGACAACACCTCGCGAATATCCTCCAAATAATTCTCTACCGTAATACGACTCAAATCCAGCACCCGGCTTTGATAATGACTCCTCAGATTCATTGCATAACAGTCCCATCCAAGCTCCACAAAATGCGGAATATATTTGCTCCACATCCAGCTGCCTGTGTATGCCCCATGAACAAATAACAGAGGTGCACGCGTGGCTGTTGTGGCGGAGTCGGATACTGTACGTCCCCTATATACTTCAATGTGGAGGTCATGGATTCCGATTTGGTGCTGCTCATGTTCAGGTAAGTATTGTGTGTAGTCAGTCATCTGAAACACTCCTTTTCATATTAGTTTGATATCAAACTATTTCTGTAAAAAAATATGAGGCCATACCAACGAAGCAGTATCTGTATTGGCTGTATGACCCTATTTTTTAAAAGTTGTCGTGAATTTTGATTAAAATGCGAAGCATCTCCTGTTTTTCCTCATCTGTAATTCCAGTATAGAACGTATCCAGCATGCGCTGTGATATCTCCTCAAAGACTGGTTGCAAAGCTTCTCCCTTGGCGGTTAATGTCACATACACTATACGTGAGTCTGCTGCATCGCGATCTTTCACAACATATCCGGTGCGCACGAGTTTATCTACAAGTGCAGTTACCGTGGATTTGTCCTTGCGAATGTTGTGGGCAATCTCGGCCATTGTCAACCGCTGATGATTGTAAAGGGCGTAGATGATATCTCCATGAGATGTAGCCAGATCGTGAATGCCTTGTGTCGCCATTTCGGTCAAAATAAAACGACTGGTTTTCTCTTTAATTTTGGATATAAGTGAAACGGCGTCTCTTGTTTTCATACAACCAATATAGTTTGATGTCAAACTAATGTCAAGCACAAACCCAGAAACATGGGAAGAAGTCCTCCTTGTTCCTGGGTCCGTCCATACATGCAGTTAAGTCACTTGTGCAGCAGGGGTAACAGACTATTGAATCGGATTAGCCTTCATTTCTTTTTCCATCTGTTCAATACCATCAAGGATCTGATATCCGTATCCCCAGAACTGACTGAAATCAGTCACATAGATTTGTTTGTTCTTGATGGCCTTCATGCTTTGCAGCGCAGGGTTGGCATACAGATGCTGAATCAGCTTGCTGATATCAGGTGATCCGCTGTAAGCCGACAGAAGCAGGTAGTCTGGATTGGCTGTAATTAACTGTTCCACGCTGACCTCGCCTTGTACGCCCTCAAATGCATTCTTCAGCTTCAACAGGCTGAGTGCATCCAGCTGATACGTATCGTTTTGCATGCTGCTTACGGTAATGCTGTCTTCTGTCGCCGGTACAATATACGCAAAGCTGTGCTCCGGCTGATCGGCAACACTGGCCTTGATCGCCTCTGCCCGTGCCTTCAGGCTGTCGATAAATGCAGTAGCTTTGTCCTGCACGTCAAAGATTTTACCAAGCTGTGTAATGTCGCTGTACAGACTCTCCAGTGTTCCTTTGTGATTGGTCGTTTGCAGGAAGGTGCGGATATTCATCTCATTGAGTCCGTCTACGGTTCCCACGCCCCAGTCGGCATCGGCAAACAGATCACCTCGTCCAAGAACCAAGTCCGGGCTGGCCCCGACAACAAGCTCTTTGCCCACGTATTCCTTGGACAGCACCGGAATTTTGGCGAAATCATCAGCAACATCGGGTGTTACCGAACCATAGAGGGCGGCAACCCCGACCATTTTATCAGTCAACCCCAGCTTGATCAGCATTTCGGCAGCAGATTGAGTATTGGCAACGACACGCTCAGGCGCCTTATCAAACACTTGTGCTTTATTTTTCCATTCCCCGCCTTCACCAGAGATGGAGAAGTTTTCGATGGTAAGCGGATAGGTCGTTTTATGTGCCGCTCCCGTGGGTGCAGCAGCTTTGGATGCTCCTGATAGAGAAGTCGTATCTTCGGCTGTAGAGGGTGTTGACGTATTGGAGGAACACGCCGACAGCAGCAGGAGTAGAAGACTTAGCGTAGCGAAGAACATGGTTCTGGATGAGCATTTTAACATGTAGATAACCCCTTTGTGTTTGTATTATAATTGACAAAGATAATCATTCTCAATTATAATCCGAGAAAATGCTTTGTAAATATCTAATTTAAGTTTTGCATAATTTTAATAGAATGTATGGGGGAAGAAATGGTACAGACGATTCAGGCCGAGACACACCAGTTGGAGAAAAAAGAATCTCTGATTCATAGTAAAGCAGGCTTTACCTTACTTATTGCATCATTAATCGTAATTGTAATAATATCCGCAGGCCTTGCGGTCTCTATTGGGCAAGTTAGGATTCCGCTGGGGGAATCCTACCGTATCTTGTTAGCCAAAATAACAGGAATCGAGTGGGGAGGTAAGCCGCTTGAAGCAGGCTCCTTCACCGATATTATCTGGCAGATTCGCTTCCCGCGTGTATTGATGGCACTGTTGATTGGGGCAGGTCTCGCCTTATGTGGTGCGGTTATGCAGGCTGCTGTTCAGAATCCACTGGCAGACCCGTATATCCTGGGTATCTCCTCAGGTGCTTCACTCGGGGCAACCTTTGCCATTCTCATCGGGTTTGGTGCAATTAGCTGGCTAGGGCAGACTGGCGTAGCCTTCTGGGCGTTTGCCGGAGCCATGGGCGCTTCTTTGCTTGTTCTGACCTTGGCCGGCATACGGGGCAAAATGACGTCAGTCAAGCTGGTGCTTGCGGGTATGGTCATTAATGCACTGTGCAGTGCATTTTCCAACTTCATTATATATTTTGCGAATAATGCAGAGGGCATCAAAACCGTAACATTCTGGACGATGGGGAGTCTTGCAGCCTCCGGGTGGAACAAGCTGCCGTTAATAGGCATGGTTGTGCTCACTGCCACATTGTTCTTCCTGCTGCAGTCCCGTGTGTTAAACACGATGTTACTGGGTGATGAAGCTGCCGTCACCTTGGGAATTAACCTGAGTGTCTATCGTAGACTGTATATGATCCTGACAGCGCTCGTGACGGGGGTCATGGTTGCAAGCTGCGGCATGATTGGCTTTGTCGGGTTAATCATTCCTCATATCGTGAGAGGCATGGTAGGCTCGGATCATCGTAAAGTGATGCCTGTTTCCGTACTGTTTGGCGCGATATTCCTGATTTGGACAGACGTCATTGCCAGATCGCTAATTTCCAGCGTTGAACTGCCTATCGGCATTATTACAGCCATGATCGGTGCACCGATGTTTATGTATATGCTTGTCAAAAAAGGCTACGGCTTTGGGGGGAAATAACATGCAGCTAACGGTTGATAACCTATCCTTTTCGGTACAAAATGCGGATATCGTGCGTGATATTTCACTTCAGGTGAGAGAGAAGCAATTCGTCGGGTTAATTGGACCCAACGGCTGCGGCAAATCTACCTTGCTCAAAAGCATCTATAAAGTCATTAAGCCGCAGCATGGCAGCGTTATGCTGGGACACACCGATCTTCTGAGATCGAGTCCCAAAGTCACGGCCAAACAGATGGGGGTCGTTGGTCAGTTTAATGAATTGAGCTTTGATTTTACCGTTCGCGAGATGGTTATGATGGGACGTACTCCGCACAAAAAACTGCTGGAGACCGATAATGCTAAGGACGAACAGATTGTGGAGAAGGCACTGGAAAAAGTACAGCTGACCGGACATGCAGGCCGCAATTATACGTCTCTGTCCGGCGGGGAGAAGCAGCGTGTCATTCTGGCTCGTGTACTCGCTCAGCAACCAGAATTTCTGATTCTGGACGAGCCGACCAATCATCTGGATATCAAGTACCAGCTCCAGATATTAAATATCGTTCGCGGATTGGATATCGGCATTCTGGCCGCATTACATGATCTTGAACTTGCAGCGGTCTACTGCGATTATCTCTATGTCGTCAAGCGTGGACAAGTTGTTGTTCATGGCACTCCTGCCGATATTTTGACTCGTGAGATCATTGGCGAGGTATTTGAGGTCGATTGCGAGATTTACCAAAATCCGGTCACCGGCGGTTTGGGTATAGCCTATTTGAGCACACGATAATCTGGATTCGGGAATTTGGGGTATTTAGCTGTTGAGTTCTTTCATTAGAATCGTAAGCCGTTGTCCTGAGGGACGTCGGCTTTTTTCTTTACCTCTTCTGCATCTGTCTGAATAAAAATTATTGCAGCTTAGAGCTCACTGGATGTGTATGCTTCCCGCTGCTAACCTCATCAAAAATATTAGCCGAATTTTCATTTTTTCCTCCGCTGCTTGCGGAGTCTTTATTTTGCGCCTCTTCGGACAGTGGCTCAGACAGACTGCTGGCGCTTCCGTTTCGAGCAAAGCCATAATTTTGCAACAATTGCTCCAGCTCCTTCATAGTCACGGGGCGTGCTTCCGGTTTCAGAACGTAGCCGAGCTGACCGTTCGGTTCAACGGTTGCCGTCTCAAGGTCACTTACACTCTTGATTCCTGCCTGTCTTAAATGCATCTCCAACTGATCTATCGTATAACGCATTCGTTTCAGATTGGGACGGATGACTTTGCCATCCTCCACGACCACTTTGGAGCTGCCGCTCATTAATCGCTCGAAAAGGTTGAATTTCAGTTGTAATTGTTCTACAGCGAGCAGGGTTGCTATAAAAACGGCTGCGGAGCCAATCGCTTTCCCCAGTTCATGATTGGCAATCGGCTGTACGATGGTTGTACCGATCGAGATCATAATGACCGTCGTTGCCACACTCATCTGTGAGATCGATTTACGCCCTGCAATGCGCAGCAGAATCATGCCAACGAGAACAAGCAAGACGGATTTCCAGATCCAATCCATGCAAGACATCCTTTCTTTTCCTATATGATCGCTGATTATTAGACTGTTCCGGGATGGATTGGATTATACGAAGCGCGGTCATCCTGATCATAACGGTCATTAGGCTGAATTAGGAGCAAGCCTTCATTTTGCCAGCTTCTTCGTTTACAATAGGATATTGATGCAGTGAACAAAGGAGCGGTTACGCATGGCTAAACAGAAGTATTATGTAGTATGGGAAGGCAAGAAACCGGGCGTATACAGCACTTGGGCGGAATGTAAAGCACAGACAGATCAATATGCCGGAGCCAAATATAAATCGTATGAATCCAGAGAAGCCGCTGAAGCGGCCTATCGTGCTGGGTGGAAGGGCAACTGGGGCTCAAGTGCCGGAGCAGCTGGCAGTGCTTCCAAGTTCAAGTCAGGCAGCAGCGGCAGAAGTGCAGGGATGGAGACCTCGGAGGAAGTGGACTATGACAGCATCTCTGTTGATGTGGGAACCCGCGGCAATCCGGGGCCGGTTGAGTACAAAGGGGTCGATACACGTACAGGTGAGGTGCTTTTTTCCGTTGGACCGATCTCGAAAGGTACCAATAATCTGGGTGAATTTTTGGCTATTGTGCATGCACTGGCTTATCTCCAGAAACAAGGCAGTAACAAAACGGTATATACAGACTCGGTTAATGCAATGAAATGGTTAAAACAGAAGAAGGTTGCGACAACGCTGCCTCGTGATCATTCAACAGAAGAAATCTGGCTGATGATTGACCGGGCAGAGCAGTGGCTTCACACGCATGCGTATACGAACAAAGTATTAAAGTGGCAGACGAAACAATGGGGCGAGATCAAGGCGGATTACGGCCGAAAATAATGGGTTTGACAATGGAGCAAAAAAATCGGGAGCTTGTCTATTAGAATCTATATTTACAATTTCCAATTTCCATTCTATAATCATCAGCATATGATAAGTCGCATATATGGAGGAGCCTGTCATTCATTTACGGGCCCTCCTTATCTTTTTGGACCGGGAATGCCCCGGTCTGGTCACTTGAAACAGGTGAGCCGAGTATACATTGCAGGAGGCAGACATGAGTTCCATTTATAGAAGTGAAGAAGGAAAGAGCAGTATTCTGGAGGAGTATGAGGTCTATCTGAGTGAGCTGGGTGAAGGGATTACAAGGGAGTATGTGGACACACGTTTTGGCAGGACGCATGTACTGCTGACTGGGCCGGAAGATGGCAAGCCCTTGTTTATTCTTCAGGGCGGCAATTGTGTGAATCCGATGACCCTGTCCTGGTTCTCTTCATTATTTCAATCCTACCGGATTATTGCACCTGATACGATTGGCCATCCGGGCTATAGCGAGGAAACGAGCATTTCGGCACGTTTTGACAGCTTGGCCTTATGGGTATCCGATCTGTTGGACCACTACGAGATTGAAAAAAGTGCGTTTATCGGTCCTTCTTTTGGCGGCGGTATTATTCTCAGATTGGCTACGTATATTCCAGAGCGGATTGCATGCTCGGTGCTGGTGGCTCCGGCAGGTCTTGCGGTGAATTCCAGAATAAAAACCGTTCATGACATTACACTTCCACTTGTGAAATATCGGATGACTTCTTCGCCAGCTTCTTTGCAAAAAATAACGGATAACCTTTCATGCCATTGTATGAAGGAAGCAGACAAAAACCTGATCGGCAAAATTTTCAAGTATGTCAGTCTGGAGCAGGATTTGCCTAAACTGGCAGAGCGGGAAGAGCTTGAAAATTATAACTCGCCTACGTTGCTGCTGGTGGGAGAGAAGGATGTTTTTTTCCCAGGCGATAAATGCATTGACCGTGCCCAGCAGATTATTCCGAATGTGCAGGCGGTCAAATATGATTCGGGGCATTTTCCGTCTCAGGACGTTTTACATGAGATGAATGTGGAGATTCAGCAGTTTTTGAGCAAGCATTATTAGAAGCATTAGCTGGAGCAGCACCCTTTTGACAATAGAAAGACAGGACAGCCAGAGAAACGAGATCATTTGAAAATGAGGGGCAGTTCGTGTTTTAACCAATTGAATTAACGAAATTGCCCCTTCTGTCGATACTATTTATAGAAGATAGCGTATATATCTTCAAATAAGAAATGGGAGCTTGGACAAATACGCATAACCGTGAAAAAAGATGTTTCAAATGGCTCCATTTGGTTTATATAGATGGTTGGCGATAAACTGTCATCGGTTTCGACTCATCTATACTGAGTGTACGAGCTATTCGCGGTTATACGGCAAGTCTTCCAATCGACAAGGTTGAAAAGAGGTTTGTTATGAAAAAGGATAAGTGGAATATGGCCTTGCAGCGCA
Organism: Paenibacillus barcinonensis; assembly: GCF_003217495.1. Lineage (GTDB taxonomy): Bacteria > Bacillota > Bacilli > Paenibacillales > Paenibacillaceae > Paenibacillus > Paenibacillus barcinonensis. Next base: position 154,027 of record NZ_QJSW01000013.1, on the reverse strand, counting down.
ATGTCATTTTAAATGATACATATCAGGTTAGACAGGTTCTGTCCAGCAGTGAGCTGACGATTGTATATGCAGGGCGGAATCGCCATACAGGTGCCAAAGTGGCAATCAAGGAGTTTTTCCCCCAGCGTTTGGCTGCACGTCAGTCGGATAAACGCACGGTATTCTGTGCATCACGTGGATACGGGGGGCAGTTCCAGGAACTGCTGTCCGCGTTTCTACAGGAGGGGGAGCTGCTGTCCTCGCTGAAGCATCCTCATATTATTACGTATGTGGATCACTTTGAGGCCAATGATACCGGATATCTGGTCACCGAATATTGCAGCGGCATGATCCTGACTGAGTATTTGAATGAGCGCAACCATGCACTGGAGTCGAATTTTATCACCGATACGCTGTTGCCGCTTGTGGATACACTCGATTATATACATAAACAAGGCATTCTTCATCGGGATGTCAAACCTTCCAATGTCATGGTGATGGAGGATGGCAAGCCCAAATTGCTGGATTTTGGTTCAGCTGTCCGCTGGCCGATGCCGTCCGGGGCAAAGTCGGCTATATTTACCTCCAAGGGATACTCACCACTTGAATTCTATTCGGAAAAATCGGAACAGGGACCGATGTCCGACATCTACAGTTTGTCCGCGCTGCTTCATTATTGGACATGCGGGCAGCCGCCAGTGGATGTGAAGCAGCGTTTATTCAGTGATGAGCTACCCTCGGTACGAAAGCATAATGAATATGTGAATCCATGGCTGGCGAGGGTTATTCAGTGGGGGCTAATGGTTCGTTCAGAGAAACGTTGTACCTCCTTGTCCTGGGTGAGAACGTCATTGCGTGTTCAGGCTTTGGTGTGGAAGGTCCGCAAACCAGGTACGATGGAATGGATGTTTGAGGAGAACGAGCATACTCAGATCTTCGAGCCGAAGCCGAAGCAGCAGCATGAGACCGCTTGAGCTCGTACGTCCTCCATGGGTGAAGCAGAGATACTTCAAAGGATAAGCAGTTAGAGGGATGACCATATAAACAAGTCGGTTCTTGCCCTTGGATAGGGTGAACTGGCTTGTTTTCTTTCTTTATTTTCAGATATCAAATATGGCTAAAAGGTTCTGGTTTAAATTATGGATTAGGAAAGCAGGGTGGAGCAGATCCGCCTGGGTTGGCTTGAGGTTGGTTTGGAGCGATATGTGATGTGAAAACCTGGAGAACAACAATAATCACTCCTTTTTTAAATGAGAGGACAAAGCTGGAATCTAGCAGGAGATGGAAACGGGGATGAAACGATGAAAGCGTTTGGGAATAATAACGATATGAAAGATGTTGAAGATAATGGGCTTAAAAATGACGCTTTTTTGGCGGCTGCTGCGAGTGAATTGGAGCAGATGGTAGAGCAGATCTGCGAACGGATTGGCACACCTCTTCATGAAACGACCGAACTGCAGCGTCAGGTGCTTGCGGCTTTTGGTTTTGGCGCAGTATACAGCATTACGCACCGTGATCGGCTGACTGAGCCGCAGGCTCACGCGCTAAGTATTCGGATGTTGATCAAGCCGTTTAACTACAGTGAACAGCAGGCCGTTGATTTTGTGGATGATCTGATTCGTGTCGCTTCGAATGAAGAGGTACATCCGTTGATGAATACCATTATTCATCGTGGCATCAACGGACATGTTCAGTTTGCACAGGAGGATTACGAGGCGATGGGTCGTAATATTCAGGAGATTCTGGCCGCAGTTCAGCAATAAGATGAGGGATGCACAGGTCATGGACTACAGCCACGGCAACGACAGTATGTACATCTGTTTGCTGATATCGAAACGGCACACAAGGTAGGGCAGAGGCGTGACGATCAGCCTGTCATGTTGCGAGTGAAGGCAGTCATGAGCAGAGGAAGGGCTCCTCCTTTACTATGGCTACGAGAATATCTGGGTGGCTGATGTTATTCCCGCACGTTGTATAGAGCAGGATCAAGCGGGTAGTTCGATGCACCGATAGTACAGGTTTTGTTCGAAGCGCATCATAAAAACAAGCGAAAGGGTTGTTCCCCGTCATCTTATGACGTATGGAACAACCCTTTTTGTATACCGTAGAATCGGGCTTGATTAAGCTAAAGCCTTGTCCGATTTATTTGCCCAGAATGGCTTTGAAGCCTTCACTTAACGGTTGAGCGGGGCGACCAAGCAAGGTTTCCAGTGAATCACTTTCAACCGCGAGCGCACCTTGACGAATTGCGCCCTGCATTTCAACCAGCATGGATACAACAAAGTCGGGCAGGCCCGCACCTTTCATCATATCGGCGTAAGCCGCATCGTCCACATTTTGTACGTTGACTTCCTGTCCGAGTACTTCACCTGCAATTGCAGCAAGCTCAGCCTGTGTACGCAGCTTGCCAGACAATTCATAGATCTTGTTCTCATGTCCTTCCCCTGCGAGTACAGCAGCGGCGGCTTCCGCATAATCACGGCGAGTAGCCCAGCCAACCTGACTGTCGTTTGTAGCATGTACCCAAGGAGCCCCATGTGTTACCGCCTGCGCACTGCCAGCTTCATTTTCAAGATACCAGTTGTTACGCAGGAAAGCATAAGGAATGCCGGACTCGCGAATGGCTTGCTCTGTCTTGCGATGTACCTCAGCGAGAGAGAGCGGGTTATGCTCTGCATTGACCACACTGGTGTAAGCAATGAAACCAACGCCAGCTTTTTTCGCAGCATGAACGGCATTCTGATGCTGACGAATCCGTGTCTCGTTATCTCCATCTGTAGAGATGAGCAGCAGGCGCTCTACGCCGTCAAACGCTTTCTCCAGCGTTTCCGGCTGATCAAAATCACCTTGTCTAACTTCTACACCCTGAGACAGCAATGCTGCTGCTTTTTCCGGGGAACGTACACTTACAGCCAAATCTGTGGTAGCCTTCGTTCTCAGCAGTGCTTCAATCACCAGGGAACCCAGTTTACCTGTTGCGCCTGTAACTAACATTTTCATTGTATTTTCCTCCTAATGGATTGCTTTTGAAATGAAATTTTTATCTATGTAACTATAATAGTTACAAGAAGGGGTGTTGTCAATTTTAAGATCAATCGAAGTGAATTAACCGTTGGTTATTAAATTTTTTTCGGCATGCAATAAATGAGTTGTGGTTCTTTAGGAGTGTTAAAAAAGAGACATTTTTTGTGTTATTGTATGTAAAAATGGTATATAAGTCCCATGGATATCAAGTTAAATGGAACTAATTGTCATTATGGGCTTGCGCATAGGGGAATAGAAATGTAAAAAAGTTCGACAATCTAACAAATTATGTACGAATTGACAAATGTAAAAGCGATTATATAATGTGGTTATCTACAAATTAGTGTATTAAGTTACAAATGATTCCAAAATAACAATGGCAGGAGTGAAACAGCAATGTGGTTTTTGGTTCTATGGTTATTTGGGCTTATTTCAGGGGCAGTTCATCTTTGGATGCTGGGTTTTCCTGAGCAGATGAGCGAGATTAGCAGAGTGTTGTTGCTTCATCAGTTTGTGGTTACCTTTGGACTCGTAGGGGTTATTGGTTATGTGGTTAACATTGCAAGAGCAGATCAAACAGCCAAAATGTTAGGTTGGCCAGGTGGACCTTTTCAGGTCAAATACGGATTTTCACAAGTCGGACTTGGCGTTATGGGAATTATGGCGATCTGGTTTCAAGGGAATTTCTGGGTTGGTGTTCTGGTTACGATGTACATATACGGTTTGAGTGGTCTGTGGTCACATACTTATGTCATGATTAAAAATCGCAAGGCAGATGGAGATAGCATTGGTAATCTGATTATGGATGTTGTCTATCAGACGTTTATTACGGTTCTATCTGTATTGGCTGGCGGCATCTGGGTAATGAGCTAAACACTAATTGGATTTATGACAGCACAGCTTGAATCTCAATTAATGAATGAGGTGTGGTCGTGATGGTACGTAAAACCGTGGAACTCTCCGAAACGCAGAAAGGGATCTATTTCGATTGTCAAGTGAATGATCCTGCTTCGTATAACATCTCAGCTTCAATACAAATAGAAGGGCTTCATCTTGAAGCCTTTCATCGCTCCGTTGCATTGCTCATGTCTGAACAAGTCGTGCTCCGTACACATATTGAGATACAGCAGGACCGACCTGTCCTATCCATCCAGGAAGATATGGATTATGCACTGATCTTGCGTGATCTGCGTGATCAGCATCAGGATGAGAAGCAGCAGCAGTTAAAGGCCGCCATAGAAGCTTTTATTCAAACCCCGTTTGCATTGGAGCAAGGTCCGCTATTTCGAATGATGCTTACACATATGGAGGAGCAGCAGCATGTCCTCACCTTGTGCATACACCATTTAATTTGCGACGGCTTGTCACTTGAACTGCTGAAAAACAAACTTTTCCACTCCTATACATGCATGCTGCAGGACCTGCCCGTGGAGGTCAAAGAGGATCAAGGGTTTATCTCCTACATGCACGCTGAGAATACAAAGCTACAAGAAAACAAGTATAACCGTGAGCGTGATTTCTGGTTATCCCGAATGCAAGGCGCTGAACCGCTGGCTCTGGAACATGATTACCCGGCAGGCAGTTCACAATCCGGGGCAGGGCATGAACTGCGGTTTGACATCCCCGAATCGTTGATGGCGGACATTACCCGAATGTCCAGAGATCATGAAGTCACTGTGTTTATGTTTTTCATGGGGGCATTCAGTGTTCTTATGCACAAATATGTAGGCAGAGAAGATATCACCTTTGCTTCCCCCTACTCGCATCGTCCCGGTTTCGACCTGGAGGAGACGATTGGATGTTTTGTGCATATGCTACCGATGCGGTTCCATATCAATCCTGAATCATCGTTTGCTTCTCTGCTGGAGCAAGTAACAGCGACCTGGATGGATACGTACAAACATATTGGATATCCCAACAACCTGATTGTGAGAGACAGCATGATGCAGGTACAGCCAGGCTCACCATCCGTGTTTGATGTCTCCTTTGTATACGATTCGTATGATGAGGATGTGCCTGGAACCAGACTCGTGGAGCAGGATGTGGTTACATTCCCGGGTGATCTGATGGTTGTACTGAACAGTACCTCTACAGGCACTCAGTTGAAACTGCAATATAAACCGACCTTGTTCCGCGCCGATTCGATGGAGCGCATGGGACAACGTTTCTTGTACCTCATGCAGCAGCTCGTATCCAAGTCGGAGCATAGCCTGAGTGAGTACAGTCTTCTGATGCAGGACGAGCAGGCCCAATTGCTGCAACAGTTCAACCAAACTTCGTATTTCCCTTATACCCCGCAGCACATCATAGATGTTTTTCATGCAAAAGTTGCACAGTACCCTGAGCGAGTAGCTCTACTCGAAGAACAGAAGAGACAAACCTATGCAGAGGTGAATGCAAAGGCTAATCAACTGGCGAGACAGATCCTTGCAAGGAAAAAGACGGAAAATGAGGTGGTCGGCGTGCAAATGCCGCGTTCTTCCGAGATGGTTATTGCCTTGCTTGCTGTGTTGAAAGCGGGATGTGCGTTTGTGCCTCTAGACCCTGCCTATCCAGTATCCAGAAAAGCATATATTTTATCCGATGCGGATATCTCCACTGTCATTGCTCTGCGGCCAGAAGCAGAGGATAAGTCGTTATCAGCTGATTATATCTACACAGACGATGCAGAGGTGTTTACTGGAGACATTACGAATCCTGAAGAGCCGCTAAATCCTCGAAGCCTTGCGTACATTATGTACACATCAGGCTCAACCGGCAAGCCCAAGGGGGTCATGATCGAAAATCATAGCGTTGTGAATACACTGCTGGATCTGGAACGTAGGTTCCCGGTACAAGCGAATGATGTGTATATGCTCAAAACAGCCTACACCTTCGATGTGTCCTGTACGGAATTGTTTGGCTGGTTTATGGGCGAGGGCGCTTTAAGCATTCTGCCGCCTGGAGCGGAGAAGGACCCTTCCCGTATATTATCGGTTATAGCCGAACATCAGGTAACCCACATCAATTTTGTTCCGACCTTGTTCCGTCTTTTTCTCGAAACAATGGAAATCCGGCATGATCATTCGGAACTCCATACACTGAAATGGGTCTTTGTGGGCGGCGAGGCAGTCACACCAGACATCCTGAAAAAATTTGATCGCTTGAATATCCGGGCAAGCCTGGAAAATGTGTATGGCCCTACGGAATGTACGATATGGGTCTCGCATTATCCGCTTGGCTCTTATGAAGGTAAGGGCAATATTCCGATTGGTGTACCGCTTAATGAATCAAGGTGGTATGTCGTAGGGGACAGAGATGAGTTGCAGCCTATGGGTATTCCGGGTGAGTTATGTCTTAGTGGTGTGGGTCTTGCGCGGGGGTATTTGAATCTGGAACAGATGACCCGGGAGAAATTTGTGCTTAATCCTTTTTATGACGAAGAGAAGGACCCTGACTATTTCAAAATGATGTATCGTACAGGAGATATGGTTCGATCCCTGCCAAGCGGAACCATCGAATATTTGGGACGCATTGATTTTCAGGTGAAAATTCAGGGAGCGAGACTGGAGACCGGGGAGATTGAAAACACCCTTTCTTCCTATCCTGGAGTCATTCAGACGGTGGTAGTCATGAAGTCATCGGAAGGCAGATCCGGCTCACTTTACGCATATTATCTATCCGAACAGGAATTACCTGTGACTGAGTTGAGGGAGCATCTGTCGCAAGCTCTGCCTGCTTATATGATTCCATCTGTTTTTGTACATAAAACGGAATTTCCATTGAATAGCAGCGGGAAAGTTGACCGAAATGCCCTGATCGCTGACACCACACACACACATACATCAAGTACGGCTTATGTTCCTCCTGCCACTGAGCTGGAGTGGGAAATTGCGGCCGTATGGGCTGAGGTGCTGGGTGTGGAGAGGGTAGGAAGGGACGACCATTTCTTCGAACTGGGTGGCAATTCATTTTCCGTTATTCAGGCTCATAACCGATTAAAACATCGTACCGAAGTGGATTTTCCTGTGCCGCGCTTTTTCGAGTGTCCTACATTGCGGCAGTTCGCAGCTCTGGGGCAGACCCGGGAAGCCATGCCAGCAACTCATTCGCGTGAGGAACGCTTTCAACGTAAAGCGGGTATCCTGCGTGAGGATATTGCTATTGTAGGTATGGCAGTGAATGTGCCGGGGGCGGCGGATATTCGTGAATTCTGGCATAATCTGGCGACAGGTCAGGAGAGTATTCATTTTTACAGTGATGAGGAACTGAGAGCACTCGGTGTTGACGAAGCGTTGCTGCGTTCGCCCCGGTATGTGAAGGCCAAGGGACGAGTCGATGGCATTGAACAGTTCGATGCTGGCTTTTTTGACTATACACCCGGTGAAGCGAGCATGATGTCTCCCCAGTTCAGACTGATGTATCAGGGAATCTGGGAAGCGCTCGAGGACGCGGGATGCAAGCCCGATGAAGCGGGCAAAGTGGGTGTGTTCCTTGGTGGGTCGGATGATTTTGAGTGGTATCGTCAAGTGTTGTTTAATGATGCAGGATACAGCAGCAAATACGAGGCGTTCACGCTGAGCACCAATCATTTTCTGGCTACACGAATGGCCTATAAGCTGAATCTCAAGGGACCTGCTTATACAGCACTCACAGGATGTTCAACCTCTCTGGTCACTCCACATCTGGCTTGTCAATCCTTGATGGTTGGTGAATGCGATGTCGCTGTAGCGGGGGGCATTACAGTCGAGCTGCCTAACGAAGGCGGATACGTATACGAGGACGGCATGATGTTTGCGTCGGATGGTCACTGTCGACCATTTGATGCGGCAGCGAGCGGTACGGTCTTCTCTAACGGAATGGGTATTGTAGTGCTGAAACGGTTAACGGATGCTTTACGAGATACAGACCATATTTACGGCGTGATCAAAGGCTCGGCCATCAACAATGATGGTCATGACAAACTCAGCTTCCTTGCTCCAAGCGTAAGCGGACAGGCCGAGGTTATTCAGGATGCGTATCAGGCCGCCGGTGTTGATCCTGAAACGGTCAGTTACATTGAGGCACACGGTACAGGAACTTTGCTCGGTGATCCGATTGAAGTCGAATCTCTGACACGTGCCTTTGCCTCGGATAAGAAGCAGTTCTGTTATCTTGGCTCGGTGAAGGGCAATGTGGGACACATGGACACCGCGGCGGGGGTAGTTGGTCTGATTAAGGTGGCGCTTAGTCTTGATCACAATTATATCCCGGGCACCGCGAACTATGAACAGCCCAATCCCAAGATTGATTTTGCGGGCACGCCCTTCAAAGTCAACCCGCAAGGAGTAGCTTGGCATCAAGGTGAAGCTGGGGTTCGGCGTGCGGGTATCAATTCATTTGGTGTGGGAGGTACCAATGCCCACATGGTATTGGAGGAGGCTCCGACGATGGACAAGTGTAGTCCGGATGATGATGTCAACGTATTGCTTTTTTCTGCCAAAACAGAATCTTCACTGAATCGCACTGCTGAACGAGTTATGGCGCACCTGTTAGAGCATCCGCATACATCGCTTTCGAACGCAGCGTGGACATTGCAGACAGGTCGCACTCATTTTTCGTATCGCAAGGCACTGATTCTGGATAAAGGCTGGAGAGAGAATTCAGAGCAATGCATGCAGCAGCTGGAAAAGGCTAAAATCGTTCATTCACCGCAAGTTCGGCGTCCTGTATATTTCATGTTCCCTGGGCAGGGCAGTCAGTATCAAGGGATGGGAGCTGGACTGTACCAATCTGCAGAGCAAGCGGGCATAGCCCCTCTGTTCCGAAGATATGTCCAGGAGATTCTGGATTTGCTTCCGGTTGACGAGCGTGAAGATATAAAGTCGGTTGTGTATGGTGATCAGCAGCCTGAACGGATGAATCAGACAGAGTACAGTCAATTCGCGTTATTTATGACCAGTTATGCTATGGCAAAATCTTTGCAGGAACTCGGTATTCAGCCGGATGGCATGATTGGACACAGCATTGGTGAACTGACAGCGGCCGTGATAGCAGGTGTATTCAACCTGCGAGATGCAGTACAGATCGTAAGACTGCGCGGACGGTTGATGCAGCAGCAACAGCCAGGGGTCATGCTTGCTATTATGGAGGATTCACAGCTGGTGAAGTCCCAACTGGACGAAGATCTGTGGCTAGCCTTGGTCAATACGTCAGGTTCCAGTGTCATTGGCGGCACGGCAGAGGCTATTGACCGAATGGAAGCAAAGGCTACGGGGCTGGGCTGGAAATGTATTCGTGTAAAAACCTCTCATGCTTTCCATACTCCGATGATGCAGGATGCTGCGATCGAGTTCGAACGCCGCTTGGCCGCTTATTCGCTCCAAAGTCCGCAAATTCCATTGCTTTCGAATTCGAGCGGAACATGGGCACGTTCAAGCGAAATTACAAGTCCGAATTACTGGGCAAAGCATATTTTACAACCTGTGCTATTTGAAGCGAACCTGGCCGAACTGCTGCAAGACGAGCAGGCCATTTTCATCGAGGTGGGTGCAGGCCGTACCTTGAGCTCTTTTGTCAGACAGCATGTCCAATCAAAGGGCACACATTTCGTTATTAATATGCTTCGTCACGTCAGAGAAAACGAAGAGGACAGCCTGTATACCAGCCGCCGAATTGCGGAGTTATGGTGTGAGGGCATCGAGCCGGACTGGAGAGCTCTCAAAGGACAAACCGTACGCCGCAAATGCTCTCTGCCTACGTATCAATTCGACAAGCAGCATTATCCGATTGAGCAATCCCTGATTGGTGGTGCAGTGGTCGAAACGAGTCGTGCCGGACAGCCTGCACAGCAAGTCAGTTCGCAATACGGTAGCCCTTCCCGTTCTGTTGAGCAAGGTCATACAGGCAACCTGGAAGCTATGAAGCAGGTGGTGCTTGAGGCGTATATAGCGATTTTTGGCATACGCGATCTGGATGAGCACGATAACTTCTTTGCCGTTGGCGGAGACTCACTCAAAGCAGTCAGCCTGTCTGCGTCGATCCGGTCCGCTATCGGTATGCAGCCAGAGGTAGCCGATGTGTTCAACCATGCAACACCGGCTCAACTGGCAGAGCATCTCTATGGCATGCTGGAGCCACAAGCCGAGCAGCCTATGATCGAGCCTGTAGCAGTTATGGATGCGTACCCTATCTCTTCTGCACAGATGCGTATGTTTACCCAGTCCATGCTTGAGCCGAATAGCACAGCCTATAATTTGCCGTCAGCCACGCTCATTGAGGGAGATCTGGATGTGGCAAAGGTGCAAGCTGCACTGGAGAAGCTGGTGCATTGTCATGAGGCACTTAGAACCACATTTGAGATACGCGGAGATGAAGTTGTTCAGATTGTTCATACATCAGTTCCTATACATCTTGACTATGTTGAGCAGCACCTGTCTGATGAGCAGGCGATGTCCTCATTTATCCAGACGTTGATTTGTCCTTTTGCACTCCATCAAGCGCCGCTTATGCGTGTGAAGCTCATTAAAACAGGGGAGCGCAAGCATCTGTTGTTCTTTGATATCCATCACATTATAGCGGACGGCACGTCAGTTGAGCTGATAACCCGTGACTTCAATGCATTGTATTTTGGCGAGGAACGTACCGTGCGGCTACATTACAAAGATTATGCAGTATGGCAGCAGAAACGTCTGTCCTCGGACGTTTATCAGCCGCATCAGTCCTACTGGCAAGAACGCTTTGACGAAGCACCGCCGGTGCTTCAGCTTCCGCTTGATTATGATCGTGCAATGCAGCGATCCATGCAGGGTGAACGTGTGCATTTTACGCTAAGTCACTCACTAACAGAACGTTTGCATAAGCTGGCCTCCTCAAATGAAGTATCCATGTATATGCTGATGCTGAGTGTATGGAATCTGTTGCTCGCAAGTCGAACAGGTCAGCACGATATCGTCGTGGGTACACCGGTCGCTGGAAGGCTGCAAGAGGAATGGCAAGAAACGGTGGGCATGTTTGTCAATATGATTCCTATGCGAAATTCCCCTGCACCTGACCGGGCATACACTGCATTTTTGCGTGAGCTTAAACAGCATACACTTGATGCGTTTGCTTATCAGGAGTATCCCTTCAACGAGCTTGTTGCACAGCTTGGATTCAAACGGGAACTGAACCGCAATGCGATCTTTGACGTGTGCTTTGATTATCAGAATATGGAGCTGCATGATCTTGAACTTCATGGTCTACAGTTCAGTTCAGTTCCGGTGGAGACGGGAACCTCAACCTATGACCTGTTATTGACATGTCAGGAGAACAGGGAGCAGCGTGTAATCGAAGGGTACATCGAATATGCCCTGGATCTGTTCAAGGGCGAATCTATAGAAGGCATGATTCAGGAGTTTATCGGAATATGTGAACAGATTGTGCAACAACCGGATGTACCTTTGGGCAGAATTTACGACAAAGCGTCAGTCTCCCTGGAAACGGCTCTTCATCGGCTGACAGGTCCACTTCTGGCGTATGATCAGACGCTGAGTCTGCACCAGTTGTTTGAACAGCAGGCAGAACGCACACCGGACAAGATCGCTCTCGTTGTATCCTCTGGTAAGGTATTGACCTATAAAGAGCTGAACGAGCGAGCTAACGGGTTAGCTTGGAAACTGATGGAGCGCGGAGTACGCAGGGATGAATCGGTTGGTATATTATGCCATCGAAATGAATCACTAATCGTGATGTTGATCGCAGTGCTCAAAGCAGGTGCGGCTTATCTGCCTCTTGATCCGTCGTTTCCGCCACAGCGCATACTGAATATGATGGAAGATAGTCGTATGAAGCTACTCCTGTGCACTTCTGATGAAGCGGATATCATGTCATATGAAGGAGATCGCTTGGTCTATCAGCCTGAGCTTGCTGATGAACGTTCAGCAGTCAACCCGAATGTGGGTGTTCTTTCTTCAGACTTGTCTTGTGTAATCTTTACATCCGGCTCGACCGGCCGCCCTAAAGGCGCCATGATTACGCATGAAGCGATGGTTAATTTTGTAGAGGACATTAGATACCGAAAAATTTTCACCCATGAAACAGACCGCATCATCAGTGTAACGACGATCTCATTTGATATTTTCGGTTTTGAAGTGTGGGCCCCGTTATGCACAGGCTACTCGCTTTATCTGGCAGATGAGCAGGAGCAACTTGATCCCGTTCTTGCCGCACAGCGGATACGGGAACAGGGGGTTACCCATATTCTCAGCACAGTATCACGTATCAAGGCATTTGTTGAGAATACGGAGTTTGCGAAGATACTTCCGCAGCTTCGATGTGTGCTCACCGGGGGAGAAAGTGTACCCGCAGTGCTTTTGAAGGATCTGAAAAAGAATTCCTCTGCCCGGGTCTTTAATATGTACGGGCCTACGGAAACAACGATCTGGTCGACGACCAAAGAATTAACGGAACCAGATCTGATTACGATTGGCAAGCCGATTGCCAACACGGAGCTATATGTTATAGATGATCAAGGTGAGATGTTACCTCCGGGAAATTATGGCGAGCTCTGCATTGCAGGCCGGGGGTTATCCCGAGGTTACCTGAACAATAGGGCCGAGACGAACGCCAGGTTCATTGAACATGCTCATGCTTTGGGAGGGCGCATGTACCGGACAGGTGATCTGGCACGCATTTTGCCAAACGGAGAAGTTGAGCTGGCAGGGCGTTTGGATCAGCAGGTGAAGATCAGAGGATATCGGATTGAACTCCACGAGATTGAACAGATGGCTATGAGTCATGCACGAGTGCGGGAAGCCGTTGTGAAGGCAGAAGGGGAGCAACCTGAGCAGCTGCAATTAATTCTGTACTACAGCATGAAGCAGGATGTGAGTGCATCGGTTATGGACGAGGAGGAGGTACAGCTTCGGGCGTGGCTGAGGCAAAGACTGCCTCATTATATGCTGCCTTCCCGGCTAATCCGTCTTGAGAAGCTGCCGGTTCTGCCTAATGGCAAGCTGAATCGGAATGCCCTTCAAAGTTCTGATTTTGTTGAAGCAGTCCATATATCTGATTCGTCTGTCAGATCGGGCAGCAGCTCTCCAATAAGCAGAAAGCAGACCCGTGAAGGGCTTCAGCAGATGCTTATGGACGCATGGAAGGATACTTTGAAGCGGGAACATGTTGGCGTTCAAGACCACTTTTTTGATATCGGTGGCAACTCGCTGGGGCTGATTCTAATCAATAACCGTTTAAATGCTTATCTGGGAGAACATATCCCGCTTGTGAAGCTGTTTGAACATTCCTCTATTGCATCATTGGTGGATCATCTCATGTCTGAACAAAGGATGAATTCCATTGGACTGGACAAGGCCGAAGAGGATTTGATACTGACGCAGAGCAGAACGGAAGAGAAGCCACTAAATATTCAGGCAGACCCGGACGCAATAAACAGGAATAGTGCTGCTTCTTCTACGGATATTGCGGTGATCGGGATGGCCGGGCACTTCCCGGGATCGAGAAATATTGAAGAATTTTGGCAGCAGCTGATGGCAGGAGAGCAAGGTATTGTTCGCTTGACGGAAGAGGAACTAAGGGCAGCAGGGGTGCGACCGGAAGATTATAACCATCCTGAATATGTTCGTGCCAAGGGTGTGCTGCAGGATACAGAGTTTTTTGATTCCGAGTTTTTTGAATATCCGTATCAGGAGTCCGGTATGATGGACCCGCAAATTCGAATGCTGCATCAATGCTCCTGGGAGGCGCTTGAACATGCAGGCTGCGACCCGTACCGCTACTCCGGCTCCATCGGTTTATTTGCCGGAAGTGGATCAAGCTTGCCTTGGATGGTTCAATTTCTCGGGCGTTCAGGCGACCTGCTGCAAGCCTTTGAGGCGATGACGCTAAATGAGAAGGATTATATCACCACTCGCATATCCCATAAACTTAATCTGAGGGGGCCAAGTATGGCCGTACAGACCGCCTGCTCAACCTCCCTGGTGGCAATTCATCAGGCTGCGGAGTCTCTGATCCGTGGGGAGTGCGACGTGGCGCTTGCCGGAGGCGTGTCCATCTCCTATCCACTACGGGAAGGGTATCACTGGCACGAGGGCATGATCTATTCGAAAGACGGGCATTGCAGGCCATTTGATGAACAGGCGTCAGGTACCGTTTCCGGGAACGGGTGTGGCATGGTGGTTCTGAAACCGCTTCGTGAAGCGCAACGCGATGGAGATCCAATTTATGCAGTGATCAAGGGCTCGGCCATCAATAATGATGGTTTGCACAAAATCGGGTATACCGCGCCAAGTGTTACCGGGCAAGTGAAAGTGATCCAGACAGCGCTTGAACGCTCCGGCATATCTCCTGATGAGATCAATTATGTGGAGGCGCATGGGACAGGCACGAAGCTGGGTGATCCGATGGAGATTGAAGCGCTTAGACAGTCCTGGGGGACGGAAAAGCAGCATTATTGCGCACTTGGCTCCGTCAAAGCGAATATCGGTCATCTTGACGCTGCGGCTGGCGTTGCCGGGTTTATCAAAACGGTTCTAATGCTGCATCATCGTACCGTTCCGCCACAGATTCATATGGACAGACCCAACCCGATGCTGGAACTGGAGCGCAGTCCCTTCTATATCAACCGGGAAGCGCGGCATTTCGCAAATGAGGAACAGGTGCTGCGTGCAGCCGTTAGCTCATTTGGCATTGGCGGTACGAATGCTCATATCATTCTGGAGCAGCCGCCTGCTCAGGAGAGTCAAGCCGTGTATCAGCCGCTGTTACTGCTGCCTTTCTCAGCCAAAAGCAAATCTGCCTTGGAACGTACGTATCATTCCGTTGCACAGGCACTGGAGAATAGGCCAGAGCAATTGTCTGATGCGGCCTGGACGCTGCAGGAGGGCAGAAGCAGGTTCAAATATCGCAAAACGCTTGTCGCTCTAGACGGGGTTATCCCTTCCAGCGATCAGGTGCAAGAGGTTGAGGCACAGGGAAGCGTGGAGCAAGCCAGACCTGAGGTTGTGTTTTATATCGGTGGGGCTGCTCTCTGGGAGCCGAGTATGATTCGGGAGATGTATGCTTCCAGGTATCGCAGTCCAGTATCTGAACGATTTAACCAGCACTTTGATCTTATGCTGAAACAGTTTGAGGTGAAGGAGCAATATGCACTTCGGCAGAGTATTGGTCGGCCGATCCGTGATGAACGCCTGAAGCGTATGTATTGCTTTGTAGTGCAGCATGCTTTGTTCGCCACGCTCCTTCAGACAGGTGTGAAGCCGGACGCGGTATGTGGACAAGGCATCGGTGAACTGGTCGGACTGGTCCTCAGTGGTGCCCTTGAGCCGGCTCATGCCGTGCGCCTGTTGTATAACGTGAATGAATGGTCATCCAGAGACGGAGCTTTGAGTGATGCATTACATGCGCGAGCAGGTAGCGCGATAGAGCATGGTATAGATGAGTCTGCTGATAAGCTGGCCTCTCATGTTACGGGGCTAATCAGAGAAACGTCTACGTTCCCATTACTATCCCGAGGTGGTCTCTCAGCGTTCCCGGAGGGCACACTCTGGATCACAGCTTATCTGGAGCAGGGGCTGAAGCCGGAAGAGCTGCTGATGTCTGGCTTGAAGGAAACACATGTTGTTTCGCTTACTGGAGATCGGTCCAGTTCACTCGAAGCGGATGTTTATTTTATGAAAACACTGGGATATTGCTGGTGCCTGGGCATTGAACTGGACTGGGAGCAGGTGAACGGACAAGGATCTGGGCAAAAAGTGTCTCTTCCGACTTACTCGTTTGATCCGATTGTGCATAAGCATGATGTTCCGCTATATCTGCTTACAGGTATGCAGCAGACAGCAGATGCCGAGATTTCATCCATATCCTCACCAGTTCAGACGGGAAATAACAAGATTGGGGTCAGCTTGAGTAGCGATGAAATACATGAAGCGACAGCACAGCTTTGGCAGGAACTGCTTGGATGTGAAGCTGTGGCCACGGAGGACGATTTCTTCCAAATTGGAGGACACTCCTTAAAGGCGATCTCTCTGGCATCCCGAATCAAGGACAGGTTTGGCGTGTCCATGGGACTGGAAGATGTTTTTGAACATTCGGTGCTGGCCCGCATGGTGGAATGGATTCAGGAGCAGCAAAGCATGAGCGTAGAACAGCTGGGTCAACACATTTTACCAGCAGCCCCCAAAGAGAGATACCAGACAACCTCTGCGCAGAGACGAATGTTTGTTGTACATGAATGGTTGAACGGTGAAAGCACTGCGTATAATCTCGCAAGCTCGTACAGGGTGCGGGGAGAGCTTGATACTGCTCGATTCATAGCGGTGATGGATGCTCTTGTACAGCGACATGAAGCGTTCCGAACCCGATTCGAGATGGTGGATGGTGAACTGTATCAGATCATCGAGGATCAGGTCGCAAGTGTTGTGGAACTGCTGGAGTTGGAAAAAGCAGAGCCTGAACAGCTGGTCGAGTGGCTAGAGCCTTTTGATCTGACTCGTGCACCACTTGTTCGCGTAAAGCTTGCCCGCCTTGCAGAAGAGGAGCATATTCTGTTCATTGACATGCATCATATTATCTCTGATCAGAGTTCAATTGCGATTCTTATCGAGGAATTTGCTCGCTTGTACAGCGGGGAATCCCTTGAACCGTTAACGATTCAGTACAAGGACTATGCCGAATGGCTTGATCCTTCGAGATCGGAGCGGCATGCTGCTGAAGATGAAGCATTCTGGCTGCAGGAGTTTGAGGACATGCCTGCACCTGTCGAATTGCTTACGGATTCCCCGAGACGTGGCGTGTTATCCCATCAGGGAGAGCGGATCAGCGCTGAGTTTGGCCAAGTGTTAAGTGCTCAGATTAACGAATTTTGTACACGACAGGGACTCACTCCTTACATGCTGTTCATGGCGGCTTTGAACGTTCTGATCTGGAAATATACCGGACAAGATGATGTGGTCATTGGTACAGCAGTAGCGGGAAGAGAGCAACCAGAGCTTGATAGCGTCATGGGCATGTTTGTAAATATGCTCGCCATTCGCACAACCTTGGACAAGGATCAGCCGGTTGAGCTGTACATGAACGAGGTTCGCAGCAAGCTGTTAACCTGCTATAAGCATCAGCAATATCCGTATGAAGCGCTGGTAGAGAAGCTTGGGTTGTTCGGTGACTTGAGCCGTAATCCGCTGTTCGATATCGTGCTGAACTACATCAACATGGGTACGGATGAGCCTGAAGCTGGAGCCCTGCATCTTGACCCCTGGATGGATGGGAAGGTAGATGCCAAGTTTGATCAGACGTGGACGGTGGTTGAGCAGCAGCAGCAGTATACGGTTGAAGTGGAATATCGGTCTGAATTGTTCAATCCTTCTTCCATCGACTTCATGATCAATAAATTCCGATATGTTCTAACTCAGATGATTACAGGAGCTGCTGAGCGGATTCGTCAGATCAAACTTACTGTACCTGAAGAGCGTGAATGGCTTTTATTCGGAGTCAACGAGAACCAGATGCAATATCCGCGGGAGGCAACCATTCCCGAGCTCTTCGAGGAGCAGGTTCGTTTACATGGTCAGAAGACAGCGCTCGTATGGGGAGATGAGGAATGGAGTTATGCCGATGTACATGCGAATGTTCACAGGCTCGCATCCAGCATACTTGAAAGTAAGGTGGAATCAGGCTCAAGTATCGCTTTGATCCTGGACCGTGGACCGATCCAGATGATCAGCATCCTTGCTACACTAACAGCAGGCTGTCACTATGTGCCGATTGATCCAGCCTTACCGCCAGCTCGAACAGAATTTATTTTAAAAGATTGCAATGCAGCCATGCTGCTGACTGAAGCCGCCTATATCTCGACATGGAAGTCTGTTGTTCCCAATGTGCTGGTGCCTGCCGAAGAACTGACCGCTTTCATTGCAGGAGAGTCTGAGGAGCCGCTCGTGCAGATCAGCACGAAGGCGGTTGACCCGGCCTATATCATCTACACGTCAGGATCAACCGGCATGCCGAAAGGCACGATGATGAGTCATCGCAATGTTATCAAGGTCATGAAGAAAAGTAATTTTGTGACCGTGGTGCCTGAGGATCGGGTGTTACAGGTTTCCAATTATGCGTTTGACGGGTCGATATTCGATATTTTTGCTTCATTAATCAATGGGGCTACTCTGGTGCTCATTCCGAAAGAAGTCATCCTGGATATGGCCCGTCTTGCAGGAGTGATTCGTCAGCAGCAAATTTCGGTGTTTTTCATCACGACCTCGTTGTTTAACATGCTGGTGGATTGGGATGTTGATTGTCTGAAAGACGTTCGCCGAGTGATGTTTGGCGGGGAAGCAGCATCCGTAAGCCACGCGAACAAAGCCCTTGCATGTGTAGGGCCAGGCAGGCTGTTAAATGGATATGGTCCAACGGAAGCGACTTTCTTTGCCACCTATCACTTGCTTGAGCAGACGGAGCCATATATCGACTCGTTGCCTATAGGTTATCCGTTGTCGAATACAGCTTTGTATGTTCTCGATGAAGATCTGAATCCTGTTCCCGTCAATGTGCCTGGTGAGTTATACATTAGCGGGGATGCGGTAGGTATCGGTTATCTGAATCGTGAAGAGCTTACCCGCAAACATTTTGTAGCAGATCCTTTCCGTGAGGGAGAACGGATGTATCGCACAGGAGATATTGTCAAACGTCGAATGGACGGAAGCTTGATGTTTATTGAACGTTCTGATTTTCAAGTGAAAATCAGAGGTTTCCGAATCGAGCTGTCAGAGATATGCAATTGTCTTGAACTGCTGCCGGGAATAAAGGACGCCTTTGTGATGACAGCAACCGATGCATCGGGCAGTTTAACCGTTTCGGCGTTTTATACAACGGAATCCAATGTGGAATTCGCGGTTAACGATGTTCGGACAGAGCTGCACAAACGGTTGCCCGAATACATGGTTCCTGCACAGATCGTGCGAATGGATCATCTGCCAATCAACGCTAACGGTAAGGTGGATCGGAAGATTTTATCCGAAATGATGGAAGCACAGTCCATGCATGTTACAGCACATTATGCTGATTCTGCACACACGGCTAGAGAGCGAATTATCCTGAATGCCATGAGACAGGTTCTGAATAATCCTAGCTTTGGCGTAACAGATCACTTCTTTCAAAATGGGGGACATTCGCTTAAAGCGATCGCTTTAACTCAAATTTTGTCAAAAGAAGGAATTGCCATCAGTGTGATCGAATTATTCCAATATCATACAGCGAGAGCGTTGGCAGATTCGTTAACAGGAACGGATTCAACCTCAATTTCAGCTGAAGAAAGCCTGCACATTCAGTCTCCGATTACAATACCTCAAGATATTACACTCCATGAGAAACAACTGGGTAGCCTGGTTTTACATGTCTCGAACAATTGTAATCAGGTTTCAAGTTTTATGACGGGCACAACGACTATAAGCCGTTTCCCGCTCTCTCCAATTCAACAGGCACATGCATGTACAACTTCACGAGCGAGTGGTTTTATCACGACATTGGAGGCACCTTTAAATGAATATGCTGTGAAAACGCTGATTCTCGGGGTTATTGCCCGCCATCAGCTGCTGCACAGTGTTCTATATAAGGAAGACACGTTGTACTGGCATCAGTGCGATCTGTCTCTTGCAGCAGATATGTTGCTGCAACTGATTCCCTATCTTGATGTTTGTCACTATGCTCCTGCTGCACTGGAGCAACTGGAGCACAAGCTGGTCCAGGCAATATTACACAAGCCTTATGCACTAGAGGGGTTACCATGGCGACTATGCATTCTGCGTACGTCAGCCACAGAGCACAGGCTAATCTGGGGCTTTGATCATCTTGCTTTTGATGGCATGAGTGCCGAGATCATCAAGCAGCAGCTTGAGTCAGACATTACCCGTAACCAGCAAGCTGCGGGAAATCATCTGGAGCATTCATTTGAAGTTCGAAATTATGAAGAATATGTACGTGAGTTGTCTGGAGGACCTGTTGGCATGAACGAAGCTGAGCTGGATGAGCAGTTTGCCATTGAGGCATGGAGCCACCACAACAGCAATGTTATGCATCAATTGAAGAGCAGGTCAGGAAATGCCTCGCCTTCGGCGTTGACTGTTGAGATACCACGTACCGATTCCACAGGCGAGCAACTGGAGGAGGCCTCTTGGACTCATATTAGAACGTTTGCGAGCATCCTTGCTTCGTACCTGAACATAGATCAGCTGCCGGTTGCTCTGGTGCATTATGGCAGAGAGTATGGAACGAAATCCTATTATGATCACGTCGGAGAATTTCTCGATCTCATTCCAATACTTGTACATGATGAGTTCACCCAAGAGGACCTGACGCAGCATCTTGACTGGACCAGGGAGCATCATCTTAATTTCATGGCACTTACACATGATTCAGTCATTGCATCCCGATATGCCGGAATCCACGAAAAACTTCATGAGGCATACAGACAAACCACGGAGGAGCCGCGACAACTGATCCTGTTCAACTTCCAGGGTTTCATCTCCAGCGAGGAGACCGTACCAGAGATCGAGTCCACAGCCAAAGAGAACTCTGCGGATGCACTTGCGTACATGGAATGGGTCATGCATTACGATGAAAACGGTGTTTATGTACACTTGGCCTGTCATACAGGGCTGGATATTGAACGGATAAAACAACAGATCGAGGAACAGATCGGCAGAGGTGTGAAAGTGAAAGTTCATAATGAGGCAATGGAGGTGCAGCATGTCCAGTAAATCCATACAACGAGGGCCGGAGTTGATTGTGCCGGAGCATTATGCCACAGTTGCTGAACTTCTCATGTATATTGCTGATACACATCCGGAGAAGGGCATCACGTATATCAGTTCATCAGGTGAAGAACAGTTTGAATCATATCCTGAGCTGTTGAAGCAAGGGCGCTTGTACTTGCAGGGCCTGCTCGAGAACGGAGTTGCCAAAGGTCAGGTCGTCATTTTGGAGATTGATCATTCACAACAGTTTTATCGTACATTTTGGGCTTGCATGCTGGGCGGCATAATTGTCGCCCCCGTTAGTCCTCCTGCCTCCTGGGAACCTCGTTCGGCAGGACTGGAGAAATTCACGAAAATATGGGAAGTGCTCGGGCGGCCCGTGGTGATCGTAGAAGAAGCCTTCTTGCCTAAATACACAAGTCTTGCGGAAAGCTCAATATTTCAGGGGCTGAGATGTATTAGTGTCAGCGAGCTTCAAATGAGTCAGACACTTGCTGAAATAGATCTGACGTCTCCCGAGGATGTTGTATTCCTGCAGTTTTCATCAGGCAGTACGGGCGTTCCCAAAGGGGTACAGCTAACCAACTATAACATTATTGCGAACAGTATCGCATGTAAGACATTCCTTGGCGCAGAAGAAGGGGATAATGTATTCACCTGGTTGCCCCATACCCACGATATGGGAATGTTCGGGCAGCACTTGACCACTGTCCTGTGCGGTGCCAATTTGATGGTGATGTCGCCATATACATTTGTCAGATCGCCGTATTTGTTCCTGCGCAAAATTACGGAACATCAGGGAAAGTGGTTCTGCTGCACAAACTTTGGCTTTGAATGGATGGTGCAGAAGATCCCGGATTCGAAACTCGCATCCCTTGATTTATCATCACTACGTATGACCTTAAACGGTGCCGAGCCAATCTCGACCAAGGTGATCGAGCGATTCACCCAAAAATTCAGCTCCTGCGGTTATCGCGCTGATATGATGTTTCCCGCTTACGGCATGGCCGAGGCAACGGTAGGTGTATGCACCTCTCGACTGGGAGTAGAGCCGCGTATAGAGCGGCTGTCTCGTAAGGAGTTTGTGCAGCATGGTACAGCTGTTCCAGTTAAGAATGCTGCTTATGATCCTTTGGATACGATTGAATTTGTACATGAAGGTTACCCAATGACAGGCATCCAGATTCGGATTGCCAATGAACAGGGCGAGGTTGTCGATGAACGAATCGTAGGTGAGATCCAGATTCGCGGGGAATCGGTAACCTCTGGCTATTACAATCTGCCTGAGATCAATCGGGAGCTGTTCGTGGACGGATGGCTCAGAACAGGAGATCTCGGATTTATGGCAGAGGGCTCTCTGGTTGTGAGCGGTCGAATGAAGGATATCGTTTTTATCCGTGGACAGAATCATTATGCACATGATTTGGAAGAGATTTTATATGCTGGCGACAGTATTCCAAGAGGTAATCTGACGGTAGTGGGACATTTTAACAGCGTGACACAAACCGAAGAACTGCTTGTATTTGTGAAATATAAATCGAGCACGCCGCAGTTTCTGGAAATCAGGCAGGACCTGATGGATCGGATGAGATCCGGTCTGGGCATCGAGATCACGCATGTTCTTCCCATTAAGGTTATCCCTAAAACAACAAGTGGCAAAGTTCAGCGCTTTATGTTGAGAAATGAGTATGAGAGCGGAACGTTTCGTAAGGATATTGAAGCGATTGAAGCGATGATCGAGCAAAACCAATCGCAAGTTACTCCCGAGATCATTCACGCTGTATCCTTGGAGCAAACGGTGCTGAACGCTTGGGCCGAAGTCTTGCAATTGCCAATTCAGAACATCAAGATGAACGTGCCGTTTCTTGCCCTGGGAGGAAACTCAATTCTCGCCTATCAATTACTCGATAAATTATCCGCACATATGGGGCGTGAATTGGGACAGGAGGTGCTCGTTTTTGGCAGAACGGTACAGGAGATGGTGGAATATCTTCAGGAGCTTCCTGAAGATAACAAGCTGCTGGAGAAGACACTTCATTCAGATAACCAGTTAAATGTACATCGAGCTATTGCAATAACGGGCCTGTCCTTGCGTCTGCCTGATGCAGATACGCAAGAGGAATTCTGGAGTAATCTCGTTAAAGGTCTGGATAGCGTGGATCGGGTCAGCCTGGAACGGGCCGCACGCTCCAAACGTCCGGATTGGGATGACTGGATCGGCGAATTAAAACATCCGGACACCTTTGACCACGAGTTTTTTGAGATTCCATCAGAGCAAGCTGCATTCATGGACCCGCAGCACCGTAAATTGCTTGAGGTTGCTTATGAGGCACTTGAGGATGCAGGAATGATCCTGGATCAGGAGCATAAGCGGGATGTTGGCGTGTATGTGGGCATGAACCCTAGCTCGTACTTTGATCTGGTTGTAGATTACATGAATCGCAGTGAAGGGTCCGAGGTGCACTCTCATGCGATGGTTGGCAACATGTCTAACATAGCCGCGGCGTCCATTTCCCATTTATACAATTTCACTGGTCCGGCACTTGCGATTGATACGGCCTGTTCTTCATTTCTGGTGGCATTAACGCATGCAATTGCGGCTATTCAGGATAAACGCATCTCCGGTGCAGTGGTAGGCGGAGCAAGCATTCTGGCAACACCTTATGTGCACCAGCTGTCGCGTAATGCGGGCATCTGTTCTTCTACCCAGCATACGAAGGTGTTTGATCAGGAGGCTGATGGGTCGGTCATCGGTGAGGGTGCAGTTGTTGTATACCTGGAGCCGCTAACAGAGGCAGTTCGCGCCAATAAACATATCTATGGCGTGATTCGGGGAGCCGCCGTCAATAACGACGGATATTCCTTGGGAATCATGGCGCCGAATCCACAAGGCCAATATGAAGTGCTGCGTGCGGCATACAGCGATGCCAATCTGAATCCGCAGGAGATTTCTTATATTGAAGCACACGGCTCGGGAACAAGAATTGGAGATCCCATCGAGGTGAATGCGTTACTCCGATTGTTTCAGGAGAAGGGATACGGTAATGATACCTCCATTGGTCTTGGCTCAGTCAAAACCAATATCGGACATTTATTTGCTGCTTCCAGTGGAGCCAGTCTGGCTAAAGTTCTGCTTAGTATGCAGCACAAGGAGCTTGTTCCGAGTCTACATATGGATCATCCAAATCCAGCTCTTCGTCTGGAGCAGTCTCCGTTCTATATTGTTAACCGGCATAGAGCGTGGGAGGTGTCCGAAGGTAAAACGCGTAAAGCGGGGATCAGTTCATTCGGCCTTGGCGGTACCAATGCTCATATTGTGTTGGAGGAATGGAATGCACCGGCGGTTCGGGATGAAGGCTCAACTCGCGAGCATCTGCTAACGTTCTCTGCCAAGACAGAACAGGCATTGGAGAAGCTCATTCATAACACCCAGCAATACATGCAAGAGCATAAGGACCTGCGCCCGGCGGATCTTTGTTTCACAAGGAATCGGTACAGAAAACATTATCGTTATCGGGCGGCTTTAACAGTAAGCAGCACCGGGGAATGGAACTTAAACGGCATGCAATCGGGCTTTAAGGCAAAGAGTCGTGCTGCACGTATCAATGTCGTTGTCGGACACCAAATCGAGCTGGCGGAGCGAGGGCATGGGATGAGTTTGCTGGAAACTCTCGTATCTCTGGTACCTTCCATTCAGGAGATTCGAGGTGTAGATGGCGGAGAAGCGTGGCTGGCACAGCTCCAACAGGAGCAAACTGTTGACTCTACTGCGACTGCAAACAAGCACGCTGCGTTGATGCGTAAAGTGACTTCGGGAAGTGTTCAAGAACCATCCAGCCCGATGCCAGGTGCAGACATCGTTATTATGCTGGCTACTGCTGAGGGCTTGATACCTGCCGGAAGCACAGGCAAGGAAAAGATGATTTATCTGTCTGCGGATACACCGCTTGATATGGAGCGACAACTGGCATTGCTGCTGGCACAGCTCTATGTGCACGGAGCTTCTCTGGATTGGGAACAGCTACACCCGGATGGATCTGGACAGATGATTCATTTGCCAGCGCATCCTTTCGAGCCGCATACACACTGGGTAGATGTGAATCAGGAGACGGAGGTCTTGATATGACAAGAGACGAGATTGAATGGTTTATCAAAGGCGAAATTGCTGCAGCATTAAACCAGGCGCCGGAGGACATTGATGAAGAAACGAATTTTTTGAAAATAGGTGTATCTTCGGTTCAGGCACTTAAGATCATTAATCGAACACGCAAACATTTGCGGGTGGACATTAGCCCGGTTGCGTTGTTTGAATACAAAACGATTGCTGAGTTCGCAACCTATCTCCATGAATCGCTTCTTCAAGGGGAGGCCGTAGAATGATTGAGCTGGATCTGATGCAGGAGCAAGAGATTGTTCATGAAGCCGAGTTGTTTGCTGCTCGCGAGATTCGTCCTTATGCCCGGCAGATTCAGGAGCAGCAATCTATTCCCCGTTCACTGATTAAGGCGATGGCTGAAAAAGGCTACTTGGCTGCTTCTATTCCACGGGAATATGGCGGCATGGGTCTTGGTGCCAAGGCGTATGGCATGTTAACCGAGGTTTTCGGAAAGGCGCTTCCTGCTGTTCGAAGTTTGCTGACAGTCCATACTTCACTGGTGAGTGAAACGTTGGTACGGTTTGGCTCGCCTGAACAGAAGTCTGCCTGGCTGCCTAAGTTAGTCAGCGGAGAATGGATTGGGGCCTTTGGTCTGACAGAGCCGGAAGTGGGGTCAGATGCCAAGAACGTGAAGACAACATGGCGAGAAGAAGCGGATGGTTATGTACTGAACGGAAAGAAAAAGTGGATCACATTTGGGCATGTGGCCGATGCCTTCATCATCGTTGCCTCTCATGAAGGAAGGAGTACAGCCTTCTGGGTTGAGCGCCAGTTCGAGGGTGTTCAGACTCAGGCTATCGAAGGCGTTATGGTTGGCGGCGAGACAGGACTGGCCGAAATTGATCTTCATGAGGTGCGTGTACCGAAGAGCCATCTGATTGGGCGTGTTCACGAAGGCTTCGAATATATCGTAAGCAGCGCCCTTGATCAGGGCAGATATAGCATTGCCTGGGCAGGATTGGCGATAGCGCAGGAGGCCCTTGATTCCATGGTGACCTATTCGCGGAAACGGAAGCAGTTTGATCAGAAGTTGAGCCATTTCCAGCTCATTCGTGGCATGATCGGTGATGCAGTAACCAAAGTCCATGCTGCCAGAGCATTATGTTTGCGCGCTGCAGAGCTCAGGGAAGCCAAGGACCCGCAGGCCATAATGGAAACAACCATCGCCAAATATTTCACATCGAAAATAGCCGTTGAAGTTGCAAGTGATGCGCTTCAGGTTCATGGTGCGAATGGAATTAGCAGTGAGTATCCTGTGTCCAGATTGTACAAGGAAGCCAAAATTCTGGAGATTATTGAAGGCTCTTCTCAGATGCAGCAGGAGATGATCTCACACTATGGGCTGAAGGCTTATTACAAGCGTGGTGGTGGCATATGACGATCTGTGCCTTGTTTCCGGGCCAGGGAAGCCAGTATATCGGTATGTGCAGCAATCTGTTGAATACCGAACCGGAAGCGCAACGGATTTTTGCTGAAGCGAGTGAGGTGCTGGGGTTTGATCTGAGAGCATTGGTGCTGGCAGGATCTCTCGAGCAATTGACACAATCGGAATATGCGCAGCCCGCTGTGCTTGCAGCCAGTTATACGCTGTTTGAATCCTTCACCCGTCGGTCGGGTCTGATCCCGGATTATGCAGTCGGTCATAGTCTGGGCGAGATTGCTGCTTTGGTTGCCGCAGGAGCATTGAGCTTTGCCGATGGTGTTCGTTTTACAGCTTCCCGCGGGGCATTAATGCACCGGGCAATACAAGAACAGAAGGGGAGAGCGGGCATTGTGGTTGATATGCAGCAGGACGATCTCGAACAGATCGTGGCGAGTATTCGTGATAGCCATTATGTGTCCATCTCTGGATATAACTCACCAAACCAATTTGTCGTGGCGGGTGAGGCGCAGGGTCTGCGTGTGCTGGATGAAAAAGTGGATGAAGCCGGAGGGGAATTTATTCCCTTTCGCATGATGCCTATGAAAGCAGATGCGCCCTACCATAGCGCATTGATGCAATTTATCCAGCCGGAGATGGAAGCGATCGTATCCCGCCTCTCCTTCTCTGCTCCTGAATTTGCAATATGTTCTACAGTGCATGGAGAGTTCATCAAGCAAGCAGAAGAGATTCCAAAGCTATTGACAGCTCAGCTGCTGCAGCCGATTCGCTGGACTCAGGCCTTGACTCAAGCTAAACAGAGAGGCGTTGCAGTCTGGATGGATGTCGGACCAGGCCAGAGTGTCAAGAATATGCTTGGCGAGTACGATGCCTCGATGCATGTGTACTCCCTGGATGATGAGCAGGATCAATCAAGGCTGCTGGAACGCTGTACGGCAGAGATTGAACTATTTGGGGGAGGCGAAGCCCGATGATTATAGAGATGACGGAGTATAACCAGCGGGTTAAGAAGCGGCTTCCCGGAGGCGTTCATTATAATTTTCACCTTCCGTGGGAAGAGACGCCACTGCACTTCACCCGTGCTGCAGGAAGCAGAGTGACAGATATGAACGGACGTGAATATCTGGACTTGTATGCCCGCTTTGGTGCGCTGATTGTAGGTCATGGAAACGAGGAATATAACGATTGCCTGAAGGAGACGATTGATCGTGTTCTCTCGGTTAGCCACTGTGATCTGGATGCAGAAGCGCTTGAATTAATCCATCAATATGTGCCTTCTGCAGAGATGATCCGGTTTGGGCTGTCGGGTACGGAGATTGTACAAAATGCACTTCGTCTTGCTCGCGCATGGACTGGCAAAAATCGCTTTGTTCGTTTTGAAGGTCATTACCATGGCAACTCGGACAACATTATGGGAGGAAAGACACCTCGCACAGGGCTGCCTGTACCTTCGGACTATCCGGGTGATATGAAAGGCACGAAGGGAAGAGCCAGAGATGTGATGGAATCTCAATCCTATCTGCTGCCGTGGAATGATGCTGAGCGTCTGGAAGAGCTTTTTGTTGAGCAGGGTGATGACATTGCAGCTGTAATCATGGAACCGGTCTGTGTGAACGGGGGAGGTATTATGCCAGCCTCGGAATATCTGAAGCGGGTCAGAGAGTTGTGTGATCATCATCAGGTTGTGCTCATCTTTGATGAGATTATTACTGGATTTCGTATGGGACTCGGCGGGGCTCAGCAGATGTTCGGTGTTACACCCGACTTGACCACGCTCGGGAAAGCCATTGCTGGCGGTGGCGTTCCAGTCTCTGCATTGGTTGGGCGAGCCGATATCATGAAGCTCCTCGTAGACAAAAAGGTCATTCATGCGGGAACGTTTAACGGTTATCCGTTAGGCACAGCCGCGGTGAAGGCAACGCTGGAAATGCTGGGCCGCAATGAAGGAAAAGCCATGAATCGCATGAATCTTCATGCCGAGATGATTCATGACATCTTCAAGCAAGAGGCGGCAAAGGCAGGATTGCCACTTATTGTGCAGGGTCCGCCGGGGTGTGCTTCGTATCACTGCTGTCCAGAGCCGCTGCTGGATACGGCGGAGTACACCTTTGAATTGATGTCCTTTGACATTTTATTAAATAACAAGCTTGCCGAGCATGGTATTCTCGTATCTACGCTTTCTCGCATGTACCCCAATATTATGCTGGACATGGAGGATGTGGCCTGGTTCAGCGAGCGTGTACCTGCGGCGATTGCCGAGATGAAAGAGATATACGATGAACTTGTCTAATGCGAGATCAACAGGGGAGAGATTAGGTATGCACAATCAACTCATCGCAATCATTGGCGCTGGAGTCATGGGATGTGCCACCGCTCTGGATGTTGCCAGAGCCGGATATCAGGTGATTTTGCAGGATCATTCGGAGTCAGTCATAGCTTTGGCTCCGGATCGGATACGCCGTGAGTACCGTTCAGCCTGTTTCTTACAACGAGGGTACGGTGAGGTTTCGCTTGATGTGATCATGGATCGCATCTCGTTGCAGATACATGACGCTGGCGTGGAAGAGGCTGGCATCATTATTGAGAATGTGACAGAACATCTGGATTCGAAAAGGGAAGTCTATGCACGTTTAAGCCACAAGGCTCATCCTGAAGCTCTTTATGCCCTGAATACCAGCTGTATTTCGGTCACCAAGCTGGCTTCCTATCTGCCTGACCCAGGCCGTGCTATCGGTGTACATCTGATGAATCCGGTTCCTGTCAAAACAATGGTCGAGGTCATCAAAGGCCAGCATACGACACTTGAAACCGAGCAGGGCATGGTGGCATTTCTGGAGTCCCTCGGCAAAAATCCGGTTGTCATTGAAGATTTGCCAGGGTTTGTCTCCAACCGACTTTCGCATTTGTTGATGAATGAAGCGGCTTTTATTGTCCAGGATGGGATTGCTACAGCCGAGCAGGTCGATGCCATTATGAAGAAGGGCTTTAATTATCAGATGGGCCCTTTGGAAACAGCCGATCTGATTGGTCTGGATACCGTTGTGCACTCATTGAAAGTGTTGTACGACAGCTATCAGGACCCGAAATTCCGTTGTTGTCCGATGTTGCAGAAGATGGTGGATGCAGGACAGTGGGGACGCAAGACGGGTCAGGGGTTCTATGCCTATTAACTAAAGGGAGGCATGTCCATGGAGCGGACGAAGGATATCAAATGTGTCATATGGGATCTGGACCATACGATCTGGAATGGGGTTTTGTTAGAGTCCGGGGATGTGCAGTTAAGGCCGCATATAAAGGAGGTGATTGAACAATTAGACAGCCGCGGGATATTACACTCCGTTGCCAGCAAAAATGATGCGGAGCTGGCATGGGCCAAACTTACCGAGCTTGGCATGGCCCAGTATTTTTTGTACCCCGAAATCCATTGGGACGCAAAGTCTACCTCCATTCAACGGATTCAGCAAAACTTGAACATCGGAATAGATGCACTCTTGTTTGTTGATGATCAGCCCTTTGAACTGGAGGAGGTGAAAAGTGTACACGCAGATATCCATGTTCTTCATGCAGACCATTACGAGACGATGCTGGATGATCCGAGATTGATGCCTCGATTCATTACAGCTGACTCCGCACGCAGAAGGCAGATGTATCAGGCAGATACACTTCGAAAGCAGGCTGAGGAACAGTATGAAGGGCCTTCTGAGCAATTTCTGGCTTCACTTGGTATGAAGTTTACGATCTACGAAGCGACAGAAGATGATCTTCAGCGAGCCGAAGAGCTTACGGTCCGTACCAATCAGCTGAATGCTACGGGCATCACTTACAGCTATGAGGAATTGCATCAGCTGATGAATTCGCAGGATTACTTGTTATTGGTGTGTGAACTTGAAGACAAGTACGGAACATATGGAAAGATTGGGCTTGCGCTTGTTCACAAGCAGCCGAATATCTGGAGATTGAACATGCTGCTGATGTCCTGCAGGGTGATGTCCAGGGGGGCAGGTAGTGTGCTGCTCACTTACATCATGCGCGAAGCACAGCAACAGGGCAAGCAGATGCTCGCTGATTTCAGAGATACCGGGAGAAACCGGATGATGAATATCAGCTATCGTTTTGCCGGCTTTACACAGCAGTCAGAAGATTCGGACGGGAAGATCGTCTTTTCACATGATTTGAAGCAGGTTGTGGAGTTTCCAGACTATATTGAAGTTTGTGTGCCTGAAAGACTACATCAATAACAAGGGGGAAAAGCAGTGGATTTTCGTCAGGACATTCGGGAGTTTATCGGAAACAACCTCACTATGGAACATGAGGACGCTCAGATTAGTGACAATGATAATTATTTTGAAATGAGGTTTGTGAATTCACTGTTTGCCATGCGTTTGGTGGATTTTGTGGAGCGCAGATTCCAGATTGAGATCGGGAATGAAGACCTGGACCTGGCCAATTTCAGTACGATTAATCGACTGCATGATCTGATTGAGAGAAAGCTTGCGGCGAAGGAGGTGGCACAATGATTACAGCTAATCAGCCATCGCTTCGTCCGATTGCGAGTCCGGCGGCCAGTCCATCCAATAAATACATGTACCTGTTCCTGGCGATTTCCTTCGGGACTTGCTACGGTATTGCGAGCATGTTCATGTTATTCCCGGATTTCATCGTGCCGATCACAGGTGAGCTGCACCTCATGCATCCGCTGGCTATCATTGCCCTGTATTCTCCCTCCATTGCCGGATTAATTACGTGTTATCTGATAGGTGGCAAAGATGCACTGAAGGGCATGTTTTTGAAGCTGGTTCCACGAAAGAAGGACCTGTTCTGGATTCCGATAATTATCGGGATTTCTATCGTGTTTGCATCGTCGATGCATTTTGGCTCCCTGTTGTTCGGCATACCGGTCCCTGAACTGACATATAGTGTACCGGAAATGATTTGGCTCGGCATTTTGAATCTGTTCAAGGAGACGGGACTCATCGGGGGGTTGTTTGGCTGGATTGGATTTTTGCTTCCGTTCTTGCAAGGCAAGTTAAAAAACAATGTAGCAAGTGGTCTGATTACAGGATTGCTTTTTGGACTGTGGGTGCTTCCAGGCTATCTGATCTCTTCCTTTGGCACTTCAACCACCTACATATATTACGTCGTTCAACTCATGGCATTTATCGTATTTCAAAGCTATATCTTTAATGCAACGAAGGGCACGCTGCTATTTTACCTCTTGGCCTTCTGGCTGGTGGCGACAGGAAGTCAGATCGATCTGTATTACTTTAATCCGCAAGTACAGATCATGCAATTTTTCTTTTTTGTAGCCTCGGCAATTATTATTCACTTTGTTTTCAAACGCAAAAAGGTAGACACTACGCTTCAGACCTTTCCCGCATATGTTCTGGAATGGAAGGAAGCGAAGTAAACGGATTAACGAATGGAGGTGACGGAGTGATGGGACAGACGTATCTTGAACGACTGCAAAAGGGCAAGGGGAACAGACAGGTGATCTGTTTTCCTTATCTCGGTGGACACTCCCGGAGCTTTCAGCCTTTAGTGCCTTACCTCCCGGATGTGGAGATCTGGGCATTTACGCCTCCCGGTCATGGGCTGAACACGGAAGCGCCTCTGGAGCATATGCAGCAACTTGTCGAGCTTTACACCGACGAGTTGCTGGCTGTGATCAAGCCTGGTGCTACGTTGCTGGGGCACAGTCTTGGCGGACTTGCAGCTTACTTTGTAGCCCAGCGGTTACAGCAGGCAATTCCGGATACTTCAAGAACCTTGCGGCTTGTGTTGTCCGCCTGCAGCACTCCTGCCGAATGCGGTATCCATCGTTATGATCAGATGTCGGATGATGATCTGATCGAACATCTCTTTTCCTATGATGGTCTTCCCAAGGAGCTCATTCATGAAAAAGAGCTTTTACATTATTTTATGCCTGTGATTCGAGCGGATTTTCGATTGCTTGCTTCGGCAACAACGCTTGAACATCAGCCGATGTCTGTACCGGTACTGTATCTGTGGGGAGAACGGGACAATGCCGTTCCCCTCCAGTCAGCGCTAAAGTGGGGACGTTATTTTGATACACAGATGAAGCTTCAGACCATTAGAGAGGGTACTCACATGTTTATCATGCACCAACCTTCCACGGTGGCGTATTATCTGACAAGCTTTATGACTCCAGAGTTAGAGAGATTGAACTTAGTAGAGTAGATGAGAGGAGCCATGTTAGTTTATGCTGCTACGAATGCTGAGAAATGATTTGATGAGGAAAAAGGGAATTACAGCTGCCCTGTTTATTTTTGTACTGCTCGCTGCCCTGCTCGTGTCTTCGGGTTCACGGATGATTATGGAGCTTACAAGTTCCATTCAATTTCTGTTTTCTGAATCGAAAACACCGCATTTTGTGCAAATGCATTCCGGGGATCTGGATCAGACCAAAGTGAACCAATGGGCCGAGGGAAATACGTTGGTGGAGCAGCATCAGATTGTTGAGATGGTGAACATCGACGGGGCAAATCTGTACCTTGGTGCGGAGTCGGAGAAAAATACAGTCATGGATATTGATCTGGTTACACAAAATCAGCAATTTGACTATTTGCTGAATCTGAACAGTGAGATCATTCAGGTTCGCGATGGGGAGATTGCTGTGCCTGTGTATTATTTGCAACAGAACAAATTAAATATCGGTGACAAAGTTCGGATCAATAATGGGGCATTTGAACGTGCCTACACCATTGTTGATTTTGTGCGTGATGCGCAGATGAATCCGTCCGTGGTTCACTCCAAACGTTTTATCGTAAGCCCGGATGATTGGCAGGAATTGAAGCAGGGTGTTGGGGAGATGGAGTACCTGATCGAATTCCGTCTGAATGATCCTGCCAAGACCAGTGAGTTCACGCAAGCCTATCAAAATGCGGGCCTTCCCAATGCAGGTCCTGTGGTGACCTATGGGTTGTTCCAGGTGCTTAATGCAATGACAGACGGGATTATCGCAGCCGTTATCATACTCGTGAGTCTCGTGCTGATTCTGATCGCCATGTTATGTATTCGTTTCACTATGCTGGCGACCATTGAGGAGGATTACCGTGAGATCAGTGTGATGAAAGCCATTGGTATTGCGGAAAAGGATATTAAACGGCTATATCTGCTCAAGTATGTGTTTATGGCCGGGGTTGCTTCGGTGCTGGGATACGTGGCTTCACTTGGAGTGAATAAACTGTTTGTATCCAACATTATGCTTTACATGGGTAAAGCACCGGAAACATTGCTGCATTTTGCAGTGCCTTTGCTTGCAGCGGGTGTAATCTTTGCCATGGTGGTTCTGTTCTGCCGGACCGTATTACGACGTTTTCGTTCGATCTCGGCTGTGGAAGCTCTTCGTACCGGAAGTTTGGGAGATACACAGATCATTCGGAACCGGTTAAGTCTGTCACGTAATCGCTGGTCTTCCGTACCTGTTTTTCTTGGACTCAAGGACGTGATGCAGCGTGTCAAAATGTTCCGTTTACTGCTGTTTGTGTTCATCGTCAGCTCGTTCATTATGATTGTGCCCATCAACTTTTTGAATACACTTCAGGCGCCCAGCTTTATCTCATATATGGGTGTAGGTCAGAGTGACATTCGAATTGACCTTCGGCATACCGATGATATAGAGCAGCGTTATGCGAATCTAATCAACCAAGTCAAAAATGATAAGGATGTCAAAGCATATTCACCTCTCGTGACCAGTCAGTTCAAGGTCCGCAATGCAGAAGGCAGCTACGACAATCTGAGTGTAGAGAGCGGAGATTTCAGTGTCTTTCCGTTGTCTTATCTTAGTGGTAATGCCCCAACAACAGATCGGGAGATTGCCCTTTCCGATGCCAACGCCAATGAACTTAAACTGAACATCGGCGACAAGCTGACCTTGCAGGTAAGTGGTGAGGATCGTGTGATGACGATTAGCGGCATCTATCAGGATGTGACGAACGGTGGCAAAACAGCGAAGGCGCTGTTGCCTTATAACAAAGATAGTGTGCTGTGGTATGTAGTCAGTTTGGATCTGAAGGATCGCAGTATGATGGCTGCCAAGGTTGCAGCGTACGAGAAAGAGTTCTCACCAGCGAGAGTAACGGATCTGCAAGGGTATTTGCATCAGACGCTCGGTGGCACTATTCAGCAATTGAAATTGGTAACAACATTGGCTCTTGTCATAGGTGTATTCATATCAATTCTCATTACCTCACTGTTTCTGCAGATGCTGGTCGCCAAAGATAACAATGATATTGCAGTCCTGCGAAGCCTCGGATTTGCCTTATCCAAAATCAAACTGAAGTACGTTGTGATGTCACTTGCCATTTTGATCGTGGGTGTGGCTTTAGGCACAATCCTCTCGAATACACTCGGGCCCAAGCTCGTTAGTGGCATTATGTCTTCATTTGGTGCTTCCAATATTGTGTTTGTCGTTGATCCGCTACAGGCGTACGTATTATGTCCGTTACTCCTGGCAGGAACAATTATCGTTACAGCCTGGATCAGCATTCAGTCGATTCGGGAAACCAGCATTTCGAAAATGATAGTGGAATAGGGAGGCAGAGCCATGACAACGATACTTGAAGCCAAAGATGTGAATAAATCCGTCGCTATGGGCGAGAATGAAGAACAGCGTATTTTGAAAGATATCAATCTGCAGCTGCAAAAGGGAGAGTTTGTATCCATCATGGGCCCATCCGGCTCAGGCAAATCGACCTTGCTCTATAACATCAGTGGAATGGATAAGATTAGCACAGGCAGTGTTTATTTTAATGGCAAGCAAATTTCAGAGTTTCCAGAGAAAGAGCTGGCAAGTCTGCGCTTGACCAAAATGGGCTTTATTTTTCAAAATATTCATCTGCTCAAAAATTTAAATCTGCTCGACAATATCATACTCTCGGCTTATCTAGCGCAAAACAGCAACAGAGAGACCATCAACCATCGTGCCATGTCATTGATGAAAAAAATGGGCATTGACGGGCTGGCCGAGCACAATATCACCCAGGCTTCAGGGGGACAGCTGCAACGGATCGCGATCTGTCGGGCGCTTATTAACAATCCGGATATTCTGTTTGGAGATGAACCGACCGGAGCCCTGAATTCCAAATCAACACACGAAATCATGGACATTCTTGGGGATATTAATGCGACAGGCACAACCATTCTGCTGGTTACTCATGATGTCAAAGTTGCAGCTCGCTCGGAACGAGTGTTGTTTATGATGGATGGGCATCTGGTTGCAGATAAAAAGATGGGGAAATACGACAAGGACAAACAGGATCTGAAGGCGAGAGAAAGTCGATTGGCACAATGGTTGACTGAAATGGGGTTCTAAATCTAGAGCTTCATGACTAGAATAGACCGACAGTCGGTCTAGAGGTATTGGAGGGCAGAATATGAGATTGATGAAAACTCCCGAGGAACGCAGAAACGACATTTTGGATGCGGCCGAGATGCTGTTTGTGACCAAGGGATATACCAAAGCAACGATCATAGACATCCTCCAGGCATGTGAGATTGCGAAGGGCACATTTTATTATTACTTCCAGTCCAAGGAGGAGGTCATGCATGCCATCGTCATGCGTTTTATCATGAGCGGTGAGGCTGCGGCACGACGTGTAGTGGCAGATCCCGGGCTTAGTGCGCATGAGAAAATCTTCCGTATCATTATGACTCAGAATCAGCCTGACGATCGAAAGCTTGGGGTCATTGAGCAGCTGCACAGTGTGCAGAACGTTGAGATGCATCAGAAAAGCTTGGTTGAAACGGTCATTCGTCTGAGTCCTATTCTGGCAGAAGTGGTGGAACAGGGCATTCAGGAAGGCGTGTTTCATACCCCGGCTCCTCAAGAGAGTATCGAATTTTTGCTGGTATCTTCACAGTTTTTGCTGGATCAGGGCATCTTTCATTGGGAAGAGGAAGAGTTTCAGAAGAAGGTTAGAGCATTCAGTCAGATTATGGAACGGGTACTCGGTGCCGAACATGGTAGTTTTGCTTATGTAACAGAACTGTATTTCCCACATCAAGCTTAGCCACGAAAGGAGTATTATCCATGGAACAAACTACTCATAAATCATTTGGTAAATTTTTGATTGTCTGGTTCGGTCAACTGATCTCAATGATCGGTATCGGACTTACCGCTTTTTCACTGGGGGTCTATGCCTTCGAAAAAACAAACACGGCAACCAGCGTTGCGCTGATTACCTTGTTTACATTTCTGCCTAACATCCTGCTTCGGCCTATTGGCGGAGTGCTCGCAGACCGGTTTGACCGTCGTACAATGATGATCATTGGTGATCTTGGCTCTGCTGCGGGTCTGGTTTTTATACTGTCGATCATGCTTACAGGGGATATTCAGCTATGGCATATTTATGTAGGTGTTGCCTTCAGCTCCGTATTCTCGGCACTGCAAAGTCCTGCATATAAGGCGTCAGCGACAGACCTGCTGGATAAGGATCAGTTCTCCAAAGGCAGCGGACTGGTGCAACTTGCAGAATCCTCCAAGTTTTTATTTTCACCAATTATTGCGGGTATTCTGCTTAGTATCACATCCATTGAGGTCATTATGATGATCAATATCGCGACGTTTCTGGTTGCCATTCTGGCTGTGCTCGTTATTCGCAAGAGCATGAAGGTAGAGCGGGAGGACAAAGAAGAGCACAACTGGATGACGGATATTAAGGAAGGCTGGAGAGAAGTCGTTACCAACAAGGGCGTGCTGCTGCTCGTTATTATTATTTCACTGGTCACCTTCTATCTCGGATTTCTGGAGACCCTTATTGGCCCGATGCTGCTCTCGTTTACCGATGCCAAGACATTGGGAACCTTTCAATCGGTTAGTGCCATTGGCATGCTGATCAGCAGCTTGTGCATCGGTATTTTTACAATGACCAAGAAATATTCAAATGTGCTGGTAGCAGGCATGATTATGTGCGGTTTGGCATTTTCGTTGATCGGAGTGTCAACCAACATCTACTTCATCATCTTTGCGGGATTCCTGTTCCTCTCCTCACTGCCGTTTGTGAATATGAGTGCAGACGTATTGGTACGTAACAATATTGCTAATGAAAAGCAGGGCAGGGTGTGGGGGATCATCGGTATCCTGTCTCAACTAGGTTTTATTATCGCTTACAGCCTGGCCGGATTTTTGGCCGACCATGTGTTTAATCCGCTGATGGTGGAGGGAGGCGCACTGGCGTCATCCGTAGGTCAGATTATCGGAACCGGTCCGGGCCGAGGCATTGCGTTGCTGTTTATCATTTCAGGTCTGTTCGTCATTCTGATTGCAATTGTCACATCACGTCTGAAAATGATCAAATCTCTGGAGCAGAGCAGTGATATTACGTCACCTCCCGATGTGGGCGGGCTGGCGCATGATTAAGTAGAGTAAAAGAAGATAACAAAGATAGGATATGATCGCCCTCATCTGGTACTTATGTGTATGTCGTTCTTTACATTGAACGATGTACACATTGTTCAGGTGAGGGTTTCTTTTTGCAGGATGGAGGCAATAAAAAAAGCTCCTGTCCATGGATCAAAGCAATCCGGATGGGCTGAGCTTGTTTATTGCTGTAACGCTTCTTCAGTTATTTTGCGGATATCAAACGGGGAGCGATTACCTTCTTCGATAATGTCAGGCAGGATGTGGTTCAGGAAATAACGGACACAGTGGAGGTCGATATTCTTGATCTTGATCAATGCGTAGCGGTACATCACGATAAATTCTTTTTCGGTATTGCCACGCTGGAGCTCTGCAAATGCTTCATACACCTGATCCATCTTGTCGGCCACTTCAAGAATAAGCCCTTCAACGGAATTGTCCTTGCCTTCACGAAGCTGTCTGCGGAAAATGTCCTGAAATTGTTCGGGTATATTCTCATTGATAAAATGAGACACCATACCTTCTTCCACCTGCTGCAGCATGGAACGAAGCTCCAGTGAATAATGTTTGACCGGTGTTTTGATATCACCAATGAAAATTTCGCCGTAATCGTGGCTGCTGGTGATCTCGTATAATTTTTTCCAGTCAATGCTTACGCCTTGCTGTTCCTCGATATCGGCCAACGTTTTGGCGTACTGTACAACTTTCCAGGAGTGGGCGGATACACAGTGTTCTTCAAATTTGAATTTGCCAGGGGTGCGAATAATACGTTCGAGATCGTTCAGTGATCGGAAGTACGTATGAATGCCCATAGAAGTGATCATCCTTTGCAAGTTGAGGTAGTATATACACCGACTATACTGCTGTTATGTTAACCGGAGATTAAAGATGTATACACCCTTTGTAAATTTGTAAAATGAAGATCAAAAA
Source organism: Paenibacillus barcinonensis (assembly GCF_003217495.1). Lineage (GTDB taxonomy): Bacteria > Bacillota > Bacilli > Paenibacillales > Paenibacillaceae > Paenibacillus > Paenibacillus barcinonensis. The sequence continues at coordinate 115,478 of NZ_QJSW01000013.1, read as the reverse complement.
GCCGCGGGGAGTGCTGAAACAGACTCAGCACTCCCCGCGGCATCAGAAGCAACAACTCTTTTATGCTTTTTTACGTACCGGAGAGGTGTACCAGTAAGCCATGCCAACAAACAATGCTCCGCCGATGATGTTGCCAAGTGTGACAGGAATCATGTTGTGGAACCAGCCAGCCACAGAGATCGTATCCGGGTGGTTCGGCAGCAGCCATGCCAGCGACAGCAGGGTCATATTGGCTACGCTGTGTTCATATCCGCTTGCAATAAAGGCGTATAGACACCACCAGATAAGCACAAGCTTGGCAATGTCCTCTTTGGAGCGGGCAGCCATCCAGATCGCCAGACATACGAGCCAGTTACAGAGAATACCGCGGAAGAAAAGCTCAGATATCGGTGCAGCCATCTTTTTGGCAGATACGACAAACAGCAGATGTTCCGGTGCGGCTGTTTTGAACAGACCGCTGCCAACAATCAGCAGACTGAGCAGTACGGCACCGATCAGGTTGCCAATGAAGACCAGTCCCCAGTTTTTGAGCGTATCCTTCACCGTGGTTCGTCCGGCGAGTGTGCTCATTGTAAAAAACATGTTATTGCCTGTGAACAGTTCCGACCCGGCAAAGATAACGAGTGTCAGTGCAAGTCCGAAGGACATGCCCATCAGCATCGTTTGCAGTGGCGAATGCGCCGCGAGTAATGGAGCGCCGATACTGAAAATTAATATGATGCCCAGCCCCACATAGGCGCCTGCCATTAAGGCAGCGACCATATATCTTGGAAGGCTTGCGTTCATCTGGTCTCTTTTTTTAACGGCAGCTTCAATAATTCCTTCAACACCTGGTGTGTACATCACGCTTTCCCCCATTAATCAACATCAATATCCATCCATACATGCTACAGTAAAATGTTATACAGCGATCCAGACCTGTTCATTCTCCACCTTGACCGGGTACATCTTCACTTGTCCAGTGTCGGGGGCCTGCACCTGACCGGTAGTCAGATCAATTTTCCAATCGTACAGCGGGTCATACAGATAGTGCCCTGAAACGATGCCTTCGGCCAGCGGGCCACCCTTGGGGTGGGGGTTATGGTTGTCGGCAGCATAGATGGTGCCATCCGAAGTGCGAAATACCGCAAGCTGCTCATCTTCAATCTCGACAACTCTGCCGATGCGGGGCAGAAACTCATCGACTGTGCCAGCGGGATAATACGCACCTGTTTGTTTGGTCGTCATTGTAAAACCACTCCTTTATCAACGATTTATCTGTATTATTCCATGAAATATCAAGTTAGACATGCAGCTGCTGTGATGCTGCTTATGGTCTGGCCGTAACTTCAATGCCGTGGAACAGCTTGATTTGGCCTTCTTCGTTGCGAAGTGCTTTTTTCCACGGGTCTTCAACATGCTGCAGCGCAAACTCGATGCGTGCCATCAGCGCTTTGCGTTCCTCCAGATTGTCTACGACGACCGAACGGATCTGCTCAAGCCCCATACGCTCCACCCACTCCGATGTCCGCTCCAGATAGTTACCAGTTTCCCGATAATATTGCATAATGGCTCCGCACAGCTCAATGAGCTCATCGTCGCTTTTCACTTTGCACAGCGAATCGGCCAGTCTGGCTTTGATGCCGCCGTTACCACCGATGAAGATTTCCCAGCCGCCGTCATTACCAACGATACCGATATCCTTCGTGCAGGATTCTGCACAGTTCCGCGGGCAGCCGTTTACAGCATATTTAAATTTAGCTGGCAGATCAAGCCGTTCGAATTTTCGTTCAATTCGTGCACCCATCGCCATGGAATCCTGTGTGCCGAAGCGGCAGAACTGGGAGCCGACACATGTTTTGACGGTGCGCAGTGATTTGGCGTAAGCATAACCTGAGGGCATATCCAGCTCGGCCCAGACCTTAGGCAGGTCTTCCTTTTTGACACCGATCAGATCAAGACGTTGACCGCCCGTCACTTTAACGGCTTTAATATCGTATTTGACCGAGATATCTGCGATACGTTTCAGTTCTTCCGGGGTAGTTACGCCGCCATACATCCGAGGCACGACCGTGTAAGTCCCATCTTTTTGAATATTGGCGTTCATGCGTTCGTTCACAAAACGGGATTCCTTCTCGTCCTCGTATGTGCCTGGATAGATCATGCCCAGATAGTAGTTAATGGCCGGACGGCATTTGGAGCAGCCTTCGGGCTGGCTCCAGCCAAGCACATGCATAACCTCTTTGCTTGTTTGCAGCCCTTTCTCCCGAATTTCGGCTACAATCTCATCCCGTCCAAGAGAAGTACAGCTACAAATTCCCTGTTTGGCTCCGGCTGTGAAGCCATCGCCAAGCACATACTGCAATATCTGTTCTACCACCGGCTTACATCCACCGCAAGAGCGGGTTGCACCCGTGCAGGCTTTAATCTCATCGACCGTTGTAAGTCCCTGGTTAGTAATCACATCCACGATGGCCCCTTTGGTGACCCCATTGCATCCACATACAATTTCATCTTCCGGCATCGCTTCAACAGAAGTAGCTTTTTTGTGTCCACCGCAGCTTGTTCCCATGAGTGAGCTGTACAATTCTTCCGTCATTTCCGTCTGATTTTTGATCAGCTTCTGTAGCTCGGCAGCATCAGTAATGTCACCAAAGAGTACGGCACCGACCATTTTGTTGTCACGCAACAGTATTTTTTTGTAGGTGCGTCTCCAGTCATCCTTATGTGAGATAACCGTATGCTCCGGGCTGTCTATAAATTCACCCGTAGAGAAGACGTCGACACCTGAGATTTTGAGCTTGGTAGATACAACTGAGCCTTCATAAGGAGCAGTTTCAACGCCACAGATATGTTTCGCCAGAACCATGCCTTGCTCAAACAGGGGAGCGACCAGACCGTAACATACACCGCGGTGCTCTGTACACTCCCCGACAGAGTATACATTTTCCAGAGAGGTTTGCATGTAATCATTAACAACAATACCCCGGCTTACTTCAATACCGCTTGCACGAGCAACTTCAACATTGGGCTTGATGCCTACAGCCATAACGACAAAATCAACATTGAGCACCGATTCATCGGCAAATCGCAGTCCTTCTACCCGATCGCCGCCCAGCAGTTCGGCAGTCTGTGCGCCCATTTTAAAACGAATACCCTGACGCTCCAGCTCTGTTTTTAGCATCGCTGATGCTTGTGAATCTAGCTGGCGTTCCATCAGATCATGCATGAGGTGAACAACGGTAACGTCCATACCAAGCTGCACAAGTCCTTTGGCTGCTTCAAGTCCCAGGAGTCCACCGCCAATGACCGCAGCCCGTTTGTACTGTTTGGCCGCTTCGAGCATAACGTTGCAGTCAGCAATATCACGGAATCCGACAACGCCTTGCTTGTCATGTCCTGGTACAGGGAGAATGAAGGAGCTGGAGCCGGTTGCAATAATAATTTGGTCATAGGCGATGCGCGTTCCTGCTTCTGTAATGACCTCATGTGTCTCAGCATCAATTCGGGAAACTGTAGTTCCCGTATGCAGGGTGATGCCATAATCCTCATACCAGTGAAGGTCATTGAGCACGATGTCGTCCAGCGTTTTGCTGCCTTCCAGAACGTAGGAGAGCATAATGCGATTGTAGTTCGGATAAGGCTCTGTACCAATTACAGTAATATCAAAACGTGTAGATAGCTTTAAAATTTGTTCAACGGTGCTGATTCCAGCCATACCGTTACCAATGACAACGAGTTTCTCCTTGATTACGTTCATGTGTATTGCCTCCCTGGGTAAACCTTGTACATTTACCAACATTTTTAATGGCTTATATTTGAATTATAAAAGTAGTGCCCTTTAATAAATGTGATTAATTTCACTAATAAAGATAGATCATTCATATAGAAAGAAGTGTGATGGCGCTCACGGAAACTAAAAAAGATTTTTAGAAATAAGAAATACGAACTATTGTTCTTATTTCGCTTTCGTTGTATGATCGGTACGGGATCCAATATGAATCAGTTCCCTATTACTATGAAAGGACGTTATTGCATCATGATGGGAAGATCCCACCTCATTATCGGCACAGGCGTATCCCTTTCAGTGCTACAGCTACTGGGTATGCCGGTCACGGCTCCAGCAGTGACGGTTGCACTGATTGGCTCACTACTGCCCGATATCGACGAGCCTAATTCGCTGTTGGTATCCAAAGCGCTGCCGAGCAGTCTGATTCGGTTGCTGCAGACGATTCTTTTACCCGCGGCAGTTTTTGTGTATTTCTACATTCCAAGCAAGCCCTGGAATCTGCTGCTTGCTGTACTGATCGGGCTTGTATCCTTTTTGCCATCGCGATCACTGCGTAAAGTGCTGATGTTTGCCATCGGACTAGGGCTGGTTTTTTATGGGCATGCTTTTGCTCCGTGGAACCTGATTGCAGGCAGTTTGCTTATGTTATGTACTACGCTGACACACAGGGGGTTAACACATACTCTGTATGGAACGGCCGTCTGGGCCGGATTGCTGTATAGTACGACGCAGCAGCAAGGCCCGGAAATATGGGTGGCTGGAGGAACGGCTTATGCTATTCATCTGCTTGCTGATTCGCTGACCAACCGAGGCATTCGCCCATTGCCACCGTTAAAGCTGCGTATCAGAGCAAATCTGATGAGTACAGGGACCAGTCACGGAGCTGTTGTTGAGAATGTTTGCGTAGTGCTGACGTTGATTCTAACCTGGTTTGCATTTTCCCCTTTATTTCTGTAGATATCCAAACAATCAAGCCAAACGCCAGCCTGAGATTAACGGGCTGGCGTTCTTCAAATTTAAGGTCTTCTTATAAGAATGCGATGCGAAATGCGGTATCCATTCTGAACATTGTTGGCTGGACATCGTGCCAAAAAGGGGCGGGTTCAGGTATTTGTAGGTGTACTACTGAGTGTTTCGATGTCTGTCGAACCAAACACAAATAATACGACTAGAATAAGTATAATTAACGTTTCGGCGAAACCGACGCCATCGAATTCAGACATCACATGCACCTCTTTTCGTTTTTGACATTTAGGAATTTATACGCTGCTGAAACGCCTGAATGACATCGTTCAGCGTCATATCACGGCCTGTTTCATCAAGGAACTGTACCAGTTTATCTGAATTGGTGGGTGTGACCTTTTGAAGTGTCTTGTACTGCCCCACTAACTCCACAACTAATGTAGCTTCGCGAAACAACGTAACGGCATCTACTCTCAACTTTCCACTAACTAACAATGCTGCAACAATCAGTTCTAGTTTTTTTCCGCTAAGATTCCCACCCAGAAGGGTGTTCGCAGCATTGGTTTTTCTGGAACCTTTATTTGATTTTCCATTTCTGCCTGCTGCCATATAAAGGTCCCCCGCTGGTTAATAATTGATTATCCTATCTTATGTATCTGGTCCTCATTATGTTCAATCAGTGCAATCTATTTAAGTTGAACTATTTATTTACACTTGAACGGAGAGGACAGAAAAAACCTGAAAAAGCGGAGCGGTCGCCTTTATCACCAGATTTTTCCTTTTGGAAAAGGGAATCGAAAAAATCTGGGGATAACAGCGATTGGAAGGTTGTTCTGTCATCGGAGTGGATGGTGTAAAATCTTTAGTTCAACTTAAATATTGTGAAATTCATAGAAAAAGAGATACCCTCGAAGCAAATTCGGTGAGGTATCTCTGTGGTTATTTCACAAAAGTGGATATATAACTAATTAAGCATTATTGATAATGGTGTCCATCGTGGTGCGATCAAGGCCCTTTACCAGCTTCACAATCAGCTCTTTGGCTGCATCATAATCGTCGGTGTGAATAATGGATGAAGAGGTATGAATGTAACGAGCACAGATGCCAATAACGGTCGATGGTACACCGATGCCGCTCAGATGAACCTGACCTGCATCCGTCCCGCCAGGCGAGATGAAGTATTGCATTTTGATCTGATTGGAAGCAGCAGTATCCTGTACATATTCAACCATACCCCGATGTGTAAACATGCCCGGGTCAAAGATGCGAAGCAAGGCGCCCTGGCCGATATGGCCGAAGGATTGCTTGTCACCTGTCATATCGTTGGCTGCACTACAATCGAGTGCAAAGAAAATGTCTGGTTGAATGAGATTTGCCGCAGTGCGTGCTCCGCGAAGACCTAGTTCCTCCTGAACAGTTGCACCGGAATATAGCGTATTCGGCAGCTTTTCCTTATGTAGTGCCTCCACCAGCTCAAGAGCCAGCCCGACACCGTAACGATTATCCCAAGCCTTTGCCATAATTTTTTTAGGATTCGCCAGCGGCGTAAATTCACAGATTGGCACAATCTGCATGCCCGGGTGGATGCCCCACGCTTCTGCTTCTGCGCGGTCATCTGCTCCGATATCCAGGTACATGGTATTCAGATCGACGGGCTTGCTGCGCTGTGACTCATCCAGCAAATGAGTAGGCGTAGAGCCAACAACGCCAGTGATACGGCGCTCAGGAGTAATAATCTGCAGCCGCTGGGATAGAACCGCTTGACTCCACCATCCGCCGAGTGGACGGAATTTGATCATGCCTGTTTCGGTAATCCCCGTTGTCATGAAACCTACTTCATCAAAATGTCCGGCTACCATCACTTTCGGGCCGGCTTCATCTCCCCGCAGTACACCAAAAAGACTTCCCAGACGATCCTGTACAAATTCATCCGTATACGCGGACATTTGTTCCTTCATCCACCCACGCAACTCACGTTCAAAGCCGGAAGCAGAAGGAAATTCAGTTAACGTTCGAAACATGTCCAACGTTTTTTCATTCATGTGCAAACAACTCCTCTGTTGGTATGTAGATCAGGGCACAGCAGAACGGCTACTGGCCTGATTGTCCTTGTCAATATTAAGGACTTGTTATTAACCACTGGTCACAATCTAGTATGAACCTTGTACAAGTGATTGTCCATGATTATATTACGTTTTTCAGGCATGTTATTTGATATTCACTCCAGTTTCATTCAGCTTTCCTCCGCTTTTGTCATAAGCCAGAGATGGGGCTTGTGAATATACATAGCATAGAAGCATCTTGTTGTTTTTTCCATATCGTTCCTGTTATAACGTTTGTTCATAAAGGAAGGAGCCGACTATTAGATGAAGCCTCCTGATGAAGGTTATGAGAAAATGCTGTTTATTGTGTTATTTATTTTGCTCGTCATCATTCTTCTTTATTTATAACCAGTGTTTATAAACAGGGAAAAGTAAACTTGAACAGACGGCGTGAGCTAATTCAATCCGAACCTTCCATTCGTGAGCTAACCAACCAAAAATCCTTTATTAAATATAATAAATCCAGAAATTACAATATGGAAACATATGCTGTTGCTCGCCGGATACATAACCTGCCCGAAATTTACAAACAATGAATAAAGAAGTTACACATAGACAATCAGTCAATAGCTGTTCGAATCCACAATACACATTAACATAAAGGAGGTCATGTGCTTGCCGGTACAATCTGCAACTGGAAAGAAGAAAGCTTCATCACTATCCATGGATGAAAAGGAGTATAAGAAAGTTGCCAAAAAACACGAGCCTTCACGTCCTATTTTCAAAAACTGTGTCAAGGCTTTCCTTGTTGGGGGAACGATTTGTTTGATAGGACAAGCGATTCAAGAGGCATTTATGGCATGGATGGACATGACATCCAAGGAAGCCGCAAGCCCTACCGTCGCAGTGATGATTCTGATCTCGGTCATTCTGACGTGCCTCGGTGTATACGACAAAATTGCACAGTGGGCAGGAGCGGGCACCGCTGTACCCGTGACCGGATTCGCAAACTCCATGTGCTCTGCTGCACTGGAGCATCGTGCGGAAGGACTTGTATTAGGCGTAGGCGCAAACATGTTTAAGCTTGCTGGCTCAGTCATTGTGTTCGGAGTCGTGGCTGCATTTATTATCGGTATCGTGTATGCCTTTCTGGGATTCGGAGGTGGACACCTATGAAAAGGCTGGGTCGTCAGACGTGGGAGTATGATCATCAGCCACGCATCATAGGCAGAGCAACCGTTGTGGGGCCAGATGAAGGCCAGGGACCGTTAGCCTCTGATTTTGACTATGTATATGACAACCTGGAGATCGGGGAGAAAACGTGGGAAAAAGCAGAGCGGAAATTGCTCGAACAAGCCTCACAGCTTGCGCTTATTAATGCCAATAAAACGAAGGAAGAGCTGCATTACTTTGTTGGCGGGGATCTGATGAATCAAATTATCAGCAGTTCTTTCGCTGCAAGACAGCTTGGCGTTCCTTATCTTGGCGTATTCGGAGCCTGTTCCACCTCGATGGAGACACTTGCTATGGCCTCCATGATTGTGGACTCAGGCGCCGGAGATTATGTGCTTGCCGGAACGGTGAGTCACAATTGTACCGTAGAGAAGCAATTTCGTTATCCGACGGAGTATGGCTCGCAGAAGCCGCCCTATGCGCAGTACACCGTTACCGGTTCTGGCTGTGGAGTGATCTCCCGCACCGGAGAAGGTCCTGTTATAGCTAAAGCAACCATTGGCCGAATCATGGATCTGGGTATCAAGGACCCTTTTAATATGGGGGCGGCTATGGCCCCGGCAGCAGCTGATACCATTATTTCTCATTTCAGAGATACCGGGTTGGAGCCAGGATACTATGATCTCATTGTTACAGGGGATCTGGCATCTGTTGGTTTGCCTATTACCAAAGAGCTTCTGCACAAGGAAGGTATTCCGATGGAACAGACGGTTTTTAATGACTGTGGACTAATGATCTATGATCGGCAGAATCAACCGCAGGTCGTTGCTGGTGGAAGCGGGTGCGGATGCTCTGCCACGGTTACGTATGGCCACATTCTCAACCGGATGCAGAAGGGTGATCTGAAGCGGGTGCTTGTCGTTGCAACAGGTGCGCTGTTGTCTCCGTTGTCCTATCAGCAGGGCGAAAGTATTCCTTGTATTGCACATGCCGTAGCTATCGAACAGGAGGGGTAACAATCATGCAATTTCTATGGGCTTTTATCGTTGGGGGTCTGATCTGTGTGATTGGACAGCTGCTAATGGACGGGGCGAAATTGACCCCTGCACATACGATGAGTACACTGGTGGTCGCTGGAGCGGTCGCAGATGCTTTTGGTCTTTATGATCCCCTGGTGAAATTTGCGGGTGCAGGTGCATCCGTACCGATCACCAGCTTTGGAAACTCCTTGGTACACGGCGCTTTAACCGAGCTTGAAAAAGAGGGCTGGATCGGTGTGATCACCGGCATTTTTGATCTGACCGCAGCGGGGATATCGTCTGCGATTATATTTTCTTTTCTCGCTGCGCTCGTCGTTCGACCAAAAGGTTAAATTTAAAAATAAGCAGGGGCTTCGGATAGATGTTATCCGGGGCTTTTTTGTCGTCTTTATGCATGAAATACGGTGTATGTGACGATTGGAAACAAATTGTGAGTTGCTTCGAGTGTACTCATGCTCCTGGATCATGTACAATAAAAGGAAATCTGTATGCTTGTTTAGGAGGTTAGACCACATGCCTGTGCGCAAAGAGTCGATCCAAATTATATCTGCAGTTCGTTCTAATCTGGAGTCCTGCATTATGGGGAAGTCCTTTGAAATTCAACTTTTACTCACAGCTTTGCTTGCAGGCGGGCACGTTCTGATTGAAGACGTACCGGGAACGGGCAAAACACAGTTAATCAAGGCACTTTCCAAATCCATGCGCGGTGAATACCGGCGTATTCAATGTAATCCTGATATTTTACCAAGTGATATTACAGGGGTATCGGTGTTTCATCCAAAGGATGAGCGCTTCTATTTCAGGCCGGGCCCTGTGATGACCAATATTTTGCTGGCGGACGAAATTAATCGGGCAACAACCAAAACACAGTCCGCGCTGCTCGAAGTGATGGAGGAGCGCAGCGTAACCGTTGATGGCGACACGTACGATCTACCTCATCCGTTCATGCTCTGTGCAACCCAGAATCCGATTGATTTTGAGGGGACATATACTCTGCCTGAAGCACAGCTTGACCGGTTTATGTTAAAGATCAGTTTGGGTTATCCTGACAAGGATATCGAAAAAACGCTGCTCAAGCAGCATCAATCCGGGCAGCCAGTGGACAGGCTGGCATCGGTAACACACATGGATCAGATCTCGGCTATTCAGCAGGAGATAAAAGAAGTGTTTATTGGTGATCCGGTGGTGGACTACTTGCTGGACGTGGTTCGTCACACACGCTCACATCCTTCTGTGCTCCTGGGAGCAAGCCCGCGGGCGGCCATTTCCTTCATGATGGCTGTGAAAGCCTTCGCCTTCCTGCAGGAGCGAGACTATGTGCTGCCGGATGATGTAAAAACGATGGCTCCGTATGTTATTTCTCATCGTATTGTGCTTCGTCCTGAATCCAGACTGGACAGCATGAGCTCAGAGGCTGTTCTCAATTCGATTTTACAGCAGGTTCGTGTGCCTGTATCCATGGGGCAATAATTGATGAGACCGCTTTTGACAACTGTCAGCCGAGGCCTGCGCCACCCACGCGTATGGGGCATCGCAATGGTGTGGATGTGCTGTCTCGCGTATGTTTTGTTCCAGGGAGGAAAGACCTCACTTATGCTGTTGTCCATGGTGACGCTGCTTTGCCTGTATCTGGCGATTGCCGGATTCAGTGGTGTGAAACGGACCCAAGGCGTACGCAAGCTGTCTTCCGGCCATAACCATGAGGAGCTGCTTCATGCCGGTGATCAGATCCAGGTGCAGCTCAGCCTGAACATTCCGGGATTTCTTCCACTACCTTATGTCGTTGTACGAGAGATGCTGCACCGGCATAATGGAGAATCGTGGTCCTTTAAAGAAAGCCTTATTCCGAGTATGCGTGGACACGGCGAGCTTTCATTTCAAACGCCACCGCTAGAGCGAGGAAAATATGTGTTTTCCGATACCGAATGTGCCAGCGAGGATATCTTTGGACTGATTGAACACCGGGGAACCTTCAAGGCAAGCGGAGAATTTCGTGTACTTCCCCGTACGGTATTTATTCCATACTGGCAGCTATATGACCGTAAGTCTCGTTTATCGGGCCCGCAGACGGCCTTGACTCGTTCACGAAGGGAAACAACACAGATTAACGGTGTGCGCGATTATGTTTACGGGGATCGTCTGTCTCGTATTCACTGGAATGCAACCGCCAAAACGGGTAGCTGGAAGTCAAAAGAGTTCGAGCATGAGTCTGTACCAAAAACAATCCTGGTGCTCGACGCTATGGCAGGTAGCTATCCACACGGAGAAGCATTCGAACTGGCTGTCTCCACGACAGCCTCTCTGCTGGAGTATGGCACAAGGGAGCGAATGGGGATGGGGCTGTTAACCCTGTCTGATAAGTCATGTTATATGCCTCCCAGTGAAAGCCTGATCGAACGGCAGAAGATGATACATCATCTGGTGGATATTCAGGATAACGGGCAGGGTCAATCCCTGCTGCCAGGGGTGGAGAACATGGCGAGACAATTTCCTCAAGGGGCCTATTTTGTTGTGATCTCTCCCCAAAAGGATGACCCAATACTTGAGCTGCTTCGCTGGGCAGATACACGTGGCATGACCCCGTGTCATATCCTGATTGACTCGCTGGAATCACGGCGGAGTTCCGAATGGAATGCCATGCTGCGGGGACGGGGTACAAGATCCTTTACCGTTGCTCATCTGCAGGAGCTTCCTACAGTTATGGGAGGAGGTTCGGTATGAACGCCAGAGGAAACGAAAGCCTGAGTATGAAAAGGTCCTGGTATCATGCGGCAGCGCTGCTCTGGATATTTCTAATTGCGATTCAATGGATATCGTTTACACGGGAATCGTGGTATACAGAGACCACTTCGCTGGTGTTATGGACGCTGGCTGCGGTGAGCATTCTGGAGGTTGTGCTTCCCTTTAAGGTGCTGTATCGAACCATAGTCAAAGCCGTTGCAGTTATATATCTATTGCATAAAACGTTGATTGATTACATGGTTTACATCCCCTTCGGTTCCTTGACCGAACGGATCGAGCAATTTATTTTGCATATGCCGCCTTATATCTGGTTTTCCTTATGTGCATGGGTGATGCTGGAGGCAGCGCTTCGTCTAGTGAATTCAACGAAACGTATCCTTGTGTTCCTCGGAATTAATATCATTTCCTTGGGGATTCTGGATTCGTTCACTCAAATTCCGTTGTGGGTGGAGATTGCCTGGGTAATGTTTGCGGGCATGGGCTGGCTTGTATGTCAGCACTTCCGTAATTATCAGCTGCAATACCCGCAGGGCTGGAAACGAATGATCCGCTATCCTTACAAAATACTGGCGAATATCGCTATCATTTTTTCATTAATTATTGTAGCCAGTGTGAACATGCCGGCAGTTCCGCCGACCCTGACTGACCCGTATACAGCTTGGCGTAATTACACCGGATCATCCTCGACCCAGGCGGGTAACGGGGTGCTGGATATTCCTGCGGGAACGGAATCCGGGTACAGTCGGGAGGACAACAAGCTTGGCGGGGGCTTTAATTTTGACTACACCCCTGTCATGTCGGTGACGACCAGTGACCGAGGCTACTGGCGTGGTGAAACACGCTCGGATTATACCGGAACAGGCTGGGACGAGCCGGGACGTGCATCCATGGATAATGTGGAGGCCAATCAGAAGCTGGAGAACAGCCAGGCCGGAAAAGTGAAAACCAAGCAGGTCACTCAAAAAGTGACAATGCTGAACGACACCATATATCCGATTCTGTTTGGATCATATTCCATATCCCAGGTGATCTCGGTGAACGGTGAAGAGAGAGCAGGGCGTATGTTATGGAACGCGGATCAGGCTGAATTACATGTAGTCACAACACGTCAGCAGCCGCAGTATCCGAAAACCTACACCATTGTTTCCGAAGTACCGATCATTGTAGAGGATGAACTTCGTACCAAGACAGCGGACGCCTTGTATTCAAGTAATCCCGCAGACGATAAATATCTGCAGGTGCCGTCCCGCTTCCCTGAACGGGTGAAGAATCTGGCGGCAGAGGTTACAGCATCTGCAAATACACCGTATGAAAAAGTGGCATTACTACAAAACTATTTACAACAAAATTTTAATTACACCAACAATCCGGATTTATCCCGGAAAGTGAGTGCTGATTTTGTTGAGGGTTTCCTGTTTGATATTCGTGAAGGGTACTGCGATTACTTTTCCACTGCCCTTGTGATGATGGCACGCTCGGAGGGTATACCGGCAAGGTGGGTTAAGGGATATGCGCCTGGACAAATGTCGCTGGGTTCGGACATGCAGGCTCCTCGCCAGCCTGGTGCACCTATCGAGACGACCTATACCGTAACGAATGCAGATGCCCATTCTTGGGCAGAAGTCTACTTTGGCGAATACGGATGGATTCCGGTTGAGGCAACGCCTGGCTTTGACATGCCGCTGTTGACCGAGACGCCGGATGTTCAATCCGTGGATCAGCCAGAGGAGCAGCCGGAGGAAGAACCGGTTCAGGAAGAGACCAAAACACAGGCTCCTGAGCAGACAAATGCTACGATGCCTTCCTTTGTTATCTGGGCTGCAGTTGCTGTTATTGTGCTGTGGGTCGCTTACATGTTCTGGCGCAACCGTCTGTCGCTGCGATTCCTGCTGCTTCGTCTGCGAACAGGCAAGCCGCTGACCCCTGAGCAGAAGGTATTGGCTGAGACAGAGCGCTGGATTCGTTATGCGAGACGGCAGGGCCTGACACGTAGTGGTGACGAAACGCTGCGTGAGTCTGTAACTCGCTGGAGCGAGCTCAGACCGTCAGCTAGAGCCACATTGGAAGAGCTGCTGATGAAGTTTGAACAGACACGTTATAGTCCGGCAACGGTAACGTCTGATGACTGGAAGGTTGTGTATCAGGCCGCCTTGAGGCTGCGAAAGGAACTGAAAGCGGAACGGGCATAACAGGTGCCCGTCCCGTTTTTCCTTTTTTCCTGACGATAAAGGCAGTTTGCATTTTCAGGAAAGACGGATTTGTGATATAGTGTGTCGTATGAAACTGAGGTGACTTCTTTGTTTAAAATGTTATTGCCCAAGCTGCGTGTAAACACAGTTTTTGACATTAATTTGGAAGAACTGTACGCTCAAGGGTATCGTGGAATTATAACTGACCTGGATAATACGCTTGTTGGAGCCAAAGCACCTGATGCTACACCCGAATTGATCGAATGGTTCGCGCGTGTTAAAGAGGTAGGATTCAAGCTGATGATTGTGTCCAATAACAATCTGAATCGTGTATCCCTGTTTGCGACTCCGCTGGATATCCAGTTTGTGCATAGTGCACGCAAACCATCGAATGTACCGTTTCGTAAAGCAATGCGATTGATGGAGCTTACTCCCGAAAAGACTATTGTTGTGGGGGATCAGATGCTCACTGACGTGTATGGAGGCAACAGACTTGGACTGTATACGGTTCTGGTGCTGCCAATCTCCATCGGAGATGAGGGCTTTATGACCCGTTTCAATCGGAGAGTAGAACGGATTGCTCTGTCAAGTTTGCGTAAGAAAGGCTTATGGCTTGAGGAGGAAAAGAAGAAATGACAGAACCTAACGGCAATATTGCCGTAAGATGTAGTGGATGCGGCGTGCATCTGCAAACCGAAAATCCGGAATTGCCCGGATTTATTCCTGAGAAGGCTCTTGATCGTGAACCGGTCATCTGCCAGCGCTGCTTCCGGATCAAAAATTATAATGAGTCATCATCTGTTACGGTGGATCAGGACGAGTTCCTGGCTCTGCTCAGCAAAATCGGGGATAAGGATGCACTGGTCATTCATATCGTTGATTTGTTTGATTTTGACGGCAGTATTATTTCCGGCTTGCAACGCTTTGTTGGAAACAATCCCGTGCTGCTTGCTGTAAACAAAACGGATTTGTTGCCTAAAGTGACGAACTGGAACAAGGTGCGTAACTGGGTGCAGAAGCAAGCGAAGGAACAAGGCCTGCGAACGGTAGATGTAGTTCTGTGCAGTGCGAAGCAGAATCAGGGCTTTGACCGCTTGCTTGAACTGGTTGGCACGTATCGCGGTGATCGGGATGTATATGTGGTTGGTGGAACCAATGTAGGTAAGTCTACACTGATCAACCGCTTGATTCGAGACTACAGCGATCTGGAGCAGGAGCTCACAACCTCGCGTTATCCGGGAACAACGCTGGATATGGTTAATATTCCGCTGGATGATGGAAAAGCGATCATTGATACACCGGGAATCGTGTATCCATGGAGATTCAGCGAGATTGTATCACGTAATGATCTGGCTGCCATTATGCCGGAGAAACCGCTTAAGCCTGCGGTATATCAATTGAATGCTGGCCAGACGTTGTTCTTCGGCGGCATGGCCCGGTTTGATTTTATTGAAGGCGATCGTCAGTCGTTCACTTGTTTTATCAGTACAGCGCTGAACATTCATCGGACGAAGCTGGAACGAGCCGACGACTTGTATCGTGATCACCTGGGAGAATTGCTTGCACCCCCAACACGGGAGAACGCAGCCGAGATGCCGGAATGGACCAGACATGAATTCCGCATTAAACGTGGCAGTCAGTCCGATGTATTCATCTCCGGATTGGGCTGGATCAAGGTCAATGGTGATGAGGGTGCTCTGATTGCAGTTCATGTTCCCAAAGGGATTCGTGTACAGATTCGTCCTTCCCTGATCTAGCCTGAGATGCAATTTCTAATTGGAACAACGGAACAGATCGGAGGGGAGCCGATGTCGGCAGAGAGCAAGTTCAATGCTTCACTGCCTGTGCTGCTTGGTGTGATGGGCGATCCGATTGCTCATTCCAAGTCGCCGGCGATGCATAATGCCGCTTTGCAGGCAGCAGGTGTGCAGGGGATGTACATGCCGCTTCATGTGAAGCCGGATCAACTGCAAGCTGCTGTTCGTGGAATCACTGCACTGGGTTATCGCGGTGTGAATGTCACGATTCCGCACAAGGAGCAGGTCATGCAGTATCTTGATGTCATTGATGAGAGTGCCCGTTTAATCGGGGCAGTTAATACTATCGTGAACGAAAATGGCACACTGACAGGGTATAATACTGACGGGATGGGTTATGTTCGTTCACTGAAGGAAGAGGCTGTTCCTCAGATTGAGGGCAAAAAAATTGCAGTGCTTGGCGCTGGCGGAGCCGCAAGAGGAGTGATTTACGCACTCGCGCTGGAGAAGCCGGAGCAGATCAGTATCCTGAATCGTACGGCTGACAGAGCGGCGGCTCTTGCTGCAGATTTGAGGAACTACAATCTGGGGGACATCTCTGGCAGTGGAATGCATGAAGCACAAGCTGTGCTTGCTGACGCGGATATCGTTATCAATACGACAGCAGCCGGAATGCATCCATATGTCGATGATCTGCCGGTTGATCCCGCTTGGATTCGCGAAGGAGCAGCCGTCAGTGATCTGATCTATAACCCGCTGGAAACACGTCTGCTGCGGGAGTCCCGTATGCGAGGCTGCACCGTGCACGGCGGTCTGGGCATGTTTATCTATCAAGGCGCGATTGCATTCGAGCATTGGCTTGGCATTCCGGCTCCGATAGATACGATGAGACGTGCGGTTTTGGATAGCTTTACAAATAATAATTGAACGGTCAGGCCCACCGAACAGCGTAGAGCTGTCCAGCGGTTTGAGGGCCTGCTCAACATAAGGAGTATGGAGTATTCATGTTAACTGGTAAACAAAAGCGTTTTTTGCGGTCACAGGCACATCATCTGACCCCTGTTTTTCAAATTGGTAAAGGGGGCACGAATGAACATTTGTTCCGCCATATTGAAGAGGCAATTGAAAAGCGCGAATTGATGAAAGTGCAAGTGCTGAACAACAACCTGGATGATAAAAATGAAATTGCTGCAGAGGTTGCCCGTGAAACAGGCAGCGAGCTGGTACAAGTCATCGGCAGCACCATTATCCTGTACAAAGAATCACGCGATAACAAACAGATCGAACTTCCGAGATAAGGAGCGTGGCGCGGGTGAAAATCGGCATCATGGGCGGTACGTTTGATCCGATCCATATGGGGCATTTGCTGGCAGCGGAAGCGGCAAGGGATGCGCATGCACTGGATGAAATCTGGTTTATGCCCTCTCATGTACCGCCTCACAAGCCCGAGGCCGGTGCAACGGGGCGGCAACGTCTGGAGATGACGGAGGCTGCTATAAAGGATGCTCCCCAGTATGCAGTGTTAGGCATCGAAATGGAGCTTGGCGGCGTATCCTATACGATTGATACGATGCGTGAGCTATGGCGCCGACACCCGGAACATGAATTTTATTTCATTATCGGGGCGGATATGGTCAACTATCTTCCGAAGTGGGAAGAGATCGAAGAGCTGGCGTCCAGGCTGACCTTTATCGGTGTTGGACGTCCGGGCTTTCAGCTGCATCTGGACGATCTGCCAGAACCGTTGCAGGATCGGGTGCTGCTGGCAGAAATGCCGCTTGTTGATATTTCATCCACAGCTATTCGCAGACGGCTCGCGAAGGGGCATTCCGTACGTTTTATGATCCCTGATGCAGTGCATCAATACATTGTAAGGAGCGGTTTATATGGCGTTAAGCCGTGAGGAATTAATCCGGGCTGTTTCTGCACAGATGCCCGCCAAACGCTGGAAACATACGCAGGGGGTTATGGAATCTGCAGTTGCCCTGGCTGAAAAGTATGGTGCTGATCCCGAGAAGGCTGATGTGGCGGCGATTCTGCATGACGTGGCGAAATATTGGCCTATAGCAGAGATGGAAGCGATCATTCGTGATCATAATAATAGATTAAATGTCGAATTGTTAACACATGACAAGCAGCTCTGGCATTCTGAAGTGGGTGCTTTTGTTGCCGAGCGTGATTATGGTGTGTCCGATTCCGAAATTATAAACGCCATTCGGTGGCATACTTCAGGTAGAGTGGGCATGAGTCTGCTGGACAAAGTGGTCTGTCTTGCGGACTATATTGAGCCGGGACGTGATTTCCCAGGTGTGGAGCATATTCGTGAGCAGGCGCATCGCAGTCTGGAGGAAGGTTTGATTGCCGGCTTTGATTCAACGATCAGCCTGTTGCTTTCTCAGCGCCGTGTTATTTATCCGCTCACTGTGCTCTCGCGAAATGACTTGATAGCACAATTAAAGATTATGGAGGTTGGTTCATGACAGTATCATCGAAAGAACTTATGAATATGGTGGTTGCCGCCGCTGATGATAAAAAGGCATCCAACATTGTGGCGTTGGACCTGAATACTATTTCGCTTGTTGCAGATTATTTTGTGATCTGCCACGGGAATTCCGATACACAGGTGCAGGCGATTGCTACAGAAATCCGCAAACAGGCCCATGCTGCCGGTGTAACGATCAAAGGCATCGAGGGTATGGATTCTGCACGCTGGGTCCTGATGGATCTTGGTGATGTGGTGGTTCACGTATTCCACCGCGATGAGCGTGAGTATTACAATATCGAGCGTCTCTGGTCTGACGCCAAAGTGGTGGAGACCGTATGAGCTTGATTGCAGGAACAGTCGTCTCGCTGCCGGTTTCACGTGAAGTGTCACCCTTTGGCTACTTTTTGACGACAGGATCGGAAGATGTATTGCTTCACTACACCGAGCTGACTCGGGACATCAAAATCGGTGAAACACTGGAGGTTTTTGTGTTTTTTGATACAGAGGACCGCCTTGCTGTTACGATGAAAAAACCTTACCTCACGCTTGGAGAGATGGCTAAGCTGGTTGTAGCGGATGTGCATCCACGTCTTGGATGTTTTCTGGAGATGGGTCTTGGACGTCAATTGCTGCTTCCCATTCGTGAATTACCCGAGCTTGAAGAGCTACGTCCTCAAGTTGGGGATGAAGTGTTCGTGATGATGGAGCATGACAAGCAAGGACGACTCCGCGCCAAACTGGCCGGAGAACGTGAGCTTGCACCACTTGCTTTCCATGCACCGACCACGTGGGTTAATCAGTGGGTTGAGGCCCTGGTGTACAAGCCACTTCAAATGGGCACGTTTGTACTCGTAGATGGCGGTGTGCTTGGTTTTGGTGCGATTGGCATGATTCATTCCTCCGAGCGCAGTCACATGCTGCGTCTAGGGGAGAAAGTGAAATGCCGGGTTACGCTGGTGCGTGAAGACGGACGTGTGAATCTGGCTATGACGCAGCGCAAAGAGGTTGGGCGCAACGAAGACGCAGACAAGCTGCTTGCTTTTATGAAGGAGCGCCCAATGGGCGGCATGCCGTATTCGGATGCGACACCGCCGGACATTATCAAACAGCGCTTCGGCATCAGTAAATCAGCGTTCAAGCGTGCGCTTGGCAAGCTGATGAAGGATGGACTGGTGGTGCAGAAGGAAAACTGGACATATCTGTCCGAATCCGCACCGAAGCAGCAGCCAGAAGAGAAGTAAAAGAAATTGAAAGTGCGGTGCCGACATGTCTTACCGGAAATTTGCCTACGTTTACGATGAATTAATGGAAGATATGCCTTATCCGGACTGGATAAGGTTTGCAAGAACAGCCTGGGAACAGCATGGCATGCCCAAAAGTGTGGCAGAGCTTGGCTGCGGAACAGGTTCCATCACGATCCCGCTGGTAAACTCCGGTTTTGAGGTGACGGGCATTGATCTCTCAGCCGATATGCTGTCTGTTGCTCGCAGCAAAATGGAAGCCACTTCTCAGGGACATCGCTTGTACCGGGAAGGCAGCGTACGCTGGGTGCAGCAGGATATGCGGGACTGGAGAGTGCCTGAGCCAGTAGATTCGGTCATTTCATTCTGTGATTGTGTGAACTATCTTCTGGAATCCGAAGATGTGATTCGTACTTTTGAACGCACGTATGAGATGCTGAAGCCTGGAGGCACATTCCTGTTTGATGTGCATCATCCGAATACATTAATCCGTTACGATCAAGAGCAGCCCTTTGTACTGGATGAGCGCTCCGTATCCTACATCTGGACCTGTGATCTGGATCAGGATCGGTGTGAGATCGAGCATCACTTGAGTATTTTCTCGCGTGTTGAGGAGGGTAACAAGGATACGTATCGGCGATTTGAGGAAGTTCATGTACAGCGTGCATATGACCCGGATTGGATGAAGCTGGAGTTAAGCAAAGCGGGCTTTCGTGATGTGAAGGTCTATGCTGACTTTGAGTGGAACGAGGCTGGAGACAGCGCGGAGCGTTTGTTCTATGTGGCTGTGAAATAATTATTTATTATTTAAATAGCGAGCTGTCCTTATGCTGCATGCCAGATGCAAGCTAGGGGCAGTTTTTTTGATGAAGATATGCTTAAAAGGCATAAAAGTATTGCTACATGTGCTAAAGAAGAACATAATAATTTTATTCGGAAAGCGTTTTCTCAATAGAGGGAGATCTTTATTTAAGTGACGGGAGCTTATCCATCCATCTGATTGGAATACGGCTAACTTTAGTAAAAGGAGGAGCACTACTATGGAAAGCACATATAAAACGAGATTGTCCCAAGCGCAGCTCAATGAGATTGTTCGGCATCATCTCGCGGCACAGATTCAGAGCTGTGAGGAATTGATTGACGGTTGGGCAAACCAGGCCTACAACATAAAGCTTAGTGGCGGCGAGAACATTGTCCTGAAGATTGCGCCATCGGCTGCGACCCAGATGATGCGTTGTGAACAGGATTTGATGACGGCAGAGGTGCAGGCCCTCCGGCTTGTTGCCAAGCTGGGAGATGTTCCAGTGCCCAAGGTGCTCGTGTACGATGATTCCTTAACGAAGGCTCCGGCACCCTATTTTATTATGGAATTTATGTCCGGGGTGCCCTATAACCAGATCAAGGCTCAACTCACACAGGAAGAGCAGGATGGGGTTGAACAGCAATTAGGAGTTTATAATCGGCGGATCAATGAGATCAAGGGTGAACAGTTTGGTTATTTTTCGGGCAAGGACAGACAGCGTGCGACGTGGAGAGAAGCTTTTTTAATGTTAATGGAGGATATGCTGGCTGATGGTGAGGCGGCTGAAGTAGAGATCGGGATGAACTACGATGCACTTAGACGTTTGATCGAGGGAAAATCGGATGCATTGGATGAGGTGACAGAATCGGTTCTGATCAGCTGGGATTTATGGGATGGCAATGTACTGGTGCAGGATAACCAGATTACAGGCATTATAGATTTTGAGCGCTCGTTGTGGGGTGATCCGCTTATGGAGCATTATTTCAGTCATTTTAACTACACTCCAGGCTTTGTAAAAGGGTATGGACGTGCATTAACTACGGAAAATGAGCAGAAGCGTAGAAGTCTGTATGATCTGTATTTTGATCTTGCGTTGCGCATTGAATGTAACTACCGCCAGTATGATAATCAGGATCATATCCAGTGGACGATTCAGAATATGGAAGAGGGCATTGCCCGTTTTCAGAATAGCTGAGCTGCTTGTCTGGCCTTCGTGAAGTGTGGAACGAGATAGGTGCTATCTATCGTGTCAAAAGTATGAATATGACGTGCGATATTGACTTTATGCTTCCGTTTTTATATAATGTTTCCGATATTGTATACATATTTCGATGATAAGGATCAGTAGTGAATTCTGTACATCACAGAGAGTCGGCGGTTGGTGCAAGCCGATTGACAGTAGTTTGCGAACTCGCCTTGGAGAAATGCGGTGATTACACGGTTCTATGCCTTGTGTGCAGAACGGGAAAGGAAATCCGCATCGGTTAACCGCCGTTACAGGTCTAAAGGGAGTGGATGACGAAGCACGTTCGTCCGCTAACTAGGGTGGTACCACGGGAATTCAACCTCTCGTCCCTAGCGCTGCAAACGCTACGGGATGCTGAGGTTTTTTTGTTGCTTTAAAAGCGCTTATAACCTGAAGGAGGAATATAGATGAGTGAGAATCACCAGCCGAAGCATGGCTATCAGCCACAAGTGATGGAGAAGAACTGGCAGCAATATTGGGATGAAAATAAAACGTTCAAAACAGGTGAGGACCCATCCAAACCGAAGTTTTATGCATTGGATATGTTTCCATATCCGTCCGGCTCGGGACTGCACGTAGGTCACCCGGAAGGATATACCGCAACAGACATCGTATCCCGTTACAAACGGATGCGCGGATACAATGTACTGCATCCGATGGGCTGGGACGCTTTCGGTCTGCCTGCGGAGCAGCACGCACTGGATACAGGGGAGCACCCGCGTCATATTACATTCCGTAACATCGACAATTTCCGTCGTCAGATCAAGTCGCTCGGATTCTCCTATGACTGGGATCGTGAGATCAGCACGACAGACCCGGAATATTACAAATGGACACAATGGATTTTCATCCAGCTGTACAATAAAGGCTTGGCCTATGTTGACGAAGTACCGGTGAACTGGTGTGAGGCACTGGGTACAGTGCTCGCAAACGAAGAAGTTATTGATGGCAAAAGTGAGCGTGGTGGACACCCCGTAATACGTAAACCGATGCGTCAATGGGTACTGAAAATTACAGAATATGCAGAGCGTTTACTGGAGGATCTGGAGGAGCTGGATTGGTCCGAAAGCATCAAGGATATGCAGCGCAACTGGATCGGTAAATCTACAGGAGCTGAAGTGGTTTTTGCTATTGAAGGCCGTGAAGAGGTTATTAAAGTATTTACCACCCGTGCGGATACATTGTTCGGTGCAAGCTTTGCTGTTCTGGCGCCAGAGCACGAATTGGTAGACGTTATTACGTCTGAAACACAGCGTGAGGCTGTAAAGGCTTATCAGGAGCAGGCTGCTCGCAAGAGTGATCTGGAACGTACTGATCTGGCCAAAGACAAAACCGGTGTGTTCACAGGAGCGTATGCAATCAATCCGGTTAACGGGGCGAAGCTGCCAATCTGGATTGCGGATTATGTACTGGCTGGTTACGGTACAGGCGCTGTTATGGCCGTACCGGGCCATGATGCACGTGACTGGGAATTCGCAAAGCAGTTTGATCTGAATATTATCGAAGTCATTGAAGGCGGAGATGTGACCAAAGAGGCCTATACAGGTGATGGAGCACATGTGAACTCCGACTTCCTGAACGGATTGAACAATGTGGAAGCTGCGGCGAAGATGATCGCTTGGCTCGAAGATCAAGGCAAAGGACAAGGGAAAACAACGTATCGTCTGCGCGACTGGTTGTTCAGCCGTCAACGTTACTGGGGAGAGCCGATTCCGATTCTGCATCTGGAAGACGGAAGCATGAAGACCGTGCCGGAAGATCAGCTGCCGCTGCTGCTGCCTGATATTGATCAGATCAAACCATCTGGCACAGGTGAATCACCGCTGGCCAATGTGACGGATTGGGTGAATACCGTTGATCCGGAAACGGGTATGAAGGCTCGCCGCGAAACCAACACTATGCCGCAGTGGGCAGGAAGCTGCTGGTATTACCTGCGGTTCATTGATCCGCACAATGACAAGGAGCTGATCTCTCAGGAGAAACAGCAGCAATGGCTGCCGGTTGACCTGTATATTGGTGGAGCAGAGCATGCTGTGCTTCACTTGCTGTATGCACGTTTCTGGCACAAAGTGTTGTACGATCTGGGTGTTGTACACACGAAAGAGCCGTTCCAAAAATTGGTGAACCAGGGCATGATTCTGGGGACGAACAATGAAAAAATGAGTAAATCTCGTGGGAATGTCATTAACCCGGATGAGATTGTTAATGAATTTGGTGCAGATACACTGCGTCTCTATGAGATGTTCATGGGACCTCTGGAAGCGACTAAACCTTGGAATGCTAAAGGGGTAGAGGGGATGCATCGGTTCTTGTCCCGCGTATGGCGTCTATTCATTAACGAAGATACGGGCGCGATGAATGAGAAAATTACAGCTGACGGTGGAACGGATGAATTTAAACGCACAGCACACAAAACGATCAAAAAAGTAACGGAAGATCTGGAGCATCTGCGTTTTAATACTGCAATCAGTCAGCTGATGATTTTCATCAACGATGCTTACAAAGCGGATACATTGCCGCGTGAGGCGATGGAAAACTTTGTTCAGCTGCTGTCACCTTTGGCACCGCATATAGCTGAAGAGCTGTGGAGCCGTCTTGGACATGAGGGTGGAATTTCTTACGTGGCTTGGCCTGGATACGATGAGTCGATGACCGTGGATGCGGAAGTGGAAATCGTCGTTCAAGTTAACGGTAAAATTGTAACCCGTACAACCATTGCCAAGGATCTGGATGCACAGGGAATGCAGGATTATACGATGGAGCTGGCTCCTGTGAAACAAGCGCTGGAAGGCAAGACCATTCGCAAAGTCATTGCCGTTCCAGGCAAACTGGTTAATATTGTTGCCGGTTAATTTCACTGGCACGAAACAGCTCATCCAGCTTGACTAAATCTTCATCATATTTCTCATGTGTCGTGTGAATCAGGTTGTCGAATACACCGTTCAGATGTTTTCGCAGCAGGGCAAGTGCCTGGGCTGTTATGCCACCAGGTACGGCGACACGGGCCTGAAGCTCTTGCGGAGTATATCCTCCCTCGGTTAACAGCTTGCCTGTTCCGAGCAGCATTTCTCCGGCAAGAGCACAGGCATCTGCTCGTTTAATGCCTGTCAATCGTACCGCACTTTCGATCCATTCATCGAGGAAGAAGGATATGAATGCAGGTCCGCAACTGGAGAAGTCAGATGTGATTCGAGTGCAGGCTTCATCCACTTGATAGGGTCTGCCGATATGACTCAAGAGAGCTTCCAGCACAGAGCGGTCTTCAGCAGTCATTCGTTCCCCGTGGATAAACAGGGATGCTCCGCTGCCCACCTGATGTGTAACACTCGGGATCACTTTGGAGACTTTGCAAGGAAGTGAAGATTCCAGATGGCGCAGCTGCACGGGGCTGGTGATCGAGACAATTATATGATTGGAATTCACAACAGGCAGAATGTCGTCGATAACATGTTTGAATTCCAGCGGCTTCACGCACAGGAAGATGATGTTGCTGCGAATCACCGTTTCCCGATTGCTCTGTGATTCATGTAGACCAGGGTAACGGAGGGATAGCTGCCGTACTTTGGAAGGGGTTCGATTGCTTGCTGCAATCTGACGGGGTTCGAGTGCACCGGATTGGATCAGGGCATAGATCAACAGGCTGCCCATGCTGCCGGTTCCGATAAATCCAACCTTCATTGGTTCAGGCCTCCTTTCATGCTTTACGGTAATGGCGCAGTATCTTCCTTCTATTCTATGCATGAGGTCCTGATTCACATGACATGAATATGCATGGAATTGTTGAAATAAAAAGATTAAACGGTTCGGAAGCACCGCCCGTGTTCGAAATGATATTTATTTTGAATATGTGGGAGAGTGTGGAGAATGAGATGGAATAAAGGCATGACCATTGCTGCAGCAGTGGTTGGGAGCATATTAATATTATGGTCGGGCAAAAGTGAACAGCCATCTAGCGGCTGGGAACCGATGCAGCTCGGCATCGAGCAGCCGACAAGTGCGCAGAATTTTTCTGCTGTACCGTCGGCTGCTTTGATTCAGGAGGAGACTGCGGCTGTGTCAGCCTCAGCACCAGGAGACAGAAACCCGCAAAAGCAAGCTGGAGCTGGCACCGCTGCTGCCGAGATTAAAGAAGAGGCTGGGAGTAAGCAGTCTCCGGTTGATCCGGTAGCTGCTGCAGCAGCTGAAACAAACGATAATGGCAAAATTAATATCAACACTGCTTCTGTCTCGAAGCTTATCGAGCTTCCGGGAATTGGACAGAAGAAAGCTCAGGCCATTGTAGATTACCGTAATTCACACGGGCCCTTTACGAAGGTCAGCGATTTGACGAAGGTGAAGGGTATAGGCACGAAGATGCTGCAGAAGATGGCTCCATATATACAGATTCAATAAGTGAAGTTTAACAGGATGAGATGGGTCAGAGCATGAGGGGGAGACTGAATGAGTACAGTAGAGCTTCGCAAGGATTGGGACACGTATTTTATGGATATCGCGTATATGGTCTCTACACGTTCCCGCTGCCCGCGACGACATGTAGGTGCCGTGCTGGTTCAAGGAAAAAAGCTGTTGGGAACCGCATATAACGGTGCGCCGATGGGGGTGCCGGACTGTTCCGAGGCAGGCTGTATGATTGCAGAAGAATATGAGCTGGTGGTGACGGATGGCCACGAGGAAATGGTCAAAAAGCAACGCTGTATTCGTACAATCCATGCGGAGCAGAATCTGCTTTTATTCACAGATCGCATTGACCGCGAAGGCTCCTCTGTCTATGTAACCGATGAGCCTTGCTGGACATGTGCCAACATGCTGGCTAACAGCGGTGTGACCGAGATAGTTTTTCATCGCTCGTATCCCAAAGATACCAGCAAAGTAACCCATATGATGCAACAGAAAGGCATTACGTTCCGCAGGCTGGACAACTATAAGCCACCACGGGAGACGATGATGACGGTAAGCAACTGAGCTGAACAGCAGCTCGAGGCAACAAGTGAAGAAAATAAGTGTGGGGAAGAACCTCCGGCAGGCCTGAACAGGCTTCCGGGGGTTTTTGTGTATTTCTGGCATGTTCAGAAGGGAGAGGGGATAGCATGAAGGGCAGACCGCTGCTTTGCTTTACAATTTTTTGGCTGTGTGGAAGCGGTATGGCGTGTATGCTGACAGGCTGGACGCTGTTTCTGGGTATAGCTGGAGCTACGGCGTGTCTTCCGCTTGTGTTTCGTGTGCTGCATATTTCCGTGAGAGGGTGGCTCAGCATGATTTTGTTTGCTGCATTCATTGGAGGGATCATGCAGTGGGAGTGGAATGATTCTCACAATTCGAGCCAGCTGCCTGAATACTTACAGCTTTCTGCGGATGTGATTGACGGATTAACTGCCATCGTGGAAGGAGAACTTGCTTCGGATGTGCGAGTTGATGGGGATCGTGCAAGTTTCGAAATACAGCTCTCCTCTATTATAGTTCAGGAAGTAAAGTCACCTGTGACCTCATCTGCGATCCATGAGCGAATTATCGTGCAAGTTCGTTTAATGCAAGAGCAGGAGCAAAGCATTGCAGCAGCGTGGAAGCGGGGAGATAAGCTGACGCTTTCTGGTTCCCTGGTCCTTCCTGGAGAAGCAAGGAATTTTGGTGGATTTGATTATCGTAATTATCTCAGGACGCAATATATTCATTGGATGTTTAAGGTGAAAGGTGCTGATTCGGTTACTGCGGTGACTCCGCAAGGATGGGAACGGATCAACATATTACGATGGACCGATTCGGCAAGGCAGCTGCTTGGTTCTGCAGTGGATCGCTTATTCCCTGAACCACATGCCGGTTATATGAAGGGCTTGATCATTGGCATGGCAAAGGACATAGATCCGGGTACATATGGTCAATTCTCTCAACTGGGACTCACGCATATCCTTGCTATTTCGGGTACACATGTCGCGGTCTATGTCACATCCCTGCTGATGCTGATGTCATGGCTGAGATTGACGAGAGAGACAGCTTTAACCGTTGCCCTGTTTCTGATCCCGGCATATGTGCTGCTTTCGGGCGGTTCTCCCTCCGTCATTCGGGCGGGTATGATGTCAATGATCGGGTTATATATGGCGAAGCGCGGGTTAGCCAGAGATGGTCTTCAGATCATCAGTGCAGCAGCTCTGTTAATGATGTGGTGGAATCCATATTTTTTACTGAATGTTAGCTTCCAGCTTTCCTTTCTGGTGACGGCAGGTCTGATGATTTATATGCCGCTCATCAACAGACTGTTCAGCAAATGGCCCAAAGCACTCGCGGCAACAGCGTCGGTAACGGTGACGGCGCAGCTGATTTCTTTTCCAGTCACGATTCTGTACTTTAATCAGTTCTCGCTGCTTTCTTTTGCTGCAAACTTTTTGCTGGTGTCCTTGATTAGCGCGGTGGTACTGCCTTTAGGAACGGTGGCGATGATATTATCCTTCGTGTGGTTCCCGTTTGCAAAAGTTCTGGCGTGGGTTGCGATTCAACTGAATCAGATTACTTTTCTGAGTGTGGAATGCATGAACAGCTTGCCTGGTTTTGTCATGATCTGGGCATCGCCTTCTCTATTATGGATTACGGCTTACTATATTATTTTGTATGCGCTGTTATATTTGCTTTATCAGAGGAGCGGTGGTGATACGCCGCAGTATTGTAGTGTAGGAGAGGAGGACACGGCTCCACTGCATAGGGATCGACAGAGTATGTCTACACGAACCGGTGGTACAGATCAAGGTTCACTCACAACGCTCGGGGCTAGTGTCGCTTGGCCGGAGTATGCCAGTGCCTTTACAGCTAGAGGTGCAGGGTTTTATACCGAAATTAAGATCAGTAAGGCCAAGCGCTGGTTATGCGGTGCGCTTGCCATAGGTTTTGTGGCCGGCTTATGGTGGGCATACCAGCCCTCGCAGCCTGCGGGTACAGGAGTGGTACAGTTTCTTGACATTGGTCAGGGAGACAGCACGCTCATCACCACACCGGGAGGCAAACACATTCTCGTCGATGGTGGAGGCACGATTAACTTTGGGGGCAATGAAGCATCATGGAAAACGAGACGTGATCCCTATGAAGTGGGAGCCAAGGTCGTTGTGCCCTTACTGAAAAAGAGGGGGATTCATCATCTGGATGCTGTCATTGCAACCCATGCGGATCAGGATCATGCTGGCGGTCTACAGGCGGTATTGGAGCAGATTCCGGTGAGGCGCTTGATGTTTAATGGAACGACAAGTGGGAAAGAGAAATTTGATCAGCTGCTGGATACGGCGGTGCAGCGCCAAATTCCGTTGTTTGCTATACGTCAAGGTATGACCTATAAGCCGGATCAGGAGACAATGCTACACTTCCTCTCACCTGAACCTGGTGCACTGCCAGATTCATCGGGGGAGATTCCCATTTATGAGGATCAGAACGCTGCATCGGTTGTATTTTTGCTGGAGATGGCAGGTACGTCTATGCTGTTCACCGGGGATATGGATGCGGTAACGGAGCAGGATGTGCTCTATGCGATTCAGGAAGGTTCGCTGGCAGATATGGCTGCAATGCGACCCTGGTCGTCGTCCCCCATATCCATTGATGTACTCAAGGCTGCGCACCATGGTAGTAAGACCTCCACTTCGGAGGCATGGCTTCAACACTGGAATGCCAAAGCTGCATTAATCTCTGCGGGCGTTAACAATACCTATGGTCATCCGAATCCCGAGGTGATGAAACGTTTGGAAGCGGTGGGTTCTCAGATTTACCGGACGGACCAGATGGGTGAGGTACAGATGAGGGTGAAGAATGGAGCGGTGGAGGTGCGGTATAAGCTGGTGAAGGACGAAGGGCCAACAGAATAGATATGAATAACTGGCCTACTGATTCTAAAATGAAGTGCCTATCGTAGTAAGTTACTCTGAAAAGGATGGTTGGCATGAAATGAAGATTCCTGATCCATCATAGAAGTAAAAAAAGCCTCCTTCTCCAACACTCTCTTTCAAAAGAGGATTTTGGAAAGGGGCTTTTTCATATCCGATCTGATTCATGAATAATAATAAAAGTATTGACTACTCTACGCCATCTTTGAAATGTTTACTCCAATGTTTGTCGCCTTTGTGCAAAATGTCTTCGACTGTTTTTTCCAGCGTCATCAGAAGCTGAGCTCTGACATCAAGTACGGTTTCTCTGTACAAACGCTCTTCCGATCCGACAATTTTATCGCCGTATAACGCTTGTGCAGCAACATATTTGCGGTGCTCTTCAACCAGTGTATCAATGGATTCCAAAGCATGTTCTACAAAGTGGGAAATGCTTTGATATTCTTTTGGCATTTGTTCTTTTAATTCTTGAATTTTCGCTAGAGCTGGCATGCTCATCACCTCGTGTTATGAATGTAAATTTACAATACACCATTTTCATGAAAATTGCATTAAAAAAACCTTAAGTTTTGAACAAATTTCGACTTTTTTTATTTTTTGCTTTATAACAGCGCTTAGCTATAATGTATGCCATTGCATTTGTTTTGAGTCGTGTAAGTACTGGAATACCGTGAGCTCAGACGTTTGGTGACTACGCTTGCATTTTCTGTTATTCTAAGATAAGACTCGGCGGCCCTTATACATAAGCCGTTATTTTGTGATGGAAAATTAAAATATACTTAACTTTGCAACAATTTTATCGATGATCACGTCAGTAAGGTTGCAGGGAGAGGGGGATCCTTTGTGGTAGAGCCGGAACTCATCAGAGCCGCTCAATCGGGCGATCGCGACGCTCTAATTACCCTATTGCGGGAGATTGAACAGCATGTCTATCGTACCGCATATTACATTCTAAATAATGAACAGGACGCCTTGGATGCCGCGCAGGAAGCATTGATCCGAATTTACACCAAGATTAATTCATATGAAGAAAAAGCCCAGTTCAAAACCTGGGTGCAGCGCATCGTAACGAACATCTGTATTGACAAATTTAGAAGAACCAAGCCATCCGTGTCCATTGATGAGCATGAAATGGTTTTTCAGGATAAACAGGATGTAGAATTCGAAGTGATGTCCACTTATGTGGCGAAGGATATACAAGAAGCGATCAACAAGCTGCCTGAGCATCATCGCACCGTCATTGTTCTAAGATATTTGCAGGATTTATCCTACAACGAAATTGCGGAATGCCTCGATCTTCCGCTGAATACGGTGAAGTCTTACTTATTCAGAGCCAGACAACAGTTACAAAATCTACTACAGGAGTATCAGAAAGGTGGTGTGACAGGATGAAATGCGAAGAGGTGGTGGAATGGATGCACCGGTATCTGGATCATGATCTGGGCGAGGTGGAAACGACGCAAATGCTGCAGCATGTGGCCAAGTGTCCGGAGTGCGCCGAAAAATTTAGTATGCTCAGAGCTCTATCCAGGGAACTGGAAGAATTGCCGCAAGTAACACCAAAGTTCAGTCTGGTTGATGCAATTATGCCTCAACTGGATGCAATTGACGAAGCGCGTAAGGAACAAAGCAGTACCGTGCAAGAGATGAGTCCTGTCCCTGCGGCTTTTGAGAATTTGCAGCGTTCCAGCTCAGGAGAACACAAAGCCAAAACGCGATGGTTTAATTCGATGGCCGGTCGTGTGTCTATGGGAGCAACAGCTGCGGCTGTTATTTTGGGGTTCGCGATCTTTGGACACCAGCCTGAACAGATTGAGAATGCGGACTCGATGATGATGAAATCAGGGGCATCTCAAGAAAGCAATGCCGGGCGGTCTGCTCTGAGCATGGAGGTAAATAATGACCAAGGAAGCTCGCCTTCTCATGAAGAGGGCAGTGTAATTTCACCTGATTCATATGATTCGCTCCAAGAAAAATCAGAAGAGATGCACGCGGATCAACCGGAAGCAATGGAGGGCAGCGAAACGCAAGCGCCACATAATCAGATGGACCAGAAATCTTCGGAGCCTTCCACTAGAGGAAAAGCTGCACCGGATCAAGGGGTAAAGGAAGATAGTCCTTCATCAGATGCGACTCGTTCCCAGAAAAATGATAACCCGAATCAGGGCCTGGAGCAGAAAAATTCTGAAACCAATGATGGTAATGGTGCTGCTCCAAATGCCAACGAGGATCAAAAAAGTGCGCCTGAGCAAAGTGATCAGGCAGACGATACCTTTTCAGCCAAAACGATGGTTCCTAATGAGGATGCACCTGCCCGTGGAATTACCAACAATGACGCAGGAGCGGGTGAGGGGGCTGCTGGCGGACAACAACAAGGGTCTGTAGCTCCGAATGAGGGAAGTGCAGGAACAGGAACAGACACATCTAAGGAATGGAAATCGCCTGACGGTGTGTACGTAGTGATGCTGATGGGTGATCAGCTAAGTGTATATGCAAAATCTGCGAATGATCCAGATGTGCTGAATCTGATTGAGCAGCGGAATATCGAGGGAACCTTGAAATCGGCAAGCTGGTCCCAGGACGGCAAACAATTCAGTTATGAAACGGACAAAGACGGAACAACAACGAAGAATTCGTTCAAGCCGAATGCTGCTTCGGTAGCGCCTCCTGCAAAATAGGTCTGTAATGTCAAATCAACCTATTTTGATTCCTACAAAGAACCTTTCATTATGACAAGCATATATTAAGATTAGCTACAACATATTCTATCGTTGATCCAACAACTGACGTCGTATGACCGCGCACTGGTTATTTCTAGAATGGCTGGTGTTTGCGTTTATATAGATGCAGAGCAGGGGGCCTTTATCCATAAACGGATGAAGGTCCCTTTGTTGTCTATTGTTTTTTCTGGTAGGATAAGAGGGATAAGGAGGCACGGTGAATGGATGTCAAAAGTGCAACAAAGGCAATACGTAGTGGAGACCCGGCGTCAATCTATGTGTTGTACGGAACGGAGAAGTATCAGATACAGCAATTTACGGAGATGCTGAAAGCACAAGTCATTGAAGAGGAACATCAGGATTTTGCTGTCATCCCTTATGATCTCTCCGAAACACCGATTGAAGCGGTTGTGGAGGAAGCAGAAACGGTTCCCTTTCTCGTTCCGCGTAAACTGATTATAGTCAGAGACACCAGCTTGTTTACTGCGGGAAAAGAATCGAAAATAGAGCATCAGGTCGATCGCTTGATTACATATATGGATAATCCGGCTGACTACAGCACGATCGTTTTTTTGGCGCAGGGTGACAAGCTGGACGAGCGAAAAAAACTGGTCAAGGCCGTCAAGAAACAGGCGGTAGTATTGGCGTTTGCACCGTTAAGTGGGGAAGAATTAGTGCAGTGGATCGTTAAGCTTGCGAAGCAGCGGGAAGTTACCTTCGATGCTGGCGCAGCCGATACGCTGATTAGTTATGCTGGAACCGAGCTGCAGACGTTATCCGCCGAGGTGGATAAGCTTTGTTTGTTTGCTGGCAAGGGGGGCGTGATTCGTCGTGCAGATATTGAGTCACTTGTGGCGCGAAGCACCGAGCAAAACGTGTTTGCGTTAGTGGAGGAGTTAGCAAATTTGAGGCTGGAAAAGGCGCTTGCACTCTTCTATGAGCTGTTGAAGCAGCGAGAGGAGCCGATCAAAATTGCAGCGCTCATTGCCCGTCAGTTTCGCATTATGATACAGGTGAAGGAGCTTGGACAGCAAAGCTACTCACAGCAGCAGATTGCCAGTCAGCTCGGGCTGCATCCGTATGCCGTGAAAATTGCCGGGGAACAGGCCCGCAAATTCGAAGCGGATCGTCTGCGCAAAATACTCAGTCACTTGAGCGAGCTGGATTATCAGATGAAAACGGGGGCTGTAGACAAGGTGCTTGGCCTGGAGCTGTTTTTGTTAAGACTTGGCGCGTGACGGAATGTAAGTATAGAGAATATAATCACAAAAAAACAACCTGAGCGCTTCTCGAAGTCTAAGTATGCAGAAGAATCACACATACAGCTTGGAGAACACCACAGGTTGTTTTTTTTATTGCTACGTTTTGTGTCTTCTTGGCGAAACAGATGCTAAAAAATCCTGAAAGCCCATGCTGTTCAGGATTTTTCCATTGGTTCGTATAAGTAACGCTTCTTACGCTTGTGCGGAAAGAGCGTTCAGTTTTTTCGCCAAGCGAGACTTTTTGCGTGCAGCTGCGTTTTTGTGAACCAGACCTTTAGTTACAGCCTTGTCCAGCTTTTTGGAAGCAGCTTGAATCGCAGCTTTCGCAGTTTCAACTTCGTTGCTTACCAGAGCAGCATCAGCAGCTTTAACAGCTGTGCGGAGTGCAGACTTCTGAGAAGCGTTGAGTGCGCGGCGCTTGTCGCTCGTTTTTACGCGTTTAACAGCGGATTTGATGTTTGGCATTACATTCACCTCCTGTAAGGCATTCGCATGAATACAAACGTTTCACAACTTAAAATATTCTATCACGCTAGGATGTAAATTGCAACAGATTTTGCATCGTTGTTCCGTAGGGTGCATAAAGCCCGTCATTTTCCCACACAATATGCTCAAATGGTTCAAGGGAGGCAGCGACATATGACATTGGATTTGCAAAACTATACCGTGCGCACCGATTTGGCAATTGACTCTAAAGAAATGGCCCAAGGACGTCAGAAACAAACGATTCCCGGACTGCGTGAAGATGTAGACACCAAAGACGGCATTACGATCACACGTATAGATGTTCTGAATGATGAAGCCGCGAAAGCCATTGGGCGTGTCAAAGGTCACTATGTCACACTTGAGGTTCCCTCCCTTCGTAACGGGGATACCGATCTACAGGAGCGGGTAGCATCGGAATTTACACGCGAGATGGAAAATTTCATGATTAAGGCTGGAATCGACAAGACATCCAAGGTGCTGATTGTAGGCTTGGGCAACCTGAACGTGACACCGGATTCTCTTGGTCCGTTGGTGGTGGAAAATTTAATGGTTACCCGCCAGTATTTCGAACTGGTTCCAGATCAGGTAGCTCCGGGATATCGTGAAGTCAGCGCTATAGCTCCGGGGGTGCTGGGTACAACGGGAATTGAATCCAGTGACATCGTGCAGGGAATTGTCGAGCGCACCCGCCCGGATGCCATTATTGCTATTGATGCGCTGGCTTCCCGTTCGCTGGAGAGAGTGAATACCACTATTCAGGTGGCGGACATTGGCATTCATCCAGGCTCTGGTATCGGTAATAAACGTCGCGGATTAACAAAGGAGATTCTGGGTGTTCCTTGCATAGCCATCGGTGTGCCAACGGTATGTTATGCCTCCACCATCGTTAATAATGTCATCGAGATGATGCGTTCTCATTTCCGTCAGGAAACCGATCAGACCAAACAGATTATGGGCATGCTGGACGATATCGGAGAAGATGATCGTTTAAGTCTGGTCAAGGAAGTGCTGGAACCGCTCGGCCATGACCTCATTGTGACACCCAAGGAGATTGATGAATTTATTGAAGGCATCGCCAATGTCATCGCCACTGGCCTGAATGCTGCACTCCACGAAGCAGTGAATCCAGGTAACGTTGCCGCTTATACACATTAGGAACTCAAAGTCCTGCCTGTTTCCTAATCAGTCCTAAACTGCTTTCTTATACAGCTGATATCCTTCAGTGAGGAAAGTCCGAATCTAGCGGACTTTCTTTTTTTGTTTATTTTATCTTTCTACTTCCAGTTCTATCAAATTGCACACGCTCATAGAGTTGAAGTATAAGAGTTGTCCAGCAAGGGAAGGAGACAGAAGAATGAACAAAATACTGGCATGGAACATCGGCAAGTGGAAAAAAAGATGTCTGCATGTGCTGGCCATGGGCCGAACACTGCTGCTGCTCATGATGATATCCGCCCTCTTTTTTGTTGCACTGGGGCTTGGAGGCATGGCCGAGAAACGGCTGAACAGCTCTCCCGTTTCTTCAATGAAAGGATTCGCAGGATCCGTCTCCAGTCGTTTCTTTGTAGATATGCTGGGCATGGAGATGCCTCATCTCACCCAAAAGGAGCAGAACTCGGCGATTTCCGGTGAGAATCTGACCTCTTTTGTATTTCAATTGTTAACTAATGTGAATCCGCAGGACCCCAAAAGCCTGATTGCACGTGAGATGCCTGGCATGGGAACGAATCAGCCGGTCCTTCTCCGGCCAGGATCAGGAAATGCGAAGGGGGAAGCGCCCGAAGATTATCAGCCGGGTCCGGGACTTACCGAAACAGCTTCATCGGGCGAAGGCAAACCTGGAAGTGATCTGCATCTTCCCCCGGGTCAGGATAACACCCCCTCTTCTGGTGAGCATGGTTCGGAAAACGGGGAAGTCGATGAAGAACCGCCCTCCAAAGGAAGCGGACAGGACAAAGGAAACGCTGCTAATACTAAAAAGTCAGTGCTAATCTATCACTCTCATCCCCGTGAGGGATATAATCCACTGCTTGGCACGAACAGTGACAATCCCTCCTCCGGCAAGCCGACAGGCAATGTTTTTCAAGTAGGAGCGTATCTATCTGAAAGTTTGCAGAAGCTGGGTATTGGGGTTGAGCATGCGCAGGAAGATTACCAGACCAAAGTGAAGGATTACAACTGGAACTTCTCTTACAAATATTCGAGGCAAACGGTCAAGGCGGCACTCGCTCAGAACGATGACCTGACGTATTTAATTGATATTCATCGCGATTCACAGCGGCACAAAAAAACGACAACAACGATTGGTGATGAGAGTTACGCCAAGGTATATTTCATCATCGGTCATGAGAATCCGAATTGGCGCAAGAATGAAGCCTTTGCCGCGAAAATTCATAAGAAGCTGGAAGCGAAATATCCGGGGGTGTCTCGGGGGGTGTGGGGTAAAAATGGCGGGGGCGGTAACAATGGAGAGTATAATCAGACTCTTTCCCCGAACAGCATTCTGATAGAAATCGGAGGCATCGACAACACTGCGGCTGAACTGAAACGAACTTCCAAGGTTCTTGCTGACATGATCGCGGAAGTGTACTGGGAAGAACAGAATGTGGATAAAGCCAGTGCAAAGCCGACATCAAAGGGTGGGTAGAACTTTCCGCTCACAATTCATTCTATTGATCCTATAAAAGAGGGAGGAAGACAAGATGTCCAGATTCGGTAAAAGGATGTTATCTGTTGGTGTGCTTATGCTGCTTGGTGTACTGCTCGGCATGCAACTGGCGGGTAATGGCTTTCAGCAGCACAAACCTGCGGAAAGCGTTCCGGCAATGGCTACTTCAGAGCCTGCTCCGGCTGAACCCGCCCCGTCAGAGGTGAAGAAGCAGCCCTTTGTTCCTGTCCAGACCCCAAGTCAGGTGCTTGGGGCAGATCAACATAAAGCTCCTGTCGATGTGCTTGCAGACAAAACGGCAGGTCTGCTGCAAAACCTTTCGAACAGTGGCATCAAGTGGGTCGTCTCTCTTTTTGGTGGAGTAGATGAATAAAAGTGAATAGAAGTGGAGGGAAAGGATGAATAGAAGCTGATGGAATAACGGTAAACTAAACTTTCAGGACGTTGATCCAGTGTGCTTTGTTATGAAGTTGAACATCATGGGATTGATGCACCTTGCAGCAACTGTTATAATGAAGTGATTGACACTAGGCTGTTTCTGGGGGTAAGGAATGACTGACATTCGGGAAAGACAACGTAAAATTCGTAACTTTTCAATTATTGCACATATAGATCACGGTAAATCAACACTTGCGGACCGGATCTTGGAGTACACAGGTGCGCTGACTTCACGCGAAATGCAGGAGCAAGTGCTGGATCAGATGGATCTGGAGCGTGAACGTGGAATTACAATCAAGCTGCAGGCAGTTGCTTTGAATTACAAGGCGGACGACGGTGAGGAATACCTGCTGAATCTCATTGACACACCAGGACACGTAGACTTTACGTACGAGGTATCACGCAGTCTTGCCGCTTGTGAAGGAGCACTGCTCGTTGTGGATGCGGCACAAGGCATTGAAGCCCAGACGCTGGCTAACGTATATCTTGCACTGGATAACAATCTGGAGATTCTGCCGGTCATCAACAAAATTGACTTGCCAAGTGCTGACCCGGAGCGGGTGAAGCAGGAAGTTGAGGATGTTATCGGTCTGGATACAAGCAACGCTGTGCTCGCATCTGCCAAGGCGGGTATCGGTATCAAAGAAATTCTGGAGCAGGTGGTACAAAGTGTACCCGCACCAGTAGGTGACCCGGACCAGCCGTTAAAAGCACTGATCTTTGACTCGCACTACGACCCTTACAAAGGGGTTATCGTGTACGTACGTGTTATTGATGGCAAAATTAAAGCAGGCTCCAAAATTAAAATGATGGCGACAAACAAAACGTTTGAGGTCATTGAGGTTGGTGCGTTCAAGCCACGTATGACGATTGTGGACGAGCTGAACGTGGGTGACGTAGGATTCATCGTTGCGGGTATCCGTCACGTCGGCGATACACAAGTCGGGGATACGGTTACTGACGCGAAAAATCCAACCCTTGAACCACTGCCTGGATATCGTAAAATTAATCCAATGGTATACTGTGGTCTGTATCCGATTGAAACATCGGACTATGTGGATCTGCGCGAAGCATTGGAAAAGCTGCAGCTGAACGATGCATCGCTCAGCTTTGAGCCTGAGACATCCAGCGCACTAGGCTTTGGATTCCGTTGCGGATTCCTTGGACTGTTGCATATGGACGTTATTCAGGAGCGGAT
Source organism: Paenibacillus barcinonensis (assembly GCF_003217495.1). GTDB lineage: Bacteria > Bacillota > Bacilli > Paenibacillales > Paenibacillaceae > Paenibacillus > Paenibacillus barcinonensis. The sequence continues at coordinate 77,404 of NZ_QJSW01000013.1, read as the reverse complement.
TGAGCGTGAGTTTAACATTCCGCTTATCACAACGGCTCCAAGCGTAATTTACCACGTAACGCTAACTAACGGCGAGCAGATTCAGATTGATAACCCATCCAACTATCCAGAGGTAGGCCGGATTGATTACGTTGAAGAGCCTTATGTGAAGGCATCAATTATCGTACCGAATGATTATGTGGGAACGATTATGGAGCTGTGCCAGAATAAACGTGGCGAATTTATCAATATGGAATATATGGACACAACACGGGTTACGATTTCATATGAGATCCCGTTGTCCGAGATTGTATATGACTTCTTCGACCAGTTGAAATCAAGCACCAAGGGTTATGCCTCCTTCGACTACGAGCTGTCCGGTTATCGCCAGTCCAATCTGGTGAAAATGGATATTTTGCTTAACAGCGAGCAGGTGGATGCCTTGTCCTTTATCGTTCACAGAGACCGCGCATACAATCGTGGCCGTATCATCTGTGAAAAGCTGCGCGAGCTGATTCCGCGGCAAATGTTTGAAGTGCCGATTCAGGCATCCGTGGGCACCAAGGTTGTTGCTCGTGAAACGGTTAAAGCGATGCGTAAAAACGTACTTGCCAAGTGTTACGGCGGTGACATCTCGCGGAAACGGAAGCTGCTGGAGAAGCAGAAGGAAGGTAAGAAGCGGATGAAGCAGGTTGGTAACGTAGAGGTGCCGCAAGAGGCATTTATGGCGGTGCTGAAAATTGATGATTAATAATGCATTTTTAGGTACAACACAGACTGTGTGTATTTAAAAAATGCATTCTAATAATCTAATTTCGGGTACAACACAGGGTGTGCGTATCGAAACTGAATTATAGGTATGCAAGATAAGTTAAACTATTCTTTTACACATTAACGGAGAGGACAGAAAAAAACTGGAAAAGCGAAGCGGTGCCTTTATCACCGGATTTTCCCCTTTGTAAAGGGAATCAAAAAAATCTGGAGATAACAGCGATTGGAAGGTTATTCTGTCATCGGAGTGGATTGTGTAAATTCTATGGTTCATCTTATATAGACTAAAATTTAGCTGAAAGGGAAGCCAAATGGCTTCCTTTTTTCAAATAGAGGGGGACTTGCCGTGACACTCGCAGCACACAACCAGAAAACAGGTGCGCCCCAAGCGGTGTACCTTCACATTCCATTTTGTACGAATAAATGCTTCTACTGTGACTTTAACTCTTACGTTCTGAAGGATCAGCCTGTAATGCAATATTTGGAGGCACTGGAACGGGAGATGGAGCATACCGTCAAGGCACATCCACCTGGTGAGATAAAAACAATATTTGTGGGCGGCGGTACGCCAACGGCATTGAAGCCGGATGAGATGGCGTATTTTCTACGCTCGGTCAAAACCTATTTTCCGAATTGGGCAGAGGACATTGAATTTTCCATGGAGGCCAACCCGGGAACGACGGATGCCGAGAAGCTGGCAGCCATGAAAGAGGGCGGCGTGAACCGTGTCAGCTTTGGCGTGCAGGCTTTTCAGAACGAGCTGCTGACAGGCATTGGCCGCATTCACAATACGGATGACGTCTATCGCAGTCTGGAGAACGCACGCAAGGCAGGACTGGATAACCTGTCGATTGATCTGATGTTTGGGTTACCTAACCAGACGGTAGACATGTTGAACGAAAGCATTGACAAGGCACTTGAGCTGGATCTGAAGCATTATTCAATTTATAGCCTGAAGGTAGAGGAGAATACACTTTTCCATACCCTTTATCAAAAAAATCAACTTCCTCTTCCGCATGAGGATGATGAACTGCAGATGTATCTTCTATTGATGAAGCGTATGAAGGAAGCGGGCTATGAGCAATATGAGATCAGCAACTTTGCTAAGCCGGGGTTCGAAAGCCGTCATAATATTACCTACTGGCGCAACGAGGATTACTATGGACTCGGTGCGGGTGCACATGGGTATGTTGGCCGTGAACGCCATATGAATATCAAGGGCATTAACCCTTATGTTGAAGCATCACGGGCAGGATTGCCACGATTGGATCACTTCGAAATCGGACGTGCGGAAGCGATGGAGGACTACCTGATGGTGGGATTACGTATGCTGGAAGGCGCTTCGGCATCCCGATTCCACGATCAATTCGGGGAGTCGATGGAGCACATCTTTGCGAAGCCGCTGGGTAAAATGTTGCATGCGGGCCTGCTTGAGCGGACAGCAGACGGCTTCAAACTGAGTGAACAGGGTATTTTGTTCGGTAATGACGTTTTTGCCGAGTTTATCGGCTCGATATCGCTAAATTCGTAGCTTGAAATTCTATACGCTCTGTTGTATATTTATTCATATTGTTTTACAGGGCGTGTCAATTAACAACTACGAAGCTGGCTTTCCTCGGAAAGCGTCGTTATAGGAGGAGAGCTGGATGTCGGTTATATGCAGGAAGGCTGTACCGGAAGATGTTGAACCACTGTTTGAGATGATTAAAGGATATGCAGAGCGTGGGATCATGCTTCCGCGTTCACGGGAAGTACTGCATCGACAGCTGGAGCATTTTATCGTCGCTGAAGTGGATGGAGCAGTGGTGGGCTGCGGCTCGTTGTGCCGTCTAGGCAGTGATCTGGTAGAGGTCAGATCACTCGGAATCTCGGAAGGGTACAAAGGGCTGGGGATTGGCTCACGCTTGCTCGATCGGCTTGTTGAAGAAGCGGAACGACAACAGATTCCGAAGGTGATGGCCCTCACCTATGAAGTTTCCTTTTTTCTGAAAAACGGCTTTGCTGTTGTGGAAAAAGAAATTTTTCCTGAAAAGGTGTGGACAGACTGCGTTCATTGCAGCAAGCAGAACTGCTGTGATGAAATTGCTGTATTAAAGGAGCTGCATGTGTCAGCTTAGGCTGTTATGCTTATAAATAGAGAGATCACAAGACCAGGAAACCTGCCGGTTTCCATGGGATTGTGGTCTTTTTTTTGGCCTTTTATTTTTCATACACTTTTCACACACTTATCCCACTGTTCTCACACAACCTCTTGTTAAGATGAACTTACATAAGCGATCCGCAGTAAAACTTCTCAGACGAACAACGATTGAAGCAGGAGCTTCAGCCGTGCTGGGCAGGAGGATGCAGATGGCTCAAACTTAAGAATGAGGTGACCGATTATGAAAAAATGGACAAAAAATGTAGCAGCTATGGTAACAGCGTTGAGTGTACTTGGTGGAGCAGGCAGTGCATTTGCAGCAACACCTGTTGTGAATTCCGTAAAACCGGCTGAGACGAAAAAGGTAACATCAGCAGCGAAATCGACCACCACGACACCGGTGAAATCGAGTACAACTCCGGCATCCAAAACCTCTGCTGCATCATCGAAAACGACAGGAGCTAAAGCAGCGGCGACAACTACAGCTAAATCAACAAGCAAGACGCCTGCTAAAACGGCAACAAAATCCGAGACTAAAACAACAGCAACGAAATCTGCTTCAAAAACAACTAAAAAAGTGAATCACAAAGTAAAAGCGACAGCACATAAAGCGAAAAAAGCTGCTCATAAAGGAAAAACAACTCATAAAGCGAAAAAGGTTGCTCACAAAACCAACGCTGTAACACATAAAACAAAAGCAAGCACACACCAAGCGAAACAAACAGCTCATAAAGCGAAACAGGCTGCACACAAAGCTTCCGCTACAGCTAAAGCTACGGCACATAAAGCAAAACAAACTGCGCACAAAGCGAAAAAAGCTGCACACAAAATTGCAGCCCACAAAGCGGTAGCCAAAAAAGCATCGACAGTCAAAGCAACAACGGCTAAAAAACCAGTAGCGAAAACAACTGCAACAAAAGCGCCAGCAGCTAAAACTACAGCGCATAAAGCTACTGCTGCGACAACACATAAAGCAGCATCTGCTACAGCACACAAAGCTGCAGCGTCTGCAACGAAAGCACCGGCAAAAACTACAGTGACAAACAAAAACGATACAGTGAAATCAAGCACATCCCATAAATAATTGTCTGCACTCTGATGTGTAGTGGCTGTACATGCCCATCTGAAAATGAATACTACCGTGACATATGAAAGGCAGCGGCAAACAGACGGAGTTCTCTTAGGGGATCTCCGTCTTTTCTCATAGAATGGCGCAGTTTCATCAATATATCTACTCTTATCATAGAAGTTTTGAAATGCTGCCGTGTACTCTGTTACATTAGTAGAGAGATATTGAACAAAAAACATATCAGAAACGACATATTCATGATTGAGGTGGAAGACCTATGCCGCGTATTTTTGTAGTGGATGATGATCCATTTATTTTACAGCTTATCACGGGTTACTTGAAAAAAGAGCAATATGAAGTGAATTCGTTCCCGCACGGCGGAGAGCTGATTGGCGAAGTCCGTTCGAAAAAGCCGGATTGCCTTATTCTTGACATTATGATGCCGGGGGTGGATGGGCTTACACTTCTGACTGAACTGCGAACGTTTACCGAGATTCCGATTATTATGGTGTCCGCAAGAGGGGAAGAAATTGACCGCCTGAATGGTTTGGAGCTGGGCTGTAACGATTTTCTGAGTAAACCCTTCAATCCGCGTGAGCTGGTTGCCAGAGTAAAAAGTATGCTTCGTCTGATTAACAGTAGCCGCTTATCGGCGGCCGGGAATGAAGCAAGGGAAGCGGAGCAGGATTTACCCAAGGAAGGTGCTTATTTCAGCGTAGGCAATGTGCAGATATCTGAAGCATTCAGGCGTGTGGACGTTCGAGGACAGGAAATTGGATTAACAGGCAGAGAATACGAACTTCTGTTATTTCTCTCGCAGCATCTGGATCGTCCCTTCAGCCGTGAGCAACTGATTCAGCAGGTATGGAATTATGACTTTTATGGGGAAGTACGCGTCGTGGATGATCTGGTGAAACGTCTTCGTAAAAAGCTGTTACAGGTACAAGCGACATTGTCGATTGATACGGTGTGGGGATTCGGCTATAAAGCGGCTGTGCATGTGCGATGAAGACCATACGCAGCAAAATGCTGCTTGCCCTGTTTGCAAGTATGCTGGTTACCGTGGCGTTTACGGTCGTATTTTTTATCCACCTCTTTGATGATATTTTACTTAATCAGGTCAAACAGCAGTTGGAGGGTCAAACGAAGAAAGCTGTCAAAGTCATTCGGGTAGATGATCTGGAGGATCTGGATAACGACAGCTTCCGTTTCTTTATCAAGGACATTCTATTTTATGCCGACTATTTTGTGATCGACGGGAATGATACTATCGTCGCTTCCAGCAGTGCAGGTCGTGTGGGCATGAAGCTGGAGGGGTTTCCGGGAACACACGAGGGTTACATGATTTTGAATGGGAAAAAGGTGCTGTATAGCGAAGCGGAGCTTCCTCATAAACAATTTCGTGTAATCTTGTATTCTCCGCTCTCGTCACTCAGAGCGATGTATATTCCGTTATTCCGCACAACGCTGCTTTCGATTGCTGCAAGCTTTGTTGTCATCCTGCTCATTGGATTATTTGCAGTTTGGCGCACGGTACAGCCGTTAAACCGGCTGAAGGAGGCTGTTAGCAAATATGAACCGAACATGCCGGATAAGGAACAGTTTCTGCAGGCCGATCATACGGAGATCGGGGAACTGATTCATACGTTTCAATTGATGAGCAGCAGACTTGATGATCACCATCGTCACCAGCTGGAGTTTTTGCAAAATGTATCTCATGAATTGAAAACTCCACTCATGTCCATTCAAGGTTATGTCTATGCGATTCAGGATCAGGTCGTCTCCAACGATCAGGGACTTGAGATTATTGCTGCCCAGTCCCAGCGACTTATTGATATGGTGGGAAAACTGATTCAGCTCTCAAGATTGGAAACAGTAGATGAGGAATGGCCTACGGCTGTCATTGATTTGAAGAGCATGGCGGAGGAGGCGGTATATCTCTTAATGCCAACCGCGCTACAGCGTGGAGTTCAGTTGTCTGCAGTGGCTGATTCATTCATGGTGGAGACAGCGGGGGAGCAGCTGTTTCAGGTGCTGTTGAATTTGCTGCAAAATGCAGTGCGTCATTCTCAAACTCAAGTCAGCTTGACATTGGAACTGTCTTCGTCTGATGATGCGGACTGGGTTTTTCATATTGATGATGACGGCCCAGGGCTGAATGAGCATGATCGTCAGCATATTTTTCGCCGTTTCTATACCGGGAACAATGGTGTGACCGGGCTTGGTCTTGCCATCAGTAAACAGTTGGCGGCGCGATTACATGCAGAGCTGGTATATAGCGATTCGCCCTTGGGCGGGGCACGCTTTAGCCTCAGACATTATCCGGCGGAGAAAGAGATACAGTATCCAGGCTAATAATATGCGTTATAAGCGCATGTTATTGGCCTATACTAGAAATAGGCGCCCACATTCAGTAAACTCACTTGACAATGATCATGTCAGTTTGGTATTTTTGTATTACCGATTAGCACTCGTCGAACTGGAGTGCTAACGACATGGGACAGTACAGTCAGAAGGAGGGAATACTCACCATGTTAACAGAGCGTCAACGAATGATTCTGAACGCTATAGTGGATGACTATATCCGTTCAGCTGAGCCCGTAGGGTCCCGAAGCATTTCCAAGCGAGGGGATGTTGGATACAGTCCGGCAACAATTCGGAATGAAATGGCCGATCTTGAAGAGATGGGTTTTCTGGAACAGCCGCATACATCAGCTGGACGCATTCCGTCGCACAAAGGTTATCGCTACTATGTCGATCATCTGGTTCCATGGAATCAGGTGGAGCCGCAGGAGCTAGATGATCTGAAGTCATTCTTTGCAGAAAAACTGAATGTTATGGAGCAGGTTATTCAGCATGCTTCCAACATTTTGTCTCATATGACCAATTATACCTCGATTTTACTTGGGCCTGAAGTGTTCCATACGTCGTTGCGCCACTTTCAGCTACTTCCGCTGAATGAAAATGAGGCTGTAGCGATTATTGTGACCAACACGGGTCAGGTAGAGAACAAGACGGTCCAGATTCCTCATGAGATTTCAGTTGCTGACATGGAGAATGTCGTTCGTCTGTTAAACAGTAAATTGGTAGGTGTACCGATCTACAAGCTTAAATCACGACTTTATACCGAGCTTGGTCAGGAAATGGAACGTCATATCACACGTTACGAGGAAGTGATGCAGGTCCTCAACAGTGCGTTTGATAATGAGCATGACAATCGCTTGTTCCTCAGTGGAGCTACCAACATGCTGACACAACCGGAGTTCAAAGATGTGGAAAAGGTAAAAGACATTCTGGATTTGTTAGATGAGACGCCTACATTAATGAAATTAATGATGCCAGTGCCTGGCGGGCAGGGAATTCAGGTGCGAATCGGTACTGAGAATGACCATGAAGCCTTTGCGAACTGCAGCTTGATTACAGCTTCCTATTCATTGGATGGTGAGGCGCTCGGTTCCATTGGAATTCTGGGACCAACTCGTATGGATTATGCGCGAGTCATCCACATTATAAATACATTATCACGCGATTTGACGACCATGCTGACAACCCGTTTTAAATAAGAAACGGGTACGGCAATGCGTTCTCAATGCATTTATATAAGGAGGTGAACATCTTGAAAGAAGAGCAATCATTCACAGAAGAACAAGAGGTAACAGCCGCTGAGCAGGAGCCAGTCAATGAGGCTGCAGCTGCAGAAGCGCAGGCTGAGGAGATAAACACTCAGGAGTCATCTGAACTGGAACGTTTGAAAGCGGAGGCCGAGGAAACACAGCAACGCTTTGTACGTGCACAGGCTGATTTTGATAACTTCCGCCGTCGTACACAGAAGGAAAAAGAGGAGCTTGCCAAATATGCTTCAATGAAGCTGATTACCGAACTGGTGCCAGTAATGGACAATTTCGAGCGTGCTATGGCTACAGTGCCGGAAGGTTCCGAGACTGAATCGTTTGCCAAAGGATTTCAAATGATTCTGCGTCAACTGGAAACGGTGCTTGCAAGCGAAGGACTCGCTGCGATGGAGACGGTTGGACAACCGTTTAACCCTGAATTCCACCAAGCAATTATGCAAGTGGAGAGCGATGAGCATGAAGAGGGCGTCGTTGTGGAAGAGGTTCAAAAAGGCTACATGCTGAAGGATAAAGTGCTTCGTCCGGCTATGGTTAAGGTGAGCTCTTGATCCTTTGATGGATCGTATGATTATGAGTGAGCAAAGGCTGAACTAAGAGACGAAGTTTAATATACATGTTTTATACACATAGAGCAGATAACTTACTACCACAATAAGGCTATTGAACAGCCTGTTGATTTCAAAATGTTGAGGGAGGAAATTTTCCGATGAGCAAAGTAATCGGTATTGACTTAGGAACAACCAACTCGTGCGTAGCCGTTATGGAAGGCGGCGAGGCTGTTGTTATTCCAAACCCGGAGGGTGCACGTACGACTCCTTCCGTTGTAGGGTTCAAAAAAGACGGCGAGCGTGTCGTTGGTGAAACAGCGAAACGTCAAGCAATTACAAACCCTGATCGTACCATCATCTCCATTAAACGTCATATGGGTACTTCCCACAAAGAAACGATTGATAGCAAAGATTATTCTCCACAAGAAATCTCTGCAATCATCCTGCAAAAGCTGAAAGCTGATGCAGAAGCATATTTGGGCCAAACGGTAACTCAAGCCGTTATTACCGTTCCGGCTTACTTCAATGACAGTCAGCGTCAAGCGACTAAAGATGCAGGTAAAATCGCAGGTTTGGAAGTTCTTCGTATCGTCAACGAGCCAACAGCAGCGGCTTTGGCATACGGCATGGAGAAATCCGAAGACCAAACGATTCTCGTATATGACCTGGGTGGCGGTACGTTTGACGTATCCATCCTTGAACTGGGTGATGGTTTCTTCGAGGTTAAAGCGACTAGCGGTGACAACCAACTGGGCGGTGACGACTTCGACCAAGTGATCATTGATTATCTGGTGAATGAATTCAAAAAAGATCAAGGTATTGATCTGAGCAAAGATAAAGCAGCGGTACAACGTTTGAAAGATGCAGCGGAAAAAGCGAAAAAAGAACTTTCCGGTGTATTGACTACAACGATTTCCTTGCCGTTCATTACAGTTGCAGATGGCGTTCCTCAGCACTTGGAGCTTAACCTGAGCCGTGCGAAATTCGAAGAGCTCTCCGCAGGTCTGGTTGAGCGCACGCTTGAGCCTACACGCCGCGCACTGAGCGATGCTGGAATGACTCCGAACGATATCGACAAGATCGTATTGGTTGGTGGTTCCACACGTATTCCGGCTGTACAGGAAGCCATCAAAAAGCTGACAGGTAAAGAGCCGCACAAAGGCGTTAACCCGGATGAAGTCGTTGCATTGGGTGCAGCTGTACAAGCGGGCGTACTGACAGGTGACGTTAAGGACGTTGTATTGCTCGACGTAACTCCACTGTCCCTGGGTATCGAAACTGCAGGCGGTGTCTTCACTAAAATGATCGAGCGTAACACAACGATCCCTACAAGTAAATCTCAAGTGTTCTCCACTTATGCAGACAATCAGCCTAGCGTTGAGATTCACGTCCTGCAAGGTGAGCGCGAGATGGCAGCGGGCAATAAAACGCTTGGCCGCTTTATGCTGGGAGACATCCCTCCAGCGCCACGCGGCGTTCCGCAAATCGAAGTTAGCTTCGACATCGACGCCAACGGTATCGTTAACGTATCTGCTACAGATAAAGGCACAAACAAAACACAAAAAATCACGATCACTTCTTCCAGCGGTCTGAGCGATGAAGAAGTTGAACAAATGATGAAAGACGCTGAGCTTCACGCAGAGGAAGACAAAAAACGTAAAGAGCTTGTTGAAGCGAAAAACAGCGCAGACCAGTTGATCTACTCTGTAGATAAAACGATCAAGGATCTTGGTGAAAAAGCAGATGCAGGTGAAGTAGAGAAAGCCAATGCAGCTAAAGAAAAATTGCAGGGCGTACTTGCCTCCGACAACTTGGAAGATATCAAAGCAGCTACCGAGGAATTGACAGAGATCGTTCAGCAATTGTCTGTTAAGCTGTATGAGCAAGCTCAAGCTGATGCACAAGCGGCTCAAGGGGCTGAAGAGCAACCACAAGGTTCTGCAAAACGTGACAACGTCGTAGACGCTGATTACGAAGTTGTGGATGAAGATAAAAAACAAAACTAATTCGCGCTTGCTGCGAGTTAAACATCGGTGACGTTCGGATTAAAGGGAAAGTCATAGCCGGGGCTCCCGTGCTTTGACTTTCCTTTTGTCACGATGTGCGATAAGGTGAATGTTATGGGGGTGGAAGAGTGGCTGAAAAACGTGATTATTATGAGGTGCTCGGCGTTAGCAAAAATGCAAGCGACGAGGAAATCAAAAAGGCTTACCGCAAGCTGGCCCGTCAGTATCACCCTGACGTAAACAAGGCCGCCGATGCGGAAGCCAAATTTAAAGAAGTAAAAGAAGCTTACGATGTCGTAAGTGACAGCCAGAAACGTGCTCAGTACGACCAATACGGTCATATCGACCCGAATCAGGGTGGATTTGGCGGTGGAGACTTTGGTGGCGGCGGCTTTGGCGACATCTTCGATATGTTCTTTGGTGGTGGCGGTGGTCGTCGTGATCCGAACGCTCCACAGCGCGGGAATGACCTGCAATACACCATGACGATTGAGTTCAAGGAAGCTGTATTTGGCAAGGAGACTGATATCACAATTCCGCGTACGGAGGGCTGCGATACCTGTCATGGTTCAGGAGCGAAGCCTGGAACGAAGCCGGAAACATGCTCCGTCTGCCACGGTAGCGGTCAACAGGAAGTGGTTCAAAATACGCCGTTTGGCCGTATGGTGAACCGTCGTGCTTGTTCCAACTGTAGCGGTACAGGACAAATTATCAAGGAAAAATGTACAACATGCAGTGGTAGCGGCAAGGTTCGCAAGCAGCGCAAAATTCATGTCCGTATTCCAGCGGGTGTGGACGATGGTGCGCAGCTCCGTATGACAGGTGAGGGCGAGGGTGGTGTACGCGGCGGCCCTGCAGGCGACTTGTATATCGTTATTCGTGTGAAGTCCCATGACTTCTTTGAACGCGAAGGCGATGACATTTATTGCGAAGTGCCGTTGACATTTGCACAAGCAGCATTGGGAGACGAGATTGAAATCCCGACACTTACAGAAAAAGTGAAGCTGAAAATTCCTGCGGGAACGCAAACCGGAACCTATTTCCGTCTCAAAGGCAAGGGTGTGCCACGCCTGCGCGGCATGGGACAAGGGGACCAGCATGTGAAAGTGGTAGTCGTTACACCAAGCAAGCTGAGTGATGAGCAGAAGGATCTGCTTCGTCAAATTGCTGCTTTGGATGGCGAACAGACGCATGAGCATGAGCAATCTTTCTTTGATCGGGTAAAACGTGCCTTCCGCGGCGACTGATCATATAGAAGCTTATGATGAAGGGCACCTCCGTTAAGGAGGTGTCTTTTTTGCTGTGCTTTTACAAAGAACTATTGCAGAAAAATTCAAAGTGCACTCTTTCGGTATATTCTGGACTCTGTTGCGGAAGGATAACTTTGCGGGAACGATTGGTTAAGGGAAACACGATTGCGTGATGCGAAACGGAAGGGAGCAGGTGGCAAATGACGGAGAAAAATATTTTGGCATATTTCCACAGCCCGGAACAGGCAGAAGGTGCGGCCAAAAAGCTGGAGGCGTTACGAGTGGAAGATTTAGCGATCAATCGTTTCAGTCGTTATGCGGGTGTCGGCCCAAGTGGAGCCTCCTACAAACCGGGTATCTCCGGCAGCTACTCCTCCTGGGTGCCGGATACGTTGAATACACATGCGAGTTCAGGCATTATGGCTGCTGCAGACCCTGCTGCAAGCGGCATGAGTGATGGCGGGCAAGGGGGTCCAACCGGAAGAGACGTTTTATTGACAGTGGTTGTGGATGAATCGGTACACCACCGTGCAATGTCCATTATTGAGCAAGCGGGTGGAATGATCTAGTAAAAAGGAGGAATATAAATCATGGCTGAACATGAGCGTCCAGGCAAAATATTGACCAAAACCGAAAAAATGAAACGCATGCAATCTGCAAAAAATGAAGATGTGGAGTTCAGCGCAGAAGCGGCTGACCACGAGGATTTGGAAGCACTTCGCCGCAGCGAGGCGGCGGATCGCCGTCAGGGACGGGAATTAAATGACTGAGACTCGCTCGGCGGTCACACTTGAAGCGGTCTTCACAAGCTGGACGGAAGCAGAGTCTGCACGAAGAGCTCTGGAGCTGCTTCATCCTAATCAGCTGCGGATTGAGAGTATTCGCAGAGATGCAGCTCAATCCGGGTCTGATGCAGTGCCAGAAGATGACCACTCACCTACGGCTGTCATTGGCGGGTTTAGCGGTGAATTGAACGTACTTGCTCTCATCAGCGATGAAACCGAGGTGCTGTCGGGAGGTCAGGTATATGATTCTTCGACAAAGGATGCATCTGGAGGGCTGAAGCAGGGCATTCTGTTGACAGTTTCTGTCTCTCAGGAATCTTTGCCTCAGGCTGCAGAAATGATTACACAGAACGGCGGACAGTTCTGTTAATGGTTCGAAAAGAAGCCGCAGGCATGTAAAATAGGACAGGATATTCAAGCAGTCTGACTGCGGGGTATCCTGTTTTATTTGCTTTTATGACTATGCTTTGTGCTCTGGCTTGCTTGTGTAGTACAATGGTTGGGATGCTTAAATGATAAGCAGAGTAAACGACGTTTTAATTATTGAGGAGGCAAAACCACGTATGTTATGGCACGAACTGACAATACATACCACAGAAGAAGCTGTGGAGATGATCTCGAATTTTTTGCATGAAGCAGGTGCTGGAGGGGTATCAATTGAGGAATCCGGTACTTTAAATAAAAAGCGAGATACGACGTATGGCGAGTTGTATGATGTTCCGCTCAATGATATTCCCGAAGGGTTCGCTGTCATTAAAGGATATTTTTCCGAAGGCACGGATATGGATGTCCTGAAAGCGGAGGTGAACCCCAGAATAGAGGAGCTGTCCGATTTCGGCATTGATGCCGGAGAGATTCGTTATGAGACACGTACAGTGGATGAAAATGACTGGGCTACAGCCTGGAAGCAGTATTTCAAGCCTGTTCGTATTTCGGATCGTCTGACGATCAAGCCTACATGGGAGGATTACACACCCGAGAGCGCAGAGGAGAAAGTTATCGAGCTGGACCCAGGAATGGCCTTCGGTACAGGCACACATCCAACCACAACGTTATGTCTGCGTACACTGGAGAAGGTTATTCAAGGCGGCGAGGAGATTATCGACGTTGGCACGGGCTCAGGCATTCTGGCCATCGGTGCGGTGCATTTGGGGGCAAAACATGTTCTGGCTCTTGACCTTGATCCGGTTGCGGTCACAAGCGCCATGGAAAACGTGGAGCTGAACAATATGCAGCAACAGATTACCGTCAAAGAGAGCGATCTGTTATCTGTTCTTGGAAGTCAGGACCCGGCTCTTGGCGTGAAGCTTCCAGTGAAAATAATCGTTGCCAACATTCTGGCCGAGATCATTTTGCTGTTTGTGGATGATGTGTACAACGCGCTGGAGTCTGGCGGTATTTATATCGTCTCGGGCATATGGAAAAACAAAGAACAGGTCGTGCATGATGCACTTGTGGCTGCCGGGTTTGAAGTTCGGGCAATAGAGCGTGAAGAGGACTGGCTGGCGTTTGAAGCCAGCAAGAGGTAGTCTATGGATTTCTTAGAGCGCTTTATCCGTCTTCCTCTTGATCAGCTGCCCTTCTTTCTAGTCACCATTCTAATTGCATTTACCGTTCACGAATTCGCACACGCCTATTTTGCCAACAAATTCGGTGATCCAACGGCGAAGCTGCTTGGAAGGGTCACGCTAAACCCGGTTGTGCATTTTGATCTGCTGGGTGTATTGCTGCTGGTTATTGCGGGCTTTGGATGGGCGCGTCCGGTTCCAGTGAACCGTGCCAATTTTGAGAAGCCGAGATTAATGGGGACCATCGTATCTGCCGTAGGTCCGCTCAGTAACCTGCTGCTGGCCATTATCGGTGCGATTATCTATGGGATGCTGTTTGGATCAGGCGTACTAGGGAACATTGGGAATGAGCGGGTGATTACTGCACTGATGATCTTCCTGCCGATGTTCAGCATAACGAACTTTTTCCTGTTTTTGTTTAACCTGATTCCGCTTCCGCCGCTGGATGGTTATCGCATTCTTGAGGATGTGCTGCCGCCATCCATTAGCCGCAAGCTTCAGGGTGTAGAGCAATGGTCGATCTTTGTGTTCCTGTTGATTCTGGTGATTCCACCGCTGCAGGCCGTTACAATTCAGCCGCTATATCTGTTTGCAACCGAGATGTACAAAGATGTTGCCGGTCTGATTATTGAATTATACCTTAAATAAACGAGCTGTTATTTAGACCAGAACGCTGGTCAGAAGCACATAAAAGTTGTATGATCAACTGTGGCGACTGGATTCTCGCCTGCCGTTTGACGGGGAGAATGCCAGTCATAACAGGAAAGAATGGGTGGACAGACATATGCAGCGATATTTTGTATCTGCAGAGCAGTTCAGTGAACATGCAGTGATCATTACGGGAGAGGATGCCCGTCATATCAGCAAAGTCATGCGCGGCAAACCTGGAGACAAGCTGATTGTCAGCGACGGAAACTCCAGAGAAGCGTTAGCGGCCATAGAAAGCATTGATGCAGGTGAAGTGAAGGCTGCGATTATCGAGCCGCTTGTTATGGATCATGAAGCACGAATCAAAGTAACCGTGGCACAGAGTCTGCCTAAAGGCGACAAGATGGAAACGGTCATTCAGAGATGTACCGAGATTGGTGCCGTATCGTTTGTGCCTTTTTTATCGGAACGTACGATTGTGCAATATGACGCCAAAAAAGAAGGCAAACGACTGGAGCGGTGGCGGAAGATTGCCAAGGAAGCTGCGGAGCAAAGTCATCGTAACCGTATTCCAACCGTTGAGCAGCCGCTTTCCTGGAAAGGGCTGTTATCTTCTTTTGGGGACTATGATCTGGTATGTTATTGTTATGAAAAAGAAAATGGCAAACAGCTGAGAGATGCGCTTCAGCCGTTTATTGCTAATCTTGCTCCTGATGCAGGGGCAAGGGTGCTCGTAGTTGTTGGACCTGAGGGCGGGTTTTCCGAGAAGGAAACGGCTCAGGCCGATGAAGCAGGTGCGGTATCCGTTGGACTGGGCAAGCGTATTTTGCGAGCCGAAACGGCGGGTATGGCTGCATTGACTTGTATTTTATATGAATCCGGAGAAATGGGGGGAATGTAATTATGCCATCCGTGGCGTTTTACACCTTGGGCTGCAAAGTTAACTTTTATGATACAGAGGCCATCTGGCAATTGTTCAAAAATGAAGGGTACGATCAGGTGGACTTCGATGAGCAGACGGCCGATGTTTATTTGATTAATACGTGTACTGTTACAAATACAGGCGACAAAAAGAGTCGTCAAATTATCCGCCGTGCGATCCGCCGCAATCCAGATGCGATTGTAGCCGTAACTGGCTGTTATGCACAGACATCTCCTGCGGAGATTCTGGACATTCCTGGTGTAGACCTGGTCATCGGAACCCAGGATCGGGATAAAATTTTGCCATATGTCAAAGAAATTCAGGAATCCCGTCAGCCTGTGAATGCGGTACGTAATATTATGAAAACTCGTGTGTTTGAAGAGATGGATGTACCGGATTTTGCGGATCGTACGCGTGCGTTCCTGAAAATTCAGGATGGCTGCAACAACTTCTGCACGTTCTGCATCATTCCTTGGTCTCGCGGTCTGTCTCGAAGCCGTGAAGCAAACAGCATCGTTCAGCAGGCACACCAGCTTGTGCAGGCGGGGTACAAAGAAATTGTTCTGACAGGTATTCATACAGGCGGGTACGGAGATGACATGGAAAACTATGATCTGACCGATCTGTTGTGGGATCTCGATAAAGTGGAAGGGCTGGAGCGTATTCGCATCAGCTCGATTGAAGCGAGCCAGATTGATGACCGGATGCTGGACGTTATCAAACGTTCGGACAAACTTGTTCGTCATTTCCATATTCCGTTGCAAGCAGGAGATGACACGGTGCTGAAGCGTATGCGCCGCAAATATACAACCGAAGAATTCTATAACAAAATGCTGCGTATCCGTGAGGCGATGCCGGATGTGGCGATTACAACGGATGTTATCGTCGGTTTCCCTGGTGAAACGGACGAAATGTATCGTAACGGGTATGAGCTGATGCGCAAAATCGGTTTTTCGGAAATGCACGTGTTCCCTTATTCCAAACGAACAGGTACTCCGGCAGCCCGCATGGAGGATCAGGTGGATGAGGATGTCAAAAATGCACGTGTGCATGAGCTGATTGACCTGTCCGAGCAGATGCAGCTGGAGTATGCGCAGAAATTTGTTGGACAAGTGCTTGAGGTTATCCCGGAGGGCGAAGCCAAAGGCCGCGAAGGCAGTGGCAAGCTGCACGGCTACAGCGATAACTACATCCAGCTGGTGTTTGATGGAACCCCTGATATGGTGGGGAAAGTGTGCCGTGTGAAGCTGACTGAAGCAGGGGCCAATGAAAGCCAGGGTACACTGGTTCGTGTGCTTGAAGAGAATTTGAAGTCTGCCGCGATGTAATCACGGCGTCATGAACAAGGATTTCATTTCCTTGGGGAGTTCACCCAGGGAGATGAGGTCCTTCTTTGCCAAGAAAAGAAATGAAAGTGGACGGGGGAGAACAACATGAACAAAAAAGAAATTTCGGCAGGCGGCGTAGTATACAGAACAGGGGAAGACGGTCAGCTTCAAATTCAGCTCATCATGGATCGTTATGGAAAGATGACACTGGCCAAGGGCAAAATGGAAGCCGGAGAAACCATCGAGCAGACCGCACTTCGCGAAATTCTGGAAGAGACAGGCATGGTAGGTCGTATTGTGGAGCCGATTGATATTATCGCCTATACGTATCAGCACGCCGAATTTGGACCGGTGGACAAGGAAGTACATTATTATCTTGTAGAGGCGGAAAGCGGCGACCTGCAGCCCCAGATTGAAGAGATCAAAGGTGTAGACTGGTACACGCCGGCTGAGGCATGGTCCAAACAACAGCAGGACGGATACGATAATAATGACGATATTTTGCGCACGGGCTTGAACAAGCTGGGCATTAACGTATAAACGTTTGATTTGAACACGCGTCACGTGTACATGGGTCATATGTAGACTCCTCCGTGTGGGTTAAGAGCCAATGCCGGTTTAAACCGAAGATGTTTTGGTTGACGGGGTGTGGACAGGTGTTTTTTTGTGCCAGATGGGCAGGTAGCAGAACGGTAAAGCCAGCAATGAGCTGATGATGTTAAAAAGGGTCTGGGCATGCGCAATCTGTGCCCCGTTGTCCGCTGACAGCCACGCCGAGGCGGCGTGCAGCTGGCCGATCAGCGGCATAAACAGCAGTGCTCCCGCAATGTTGAGTACAACATGGGAGGCTGCTACAAACTTGCCTGCGGAAGCCCCGCCCGCGGCTGCAATAACAGCGGTGATGCAGGTCCCGACGTTGGACCCGATCACAATGGCGATGCCGATCTCCACAGGCAATACTCCTGTGGCTGCCAGCGTAATCGCCATGCTGATGACCGCGGCACTGCTGTGAATCAGCGCGGTCAGGCACGCACCGGCGAGGAAGCCCCACCACAGGCTGTCCGCCGAGCGATCCAGAAACCACTGGAATACCCCCATGCTGCGCAAAGGAACAGCAATGGACTGCATGACCTGAATGCCTGTCATAACAAGGGCAAAGCCTGCTGTTGCCAGGAAGCTGAATTGAATATTCCCCAACGTATGACGAATACGTTCAGGCGCGTTCTGATTGCGTTCGACGAGGATAACAAATATAGCCCAGCCTGTAAGTGAAACTAGCAACAGCGGCAGGGCAGCCTGTCCAAGCTGGAGGCCGACCAGCTCTGTGGTAAGACACGTTCCGATATTGGTTCCAAGGATAATACCGAGCGTACGACCATACGAAATTAAACGTGCGTTAGCCAGTCCAATGGTCAGCACGGTCACGGCTGTGCTGCTCTGCAGCAGGGCGGTTGCTCCAGCGCTGAAGGCCATGCCCTTCCAGGGAGCAGAGGTAGCCCGGTTCAACCAGCCTGCCAGCATCGGCCCGGCCATGCGCTGAAGCGCTACTTCCATTAGCTTCATACCGCCAAAAAAAATAATAAGCCCATATAATAATGGCAACATGATATCCCTGAACATGATTACATCATTCCTCCCGTTCCGATTGCTTATCACTTATCCTATGAGAAAGTGGAGACAAGCATGACAAGGTAGAGAGGGAACATGAAACAAGCTGCCGGCAATCGTGAGCACGGTGGATAAATTCGTCTCGGGAGCGGTCTTTTCAAACTGCCAGCCCCCAATTCAAAAGATACGGTGATTCGTTCCCGGAGCGTCTTGCCGCTCAAGCCTATCTTTTCAACTAACTTACGAAAGAAGTGGATCAATCTTGTCATCGGTAATACTGGAACGCAGCCGCAAAAAACGGCTGGAACATGCACATCCCTGGATTTTTAAAAATGAAATTGCATCCGTCGACGGTAGCCCGGAACCGGGTGATATCGTCAACATCCTGAATCATCAGGGTCGCTACTTGGCGACAGGATACTATAACCCCGCTTCTCAAATTACCGTGCGAGTGGTTTCATATCAGCCGCTGGAATTTGAACAGATGGATACTGCCTTTTTTGCGGCTCGTTTCCGTGATTGCGTGCGTCACCGCGAGCGCTTCATTCAAGATGGCGAAGCCTATCGTCTCGTTTATGGCGAAGCGGATTTTCTGCCTGGCTTGATTGTAGATCGCTTTGACAGCATTCTTGTTGTGCAGATCCTTACACTGGGTATGGACCGCTGCCGTGAAGCCATTGTACAAGCCCTGATTGAAGTGATGCAGCCCGAGGGCATTTATGAACGTAGCGACGTGTCCATTCGGGAGCTGGAGGGTCTGGAGCAGGTCAAAGGACCTCTTTATGGAGAATGTCCGCGTCATGTTACAGTGACTGAAAATGGACTTCTCATTAAGGTAGACATCGTGGAAGGACAGAAAACAGGTTACTTCTTCGACCAGCGTGAGAATCGTGCGGCGATTGAACCGTTGATGAAAGGCTGGGGATATAAAAGTGGCATCACCCTGCAGCGGATCGAGCACGAAGGAACAGAGCAGCAACTGCCTGTGAACAAAAGTGGCAAAGTGGTTACGTTCCCGTATTGGGATGGTGCGACTGTACTGGAATGCTTCTCCCATACCGGCAGCTTTACGCTGAATGCTTGCAAATATGGAGCAAAGAAAGTAACGTGTCTGGATATTTCCGAACATGCCATTGAGAGTGCACGAACCAATGTGGAACTCAATGGCTTCACTGATCGAGTTGAGTTTGTGGTAGCGGATGCCTTCCAGTATTTGCGTGAACAGGTCAAAGGGCTGGATGAACGCAATGCACGGGCACGGGCCTCGGAGCAAAAGGTGGATACGTCCAAGGCGTTATCGAGTGCGGGTAAAACGTTTGATGTTGTCATTCTGGATCCACCTGCATTTGCCAAAACGAAATCGGCAGTCAAAGGGGCATGCCGCGGATACAAGGATATTAACCTTCAGGGGATGAAGCTGGTCAATGAAGGCGGATATTTGGTCACCGCCAGTTGCTCCTACCATATGCGTCCTGATCTGTTCCTCGAAACGATTGCGGATGCAGCCGAGGATGCAGGCAAAGTGCTGCGTTTGATCGACTGGAAAGCTGCAGGCAAGGATCACCCGCAAATTTTGGGTGTGGATGAAGGGCATTATCTGAAATTCGCTATTTTTGAAGTACGCAGCAAAAAGAATTAACAGACGTCCTTGTTTACATCAAGCTTGAAAACAACGGGGGCAAGTGAAGTATCATTCAGGTTAACAAGTCCGCAGTGGATATCGCTGAGGGCTTTTTGCCATTCTCGGAGATGTTCGCCGTTTATGGTGGATCGTGGCAAACGTACGTTCCGAATAGAGCAAGGTATGGTATACTGGGAATTAAAATCTTGTACGTGCAGTTTGGAGGATGACACATGTCCGTACGCTTTGTTATTGGCCGGGCAGGCAGTGGGAAAAGCACACTGATTACCCGGGAAATTACAACTCTGCTCCAACAGGAGCCGCAAGGTAAACCGTTGATTTTACTCGTTCCCGAACAGAGCTCATTTCGGACAGAGCAGGCTCTGGTGTCCTCAGGGGGAATAAAAGGCACGATGCGAGCCGAAGTGCTTGGCTTCCGGCGTCTGGCTTATCGCGTCATGCAGGAAGCAGGCGGCTCTGCTCGCATTCCCATTGGAGCCGAAGGCAAAAAGATGCTTTTATATAAAGTTCTGCAACGTCGCAAAGAGGAGCTCAAGCTGTTTGCTGCCTCGGGCAGCCAGCTCGGATTTATTGGGGAGCTGACTAATTTATATAATGAATTCAAGCGTTACGAGGTTCATGCTTCAGCACTGGAGGAGGGGATTTCGGAGTGGGGTATCTCATCTGCTTCGCCTATTCTGGAGGACAAGCTGCATGATCTCAGTCTGATCTATTATGACTATGAGAAGGAATTGACAAATTTATATATTGATGACGAGGACACGTTGAATGAACTGACAGGTCGTTTGCCGGAAAGCGCTTGGCTGCAAGGAGCCGAGGTGTGGATTGATGGCTTTCATGGATTTACGCCGCAGGAGCTAAGTGTGATTGGTCAGCTGATGCTTCAAGCCTCGTCTGTCACGATCTCGTTAACGCTGGATCGTGCTTACGAGCAAGGTATGTTGCCTGGGGAGCTGGAGCTGTTCTATCCAACGGCGAGCGCTTATGTACGACTTAAAGGCATGGCTGAACATTTGGGTGTGTCTAGCGATACAACGGTACTTCATGATGAAGTATTGCCGAGGTTTAAGGATCGGCCGGGGCTGGCACATCTGGAGGCCGGCTTTGACCGACGGGTTCGCTGGCGGAGTCATGGTGAGGATGCTGGCATACGATTGATCGCTGCCGAGAATCGGCGTGCCGAGCTGGAGGGAGCGCTGCGTGAAATGCGTCGTCTGGCGCAAGAGCATGGAGCAAGGTACCGGGATATGGCGGTGCTGGTTCGCGGTTTGGAGACATATGCCGATATTGCCGAGCCATTATTCAGGGATTACGATGTTCCTGTCTTCCTGGACCGAAGACGAAGTGAGCTTCATCATCCTTTATCTGAATTTATTCGTGCAGCACTGGATGTGGTTCGCCGCAACTGGCGGTACGAGGATGTTTTTCGCTGTGTCAAAACGGATCTTCTACTTCCGCTGGATGGTTCCATTACCCGTGAAGATATGGACCAACTTGAGAACTATGTGCTCGCTTGCGGCATCCATGGTTATCGCTGGACGGACGGGAAGCCGTGGAAGTATGTACCGAGCTTGTCTTTGGAGGATAACGGTCAGGAGGCTCGCAGCCGGGGACGTGATGCTGTATTATCACTGATGGAGAGATGCCGGAGTGTCATTATATCGGCGCTTGGCATGTTTGAGAAACGAATGAAAAAAGCCAAAACAGCTGCTGCTCAATGTGAAGCGTTATTCCTGCTGCTGGAGGATGCGGATATTGCACACAAGCTGGATCAGATGTCTGCTCAGGCCAAGGACAAGGGTGATCCTGAGCGTTCCAGAGAGCATCGTCAGATGTGGGGGGCTGTACTCGATCTGCTGGACCAGATGGTAGATATGATGGGCGATGAACGATTGGATATGCACTTATTCGCAGGCATGATGGAAACAGGACTGACCGAACTCAAGCTCGGGCTTGTTCCGCCTGCGCTGGATCAAGTGCTGTTTGGTTCAATGGATCGTACACGCCTGCGTGATATTAAATATGTGTTTATTCTTGGAGCAGTTGATGGAGAATTGCCGGCGGTTCCTCAGGATAGTGGTGTGTTAACGGAGCATGAGAGATCGTTGCTCACAGAGAGAGGTGTGAGTCTTGGACCTGGTGCAACGAGGCTTATGCTGGATGAACGCTTTCTGATCTACACGGCTCTGACAGCTGCCAGCAAGCAGCTATGGCTGAGCTATCCTGTAGCGGACGATGAAGGCAAGTCTTTGCTGCCTTCCGAGATTGTGCGCCATGTACGCAAAATGTTTGCATTACAGGAGCAACCTCTACTTTCGCAGCCGCCTGTTCTGGATTCGGAGACTGCGCACACCTCCTACGTTGTACACCCGGAGCAAAGTCTTTCCATGCTCATCGGGCAGCTGCGCAGGTGGCGTCGGGGTGAAGATATCCCTGAGCTGTGGTGGGCCGTTTATAATTGGCATGTATTGCGGGAGGCGAGCCGTCCACAGCTGGAAAGGCTGCTTGGCTCGATCTTTTACCGCAATCGTGCACTGCAGCTGCAAACCTCAACGAGCCGCAGACTGTACGGTACGGAGGTACGGACAAGTGTTTCGCGAATGGAACGGTTTGTAGCCTGTCCATTTTCTCATTTTGCTTCACATGGTCTGAAGCTTCGCGAGCGGCAGTTATACCGACTGCAGGCGCCGGATATTGGTCAGCTGTTCCATGCGGCTCTGAGTCAGCTGGCGATGCGTCTGCGCGAGGAGAATCGCAGCTGGGGCAGCCTGACACCGGAACAATGCCGTCAAGAGGCCGAGCAGACGGTGGAACAGATTGCTCCGCAGCTGCAGGGCGAAATTTTGCTGAGCACGAAGCGGTACGGGTATATTTTCCGCAAGTTAAAAGACATTGTCAGCCGCGCATCCGTTATTTTGGGAGAGCAGTCCAGACGAGGCAGCTTTGAACCGATTGGGCTGGAGCTGGATTTTGGCCCGGGCAAACCTTTGCCACCGCTTCGTTTCGAGCTGGAGAATGGTTGTGTGCTGGAGATTGTGGGTCGCATTGACCGTGTAGATGTGGCTGAAGGTGAGAATGGCCTGCTGCTGCGGGTAATTGACTATAAATCCAGCCAGACGGATCTCAAGCTTCATGAGGTGTACTATGGCTTGTCCTTGCAAATGCTCACCTATCTGGAGGTGCTGCTCAGCGCTGCCGAGGAATGGTTAGGAGAAACGGCGATGCCTGGAGGCACATTGTATTTCCATGTGCACAATCCGTTGCTGCAATCCGCAAACGGCATGACATCGGAACAGGCGGAGCAGGAGCTGCTAAAAAGGTTTAAAATGAAAGGCTTGTTGTTGGCAGACCGCGATGCTGTTGCCCAGATGGACCACACGCTGGACAAAGGGCACTCCGCGATTATTCCGGTGGCATTGAAGGCTGATGGAAGCTTCTACAGCAGTGCTGCTGTAGCGACGCCGGAACAGTGGGACACACTGCTTGCTGCCGTTCGCGGCAATATTCGCGAGATTGGGACCCGGATTACGGATGGGGATACAGCGATAGAGCCGTATCGTATACAACAGGAGGTTGCATGCACCTTCTGTCCTTATAAACCGGTATGTCAGTTTGATGAAAATATTGAAGGAAACGACTATAAACTGCTGTCCAAACCGGGCAAACAGCAAATCTGGGATATGCTGTCTCACAGCAGGGAAGGGGGAGCATTATGATGAATATGCCCAAACCGGAAGGCAGCTTCTGGAGCGATGATCAATGGAGTGCCATTGCGGAGCATGGGGAGGATATTCTGGTCGCTGCGGCTGCAGGATCGGGTAAAACGGCTGTTCTGGTTGAACGGATTATTCGCAAAATCGCGGACCCTTCCCAAGGGTTCAGTGTGGATCGTTTGCTCGTAGCTACGTTTACGAAGGCGGCGGCGGCCGAGATGAAGCAGCGTATTCGGGAGGCGCTGGAGCGCGCACTTGAAGAGCGGCCCGAGGAGGAGCATCTGCGGAGGCAGCTATCACTGCTCGGGCGAGCCTCCATAACAACGCTGCATTCCTTCTGTATGGAGGTCATTCGCAGGTACTATCAGCAGATTCCGCTGAATCCGGCTTTTCGTATTCTGAATGAAAATGAGGCTGAAATGCTTCGCCAGGAACTACTGGAGGAGCTGTTTGAGGAGAAGTACGGCGAAGAGGAGGAGGGCAGCACATTCCGCGAACTGGTGGACTGGTTCAGCGGAGAGCGAAACGACGATGCGATGCATCGGCTGGTGCAGCGTTTGTATGATTTCTCGCGAAGCCATTCATGGCCGGATCACTGGTTGATGGAGATGGCAGCGGCTTTTCAGGTAGAAAGCGTGGAAGCGCTGGGGCAAACGGCATGGGTACAGAGCATTTTACGTGACGCGGCTCTTGCGTTAAGGGGTGCCGCAGGTTTGCTGCGACAAGGGATTCAGATTTCACTGCAGCCTGAGGGACCAGCACCTTATGCAGAGACACTCAACGCGGATCTGGTCATGGTTGAAGGGCTTCTATCCGCTGTGGAAGTGATGCCTTGGGAAAGGTTGCCGGAGGTGTTCCAGCCTGCTGCATTTGGCAAGTTGAAGCCTTGTAAAAAGGATCAGACAGACCCTGGTCTGCAGGAGCAGGTAAAGGAGCTGCGGGAGACAGCCAAGAAGACAGTTACCGAGCTGAAAGCTTCTCTATTTGGCAGGAGTGCCTTCACCTTCTGGCAGGAGCTTGAGCAGGCCGCACCGCTTATGCAGGAGCTCTCCCGGCTGGTCAGTGCATTTGGCGAGCGTTATCGTCAGGCGAAGCAGGAACGTGGACAGGTTGATTTTAATGATCTGGAGCACTATTGCTTGCACATTTTGCGGCATGAGGATTCCACGCCTGAGCATTCGATGCCTTCCGATGCGGCGATGGAGTATCGTGCACGCTTTGACGAAGTGCTGCTGGATGAGTATCAGGATACCAATACAGTTCAGGAGGATATCGTCAGACTGATCTCCAGAGAGCGTCCGGGCAACCGATTTATGGTTGGTGATGTAAAGCAGAGCATTTATCGTTTTCGCTTGGCCGAACCGGGCCTTTTCATGAATAAGTACCGCAGTTACAGAGCGAATGCCCCTGGACATGAGGATGATCATGGAGAGAGCAGTACGCATGAGCAGACAGGAATGGGAAAACGCATTGATCTTGCCCGAAATTTCCGCAGCCGTGCTGAGGTTGTACATTCCGTCAACGTCATATTCAGACAGCTTATGAATGAAGGAGTTGCGGAGATTAGCTATGATGAACGGGCACAGCTGGCTTACGGTGCGTCATTTCCTTCAGAGACGATTGGAGGGGAAGCCTATACTCCTGAGATCATGCTGATTGATCGTCAAGGAAGCGGCCCAGATCTGACGGACGATACGGAGGAAGGGGCAGATGTAGCTTCGGCAGAATTGGAAAGTGCCGAGCTCGAAACAGCCCAACTGGAAGCGCGGGCCATAGCCCGTCGTATACGTGAGATGCTTGGAGAAACAGACAAGCCTGCTCTCAGTGTATATGACAAGGCTCTGCAAACGATGCGCCCTGCGCGTTATGGAGATATTGTTATTTTGCTGCGCTCGACCCTGATGTGGGCCCCGATGATGATTGAGGAGTTTAGACAGCAAGGCATCCCCGCTGGGGGGGAGCAGAGTAAAGGGTACTTTCAAGCTACGGAAGTAGAGGTCATGTTATCCCTGCTGCAGCTTGTAGATAATCCAAGACAGGATATCCCTTTAGCCTCCGTGCTTCGCTCTCCGATGGTTGGGCTGGATGAGGAGGAGCTTGCGCAGATCCGTCTGGGTCATCAAGGACAGTCGTTCTATGATGCCGTTGTATCAGCAGCTGGACCATGGAAGTCTGAAAAGAACGGGCATGGTCAGCATGCTGTAGCGGGTCAAGGCTCGAATGTAGACAGTGTGATCCAGATGCAGTGGCCGGAAGTGTGGTCAGGGCTGGAACAGGCACAGAGGGAATCAGCTGTTACCGCTGAAATGGAAGTCGACGCAGGAGAACAGGTAGAAGAGCATGCTCATATTCGCGAACAGGCCGAGGCGGTTTTCCATGTGGAGGAAGAGGGTTACGCGGCGCTACAGCGGAAGCTCATTCGGTTCATGCGTCAGCTGGAGCAGTGGAGACTGGAGGCAAGACAGGGAAGTTTAAGTGAGCTGATCTGGCGTATTTATCGGGACACAGGCTATCTGGACTGGGTTGGTGGACTTCCGGGCGGTCAGCAGCGTCAAAATAATCTGAAGGCTCTGTATGATCGGGCACGTCAATATGAAGAGGCCACGGCTAATCGCGGGCTGTTCCGGTTCCTCACGTATGTCTCCAGATTACGTGAGAATGGTGGAGATCTCGGCACTGCGGCGAGTGGCTCAGGTGAGCAGGATAATGTCGTACGAATAATGACGATTCATCGAAGCAAAGGCTTGGAGTTTCCGATTGTTTTTGTTGGTGGCATCTCCAAAATGTTTAATCAGCAGGACTTGCATGCACCATTTCTCATGCACAAGGAGCTTGGTTTCGGTCCGAGATTTGTGGATCGTGGCAACCGGGTCGCGTATCCGACTCTAGCCAATCTGGCGATCAGACGGCGGGCTCAATTCGAGCTGCTTGCAGAAGAGATGCGTGTATTATACGTGGCGTTAACCCGGCCAAAAGAAAAGATGATTCTGGTGGGTACGGTAAAGGATGCGGCTAAAAAGGCACAGGCCTGGTCTCAGGTTAAAGATAGCTCTGAACTGGCCTTGCCGGATTATTTGCTTGCTGCCGGACGCAGCTATCTGGACTGGATCGGACCAGCCTTGATCAGGCACCCTGACGCTGCTGTGCTGCGTGAGCTTGCAGGTGACCGCGACACTTATTCAGCTTGCCTTGCGAGTGATGAATCACGCTGGAGCATCTGGATTACTACTGCAGATCAGGTGTCACGTAATTTAAATACAGATCATGTACAGAGCGAAGACAGTGAAGATGGACTAAACGAATTGCGGAGAGAGCGCAAGGCAGCTCTGGAAAAGATGCAGCCAGTCACACTTGTAGATATAGTCCCAAACACGGATATTAATAGGCCCATTGATGCTGACAATTCGTATGATGTGGCTCCAGATGAGAAGCAGGCGCATGAGCAGGGCCTGTATGCGGCTGCTCCGCAAGACCTGCTGCGTGAGGTTGATCGGCGGCTTTCCTGGACTTATCCGTATGAATCGGCTTCCCAAGTAGCGGCAAGCACTTCGGTAACGGAGATCAAGAGCCTGCTCTCTGTTCAGGAGTATGCTTTGTATGACGTAATAGAAGAGATTCAGGAGCAGTCGATTAATGAAGAGATTCAGGAGCAGTTGATTAATGAAGAGATTCAGGGGCAGTTGGTAGAGGAAATACAGAATCAACAGGTTGAAGCAATACTGGAACAGCAGGATACAGTCGGTGCAGTTACGCAGCATATGCCGGAGACGAACCATTCATTCAAGTTACATTTACGTCGTCCCAAATTCATGGGGGAGAGACAGCTGACGGGTACTGAACGTGGAACCGTCTACCATACGCTGATGCAGCATCTTCCTGTAGATGGGAACGTTGTTGATACAGAGGTTGTTGAAAAAACCATTGCACGACTGGTCAACCTTCAGATTTTGCTGCCTTACCAAGCGCATGCGATAGACCGAAGCGAGCTGACGTCCTTTTTTGATACACAGCCAGGGAAAGAACTGCTCCATGCAGCATGGGTCAGAAGAGAGATTCCATTTACGTATGGCCTTCCGGCACATCAATCTCCGCAGGAGTGGATTCATGCACTGCATCAGAATGAGGAGCAGGAGCTCTTTGGTAAAAGCAATGACGTCAAGGCAGTGCTTGAGAACGAAACGGTGCTCGTAAGAGGTATTATAGATTGTCTCTATGAAGTGAATGGCGAGCTTGTGCTGCTGGATTATAAAACTGACCGGGTGCTGGAGCATCGTGGCGGACTGGAGCCGCTGGTTGAAAATTATCGCTTTCAGCTGCAGCTGTACGCACAGGCAATTAAGGATATATTGGGCCGCCAGGTTGACCATATATGGCTCTATTTTTTCGATGGTGGTCATGCGGTCAAATTGTAAAAAGAGCTTTTTCAGATTATGCGATTCATGTCTAGAGATGGATCTATACAAGGAACGATTGATGAACGGGCAGTAAACAAAAGCATTAAACAATAGACGGAAATGATAGAAGATGTAGGGGAAAGAGGTGGAACGGACCATGCGTATCTTGCATACAGGGGACTGGCATCTGGGGAAAACGCTGGAAGGGCGAAGCAGACTTCGTGAACAGGAGGACTTCGTTGATGAACTCGTTAAACTGGCCGATGAACAGCAGGCGGATGCCATATTGATGGCTGGAGATGTATATGATTCGGTGAATCCGCCTGCTTCGGCGGAGCAGCTGTTTTATGAAGCGGCAGCGCGTCTGACGGAGCATGGCAGACCTCTGGTGGTTATTGCTGGTAACCATGATCAGCCTGAGCGGGTTGCTTCGGTC
This sequence comes from Paenibacillus barcinonensis, assembly GCF_003217495.1. Classification (GTDB taxonomy): domain Bacteria; phylum Bacillota; class Bacilli; order Paenibacillales; family Paenibacillaceae; genus Paenibacillus; species Paenibacillus barcinonensis. The sequence continues at coordinate 48,965 of NZ_QJSW01000013.1, read as the reverse complement.
ACACCGCTTGTGAATAGACAAGGGATTACGCTGGTAGGCACACCCGTATCGGAAGCTGTGACTATTCATGCTCGGCGTACCGGGGAGACTGCGCATATTGCAGCTTTGCCATATCCGTCGGAAGCGAGATTGAACGAGCTGTTAACAACAGATGGAGATGAAAATGTGCTTCGTCAAGCCTACAGCCGCAGAGTTGGCATGCTAATGCAGCGTTTGGCCTCTTCGTTTCGTCCGGATACGGTAAATCTGGCTATGAGCCACATTTATGTGCTTGGCGGTGTAGAAAGTGATTCGGAACGTCCGATTCAGGTTGGCGGTGCGTATACCGTCGATCCCTCCTCTCTGGCTACTGGTGCCCAATACACGGCGCTTGGACATCTTCACCGCGCACAGGCGGTCAAAGGCGAAGGGGTCATTCGATACAGTGGTTCTCCGCTGGCTTACAGCTTCTCGGAAGCAGGACAGAGCAAGTCGATTACGATGGTGGATCTCACACCGGGTGGCGAAGCACAGGTGGAGGAGGTGCTGCTAACCTGTGGTAATCCGCTTGTTCGCTGGAAGGCGCGCGGAGGACTGGCAGAGGTATACCGCTGGCTGGATGAGGGACGGGATTCCAAGGCTTACATTGATATGGAGGTCTGGCTGGAGGATGCGATGTCACTCAAGGAAATTCAGCAGCTGCGCAAAGCTCATGAGGGCATCATTCATATCCGTCCAGTCTATCCCGAGATGGAGGCGGCAGGGCTGATGGAGCAGCGTTCACAGCTGCCTGTACATGAGCTCTTCCGCAAGTTTTATCAACGTCAGACCGGAGGAGCACAGCCGGAAGACAGTCTGGTACAGCTGTTCCTGGAGCTGGTGGATGAAGACGAGCCAGGTGTGCGCGAGGAGGTCGAAGGGCGATGAAGCCGATTTTACTGAAGGTTGCAGGGCTGCAAAGCTATCGGGAGATGCAGGAGATTGATTTTACTGTGCTGACGGAGACAGGGCTTTTTGGTATTTTCGGACCAACGGGCAGCGGAAAATCGTCTCTGCTTGATGCCATCACACTTGCGATGTATGGCAAGGTGGAACGGGCCGTAAACGGGACTCAGGGCATTATGAATCATGCGGAGGACTCGCTTTCGGTTGCGTTTACCTTTGAGCTGGCTTCGGCAGAGAGTGTGCGACGATTCCGGGTAGAACGACGCTTCAAGCGGAACAACGAGGTGTCTGTCAGCAATACAGTCAGCAAGTTCATTGAGACGATTGATGGCGAGGATCAGGTGCTTGCCGACAAGCTGGCAGAAGTGAATCGGTGTGTTGAAGATGTGATTGGTCTGAAGATGGACGATTTCACCAGAGCGGTTGTTCTGCCGCAAGGGAAGTTTGCTGAATTTCTTTCCCTTAAAGGCAGTGAGCGACGGCAGATGCTGCAACGCTTGTTTCATTTGGAAAAGTATGGTGATCAGCTTGCGATCAAATTAAGTCGCAGAGTTAAGGATAATGACATGGCTCATCAGGCGATAGCTGCGGAGCAGCAGGGGCTGGGCAATGCGAGCAAAGAAACGCTTGAAGAAACAAAACGGTTGCTTCAGGCGGCAGTCAAGCATGCCGAAACCTCTCGGAAAACGCTGGATACGACAGTGAAAGAGGCAGAGCAATTAGGACGAATTCGAGAGCTGAGTCAGGAAAAGCAAGTACGCATGCAAGAACAGCAGGTGCTGCAAGCTCAGGCGGCACAGGTTGAGTCGGATGAAGGGCGTCTGAAGCTTTCGGGAGCAGCGGAGGTAATGCTGCCAGCTCTTCAGACTGTACGTGATGCGGAATCGGCTCGGCAGCAGCGGCAGTTGGAGGCCGAAGTTGCCAAGCATCAGGCGACCGAGCATGAACGCTTGGCTGTGGAGGAAGCAGAGAAGACAGACGTAGCTCGACAGCAGCTGGCTACAGAGGAGCCTAAGCTGCTGCTACGTCTGGACCAGCTTGAGCAGGCCAAGGAGCTGCAGCGGGAGCGTGACGGTTTGCAGGCCGATTGTTCACGGCTTGCACAGCTGATCGAGAAAGGGCAGGCTGAACAGACCACACTTGGGCAGCAGCTAGATAAGGAGCGCGAGCTGCAGGTGCGCGGACGCAAACGCCGTGAAGAGCTGCAGGAAAGTCTGAAGCCGAACGAAGTGAAGTCCGAGGAACGCAGGCAGCTGCAAATGGCACTTGAGCTGAAGCATCGTATTGATCTGGCGTTGGAGCAGGTGAAACAGCAGCAAGCAGATGTGCAGACTTATCAGCAGTCTGCACAGCAGGGGGCCGACAAGCTGGAAGCAGCGGCCGCAGAGGAAAGGCGCCTGACCGAGCAGCGTCAGCGGTTGGTGGAACAGGCGTCAGCGGGGGTTGAGGCCCTGCTTGCCTGTGAGCAGGATATCGGCCGCGAACAGGGCTTGCTGGCCCTGGCGGAGGAGCAGCTGCGCGGCACGATGCGGGAGCAGGAGCTGCACCGGCTGTCCACCGCCTTGCGCGCCGAGCTGCGCGATGGCGAGCCGTGTCCGGTGTGCGGCTCCGCACACCACCCGCTCCCGGCTGCGCCGCCGGGAGAAGGTCCGCACGCAGACGATGCGGACCTGGAACTGCTGCGCAGCCTGCACGCGGAGCTGCAGGAGCTGCGCTTTGAGCTGCGCCAGCAGCTGCACGAACGTCGCAGCCTGCTGACGCAGCTCGGCGCCGCGGCCGGCGATGCCCCGGCCGCAGCCGAGGCCGCGCCTGCGGCAGCGGCGCCAGAGCCCACCGGATCGCCCGAGGATGGGCGATCTCCGGCGGGCTGGGCGGCGCGTGCCGCTGCGCTGCGCGAAGCCGCGCACGCGCTGGCTGCCGCTGCAGCGCCGTTGCAGGGCGAAGCCGCCGCGCTGCTGCAGGCGGCTTCTGGCGCGCAGCAGCGCCGCATGGAAGCGGCAGCTGCGCAAGAGGCCGGCCGTGCCGGGCTCGCCCAGGCGGAGCGCAAGCTGGCCGAGAGCGAAGCCGCTGCGGCTGCGTTGCAGGTCCGCTGGGCCGCAGAGCTGCCTGACATCGCCCAGGCGGAGGCCACAGGCCTCTATCAAGCGATGCAGGAGCGCGATGCGCGCGCGGAAGACATCAAGGAACGTCTGGCCAAAAGCGTGACGTTCCTTGAAGAGAAGGAGCAGCTTGTCCAGTCATTGCAGCAGAAGCTGACAGAGCTGGACAAGCAGCTGATCCAGTGGCAGACCGAATGGCAGGGCAGCAGCAGGCTGCTTGCCGAGAAGGAAGAGCGTTTGCGCCAGTGGGTCGGGGAGCAGCGTGTAGAAGATCTGATTCGCGCGACACAGGCTCGTCTGGACGAGCTGCGTAGCATTGCGGAGGTGTCTGAACGGCGCTTCAAACAAGCAGACGCAATGAAGCAGGATTCTGTGAAACGGGATGTCATGGCTCAACAGGCTGCTGCTTCAGCGCTGGAGCATCTTGAACTCGCGCAGGAGCGCTGGCAACACCTGCTTGAACAGTCCCCGTTTGAGACGGATACGGAGGTTGCACAGGCGGCTATACCAGCTGAGGATGCGGAGCGGCTGAAGAAGAATATCCAGCATCATCGAGAACGCGAACGGGAGCTGGCTTCGCAACTGCGTGAACTGGAGCAGAAGCTGAAGGGTGCGGTTGTTTCCGAGGAACAGTGGGTATCCTGTACTGAACGTTTGAAGCAGGCGAGAATGGAGGATGAGACTGCCCTGCAGGCGAAGGCGCGTGCTGAACGTGATCTGGAGGATGTGCAACAGCGACATGTGCGTTGGACGGAGCTGGAGACGAGACGACTGGAGGTCAGTCATCAAGGGGAGCTGTTAAGCAAGCTGCAGTCTGCTTTCCGGGGGAATGCATTCGTGGAATATATTGCGGAGGAGCAGCTGATGCAGGTCAGCCATGCGGCATCCCAGCGTCTTCGCTTCCTGACTAAGCAGAGGTATTCGCTGGAGGTGGATTCCGGCGGCGGCTTTGTGATCTGTGACGATGCCAATGGTGGTGTCAAACGTCCAGTTTCTACGTTGTCTGGAGGAGAGACCTTCCTAACCTCCTTGTCGCTGGCCTTGGCGTTATCAGCACAAATCCAGCTGCGTGGACAATATCCGTTGCAATTTTTCTTTCTGGATGAAGGCTTCGGCACCCTGGACCCGGAGCTCCTCGATACAGTCATTACCTCATTGGAGAAGCTGCATGACGATCGACTGGCCGTGGGGATCATCAGTCACGTTCCTGAGCTTCGTGCACGCTTGCCGCGTAAACTGGTCGTCCTTCCTGCTGGAGACGCTGGTGCTGGCTCTCGAGTTGTACTGGAAACTTTATAGAACAGGAATTCCTGTAAATTCTTAATTTGTAAAATCATTTCTTTTTTTGATGCATGCATTAACAAGTGAGTTACATCACAGATACAGGTTCAACACGCTGTTATACTACAGTTAAGCCGACAAACTTGCTTTAAGCCCCCCGTCGGACATCTGTTCAGGAAAGCTTCCTGTATGGATGTCCGCGTAGCCGGACTTCCACCGAAGCCCGCTCACGAGGGGCTTCTTTTTTTATGCAGTTTTTTACGAATCGCTTCAATTCATGCTGGCTTAACTGCTTTTTTAATGCTTCCTTAATGGATATTGCTTTCTTCATTCCATGTGAAGCAGTGTCAATTCGCCCAGCCCTGAATACGATGAAGGGAGAAGATGAGCTGAAGTGGGAGGCGTTAAGTGTGGATAAAACGGAAGCAAAGAAACTGTGCAAGGAGCACATCCATCGGTATGTATGCATCCAGATGAACGATGGTTCGTACTATGATGGTATTGTAGAAAATGTAGATGATGAGATGATTTATTTGGCAGTCCCGGTTGGAAACGAAGCTATGGCAGCTCATGCCAATATGGGCCCCAATATGATGCCTGTTGTTCATTATCCTGCGGCTCAGGCTCGCGGATTCTACCCTGGATATGGCTATCCTGGTCCATACCCGTATTATGGATATGGACGCAGACGGTTTAACAGGCTTGTACTTCCTTTATTTGCGCTGACGGCATTAACGCTGCTGCCATATTATTAAACATTTCAGAAGCATAACCTCCACCTCCGCTTGGAGAAAACCTTAACCAAGCAAGCGGAATCAAGGTCATACCCGGTCAAAGAGATCATTGGCCCAGGGTGTGGCTTTTTTCATCCAGCAGGACGACGAGCCGTCCTACCGTCGGAGCGCCGGATCAAGCCGGGTATTTCATGGATATCAGCTGACTAAAACGGGATGGTTCGGCATTGGACGTAGCATTGCACTTTTAGTATGATATACAAGGAATACATAATTGAACCCAAAGGAAGGAGGGATGTACGATGGATTGCTTGTTTTGCAAAATTGTAGAGGGCACCATTCCCTCCAATAAAGTATTGGAGAATGATCACGTCATCGTTTTTCATGATATTCAGCCAGCGGCTCCAACGCATGTGCTGGTCATTCCCAAGAAGCATATCACTTCAATGAATGACGTCACTGCAGAAGATCTGCCCTTGATCGGGGAGATGCACGCAGCTGCGCAGGAGGCGGCAACCCGGCTTGGAATCAAGGAATCGGGATATCGCCTGATTAACAATTGCGGCCGTGACGGTGAGCAGACTGTTCATCATTTGCATTATCATTTGCTGGGCGGTGCTCGTATGGGCGCACTCACAAGTCTGTCGGATTCACACAGATAAGAGTGGAAAAGATGCGATTTAGCAGCTTTTCTCGTTTTGGACTTGAAAAACTTCTGCATCTCAGCTAATATTAAGGGATCACGTTAAGGTTGACACTTTTATTGCCTTTCGCCTATAATGAAAGATGATGAACCGTGTTATTGCTCTTGGACGGTCTGGTCGGAGGGAGGGAAAACTGGTGTCTGAAACTAAAGTTCGCAAAAACGAGACTATTGATGCTGCACTTCGTCGCTTTAAACGTTCCATCGCTAAAGATGGCGTATTGGCTGAGGTGAAGAAACGTAAGCATTATGAGAAGCCAAGCGTAAAGCGCAAGAAAAAGTCCGAGGCTGCTCGTAAGAGAAAGTTTTAGGAGGATTTTAACTACATGAATCTTAGCGAACGATTGAACGAAGATATGAAGCAAGCGATGAAGAGTAAGGACAAGTTCAGACTCTCCACCATTCGGTTGATTCGTTCGACGATCAAGAATCTTGAGATAGATTTGAAAAGAGATTTGGATGACAACGAAGTGCTTGATATCCTGAGTCGTGAAATCAAACAGCGCAAAGATGCCCTCCAGGAATTTGGCAAAGCAGGTCGCGACGAACTCGCGGCAAATGCCGAAGCGGAAATTGAAATACTTATCCAGTATCTTCCTGCACAGCTTACCGAAGAAGAAATTAAAGTTATTGTACAGCAGACCATCCAGGAAACCGGTGCTTCTTCGAAAGCCGAGATGGGGAAAGTGATGGCGGCCCTTATGCCCAAAGTTAAAGGCAAAGCGGACGGCAAACTGGTTAATCAAGCAGTTCAACAATTTCTGCAATAAAGCAAATTCTATAAACACCTCCTGACTTGTCAGGGGGTGTTTTTTCATTTATTCAGCAGTGTCGGGTTATTACAACGTGGCTGCATCTACGATTTTGCAAAGCTTGTGTTGCATTTTTCACTGAAAATACATAAATATTTATAAAAAATGGTTTATAAACATGATTATGGGTATATAATTCTTGCATTTACGTAAGCATTCAAATATAATTTAAAGTTTTTGAAACGGAAGCTTGCTTTGTGCGTAATAAATACCATAAGCTGGACAGTATAGCATTATTGGAAAAGGAGGGACTATTGTGAAGGGAAAGCGCCGGGAGAAGCTTACGGGGTCCATACTGCTCTTGATGCTGCTGACGCTTTTGCTTCCTCTCTGGATTGGAATACCGTCAGCGCAAGCAGCTGGGAAAAGCGGCGCCGTATATATTATTCCGGTTGATAAACCAATCGAGCAGGGGTTAGGCAAATTTATGGAGCGCGGTTTCAAGGAAGCAGAAGAGATGAATGCTGGCTTGATCGTTCTCGATATCAATACGCCGGGAGGCCGTGTCGATACAGCTGAAAAGCTTGGCTTGATGATTAAAGAAAGCCCGATTGAAACAGTGGCATTTGTTCGCGGTGATGCTGCATCAGCCGGGAGTTTTCTAGCGCTGAATGCGGATAAGATCGTAATGTCGCCCGGAAGTATGATCGGGGCTGCTGCCATGGTGGATAGCACAGGCAAACATGTCGATGATCCGAAGCTGGTAGCCTTCTGGAAGAGCAAAATGCAAGGAGCTGCCGAAAAGAGCGGCCGGGATAGTGACATTGCAGCGGGTATGACTGACGTCAATATCGTTGTAGAGATGCCGGAGATCAATAAAACCAAGCAAAAAGGTGAAATTATTGCTCTCTCCGCTGAGGAAGCGCTGAAAGTGGGGTATGCGGATCATATCGGCAATACACCTGAAGAAGCGGCAACCTGGCTTGGGTATGGTCAAGGAGATGTGTTCAAGATGGAACGCACAACTGCGGAGAACATTTCAACTTTTCTGACCAATCCGATTGTGATGACGATACTGCTGTTTATCGGTATTGCCGGTGTCATTATTGAACTCATTGTTCCTGGATTTGGCGTTCCGGGAATCGTTGGAATTGTATGTTTTGTTCTTTATTTCTCTGGTAACTACATTGCGGGGTTTGCCGGAGCGGAAACCTGGATATTATTTACGATTGGGCTCGTTATGATGATACTGGAGATGTTTATCCCAAGCTTTGGTATTCTGGGCATTGTGGGGTCGATAGCGCTAGTTGCCGGTGTAGTGCGGGCAGCTTATGATACAAGTGATGCGTTTGTATCTCTGGGCATTGCTTTTGGAGCAGCGCTTGTCGTTGTAGCCATCATAGCGGTTGTCTTCAAAGACAGAGGAATATGGAACCGGTTTATATTAAGTGATCGCTTGTCTGCTGATCGCGGGTATTCCTCGGCAACAGAGCGCAAAGAGTTGATCGGCATGCAGGGCATCAGTCTGACCCCGCTTCGTCCAGCAGGTACTGCGCTGTTTGATGGTGAACGGATTGATGTAGTCACGGATGGTGGCTTCATCCCGGTCGATACGCCCATTATTGTGATTAAAGCAGAGGGCACCCGGATTGTTGTTCAACAGGCCTTGCCGGTGTAATCTGCAACGGCCGAAGTGAGAAGTTCCCTTCGGCGGTGTACATAACCATCTTGCCGGGCTGCGGGCAGTATGGTGGAAGCGGGTTTCAGCAGCGCATGTGTACAGCGTCAATTCTGATGCTCTTTTTTCAAAAAAACATATTGCAAACGGAGGAATTTATTTTATGGACCCAATGATTACGATTCTGCTCATCGCGGTGCTGGCTATTATCGTATTGAGCGTATTTTTCAGCTTTTTCCCGGTCATGCTCTGGATTTCGGCCATCGCATCCGGCGTTCGAGTGGGTATTATTACACTGGTTGCGATGAGATTGAGACGTGTAACGCCTAGTCGAATTGTTAACCCGCTGATCAAAGCAACTAAAGCAGGTCTTGGTCTGAATATTAATCAACTTGAGAGTCACTTCCTCGCAGGTGGTAACGTTGACCGTGTTGTTAATGCGTTGATTGCAGCGCAACGTGCTAATATTCCACTCGAATTTGAACGTGCAGCAGCCATCGACCTTGCAGGTCGTGACGTATTACAGGCCGTGCAGATGAGCGTTAACCCGCGTGTGATCGAGACACCAATCGTATCTGCGGTGGCCAAGGATGGTATCGAAGTTAAAGTTAGGGCGCGAGTTACGGTTCGTGCGAACATTGACCGCCTCGTCGGTGGTGCTGGTGAAGAAACGATTATTGCCCGTGTAGGCGAAGGGATTGTAAGTACAAACGGTTCCTCCAACTCTCACAAAGATGTGCTTGAGAATCCCGATCTGATCTCCCGTACCGTGTTGTCCAAAGGTTTGGATGCCGGAACTGCGTTTGAAATTTTGTCTATTGATATCGCCGACGTTGATGTAGGTAAAAATATTGGTGCCTTCTTGCAAACGGAGCAGGCTGAAGCGGATAAACGTATTGCACAGGCAAAAGCAGAAGAGCGCCGTGCGATGGCCGTAGCCCAAGAGCAAGAGATGAAAGCGCGCGTTGTTGAGATGAGAGCAAGGGTTGTTGAGTCTGAATCCGAGGTACCTCTTGCAATGGCTGAAGCGCTTCGCAGCGGTAAAATCGGTGTGATGGATTACATGAACCTGAAAAACATTGAAGCAGATACTCAGATGCGGAATTCTTTGGGAAAACCTGCTGAAGGTTCGAATTCCAGCGATCAAGGTGATTCCAAAAACGGAAGATAGGCGGTGAATGCATATGAGCCTATTTGAATGGATATTTAATAATCTGTATGTGGTAGCCGTTGCCGCCTTTGTACTTTTTTCATTCCTGGGCAAGCTGGGGAAGTCGGCGAATCCGAATCAGAAGCGTCCGAGCAACGGAATGCCAACCTTTGGTGGCGGCGAAGACCGCAATCGTCCGGTGCACAATGCTCCTCCGCAGCAGTCATCCAGATCGGAAGACCGCCGATATGAGGAACAGAATGATGAACGCTATGACGACCAGCGCTATGATGAACAATACGATGAACGTTATGATCAGCCTTACTCCGAGCCTGCTGCAACCTCTCGCCAGGGAGATGAGTTCAGTCGTGAACAGTCACTGGACAGCATGCGCAGCTCGGTAGATGAGCAGATGAGAAAAATGGAAGAGCAGCAACGTCTGATTCAAGATAGACTGGATCGTATTTCTTTGGGGAGCTCTCCTTCTATGGAGAGTTCAAGTCTGGAAGATGTGGATACGGCCGATGCAGGCACATCACGTCTTCGTCCAGAGGACATTCGAACAGGGGTGCTTTGGGCAGAGGTGCTGGGTGCTCCACGCGCGAAGCAACCCTTTGGTACAAGAGGCAAGCTGTAGTCTATGGCAAGTGATCGCAAGATGGAATGTTGAAACGAAGCCTTTTCTGGTGGGTGATGTGCCCCCGGAGAAGGCTTTTTACGTTTGTTTGCTTTTTATTCAAAATAAGTATATAACCGCTTGCCGATTCCTCATAATTCCCTGAATTTGCGCATAAGTTGAACTGTAGAGGAAGGGGGAAGACCTTCGAATGACCCGGATCAGCCGCAAGCTGCGCAGATGGACCAGTGAGGTGCTCGATCTGCCGCAGGATGTGCTTTATGATATGCCACGGTTAACCTTGATCGGCAGCAAGCAGCTGTATATAGAGAATCATCGGGGTGTGATTCATTTCACGCCAGATCGCATCGTGCTCGCCCTGTCACAAGGCCAATTGGAGATCAAAGGCAGTGCTTTGGTTATACGCAATATTTTGCCGGATGAAGTCGCTGTAGAAGGCACAATTCTGGATATTCATATGAATGGAGTGGAGGGGAACGAATGAAGCAGCCAAGTCTGTATAAATTGCGAGGGGTCGTGCGGATCAAGGTTACAGGCGGAGATATCGAGACGTTAATCAATATGATTACGAAAGAAAGACTGAGCGTATGGGATTTGCGTGCACAGGATGGACGTCAGGCGGAGATGAGCATTTTGCTTCCGCATTTTTTCAGACTGCGTCCCATCGTAAAAGGGACAGGCTGCAGAGTGAAAATCACACATCGTAGCGGTTTCCCTTTTTTTCTGGCTCGCCTCTTGCGTAGAAAGTTTTTTGCCTTGGGTATGGTGTTTTTTATGATAGCGTTATTTGCATTATCCTCAATGGTTTGGAATGTAGAGGTTAAGGGTAATGTGACAATTCCGACAGATGAAGTGCTGGCTGCAGCCAAAAAGGAAGGCATTTATCCGTTCCAATGGTCATTCCGCATGGGAAGTCAGGACAAGCTCTCCAGACAGCTTGCCCTTGCACTTCCTGATGTAACCTGGATTGGCGTAACCAAAGAGGGGACAAGTGTCACGATCCAGGTGGTAGAGTCGGCACAGCCGAAGCGTGAGCCTTTGCTTAGTCCCAGACATCTGATTAGTAAATCAGATGCTGTCGTCACCCATATATATGCAGAGCAGGGCCGTCCAGTTGTGCAGAAGGACATGCGAGTGAAGAAAGGACAAGTGTTAATCTCCGGCATTCTCGGTGATGAGGAGAACACCAAAACGATTGTTGCCAAAGGAGAAGTGCGCGGCATGGTATGGCGGGAGTATGATATTCAGGTGCCGCTTCTTCAGAAGCACCAAACGATGACTGGGGAGAGCAAGGAGCGCTTTTATGTGGTGCTCGGGGACTGGGCTATCCAATTATGGGGATATGGAAGCACGCCCTACAAGTCATATGATACGGAAACCTATCACAAGCCGCTGACTTGGCGTTCGTTCAACCTGCCTATGGGCTGGATGACAGAGAAGGATATGGAAACAAGTTTTCATCAGGAAGAACAGACGGTGACCTGGGCCAAAATGAAAGGTTTGGAGGGGGCACGAAACGATATTTTAGCCAAAAACGGCAAAGGAACGAAAATTTTAAGTGAAAAAATTTTGCATGAGAAGAAAGAGAATGGTAAAGTTTATATGAAAGTATTATTTGAAGTGGAAGAAAGCATCGCGGAAGAACTTCCGTTAGTCCATAGTCAAGGAGAATGAGGATATTTGTCAGAGCAAACACGCAGCATACAAATCTCGCTCCAGAGTGCGGGAGAGGGGCAATCTCTATTTGGCCCCCAAGATATTTTTCTGAAACTGATTGAAAAAGAAATTCCTGCCCAGATCGCATCACGCGAAGCGGAGATTAATATCTTTGGTACTGTGCAGCATGTGGAATCACTTGAACAATTATTTGATGTTTTACTACAATTAATACGTAACGGGTATGTGTTAACTGAACGAGATGTGATGTATGCGATTGAGCTTGCCAAGGATATGCGTGCAGATCAGCTGCTGGATCTATTCAAGGGCGAGATCACCACGACATATCGGGGGAAGCCGATTCGTGTAAAAACGATTGGACAGAAGCACTATGTCACCACGATCAAAAAGAGAGATATCGTTTTTGGTATCGGACCTGCCGGAACAGGTAAAACCTACCTGGCGGTTGTGCTGGCTGTAGCTGCGATCAAGGAAGGCAGTGTGAAACGCATCGTGCTGACAAGGCCTGCGGTGGAAGCAGGTGAGAGTCTGGGATTCCTTCCTGGGGATCTGCAGGAGAAAGTCGACCCGTACCTTAGACCGCTATATGATGCGCTCTATGATGTGATGGGGCAGGAGCAGACGGCGAAGGCTCTGGAACGCGGATTAATCGAAATCGCTCCTTTGGCTTATATGCGTGGGCGTACGCTGGATGATTCCTTTATCATTCTCGATGAAGCGCAGAACACTACTCCTGAACAGATGAAAATGTTTTTGACTCGTCTCGGCTTTGGCTCCAAAATGGTCATTACCGGAGACGTAACACAGATTGATTTACCGCGCGGCAAAAAATCTGGACTGGTGGAAGCGAGTGCAATTCTGAGCGAAGTTCAGGAAATTGGATTTGTGCATTTCGCGGAGCAGGATGTTGTACGACATTCTCTTGTTCAGAAAATTATTGTTGCTTACAACAACGCCGCAGAAAATCAAGCATAGAAAGGGATTGTCTAAAGTGACCTCGAAAGACATGTCAAAAGGCAAATCTTTTCCGAATAGAGCGACAGGATGGAAGTATAGCGTGTGGGCACGCTATCTTCTCTTTTTGTTTTTAGTGCTTCTCTTTTATGTGAGTCTTTCTTCGAAGCTGTTACCTGAACGATATGATATTCAGGAGGGGACACGCAGTGAAGTAGATATTGCTGCGCCAATGCAGATTCCGAATAATAAGGCTACACTCAAGGCTCAGGAAGAAGCAGCCGAGCGGGTACAGCCTATATATCAAATCCTTCAGATGCGTAACGAAAACCTGATGACCACGTTGCTTGATCGTATTGATCGCTTGAATCAGGATGACCAGATCTCCAGTCAGGATAAAATTGATATATACCGGGATGAAATTCCGCAGCGTCAGAAGGATTTTGTGTCTAATTATATTAATAATAATCGGAAAACCGGTACATACTCTGACACGCTGCTCGAAGAGATTCGAAATGTGGTGCAGGAGCAGAGCTATCGCATTCCAGAGGAGACATATATCAAAATCTCCCGTCTGACTTCGGATGACATTCAGGAGATGAAGCCTGTTGCCCGCAACATCGTTGCTAGACTAATGACCGATCAGGTTAGTGATGCAACAACGGCGCGTGCCAAAGTGGCGGAAATGGTCAGTGCGAGCTCACTCAGCAAACGTACACAGCGGGAAGTGGTGCAGGAGCTTACACGCCTGGTAGTGACTGCTAATCGTTTCTACGATGAAGAGGGTACCAAGGAAGCCAAGGTCCAGGCACGTGAAAATACACCAACTGTGTTTATTAAACAGGGGGATACGCTGGTAGCCAAAGGGGAAGTGATTACCCCTGAAATGTATGCATTGCTTAGTGAAAATGATCTGCTGAAAAACGAAGTCAACTACTGGCCTCAACTCGGATTACTTCTGTTCTCCTGCATGTTGTCAGCGGCGATTTTAATGTTTATTCAGCAGAGCAGCGGTACACATTTCAAATATAATAATGCCCAGCTGCTTATGCTTGTTATTATTTTTATGATCACCATTGTAGTTATGCACGTCACCGCTGTGATTCAGACCAATGAGCGACCCTTTATCGGGTTTCTCGCTCCGGTGGCTGTGGGGGCAATGCTCATCGCTTTGCTGCTGGATACAACTCTCGCTTTTGTGTGCTCTATTCTGATCGGTCTGTTGTCCAGTATCATTCTGAATACACATCAGGGGCAGCTTTTCGACTTTGAGCTTGGCTTCTTTGCGCTTGTTGTATCGTTTGTAGCGATATTTGCTACACATCGGGCCAGTCAGCGCTCGACCATCCTGAAGGGTGCTATTATGGTCTGTCTCTTCGGATCGCTTGCTGTATTTACACTTGCGTTGATTGATACAGGGGACTGGAATCGTACAACTGCATTGTATGGCATTGGGTACGCTTTTGCAGGCGGAGTGCTTACAGCTATTCTGGTGATTGGATTAATGCCGTTTTTTGAAACGTCATTTGGCATCTTGTCTGCACTCAAGCTGGTGGAACTCTCCAATCCCAACCATCCCTTGCTTCGCAAATTACTTACGGAAACACCAGGCACGTATCATCACAGCGTCATGGTGGGCAATTTATCCGAAGCGGCAGCTGAAGCGATAGGGGCTAATGGATTGCTATGTCGTGTTGGCTCGTATTATCATGATATCGGCAAGACCAAGCGACCTGTCTATTTTATCGAGAATCAGAACAATATGGAGAACCCGCATGATTCGATTGATCCCAAGCTGAGCAAGTCAATTATTGTTGCTCATGCAAGGGATGGTGTAGAGATGCAGAAGGATTATAAATTGCCAAAGCCGATTCGTGATATTGCCGAACAGCATCACGGTACAACGTTTTTGCACTACTTTTACCACAAGGCACTGCGTCAGGCGGAGGAGGCCGGAATTGAACCGGACTTCACGGAAGAGGATTTCCGTTATCCTGGGCCAAAGGCGCAGTCCAAGGAATCTGCTATAGTGGGTATAGCGGATAGTGTTGAGGCGGCGGTTCGTTCGTTGCGCAAGCCCACGGTGGAGCAGGTAGAGTCTATGATTGAGAAGATCATCAAGGGACGTCTGGACGATCATCAGTTCAACGATTGTGATCTTACGATGCGTGAGCTGGATATCGTCGCCAAAACGTTGAAGGAAACAGTGATGGGCATTTTCCATTCCCGAATCGAATATCCGGAAGAAATTAAGAAACCGAAGCCGACATCACCTGAAGCCGGCTGATCAATATTAAGAGCAGACAGGAGTTATGAAGGAATGAGTCTTAACCTCGCATGGAATAATGAACAACAGGATAAAGAAATTACGGAGTCGATGATCGCGATGCTGGAGCAACTACTGGCTATTGCTGGTGAGGCAGAAGGTATTACCGAAGGAGAGGTCGCGCTCACGTTTGTTAACGATGAACAGATTCATGAACTGAACCGTGATTACCGTGGTATCGACCGTCCGACAGATGTGCTGTCCTTTGCCATGAATGAATCCGTGGATGAAGAACTGGATATTATTTATGAGCTGGATGAGGATGAGGAGATGGAAGAAATGCCAGATGTTCTTGGCGATATCATCATCTCCGTTCCACGCACGATCTTGCAAAGTGAAGAGTACGGGCATTCCTTTGAACGCGAGTTAGGATTTCTGTTCGTACATGGCTTCCTGCACCTGCTTGGTTACGACCATCAGGATGAGGCAAGCGAAGCGGAAATGATGGGCAAACAGGAAGCTGTCCTTGCACAAGCCGGGTTGACACGATAATGAGAAGGCGCTCCTGGGGTCTCGTATTCCTCAATGCTTTGGAAGGAATTGCATACGGCTTGCGGACGCAGCGGAATGTAAGAGTCCACACTGGAGTAGCCGTTTTGATGTGTGGAGCCGGATTTTTCTTCAATATCTCGAGAACGGATTGGATGTTTGTACTGACAGCCGTATTCATGGTCATCGTTACAGAACTGATGAACACAGCGGTGGAAGCAGCCGTTGACCTGGCACAGCCGCATATCCATCCGCTCGCAAAAGCGGCCAAAGACACCGCTGCCGGGGCTGTATTGCTGGCTGCGGTGTTCGCCGTCATCATTGGCTGTTTTGTTTTCCTGAAACCTGTGATGACCTGGCTGGGGCTCTTGTAAGGATAACAGCGATCGAAGGCTTGTTCTGTCATCGGAGTGGCCCGTGTAATCCAAGATTTTTAGGTTATAACTACACACCCAATAAAGTGTGAATCTGCCTTTAAGCTGATTTTTGTTGAAGATTACACGATAACGGAGACGACAGAAAAAAGCTGGAGAAGCGAAGCGTGCGCGTTTATCACCGGATTTTCACTTTGGAAAAAGTGATGAAAAAAATCCGGGGATAACAGTGATTGAAGGCCTGTTCTGTCATCGGAGTGGCCCGTGTAATCCAAGATTTTTAGGTTATAACTACACACCCATTAAAGTGTGAATCTGCCTTTAAGCTGATTTTTGTTGAAGATTACACGATAACGGAGAGGACAGAAAAAAGCTGGAGAAGCGAAGCGTGCGCGTTTATCACCGGATTTTCACTTTGGAAAAAGTGATGAAAAAAATCCGGGGATAACAGTGATCGAAGGCTTGTTCTGTCATCGGAGTGGCCCGTGTAATCCAAATGTTTCAATCAGCTTAACGAAATGAGCTCACAGTTTATACACACCCCAAAGGGAGAGAAAAACAATGGACAACACCTTGTTAATGCAGGAAGCAATAAAGGCACGTACCAAAGCGTACACGCCATATTCCCATTTTGGGGTAGGAGCAGCACTGCTCGATAGTGAAGGTCATGTGCATCATGGATGCAACATTGAGAATGCTGCATACACGCCGGGGAACTGTGCGGAGCGTACCGCCATGTTCAGCGCCATTGCAGGCGGACAGAAGCCACGTAGCTTTAAAGCCATGGCTATTGTGGGAGACACAGAGGGGCCAATTGCGCCTTGCGGGGTATGCCGCCAAGTTATGTATGAGCTGTGTGAGCCGGATATGAAAGTTATTTTGGGGAATTTAAAGGGTGACGTGTTAGAAACAACAGTAGCGGAACTGCTGCCATGGGCTTTTGGCCCTTCAGATCTGAACTCTGTAAAAAAATAAATTTCAGGCCTAGGCGCCTGAGGAGGAACATATGAAAAAGCAAAAATTTAAATCCGGATTTGTCGCAATTATTGGACGTCCTAATGTAGGAAAGTCCACTTTGATGAATCAGGTGATCGGGCAAAAAATTGCAATTATGTCGGACAAGCCGCAGACTACACGTAACAAAATTCATGGGGTCTACACATCTGAAGAACAGCAGATTGTATTTCTGGACACGCCGGGCATTCATAAACGTCAATCCAAGCTGGGTGATTATATGAATGAAACCGCACTAAACACGCTCGGAGAGGTCGAGGCAGCCTTGTTCCTTATTGATGCTTCAGAAGGCATGGGGGGCGGAGATCGCTACATCGCCGAGCAATTGAAAAATGTGCGTACACCGGTCATTCTGGTTATGAACAAGATTGATAAAATAGCACCGGAAGCGCTTCTGCCGCTGATTGAGGAATATCGAAAATTACATGACTTTGCAGAAATCGTGCCTGTGTCGGCCATGCTGGGTAGCAATGTGAGCACATTGCTTGAGCAGATCGGCAAGTATTTGCCGGAAGGTCCACAGTATTACCCGGACGATCAGGTAACAGATCACCCTGAGCAGTTTGTGTGCGCCGAGTTGATTCGTGAGAAAATTTTGCAAATGACCCGCGAAGAAGTACCTCACTCCATCGCAGTGACAATCGAAGATATGAAAGTGCAGGATAATGGCGTAGTTTATATATCCGCTGTTATCTTTGTTGAACGTGATTCACAGAAAGGCATCATCATCGGCAAGCAGGGAGCTTTGCTGAAAGAAGTGGGCAAGCGCGCGCGTCAGGATATTCAAAATTTGCTTGGCTCCAGAATCTTTATGGATCTGTGGGTCAAAGTGAAAAAAGACTGGAGAAATCAGGATCGTGTGCTACGGGATCTTGGGTTTGGACGCGAATAAATTTGGGGACATCCTGTGAACAGGGCGTGTTTGAAATCTGCTTCTTTCAGCGGTTTCAGACACGTCCTAGGGAGAGTAATGTTCATATCCATTAATTGCAACACATAGTTTCCCTTGCAAGGCTCCATCCTATCGGGTAGAACCAGACGTCATTTCCGAAGAGAGGATGAATTTCCGATGCGGGATTTTTCATGGAAGGTATTTGCAATGACAGGGGATGTTGAGTCCTATTTGTTATATACCGAGACGTGTAACTCGTCAGGACAGGAGTCGGATACTGCAAGGGAAGTGAATGAAGACGAAGAAGCTGAAGCTTAAAAAAGGCTGATTCAGGAATGGTCAGGTGACGAAGCATGCTTTACAGGGTGGAAGGCATTGTCATCCGCAGCATGGACTACGGCGAGGGAAATAAAATTGTTACACTTTGCACCGAAAGTGGCGGAAAAGCAGGTGTTCTCGTCCGCGGTGCCAAAAAGCCAAAAAGCCGGCATGCTGCACTGGTGCAGCCGTTTACGTATGGTCAATATGTTTATTTTCGCAATACAGGTCTCGGCACACTGAACGCTGGCGAGATTATTGAATCCAATCATGAGTTGCGTGAGGATCTGGTGAAGGCAGCGTATGCTTCCTATGCATGTGAACTGCTGGATCGGGTGCTTCAGGATGAAGAGACCGGTGCGTTCTGGTTCAAACAATTAAAAGCTTGTCTGCAGGCCTTGAAGGAAGATAAGGACCCCGCCGTAATCATTAGTCTTTATGAGATGAAAATATTGCAGGCAGCTGGTTATGGTCCACAGCTGCTTGAATGTATTTCCTGTAATCACGAACGGCCAGATGAGCAGCTATTTATCAGTCCCAGACTCGGCGGTGTTCTGTGTAGAGCATGCAAACATTTTGATCCGCCAGCAATAGCGGTCAGCGCAAAAACGTTAAAGTTGCTACGCTTGTTTGTGCAGTTGGACCTGCAGCGTTTGGGAAATATATCTGTAAGCGAGTCTACCCGCAATGAAATTACAAAAGTAATGCGGGCTTTTATGGACCATCAGCTTGGGCTTCATCTCAAATCCCGTTCTTTTCTAGATCAGATGGAGAAGTACGGAATTTGACATGTAAAGTACATCCTAAAGTTTGTGTTGACTTCATATTTGAATTTATATATTATAAAGTATAAATTCTCTTTTTAGAGACATGCATTGAACGAGAAAGTAGGAAGCTGGATTCAGAATATGATCAATTTGCAACGTGGTGTAGAGCTGCATGTAAATTATAATCATAAAGCGAGTCAGGGACGGTGGGAGCCTGATTGAATCGGTTTGTGAACAAGGCACTCGGGAGCATGAATGGACACGGAAAAGTGGGCCGGATCAGACAAGTTAATGTTGTATGACTCAGGCCAAGTAGGGTGGAACCGCGGGAACAGCTCTCGTCCCTACGTCTGTATAACAGGCGTAGGGCGAGGGCTGTTTATTATGGACTGGACTTCTTCTACGCTTGCTAACAAACCAACCGAAAAGGAGCATGATTATGAATTTTCAGCAGATGATCTTGACGCTGCAGCAATTCTGGGCCGAGCATAACTGCATTATCGTTCAGCCGTATGACACGGAAAAAGGGGCAGGCACGATGAATCCGATGACCTTTTTGCGTTCACTTGGACCAGAACCTTGGAAAGTGGCTTATGTTGAGCCTTCCCGCCGTCCGTCTGACGGACGTTATGGAGAAAATCCAAACCGGCTGTACCAGCATCATCAGTTCCAGGTCATTATCAAGCCTTCTCCCGACAACATTCAGGAGATTTATCTGGAAAGTTTGAAACGTCTGGGTATCGACCCGCTCAAGCATGATATTCGGTTTGTAGAAGACAACTGGGAGAATCCTTCACTTGGCTGTGCGGGACTGGGCTGGGAAGTATGGCTGGATGGTATGGAGATTACGCAATTTACGTATTTCCAGCAGGTCGGCGGAATTGAAACGAATCCGGTAGCTGTGGAGATTACGTATGGTATGGAGCGTCTTGCTTCTTACATACAGGAAAAAGAAAATGTATTTGATCTGGAGTGGGTTGAAGGCATCGCATATGGAGATGTGTTCCGTCAGCCGGAGTACGAGCATTCCAAATATACGTTTGAGATTTCTGACGTAAAAATGCTGTTCACTCTTTTTAATATGTACGAAGAAGAAGCAAACAAGGCGATGGCGCAGCATTTGGTTTTCCCGGCGTATGACTATGTACTGAAATGCTCACATACCTTTAACCTGTTAGACGCGCGCGGAGCAATCAGTGTAACAGAACGTACAGGATATATTACCCGTGTTCGCAACCTTGCCCGTCAAGTGGCGGCGACATATGTGGAAGAGCGCGAGAAGCTGGGCTTCCCGCTGATCAAGAAAGGGGGAGCCGAGAATGTCTAAGGATTTGCTGTTTGAGATTGGTTTGGAAGAGGTACCTGCTCGTTTCATGCGCGCAGCGATCGCACAGCTTGAGGACCGCATCGTGAAATGGCTTGATGCATCCCGCATAGCGTATGGTCAAGTTCAAGCCTATGCTACTCCTCGTCGTCTTGCAATTATGATCCAGAACGTTGCAGAGAAACAGGAGGATGTAGAGGAAGAAGTGAAGGGGCCTTCCCGTAAAATTGCGCTGGATGACAGCGGCAACTGGAGCAAGGCAGCGCTTGGATTCGCGCGCAGTCAAGGGGTGCAGCCGGATCAGTTCACATTCAAAGAGCTGAACGGTGTTGAATACATTTATGCAACGAAAAGCAGCAAGGGTGTAGATACCTTCTCAGTGATTGGTGAAGGCCTGCTTTCCGTACTGCATGCGATGACTTTTCCGAAATTTATGCGCTGGGCTTCCTATGACTTCAAGTTTGTTCGTCCAATTCGCTGGATTGTTGCGTTATTTGGAGCAGATGTGATTGACCTGGAAGTAACGGGTGTTAAAGCGGGTAACGTCACGCGTGGACATCGCTTCCTGGGCAGTGAGGTTCTTGTGTCTGAGCCTTCCGTTTATGTGGATGTGCTGCGTGCACAGCATGTTATTGCAGATATTCAGGAACGTGAACAGATGATTGTATCCCAGATTGAAGCACTGGCTTCCGAGAAAAACTGGAATATTGCCATCAAGGAAGATTTGCTGGAAGAAGTATTGTTCCTGGTTGAAACGCCAACGGTGCTGTTCGGCACATTTGATTCCTCGTTCTTAAACATTCCGCAGGAAGTGCTGATTACGTCGATGCGCGAGCACCAGCGTTACTTCCCGGTACTTGATCAGGAAGGCCAGCTCTTGCCGTATTTTGTTACGGTTCGAAACGGGGGCAGTGATTCGCTGGATGTTATCGCTAAGGGTAACGAAAAGGTGCTCCGCGCACGTCTGTCGGATGCGAAATTCTTCTACGAGGAGGATCAGAAGCTGGAGATCAAGGACGCATTGTCCAAGCTCGAAAGCATCGTGTTCCAGGAAGAACTCGGCACAGTCGGGGACAAAGTGCGACGTATTCGTAAAATTGCTGACAGCCTGGCTGCAAAGCTGCAGGTATCGGCAGAGACAGCTCAATCCGTTAGCCGTTCCGCAGATATTTGCAAATTTGACCTTGTCACGCTAATGGTTGGGGAATTCCCTGAACTGCAAGGTGTGATGGGTGAAGATTATGCCCGTAAAGCTGGTGAAAAAGAAGAGGTAGCTAAAGCTGTATTCGAACATTACCAACCTCGTTTCGCCGGCGATCAGTCTCCTGCGTCGCTTGTAGGGGCAATCGTGAGTGCAGCAGATAAAATGGATACGATCGTTGGCTGCTTCTCTATTAATATTATCCCTACAGGATCTCAGGACCCTTACGCACTGCGCCGTCAGGCAGCGGGCATTGTACAAATATTGCTGGATCATCAGCTTCCGCTGACCTTGTCCGATGTATTTAGTGCAGCGCTTGAAGTTCATGCACAGATGAATTTATTGAAACGTGCAGACGCTGAAGTTCGTAAAGACCTGCAGGATTTCTTCGCATTACGCGTGAAAAAATTGCTGTCGGAAACGGTACGCTATGATGTTGTTGATGCGGTTATTGCTTCCGGATTCGATGATATCAGTGCAATCGTTCCTAAAGGTGAGGCGCTGATGAAAGCAGTGTTGTCAGGCGATGAGTTTAAAACAACGGTGGAGTCCTTCAATCGTGTTGGAAACCTGGCTGCAAAAGCATCCAATGCTTCAGTTCATGCTGAACTGTTTACAGAAGAGGGAGAGCGTCAGCTGTTTGATGCCTGGAATCAAACGAATGCAGCCTATCGTGATGCATTGGCCAAGCATAATGCTGCAGAAGCACTATCTGTTGCTTCCGCTTGGAAGCCGGCCATTACTGCATTCTTCGATTCTGTCATGGTCATGGCTGAGGATGAAGCAGTTCGTGCGAATCGTCTTGCATTGCTGGCCGCGATTGATCAGGACTTGAAAGGCTTCGCAGACTTCTCCAAATTGGTAGGATAATCCTGCCAGGGCTGCGATTTCTGTATTAAAATACGTCCGTGCACAAGGGCAGTATTAAAGAAGGATACATGAGGGTATAAATATACGGAGCGGATTGTAGAATTTGGCTTAAAACAACCGCTCCGTATTTTAGACTTTGTTTTTCTCCTTTAGGCAGAGAAGGAATTTGAATGGCCAAGGTCGTATATTACAATATGCAGATATTTTATGAAACCGGGTGGTCTGGGTTTGAGTGATTTGAATATACGTCACATCGTAGTGGATGGAGATGCTTGCCCGGTCAAGACCGAGATTGTCAACACCGCACGTCTTTTTCATATTCCTGTGCTGCTTGTATCTTCCTTTGATCATTTGCTGCAAGGAGGAGAAGGGGTACGAACCGTGCAGGTGGATCGCAGTGATCAAAGTGCAGACCTGTACATTGCGAATCATATCAAGCCTTATGATGTGGTCATTACCCAAGATTATGGACTTGCAGCGCTAGCACTTGGCAAACGTTGTTATGTTCTGTCGTTTAGAGGTCGTGAATTTAATGACCGGGATATTGATTTTATGCTTGATTCTCGTCATACGGCAGCTAAAGCCAGACGACGAGGTCATTATGGGAAAGGGCCGAAGCCCTTCACAGAGCAGGATCGAGAAAATTTTCAACATAAACTGACAAAACTTTTAAAAGATTTGCAGGAGAATGTGTAACTTTATCGAATTATATTTACGTGTTAGAAGAGATGAAGGTGGCCGAGATGAGTAACGGACAAGGCGGTATACCCGAAAGTATTATTGAATCGGTATTGCAGCAACATGATATCGTCGATACGGTAAGCCGATTTGTGCATCTGACCAAGCAGGGGAAGTACATGAAAGGCCTCTGCCCTTTTCATTCCGAGAAGACGCCTTCGTTCACTGTTACACCTGAGAAACAGATTTTCTACTGCTACGGATGCGGCACGGGCGGTAATGCCATCAAATTCAGGATGGAAATCGAAGGATTGTCCTTTCCCGAGGCTGTCAAAACGATGGCAGAAGAAAGTCATATCTCCATGGGTGACTGGCAGGGGCGTGAAGCAGCTCATGTAAATCCGGAGACGGCACGTCTATTGGAGGCTTATGAGCTTACCGCGAAGCTGTATCATTTTCTATTGAAAAATACAGAGCATGGTAAGGCGGCCATGGAATATTTACGCTCGCGCGGTATAGGTGACAAATTGATTGATCAGTTCCAGATTGGATATGCACCCAATCGATGGGACACGCTCGTACAGTTTCTGGAGAAGCGCGAATATCCGCTGGAAGAGATGGAACGGGGCGGGCTTCTGTCAGAACGAAGTGAAGGCCAGGGATATGTGGACAAGTTCAGAGACCGAATTATGTTCCCCATCCATGGCAGGAGCGGTAAGCCGATTGCATTTGCCGGTCGTATATTGGGAGAAGGCCAGCCTAAATATTTGAACTCCCCGGAGACCCGGCTGTTCAATAAAGGCCGTGTTCTCTACAATCTGCATCAGGCCAAAAATGCAATACGCAAACAGAGACAAGTGATTTTGTTTGAAGGTTACGGTGATGTGATCTCTGCATGGGATCAGGACATTCAGAATGGTGTCGCTGCTATGGGAACGGCGCTTACGGAAAATCAG
The DNA here is from genome assembly GCF_003217495.1 of Paenibacillus barcinonensis. Taxonomy (GTDB): domain Bacteria; phylum Bacillota; class Bacilli; order Paenibacillales; family Paenibacillaceae; genus Paenibacillus; species Paenibacillus barcinonensis. The sequence goes on along the minus strand of NZ_QJSW01000013.1, from coordinate 25,167 downwards.
GCTTTGATGATTAAAGGTATGTGTGATGAGGTCATTCTGTGTTATGATGGCGACCGAGCTGGACAGGCCGCTGCCATGAAGAACTTCCCCATATTAGAGGAAGCCGGATTACAGGTGAAGATCGCGCTCATTCCTGAGGGACTTGACCCGGATGATTTTATCCGAAAGCACGGTGGTGAACGATTCCGTAACCAGATTGTGGACGGTGCCGTAACGACTACAAAATTTAAGCTTATAAACCTTAAAAAAAACCATATACTGCTAGAAGGCGGCGGTCAGATCGCTTATTCCAAAGAAGCAGTAAAACTGATTGCTCCTCTGTCTTCACCGACGGAGCGTGAAGTATATCTTCGTGAACTTGCTGCTGAAGTTGATGTATCCTTCGAGACATTGAAGCAAGAATGTAACGAGGAACGGGAAGCGATGAAAAATAACGAGGATTATGGGGATAATAACACGAAAAGGTGGAATAATGGTAGGCAACAAAATAGGCATGTGCCTACACCCAATCTGTTGCCGGCTTACCATGCTGCTGAGCGCAAGCTGATTGCCTGGATGCTGCAGGATGATGAAGCAGCCCAGTACGTCAATGAACATCTTGGAGAAGCCTTTAACTTGGATGATCATGCAGCTATTGCTGCTTATCTATATGCCTATTACGCGCAAGGCAAACCGCCGGATACAAGTCGTTTTATGTCTTCTCTGCATGATGATCGTCTGGAAAAGACGGTCAGCTCGATCTCGATGATGGATGGTCCAGGTGAATGGAGTATTCAGATGCTTGACGATTGTATCAGGGAAGTTCTAAAGTATCCGCGCAAAAAAGAGTACGATCTGAAGAAAGAAGAAATGATTGCTGCAGAGCGGGCAGGTGATTCTGTACGCGCGGCACAAATTGCACTTGAGATGATTGCCCTAGAGAGACAGTGAACATCTAGATTACTCAGATGTTTCTAGGGAGGAGGGAGTCGAGTTATGGCGAATGATCAGCATACTGAACTAGAAACAGAACTAACACTGGATCAGGTTAAAGATCAATTGATTGAATCAGGTAAGAAAAGAGCCTCACTGAACTACAAGGAAATTATTGAAAAACTCTCTCCGTTTGAGCAGGATGCAGAGCAGATGGATGAGTTCTATGAGCAGCTCAGCGACCTTGGAATTGATGTGGTTAACGAGAATGATGAAGAGGTCACCCTTCGTCCAAACGATGATTCCGAGAATGGCGGCAGAGATGGCGATGATGAATTCCATTTTGATGATGATCTGAGCCTGCCACCCGGCATCAAAATTAATGACCCTGTGCGGATGTACCTCAAGGAGATTGGACGTGTACCTTTGTTGTCTGCCGATGACGAAGTACAGCTTGCCAAGCGAATTGAGAACGGGGATGAGGAAGCGAAACGCCGTCTTGCTGAAGCTAACCTGCGTCTCGTTGTAAGTATTGCCAAGCGTTACGTGGGACGTGGCATGCTGTTCCTTGATTTGATTCAGGAAGGTAACATGGGTCTAATCAAAGCGGTAGAGAAATTTGACCATAAAAAAGGTTACAAGTTCAGTACGTATGCAACATGGTGGATTCGTCAGGCGATTACACGTGCGATTGCAGACCAAGCACGTACAATTCGTATTCCTGTACACATGGTGGAGACGATTAACAAGCTGATTCGGGTATCCCGTCAATTGTTGCAGGAACTTGGACGCGAACCGACTCCTGAAGAGATTGCTGCGGAGATGGACCTGAGTGTAGAAAAGGTTCGTGAAATAACCAAGATTGCACAGGAACCGGTTTCTCTGGAAACACCGATTGGTGAAGAAGACGATTCTCATCTGGGTGATTTTATTGAGGATCAGGAAGCATTGGCTCCAGCCGATGCTGCTGCCTACGAACTTTTGAAAGAACAACTCGAAGATGTTCTGGACACATTGACAGAGCGTGAAGAAAATGTTCTTCGTCTGCGTTTTGGTCTGGATGATGGCCGTACAAGAACACTTGAAGAAGTGGGTAAAGTATTCGGTGTTACGCGTGAGCGTATTCGTCAAATCGAAGCCAAGGCTCTTCGTAAATTGCGTCACCCGAGTCGCAGCAAACGACTCAAGGATTTCCTCGAATAATTGAACTGTAGGAGACTTTCTGCGAGACGCTTTGGCGGCGGCGGGGTCTCCTTTCGTTTTAATTTAAATATGTAGATTTCTTTCTTTTGGAAATTCATCCTTGAAATGTTTGATTGGATTTCATTTTATCGTTTTTCTTCACGCAATGCAAATCAATAAATTAAATGAATGGTCAGGTGCTTCATGAAACTTTCGAATCGATTACAACGGATACATGATCAAATTCCTGAAGGGAGCCGAATGGCGGATATTGGCTCGGACCACGCTTTGTTACCTGTTGCCGCAATTCGTAGTGGCAAAGCTTCAACGGCTGTAGCGGGAGAAGTTAATCCAGGTCCATATGATGCTGCATGCAAGCAAGTCAGTGATGCCGGGTTACAAGAGAAAATTACGGTGCGTCGCGGGGATGGTCTGGATGTGATCTCAGCAAGAGAAGTGGATGTCATTACGATTGCGGGCATGGGCGGTGCATTGATTGCTTCCATTCTGGATCGCGGCTTATCCAAATTGGAAGGTGTACAGCTTCTGATTTTACAGCCTAACGTAGGTGAAGATATTCTGAGACGTTGGCTGCTGGAGCATCATTGGGTTGTCGTAGCGGAGCAGCTCCTGGAGGAAGATGGAAAAATTTATGAGATTATTACCGCGATGCCGAAGGAGAGCAGTCCAATTACAAATGAAGAGGTATATCGGGCACGTCCTTTAAAAGACGGCGTGCAATTGACCGAAGATTTACTTCTTCGTATGGGACCGTATCTGACGGACCGCGTTAGTGAAGTGTTTTTTGCCAAATGGGAGAGCGAGATTAACAAGTTGCAGGGAGTGCTGCAATCCATCTCCAAATCCGATCAGGAATCGTCCAGGGACAAAGCAGCTGAGGTACAGGAGCTGATCACCAGTTTACAGGAGGTGTTGGCATGCTTGCCAAAGGTCAAACCGTAATCCAACTAATGGAGCGACTGGCTCCTAAACATCTGGCTGTACCGGATGATCGTATCGGTCTGCAGTTGGGAAGTTTGCAAAAAGAAATTACCCATGTGCTTGTGGCACTGGATGTTACGGATGAAGTCGTGGAGGAAGCGATTCGTATTGGAGCCAATCTGATTATTGCTCACCATGCTATTATGTTCCGTCCGGTAAAATCACTAAGTACAGATACACCGATGGGCAAGCTGTATGAGAAGCTGATTAAGAACGACATCGCGGTCTATATTGCCCACACCAATCTCGATGTAGCCGAGGGCGGCATTAATGACTGGATGGCTGAAGCGCTGGGCATTGAGAGCAAGGAATCGCTGGAAGATGTGCATACAGATCAACTCTACAAGCTGGCCGTATTTGTCCCTCGTACACATCATGAGCAGGTGCTGCAAGCGATTCTGGAGGCCGGGGCAGGAAGCATTGGTCAGTACAGCAAATGTAGCTTTAATACGGAAGGAACAGGTACATTTGTTCCGGGCGAAGGCACACAACCTTTTATCGGAGCGCAGGGGCACATGGAACGTGTTGAAGAAATGCGGATTGAAACGCTTGTACCTCAAAGCTTGCGAAGCAAGGTGATTCAGGCGATGTTAAAGGCGCATCCATATGAAGAGGTGGCTTATGATCTCTACGCTGTGGATTTAAAAGGTCGTACACTTGGTTTGGGGCGTCTCGGTCCTTTGACGGAGCCTAAAACCCTTGCTGAACTGGCTCAGGTCGTCAAAGCGCAATTTAACGTTCCTCAAGTGCGTGTTGTCGGTGATCTGAATAAAAAAATCAAGAAAGCGGCTGTACTCGGCGGTTCAGGCAGTCGCTATGTGCTTACAGCCCGTTTCAAAGGAGCAGATGTCATCGTAACTGGAGATATTGACTATCATACGGCACATGATGCTTTGATGGCGGGCATGTGTATCATTGATCCGGGCCATAATATAGAAAAAATTATGAAGCCCAAAACGGCGGATTGGCTGCGTGCACAGCTTTCGGATCAGCGATATGAGACAAAGGTGACTGCATCCGGGGTGGATACGGAGGTATTCCGTTTTCTGTAAATGGGTAAAAAGCAGTCTGTACGCTGATTTCCATTAATATTTATCTTGTATGGGAAGGCAATTGCCTGTATACTATGTAATGTTGTTCGGAAAGTTTGACAGACAATCGCTGGTGGCCTGCGTTGCCACGAGAGGAAAGTCCGGGCTCCACAGGGCAGGATGCTGGATAACGTCCAGTCAGCGCGAGTTGAAGGATAGTGCCACAGAAATGGACCGCCGATGGCCGGGTAATCCGGTACAGGCAAGGATGGAACCGAGGTGTAAGAGACCCCGAGGAACGCTGGTGACTTCGTTCCTGGTAAACCCCATCTGGAGCAAGACCTAAAGGGACACGGTCACCTCTTCGGAGGAGACAGCCTTAGCCCGAGGTGTGTCTAGGTTGGTCGCTTGAGCTGTGCAGCAATGTACGGCCTAGATAGATGATTGTCGCTTCTGGTGGGAGGGTAGTTCCCGTTTGAACCACGAAGAGCACAGAACCCGGCTTACGGTAAGCTTTCCTAACTGCAACAACAACAAAACTAACTTATGAGTTCCTGTTCACAACATAACAGGTGATATAAAATAAGGCGTCAGATTCCGATATGGGGAATTGACGCCTTATTTTTATTCCAGCGTAAGCAGCACAGCGACTGAAAACAGAACAGTCAGAAGCAATTAGCGCAAAAAATCAAAAAAGCAAATAAAAGAAAAACCGCTTTGCCTGCAAAAAGGCCAAAGCGGTCAACTGTTATGCTATCGAATGACAGTTTGTTACATCGTAACCACATGATCAGATTGGCTGGAAGCATGCCAGCGCTGGATGGCACGATCCATACGTTCTACGGCTTCAGGAAGCAGCTCAGGGTCTGTATGGGTGAAGTTAATCCGCATCCGGTTAAGCTCTGGTGTTCCGGCATAGAAGGAATCCCCGGGTACGATACATACCTTCTCTTGAATGCCGTATGTGAACAGGTTGCTGGCAAGCATGCCTTCTGGAAGCGTCAGCCACAGGAACATCCCGCCCTGCGGCGAGTTCCAAGTGATGCCCTCCCATGATTTGCGGGTCATGAGCTCAGTCAGCGTGATCATGCGCTGTTCATAGTCCTGAGAGATGTGGCGAATATGAGCATCCAGATCAAACGTCTCAAGTAATGCGTGCAGTGCCCGCTGATCAATGCTGCTGGAGTGCAGGTCTGCGCCTTGCTTGGCGCGAGCAGCAATTTTAACAATATCGGGAGCAGCGAGAATCCAGCCTGTACGAAGGCCCGGAGCTACCGTTTTGGAAAAGGTGCTGGTGTAGATTACGTTAGACGGTCCTTCATAGGATGCAGCATCCAATGCTGCGAGAGCAGGCGCATCTAACTGTTCAGGGTTAAAGCGAATTTCACCGTAAGGGTCATCCTCCAGAATAAGTACACCATATTTCCGGCACAAATCCACGGCTTGTTGTCTTCTCTCACGGGACCACACTTTGCCTGTCGGGTTAGAGAATGTGGGGTTAATGTAGACAAGTTTTGGGCGGTGCAGCTGAAGCTGCTCTTCCAGAGATTCCGGCAACATACCGTGTTCATCACAAGCTACGCCGTGTGATACGCCCTGATAAGATTGGATGACCTGCAGAGCCGCCAGATAAGTAGGTGATTCTACAAGTACGCTGTCACCGGCATCAAGCAGGATGCGGCAGACCAGATCAATGGATTGCTGTGATCCCGTAGTGAGCAGCATATGATCAGGTGAAGCGGGCAATCCTTTCGCTTCCAGACGCTCAGCAATTTTGACACGAAGCGGACGATACCCTTCCGTTTCTGCATATTGAAGAGCGGCTGAGCCGCTCATGAATACTTTCTCGTAAGCTGCGCGGATGGCTTCAAGCGGGAACGATGTTTGTGCAGGAAGGCCACCTGCAAGTGAAATCATTCCGGGCGCTTGTGCGGCCTGTAACATGTCGCGAACGACAGAGGACGGGGTGTTTTGTGCCATTTTAGACCAAGGTGTACTCATTATATTCTCATCTCCTGTTATTCACTGTTATACTGACATTATAAACTATAATAGATAGAGCGCACTATAACAGTAAAACAACGATCATAACAGTTAGGGGAGCGATTATGCATATTGAACTGAAACGGGGGAGCAGTGCCAAGTTGTATGTGCAGATTGCTCTGACGATTGCTGACCGCATTCGGTCGGGATTAATTGAACCGGGGACCCGGTTGCCCTCTGTTCGCAAAATGACTGCTGATTTGGGCGTAAGCCTGGTCACGGTGACGAAAGCCTATGCGGAACTGGAGGCCATACAGCTTATCTGCTGCTCTCAAGGCAAAGGCTGTTATGTGACTGGATCTCGGGATTCTGCCCAAGTAACCCGAACTAAAGAGGACAGTGCTGGTACGGTTCACAGGAAGGGGAGCAGCGATTCAGGGACAGCGCTGGACTGGCAGATGACATTGATCGACTATTTGCCAAGAGCGCAGCTGTGGCGGCATTTTGATGTCTCTCCACAGGTTCGGTACGAACTGCATATGTCTGCGATCCAGCCAGAGCTACTGCCTACGCGGGATATCATTGACAGTGCCTACTATCTCACATCGGATCATACGGAGCGTATGGCGGCATATGGGTCATTTCAGGGGGATTGGGAATTAAGACAGACCTTTGCTGCACATTTCACTTCTCGTGGACTTCAGGCGGCTCCTGAACGAATGTTAATCACGAGCGGTGCACAGCAGGGGATTGATCTGGTGGCACGTACATTTGTTGGGCCTGGCGATGTTGTATACATGGAGGCTCCAACATACACAGGAGCTATTGATGTATTTACAAGCCGTGGGGCCAAGATTATTACAGTTCCTATGGATGATGAAGGCATGCGTATCGACCTGCTGACCCGACTGTGTGATACTTATGCACCGAAGCTGATATATACTGTTCCTACATACCACAATCCGACGGGCATAACGATGAGTGCCAGAAGGCGGGCACAGCTGCTTAACATTGCGCAAAGCTATCATTGTCTTATTCTTGAGGATGATCCTTTTGCTGATCTGTATTTTCATGAACCGCCCCCAGCTTCCATCAAATCCATGGATAGTGCCGGACATGTCGTTTACATCAAAAGCTTCAGCAAGGTGCTGTCTCCGGGTTGCCGTATAGCTTGTGCGATTGCCGATGGAAGTGTGCTAACCCGGCTTGTCGCTGCCAAATCTACAGCTGATCTGGGGAGTCCGCTAATGACCCAGAAGGCCCTTCAGACGTACATACATCATCAATATGATGTTTATGTCCATGAGCTTCGAGAGAAATTGTATGCACGGCTATGTGCTGCTTCCAAAGTGCTGGACGAGCATGCAGCGAAGGCAATGCAATGGCGTCTTCCAGATGGAGGGCTGAATTTGTGGCTTGAATTGCACGGGAGCTTTGATATGCATGAGCTGCATCGGCAGTCTCTTGCTGCAGGGGTATCCTTTTTGCCGGGATCAGCCTGTTTTGTCGGGGAGAGTGATACGCCAAGCTTACGGATCTGTTTCACAGTGACCAGCGAACAAGCGCTGCGGCAAGGACTAATTACGTTATGCAGTGTGATTGAACGATACACCTCTCAGCAAGCTGGGTTAGCGGCTGACAGGCTGCCGCTCATATAATTTTTTTGACTATGGACATCCATCCATACCACTTGGGGTGAACTGCAATAGGTTATAGTATCACTTGAAAGGGAGTTGGTTTAAAAATGAACCATTGCTGTCCACAGGTTTCTCCAATTGTATGTGACCCGATCCAGGTTGTTCAAGATTATTACATTCCACAGATCGTGCCTGTTATTCACCCGATTGAAATTGTAAAGCAGCATCACTGCGTTCCGATCCCTCACCATATGTATCCTGTTGTTGTGAAGGAAGAAGGACCAGGACCGCTGTATGTGTCCAGCCACAAGAAAAAATCCGTGAAAAAATCAGGCAAAGCCCGCACAACTTCTCGCAAGCGCTAGTCGCAGCGAGTGCCTCGGGGGAAACAGCTTCAAACCAAAAGAGCAGCATACGCCCCGAGGCGCAGCTGCTTTTGTTATTTGCTTTTAATATAGTCGGGACAAGTCGTTGCAGGCTAGCGAAATATTTTGAACATATTACCGAATATGTTTTTTCAGCGTATTATCCATCTGTTGTCTGACATGTTGCGGCCAAAATTGCAGCGGGGCACTGCTACCCGAAGCGGCTCGCAGCGCTTTATATACATCAATCTGACCGTAGCCGTAATATTTATCGTGTCCCGGATCGCCCAGATCAATAACGCTCTGTCGCATCAAGTCCATCACCTCGGTATTGCTCAGGTCTGGATTCAGAGAGCGAATCAGGCCAGCAAGTGCAGCGACGTGCGGACTTGCCATGGATGTGCCTGACAGAGCGGCATATTGATTATCCGGGTACGTACTGGCGATGCTTGAACCTGGAGCAGTCACATCGACGTAATCCCCGTAGTTGGAGTAAGAGGCCTTGTTCATATCCGGGTCAGTGGCAGAGACAGCAAAAACCTCCGGGTACGCGGCAGGGTAGCCTGGACGCTCGGTATTATCGTTGCCTGTGGCTGCAATGAGCACGATATCCCGGTCAAAAGCATATTTGATAGCATCATGCAGAAACTGGGCATCCGCATAATTTCCCAAACTCATGTTAATGACTTTAGCGCCGTGATCCGCTGCCCAGATGATTCCTTCAGCAACAGCATACGTTGTGCCTGATCCCGAGTTGTCGAGCACCTTGACAGGCAGCACCTTGTTGTACCAGCTCATGCCAGCCACGCCTTCATTATTGTTCACGATCGCTCCGATAATGCCGGCAACATGTGTACCGTGTCCCACATCATCCATCGGCTTGCTACCCGGCTTCACAACATTGTATCCTTCGAGCAATTTGCCTTTGAGATCCGGGTGATTCACATCAACTCCTGTATCCACGACGGCTACGATGACATCCTTGTTTCCCTTGGTAATATTCCATCCACGATTCGTCTCGATGGCAGGCAGGTTCCACTGATAATCGGAGAACAGTACATCGTTAGGGATGGTGACATCGGTTTGTTCAGCGGGTGCTTCGTTGGTTAAATACATATAGTGAGGCTCCATATATAGCGGGTTCCATTTACTTCCAAAGTAGTCGTGCAATTGTTTATAATTCATCGTCTCGGATCGAAAAACATACGTATACCCAAGCTTGCGCGCAGATTGTGTTTTCAAGTCCGAATGAATGATTCGCATATCGTGCTCACTGGGGTCCTGCCGGAAGCGAATGACGATTTCATTTTCGTAAAAATGGCTGGCATTCGCGTTGTCATGTCCGGTCTTGACTGTAATTTCATTCAAGGTATCGGGATGCACCGACTCGATTCTGAATTTCCCTTCACGCGGGTACGGGATCATTCGCAAATTTTTGCGCTGATGTTCTTCCACGGCATTAAGAACATTTTGACTGAACAGAGCGATCACTGCTCGTTTACCATCCTTGGAGGGCTGTCCTACTACAAAATATTTTTCTTTTCCCATTGGAAACGAAGAGGACTCAAAGCTCTGACGTTTGTTTACTGCCTGTTTTGCCAGATTCCACGTATGATTTAATTTCTGTTGTTCGAGCCTGCCTGCTGGTTTGACTGTACGATCAAATCGTTTGCTTGATGTGCCATTTGTGTTCATGAGCTGGATTGAACGAATGTGACCGTGTGAATCCTGAAGCTGCTTCATGTATCGGGTGATCTGTGCTTCGTTCATCGTAGCAGTTTTGTTAAGCATCATACCAAGATGCTGCTTGGCATCAACCCGAGTAAGCAGGTCTGTGGCTTTGATATCCTGAACCTTCAGGCGTTGCTTGCTTGCATGTTCCTTCTGAGGATTTTCCTGTAGCGCACTTGGTCTGGGCATGGTGCGATTGGATGTGGGAAGCAGTAATGTGAGCGCGAGCGCTCCAGCACCTGCGGCCAGAGCCCAGTTCATCCATCGTGGTCTGGACATGGAACAGAACCTCCTTCGTTCATGATGAACAAGCTTATTTGATGTGTTTGTACGCATCGCGGCTTGTTATGGATTGTAGTTAGCGTTAGGAGAAGGACAAATTTTTATGCAAAAGAGTTTCAGTTTCTGTGCCCGTTATACAGCAGTTTCCGTGACAGGCATGGAAAGCGAGATTAAGGGATACCGCTCGTCAACTTTTTATGGTAGGATTGTATCTGAGTATTCAAAAGGTCAGGAACAGATGTTTTTTGGCCGACCTATATGTAAATATGTAAGGACTTATTTAAGGGGGAGCTACCTTTATGTCAGCAGCCAATGTACAGAAAACATGTGAGTCAACTAGGGAAAAGTTAAAACCGGCGATCGATCGGATCGAAAAGTTTTTGAATGAAAATGCTTTGCCTGAACTGGATCAGAATCAGACGGAGGAATCAACAGCCTTCTACAAAGGATTCCTATCAGATCTCCGTCATTTGCTCGTTTTTTCTGAAGTTTCTTACGAAAAACTTGGCGTTGTGCTGCGTCGTGCCAACTTTGATGTCGAATTTGCCGAAAAGGCTCTTTATAATACGTATCACCAAAGTGTAAACGGCTTTTTCTATCCGAAAAATGAGTGCTATTCCGAGGATGGAAGATACGCTTACACTGGTCAGGATGCCATTCGCTTCCGTGATAAGCCCGTTCGTGCCGTACGCGACGTTATTCTTGAAATTTCCAAAACATATGAGGAATTGCGCGATGACCTGGCATATTATGAAAGTGACTATCTGACTCAGCGCCGTATGCAGAACCAACGTAATCACGCTTAATTCTGGTTTTAGTTGTGTGCTGAAAAGTCAGATCTCCGGTCTGAACACAGGTTAATACCAGCGTAAACAATTAAATTAATTACAATAATTTTCCAAGAAAAAACCGCCCTTGTGGCGGTTTTTTTGTGCTGTAGTGAGGGGAGGGGCTGCATTAGGCGCGGGTTTGCTTCTGACCTGTTATCATCTGGCATTTAGCCGGAGAATATCGGATTTCACGCGGGGCAACAATACATGTCGAGGTGATAAAAAAATGAGCCATGACAAACCAATTGTCAAATGCAGCGTATCTAACTGTCATTTCTGGGGAGAAAACAACTTCTGTCAGGCCGATGCCATCATGATTGACATCGACCAGCACGCTACCCGTCGTTTGCATGAGGAATTTGCCGGGGAGACCTTCGACTCCGACCATCATGATCATGCACGTACCTCATCAGCTACCTGCTGCCATACATTCAAACCTAAGTAAGCAGTCATCCTATTGAATAACGGAGGTGCTTTCACGTGAAGAATGATGATTTTAAGGATAATCCGCTGGAGCGTTACAATACCGATGGACGTGGTGAACATCAACGTCAGCGTGTGGACTACCCGAGAAAAGCATTCCGCGAGGAATACGGGGCAGAGATGGCACCGCCAGCAGCTGTGAGGAGAGAGCGCACAGCTCGTAAGGATGAAGTTCCTGCTGATGCCGTGCCTGTGAAGCATGAAGCAGACCGGGTGATGGAATCTACGGGCAGAGCAGCAGGCTATATGGGTCTTGCCTTTGGTATCGCTTCTTTGTTTATGTGGTCCATTGTGCTTGGCCCGGCGGCGGCTGTGCTTGGGTATTATGCGTTTGTGAACGGTCGCAAAACAGCAGGAGCCTGGTCGATCGGGCTAGGTATTGTTGCTACGCTGAGTTACTTTTTTATGCTCCCTTTTGCACGTTAAACAAATGGAATGACGGGATTGGGCCTCGCCATGATCGCGTCAGTAAAGATCTGCAAACCTTCTGTCCTCACTTGTTCATGGTGAAGGATAGAAGGCTTTTTTTCGTATTAACGCATGTCTGAACGTTGAATTGATTATTTTTTATGAAAATGATGGAACCTGTATGTAAAACGATGTAGAATAAAGTCAGCTAGGTTAAATGAAACGGGAGTGAGCAGAACACATGCAGATTGATCCACGAAGTGCGCGACAGCTACTGGAGCTGCAATTGTCTAATATGAGCAACCAAACGAGCGGATCGGCTGCGGCTGATTCAACAAATGATTTTTCGGATGTAATCAGTGGTTTGTTAAATACAAATGCTAATGGTGGAAGTGACTCGGAGAATCAGGCTATACTCTCCAAAAGATCGAATGATGGCCTGCTGTGGCTGCAACTTGGCAGTACATATAGCCCTGACATGCACACAGGAAGTACAACCCATGCGAATGCTCTGAATGCTGTGCTTGCATCCTCTGCTGCAGGAGCAGTGGATTCCGGTAAATCGGTACCAACCGATTTTGAATCGCTGATCGCACAGGCAAGTATCAAATATGGTGTACCCGAATCTTTAATCAAGGCTGTTATTGATACCGAATCAGGATTTAATCCGAATGTAGTCTCATCTGCAGGGGCGAAGGGTCTCATGCAATTAATGGATGGCACAGCTGCAGGCCTTGGCGTGAGTGATTCATTTGACCCGGCTCAAAATATTGATGCAGGAACCAAATATTTGTCACTTCAGCTCCAGCGTTTTGGAGGTCAGGAAAAGATGGCTTTGGCTGCTTATAATGCTGGACCCGGAAGATTATCCAGACTTGGGGTTACGAGCGATAACGAGCTGATGAGCATGCTTCATCTTCTACCTGTAGAAACTCAAAATTATATTTCCAAGGTGGAACGGGCTCGCTCTAAATATATGCTTTAATTAATTTTGTTGAATACAGCGATTGGCAGCCGATGCTGTCCACAAAGATCCAACACAAAAGGCGGGGCTTACCTACAGACTGCTTCTGGTTGGTCTTTTTGTGTTGTAACGAGATCGTGTTACAATGCTCACTGTAGGTTGATGAACGAACTGATAAGGAGGGGACACCTCGTTTTGAAATATTTTGATTATGCTGCAACGACCCCCCCGCATCCTGAGGTGGTTCGCACAATAACAGAAATTATGGAAGCGCAGTTCGGTAATGCGTCTTCCATCCACGGATATGGTGAACGTGCAGATCAATTGCTGCGCCGGGCACGTGCGGGCTGTGCAGCTGCTATTGGTGTCAAAGCGGATGAGATCATCTTTACATCCGGGGCTACGGAGAGCAACAATCTTGCAATCAAAGGGGCAGCGCTACGTTATGCTTCAAGGGGGAAACATATTATTACGACCGCCGCCGAGCATGCTTCTGTATATGAGAGTGTGCTTCAGTTACAGCAGTGGGGCTGGGAAGTAACCTTTTTACCGGTGGACTCCGAAGGCAGGGTCACTGCGGAGCAGGTGATTGAGGCTGTACGTTCAGATACGGTGCTTGTCAGTTTAATGCATGTGAACAATGAAACCGGTACAGTTCATCCGGTGCAGGAGATTGGCCAGCAGCTGAAGCAAAAGGCACCACGGGTTCTTTTTCATGTAGATGGTGTTCAGGGCTTCGGAAAATTGCCTGTGGCCCCGGCCCAGTGGAAAGCAGATCTGTACAGCCTGTCTGCTCATAAAGTTCGAGGGCCGAAGGGGACGGGGCTGCTCTATGTGCGAGATGGTGTCGAGCTTACCTCTCTCCTGTCAGGCGGTTCGCAGGAACATGGCCTCAGGGCAGGTACAGAGAACGTAGCCATGATCGTGGGTATGGCTAAAGCGATGCGAATTGCGGCAGAGTCTCAGCCTGATTTTGCAAGACGCATACGAGTTATTCGTGATCGAATGATAGATACGATAGCCGTTATTCCCGGATTGGAGCTCAATAGCACCAAAGAAGGGGCGCCACATATCGTGAACTTCTCTTATCCGGGCATGAAGGCAGAGGTGGCACTTCATACGCTAGAGCAGTTGGGGTGCACTGTATCTACCCAATCTGCCTGCTCCTCTCGTTCAGCTGAACCGAGTCGTGTATTGCTTGCGATGGGGAGAGAGGCTGCCTGCGCTGCGGGGGGACTACGAATTAGTTTTGGTGATGAACATACAGAAGAGGATGCGGCTATGCTGGAACAGGCACTGCATCAAATGGTGGCGCGGCTGCGTCCACTCGAAAGGCGGATGTGAATTAAATGTTGAATTATGATATGCTGCTGCTTCGTTTTGGAGAGTTTATGTTAAAAGGCAAAAATCGTGCGCGCTTCGAAAAAACGATTATTACTCAAGTCAAAGCGCTGCTCAAGCCTTACCCTGGAGCATCGCTGCGTAAAGAATACGGACGGGTTTACGTGGATCTCGGCGGGGAGTCTCATACACAGCTCATCCCGGTGCTAAAGCGAGTATTTGGTGTAATGTCAATTAGCCCTGTCAAAGTTACTCCGTCTGAGATGGATGCCATTGTGCAAACGGCGGTTGCATTTATGGATGAGCGTGCTGAGGAATTCGGAGAAGGCACAACCTTCAAAGTAAATGCGCGGCGGGTATGGAAGGCGTTCCCGCATTCTTCTCATGAAACCAATCATCTGGTCGGCTCGCCGATTCTACGCAAATTTCAGCAGCTGAAGGTGGATGTCCGTGATCCTGATATTGAGCTACGGGTGGAAATTCGCGAGCAAGGCACGTATATCTTCAGTGAAGTCATTGCTGCCGCAGGCGGATTCCCGCTCGGAACAAACGGCAAAGCGATGGTGTTGTTATCTGGTGGCATTGACAGCCCTGTAGCGGCATGGTCTTCAATGCGTCGTGGCTTGGAAGTAGAGTGTGTGCACTTCTACAGTTATCCTTTTACTAGTCAGCGTGCCAAAGAAAAGGTCATTGATCTGGCTCGTGCGCTTGCCGATCATGCAGGTACGATGAAGCTGCATCTCGTTCCTTTCACGGAGATTCAGACAGCGTTCACCCAGTTGGGGCAGGACAATCTGATTATTACACTAATGCGTCGTTCGATGCTGCGTATTGCAACCAAGCTGGCTGAGCGTGAGCGTGCCCTTGCCCTGATTACCGGAGATAGTCTGGGTCAGGTTGCGAGCCAAACGCTTCCAAGCATGAATGTCATCGGACGCGCTACGGACCTGCCGCTACTGAGGCCGCTGGTTATGATGGACAAACAGGAGATTGTTACACTATCCAAACAGATTGGCACCTATGATATTTCCATTTTGCCTTATGAGGATTGTTGTACATTGTTTGTTCCAAAATCTCCGGCCACCAATCCTAATCTTCGCATCGTTGACAAAATTGAAGCAACGATGAGCCAGCTGCCGGAATGGCTGGATCAGGCGGTTGAACAGACCGAAACAATTATATTGCATGCGGGAGAAGCTCCCGTGCTTACTGGGCAGTCAGAGAACAATGAGATGAAGGATGACTGGTTCTGAAAGGCGTATTTTTGAAGTCAAGAGCAGGGTAGACATAACAATTGAAATGTTAATAGACACAAAACAGGACTGACCGACATAAACGGACAGTCCTGTTTTTATTGCTGTGAACATATTCATATGCAGAGCAACGGGTTTCTGCGCTGTCTCCTAAGAATAGGAACGCTGGCGTTCACCCTGAGCTTTACTGCTGGCACTGCGTTTGCGATAACCTGCAATGACAACGCCGACAATCACCACAATAATGAATAGAATGCGCAGTGCAGGGTGCTCGGTGAAAAAAGGCATGAGCCGCTTCTCTTCGGTAATCATGTTGGAGGCGGTGTAGCCCAGTACAATCGCGCCAACATAAATAATCCATGGAAACCTGTTAATCAATTTGATAAACAGGGTGCTGCCCCAAACAATAATGGGCACACTGATCAGTAGTCCGAGGATGACAAGCACCAGATGCTGCTGCGCAGCTCCCGCTACGGCAATCACATTGTCAAGTCCCATGGCCGCATCCGCGATAATAATCGTACGCACAGCGGTCCAGAGGGATGTTCCTGCCTGAATGTCGGTGTGCTCATCGCCTTGATCAGCGAGCAGCTTGTAGGCAATCCAGATGAGCAGCAAGCCTCCTACGAGCAGCAACCAAGGTACTTTAAGCAGCCATAATACAACGACGGTAGCCACAATTCGAATGAGAAGGGCGCCGCCTGTGCCGTACAAAATGGCCTTTTTTTGTACAGAAGGGTGTAGATTTCTGGCTGCAAGACCAATAACGATGGCATTATCGCCAGCCAGGATCAGATCAATAAAGACAACGTTCAACAAAGCCAGCCAGAATGCAGGACTAAACAGCTCCATGGCAATATGTCACTCCCTGTATATTCTTCAATCACTAAGAATAGCATGTACAACTTCCACATACAAGTTAGAGTGGGGGGATGAGGACATGGATACATTATGGCTGTTAACGCAAATTTTAATGATCAATCTGGTGCTGAGTGGAGATAATGCTGTAGTCATTGCACTGGCAAGTAAAGATTTGCCTGCGGCTCAACGTAAAAAGGCGGTATGGTGGGGGGCATTTGGTGCGGTGCTTCTACGTTGTGTGCTTACGTTTGCAGCGGTATTGCTGCTCGGCATTCCATTTATTCAGGCGGCGGGTGGATTGTTATTATTCTGGATTGCCTTTAAACTGCTGCTTCAGAACGATGACGAAGTACATATTCGCAATGCATCTACAACCTGGAAGGCGATTCAAACGATTCTGGTTGCAGATTTTGTGATGAGTCTGGATAATGTATTAGCGATTGCTGCTTTGGCGGATGGGGATCTGGCTTTGATTGTCATTGGAATTGCAATCAGCATTCCTATCGTTGTATGGGGTAGCGGAATGATTGTCGGTTTGCTGAAGCGTTTTCCCATTCTGGTATATGCGGGATCAGGCATACTCGCATTTACGGCGGGGGAGATGTTAGTGAAGGATCCGAAGCTTGGAGAGTGGCTGGGCGGTATGGCAGCGGAAGCACATGCAATGTTGCCGGCAGCGATGGCTTGTCTGGTTATTACGGCAGGAGGGGCTCACCGCTTCGTTCGCCGCAATGCTTAGAGGGTTCTGAAATAAAATGAGTGCTGATGATAGGTGGGGTGTCTCAGGGTTGAGCCCCCTTTTTGGCATATGTAAAAGAATAAGGTAATGATAGGGGCGGCTAAATTTATAAATGTTCCTGGCTAAGGGAATAAAGGATCATATCGAGTCATTATACGCTTGTATAGAAGGACTGAATCAGGTTGGAGCAGTAACCTTCGATATGTTTGTTTTGGTATTGCAGGATGAGCGTATTTTCAACATCAAGTATAGTTTTTTGCAGAAACATCAGATACACTATAGACAGTGAAATGGCTTGTTTTTGCGACTAGAAATGTGTTCAGTTGTTGAAAGTTTGCGCAATTTGGAAATTACATAGCTAATGAAAACAAGAGGTGAATAAGATGAAAAATGAAAAAGCGATCGGTCTGTTTATTGTTGCTGCGGGGCTGGTCATTTTGCTTGGCAAGTTGGGTGTGTTTGCATTTATCGGTCGAAACTTCTGGCCTCTCCTGCTTTTGCTACCGGGTATTGCGCTATATGTATTATTTTATGCTCGCATGACACCTAGCTGGTCATTATTACCCGCGGGAGTGCTTACCGTATACGGTGTACTGTTCAGCATAACGAACATCTGGGGGGCCGGACTGATGAGAAATCTGTGGCCTGTTCTGCTGCTGGGCGTTGCTGTAGGTTTGCTTGGATATGGCATGGTTGAGCGACACAGGCCCGAATTTGTTTATCCGGCTGCACTGATTATCGGGGCGGTATCTGTTGTTTTGCTGGCGTTTACACTATTACAAACCGGCATCATTTATGTGTTTGCTGTCCTGCTTATTCTGGGCGGTGTCTGGTTGCTTGCTGGACGAGGACGAACAGGCCGCGGCAGGGGGTGGTAAACATATCCGCTCCTAAACTGTGCAGTTTTGAGCGAAATATCTTGATTTTTACCTATGATAAACTATAATATAAGGGATATAGACATGCGTCGGGTTATCACCGACGCTTATTTTGTGAGTAACCCGCGATTTTGCGGGAAGTTTAGTAGATAAGAATTGAAATTGGAAAGGATATGGATACAAACCATGCATTCAAGAGAACACATTCGCAATATTGCGATTATTGCCCACGTCGACCACGGGAAAACAACACTTGTCGACAAGTTGCTCCAGCAATCCGGTACATTCCGTGATCACGAAACGGTACAGGAGCGCGCAATGGACTCCAACGATTTGGAGCGTGAACGCGGTATTACGATTTTGGCCAAAAACACGGCTATAACTTATAAAGACTACCTGATCAACATTGTGGACACACCAGGACACGCCGACTTCGGCGGTGAAGTAGAACGTATCATGAAAATGGTTGATGGCGTATTGCTCGTTGTTGATGCTTATGAGGGCTGTATGCCCCAAACGAAGTTCGTGCTTCGTAAAGCGCTGGAGCATAACCTGACCCCAATCGTTATTGTAAACAAAATTGACCGTCCAGCGGCTCGTCCGGCTGAGGTTATTGATGAAGTACTTGACCTGTTCATCGAACTGGGTGCCAACGATGAGCAACTTGAATTCCCTGTCGTATATGCTTCCGCATTAAACGGAACATCGAGCATGGAAGACGATCCTGCCAAACAAGATGACAACATGATGGCGATCTACGATACCATCGTAAGTCATATCCCCCATCCAACAGAGAACGTTGAAGAGCCACTGCAATTCCTCGTTACTCTTATGGACTACAATGAATACCTCGGACGTATCGCTATCGGCCGTGTAAACCGCGGTGTGATTCGTCAAGGCCAATCCGTTACTGTTATTATGCGTGATGGCAAAAGCAAAACAGCTCGTATCGAGAAACTGTTCGGTTTCCAAGGTCTGAAGCGTGTAGAGACAGAGGAAGCTGGCGCGGGTGACATCGTTGCGATCGCGGGTATTAAGGATATCAACATCGGTGAAACAATCGCTGATCCGAACAATCCCGAAGCTTTGCCGGTTCTCAAAATTGATGAGCCAACACTGCAAATGACATTCCTCGTAAACAACAGTCCATTCGCAGGTCGCGAAGGTAAATGGGTAACTTCCCGTAAGCTGCGCGAGCGTTTGTTGAAAGAACTGGAAACAGACGTATCCCTTCGTGTTGAAGAAACAGATAGCCCGGATGCATTTATCGTTTCTGGACGCGGTGAGCTTCACCTGGGTATCCTGATTGAAAATATGCGTCGTGAAGGCTATGAGCTTCAAGTATCTAAACCAGAAGTTATCGTCAAAGAAATTGACGGTAAGAAAATGGAGCCTATCGAGCGTTTGTTGATTGATATCCCTGAAGAGAGCATGGGCTCCGTAATGGAAAGCCTGGGCGCACGTAAAGCAGAGATGGTTAACATGATCAACACAGGTAGCGGTCAAGTTCGTCTGGAGTTCCTGATTCCTGCACGTGGTCTGATTGGATACAGCACCAACTTCCTGACGTTGACTCGTGGTTATGGCGTAATGAACCACGCATTTGACAGCTACGCTCCAGTCGTATCCGGTCAAGTGGGCGGACGTCACCAAGGCGTGCTGATCTCAACGGAAACAGGTACATCTACGTTCTATGGAATGATGGGTGTTGAGGATCGTGGTACGCTCTTCCTTGAGCCTGGTACAGAAATTTACGAAGGTATGATCGTTGGTGAGCATACACGAGACAATGACATCGTTGTCAACATCTGTAAAGAAAAGCAACTGACTAACGTTCGTTCTTCAGGTAAAGATGATACGGTTAAAATTAAAACGCCGATTATCTTCTCGCTGGAACAGGCCCTTGAATATCTGAATGAAGATGAATATTGTGAGATTACACCGAAATCTATTCGTCTTCGTAAGAAAATTCTGAATAAATCCGAGCGTGAGCGTGCAGAAAAGCAACGCAAAATGGCTCAAAATAACGCGTAATACCGACTATCCTAAGAGGTACAAAAGTCAATGTTTGAGGAGACGTCATTGCACGATTGAATGATTCCTGCCTTTCGCCACAGGTAGTGGAGGGAGAGGAATCGATTCTGAAGAAGCGAAGCGCTCGCCTTTGTCACCGAATTTCAACACTTGATAGAGTGTTCAAAAGAAATTCGGGGACAACAGCGATCAAAAGAACGATCCGAACCCGGAACGGTCGAACGAGCGACGAAGAATCTCATGGTGCAGCAGTAAGGTCCAATCAATGAATTGATTTTTGTACAGCATGATCATGAAAGGAGATGCCTTAACATGCAAGCATGGTTTGCATCACACCCGATCATCGCCTATATCGTCATCTTTGTACTGATTACTTACGTGTATAACAAGGTCTTTCGGGTACGTCAGAAATTGCCGATCGGTAAGGAAATTGTATTGTATATTTTGATGGCGATGGGCACGTTCATGCTTCTTATTTTTCAGATCGACAAGCTGCCCATCATTCAATGTTTGCTGGTAGCGGTAGGTTTGATGCTGTTAGTGCGCGTGCGTTATTTCGTTGAAGGTCGTCAAAAGAAAAAAGCGGAAGCTGCCGCTCGAAACTCATAAATGCTGTCTATGCATAAATACATCCGTTTTCCTTCGGGAAAGCGGTTGTGTTATATATAGACCAAACAGATGTGATAAAGGTGTTGAATATATGAACTCAAATTCAAACGGGCTGCCTCCACGGAGACAAGCTTCAATTTCATCCGGCACTTCAGGAAACAGAAATAGTAAAGGGAAGCAGCCGAAGAAGAAGAAACGCATGAAGGGGTTTGTAAAATTTGTTCTGAGTATACTGGTCATCAGCATTCTGGTGGGCGGGGGGTATGTGTACTGGGTTTATAATCAGGTGGCGAATACAGGAATAGACAAGCCTGTTCCTCCTGGTATGTCTGCGACGACGAAGCCGCTCACAATGTTATTGCTGGGAACGGATAATCGTCCCGAAACAGGGACGTTTTTGTCCGATGTCGTTATGGTTGCTGCACTTAATCCGAATACGAAGACAGCAACGGTGGTATCCTTGCCACGCGACACACGTATTCAGCTCGATGGATATAAGTCCAACAAACTTAACGCTTATTATCCAAGATTCAAAACGCAGGAGAAGACCTCGGGTAAAAAGGCAGAAGATCAGATGAAAGAAATGATGGGGCAGTATCTGGGTGTAGATATCAATTATACTACAGTGATTAACTTCCAAGCTTTTCGTGATGCGGTGAATGCTGTAGGTGGAGTAGATGTCACGGTGGATAAAAACATGTGTTACAGGGATACCGCTGACAATACAGATATTAATTTGAAGGCTGGGCCCCAACATCTGGATGGCAAAGAGGCACTGGATTTCGTTCGTTACCGTAAATCCAATTGCAAACCCAAAACAGCAGAGTCTAATGATTTTGATCGCAACAAACGTCAAAATCAGGTCATGAACGCAATGCTGGATCAGATGAAATCTCTTGGCGGCATTACGAAGATTGGTAAGGTCATTGGTGCGGTAGATAAAAATATGACTACGGATGTGGAATCCGAGCAGATGAAAAATTTTATTGCTACCTATTGGAATATTTCCACTGCAGATGTACACTTTACTCCAGTTACCGGGGAGTGGAGAAGTCCTTATGTTTACATTAATGAGACTGAATTGGCAAATGCAAAGCAGGCACTTCAAGATACACTCGCAGGGAATGTGAAGGCAACGACAACAGCTCAGTAGCTTTATGATGTGGGGATTGGAAGCCGGGTTCTCAGTGTGTTATAATAACATCACAAGATAAGAATTGCATAAAGAAGGTTAGGGGGCTGGTTGAATGTCCGAAGCCGTCACACAATTAACAGAAACTCTGTTACAGCAATTCAAAGATGAGACCTTTGTGCTTTTGAGCACTGTGGATGTTGAATCCGGAGGTCCGACTTCAACAGCAATCTCCTGGATTTATGCTGAGAATGCTTCTACTTTTCGTCTGGCGATTGACCATCTTTCCCGTCTTGTCAACAATATGATCCAGAATCCGCTGATTACGATTACGGTTTTTGGTGAAGAGATGGTATATGCGGTGAATGGACGTGCTTCCGTGCGGCAAGATCCGCTACAGGATGTCCCCTTTAATATGTGCTGTTTCGACATTACGATTGAAGCGGTGAGAAATGCGCTGTTTTATGGCGCTCAACTGTCCTCTGTGCCTCAATTTGTTAAAATATATGATCAGCGTGCTGCGGAGAAGCTTGATGAGCAAGTTTTTGCAGCCATGAAAAAAGCCTAGTGAGAGATCACTGGGCTTTTTGTTGTCTTTTTTCATAGTTGTGCTGTTGCATATATTGATCCTGAGCGGGGGCATCCGGGTTTTGACGAACTTTGACGTCTTTCGGAAGCTGCGGAATAATGCGGCCTACCATATCGGCAAGCTCTGAAGCAAAACCGGAAATCGGGTGTCCTTTGCGGATATGTTCACCAATCTCTTTGATGCGCTCAGTGACGTCAGCATCGGCAGTTACGATGGAATCCACACCCTCCGGGTCCTTACGAAGCGCTTCGGCAACGGAGTATTTAATAGTACCGACACGAGCACGTTCCAGATCGCCATCTACATCAATGCCGACAACAGCTGTGTTACCAAGAATCACACAATTGGCATCTTTCACTCCTTCAACTTGCTTGGCCAGAGCTTTGAGGTGACTTACTCTTTTTTGGTTTGTCATACGGCCTGTCTCTGTTTCGTCGGCAGTACTAAGGTTATGAACTTCATCGGTATGTTCGTTCAAATGATTCACCCGTGAAGGATGCATTCGATCTTCCTGCTGTGTAGTTATGTTTCCTCCATAGCTTCTCGGGTGCATCTCATGCAATTCCTGTGAGGCATTGCGTGTAGAAGAGTTACAGCCTGTCAGGATAAAGATCAGAAGCAGTGTGCAAATCCCCATTTTCATAAAAGTTCAATCCTTTCTTGGAGTTTTTCAGAATGGTTGACAATTATTTTGCCCTAGTCGAATACATTTATGTATGGGAGCATGATTGTCCATGCCGCTGCTGAAGATCACACGACCAAGATGAACTCGGGAATGAAGGGAAACGGACGGCTCATAGAGCCCCATCGTCATTCCCGAGAACACGTTCCAGCCCATGCATTTAACGACGCCGCTTTGGAGGGGATTGAATGAAAAAAATTTTTGTATTGGATACCAATGTGCTTCTGCATGACCCCAATGCCATATTTGCCTTTGAAGAACATGAGGTAATCATTCCCGCGGTTGTACTGGAGGAGATTGACTCCAAAAAAAGAAATGCCGATGAGATCGGACGTAACGCCCGCAATGTGTCCAGACTGCTGGATGGACTTAGAGAGCTTGGTCATCTGCATAGCGGTGTACCTCTTGCGAATGGAGGCAATCTGAAGGTTGAACTGAATCATCGGAGTTTTGTGAAAGTTCAGGAAATGTTTGGGGAAGTGTCCAATGACAATCGAATCTTGGCCGTCGCGCTGAATTATCAGATTGAAGAAAATGAAAAAGAAGTGGTTGAGCATCAAGTTGTGCTTGTCAGTAAAGATGTTCTTGTACGAATCAAAGCGGACGTCCTTGGATTGTTCACACAAGATTACTTATCGGATCGTACGGCTGGACTCAGTGAGATGTACCCCGGATATACCGCACTGAAGGTTCATCCGTCCGTGATTGATGAGTTTTACACATATCGTTTCTTACCGATCAAGCCATTGCAGCTGTCCTACTCACTCTATCCGAACGAGTTTGTCATTCTGAAGGATGAGATGGGTACGAACAAATCCGCTTTGCTCAAAGTGAATACGGAAGGAACCAAGCTGGAGCCGCTGTTTCTCAGCAATGATAATGTGTGGGGGATCAGCGCACGCAATGCACAGCAACGGATGGCACTAGAACTTCTGTTGAATGATGATATCCCGCTGGTGACCATTACTGGAAAAGCAGGTACAGGTAAAACGCTGTTAGCGCTGGCGGCAGGACTGCTGAAGGTGGAGGACGATCACAAATATAAAAAGCTGCTAATTGCAAGACCGGTCGTACCTATGGGTAAAGATATCGGCTATCTGCCAGGAGAGAAGGAAGAAAAGCTTCGTCCATGGATGCAGCCTATTTACGATAACCTTGAGTTTTTGTTTGATACCAAGAAGGCTGGCGATATTGATAAAATTCTGATGGGTCTTGGCAGCATTCAGGTAGAAGCACTCACGTATATTCGCGGAAGATCCATTCCGGGTCAGTTCATCATCATTGATGAAGCCCAGAACCTGTCAAGGCATGAAGTGAAAACGATCGTATCCCGGGTAGGGGAAGGAAGTAAAATTATTTTGATGGGTGATCCTGAGCAGATTGACCATCCTTATCTGGACTCTGCTAGTAACGGCTTAACGTATATCGTGGAACGATTCAAACAAGAGGGCATCAGCGGACATATTATGCTTGAAAAAGGAGAACGTTCCAAGCTAGCTCAGCTGGCGGCAGACTTGTTGTAAGAAAGCAGCTTGAACCTAATCATTCTGGATTTATTTCCCGGAAAATGTTTGAAAAAAAGCCGACTCTAATAGTTACTCTGGTATTATCCCCTTTAAGTAGACACTTAAAAAAACCTTCATGTTATCATGAGGGTTCAAGTGACACTTGGAGGGGATATTTTTATGGCGAAAAAAGGACAAACGTTTCAGACCTATACCGAAGAATTCAAATTGAATGCAGTCAGATCATATGTCGAAGGTTCTTCGAGCTACAAGGTAGTCGCTGAACGCGAAGGAATTCGAAATTGTTCACAACTGAAGGTTTGGGTGAAAAAGTGGAAAAACGGAGAAGCGTTCGATGAGCGAAAAAACAATGTCCCGAACCCACTGAAGGGGCGTTCCCGTACTGCTTTTAGCAGTGTAGAAGAAGAACGAGACTACCTTCAAGCACAGGTAGATTATTTAAAAAAGCGGTATCCAAATCTAGTAAAGGAGAAGCGCTGAGCCAACGGGAGAACTACCACATTGTAGATGAACTGCGCAGCTTGCATGGTATTACACGCCTGTTATCGATTACAGGGATACCCCGATCGAGTTACTACAAATGGCGAGCCACCCAGCCGCAGCGAGACGCAAGAGAGGCTCATGACCGCGAAATCAAAGAACAAATGATGGCGATTCATTTTGCAAACCCAGAGTTTGGTTATCCTCGCATGACTACGGCATTGTGGGAGGCC
>NZ_QJSW01000012.1 GCF_003217495.1 Paenibacillus barcinonensis | reverse complement strand
AGCTACCGTTTCCGGTAGTTGTCCCAAGCTTGAGGGCAGGTTGCCTACGTGTTACTCACCCGTCCGCCGCTAACCATCAGAGAAGCAAGCTTCTCTTCAAGTTCGCTCGACTTGCATGTATTAGGCATGCCGCCAGCGTTCGTCCTGAGCCAGGATCAAACTCTCCAATAAAGATGAATTCCGCAGCGTCGTTCAACGCTGTGCAACTCATCGGGGTATCGAAAAGAGCGATAAGCTCATTTTGAATCTGACGAGATTGTTAATCTCATTGTTGTTCCAGTTTTCATACAGCCAGATGGCTTGTATCAAAAACCTTCACGTTCATTCTGCAAGCAGAATGATTACTCACTCGTTGTTCAGTTTTCAAAGATCAAACTTCGTTTTGCCACTGTCGCTCGTTCGCTTCAGCAACTCTTATATCATATCATTTCCGAACCAACTTTGCAAGCTCTTTTTTTCAAGCTTCTTTCGAAGCTTTCTTATTTAAGCTGCTTGCCGCACCGTTTAAACCGTGTTTTCTTGGCCGGAAATAGAATATATCACGAATCACATTCGTTTGTAAAGCATTATTTATTAAAATTAATTATACCCAATTATTAGGTTCAATATTTTCGCAATTCATGATCTCTGCTCCAGAACCACATACCTATCACTTGCTAAATAAGGTTATAACATACGTCTTATATATTAGTGTTTAGCCACCCTCTTTATATGTAAAGAAGCCTTCCTACGGTCTATCTCCTTTTACACGCATAAAAAAACAGCAGTTCTTCAGATGTGCTTACCATCTCCAAAACTGCTGTTGCTCTAGCAAACTATCCAATGGACCCAGCCCTGCCTTTTACACTCCCCGTTTACTTGGTCTTATCTACGGCAGATTCAGAGCTTTCCTTATTCTTGGTGCCCTTGCTTTTATAAGGCTTTGGGGCACTCTTGGCTCGATTGGCACTGGCTTGCCAGCGGTTCCAGCCCTTTTTGCCTGTACCACGGCCAGTGCCGCCCTTACCTTTTGCTTTGCTCATTTTATCACTCCAATAGTTCTGTGTATGTCTAAAAATGATATTACTCGGTCATGTTGATTGCAACCAGGCACTTATGATTCACTTCCAGCAATTCTTATTATACCAAAATTGAAGTGTCCAGGTTTCAAAGCTGATGAATTACACTTGAACCTCAGGTTTTTTAACTGGCTTAACACTCCGAAGCACACGAAGTGACAGCAGAAAACAAATCCCGAGAACTGCGGCAGCCGAAACATATGGATAGTTAATGTTAACATCAAACAATGCTCCAGCTACGATCGGTCCTGCAATATTGCCCAGACTGGTATAAGCGGAATTCAACCCGGCAACGAAGCCCTGCTGCTCCTCAGCCAGTTTGGACATCTGTGTACTAATGGCAGGACGTAAGATATCCATCCCCAGAAACACGGTAAACGTTACAACAACGATAAGCCAATACGTATGCACGAATAGAGTTAACAAGACAAATACGGAAACAAACAACAAGCATACGGAAATGACCTTTTTCTCGCCAAAGGTGTTCAGTAACCAGCCGATCAGAGCTACCTGTACAACAGCACCCGCGATTGAACCAAATGTAATAATAAATGCAATATCTTTCGTCGTGAAACCAAATTTTCGATCCACAAACAGTGAAAATACCGTTTCGTAGTTAGCCAAACCAAAAGCCATAACAAATACAATGATCAAGCTGAAAAAGTAAGGCTCACGATACGAGTTTACCAATTGGGTTATCATACCTGGTGCCTTTTCCTTCACTTTCTCAGTTTTAGCTGCAGCTTGCTCAGTCGAAGTCCGCTCGGATTCCGGCAAAATAATCAGTGTGATAATGGCGGCCAGTAATCCGGCAACCCCGGCAGCATAGAACGGAACCCGGATGCCAAAATCTGCAATGTAACCACCGATTCCCGGCCCGATAATAAAACCTGTGGTAATGGCTGCATTAATCAGCCCCATGCCCTTACCGCGCTCTTCTTCCGTCGTAATGTCTGCTGTATACGCCATAACAGCCGGGAAAATCATCGCTGCACCAATTCCGCCCAGCATCCGAGCTGCGAAGAGCAGGTAAGGCGCATTCACTGCGCCAAACATAAATTCAGATACAGCAAAGATCAGCATGCCGATCACAATAATCTTTTTACGTCCCCACTGATCTGACCATCGTCCCGCAGCGGGCGAGAACAGAAATTGGGTAAACGAGAACGCTGCGAAGAGCAGCCCCATCGTAAAACCCGTAATATGAAGCAAATTCATATAAGCAGGCATGATTGGAACAACCAACCCTATACCCATAAATACGAGAAAAATATTAAACATTAACAGCAGCAGCGCGCCCCTGTTACGTGTCAGCAAAGCCATGATTCCATCCTCCAGTGTTGTCTAATTATGCTGTTTATCCTTCGCAATTCCGTACAGGAATACACCAGCCGCCTGACGATATAACGCCAAAGCCTCATTAGGCTCCAGCTTACGGGACATTTGACTGAGTCCAATAATCGTACTTTCCAAAATAAGCGCAAGGTGCTCCACATTGCTCTCATTGAACTCGCCGCTATTTATTCCTTGCTGGATCAGCTGTTTGTTAAATTCAATGTGACGCTCGAACATGGCAGCAATCCGTTCCTGAATATCATTTTCCTTTTTTTCGCCTGTGAAAAACTCATCCGCCGCTTTCGTTAATGGATGATTCAAATCATCCAGAATTAGCTGCTCAGCGAGCCCGTAGATTTTCTCGGTGGAAGTGCGATATAGATGTTCCTTCGCTCCCCAGCTCGCTTCCCACTCCCGATTCCACTCATCAATAAGATAAAGAAAGAGTCCTTCCTTGCTTTTAAAATGATAATATATATTTCCCTTGCTGCTGCCTGTCGCGGCGACGATATCCTCAATTGAAGTTGCTTTATACCCTTTTTGTACAAAAAGGGCTTTCGAAGCATCCGCAAGTTTTTTCTTTGTCTGCTCGGATTGGAGCTGCTTTTTATTCATGTTCACTTACTTCACTCCATTCATCTATACATACTGAACGTTCGTTCTGTATTTTATCAAAACAACATTGTATCTGCAATAAAAAAAGAAGAACCCGCATCACTGCGCGCTCTCCCTGTTTGTTCAGATCGTTGCTTCCCGGTTTCAATTCCATGAATTCATGGCGTGTTTTGAAGCCTATTGAGATGCATCTTTTACCTCTTTTCGCCCACGACTGCGGAGAACTTCCTGGCTTGGAACGAATATTCAGCAAAATTGGCTTCCTTCAGCGTTTCCAGACACCTAAGTCAGATCATGTTATTGGATCTTTTTCCCTTGTCCGTGCAAAATCTTTATCTGACCGTTCTCATATCCAACCTGGTAAGTAACATTATATCGTGACGTGATGTATTCTCCATCCTTACGTTCTTCTGCAGCGATGACTGCGCTCACTTCCAGTTCATCCTCAGCCTTACGTTTGGAAGATATCTTCTCCAGACTGACATAACTCGTATACGTGTACCCTTCACGGAATTTCGCGTAACTTGTGCTGCTCTGCCAGTCACTTCCAAGCAACGCATAAGCAGCTACATAATCATTCATGCTAAGATAACTGTAAAAATCGGCAACCAGCCCTTCCGCTTCCGATAATTCAGCAGAGGACGTCTGTGATGAATTGTCCCGAATCGTCTGTGCCGACTTGCCATCAGAGGAACGCTCGGACCATTGCTGCACCTGTTTCAGCACGCTGGTGATCGGAATGCTGAACCCTAGACCGCCCTCCTGTTTTACCACCGTTGAGTTAATCCCAAGCACTTCTCCCGTCTCGGCATTAATTAGCGGGCCTCCGCTATTGCCGTTAGTGATTGGAGCGGAGATCTGATACAAGTTGGTATAGATATAAGGCTCGATCTCAAAGCTGCGATCAAGTCCGCTAATAATGCCAGTGGTGACGGTATTTTCGAATCCCAGCGGGCTCCCCAGTGCAAGAATCTCATCACCCACCTCCGCTTTGGCAGAGGAGATGGTCAGTGGCTCCATTTTCACAAGATCCGGGACTCTGACGACAGCCACATCGGTTTCCTCCCCGATGCCGATGACTGTGCCCTGATACTCCTGATGATCCAGAGTCCGAACAGTCACTTTTTGAGATCCCTCTACCACATGTGCATTGGTAATTACGTCACCCTTGTTATTGTATAAAAAGCCGGAGCCCAGCCCATCGCTGCTTTCGATCGTTACCACTTTTTTCTGACTATCCTCAATAATCTGTTTGCGTGTTTTTTTGTTCGAAGGATTAGAAGTGTTAGCTACTGTCGACTTATCCACTTCCTTAGAGGAAGCAACCGCCAGTTTGGGTGCAATCGCCAGCTCATCAACTGCCTGCTGATGAATCCAGAATACGCCTCCTGCCCCACCTCCAATGATTATTGCACTGGAAACAATCGTGCCCCATATTTTTTTACTCATTTGGTCCCCTCCTACTCCACATACCATGATGCATTTGTGACCGTTACATTTGTTGCTTCATACACCCCATAATAGTAGGTTTCAAAATAGCCTTCCTCTCCTACATCTAATATCGACGGGTATACATAAGCATCTGTCTCACCGATGTAATCTCCATTCGAAGCATTAATATTGACGATCAGAGCCACGGACGATATTGGACGTGTTCCCTGGTTAAATACCGACCCACTGATGTACAAGTCTCCATACTCATCCAGCTCGGCAGACAAATCGGTTACGTACACAGCCCCCGTGCGATTTCGAAGTTCCTCCTCGGCCGCCTGTTGCTCGGCAAGTCGAATACGTTCTTGCTCGGCTTTCTCAAATGCCTTCTTCTCCCGCAGCACCTCATCCCGATATTTGCTCAGCTTCTGGTCATCCGGTGCATAGGATAAACCGTTGTCCACGGTCTGAAGCGCTGCTGTAAAATCACGTTTCTTCACCTGTTGCTCCGCTTGTTTATAACTGATCCCTGCCAGCTTGTCGGTGATCTGCTTTCGCACAGCTTCCGCTTCCTTGCCGCTCAGGCTGGATATCGTTTTGAGTTTGCTGGCCAGTGCCTCCACAGTGGTTAACTGATCAATTTCTTTTTTGACCTTCAGCACGGCCAGGGTTACTTTTCGGTTGTTCAAGGCTGCCCTTGCCTTGGCAAACACGGGCTCCTGCCGCTCGTTTAACGTCTTCGCTGCCGCTTGAATAATTTTGTCCGCTTCGGACAGCTTTCCTGTTTTGAGTAAATCCGTAGCCTCATTCAGCTGATTGAACAGATTGTAGGCTTTAGCCGTTATTTGCCGATCCTGAACCAGCCCTTCTACCTTCGGTCTATAACCAAGCGCTTTATCCAGCAGCTTGATGGCCTCCGCATATTTGCCATTCAGTGCGGCTTGCTCTGCCTCATGATGCAGTGTCTTTACTTGAGCATTAATCGCATTCTCCTGAATATAATAGTACGTCAGCAACGCACCCATAATGGCTGCTAGCAGCAGCGGAATAATCCATAGAAACGGACTGTTCTTACGCTGGTTCACCTCTCCGGCAGCAGCTGCATTGCGAGGAGAGAGGCCTGCCGGCTCCCTCCAGATCTGCTCCTCCGTAGAGCTTACTTGCTTGAGCACAGTTCCGCACTTCTGACACTGTGCCTGACCCGAGCTGTTTTTTGCCCCGCATACGTGACAGTACACCCTGATCCCTCCATCTAAAAAATATGTATGTTTCCATTGGTTATCTGTTATCCGGCTATTTCTCTACCCGCTATCAGAATATGTGTATCTGAATCTAGGGGTGAATCGACATATATCATATAGCAAAAAGGTAAAATGCACCATATACTACTGCCATAAAATACATTATTCGCTATCGTCAGCGTAATATCGGGCTTATAATGAATTACCCTTTCCATGAAAAGAAGCATCACAGACAAGCAGCCGTAAATCTTCACCCTGATTCGTACATCTGAAAAAGCCCTCCTGTAATCAGGAAGGCCTCAACGTATAACACTATGCAAAAGGATACCTTTACTCTGTCTGATTGGATGGGAAGGCGCTCAAATTGATATAAGAAACTTCCCACAAGTGGTTGTCCAGATCCTGAAAGCTTCGTCCATACATGAATCCATGATCCTGCGGCTCGTTATAAGGCTTCGCTCCTGCATCCAGAGCGGCTTGCACAACAGCATCCACCTGCTCACGTGAATCAACAGATAAAGCGACAATCACCTCGGTTGTATCCGCAGCATTGGCAATTTTTTTCGTAATGAAGGAATGGAATCGTTCTTCTACCAGAAGCATGGCATAAATGTTCTCTCCGATGATCATGCAGGTAGCTAAATCGTCCGTGAATTGGGCGTTGAACTCAAACCCTACTTTCGTAAAAAAATCAACTGATTTCTTCAAATCCTTGACAGGCAGGTTGACAAAAATCTGATTAGCGCGAACGGCCACTATGGATCACCTCGGATACCTAGAATAGATTCCACCCCAAAATATCACCTCGCGTATGCGCTGTCAATTACGTATAATGAACGTATTCCAACATGTGAGGTGAAAGGGATGTTGTTCCCGATCGTTCGAAGTAATTAGGGCGTGTCTGAAAACGCTGAAGGAAGCAGATTTTGCTGAATTTTCGTTCCAAGCCAGGAAGTTTACCGCAGGCGTGCCGGAGCACGTCAAGGGAAAGTGACGCAGCAGGGGGCGAAAAGGCGGTAAAAGATGCACTTCAGTAGATTTCAAGATACGTCCTAGTCATCGGGCTGGATCAAAACGCGTACCAGCTGCCAAGGGGCAGGTCTGTCCATTTGAGCCTGTTCGATGCTTTACACACGAATGATTGTACAGGGATACACATCCATAATTATAACATCACATATTGGAGGAAGATTGAAGTATGACAAAAAAATGGGATTACGAAGCATTCTATGAACGTGTCGGTCGACAAAACGGTTGGGATTTCAGCACAATGAAGGTTGTATCTGATACCCCTGCTTGGGATTTCTACGAAGAGGTTATTCGCTGCACGCAAACATCAGACTTGCTGCTCGATATTGGCACTGGCGGAGGAGAAGCCGTGTTGTCCATTGCAGAACATGCTCATTTGCTTGTGGGTATTGATCTGGCTCAGGGCATGATTGATACTGCCCGGCGAAACCTGGAGAAAGCGGCCAGCGGTTCCAAGGTCCGCTTCGTTCAGATGGATGCAGACCATCTCGAATTCCCGAATGAGTTCTTCAACACCGTATCCTGTAGGCATTCCGTTTTCTCTGCATCGGAGGTATACCGGGTGCTCGCAGAGGACGGCATATTTCTGACCCAGCAAGTCAGCGAGCATGACAAATTAGATATCGCGCAGGCTTTCGGACGTGAGCAGCATTCCGTCATTAAATCTGCCACGCTGCTGGAACGCTACAGACAGGAGCTTGCACACGCCGGTTTCCGGCAGATCGAGGCCCGTGAATATAATGTAATGGAGTATTATGCTGCACCAGAGGATCTTCTGTTTTTGCTCATGCACACGCCGATTGTGCCTCATTTTGGAGAACATGTTTCCGATCTGGAGACTTTCAAACAGTTTGTGCAGGACCACTGGCACGAGAAGGGGATTCGCACCAACTCGGCACGCTTTATGATTACAGCAAAAAAATAATCTGAAATATATTCAAAAAACGCGCGTTGGCGAATCCGGGTGGATTCAGCCAACGCGCGTTTTGTTCATTATCCATGCCGCTCGCTGTTTATGAATAAAATATTACGGAGTCAAATTACTGATCAAGCTGCAGTTTCTCCAGGAAAGGCTTTAACCGATCCACTACATAGTGACTGCCCCCACGCCCGTTAACCTCTTCGATCACCGCTGCCAGAAGGAACGATGGCGATTCCGTGTCAAACGTAACGAAAAAGCCATTCTCCCGACCTTGCTCACCCTTCTTCGCTTTCAGCTCTGCCGTACCGGTCTTGCCTGCAAGGCCACCAGCAATCGAACTAAGGGCATGTGCTGTTCCTCCTTGACGAGAAACAACCTGCTTCAAAGCATTTTTCACGGTGTTGGCCACATCGGGTGTAATAATTGCCACAGGGTCAGAGGTTTCTTTGCCAACAATGAGCACGGGCTTTACAAGCTTGCCTTCATTCACAAACGGCGTAAAAGCAGTAGCAAGATGAATCGGCGACATTAACATCTCGCCCTGTCCATACGACGTGTCGGCAAGCAGCACTTCGGAGGATAAGTCCTTATGTGCTTCATTGGCATACTGACTCGGCTTCAGGTACAGCTCATCCATTCCGAAGTTATCACCAAACCCGAACTTCTGGATGCCCTCGATGAACTTGGCACTGCCCATTTCGGTCGCTTCCATCGCGAAATAAATATTGTCCGAATATACCAGCGCATCTACCATATTAACCGGGCTCAGGCTTTTCACCCGCTTGACATAATAACCACCCCAGCTGTCATCTTTCCTCCACTGCAAACCGGAAATGTCGTGGGTTTTATTCGCGGTTGTTACGTTCTCCATCAATCCGGCTGCCGCAGTAATTGCTTTGAAGGTCGAGCCAGGGGCATACCGTGTTGTTACTCGATTAATAAAAGGAAGCTTCTCATTCGCCGAATAAGCGTCCCACTCCGCCTGCGTCAAACCTGTGACCATTTTATTCGGATCGTACGAGGGTGCACTTACCAGCGCCAGCAGGTTGCCATCCTTCGGATTCATCATCACCATGGCTCCGGCGTCGCCACCGCCAGCCAGCGTTTGATATAGCCTTTTCTGCTGCGCGGAGCTGATTGTAAGCTGCACATCCTTGCCATTGACCGCATCCTTGCGAATCAATTCGGAAAGGGGATTCCCCGCTTCATCGGTGATCTCAATCAAGGCACCACGCTCCCCGCGCAGTTGCTTCTCCATGGATTGCTCCAGCCCAGCTTTACCAATCCAGTCCTCCGCGCGGTAATATCCCTCGCTGTCTTTGTCCAGATCCTCCTTGGTAGCCTTACGAACATAACCAATCAGATGCGCGGCTGCTTCTCCCAGGGGATAATAACGGACCTCCTTGCTTTGCAGTGAAACACCACGAAGTGAATCAGGAATATCAAACTCCTCTGTAGAGCCAATCGGGACAAAAAATCCCGGTTTTACCCACGTCTGATTCAGCGCCTTTTGAATGCCTTCTACAGATACGCTGTAATGATCTGCGATGCGAGCAATCATCTGATCAGGTTGATCGCCAAGCTTCTCAGGTACAATCCCCCATTCATTCATGGTGCCCTGGGTCGCGAGCGGCAACCCATCGCGATCTACGATATTTCCTCGAGTCGGGAACAGAGTCTTTACCCGAACCTTGCTTCCTTTTACCATATCACTGAGAATTAGCGATGGTTGCCAATTAATTTGCCAGATCTTGCTCCCGTCCTCCAATTCCTTTCTTACTAATGTTATCGTATGAGTCTCACTGATTTCTCCCAAAAAAGTGGTCAGGTGAAGATTATAGCTCGCCTCGTAGAGGTCAGGATTACTTTCGTTCTGTTGTGCCTTATCCTCACTCTCCTGACCCGTCTTGGCTTGTGAACTCGTCTCCCGATCTGTATTCTCTCCGGCATCCGCTCCAGCTTCAGTCTCTGATGACTGCGACGGCTGCAGTTCAGCCT
This sequence comes from Paenibacillus barcinonensis, assembly GCF_003217495.1. GTDB lineage: Bacteria > Bacillota > Bacilli > Paenibacillales > Paenibacillaceae > Paenibacillus > Paenibacillus barcinonensis. The sequence continues at coordinate 166,237 of NZ_QJSW01000012.1, read as the reverse complement.
TGATGACAGATACCTTCATTCCTGAGTATATGGCACTGTATTTCTCGACAAACTGCTCCTTTGTCATGCCTGCCTCGGTTAGCGAAGCGGGTGACATCAACGAATACAGCTGATCAAACTCTTTTTTCTGCAGATGCTCTATGTACTGATTTACGGTTGTCTGCGGTTTTGCTTCCTCGGGTTTGTTGTTCTGCATGTATAGAACCATTCCGATGCCGCCTGCAAACAAGATGGGCAAAAGTCCATATAATAACTTACGTTTTGATTTCATGTCAGTTCACCTCTACTCTATACTATAGATTTCCAGCACGGATTACACAATGTAACAAATCTGATGAATTTGTCATTAAAAATAGCCTTATACTCACATAATATGTTTAAATAAGAATAGTGAATTACATACTAAAGCTTTTGCTGTGAAGCAAAAGGCTGAAAAGGAGCCCGATGATGGAAATCAGCTATTTTTTACTCCCCAAAGCCGAAGTGGCCTATATCGAGTCTACCGCTTCCATGAAAGATGCTATCGAGCAGCTGGAATCGCACCACTACACCGCCATTCCCGTAATTGACCCGGATGGAAAATATGTTGCTACTCTGTCCGAAGGCGATCTGTTATGGAAAATGCGGGGCACCCCCGGTTTGACATTTGACAATATGGATCAAGTGCAGGTGCATGAGATCAGCAATCGCGTTTATAATGAATGCGTGTACATCGAAGCAGAGATGGAAGATATGCTGACCCTTGCAGCAGATCAGAACTTTGTACCCGTGGTCGATATAGATCGTGTCTTTCTCGGCATCATTCGTCGTAAAGATATCATTGAATACTACACCCGCAACATTTCGGATTAGATGAGTCTGATTGCAGCAGCAGATACGTGTTCATGTCTGCAAGAGTCATACGAAGAAGGCGAGCTTACGAGCTCGTCTTCTTTTGCTTTTTTTAAGCAAAATATCAAAAAAATCCATATAGTGGTTTCATAATAAAATTGTTGCTAATTTAATCCTAAATAAATACAACATTCATCACTTTTCAACATTTATCATCATCACTATACAAGCTCATGTTCAGAATCTGTTCAGTACTTTATTGTATGATAGGTCACAGCTTCTGGCTGAATGAACGCTCATGATTTTACCACGCATAGAGAGAGGTAGACACCTTGAATCGTTTAAGCACGCGCAACAAAATACTGGTCACCGCAACAGTCATTATGTCCTGTATTTACGTCATCTGGCGTACATTCTTCACTATCCCCTTCGGTCATGGCCCTCTTGCTGTGACTGCCGGTCTTGCCCTACTGATTGTTGAACTCATCGGCATGTTTGAACTGGCTGTGCATTTTTATAATATGACCCGGCTTGAATATCCTGAGCTCCCCGTTGTGGATGAATCTTTATATCCGGATGTCGATGTCTTTATTGCCACCTACAACGAACCAGCATCCTTGCTCTTCAAAACGATTAATGGCTGTCTCAACATGGATTATCCCGATCGCTCCAAAGTACATATCTATCTATGTGATGACTCCAATCGTCCCGAGATGCGGGAACTTGCTTCTCATATGGGCATCCACTATTTGACCCGAACCGAGCATATCCACGCCAAGGCTGGAAATCTGAACAACGCCATGAAACATACTTCCTCACCTCTAATCGCTACGTTCGATGCCGATATGATTCCGAAGCATGATTTTCTGACGTCCTGTGTGCCTTATTTTCTGACAGAAGAAAAAATCGGCTTTGTTCAGACTCCGCAAAGTTTCTATAATCCCGATCAGTTTCAATACAACCTGTATTCGGAGGCTCGTATTCCCAATGAACAGGACTACTTCTACCGTGATGTGCAGGTTGGGCGAAACAAATCCAACTCCGTCATCTATGGTGGAACCAATACAGTGCTGTCCAGACAAGCGCTTGAGGATGTTGGCGGTTTCTATACCGGGTCGATTACAGAAGATTTTGCAACAGGCATTGAAATGCAGAGCATAGGGTATCGTTGCTTTGCCACCAATCAGGTGCTGGCTTCCGGACTCGCTCCCGGTGATCTGAAAAGCCTGATCAAGCAGCGTCAGCGCTGGGCGCGTGGATGTATCCAGACCGGCAGAAAATTGAACATTCTGTTTAAGAAGGGACTTACCTTTGCCCAAAGGCTGAATTATATCTCATCTATTACTTACTGGTATGCCGGTTTAAAACGGCTTCTGTACATTATGTCGCCTATTCTGTTCGCTGTCTTCGGTGTACTCGTCGTGAAATGTACCATTCTGGAGATTCTGGTGTTCTGGCTGCCGATGTACCTGCTGACCAATACCTGTCTGCGCATGCTCTCGGGCAATATTCGAACGACCAAATGGACCAATGTATATGAAACGATATTGTTCCCGTCGCTACTGCCTGCGGTTATTCTGGAAACACTCGGCATCACGATGAACAAATTTGCGGTCACTCGCAAAGATGGAGCGCATAATGATCGCAGCTATCAGATCAAACAGATTATTCCGCATCTCATTCTGGCGGTGCTTTCCGTGATTGGTATTGTGAACTGCATTCACTGGACCTTTAGTCAAGGCACGATTGGTTTTCTTGTCGTTCTATACTGGCTATTGATCAACTTCTACAACATTATGATGTCCATCTTTTTCCTTAGCGGACGCAAGGTGTTCCGTAACTATGAGCGTGTGCTCGCTGCTGTGGAGTGTACGCTGACCACAGAGGGAGAAACCCTCTCGACTGTTACTTATGATATTTCGGAAGGCGGCATTTCCATTCTGCTTGATACACCAAGATATATTCCGAGTGAGCTTGAATTTGGCGTGCAACTGTTATCGGGCCCTTATTCGAGCAAATTCAAAGCCAAGATCACACACGTCACTACATTTGGAACCAAGTGGAAGTATGCATTTAAAGTGCATGAGATTAACGAAGCAGAGCAGCGCCAGCTGCTGCACATTGTGTATGATCGCGAGCCAACGCTTCCTCAGAAGCTGGACAAGGATATCAGTACATTTGAGGACATTCGTCTAAACTTTGTACGCCGTGGACAGATCGGCATGATGTCGAACCGCAAGCTGGCACGTATTTCGCTGAACCACACACTTGATACGTCCGAGTATGGCATGATTACCCTGCTCGACTTTAACTATGACTTTATACTCGTGAAGATGTCTCACCCGGAGATGGCCTACGAGTTTCAGCTGCCTCTTGCAGATCATCTGATTCTGGACTGTGTATGGGTGAAATCCATGCGAAGCAAGCAAGGCATTCTGTACCGGATTCGAAATATTCGTGACATCGCCCGGAGTGGTCAAATGTCCGAGCTGGAAGCCCTTTTGAAGCAGTGGAACATGGCCTATCTGGAGTCCCGCAAACCAAAGGGTACATCGTCTTACAAAAACTTCGTCTCCGAGGATGAACTGAACGAGATGGCTTATTTATAAATAATGGAGGCAAAAAAAGCATGCGTACGAAATGGCAGCAGTGGCTGCTTATCGCAATTGTGACGGGGTTGTGGAGCATGAACAGTTCCTATGCCAGTGCTTCAACACCGCCTGAACAGCTGAAATGGAGCGAACGCTCCATCCATAAGTGGAGCAACGGTGCAACGGTGCAGTCCAGCGTGGAACGTAATGGCAGCTTGCAGATCAGCACCTCCACACAGGGGCTGAGCAAGGGATTCTATTCTGCCTATGTATACGAGTTACAGAACAGAGACTGGTCGAGCAGCGGCGAGCTAAGGTTCTCCGTACGAAGTGATTCAGATCAGGTATTGCCACTGAACGTTGTAATCACCCGAGCGGATCAAGCCGCGCTCACTGTATCCGACGAACGTCAGGTCATTCTGATTCCGAAAGCAAGCAAAGAACCAGAGCTGGTTCGTCCCGTAAATGGATTGATTGAACTTGTGCCAGGGTTTGAAGGCGAGGTGCGTGTTCCCTTTGCCAGTCTCATGGTTCGAAATAAACCGGCTACCATCGGGCACGTCACTCCGGGGAACATTCTAAGCTGGGGCATTACCATGACGACATCGGAAAATGCACAGCTACGCTATCGCGTGGGGAACATCAAGCTGGTGCCTGTTCAAGAAGCCGCCAAGGAAAACAGCTTCTCCACTGTACATATCCATGGAGATGAACGTGTAGTCATCCCCGTAGCTGGTCAATCCATTGCCCAATATACAGTCACTGGTTCGCCAGAGAGCTCGGACGTCAGATTCCAGCTTGCTCATCCTGTGCAGGGCGTATCCATCACAACAGATGGCCTGCTGACACTTGAGACGGAAGCTTCGGAGGCCAAATCTGTTGTAGTTCAAGCGGTAATTGATCAGCGATGGACCAGCAGCTACATCGTGGCGCTAGATCCTTCCACGGCGATGAGGGTCGAGGAGGCCGACGGGACACCACGTTTCATCCCTGCGCCTGACCAGGTAGCCAAGGTGCTGGAGCCTTCTGCCATATGGCTAAAGCCTTGGATGGAATGGATGATTCGCATCGGCCTGCTCCTCGTTGGACTTCTGATTGTTATCCCTTACTGGCTGTGGAGAAACAAACAGCATGCCAGCCAATCGGGTAAAGCCCTGTCCATGAATCATCGTCGTTCCAAACGGTTGTTCCGCATGTAATTGTTTATTTTATCTCCAAGGAGGAAAGGCAGTGCTCTTTTCCAGTGTCGTTTTTTTATTTTATTTTTTACCGCTTGTATTAGGACTCTATTATGTACTCCGATTTTCAGTAACACTAAAAAACATGCTCCTGCTTGTAGCCAGTCTGTTCTTCTATGCGTGGGGCGAACCCCGCTTCGTACTGGTCATGCTCGTGTCCATCGCACTGAATTATGTGTTCGCATTGCTGGTAGACAAATATCGCGACCACCGCAGTGCCGCGTATACCATTATTACTGTGATGCTCGCTGCCAATCTGGGCATGCTGTTTGTTTATAAATATTTGGCGTTTGCCTTACGCATTGTGAATGAAAGCACAGGTTTTGGTCTGAGCATTCCACATATTGCGCTGCCGCTCGGTATTTCTTTTTTCACCTTTCATGCGATCTCATACGTCATTGATGTGTACCGCGGACATGGCAGTGTGCAGAAGAATCCGTTCTATGTCGCTCTGTATATTTCGTTTTTCCCTCAGTTAGTTGCGGGGCCTATTCTGCGCTACAACATGATTGCGGATCAGATGATGCACCGTAAAGAGAGCTGGGACAAGTTCGCAGTAGGCTGCTGCCGATTTATTGTTGGGTTGAGCAAAAAGGTGCTGTTATCCAACAGCATGGCCATTGTTGCCGATCACGCCTTCAGCGCGGGAGGAACATCCGATATCGCTGCCAGTCTGGCTTGGTTAGGAGCTATCGCCTATACGCTGCAAATTTATTTCGACTTCTCCGGTTATTCCGATATGGCGATTGGACTGGCGTTAATGTTTGGCTTCAAGTTTGAAGAAAACTTCAAATATCCATACATCTCCCGCTCTATCACTGAATTCTGGCGCCGCTGGCATATCTCGCTCGGAACCTGGTTCAAGGAATACGTTTACTTCCCGCTCGGAGGATCACGTGTCAGCAACAAGGACAAAATGATCCGTAATCTGCTCGTCGTCTGGGGACTCACGGGCATCTGGCATGGTGCGGAATGGACATTTGTCATCTGGGGTTTGATTAACTTTGCGTTCATTGCACTGGAGAAAATCTTTAATCTGGACAAAGGCATTCGTTTTGCTCCGCTCAGACATGTCTATGCCATGTTTGTTGTTGTCATTGGCTGGGTTATATTCCGCTCACCCGATCTGCTGCAGGCCGGCAACTATCTTGGCAACATGTTCGGCTTGTACGGTAACGGGTTCTGGAGTGATACCACCTGGATGTTCCTGAAGGAATATGCCCTCTTCTTCATACTCGGCATTCTGTTCTCCACACCGATCGCCTTACGTATGAACAAATGGATGGTGGATGGCGTTCGCTTCGGTAAACCGCTTGAACTGATCTACCCGGTAAGCATCATCGCATTGTTCCTCGTATGTGTATCCTATCTGGTCAAAGGAACATACAATCCGTTTATTTATTTTAATTTTTGAGAGAAGGATATGACATGCATAACTTTTTTGCCAAAAAGAGACTTACTGCCTTCCTCTTCATCGTGGTGCTGGCTGCGCTCTCTGTACTCAATCTGATGCAAGCTTTCGAGCCGTTAAAACAGACGCTGGGTTCGGCCGACTATCGTTTCTCCAATGCCAAAAACATCATTAACAAGGTGGATGCGGACATTAACGAGCATGTTTTTGAAAAATTCGGGTTCGTGGAGGCCTATGGTTACTTGCAAGCCCTGATGTGGAAAAACGAGGAGAACAACTTCGAGGTGGTCAAAGATACAGAAGGCAAGCTGCACTATACCTACTTCGCCACAGGACCTACAGATACAAAGCAGCTTTCTGATCGGGTGGCAGAGCTTGGAACTCAATTGGATGGAAAAACAAAGCTGACCTATGTTATGACACCCGACAAATATGTACGTGGACATACAACGTTCCCGGAAGGCATTCCTTACAATTATAATAACGAAACCGCCGATGGCTTCCTGAATCATCTGAAGCAGGCAGGAATCGACACACTCGACTTGCGCGAGGGATTGCTGGAGAATGGCATCCCGGCGAAGGACCTTTTTTTCACGACAGACCATCATTGGAAAATCAAAACGGCCTTCTGGGCCTTCGGCCAGCTCGTTCATCATCTGGATGACATGTATGACAAGCCGCTTGATCCGAACAATTATTTTACAGACATCAACAACTATAACGTCATTCCGTATAAAGACTTCTTTATCGGCTCACAAGGCCGCAAAACGGGAAAATTGTATGCAGGCGATGATAATTTTGATCTTATTTATCCGAAATTCAAAACGAACTACTCGTTTTTCTTCCAGACAGGCGAAACGAAGGCCACATTAAATGGTCGCTTCGAGGATGCCCTGCTAACAACGTATCCGCTGAATGTAAAGGGAGCACCCTATGATCTGACCGCTGACAAATACTTTACATATCTGTATGGTAATCAGGGGATTGTACATGTGACAAATAAAGAAAAACCGAACGGACTCAAGGTACTGTTTATTAAAGACTCGCTGGCTGTGCCGATGATCTCTTTCCTCTCGACCGTTGTCTCCGATGTGTATCTGGTTGATCCACGGTATTATACCGGGGACATTATTGATTTTGCGAAAAAAACCGATCTGGATCACGTCTTTGTGTCCATCTCGCCGCAGGACCTCGTGGATGAATTTTTCCCTTACGGGAAAAACAAAAGGACAGATGCTCCCAACAACAGTTCGAAGTAAAGGAACCAGCTAACCTGAAAAAGGGTACTTCCATGGCGTTCTGCAGCCAAGTAAAGTACCCTTTTACTTATCAGGGATATGTCCAGCATTATCCACACTGGCCTATTGCACCTTTACAGCGTCGTCACTTCTGCCAATTCGAAGTACCACTCCAGGAACGCATTAAAATCCGCCCATTGTGGCTTGCTCTCTCCATTCAAAAAGCGTTCAATCGACTCGCCCAGCTCAACCAGTACAACTTCACCTGTCTGGCGATTATAGAAAAAGCCACCCTCGCCCTCAAAACTGTCCAGCGGAATATATGCCTCAGGCAGTCCGAGTGTGAGCTGAGCTACATTCATATCCTCCAGGTATACCGTATTCTCGATTACCCAACAGATCTGATACAGCTCCTGATGCCGACTGTAGAACGTTGGTCCATCCTCTGCATGCAGGTAAAACTGTGCAAAATCCGAATTCAAATCCATACCAAGCTTACGCAAAGCTTCCTCGTATTCAGCCGGCACATCTTCGTGCCACCAGCCGTTCATGCGACAATGTTCAATGACTTTGGTGGATAACATCGCAAGCCCTCCCGTTCATAAAGCCGTAAAGCCGTACCTGATGGTTAAGTAGGATTACAAAATAAAATACCTTCTCACTATATCGCCTGCGGTGTATCGGTTCAAGTCAGATCTGAAATGCAACCTTCTCAGCTTTTGCCCGTCTAACTTAAAGACTATACCTCAAAAGGAGATGACTATGCGAATAAGCTGCAGTCCCGGTTTTCCAGGGCGTATGATTGGGTCCATCTATTTGAGACCAACTGAACCCAATCCGAGAAGTCAAATTACCGCGCATGTTGACCCGGAACTTATTGTGATTCCCTATAGTATTGATCCTGACTTTGGATCAAAGTTCGATACGATGAAGATCATGAAAGGTACATATCAGGAAGAATTTCACGAAAGCTATGATGTTGAGTTTACGATTGATGTAGATCAAAAAGGTTATATTACGCAGTTTGAGCATACCTTCACGCTGGAGCGTTATTTGGATCTGATCCGAACGCAATCGTACCGGGTGATACAGACGAACTGGCGCGGACAGTCATTTCACGTAATGACCTACGGCTACATGAAGGAAGTGCTCAGCCCCAATAATGTTATCCTCCGATGTACAGATGCAGAGGATGTCTTCATTGTGGCTGAACTCGTTCCCTTCCGGGCAGATGGTGTTGTAGAGCAGCCAAATCATCGCTACCTTCAATTCCACGCTTTGATTTCGGCCCGAGATGACCTGTACCCTATGGATTATATATGTCAGCCGGATTTCGATCTTAATCTGGACTAAGCCATCAAATAACTCCCTTTAACAAACCTTGTCAGTCCACATCATTAAACGGAGAATTCCATACATCGCTTTCCATCAGTTCATCCGTATACACAACTTCAACACAGCCCGACCAGTTCAGAATCGAACCGATAAAATCAGGAATGTCCAGCCCCTTCATCTCGTATGTATCCTCAGTATTCACTGTTCCCGCCGCATCCTCGATCAAGGTTACCTGGAACCCCTCATGTTCTGCGGTAATCGCTGTAAACAGGCAACAATACTCCATATTAAAGCCAACAATGAACACATGATTCACCTGCCGAGCGAGTAGCCACTTTTTCAGTTCATTGTTGCTGAAAGCGCTCGGTTTGCTTTTCTCAAAAACGGGATGCTGCTTTGTATCCAGAACAATCTCAAGATTCTCCGTCTTCTGGCGGTAAAGTGAGGATTGCTCGTCCTGCTCATCTACATGTTTGATAAATACAATAGGCCAGCTCCGCTTCTCAAAGGCCATTATGATAGATTTAATCTTGTCCAGCGTCGCAGACACATCTCTCAGACTTGTTAGTCCACGCTGTACATCCAGAACAATCAAGGCTTTACTCATCTCTCCGACTCCTCTCTACATTCTCCTTCACCCTGAATTCAACCATCTGGCGGATCAACTCCTCTGGCAGCGGCTCATCAAGCGGAAACTGTACGGAGCCCTTTGCTCCCTTGAACCTGGAGAGCTGCTCCTTAAAAGCCGATATACCGCTAGGTGCAGGATAAAACCCGATATGTTTCGTATATGCGGCAAAATGAACCAGATTCCCATGCTGCGCATATGTCGGCATCTTGTAACTGATCTTTTCTTCGGCAAGCGGAGCTGCCTCCCGAATCAGCTGCCGCAGCCTCTGTAATTTAAGCTGCACATCTGCCGGGAATGCAGCGATATATTCGTCCACCAGCGCCGAATGTTGCCCATTTTGATTCATCTTGTGCTCCTTTCCCGCAACTAGATATGAGTAAAATAAAGCCAGTATGCTGTGCAGCGAACTACATGATAATCTGTAAACTAATCTACAGCTATAGCGTCATCGCTCGTCCATTGCGCATCAGATAATTTTCTTTTTCCTTGTAATCCGGCATAATGCTGCCTACCCGCCGCCAGAACGAGCGATCATGATTCATATGATGAATATGGCACAGCTCATGGATTATAACGTAATCCATCACTTCTGGTGGTGCCATGGCAAGCCGGTAATTAAACGTCAGCTTTTTATCCCAGCTACAGCTCCCCCATTTCGTGGGAGAGTCTACGATCTCAATAGACTTCGGCTTTACCTTCAGCTCCTGCTGATAACGTGTAATTCGCTGCCCGATCATGCGTTTACATTCGGCAAAATAAAATTTTTTCAAATTCGCACGCAGCTCTTCTTCCGTAAAGCCCTCTACAGGGATTAATTCATTCAGGGCATAAGTCTTGCCAAAGAGCAGGAATGCCCCCTTGCCCTCCTTCTCGTATTCCTTGGCCTGAGGACCATCCAGTACCTGCTGCATTCGAGCTGACTTTTCTATAATCTCAGCACCATGCTGCATAACCAACTGTCGAAGCACCTCCTCACTCGTACCGTTTGGCGCTTTAATCGTGACCATGTAGGGCAGCTCCATCATAATGGAAGCCTTTTTTCGTTTACCATATTCGATATGACACTGCACCTCATGTCCCTGAATCTCGATTGTAATCATGCTGTACTCCATTTCCATGAATTGAGCTGCTCTGTTCTACAGACTATGTAACATCCTGCAAGCCAGGATCAGAATATTGCTCAATACTTTAGTTTGAATTTTTATACATAAATATGTATTATTATAAATCATATAAATCGAAGGGGGCACTGCATGTGCAGATGACTAAGTCTACGCTTCGCCAGATTGAAGAATTAACGCTTAATCATTGGCAGCCTTTATCCACAGCCCTTTATGACGGTTGGGTGCTGCGTTTTGCCAACGGGTATTCAAAACGTGCCAACTCCGTGCAGCCGATCTACACTTCTACACTGGATGTGCATGAGAAAATTATAACATGTGAGAACTTCTATAACTCCAATCAGTTAAGCACCATTTTCAAAATCACACCCTTTGTCCAGCCTGAAAATATAGACGAGCTGCTGCAGCATCGAGGTTATACGGTCGTTGATCCAACGATTGTACAGCTTCGCCATCTGGATAACCTGGAAACTCCCGAGCCTGTGGACATCCACATCGCCGAGCAGCTGACAGACGAATGGCTGCATCATCTGTGTCGCTTGAGTTCGGTAAACGAAGAATCGCGAAAAACGATGACACAGATGCTGCAGAATGTCCGTGCACATACGTGCTTTATCACCTTGTCCGTTGATAGTCAGGTGGCAGCTTGTGGTTTTGGCGTACTCGAACGTGGAGTCATTGGGCTGCATGATATCATCACAGCTGCATCCTATCGCAACCGCGGTCTGGCAGAACAGATGATTCTGCATCTGCTGCATTGGGGTAAACAGCGCGGTGCACAGTCAAGCTATTTGCAAGTGGTCGCAGATAATGCTCCTGCACGCAGATTATATAAAAAATTGGGATACACCGATGCCTATACATACTGGTACCGGGTCCAGAAATATACGAATTAAAGCTCAACTTCAGCAGTTAATTCAACTCACTAATTAGAACGGCCCTCTCTTATAAAATAAGAAAGGGCCGTTTTCACTTCCATTTTCACGATAGTCATGATTCTCGTTTTATCTGTTCAGGTTGCGCTCCAATTGTCTCTCGATACCCAAGCGATCAATCTGAATCCAGTACTCCGCAATTTGTTCATTCTCCACCCGATAGACCGCACTCGCAATCTCGACCACCGGGAGTCCCGTTGGGCTGTAGTGATCCACCTGTCCCGTATGAGTACCTGTTTGCTTCCAGCGCACATATACTTTGCTACCTTGTGTGATCATCTCCTGTATCTCCAGCGTAAACGCCCCGTATGCTTCGATCATCTCACGCACATGCTCCGCATAATCGGAAGGTGTTCGCTTGACCGTGACTTCTTCCTCGGATATTACTTGATGAGCCAGCACCTGCTCTGCCATCACCTGGCTTGCATAATCCGGATTCAGGCCTGATCGGACTTCTTCAAAAAATATTCTGACAACCTGCTCTGCAGTCATGCACCGCTGCCTCCTCTAACGTTATTCTCCACTGATGAATTTATCAAAGATGATTGAACTATTTTAGCATAGTTTTAACATGAGAACGTTGATCTTTTTGACCTGGTTATAGGTCTTTAAGACCCTTATATTCCCTTGACAATAAGCCTGTATAACCATACACTAGCAATAAATATTAGGAAATTAATAGGAGGTTTAAGCGGTAAGAGGATTGAAAACGAGTTTTAACCAGAAAATTAGAAAGTGGTGTACCATGAAACGATTATTAGTCATGATGTTTGCACTAACATTGCTGCTGGCCGGGTGCCAAAGCAGTGAGCAGGAGAGCAGTAATCCCGAAAGCAATCCGACGGAACCGAAGCAGGGCTCCAGCATTTTAAGTCTGAAAGAGAAGTATGGCACAGCTTCCGAAAAAGCAATCATGCCCATGTACAATGTGGCACAGGATGAAGAATTTACGTTTAAGTTTAAAGGCGATCTGAGTAAAATAGATTATTATTCCAATGATATCATTTCAGTACATACCGATATTAAAGGCCTTAAAGCCAGTAGAGTACATTGGTTGGTAGATTACAAGGATAATAGTGTTTCCGTAAGACCTATGGGCTGGGGTGTTCTAAGTTCTGATTCCATGCGTACAAAAGGAAACAGCAGTTGGGGTGGCGCTCCGATCTATTATATTCGTCTGAACTATGATCCGGATGCAGAGAATCCCACTTTGCTTGACGAACCCATCATTATCCCTTTCACAGTAAAATCCGAGCTTTCGGTGCCTAAACTGAGATATGAGATTGACAAAGACAGACGCTTCAAGCTTGTCTGGGATAAGGTTGAAGGTGCGACCCAATATAACATCTATAAACGTAGCGATCCAACCAAAGCTTTTGAACCGGGTAATCTCCCCCTTCAAGGAGCAGAGAGCGGTTATGAGGGGGGGCTACCTTTGTTAATCGCAACGACAAACGAAACAACGTTTAATGATTTTATGAGAAATGGTCGTGGGGGCCTAAGTGTCTATAACGATATCATTACAACAAATCAAAATTTCGGTATTATAGGAGAATACTACGTAACTGCACTCGGAGACGGCAAGGAATCCAATTTTAGTAATGGAGTGGCTACGGCTCCACTGGCATCGCAGTTACCCTCATCTTTAAAAGAAGACCTCTATCGAAACAAGTTACAAAATGTTAGCGAGCTGCCTCAGAAAATAACCGTGGAATACAATGACGGCTCACTAGCCCGTGAAACACTTGTCTATGATACGGCTAATGTGAAGATTTCAGAGTTCCTTGAAACGGAAATTCCTTTCCACGTCAAAGGAACAGCACTTAAAAGCTACGTCCGTGTAGAGAATGTGACCCAGGAGGATCTGGATAAACTTGCACAGCAGCGTGTGGCCGACTCCAGCAACGGATTTGTTGAACCCAAAAACGACACACCCTATGTGCCTGCACCAGATGTACCAACGATCATCAATAACAATGACACACCACCAGCAGTAGAAGAAGAAACTACCGACACGTCATCGAATGCCACAACAGAGACCACAGACGGTACCAGCGAAGAAGCAACCGATGCAGCAACGACTAGTGATTCTACAAATGCTCCTTCGAATGAAACAGCTGCTCCAGAGCCATCTGCCGAGGAGAACCTGATAGATGAGCAAAAGTCTAATACCGAGCAGCAGGTAGAGCAGGGGAATCAGGAGACCGTGCCTGAACCGGCTACAGGGGATGCGTTCATTAACGCAGATTCAGCTTTGGAAGAGGTTTTAGCTAAAAATATGATTGCCGCTCAGGACAGCATTTCACTGAAAGCTTTTCCTGAAGCACAGAATTTCACTACACTTTCGGACGTTGTCTTGAAGGTAATGTACCAGAATCCGCTCATTCTTGGCGTAGAAGGATTCGAATACAACTATGGCACACTCACCCTGTCCATTCATTACAAAGAGTCGGCTGCCGATATTCAGCGTAAACAAAATGAGATTATTGCCAAAGGCAAAGATGTTGTCGCTTCAATCATCAAACAAGGCATGAGCGATGATGAGAAGCGCAAAGCCATCTATGATTACTTGAACGACAATGCAAAATACGACGACGCTGCCCTGAAAAATGCAGAGCAAAACAACTTTAAGCATGTCGATGCACAGTTCAACGATTCCTTCACCACATACGGTATTCTCGTTAAGGGTGTAGGGGTATGTGCAAGTTATGCTTCCGCATACAAGCTGCTCTCGGACCTGTCCGGATTGGAAAGCATTGTCGTTACGGGAACCTCCAGCGGTGTACCCCATGCATGGAACAAGGTGAAAATCGGAAACGAGTGGTTACATGTGGATGCAACCAATAACCTGACAAACTCCGGCATTCCTTATTTCCTGTACAACGCTAATGATGAGACAGCTATAGGCCAGAAGACGGTAGCCGACAAGGACTACTGGCTTGATTCCGAGCTGGATCGGTTCAAGGGCGATGGTGACGCCAACGATTATTATGTGCAGAACGATCTTGAAGTGAATTCCATTAACGATTACAAGAGCAAAGCGGAGACACATCTGAAAAAAGGAGAAACCTCTGTCATTCTTCGGTTTGCCTCACCGGTTGACTCCGAGGCGCTGATGACAGCCGCAGGTGAAGTCTTGACTGCTGTGAATGAAGCCCTGCTCGATAATGCACAGCTTGCCACACTGGGCAGCTATGTCATACTGGAAACCAAGCCAAAGCAGAAATAATACACACGCACTCTTCATGAATATAACAATGTCTGGAGCATACCTCGGGACACCCAAAAGGGACAAAGCAGCGCGCGGCTGCTTTGTCCCTTTTACTTCACAATAATCCATGTGCGCAACACGCCGAGAAGCCGAATGGTCTGCCGGCAGCCGATCCCCATCCGTTTCTGTGAATGAATCGCTTATGCTTATGGACTAACCGTCCCCCCGTTCGCATTCAGGGTCTCCCCGCTCACATAGCTGGATTCCTGGCTTGCGAGAAATACATACGCCGGAGCCATCTCGGCAGGCTGTCCTGCCCGGCCCAGCGGAGTATTGCTGCCGAAATCAGCCAGCTTCTCTATAGGCTGTCCACCGACAACCTGCAAAGGGGTCCAGACGGGTCCCGGCGCAACCACATTCACCCGAATGCCTTTGCTGCCCACCTGCTGTGCGAGCGCCTTGCTGAAGGTATTGATCGAAGCTTTGGTCGTGGCATAATCCAGCAGAATCGGGGATGGCTTATAGGCTTGTATGGACGATGTGTTGATGATTGAGCCGCCAGCCTTCATATGTTTCACCGCTGCTTTGCAGAGCCAGAACATGGAATACACATTGGTTTTGAACGTAGCATCAAATTGCTCTGTGGTCAGGTCTGCGATCTGCTCCACAAACTGCTGCTTGCCTGCAACGTTAGCGAGAATGTCAATGCCGCCCAGCTCTTTCACTGCGGTCTCAATCAGCTGCTCACAGTATTTCTCGTCCTTCAGATCACCCGGAACAGCAACCGCTTTGCGGCCAGCTTCCTCGATCAGCTGCACAACCTCTTTCGCATCTGCTTCCTCTTCCGGCAGGTAAGAGAGCACCACATCGGCCCCTTCACGCGCATAGGCAATGGCCGCCGCCCGTCCGATGCCGCTATCTGCCCCGGTCACGACGGCTTTACGGCCTGTTAGTCGGCCGCTGCCTTGATAGCTTTTTTCACCACAATCGGGTATTGGGGTCATCTCACGCTGCAATCCAGGCTCCTCCTGCTGCTGCTTCCAGTCTGGAGTGGCCTTCGGATATTGTGTCGTTGGATCTTGAATCGAATGCTGATCTTGCTTCGCCATATCAATTCCTCCTCGGTTTTCGGGTTATGTGTTATGCATTTCATCTGTTCATCTGTGTAAAGGTTCACTCTTTCCTTTGTAACCGAGATGTCCCTAATTTAAACTACACAAAAAAACACTCCAGGAACGTATTGGACTTTGGACAGGTCCTTCCATACGATTCCAGGAGTGTTATTGGCTGCTGTACAGGCAGCTTTAATTTTATTAGAAAAATGCTCTTGTAAAACCGTTACCTTCCCGTGCTGTTATTCGGGCCATCCGTATTATTTAGGATCATTTGCCTTTGATTGTCGGCTTCCTATGCCAAATACGTAATAACCAATAACCACAAGAGCCATAAATGATGCCCCTACAATCAGCGGCAGGCGTGTATCCGGGTTAAAGGCCATACCGATAATGACCAGCACCAGATACACAATAATAATATAGTTGCTGATCGGGAACCATTTGGACTTGAAGTTGTGCTCTGCCAGCCCATGCCCCCAGCGCTTTCTGAATTTGAACTGGCTGATCGCCAGTGCAAACCAAGGCACCATACCTGGTAGCACACTTGCGCTGTAAATATACAGGAACAGCTTCGAATCTGGCATCAGATAGTTCAGAATAACCCCGATCAGAAGCAGCGAGATCGTTACAACGATACTGTTGCGCGGAACCCCGCCTTTGGACAGCTTTTTGAAAAAGGCAGGTGCCTGTCCATTCTCCGCAAGAGTGTATAACATTCGGCCTGCACTGTAGATTCCGCTGTTACACCCTGACATTGCAGCTGTCAGTACCACGAAGTTGATGATGCCTGCGGCGGCTACAATCCCCACTTTGGCAAAGGTAAGCACGAATGGACTTCCAGTCTCACCGACCTCATTCCAGGGATACAGCGTAACGATAACAAATATTGCGCCAACGTAGAAAATGAGAATACGCCATACGATGTTTTTAATCGCTTTGCGCAGCGTGTGTTTTGGGTTTTCCGCTTCCCCGGCTGTAATACCAACCATCTCAACCCCTTGATAGGCCGCAGTCACAATACATAATGCAAAGAGAAAACCTTTGATTCCACCAGGGAAGAATCCCGAATGACTCACAAGATTGGACAAGCCAATCGGCTGCCCTCCGTTGCCCCATCCGAAGAAAATAAGTCCTGTGCCGATAACAATCATCACCACAATGGCCGTTACCTTAATCAAGGCAAACCAGAACTCGAATTCTCCATAGAATTTCACTGCCGCCAGATTCGCTGCCGCAATGATCAATACTCCCGCAAGTGCCGGAAGCCACTGAGGAATATCCGGGAACCAGTACCCGACGTAAATTCCGATCGCCGTGACTTCCGCCATGCCTACCGTAACCCAAAGGAACCAGTAACTCCAGGCCGTGAGGAATCCGGCAAGCGGGCTGATATATTTGTGGGCAAATGTTGCAAATGAACCGGTGACCGGCTCCTGAATCAACATCTCACCCATTATTCGCATAATAAAAAAGATAATGATACCAGCCAGTAAATAGGCCAGTAATACGGATGGACCTGCCCATTTGATCGTGCTTGCCGATCCCATGAACAACCCGACCCCAATCGTGCCGCCAAGTGCAATTAGCTCAACGTGACGAGGTTTTAACCCGCGTGATAGTTCTTTCGCTTCCAAGTGATTCTCCCCTTTTCTGAAATACAGCTTGCTGTCACCATACCATCTTAAAATCATTCACATTAACGCAATGCAGAATTGCTTCACCAAATTGTACGAGATGTGCGGCAGAAATACAATATGGAATGTGAGGAAGTGCAGCTTCATATCGAATGTGTGGAAGAGCATCTTAACGGAAACTGTCCCAAGGCAATGGCGTATTGATTGTAGATGCCCAGCCTGTTACTGATCTTATTTCTGTTTCACCTAGAAGGGCAACAGTAATCAGCCCGCCAATAATAGCCTTTATCACCTTGTACAGCAAAACGAGTATGCAGAAATAGAGGCCACATACTCGTTTTGCTGATTTTTCAAACTCATTATTTCACTAAACCAGTCTCACGAAACTCTTCGATGAAATCGTTGAGCCAATCTGCACCGTAATCCAATGCCCCCATATCACTCTCGATAAACGCAACGTCCAGACCCATAACCCAGAACCTGCGAGCAATGGCAAGCAGATCAATGGCTTGCTCATCTGCGTCTGTAAATCTCCGAACAGAGCGATACCCCTTCATAAGTGCATCCCAGAGCTGTTGCTTCTGCTCGGAATCTCCAGATTGTCGTTTTCGAATCTTCACTTGCGCCAGATCATACGCACGCCATCCTGGAGCGGCCCACTCGAAGTCATAATGAATGAACTTGTCTTGCTGTTGAAACACATTGTTGTTTCCATGCATATCGCCATGGCACAGAGCATATTCCAGGCCAGCGCCGGAGACGACCAGAATCTGTTCTTTTAACATAGCTGCAAACGTTTGCAAAAATATTACTTCTTCATGGCTTTCTCCTATGTAACGAACAATTCGCTCCAACGGCTCATCAATAAGAAATGTTGTATTCAGCTCAAATCTCGAAAAGCCCGGCTCTAACTCAAGCTTGATCTGATCCATAGCCTCATGTAATTCGGCCGCAGACTGACCAAACGCATAGCAGGAAGCCTCGTCTTCCAGATTATTTTCCACACCCTCAATATATTGAAACATAACCGCAGCACGCTTTCCTTCAGCCGCATCCAGCATAATATAACCGCTCTGTTCTGTCGTTGAGACGAAATCTCCAATGCCCGTGTGGGCATGGTTCTTCAGGCTTTCTTTTAGTGTAGTCAATACATCAAGCTCATAACGAACATCCGCTTCTGTCACCTCGGTACGATAGATACGTAATATGAACGTTCCATTGCTCGTCCGTACCCGGTAAGTATCATTCAATCCTCTGAGCCAAAATAGACATTCTTCCCACGTCCCGATATCGTAATGTGCCTGTAATGCCCACTGCAAGTAAGCCGGACTCAGTACTGAACGCAAAGCAGTTGGTTGGTTAAACATCGTTAAGTTCCTTCCTGTCTGATTGATTTGTAATATACTTAATATATCTCAGACAGGAATAAATTGGAATACTAATCAAGATGTTACTTTAGCCGCCACGCGCTTCCACTTTTGCTGTTGTTCAGGCTCAGTCCCAGCGCTCGACAAGGCCGCACATTCCCGAAAAGCAAAATGCTTGCAGCCCTTGCACTTGTCTTGATTCAGATGCTGTAACGCATAATTAATCGCTTCGCCTGTATGCTCGAATCGGTGCGCCGGATTGATCCGCTCCAGCAGACCTGTACGTTTGAGCATTTCAAGTGGCTGCTCTTGAATGCCTGACAACAGTACCATACCGCCTGATCGTTCAAAATGCTTGATCAAACTCGCCAGATTCGCCTCGCCTGTTGTATCCATAAAGGGAACCTTTCCCATACGTAGCAGCAACATGCCCGGACGCTCTGAGAGCGAATCCATCACCGATTTTTCAAACATATCTGCCGCCCCAAAAAATAACGGGCCTTCAATGGTGTACAGGCTGATCTGTGGACAATCATGCCCTTCCCGCACCATGTGAGCCATCACCTTCTCATGTTTGTGATCAGGATCAGGCAGCACCTTGGCAACCTTCAGCATCTCGCTCATTCGTTTCACAAACAGAATGACTGCCAAAATCAAACCAACCTCAACCGCTGTGGTCAGACTCGTGAATACGGTTAGCAGGAAGGTGAGCAGCAACACGAGTGAATCACCTGTTTTGGTCCGCAGCACATGGGCAAAAGATTTTCGCTCACTCATATTCCATGCCACCAGCATCAGCACAGGTGCCATACTTGCTAGCGGAATAAGGGATGCATAGGGTGCGAATAGAATCAGGACAAGCAGCACAACGACACCATGAATCACACCCGACAATGGAGATACTGCGCCAGATTTAATATTTGTTGCTGTACGTGCAATCGCTCCTGTGGCCGGAATACCTCCAAAAAGAGGTGTCACAACATTGGCGATCCCCTGCCCGATCAGCTCCCGATTACTGTTATGACGGCTTCCGGTCATACCATCAGCAACTACCGCGGACAACAGAGATTCGATTCCGCCGAGCATCGCAATAACAAAGGCGGGCTGCAGCAGCTTCATAATCCGCTCCCATGTGACCTCTGGCAGATGGAATTGAGGCAAGTTCGCCGGAATTGCGCCAAAGGATGAACCAATCGTTGCTACCTGACCTTCAAAAAAGATAGTAGCGATGAGTGTTGATAAAATCAGACCAAGCAGCGAGGCAGGCACTTTAGGCGCAAACTTTGGCACAAGCAGAAGAACAGCCAGGCACACCCCCGCTGTCAGCAAACTATATATATTGATCGTGCCGATGTGCATTCCGATTTCTTTCATATTGGAGTAAAAATCCTCATGCTTCGTAACCCCTTTAAGCCCTAGTACGTTAACAATCTGCCCGCTAAAGATCAGCACAGCAATACCCGCTGTGAAGCCAATGGTCACGGGTCTTGGAATGAATTTGATCAGGGCTCCCAGCTTGAACACACCCATAAGAATGAGCATTACCCCCGCCATCATACCCGCTATTAACAGATTTTCATAACCATACTGCATCACAATGGCAAAAAGGATAGGAATAAACGCTCCTGTTGGACCGCCAATCTGAAATTTGGACCCGCCTAACAGTGAAATTAAAATACCCGCAATAATGGTGGTATACAATCCATATTCCGGCTTCACTCCCGAAGCGATAGCAAAAGCCATGCCAAGCGGAATCGCTATAATACCTACAATCAGCCCCGATATTAGATCTTTGCGAAGATCGGATAATCGATAACCCGCATATCTCCCGATGCCTTTCATGCTCCATAACCTTCTTTTCTTCATATATTTGAATATTTGAATATATACTGAACACTACTCCCTGATATATGCCCTGTCAACCGGAAATATCACGCTTTTCCATAAGACTGCTTCCTGCAATCATACAAAAAAACAAGAGACTCCGGTCCAGACCAGCAGTTGCTCTTGTTTTCTGTGTCAGCTGTCTTTGCGCATATCTTCCAGCATTGATATAGCATCGACCAGATGATTATCAAAAATCTGTTTGGCAACCACCAGCAGGTCTTTAATTAACGGATCACGCAAGGAGTACGTAACCGTTGTGCCCTCCTTCATGCCTTGAACCACATTTTTACTGCGCAGCACTGCGAGCTGCTGAGATACAGCGGAACCTTCCGATCCGAGAATGCTCTGCAGCTCGTTTACGTTTTTATTCCCTTCACTCAGCAGCTCCAGAATGCGGATACGCATCGGATGTGCCAGTGCCTTGAAAAAATCAGCCTTAAACTGCTGTACGCTCTGATTCATACCCTTTGCTCCTTCAATTGCTCTATCATGCTGCCCATATCATAACATATCCAGTGCCAGAGCTTCACACCAGACTGAACAAGCCCCTCTGTTTATTCAACATCATAGCCATCACAAGCAGGGTTGACCTTGAAGTATACTTCAAGCTTTATACTTTAATTACTCTCCCCCATCACAATATTCAAATTCGATCAGAAAGGAACGTGAACCAGAGATGAGCCTTTATATCCATAACAAAAAACGCTCTGTTACGAGCTACATATTTGAGAAATATATCGCAACGTTAGATACCAAGAAAAATTTATCAACCCGAGAGCTTACCCGTAAACATCTGGACCATATGGGTATGGAAAATATCAAACCTTATCAGATTGGAAAAGTAAAGCTGGTCTCTCCCATCACAGAGCATATCTATGAGGACATTCAAGTATTTACATTAAATGATCAGCACTCGCGCAAACAAAAGGTCGTTCTCTATATCCATGGCGGAGCGCATACACATCAACCATTATCTCTGCACTGGAAGTTCATGGACCACATGGCCCAGGCTCTGCATGCCAAAGTTGTTGCTCCAATCTATCCGAAAGTTCCACATTATAACTACAAGCATACGTATCCCAAACTGCTTCAAATCTATCGCGACATTCTGGGTTCCGTAGACCATCCCGCACAGATTACCATTATGGGCGATTCCGCAGGGGGCAACATCTCTCTTGGGTTAGCCCACTATGTAAACATGCACCATTTACCTCAGCCCAAAGATATCATTCTGTTATCACCTTGTGTGGACATGGTGCTGGACAATCCGGTGATCTTTGACTATGAAACTCGCGACCCGATGCTGGCTGTGGAAGGCTACGATGTCATTCGCCGAATCTGGGCCGCCGATAAGCCGCTGCATGATCCATTAATCAGCCCCATCTATGGCGATTTCAACGGCTTGGGCAAAATCAGTATCTTCATTGGCACACATGAAGGCTTGTTCCCTGACAACATGAGACTGGACAAGCTGCTTACAGATCAAAGCATTGATCACCATACGTATGTTTATCCCAAAATGAACCACGTATTCGTTCTATATCCCATCCCTGAAGCACGGGATGCCAAGCGCAAAATAATTAACATCATTAATGCTACAGCACCTGAATACAAACCATAATCGAATCAGTCGCAATCAGCAACCTGATCGGAGGGCTGATTGCGACTGCTGCTGAGCAGCTATACAGCACCAGATAAAGCCTCCCGCTGCTACTATGTTCAATATGATATGATGAAAGGGCAGGTATACTACATCGTGCAAGGGAGAGGTAAGCATGTCCAATTCTTCAGAGTTTTCGTCCTCTGGCGTTCCTATTCTTCGTCATAAGCAGCTTGAACGTGAGTTTCAATCTACTTCTTATGTCGAGGACAAATGGCTAAAGAGAATCGAAACACACGCAGACAAATATCTCGGCGAAGCCGAATCCGTATTCCATGAACTGGTGTCAGACCATGTGCACATTGATGTTCATGTGGTTCGCCCAACGCCGGAACGCAATTATTATACGCTGTATACAACCGGTATGAGCGCTTTGGCAATGAACACGCCTGAAGATGCACAGGAATATGAGTATGCAGAGCTGGTGATGTGTTTGCCGCCAGATTGGCCTCTATTACAGGAGGAATTGGATAATTCGGAAAACTACTGGCCAATACGCTGGTTGAAAACGATGGCTCGTTTACCACATGATTATGATACCTGGTTAAGCTGGGGGCATACTGTACCGAATGGTGATCCCGCGTTACCACTCTCCGGCAACACCGATATGTGTGCCTTTATTGTGCTTCCTCCGCTTGAAGTGCACGAAGATTTCCTGACGCTGGATATGGAGGATGGACAAACTGTGCATTTTTATGCGATTCTCCCCATCTATCTGGAGGAGCTTGAGCACAAGCTGGAGTATGGCTTGGATGCTCTGCTTGACCAATTTGAAGCACATCACGTGAATGAAATTTTGGATTTAAGCAGGATGAATACCTGTGCGGATGTTTAACCTAAAGAACTCGGATACTCTTCGCAGGAGAATTTCTCGCCTTAAGCATCTAGGTTGATACCCTCCCCTGCACCCTTGAACGGTGACAGTCAAAATGAAGCGGCCTCCCTCCATTAAATTCAGGATCAAGGCCGCTTCATTTCTTTATCATTGTATTTAAGAAGCTTGTATATATTTGTCCAGCTTCCAGAATTGTTGAAATTCTTTCTGAGTCATTTTTTTAATCGGTTTGACCTTCTTGCTTACTGTATTATATCTAAAAAGACTCAGCTGATTGGAGGGATATTCGCTAATATAATCCAATGCTTTTCCATTGATATGCCAAAGAACAAGTCCTGTACTGATGTAGTTTGTTGTACGTGGCAGATACTCAAAAGCACCTGCATTGGCATCATATACGGCCAGGGAGCTCTTTTCGGTATTTCCATAGGAAATAGCGATCTTATCCCCTTCAGGTGACCAGTTCCATGCCGGAATGCTTTCCACCCCTTTCTTGCCCGCCTTTACAAGAAGGTCATTCAATATCCGGGACTCTCCTGTTTTTAGATTGACAAGAATAATGGCATAACCAGCACTTTTTGATGCCTGTATCGACACTTAGTTTCCTGATTTTGAATGAACAACACTTTGAACCTCATGCAGCTTTTCCGTGTAATGATCTGTTTTAATTGTGTGTTTTACCTTTCCTTCGGTAATGACAATAGATTCAATGACTTTCGATTCAAAAGCCGGAACATGTTCATCTTCAACGATATTTGCGACTAGTTTAATATGATTCCCAGTCCAGATCACCTTGTCGGAACTTACTGTCTTTTTAAACTTTGGAACCTTATCATACAATGTAAAGTCCACCAACGACTCTTTTGCAGCAATAGGTGAAGCTATCTCACCACTCTGAAAAGCCGAAGCTGGAGAGACTCCAGATAAAGTTGTGATGACTCCTGCCACTAACACACCCGATAATATTGTTTTCGCAGTTTTCATTCATTTGATCCGTACTCGAACCAGTCGAAATCAGCGGCCTGATTCGAGGACTGACCGTTACTGCTGCTGAACATACCGATACAGCACCCGACAAAGCCGCCAGCGACTTCCGTGCTCAAGCAGGTTGTATCCACTTGTCCTGCAACCAGATGGTACTCACTTCCATCGGTGCTGTAATAGAAGCTGAGCTGCTGTCCGAGCGCAGCCATTTTGATGTATACACGCGGAGCATCCCCATTCAGCTCTGCCTGAGCCACCTTTGTTTCCTCACCGCCAAGCCACGTCATCACTCGCAGTACCTGCTGCTCTCCTACAAGAGCCCGTTCAATCCGCACATGATACTGGTCATTTTGAATAACCACCAGACCCGCCGTCTCATATTCATGCTGTGGCACAAATTCCAACGCTGTAGCTGCCACATAATCCATATGTCTTTGACGCACGCAGACAAAGCTGGAGTTCTCAAGCTCCTTCAATGTTTGCGGTTTCAGCTTGAGACGCAGATAGCCTTTGCGTTCTGTCAAGGAATACAGGTCCTCCTGCGGATTACGTAGGAACATCCATTGCAGGCCGAGATGATCCCTGTCAAAATGTTCACAGCGCAAATCCGGTGCCACAGGCACTGCGGGCAGATTAAGCACACCCTGCTCTTCCAGCTTGCCAAGCCCCCGATTTACAACAGGCCAGCCATCTTCCCACTCCACGGAAGCAATAAAAGTCTCCCGGCCAAGATTGCTGAAATCTCCGCCATACGGTCTGGAAGCCAGCATCACCATAAACCACTGACCATTAGGAGCTTCTACCAGATCCGCATGTCCTACATTAATTACCGGATAATGCTTACCCATGTGACGATGCGTAATAATCGGATTATTCGGATTGCCCACATAACCTCCGGTCAGGGTGCTGCTGCGTGCGATCGTGACTGCATGATTCAGCCCTGTGCCACCTTCGGCAATCATCAGGTAATAATAATCGCCAATTTTGTACAGATGCGGCCCTTCCGGCCAGATCACATCCACCATCGCTCCGCGCCACAATACATAGCTGTCTCCCACCAGCTTCATACTGCCCAAATCCAGCTCGCGCAGCCACACTTCCCAGTTTCCGTTATAACGTACGCCCTCGGAGCAAGGCCGGGTTCCCAGATAGTAAGCTTTACCGTCTTCATCGAAAAATATCGTTGGATCAATGCCTTCCGCACCTTCAATAAAATAAGGATCGGACCAAGGCCCCGCCGGGTCTGTAGCCGTCACCACGAAATTACCTCCATGAGATACATTGGTGGTAATCATGTAGAAGAGCCCTTCATGATACCGAAGCGTCGGTGCAAAAATGCCTTGCGAATGCCCTGCTCCCTGCAGGTTGAGCTGCGAAGCACGATTCAACACATTGCCAATCTGCTTCCAGTGAACCAGATCGCGGCTGTGAAAGATCGGAACGCCTGGAAAATACGCAAACGTAGATGTGACCAGATAAAAATCATCTCCAGCCCGGCATACAGACGGGTCTGGATAAAATCCCGGCATAATCGGATTGTTAAACGTGCATTGCTCGTGTTGATTGGCATGATTCATTCTTTTACCCCTCCAATGGTGAGTCCAGTGACAAAGTATTTTTGCAAGAATGGATAGAGCACAACGATAGGCATCGCTGTCACGATGGTGATCGCTGCCCGAATAGATACGGGGGTGACCATGTTCGTCACATTTTTGTATTGATCCACATTAACCGTTCCCCCTTGAGATGTTGATGAGGATAACAGCTTCATCAATTCGTATTGCAGGGTGGTCAAATTGCGGTTTCCTGCCGTATAGAGCATGGAGTCAAACCAGGAGTTCCACTGACCCACAGCAATAAATAGAGCAACTGTAGCAAGCACCGGCTTGGACAGCGGAAGCACAATGCGCAAGAAGATACGGAAATCTCCGGCCCCATCCATCTTTGCCGATTCAATCAGTCCCTCGGACAAGCCTTGAATATAGGTACGAATGACAATCATGTTGAACACCCCGATCAGGCCAGGGATGATATATACCCAGAAGCTGTTCAAGAGTCCCACTTGTTTAATCAGCATGTACCCCGGAATCAAGCCGCCGCTAAAATACATCGTGATCACAAAAAGGGTTGTGACCAGTTTGTTAAACATGTATTCCTTGCGACTCAGCACATATGCCAGCATGGCCGTACAGAACAGCTGTACCACCGTTCCGACCACCGTTCTGGCAACCGAAATAAATGCAGCTTGGGTCAGATTTGGATTCTGGAATACCGAAATATAGTTTTGCAGCGTCCACTCCCTCGGCCAGAGATAGATTCCCCCGCGAATCGTATCCAGGCCATTATTGAAAGATACGGCAATGGTGTTTAAAAAAGGATATAACGTAACAACCATGACAAGCAACATAAATATGCCATTAGGGATAGAGAAAATAGAGTCACCCAGGCTTCGTTTTCCACTAATTCGGTTCACTGCGCTTCCTCCTTATCATATCAACCGCTCTTCACCAAGAGATTTGGCAATCCCGTTGGCGATGAAGATGAGCACCAGACTGACTACACTTTTGAAAATCCCTGCTGCGGTAGCAAGTGAGTAGTTTCCAAGATTAATCCCGTATTTCAGCACGAAAATATCAATGGTCTCGGATACATCCTGCACCAGTCCATTCCCCAGCAAATATTGAATCTCAAAGCCTGCATTCAGCACGTTACCCACGTTGATAATCAGCAGGATAATGATCGTTGGTTTGATGCTTGGAAGGGTGACATTCCACATCTTGCGGAAGCGGCCAGCTCCATCAATAGAAGCCGCCTCGTACAAGCTCGGGTTGATCGAAGCCATAGATGCCAGATAAATAATCGTGCCCCATCCAATCTCCTTCCACATGCTGGACAGACCCACGATGCCCCAGAAGTATTTCGGTTCAGCGAAAAAATTGATCGGCGTGTCGATTAGCCCAAGCTTGGTCATCAGCACATTCACAATTCCGTTTTCCGTTGACAGTACATTCGCAACGATACCTGTCACAATGATCCAGGACAGAAAGTGCGGAAGATAGGACACCGTCTGCACGACACGTTTAAATAAAACCAGCCGCAGCTCGTTAAGCAGGAGCGCCAGCCCAATTGAACCAACAAACCCGAGAAACAGACTGATGAGACTCATCGCCAGTGTATTGCGAATGACACGTAGAAAGGTCGGGTCCGTAAATAAGGTGTGGAAATGATTCAGCCCCACCCATTCCTGTTCCATAAAACCAATGCCCGGTCTGTAATTCTGAAAAGCCATCAGCCAGCCCCATAGAGGCCCATAAGCAAAAATAGCGATAAAGATAATGAAGGGGAATGACATCCACATCAATTGACGCTGACTTTTCATTCTGGACAAGTTATACCCGATCCAGCTTTTCCCTGCAGGGATATGGCTGGTATTTAACGAGGGCTGTAGCTCCTTTTTGGCCATATGTTCTCTCTCCTTGATTACGAGTTTTATCTATATCATCCAACCCGGATGATTCGAAATCCATTCCTGTCCAATGGGTACACGTCTATGTGTTGAATAAGAAAGGCTATAGGGATGCCCCATAGCCTCTGACTTATTTCAAACCGTTTACTTGCAGATGCTGCATCCGTGATAACTTGTTGTATTACTTATCGTTTGGCTAGTCATACTACTTGTCGTACTTCTTGTTCGTACTTTTTGCTAATTTGCCCTGCAACTACCCCCACAGTTCTACACGTCTGCGGACTTCTTCGGTCAGTGCATCCTCATAAGCTTTAATATCCGCGCTCTCTTTCAGCGTCGATTGATATTCTTCCCATGTCTTATCGAACTCGGCTGGTGAAGTCATAATGACTTTAGGCAGCCATTTCCGTTTCACATCATCCATCTTCTGTCTCGCAATCGTCTCTGGTTTATTCGGTTCAAAATTGAACGTATAGATCGGGAACCATGGCTCGTTCTCTTCCGCAGGCTCCAGGAAATCGGTAAATTTCGTATATCCGTAAGCCTTGAGCACCTTTTGGTCGATATCATTCAAGGTAGCAAGGTACTCTTCAGGCTGCTCTTTCGGATCTATTGCATTTTTGCCGTCTGCTGTCATACCTTCATGATGCGGGAAGTACACTAGCGGGCTACCCATGTTTGCAAGCACCCAGTCCGGGTCTTTGGAGTTAGCACGCTGCTCCTCATTACGGGAGAAAACTCCTTTGTCATCCACCTGATAATCTACATCTTTTTGTCCCCATGTTCTCAGAACCTCAACTTCTGGGTCGAGCAGATCATTAATATATTGAAGTGCTCCTTCAACATCTTTACAGCTCTTCGTAATCGCAAGTCCGCCGTTGACATTCAGGATTGGCTTATGCTGATAACGTCCTTTGACATCCTCGGATAATGTAATGGACAACGGTACGTATGTTCTTTCATACAGCTTTTGTTTGACAAGTGAAGCCTCTGCATCGAGGAACTGCCATCCCTGATCGACCATACCCAGTACACGTCCCGTTGAAATTTTGGAAATGTACTGATCGTAGTTGGCTGTGAACGTTTCGTTATCCACCAGCCCTTTGTTGTAAACTTCATTGATCTTTTTAAAATAAGCTTTTGCTTCCGGAATTGTATTGTAGTTCTTCGCGGTTAATGTAGCCTTGTCGATAATAGCGGCTCCTTCGTTCGGATAACCAGCCAGGAACAGCGGCGGATTCTCCAGCGCGAAGTAACGCCAGTCGTAAGAGATGATCTCGAAGCCAATCGTTGGCTGACCGTTAATCGTTGGATTCGCTGCTTTGTACTTCTCAATCAGGTCAAAATACTGATCCAGCGTTTTGATCGTTGGGTAGTTCGCCCACTCCAGCACCGCTTTTTGAATCCAGAAGGCTTCCCCGTCGTGGGATACCTTCATGGAATCACCCTGCACATTGCCGAATTGCGGAATGAAATAGATGTGACCGTCGGTTGAATTTTTCATCTTTTTCCAATTATCACCGAGGTAATTTTTAATATTTGGATATTTGTCGATATAGTCTTCCAGCGGCACAAGTGCACCGGCAGATACCAGTTGCTGCGTACCATCACTGCCATCAATAAAGTCCGGATACTCTCCACCTGCAATCATGACACCGATTCGTTCTTTGGCAGTCTGGCCTGTTAGCCAATCCATCGTAACTCTTACACCTGTCTTTTCTTCAATAGCCTTCATCACACGATTGTCGTCAGGTGCGATCTTGCCTGGTACGGCAAAAAATGCGGAAAATTGCTTCAGTTCCTTGCCGTCTGCCGTCTTCTCTTCCGTTTTTGATGCTCCTGGCGTACATCCAGCAAGCACAACCGTAAGCATTAACGTCAGTAAAACAAACTGCCTGAATCTTTTTCTGACATCCTTATTCATCATGACCCCTCCAGCGAAGTATATTGAGAGATGCTCTTTGGAAAGCGCTTTCCAAAGGCTGACTTAAAATTATCATTGTTACCTGTGCTGCTCAACGGGACAAATTATAGGGCCGATCCCAATAATTCCAGATATGCAAAAAATCCTGCTCCCCCCTCAAGGAGTGCAGGATGATGAATCCGAAATATGCATCGCTTGTGCCCTTTTTCGATACTGTGCCGGCGTCTCACCACTGATTTTCTCAAAGCGGTTAATAAAATAATCCGAATCCCGGTATCCAACCATCGCAGCAATTTCATACACCCTGTAATCCGTTCTGCGCAGTAGCCGGGTAGCCTCCTCGATCCGAATCTGATTCAGGTAATCACTGAAGCTGACGCCGTAATGCTTTTTAAAAATCTGCCCCAGATATGCGCTATTCATGTAAAAATGCTCTCCGAGCAGCTTCAGACTGATATTATCCATATAGTGCTCATGAATATACGCCTCAACTCGGGCCAGCACGCCCATCGCATTCCATTTCTGATGCTCCCTCAGCTTCTCGGCACATTTGTATGAGAACTCACACAGATTCTCGATGTTCTCTTCCATGGACAGCATCGCATAGTTCTCCTGCAGAAATGTCGATTGCATCCATTCCCCGTCCAGACTCAGATCGGAGTCGTCTCTGTTAACCAGTCCCAAGAGGGTGTACGCCAAATAATGAAGATGGATACCCACGATGCCCGGCTCGATCCGTTCCTCCAGAAAAAATTGAAAGATCGCCTGTGCATGACTGCGTACATCCTCGGTGCGATGCTCTTCTATGGCTCGAATCAGGCCGTCGAACAGCTGTTTTTCCCGACCGGCGGGTTTGTTATTAAACACTCGTGTATCCACATGCTCAAAATAATAGATGGGCCCGTATGCACTAAAGAAACGCAAGCTTTTGATCTTGCTACAAGAATAATAAGACTCGTGCAGCTCCTCCAGACCGCCGACCTCCTTGCCTGCATAGATCGCAATTGCTGCACTCTGAATACGGCTCAGCTCGCTATACAGCCGTGTCACATATTGTTCCAAGGACAATGCCTCTTGCTTCAGCAGCAGATCGGTTACGATATGCAGCATCCTGTTTTTTTCACCAGTAAAGGATTTCAGCACATATCCGGCATGAGTGTTGTTTATAGCTGTTTCCACTTGCAGACACCACGCGGCTTGCTGATGCTCCTGCTCCGACTCCGTTTCAATCATCAAACAGCGAAACTTGGCTGCATCCCCGTAATGGGCTCGCACATGCACAAGGGTACCCTCATCGGCTGTTCCAAGTAATATGGATTGCACATGCTGGGCAAGGACGATCTGTTCCTGCTTCTCCTGATGCCGCTTTTCTTCCGTTCTTTCCAGAAAGGAATCTCTGAACGCCTCCAGCACTTGCAGCAGCTCGTCTTTTACAATCGGTTTGAGAATGTAGTCGTCTACCTGATACTTAATCGCCTGCTTGGCGTACTCAAACTCATAGAAACCGCTAAGCAGCACCATTTTCATCTCGCCGCCGTACTGCTCGTATATTACTTTTGCAAGCTTCATCCCGTCCATTTCCGGCATTTTGATGTCAGATATGACAAGATCGGGCTGCACAGCCCGGATACATTCGAGTGCCTGCACCCCGTTTGAAGCCTCACCGCAAATCTGAAATCCAAGCGCATTCCAATCAATCAGCAAAAGAAGTCCTTGGCGAATAAATGGCTCATCGTCCACAATCAGCACGTTGATCATATCCTCGCTCCTTATCCCTAAGATGCTTGTACAAGAGGGATTTTGATGCATATCGTTGTTCCCTTGTACCTTTCACTGACAATATCCACATGTACACGTTCATCAAAATACATTCGAAGCCGTATAAAAGCATTCATCACTCCGATGCTGCTAAGCTCACTGAGCCGCTCAAGACTCGGATCAAGCATCATATTGCGCAGCAGAGCCAGCTTGTCCTCCTCCATGCCAACTCCCGTATCACGTATCAAAATATGCAATTGCTCGTGCTGCTTCTGGAAGCTCACTTCTACAACACCATCATTGGAGCCACCCTCGATACCGTGAATACACGCATTTTCTACAAAAGTTAATACGGTCAGCTTCGGAATTCGCATCTCCAGAATGTCGGGGTCCGCGACGTCAATGACAAATTGCAGCTTATCACCAAAACGATATTGCTGAATCACCAGATAACTCTCCACAAAACGAATTTCATCCTCAACGGTAACGAGATCATTGCCCCAATTAATCGTCTGCCGCAACAGCAGCGCCAGCTTCTGAATGATGTCAGACGTTTCATGCTCATCCTTGATCAGACTGCGCATGCGGATTGTTTCAAGTGTATTAAACATAAAGTGTGGGTTAACCTGGCTCTGCAGCGCCTTTAATTCAGCCTGTTTCTTCGAAAGCTCCAGCGCCTGCCGTTCAACCTGTCCTTTAAATACAATTTCGATCAGATTCCTGATTTTGACCACCATCATGTTATAGCTGTGGGTCAAGCTGCCGATCTCATCCTTGCCGGCGGGTTCTGTGATCACTTCGAATCTCTCCTGTTTAACCTGGTCCAGATGCCTCGCGATGCGGCCCACCCTGTCAACAAGGGATCTGGAGATCAGCCAGATCAGCAGTGTTGGCACCAGCAAATTAAGGATAACCAGCAGCAGCAGATTCGATCTGGAGTCTATCATCTCCGTTAGAAAATCCAGCCTCTCTCCACGAACGATAATTTGCCAATTTTCCGATACAACAGGAATGGATTCTATGGATTGCGAAGCATCCGGCTCCATGCTGGACATCCGTTTAAACGGCTTCCGTGCCTGATTCATCTGTGCATCATTGGAGAAAATAATACGATCATCCGAAACGATATAAATTTTGCCGCCAGCCCCCTCATTTTTGAAAGACTTATTGATGAAGGCATAGTCCAGATCGACCTTTAACACCTTCTCCACCTGCTGCTTCCCGAAATAATTCAGTTTACGGATAATGCTAACCTTTCGTCCACCTTGAGTTTGCGACATCTCTGCCTGCTGTTTGTCAAAATACGAATAGATCAGCATCTGGTCGTCCGTGTTCATCAGTGCCTGATACCATTCACTCTTCCTGATGTCATCATTCAGCTTGATGAAGTTGCCGCCATTCACAAAAGTATCGTTGTCCACATAAAACGTCACCTGGTTCACCTGCTGATAGCTGTAATAGTATCGAACCAGATTGTTGCCGCTCAGCATATCATAATATGCAAAATAATAGTCTTCCTGATTACGGTATTTGGACTCCATAAACCGATTCAGCGTGGCATCCGTGTATAAAAAATTGGATACGTACAAGCTGTTATCCAGACTGTTCCGCAGATTAAAGCGAATCCGCTGCTGCATTTCATTGAGCCTGCTCTGCTCTTTGGCCTCAATCTGTCCCTTGATGCTCTGATAAAATACCGCATTGGTCGCCAGCACAGGAATCAGCACACAAAAAATAAATAATATGTATAGCTTCGTTCTAAGGCTCCAATCATCCAGTATCTGAATACGCTTACAATCAAACTTGCGTTTCATGATCGTTGTTGTCTCCCCCACCTGTGTCATCCATTAACACCATTATAACGAGCTATGGCGATAATGGAATACACGTTTCGGATTAACATCTGACATATTTGCGTTTAAATCCAAGCTGATTGCGATCCAGCGCCTTTTGGATATTATCGAAGGCATGGATTGGCTGCTTTTGGGCTTGTGCTGATTTACTTCCAACAGTTGCTCAGCGAGTGGCTGATTTTTCCTGATCTGCTTTGCCATCGGTTTCATCGCCCCGGTAGCCACACCAAACAACGGTTCATGTGCACCGTTAGACAGATAAATCTTTTTTGTGCGTTCCTTGCCCAGCACTTCCAACTCCTGCATAACCTCATTTACCTTCATGTGAGCAGCTCCCTTTGTAAAAATTACGTTTACGCGGACACTCCGAGGACAGAACAATCTGGATGGAGTCGTTACAATCGCTTTTATCAGTCTAGCACAGGAGGCCGCATGTCCATACATGCAACGTGTGGCATTCAGCAAGAAAATGCTGCGTTGATCACAACAAAAAGCTCAAAGCTTTGCAGCATATGTGCTGCGAGCCTTGAGCTCTCTTACTAGGGAGACAGTTGCCCCTTACGTTATACCGATGCCTGCGCTCCAATTCGGGTAATAAGCGTATCGTATGGAGCGATGTTAAACGTATGCATCCCATGCTCGGTGTCAATCGTTGTCGCCTGCGCCTGATCACTATTGTTGATCACAACCAGCTTGCCGCTCTCGGGAAAATACGCACATTCGGTAAGCACATTATCTGTAATATACTTGGCATTGTGCTGTTCATTACCGGCAAAACAAATCAGATTCAGCAGCAGCCTGGCATTCGCCCAGCTCAACTTGTACGTGGACAGATAGATGCCCTTTCCTTTGCCAAAAGCATGAACAGACAGCGCAATGCTCCCTCCTGTTTCCTGCACCACTTCAGCCGTTCCATCCGTCAGATAGAGTTGCTGGTTCCCTGTCACAGACGCACCTTCTGGCATAAGCTCATACCGATCCTGTACATCGTAAGCCCATTTACCATGCACCACGCGCGCACCTGTATCCTGATCGACTCCAAGCACATGAGCCATTCGAAAAAAGGTATCATAGCCCTCCACCGCCGATGGCTCGTTAATACCAATAAATGTGCCCCCGTCATGCACCCAGCGGGTAAGCAGATCCACACAGGCCGTATCATGCCAGTGCTCACCGCCGCTCCACGCGGAACCGGCTCTGCCTGCATTAATGACCACATCCACCTCGCCGAGTACACCTTGACGGATATCTTCAAAATCGATAAACCGAACGTCTAGCGGCAGCCCGGATAACGCCTCGTTCACATGGATCAATTCATGCATGCAGGTTTCGTGAAAATGTCCAGACAAGGTCCACGATCTTAATCTGCCCCAGCTATGGAGCACCGCTACCCGTGTCTGAAGCTGAAACGGTTTGCCTGCCTGATGCAGCTCTTTGATCTCTCTGAACTCATCCGCAACCTTCCCAATATAGTTTACAAAATCAGGATATGGCTCCACCAGATGCAGATATCCCCCGAGTCCAATCCGGTTAATCTTCTCACGCAGCAGTGCACGCCGAATGTTAATCCAGTAGTTTTTGGCATCCAGCGTTGGATTTCCACCTTCCTTAAAGGTCGGCAGTCCGCCCAGTCCGACGGGGAACAGATAGGGGTGAAGACGAATTTCATGGGTAGCCACCTTGATGCCTGAACACATTCTGGCCTCATACCCGGAGAACACACACTTGATCATACCGTCGAAGCCAAACTCTTCAAAGCGTTCGTTATATGGCTCCATGCCCACCCAGCTGTCATCGTAGAATACGTACGCAAGCTTGCCATGCCGATGCACGATATCAATCAGTTTCTGGCCAAACGCAATGACAAAATCATGGATGAATGCCATCCAGTCCAGCTTTCGCTGCCCTGCAGGCATATGACTGACCTGGTACTTTCCACCATTCACAAAATCCTCTGCCGTGAGTGAATAGCCATATTTTTCAGCAAATAGATCAAGCCCTCTCGAACTTACCGTGAAATCGTAGGAGCCCCAGTCCGAGAACAGATGTCGGTTTCGCTCATCACTGCCCCATATCCAGGCAAAATTATAGAAGAGGGACGTAAACCGAACCACCGTTGTTTCCGGGTGAGCCAGGCACCACTTTTCCATCCAATCCAGCAGATAGGTCTGCGTATCCGCATAGATCGGGTCGATCTGCATCAGGTGCTCCTTGTCCCAGTTGTTCGTGGTGTGATTATACATCGAGATTTCTTCCCAGATACGATAAACCATGAAGCTCACTGTGTACTTATGCCAAGGCGTAATTCCTGTGAGGACCACGTTTCCGGATTCCCTTTCGTAATTCCAGTGGCTTCTTGGCACTTCCTGTCCTGTCGTACGGTCAAACACCTGCCAATACTTCAACGCTTCTCTGGAATCATTAACTCTGAATTGTTCGGCAAAAAAATCCTCCAGCAGATAGATGGAGATGTAATCCTGCACCGCCACCTTCGGCTGAGTAATTAAAAAACATTGCTGCAGCTTACTTGGATTTCTGGATGCCCACTCATTATGATCGCGGATGATACAGATCGTCGAATAAATGCCGTATCCGGCCTGAATAATCTCCTCCGACAACTTGGTCCCGTCACTGTCGCGAATGACATCGGCTCCCCACCGTTCAGCAAGCTCCAGTGTCAGCGCCTCATAACCTGATTCTCCCGGCAACGTGAAGGCGCCTGTGCTTGAATTCGGCATTCGTTTCCCTCCCCTTATCTCAGCAGGTCGGACAGAAACGCCAGTGCCAAGCCCTGCCCCCAGCCTTGAATCCAGTCCTTTGGAATGTTGCGGTAACCGTCACGGTCTTTCATCACGGCCGTTCCACCGGATACCCCGAGCACACGTCCGTCCTCGCTGATGTTGTTTAGAATGCCTTCAAGCGCTTTTTGCACATATTTTGTATGCAGCGGATTACCATTATTGATCATAGCGGCAGCAATACCGCACGATGCAGACACTTCCTCATACGCTTCCGGGTCATCCAGCACCGTATGCCACAAGCCATGGTCCGTTTGCAGCAGCTTGAGGGCAGCGAGCTGGTCGCGTAAGGAGCATTCCACGTCCATACATTGCGGATACAAGTACCAATCTTTAAGCTGTGGTTTCACCTGCGACATCGTGTAGGCTCCCCATGCATTCGCCCGCCCCCAGTAAAATCCCGACATATGATCCTTGTTTACGTTGTTATAACCGTGATACCAGAGGCCTGTGCTTGGGTCCTGCAGGTATTTGATATGCCAGTAATATTGATTCAGGGCATCCTGAATCATCACCTCGTCTTTCAGCTTGCTGCCCACCCGAAGCAGGAAAAAGGCAGCCATAAACAGCGTATCGGCCCAGGCCTGCTCGGGAAAATCATTCGCTGTGGACACCGTATGCTGCAGCACACGATCGCCAAAGCGGAGCGCATGATTTTGCAAATAATCCACCTTGCTCATCACGATATCCCAATACTTCTGATCCCCGGTCTCTTCGTATAACGTAATCATTACATGCCCCATCGCACAGGTATTTACCGTCCAGCTCGGCAAGCCAAGCTCAATATATTCATCTGCCCATTTCACCAGTCTGTCCAGAATTTCCTGATTGCCTGTCGTCTGATAGGCTCTCGAAACACCATAATAGGCTACGCCGCAGGGCCAATCCCAGGTCAAATCCATATCCAGCGTTTTGTTCGTTACGTTCTGAATCACGTTTAATAAATGTTCACGGTCATATTTCACTTGCAGCATGTGTATTCCCCTCTCCTGCGCACACTCCTCGGATGGAACCGTGAGAAGTGACCGTCCTGTGATGTAAACGCTTTACTTATTTCATTGTACGCAGTAAAATAGTCTGCATCTAAGCATATTCGTAACAAAACTGCGCAATTTCGATCATTTATAATCCGACGAATGGGAGCAGCCGGACATGCCCAAACCGAAAAAACCTGTCATTGAATACCGCCATTACAGCTTGCCCATTGATTTCCCGGTTCTACTGCTCAGCGGGGAGCGCTGGAAAATCTCGGATATCAAAAGTGAGCATCTGCATTTCCATAATCATATGGAGATTGGCATCTGTTATTCGGATGGAGGTGTGATGGAGATCAAAGGAGAAAACGTGCCTTTCCGGGCAGGAGATGTCACATTCCTACCTCGTTATCTGCCCCACACCACCTACAGTTCGCCTAATAAAGCTAGCAGGTGGGCCTATCTCTTTTTTTCACCGGAAGAGCTGTTTCAGCATGTAATCAAGACGCCCCAAACGAATATGGAGCCGAATCTTCGGGCCATTCAAGCCCGCCGTTGTGTTCTGCATAAAGACCAGTACCCCAGGGTGTATACACTGGCAACATCAATCGTTGAAGAAATTCAACGACAATCCCCCTTTTACCGTGAGAGCGCGTATGGGCTGTTAATGTCACTGTATATTGAATTGCTGCGAATTCATGCACATGATGAGAACGGGCCTA
The DNA here is from genome assembly GCF_003217495.1 of Paenibacillus barcinonensis. Taxonomy (GTDB): domain Bacteria; phylum Bacillota; class Bacilli; order Paenibacillales; family Paenibacillaceae; genus Paenibacillus; species Paenibacillus barcinonensis. The sequence continues at coordinate 128,718 of NZ_QJSW01000012.1, read as the reverse complement.
TCCGGGAGCAGGAGAAGTACGGGGAGCACGCCCTGGAGCAGAGCAGGGAACAGGAACGGCAGAGCCGTCAGCCCGATCTTGTGATCTCGCCCGCCCTTGAATTTATTACGAAAAATTACATGCTGCCCGTCACGATTGACGAGCTTGCAGAGCTGTGTCACCTGAGCACTACCCATTTTCGCCGCAAATTCCATGAAATTATGGGTACGACACCGCTTGATTTTCTGAACAGCACACGTGTAGAAGAGGCCTGCAAACGTTTGAAAAGCACCGATTCGTCCGTCCTGTCGATCTCTGAGCAGGTAGGCTTTCGATCCATCTCCAGCTTCAATCGCTGCTTCGCCAGATTAATGGGGGAATCGCCAAAAGTGTGGCGGAAAGGGGCTCATATTGAAGCCCAATCTGCCAAAGCATCAATATTGGCATTTACAGGCTGGGTGTAGGTGCATCAATATAAAAATCCCGAAAGTCATGAAGACTTCCGGGATTTTTTAATTTAACCTTATTGCTCATTTAGTGCTGACTTCTGTTGTTGCTTATTGGTTCTTGATTCTTGTTTCTTGCCTCGTTTCATATTGAAGAAGCAACGTGCCCTGCTTATAGCAGGTCCAGTTCCACGAGCAATCTGCGGACAAGGGTTGCCATCTCGGCACGAGTTACAGGCGCCTTAGGCTCCAGCTTTGTTGCCGACTTGCCTTGAATAAGTCCCAGCTTCACGGCTTGCGCGGCACTGTCCTTCGCCCATGAAGACAGACCTGATACGTCCGTGTAACCTTCGAGCGCGCTGGCAGCACTGCTTGCTGCCGGTGCTGTGTGCCCAGCCATTTCGTAGGCACGAATCAGCATCACCATTACTTGCTCACGCGTCATCACATCCTGTGGCCCAAAGCGGTTGCCGCTATAGCCTGTCATCAAGCCATAGGCTGTTGCCGTTTGCACAGCATCGTTATACCAGTGCTTTGCAGTAACGTCTGTGAAGGATGCAGTAACCCCCTGGGCTGCATTTGCATCTGCGCCTGACTTTAATCCAAAGGCTCTTACCATCAGTGCCGCAAGCTCGGCCCGTGTCATGCTACGTGCAGGCTCGAAGCTTGCAGCCGATACTCCGTTCACCACCAGACGTGATGCCAGATCATTTACCGCTTCCGCAGCCCAGTGATTGCTCATATCACGGAATGAGGTTTGATAATGCACAGGCAAATACACGCTATTGGTCATGCTGCTTGCAATCGCAATCGTACGTCCTTCCCTGACTTCAAAACGTGTCGGTACGTGACGCAAACTCCCATCTGCTTCGAGTACAACAATCGTGGAAACGGAACGCTCATCCTCCCCTTGAGGCAGATTCAGTTCTTTCGTTGTCATGCTTAAAAGCTTGTTGATCTCTAACGTTTTACTTCCATCACTTGCGATCATATCGAAGGCTACTGGCGTTCCTCTCGGAACGATACGGCCTTCCTTCGCCAGCTTGGCAGCATGCTGCTCATAAGTCATTGCTGGCCTTCCTACATTCAAGCTGACCTGGATATCCTCTGCCTTCTGTCCAGAGAAAGATGCCTCCACTGCCTTCACATCAAGCGCTCTCCAGTCCAGTCGATAGCTGCCCCAATCACTCTCCAGATCCATCGCCATGTCTTTTGCTGCGAGCTGTTTGATCAGATCGGCATCGAGATCCAAACGCAGCTGCTGCATCTGACCTGTCACGTGCAGACGAATTCGCTGATCTTGCTGTGAAGCCTTCAGCAGCGCTTCCCTTACGGGATGAGCGATCACTGTCGGGCCGTCAGCTCCTGGAGTAATATCTACCAGCAGCAGCCCTTCCTGCTTCACCCCATCCAGTTCCAGCGGAGCCTTGAGGTCACGTACTGCAGCCGTACTGTCAATTACAATCCCCCCAACAGTTAATGGGCCTGAGGGAATGTTGGATGCTGGTGGCTTGCTGTTTTTGCTACCTGAGCCAGAGCTTGAAACCTCTGTATCCGCCGAAATTCGTTCATTGACCTTCACTGCGGCAGAAGCTGCTGTCAGCAGTTTAGGCTCCTTCACCGTACGTTTGGCAATGATAATCCACTCGCCAGGCTTGGCTTTGATGATTTTATCTGCAGGCAATGTACTCCACCCGCTGATATCCTGCTCAAACGTAGGCAATAGCACCTGTGCCTTACTCGTAAACACGCGATATGCCAGTTCGCTTCCAGCCATATTGCCTTTATGTCCGGCTGCGCTGATTGCCACTCGTGTTTCTCCTTTTTTACCTGTACCAATCGTTGACGCTTTAATCGTATCCATGTAATCCGGTGGTGCCGTTCCCGTCTTCGGTGCTTCAACAGAGACCACGTCCATGGTGTTCAGTTCAGTACCCTCCCAGGAATACGCTGCCTGAATCAGCGAAGCACCGACACGTTTACCCGTAAGCATCCCATTCTGCTCCAAGGAAACATTGGCTTCCCCGTTGACCATGCTGTACGTCATTTTACTGCTGTCCGCAAGCTCACGTGTGCCATCTGTGTATTCCACATAGGTCTGAACAGATGCTTGCTCTCCGCCTGCAACGAGTTCTTCAGGCATGACCATTTTCAATCTGCGTGGAAGCTTGAACTGCCCGTTTAACACCTCAACCACCGCTGAGTTCACGTTACCCGCAGCATCCTCGGTCTTGATCCGCAAGCGGGTCTTCAAACGACTTCCGTCCACTGGCACCTCATGCTTGAAGTCACCGTTATCATCAGGTTTAAACTGTGCCAACGTTTTGTCGCTATCCGCATCCGTTACGGTAATGTCAGCATCAGTCATGGTCGTACCCTGTACGAGCGCCTTGCCTCCCTGTGTACGTTCACCCTGAGACGGCGATTCCAGATAGATCATTGGAGCCGTCGTGTCTACAGTGATATACAACATCGTTACCGATGTATCTCCCGTACTGGTATTTCTCGCCTTGAGCTGCACCGCATAGACGCCATCCACCGCAAAGTTAAATTTCATCTTATCTGTTGTGCCCAAATTATAGGTTCCGAGCACAGCATCATCTGTAGATGCCTCCACAACCACGTTAGACTGGTCGGAAGCGGCGTTGACAGTTACCTCGCCCGAACGAGTCACCATCTCCACCTTGTTGTTCACCACTTGTTTATTATTCAGTGAGAGTAACGGGCCTGTCGGAACTGGAAGCCGTTTCCCCTCACTGTAAGTAGTTGTAGACAGACGCAGGTTGCCCTTGTCATCCGAGGCCGGTTTACGCGCAACGGTCACCCCGATGCGATACGTTTTGCCTGGCTCCAGCCCCGAATGTCGGACTTCCTTATCCTCCATTACAATCGTACCGTCCGCATTGCGAAGCACCTTTCCATCCGCTCCCAGCTTAGGAGTCCCCAGTGCATTCCAGCCGCCGACCGTCACATGGTATTGACCCTCCTTGAGTGAGGCCTTCAGATCAGATTCACTGTAGCCTTCCTCTCCAAATGCCTCGTACAACTGTCCCTGCTCATCTGATGCAGTCAGAATATACATGAACCCGTCAGCCTCTTCCGCTACGGTTTTCGCGATTGCAGGGAAGGTTACATCGAGCATACCGTTACCGATACTCTTGGTTTCCACAAATGGCACAGCCACTGGAGCCAGCGGGTCTATGAGTGTATAGACCTCTTCAGACGACAGGACGGAGAACGCCATATCTGTCTTGAGCTCAGTTCGCAAATAATATTTGCCCTGCTGCAGCAGACCCCGAAGATCGGCTCCCCCCAAATACGCCATATGCTTCACGTCAAAATTCATCTCACCCGAGGCACGACCGTCTACATCAATGTCGGCACTCTCGATTTCAATGCCTTTGGCAATCATAATACCCGGATCAACCTTCTCATCCGGTGTTACTGCACCTTGCAGGCGATCGGAAGACAAGTACAAATCTACCGTATCCCCTGCCGAGGCATTATCCACCGTCCAGCGTGCCGTAAATTGATCCGCATCCTGCGCATTCACTTCCAGTCCCGTAGAACGGAGTTCCGGGAGTACAGGAATGTTCATCAGCTTGGACTTAACGGATTGACTGGAGGTCAAGGTCCAGCTGCCTGTTTTGGCATCCTCTTGCGGAATTGCAATATAAATGCGGCGTACATCCGTGCCTTGCTGCTCTTCCTTCTTGGTTACAGTTGTACCGTCACCCTTCAGGTCGCCTTCTTTTGGAGCTTTGATGATCTGCTCAAATGCAGTTGCATTTGTATCCGATGCTTCCCCAAAGATGATATTGTACGTACTTCCGTCATCTCGTTTCAGGGTGAGCGTAGGTCGGGTTGTTGTAAAATACTCCACTTCCAGCAGCGCATCCCCTGTGACTCCGTTCATCGGGATTACATGAGTCTTGCCTCCATTGGACGTGCGAATACCGCCGATGCCCAGATTTTGCGAGCTGTCCTCGATCATATCAATACCCTCTGCAACAGCCGTATATCGAATCTCGTAACGCTCAGGCTCTTCATTCTCCCATGAGGTTGCCAAGGTTGTAATACCTGTCCCAATCTGCAACAAGCGTGGTCCCTGCTCTGGATCATTAATCGCAAGATTAGCGAGTGCTTCATTATCCAATGCCGATCCATCGGTCATAAACGAGATGCCGCCGCCCCAATAATACTTGATGCCGAGCGTCAGGAATAACAGAGAGATGCCTGCCCATAACTGGTCGTTATTAGCCCCGGCACGAACGCCAAAGCCCATACCGCCAACCACCGGGACAGATCGCGGCACTTGTATTTTGGAGCTGACCATGCCTTCAAAATCGACGCGTCCCTTCTCCAGGTTCTCACCGATAAACAAGCTGGCGCTGCCGACAATAATATCCCAGCCACCGACATCAATCTGCGCACGGGCACGGATAAACATCGGGCTGGCCCATTGCGTCTGAATCAGTGCTTCGGTCAGCATTGGAATGACCTTGCTGCCTTCGCCAAAGCCCAGTTTGCCTACCACTTTGAAACCAGTCGCCTTCAGTGTCAGATCCACACTGCCTGAGAAGACCGCAGGCTTCTGACCAATCTCCATGTCGATGCCTGCTTCAAGTGTGAGCGGCAAACGCTCTGTCCCGCCAGCAATGGTCATGGCAAGTTCACGAACCGCTCCGCGCAAACTTGAGATTTTGGTTGCCGGATTAATGCGGATACCCGGATCAGGAAGGTCTGATCCAAACGCGATCACGTCAGGAATAATCCGACCATCTGGAACACGTTTGAAGGCAAGCTCTGCGCTAATAGAGAACAGATTCTCCAGTTTGGCTTCAAAATTAACACCATATGAATTCATTACCCCGTATTTGTTCGGGTCTTTATAATGCGTGACATCAATGCCGCCTTTGATGCTATCCTCGGAGTCTGGTTTGAATAAACCAATGCTGTTGTCCAGCTGGAATTTCAATGCGGATTCGATGCCCACAAACCCCGATTTGTTGAACATGACGTTTTTCACTTCACCATCAACGATAAACATCTTTATTGCACCGCCGAATGAAACCCCATCCTGTCTCAAAATGAAATCATTCAGCTTCAAGCCAAACCCGTTCAGCGAGAAGGATGGCGTGGTGAACAACGTATGTTTGTTAAAATACACATACGATACGAGCAATGTCCGATAGGGGTTCAGTGCGTCACCAATCATACCGTTCGCCCACGTCAGCGTTCCGTTCAGGGTAGGGTCTTCAGGGTTGCGTCCCTCCTCCCAGGCCTGCTCTTCATCGCTTAGCTTCGATTCGGTACCGAGTGACTTGTCGAACCCGTTGTAGAAATCGACGGTCCACTCCCCGGAATGAAAGACAAATCCGCTATTGGCCACACTCAACGTGCCGTCTCCGCCTACAAATAGCGACTGCAGGAACGGGGTATCGGTATTAGCCTTCAACCGATCGGCCAGCGGGAATTTACCGGTGGAGATGGTCAGATCCTTACCCTTGTAGGCAACACTTTGGTTGAGGATTGCCGGTTCGGTATCGGATTGGACCGTATATTGAGCGTTTACGCCTGTACCAGACTGCACGATTTTACCGCGCACTTCAAGCACAACTTCCTGCTCTTCGTCTTCGTCCAGTTCATTTTTGAACCTGTCAAAGGACTTCTCATCCTCAAACGTTTGCACAGCATATACCGGCGATTCTGCTGCATTGAGCGCCCCGGCAATGTCCAGTGCAGGATCAAGCTTGCGGGAGGCCGTAACCATCTCCTGCTTCGCAGCTGTGAATCTTGCTCTGTCCTGCTCCAGTCTTGTTTTGAATTGTGCATCTGTCAGATTCCCATACGTCCATGGTAGAGCATCTGCGAATGCCGCCTTGTCACCTGCACCTGCATTCAGATCCAGTTTCGTTTTGTATACAGCGAGAATACCAGCCTTACGAACACGGTTTTCTTCATTGTCTGTTACAGCAAACGTCTGGCTTGTTGTGAAGCTAAGTGCTTCAGATAACTCGGGAATCGTTTTGTCCTTGTAATCGAGCTGTACAGCATACTCGCCAAGCGGCAGGACAGAATCGTTCAGCACTTCCAGTGTTGTCCCGTCCGGTTTGACCTTTTCCCCTCCGCGATAGATCAGTTTCAGGTCTCCCGCGAAACCATTGCCAAGCGGCTGTGTGGTTACAGAACGGGTCACCGGAACTTTGTAGCGATCTCCGTTCTTGACGTTCACCAGGTACATATCAAAGTTAGCTGCTGTTGATGTAGCCTCATTACCGACATTGTATGCCGCAATATTGGACAGGTTCAGCGTGATGTATTTCTCATCCTTGCTGAACGTTTCCTCTGGCGATAACGCGTACACCAGTGTTTTGCGCAGCTCGCCAACAGGCGGCAGGAAAATAAAACCTGCCCTCGACGATTCATAGATCGCACGAATCTCCGCTTCCGGAAGCTCCTTGCTCTCACTGATCGTGGTCTCCAGCTTTTTCTCCGTTTCCGGACTGCTTACAGTAACCATGTACTGACGTGTGGAAGGCCAGGCTTTACCCGTGCCCTTTACTCGCCATTTGGCGGCAACAGTTTCACCGGGCTTGTATGGAATAAATTCCACGCCCTGCGCAGCCTGCTCTGGCGGAACGTCTTTGCGGAAGCTGAGCTTCTGGCTTCTCGTATTCAGCTCCTTGCCGTCTTCATCCACAAAGTTCAAGCCGTTCTCCAGTGTCAACGTCACATCTACTCGGCTGTGATTCATGCCGAACATCTCCAGATTTTCGATCTCGGTGTTCACTTCAAATATGCCATCTCGCATATAACCTGTCTCATCCTCGTTGGTCTCCAGCTTCTGTGTTGGATCGAGGAAACGTACGTCAAAAACCTTCTCTGGTGACACAATCTCACCCAGACCGTATACAAGCTCATACGTATGCTGACCACCAGCCTGTACCGTATCGGGCTGCCAATAATAAGCGACAGCGGTATCTGCGGTGCCGTACCTGTTCGTATCCTGGGTATAATCCAGATTCTCATCTGGTTCATAATCCCATTTCGTGCCAGCCAGGTTAGCCCAATGTGCAACAACCATCTCATCTACGATGTTGATGCCACCTTCAAACAAGTTGTTGAAGCCGTAGGCGATGACGTTCGTTGCGGACGGGTTCCCTGGCTCCAGCTTATCCCGCATAACCCAGTATGCGGGCAGCTTGTGCAGATTATAGGCCTGCTCGTCCACGTTTTTGTCATAACCAAGTTTCTCCGGCTCATGAACCAGCTTGCGCTCCACCGTCAACGGAACTGAATAGTTCTGTCCGATCTGGAATGCAGGCCCGTCATTGCCACCAACAGAGGTATCCAGCAATACACGTGAGCCGATCTCTACTTTGGCATCCGTTGTATTTTCTACAACGTACTGCACACGTGCATTACCGCCCTGATCCTTATCTTCCTTGAGCAGCAAAGTGATAATCTGACTGATACGAATGCCTTGAACAGTCCAGACGGTCACCAGGCTCTGTGTACCGTCATTTCCTGTAACGACCTTCGGAGGGGTCACCTCCGAGGTCCAGTTGGGCGCCATTTTATACGGATTACCGAAAATCAGGTCCGTTCCATTAATCTTAAACGTTGTAAAAGAGGTCTCCGGGTTATCTCCGCCAAAGATCATATCTACGCCGTTATCCTTTTTACGAATAGGTTGTCCGTCTTCGGTGCGGATGCTGAAGCGGCCGCTTGCATTATCCACCGTTACTTTAATGAACCCGTTCTTGATGGATGTTGTACCCGCAGCAGAAACTGCTGCTGCAGCAATATGGAGCGGCAGCACACTAATCAGCATTACTGCAGCCATCATCGCCGCAATCATTCGTATGATGTTCTTCCGTCGCATGGGTGAACCCCTTCCGTTTCTCTAATTGGCCCGGTTAACGAGCAGTGTGGAGTATACGCGTTCGCGTTCCTGATTCTGCACTACGATGGTGTACCATCCGGCTTTGGGCAGCGTGACCTTGAAATCCTTGCTGACCAGTTCCTTGTACGTTACTTTGGTTGCGATATATTTCATCTGTCCTTCTCGCACAAGTCCAGGGAAGTAATACACGTCGTATGTGCCGAGCTCATTCTCCAGCTTGGTTCCACCCGTAGAAGCAACTGTGCGGAAATGGCTCACATTAAACGTAACAATACCCGTGTTAACAATGGCTGTTTCCGATTCGGTATCAGACAGCGGAATGCCATTGGCTGTTACAAACATGCCGTCACTTGAACGAACAAATACCGTTTGAAGGGCATAACTTACGTTACCGAGCTGATCCTTGGCAGTGTAACGAAGGGTGTGTTTTCCCGTAACATTCAGGTTCAGCGGTTTGTCCACGTATTGCCCGCCTTCCAGCACATATTCAGCCGCAGTTACCTGAATGTTCTCTGCTGTCGACAGATTGTCACTCACCACGTAGCCACCCAGATCTTCAATCAGACTAAAGCCCGGTTTGTTTTGCAACAGTGTTGTAGATGTTTTATTGAGACGAATTGTTGGTGCCGTATTATCCAGACCCTCTATAGTGAAGTTAAGTTGCCTCTTGTTGCCAAGCAGATCCGAGAGCAGGATGGAGTGCTCACCATTGGTTGTATACTCACCACTGAAACTCGATACCGGCGTTGCTCCCGCATAAATGACATTGCCCTCCATTGCCGCTGTTGGCATCACCAGGCTTACACGTACTTTACCTTTGGAATATCCATGCTCTCCGATCTGTACAAGCTTGCTATCATCCATAATTTGTCCGTCATCATCCACCCGAACCATCGTAATCTCGTCTACCGCAGGAATAGAGCCAACCAATGTCGAGATAACATCCGATTCGATTTTTGCGCTGTTCCCGGCAGCATCTGCCAGCGAGAATCGTGCTTTGTTGCCCGATTTCATCACAATCGACGATTGATTTGTGCCTGAGCTGTTTGATACTACCTGATAGTCAGGAACCCCTCCTGCTTTGGGTGTCACTTGAGCCACAATCAGATTGGAGGCAAGAACATTATCACGTGTCGGAACGGCAAAATGAGTGAATTCCCCGTTTGCACTGTAGCCATCCCCCGCACTGTCCACGACTGCCGTACCCGTGCCATAACGGATTAAGGCTTTAAGGTCTGGATGATTATAATGCAGCGTAATGTCGGCTTCCGGCGGTGTTGTATCAATATTGCTTACTGTCGCTGTCACACTTCCGGTGAACCCGACCGCATCCTCATATTCAAACGTAAACTCTCCATTCTCATGGAAGGTTTTGGTTGAGGTTGGCAGATTCGTAATCCGAATCGGTTCGCTGGATTTCAGACTGACCTTCACTGCTCCGTTAGTCGCTGCAATCGTCGAATATTTCACATTTACTACTGGCGGCGTATCATCAAAATTGGAAACCACGATAAATACAGTCGCTGTATTGTCGCCATCCTTCACCGTGAAGGAATAGCTTCCGTTCCGGTAAATTTTAAAGCGTTTGTTCGCCTCCAGCGTCTCCGGCATTTCCGGGTTACTGCCGGTTGGCTTCACCGTCTTGCCCTCTACCAGATCAAATACGATGTCCTGACCCTGATTCTGTCCGCCATGCTGCACTTTCTCTCCACCGCGAACCGGCATGATCTCTTCCAATGAAGCGAGGGCATAGGCAGGAGCATCCTGAATCTGAATCTCAGGTGTTACAATCTCGCTGATATTGTCGTAAAAGCCTTTGAACTTCACACGAACTTTGGACTTCAGCTGGCCCACATCGTTGGTGTCCACAGGCACACCTACATAATTCGTATACGGCAGCCATGTACTCCAGTTGTCTCCACCATTCGTGGACACGGAGTAGAAATATCCTTCCTGGGCCGGTACGTCAACCGTCAGCTCCATAATGGCGGTATATCCGTCATCTCCCGGCCCTTCGGTTCGAATCAAACGTGCGCTGCCCACAGGCGGTTCACTGCTTAAATAAAACACGGAGAATAGACCGCTGGTGTGAAACAGTTTGCCGTTCCCCAAGCTATCGGTGGCATACACGTACAGGCGATAGTTTCCGTTATCTTTTTTATTGTCCACCTGAAGCGTGATGAGGCGATCCGCAGGTGATGTGCTCCAGCCTTTTCCATCCGGGTCGGGTTCCTGCTCCTCATGTCCCTCGACCACCTTGATCCATTGGTAACGGATGTTCTTGGCGGCCACACCTGCAAAGTCAACCAGCGTATCGGATACATCAATCTGTACAGACTGCTCCGGCATTGGATACAAGTAGCCTTGAGAACCAAATTTCACAGTTGGCGGCAAATGATCAAACTTGTACTCCTGATAGTAGTAATAGTACCGTCCAGTATCCTGCTGTTTGATGCGTACATGGGCATACCATGTGCCATTTAGCGTTTTGTCGGCCGGGAAGCTGTACTTTTCGGCAGCCACATCGCCCAGCTTGGTTTCTTTAGGTGCATCTTTAAAATCAGTCCATTGGCTGTTGCCCGCAGGACGCTCGGAGCTTTGGGTGTACTGGTACTCGGCAGTATCAATCGGAATACCAGCCACTGTAAAGTCCGGTCCGTCATTGATTGCATACGCGCCGGGATAAGCTTTGAATTTCGTGGAAATGACCAGCACATCCACCGCTTTCGGCTCAGCTGTTGCTGAATGACCCGCAACATCCTGTGCTTTGACATGCAGCTCATAACGACCGCCCTTGGTAATTGCCGGGTCTTTCAAGGTCGTTATTTCGACCTCCCCTGCCGCATTTAGTGCAGCATGCTGCCAGCCGGAAGCAGTAACATTTTTGCCTGCTGCTACAAACTGGTACTGAATCTTATTATCCTTAATGGAAGAGGTTGGGTCCGTCGCTTTGACCGTAGCCTTCACATTGTCCGAATTGTTGTCTACCACATTGCCGATCACAACGCTTGGATCATCGTTGTCGATCTTGAGCAAACCAACATGATAAGACCAGTTCGAGTCGTCCTGCATGTAATCGGAAAGCGGCCATTGCGTAACGTTTCCATAATCCGAAAGGTTAGGAAGTATATGCTGTCGATAATATCCCTCCAGCTCCGCAGGGGTTGCATCCGGGTGCTGGGCAAGATAAGCGGCCCGTTCCGCACTTCCCTTGTCATACTGCATCCGTTGACGCGCAGAATCCCATGTCATGTCCGCTGTCCATGTGTGCAGGTACCAATTCCCGTTCAGGGGTGTACCGTCATCAGGCAGTTTTACTTTGATGCCGTTCTGCCCTGCTGACAGTGTCACTCCCTCATATCCTGAGGGGTATAGCTCGTCTGCTGGCTGCTTCTGCGTCAGAGAAAATCGTTTCACAGCTGCAAAGTTATCGTTCTTCCCTGCAAAAGGATCAGCCTGGCTTTGATTCAGCACATAATATACCAGTCCTGAACCGTTGCCCGGACGAAACAAGCCTTTGCTGGCCTGACCATTCAAGTCGGGATCAAACGCCTGAATCGTAAACGAACCATTTCCCACATACTGTCCTTCGGGGATAACTTCTCCATCCTGATTTTCATAAACAAAATTGACTTCAGGAGCGGTATTGTCCACAGACAGATCTGCCCATTCGATCTTCTTGACGGGTTCAACGAGTACGTTGCCTGCATAATCGGTTAAGGCTTTTCCATCCCCCGGATTGCCAGCATGCTCCAATGCAGCCGTCTCCAGCTGTGACGTTTCTATGCTTTTGCCATCCGGCACAGTCATGCGGAATGTCCATGTATTGCTGTTCTGACCGCTGACGTAAGCGGCGGTCAATCCATTGGAGAATTTGAGCCATGTGTCCTCAGTCGGCTTAAATGCACTGATGACCTGCTCGTTGAGATATACGGTAAAATCGACAACATCGCCCTTGTTCAGCACAAGTCCTGTCAGCACCTCTGGCTGCACACCGTTGCGGGATGCCGAGTATTGAGGAACCCGAGCATCGATAATGGTGCGGAATGTGCCGCCAGGTTCTGCATTATCTGCAAAAGGAACAGTACCAATGCCGTTAAAGGCTGGAACCGGATTACCCGCCCCATCTGTGAAACCTGCCGCATTCATCCGTTCCAGGAAGGTTGGTCGATCTGCCTCTGAAGGTGCGACCAGACGCTTGGGATCAATCGGGACATTACCCGTACTATCATTCATCGCAGCCTGATAACGGAAATTAAATCTGGAACGTGCATGGATGTTCCGATCCAATCCACCATTAGCAAAATCACTGTAGCCGCTGTCTGCGCTGGTCAGATAATAAACCGAAGGTTCGAATCCGTCTCCCCCCGGATTGCTGAATAGCTCTGTTCGCATAAAGCTGAACCTGTCATTCACTCGATCCGAAGCATCCTCTGCAAAGGAAGGAAATACCGGTTCGCTGAAATTCAGCGCTAGGTTCATGTAACTGCCTTGTTTCAGAAATAGCTCATTCTTCTGTACAGCCGGATCTGCATTAAACCGAACAACTCCGTTATGTGTAAAGGTGTTACCGTTATATGTAGGCGGTGTGATGTCCGCGAAATAAAGCTCGATGTCGCTGGCGCCTTTAAAGAACCCCCCCATGTGAATTTCGATGGTATCGTTACTATCAAAAGCAATCCATGAGCTGTTCACTGATCCGCCACTGAGCTGCTCAAATTTTACTTTCCCATTAATAATGACAAGAAATTGTGCACTATTCATAAGGGCATCCACTGATCCAATCTTCAAAAGCATTTTGGCTTGACCAGGTTCAGCAAGACGCCTTAAAGACAGATTGTTCGCTACCGAAATTTTGGCAGTGAATGTACCAAAACCATCTGCTTGGACATGCCCTGCACTAAATGATCTGATTTTGTTTTTATCTACCGATGTTCCTGGCGCACCACCCGCAAAAATGCCAAAGCTGTTCGCATCAAAATTTTTAATATTGTTATTCCAGGAGGGCATATCTCCCTGATTAATAATTTTGCCGCCACCGTTCGGAATCCAAACATCCGTGTAGCCCGCTGCCGCGGAAACTGAAGTCATTTGCGGCCAACTGAACGAGGTCAGTGCAAGCAAAGCCGCAAGCAAGCATAATCCTACCTTTTTGAGCATGCAGAGATTCTCCTTTTCCCCGTTATGGATTTGATTTCTTCAAAAGCTTGCGCATGTCTTCCACCGTTACACAGATGTGAATGCCGTTCATCGTACGAAAGGAGCCGGAGATTAATCCGATAACTCGCCCCTCTTCATTCAACAACGGACCACCTGACATCCCCGGAGACACTTGTGCCGAAGTCAGTAAACGAGTCACATCGTTCACCTCAGCCATAGGAGCATTCACAATACCCTCGGTGATGATCTTGCCATCCTTGAGCGGATAACCGATCGCAAACGATCTTTGTCCATGCCTTGCAGAGGGTCTATCAACAGACAAAGCAAGTGCTGGACGTTTCAGCGTATCTTTTACAGACAACAACGCCACATCCGTCTCTCCGTCGACACCAAGCACGAGAAGCTTCTGTACAGAGCCATCCTCAAACACAGCCTCATATGAGACCGCATCCTTCACCACATGAGCTGCTGTAAGCGCTTGTCCATTTTCGATCACAAATCCGGAGCCCACCGTTTTCAGCGTACCGTCCTTGCGATATGCTTTCAGATAAAACACCGCTTGAGCCGCCGATGAATAAACCTGCTCTGCTTCCGAGAACACCTGTGGCGATCGGCCGCCTTCCGCGTACGTAATTGCAGATTCTGCAGAACTGCCCAGACACACAACCATCAGCAGAAAACCAAGCAGAGCTGTCATGACCTTCTGTCCATACCGCATTGTAGCCCCCCTCTCCATCTCCCAACTCTATAAGCCCTTGGTAACACAAATATAGGTCTTTAGATACTTTCACTAGGTTCTTTCGACATATCGTGCACCTGCATTATATAGGATGACAATAAACAAAAAATAAACAAAGAAAATTGTCGAAATTCAATTGCAGCCCTCTGAGATATCCGCTACAATTCCGATAGAATACTAGAGATGATTGGCAAATCTCCCAAAGGAGCAGCAGAACGTGTTATTACGAATTTCAGGTGTTGTTCTCACCGTGATTGTTGCTGTTACGCTGCTGGTTCTATACACGGTAAGAGAGCCTCAATCTGCCGCGCTCCACGCACGTCATGGCATTCTGGATCTTTCAACCTGGAACCCGAAGCAGGAGAATCGAATCAGGCTCGACGGTGAATGGGAATTTTATTGGAAGCAGCTACTATCTGTTCCAAATCACATGGAGAACGGGAAACAACATGGAACACGAACATCTCTTGATTACGCAGAGGTTCCAGGTACTTGGGGACAGCTTCAGGTGGGCGGCAAGCACCTGCCCTCCCACGGTTATGCTACATACCGGCTTGTACTTCGCAATACGCCTATCGAGGGTACACTCGCCATCAAGAAAAGCAACATTCGTTTCGCCAGCGAAATTTATGTCAATGGTGCCAAACTGATGCAAGATGGACAAGCCATGGAGAAGACAGCAGGTTACCAGGCAGGCAATTCACCGCAAATCGGATTTTTCCCGTATCATGGCGGCGATATTGAAATACTGGTTCGTGTCGCCAACTACGACTATCCCAATGCAGGCATCTCCGGTCCACTCTTTTTCGGAGAACAGACTGCCATGCTAAAAAGCCATCAGAATCGCACAGCCATTGAACTGGCGACGATGGCTGTACTGGCCACGATCTCAATTATTTTTCTCATCAGCTATTTGGGATCTGCCCTGTATCACAACCGGGATGACTCCCTGCTGATTCTCGGCCTCATCTGCCTGTTCTATGCCCTCTACAACGGCATGATCAGTGAACGTGTGCTGGCGGGAATCAGCCCGGAAATTTCATTTAATACGTTGTACAAATATAAAGATTTCTGCTCCGTTACTTGTCTTGGCCTGTTAATCTTTTATTTCTACCGCTTCAGATCGGGCATGATGTCCGGAATACTAACCTCGATAACACTGTTTATATTAGGGGCTTATATTGGCCTGCTCACGTTTCTCCCCATCTCTGTTTACGTCTTGACGGCACCGTTCGTGATTGGGCTGTATACGTTGGTGTTACTATGGCTGCTCATACAATGTGCCATACGATATGTCATTAGCGAGAAGGGTGAGCGTCTATCCAGCTTCCTGTGGTACGCCGCAATGCTCTGTATTACGCTGTACTGTCTCGATGTGAACCTGTTCTCTATATCACTCAAAGAAAATGTGAATATCGGACAGTTCTCCATCATTTTATTCAGCATCCTGATGCTCTTCCTTGTTGTGCTTCGTTTTTTCGAGGCGTACCGTACCGTTCGCTCGCTCAAGGATCAGCTTCTCTTGCTGGATCAGGTGAAGGATGATTTTCTGTCCAACACTTCGCATGAGTTGAAAACACCGCTCAACGCTATCGTCAATATTAGCGAAAGTCTGCTTCGAGGCTCCGAAGGCCCGCTCACGGAGGATCAGGCACATAATCTGGCCATTGTGACGGGAAGCGGGAGACGTTTGACTTATTTGGTGGATGAATTGCTGGACTATTCCAAAATGAAGCATGGAGACATCATCCTGCATCGCTCCGCTACGGATCTGTCCTCTTATGTTGATTCTGTTATGCGAATGCACTCCTTCTTGTTGGGAACGAAAAAGCTGGAGCTGCTGAACGAGATCCCGACTAAATTTCCGTTGATATATGCAGATGGAAACCGACTTGTGCAGATCCTGCATAATCTGATTGGTAATGCAATCAAATTTACCGAGCAAGGCTCTGTGCGTATACGTGCTGCTCTTATTCAGGGAAAAGCTGAAGTACGTGTTACGGATACCGGGCGCGGCATCCGCCCCGACAAACTGGAATACATTTTCCTGCCCTTCGAGCAGGAGGCCGAGGCAGGGCCAATGGTTGCCGGGGGCACGGGGCTGGGTCTCAGCATTACGCGCAAGCTCGTTGAAATGCATGGCGGAACCATACATGCGGAATCGGTACCGGGTGAAGGCGCAACGTTTGTGGTCACTTTTCCCCTTGCCGAAGGCAAAAAGGAAAACCGAGCTAATGTAACTCCTCTCAGCATGCCTCCTGCTGTCTCTGGTCATCAAGCTCTTAGACATGATGAGCCTATCATTATGAAAGGGAGCAGGCCCGAGTGGATTCTCGTTGTGGATGACGATGCAGCCAACCTGCAAACGATCAGCAGTCTGCTGAAGCTGGAAGGTTATAGTTATGCCGCTACTTTACGCTCTGATTCCGTATTGGAGCTGCTGAATCAGCTTCCTGCCATACATTTGGTCGTAGCAGACATCATGATGCCGGGTATGTCAGGCTATGAGCTGCTGGACCGCATCCGGGAGCGCTTCTCGCCTTCCGAGCTGCCTGTGCTCATGCTGACCGCTGGCAACAAGGCTCATCAGTTAAAGCTGGCTTTGGAAAAGGGCGCTAACGATTTTGTATCCAAACCCTTTGAATCGGAGGAATTGCTGGCGCGGATCGGTGGTCTGACCCGGATGAAAACATCAGTGCAGGCCGCGCGTAATGCCGAGATCTCCTTTTTGAGGTCCCAGATCAACCCGCACTTTCTATACAATGCCTTGAACGCCATTGCAGAATTATGTGTCGATGCACCGAATGAGGCAGAACGATTGATTCTGCAATTATCCAATTATTTGCGGGGCAGTGTGCATTTCAAACATCTGGACTCCAAGACCAGTCTGGAGAATGAACTGGACATGATCGAAGCCTATGTCGCAATTGAGCAGGCCCGCTTCGGATCAAGGCTGGAAGTCATTATTGATGTAGACGCCGATGTGGATCGCAACATGCACATCCCGCCTCTGACGCTGCAGCCTTTAATTGAAAATGCCATTCGGCATGGTCTGATGTCGCGTGTTCGTGGTGGACGTGTCATGCTGTCCATTCGCAATCTGAATGAAGCAGAAGCAAGGTTTACCATAGAGGATAACGGCATCGGTATGACACAACAGAAAATGAACGATATCCGGCAGGTCTCTGACGGCAGCACGGGTGTAGGTTTATGGAATATATCCAGCAGACTGAAGCTGCTGTATAACAGAGATTTTCAGATGGAAAGCCATGATGGTGAAGGGACTCGCATTACGTTTGATCTTCCTATCCAGCACCACAGCACTAAGGCTAACGGAGGCATATTACATGATGAAAGTAATCATCGTAGACGATGAGGACCTGTCGCTCAAGCGGCTAAAGCGAATATTGACGGAAAGTGGAGACGTTGAGGTGTGCGAAGTGTTTCAGGACCCGGAGAAAGCTTGTGAGTATGCAGCACAGCACAGCTTCGATGCGGCCTTCCTCGATATTACAATGCCGCGCATCTCAGGCATGCAGCTGATTGGTGAACTGAGGAAGCATCATGCCTCCCTGCCCATCGTGCTTGTAACGGGGTATGATGAGTATGCCGTTCAGGCTTTTGAAAAGGAAGTTACTGATTATATCATTAAACCAGTGACTGCCCAGCGTATAAGCAGCAGCATACAGCGCTTGCGGCAGCGGCTTCGAGACACCCCAGCCTTGCCTGAGCCGAATGCCCCGGCTCCCCGTTTAACGGTAAAGCTCTTTGGTGAATTCACTGTACTTGGGGGGACCGATGCAAACAGCCCTGTCAAACTGAGAACACCAAAAACCGAGGAATTACTCGCATTCCTCCTATATACGAAATCAACAAGCCGTGACGCCCTTGCAGATACATTATGGAAAGACCTTAGTCCTCAGAAGGCCTGGACTAACATCAACTCAACACTGTATTATGTCAGACGTGCAATCGGAGATAACAGTGATGTTCCAATGATCCAGAAGGATCGCAACGGAATTCGTATGGATCGTGAAGTCATCCAATGTGATCTGTACGAGTTCGAAGCCTTATTGCGTGAAATACGTCAAACCTCCACCTATCAGCCTGAGATGTTTGAACGAATGGATACTCTTTATCGAGGGGAGCTGTTGAAGGGACGACATTACGAATGGGCTATGCCATGGTCAAGACAGCTGGAAATGGACTTTGTTACAACAATGGAGACGGCCGCACATTATCATATTCAGCAGAATCAGCCCTGGAGGGCCCTTCATTATTTGGATCGGATTCTGCAGATTGACTCTATTCGGGAAGACATTCATCGTGAGATGATTATGCTGTACCTGTCCTTGGGGCGGCGCACAGAAGCACAGTGGCAGTATCAACGGTTGGAAGAACATCTGCAAGAGGAGCTCGGCTCGCGCCCGTCCTTTGATATCCAGCAACTGATGCGTCAAAGCTAGATATATTAAAGCCCAAGCCAGGCGGTATAACCAACCTCAGGCTTGGGCTTCTTGTATGTTTCACATGATTATTTACAGATTCTCTGTCGCAAGTGTGAATCCTTCAATCACTGCGTCCTCATCCACCTCAATCATGATACAACGTCTTCCCTGGTAGTTGACTTGTCTCACATATTTAAGGTCCTGCGGACTAATCGAGATGGTTGCCACCTTCGTATCAATCTTGATTGATTTGGAGGTATACTTCGGCATCACACTGTTTGCTTTCAGTTCATAATTTTTGTTGTCTACGATCGTTTCAAAGGCCCGTTCCACCTTCTCGGTGGTCAGGTCTTCAACACCGCTGGCGGTAAGCAGACGTTCAACGTCTTTGTAATCCAGCTTGGGCGGTTCTTCCTCATGTGATTCTTCATTCACTTCAATGACCCGGTTAATCTCTTCATACACATGAGCCAGCGTGGTCGCATCCATCTGCTCTCCTGTGATCTCCTTAACGATATCCTCAAAAATCGCCCGCTCCTCTAACGCTGTAACCGACCGTTCCCCATTCAACACATTTTCTACAAAATGCGGGTCCGGGAAATTGGATTTACCCGTACAATACAACACCCGGTTCACATCCGAATAATTGTCCGTCACGCTTGGATACAGAAAGCCCTGCTCAGGCGTGCTTAATTTGATGATCGGATCAACGATGATATTATATTTGAACTCCCGCTCCACATAGTCGAAGAGCAACGTCTTCCGCTGTTTCTCCGTGGAATTCACACTGCACAGAATGAAGGGATGAGCAAACACCTCGTTTTTCTCACTCTCTTCGGCTTCATCATTTCGGGCTTTGGTCGGCAAATAATACTGCCCCTTAATAAAGGTAACGACCATATCCCGTTCATACTTGGCATCGGCCAGCATGCGGTCCACGAGCAGCAGCATCAGATCCTGCCATTCATCGGGGTCACCTGTAACCAGCGCCTGGTGAAGCATCACTTGTGCAGGCTCTTCCGCTTCTTCCTGAAATTTCAGCTCGAACAGCTTCTGATCGAGCTCGCCTGTCAGCAATTTTTTGAAATTGCCCATGTATAGCTCTTGCTTCTCCCGATCCACCAGCTCAAACGGATGGCGTTCCCAGTGATAGACTTCATTGGTTTCTTTCGTAATATAGACATTCAGGATGTCGTAAATATTCAGCAGATCATGATCCAGCTTGAATTGTTTGCGAATGTGCGCGACTTCTTTTTTATTCATGATTCGTTAGACAACTCCTCAAGTAAATTGGCTTTACAAGTATAAACGATAAAAAAAAGCTTCGCCAGAAGGAGGTTTGTTATTGGCGGTTTTGTACGGGATATAGCCTTGTGACAGTATTGATATCCTTGATGCCGATGCTAACCTTTAATTTGCTGATTACAGTACTCCTGTTCAATAAAGACAAGTAGACCGCTCCCCGAGCTAAGGATGCGGTCTGCCAATGCTTCTAACCTCCGCTTTAAAAGCCCACCGCCCTTAAAAGCGGATATTGCTTGAAAAGTCGTGTTCGCGCAAGGCTCTTTCTGCATTATAAGTTCTCCGTGCCCTTAGTATAACGTGGTGGTTTATTTTTTCAATTGGTATAGCACAATTAATTCCCGGCTTACTTCCTTTCATTTCATTAATCCAAACAACATTTGTCTATGTCCAAGCAACGTCAAGCTATGGTTAAAATGGCTTTGATAAGTTAAGTTCATCATAGTTAGTAGCTGTACTCGCAACATGGAAAAATGATATTTCGTTATTTCACAAAACAAACACGAGAAAGGAAGCGAAGCAAAACAATGAGCACAAATACAACTTCAATGATGGGATTTGCCCCTGCGCTGGGCTGGAATTCATGGAATACGTTTACGTGGGATATCAATGAGCAGTTGATTCGAGATGTAGCTGATGTGTTTGTAACGGAAGGGTATCGGGACGGCGGGTATGAGTATATTGTCATTGACGATTGCTGGAGCCTGAAGGAACGGGATACGGATGGCAATCTGGTCGTAGATTCTGCCAAATTCCCAAGTGGAATGAAGGCGCTTGCAGATTATATTCACGACAAAGGCCTGAAGTTTGGCATGTACTCTTGTGTAGGTACACATACCTGCGCCGGGTACCCGGGCAGCTTCGAACATGAATTCCAGGATGCAGCACTGTTCGCCGAATGGGGCGTGGATTATTTAAAATATGATTACTGCTTCAAGCCACGCCATATCTCTGGCGAGTTGTTATATAAACGGATGAGCCTTGCTCTCAAAAACTGCGGCCGCGATATTCTCTTCTCCGCCTGCAACTGGGGGGAAGACAACGTGTATGAATGGATTCGTGAATCAGGGGCGCATATGTACCGTTCCACCGGGGATATCCGTGATAACTGGGATTTCGTGAAGGAGCTGGCCTTGTCACAGATCGGTAAACAAAGTTATACCGGCTCCTTCTGCCACAACGATATGGATATGCTTATCGTTGGCATGTACGGCGGCAGTAACAGTGACTTTATCGGCAGCATCGGCGGCTGTAACGATATTGAATACAAGACCCATTTCTCCCTCTGGTCGATGATGGGCTCACCGCTAATGATTGGATGTGATGTGCGCAAAGCCAATCAGGTCACCAAAGACATTTTGCTTAACCCGGATCTGCTCGCTATCAATCAGGACCCGGAGGCGCGTGGTGCTTATCGCATCAAACCCGAGCCGCAATGGTTCCATACCGATGATGTATTCATGCTGGTGAAGGTACTGACGGACGGTGATCTCGCGATTGGTTTCTTTAACCTGAGCGACAGCCAGCGCGAGCTATCCCTGCAATTCTGGGATATGGGATTGCCTTACGCCTCAGGTTACTCCCTGTCTCTCTATGATTGCTGGGAGCACAAGGAGCTTGGTGTATTCCGTGAGCGTTATGCGCCGGTCGTTGCGGCCCATGATTGTCTCGTCGTGCGAGCGAAGCTGGTGAAATAAATGGCACAAAGCCGCCTGTGCACCACCTGTCAGGTTCCGCTCTCATCCGACGATGTCGGCATCTATCTCAAGTTAGTTTCACGCACAGCCCAGCAATTTCTCTGCATTGACTGTCTTGGTGTGAAGCTGAATTGCGGGCGGGAGCCAATAGAGAAGCTGATTCGTTATTTTCGCGAGTCGGGGAACTGCGCTCTGTTTCGCTAACCCATAATTAGTGATTTCGTAACATTCAATTGGTGATTCGGCTAACTTACAAACGTTGAGATCACTCACTTACAACAGGTGTCTTGATTCATTCGTTAGAAGGCCGCTTCTCTTCCCTAACGTTCCACTTCTCTCTGGTGCAGCATCATGTACGCGGATGGTGTATGTGATGTTGCCTTTTTGAATACTCTGGAAAAATAAAGCGGATCATTATATCCTACCGAATAGGCTATGGATTGAATGGACAATCCAGACGATTGCAATAGCTCGCAGGCGCGCCGAATGCGGTATGCCGTGATATATGCTGACACCGACTCACCTGTAGCTGCTTTGAACCTGCGAAACAGATAGCTTCGCTCCAGATTTACCACCTGTACAATTTCAGACACCGTCAGAGATGATTTCCAATAGTTCTGCTCGATGTATTTCACGGCCAGCCACACATAATCCGTAGCTTCCTCCTGCTTCTCGCACGGAAATAACTCCATGTAACAGGACAATAACAGATGCAAACGCGCATCGGCCCTTATCACTTCGCTAGGCGATGCTCCCGCATTCCAGGCCAGATAAAACCAGGGCTCCATCGTTTCCGGCGCCGCTGGCAGTACAGGATGCTGCACCGATAGCTGTGTCCAAGCTACGAATCGTCCGGCGTTCCGTCCGCTGAACTCGACCCATACGTACTCCCACGGGTCCGCCGGATCGGGATAGTAGTAAATTTCTTTGTGCGGAAAAAGAATGAAGCTCTCTCCGGCACCCAGTCGAAATTGTTGGCCGCCGGTTTCCAGTGTGCCCTGCCCTTGAATGATGTAATGCAGTGCGTAGACGTCACGTACGCCGGGTCCCCACTGGTGCAGATTGACCGGTTTGTGACCACCGCTGATAAAATAAACCTGACTCGCCCTGTTCCCGTCTCTCCATAACGAGTCCACCTCCAGCACCTCCAGTCTTATACAAGTCATTATATATTATTATGGGGGGTTCTTGGTTTAATTTCGATGCTGGAAACAACGCTTCAAGTTGCTTATGATAGAGATAGAGGGCTCATCCCCCGCAGAATTGTAAGCGCAACCATACATCTTGGATCGACATGTCATACCGATGTTCCATTCAGAGAGGAGAATGTTGTGTGCTTAGAACAGTTACAGTAGAAAATGGGCAAGTTCAGGGGCTGCCCGCTGCGGACCCGCGTATTACAAGTTTCAAAGGGATTCCGTTCGCTGCCCCCCCGGTAGGTCAGAACCGCTGGCGCGCGCCGCAACCCGCAGATGATTGGGATGGGGTGCTACACGCTTTTGATTTTGCGCCTACTTCGATGCAGGCTCCGACCGTTATTGATGATAATAATATCTATACACGGGAATGGGCTGTTGACCCCGACCTGCCAATGGATGAGGATTGTCTGTATTTGAATGTGTGGACCCCTGCCAAACGGACGGATGAGAAGCTGCCCGTGTTTGTCTGGTATTTTGGCGGCGGGCTTCAGGTGGGTCACACCGCCGAGATGGAATTTGATGGCGAGCGTATTGCTCGTAGAGGAATTGTGGTCGTGACCATCAATTACCGTCTGAATGCATTTGGCTTCCTGTGCCACCCCGAAATTACTGCTGAGTCCCCACATGCACCTGCTAACTTTGGGCATCTGGACCAGCAGGCGGGCACATCGTGGGTGAAGCGTAACATTGCCGCATTCGGCGGTGACCCGGAGAAGATCACCATTGGTGGACAATCTGCTGGTGGTGGCAGTGTGCTTAGCCAGATGACCTCCCCTCAGAACAAGGATCTGTTCCAGCGCGCCGTCATTATGAGTGGTATCGCGACTGAGCTGTATCCGAAGGTACATGTCCCCGCTGTCCGCAGTACGCTGCGGGATGCCGAGCAGAAGGGCGTGGAATTTTTCCGTTTCCTCGGGGTATCCTCACTGGAGGAAGCGCGACAGCTGGATGCGATTACGCTCCGGGATAAAATGCTGGAATATAAAAGCTTCTGGGGAACGGTCATTGATGATCAGTTCTGTATAGGTGATCCGTTCACCCGCTTCATGCAGCACAAGCGCGAACTGGTACCTGTAATGCTCGGTCATACGTCCTCCGAGTTCTGGACGCGACCAGTAGTAAACAGTATAGAGGAACTGAAGCAGATGGCTGCGGAACTGTTTGGCGAAGATGCTCCTGCATTTTTGCAGCGATGTGAAGCCGATACGGGGGATCTAGATCATGCCTTACAGCAGGCCTCCATCCGCATGATTGAACATGCGATTCAGCTTGTCATTCGCTCGAATAGCGGTCATCCATCCGAAACCCCTCTCTATTATTACAACTTTGATGCCGAGATTCCAGGCTGGGATCAGCCGGGCACGTTCCACTCCGTCGATCTGTGGTTTTTCTTTGAAACACTCGCCAAATGCTGGCGGCCTTTCACGGGTAAGCATTATGATCTGGCGCGGCAGATGTGCAATTATTTGTCTAATTTCATCGCAACAGGCGACCCGAATGGTCTCGATTCCACTGGCAAACCTCTGCCTTACTGGATTCCGAGCAGTACCGAGCAGCCCTATCGCATGGAATTTACGGATCAGGCACAGTTGCAGCTAGCGGAGCCCGAGCCTTTGCTTGAATTAGTGATTGAATACTTTTTCAAAAAGAAAAATGAACCTGTAGTTTAATACGTGTGGTTTCTGAATAGGCTGTGCGGTGGCGCATGGCCCTCTTCTTTCTGAGCTGATTATCTTAGTGGAGACATCACTTTAGTTAGGCAATTTGCACACTAAATCTGCAAATACATCACATAATAAATAGACTTTCCTTATTCTACCATGGTAAAATGTATTATAACACTCCACTTTAGATAGAGGTATAACATATGATTATTTCGCACAACTTAGCGGCTACTAGTGCACATAGGAGAATTCAAGAAAACGCCCGTAATAACTCTAGCCACCTACAGAAACTATCTTCTGGGCAAAGAATTGATAGTGCATCTGATGATGCAGCAGGACTAGCAATATCCGAAAAAATGAGGGCACAGATTCGGGGACTTGACCAAGCAAATCGAAATATACAGGATGGGATTTCTCTTGTTCAAACAGCAGAAGGTGGACTGCAAGAAATTTCAGCTATTTTACAAAGACAGAGAGAACTGATTGTTCAGGGTCTAAATGATACATACACCAATAACGATCGTCTGATGATTGAAAGTGAGATTCAAGAGCTTACGAATGAAGTAAACCACATTTCTCAAAGCACAAGCTATAACACGATAAACTTGTTGGCAAGAGATGATTATGAAATACTGGCGGATCGTTCAACTTCTAGCACAAACACTTCCCTTAGTGAGCCGCCTACAATTCCAACCGTACAGAAAACTGTAGTTTATGCAGCCTCTGGGACACCCCCAGAAGCAAGACACCTGATCAGCAATTCCAATACGTCATCTACAACTCAGACGTATACAAACACAAATGTAATTACTCCGATAACCTCGCAGGATTTGAGACAAGGTTACAACGAATATAATGTGGATACTTATACAACAACTAAAACAGATACAGAGCGTTCAGTATATGAAACGTTAGCACCTACAACCGATCCGCAATATTCAGCACCTGACTATTGGTATGCTTCGGGAATGAACACAACTTGGTTTGGCCCCAAAACATTCGGTCGTGTTTATGGCACGATGAGTGAGAATGTAGAAGTGGATGGCGTAATGCGACCAGTGGAGTATACATCTAGAAGCAATACCGGTACAGTTCCGGCTTGGGATCATATGTGGTTTCCAAATACCGAGGTATCGATAAAAAGACTCCGGACTATACTTCCGGATAATTCGATGCAAATCGAATATATAATAAATAATGGAAATCCAACGGATACGAATTTAAAGCTAAGTAACCTAATTAACCCGCCTGATAATTCAGTGATGACAGATGCAAATGGGCTACTTATCCCCAATGGTGTAACATCCATTAATTCGCCATCTGGGAATACAACATATACGATGACAGGAACGGAAGCAAATGCTAGTATTACGTTCGATGATTCACTCGGATCTCTATCACCAACCCAACTTGCAATTCATAATCCCGCAGGGGGACAACCTACAATTAATTTTGATTGGGATGTTAACCTCCCTTCTCAATCAAGTTTAACACTTGCTTTCAAATACGGTCCTTTCTCATTAAATTTGGAAGTATTTGAACGTACAAACGAAACAGAAGTGTCTACACGCATAGAAACAACTTCAAATGTGGAGATCAAAGACATAGACTATATCACACCGAAACTCACGGTCCAAGCCGGAGCAAATCAAGGGCAACATATGGATATCCCCTTATTCAACGTGCAGGCTGATGAGTTAGGCATTACAACGTTAGGCTTGTTACCACCATCTATTCAAGGACAAGCATTATCTCGTATAGACAAAGCCATCTCCAAAATTTCCAGTATTCGTGGAGTTTACGGTGCAATCCAAAATCGAATGGAACATGCATTAAACAATACAAGTAATGCTACAGAGAATTTGAGTAATGCAGAATCTCGAGTTAGAGATGCAGACATGGCCAAAGAAATGTTAGAGTATACGAAATCAAATATTTTATTGCAGGCTGCACAGGCCATGCTCACACAATCGAATCAAAGCCCTCAATCCGTTCTACAATTGCTCCACCAGTGAACAAAAAAATTTAAGGGTGTCCCAAAAGCCATTGATAAGGCTTTTGGGACACCCTCTTTTGATTTTGGCTGCTTTCTAGTATACTCTTCGATGCTTAAATACTACGGTAAACGTTAATCCCACTCAAAAGCTCCAGTATACAACTGATAATACGTACCTTTCGCCGCTAGTAGCTGATTGTGGTCACCACGTTCCTTGATGTGGCCATGTTCCATAACCATAATGGCATCGGAATTACGCACCGTTGACAAGCGGTGAGCAATCACAAAAACAGTCCGACCATGCATCAGATTATCCATCCCCTTCTGCACCAGCGCCTCTGTACGTGTATCAATAGAGGAGGTGGCTTCATCCAGAATCATGACGGGCGGATTGGCAATAGCCGCTCTCGCAATCGCCAGCAACTGGCTCTGTCCCTGAGACAGACCATTACCGCTGCCATCCAGCCAAGTGTTGTATCCTTCCGGCAGACGTTCAATGAAACTCGATGCATAGGACAAACGTGCCGCCTGAAGCACTTCTTCTTCACTGGCCTCCAGCCTTCCGTAACGAATGTTGTCAGCGACCGTACCCGAGAACAGATGAGTATCCTGAAGCACAATTCCAAGAGAACGGCGCAAGTCTGCTTTTTGAATACGCTGGATATTAATGCCGTCATAAATAATTTCGCCTTCTGTTATGTCGTAGAAGCGATTCAGCAGATTCGCTACCGTCGTTTTGCCTGCCCCGGTCGCACCTACAAAAGCCAGCTTCTGCCCAGGCAGTGCGTATAATGTAATATCCTGAAGCACCTGCTTTTTCCCATCATATGTGAAGCACACACCTCTGAATTCCACTTTGCCTCTTAACGTTACCGCAGCGCCATCCTCCAGTTTCCAGACCCAACCGGACTGATCTGCTTTTTTCTCCAGTGTCACACGCCCTTGATCTGCTTCGGGCTGTTCATCCATCAGATTAAATATGCGCTGTGCTCCAGCCAGCGCAACGACAAACATGCTCACTTGAGAGGAAATCTCGGCAATCGGCATCGTAAAATTACGCGACAGACTCAGAAAGGCAGCTATACTGCCCACAGTCAGCCCCGCATTCCAGCCTGATATCGCCATAGCTCCGCCTGCAATCGCAACAAGCACATAAATCAAAGTTGCCAGGTTGGCATTAATCGGCATCAGAATATTGGAATATTTGTTCGCGGTAGCCGAATGATCAAACAATTCATCGTTCAAACGTGCAAACTGCGCAGTAGCATGCTGCTCACGGCTGAACACCTGTACCACCTTTTGCCCATGAATAATCTCCTCAATATATCCGTCCACCACACCGATAGATTCCTGCTGCCGGAAAAAGTGCTCCGTTGCCTTCGTGCCCACCTTCTTCGTAACCCAAAGCATAACAAGTGCTCCCAGCACCACAACAATCGTCAGTGGAACATCCAGATACAGCATCGTTCCCAGCACCACAATGACTGTAACGACTGTGGACAACAACTGAGGAAGCCCGTCTGTAAGCATCATATTTAACGTATCCACATCATTGGTATAGTGACTCATAATATCACCATTAGCCTTACGGTCAAAATACTTGATCGGAAGCTTCTGCATATGTTCGAACAAGCGGTCACGAATCCGCTTCATAATCTGCTGCGAGATCGTAATCATCAGTCGCTTCGAGACAAATGTGCTGATTACGCCCGCGGCATAGATCATAGCCAGAATGATTAAAGCCCGGAGCAGCGCATCGAATACCGGATGCTGATCGCCAAGCAATGGCACAATAAAATCATCAATGAGCAAGCGTAGAAAGGCAGCCGAAGCTACAGAGACGGCAGAACTCACAAGCACCAGAATAAGCACCAGCGCGGTTCTGAACTTATAGTATTTGAAATAAGACAGCAGACGTTTGATCGTCAAACCATAATTAATGTTGTCCATTCTGCTCTTCACCGCCTTTCGTCTGGGTGTGGTAAGCCTCTTGATAGATTACACTTCTGCGGAGAAGCTCCTGATGTGTTCCGATATCAGCCATCCTGCCTTCGTGCAGCACGATAATCTGATCGGCATCTTCGACCGATGCAATGCGCTGTGCAATAATAATTTTGGTTGTATCAGGTATGCTTTCCTTAAAAACACCTCGAATTAACGCATCTGTACGTGTATCCACAGCACTTGTAGAATCGTCCAGTATCAGAATCTTCGGCTTTTTGAGCAACGCTCTGGCAATACACAGCCTTTGCTTCTGTCCGCCGGATACATTGGTCCCGCCCTGAGCCAGATGAGTGTCGTAACCATCGGGGAAAGTGGAAATGAATTCATGTGCCTGTGCCGCCCTGCAGGCCTCAATCAGTTCCTCATCACTGGCTGCTTCATTGCCCCAACGCAGATTCTCTTTGATCGTGCCTTCAAACAGCACATTTTTTTGCAGCACCATCGCAACCTGATCTCGAAGCACCTTCAGATCGAAGTGCTTCACATTTGTTCCACTGACCCGCACCTCGCCGTCACTGACGTCATACAGCCGCGGAATCAGCTGCACCATTGTCGATTTGGCACTGCCGGAAGCACCGATAATACCAATCGTTTGCCCCGAGCGTATATGCAGGTTAATGCCAGACAACGCATACTGCTCGGCTTTGTCAGAATATCGGAAAGACACATTGCGGAACTCCACCTCTCCACTATGCAGCTGTGTCACAGGTGCTTCCGGGCTGGTAATGTCCGGCTGCTCGCTTAACAGATCGTTAATCCGTCCAGCAGATGCCCTTGCAATCGCAACCATAATGATGACAAATCCCAGCGTCATCAGACTCATCAATATTTGCATGGAATACGCAAACACACTGGTAAGCTCCCCGGTAGTCATCGTCCCGCCCACCACCAGCTTGGCTCCAATCCATGAGATGATTAACATGACGGCATACAGCACAATTTGCATCAGAGGAAGCTCATACGACAAAATGCGTTCTGCCTTCACCATCTGAGCAAATATCCTCTCGGATACAGCCTGAAACTTGGATATCTCCCGCTCCTCGCGAACGTAGGATTTCACAACCCGAATGCCGCGCACATTTTCCTGGACGACTTTGTTGAGATCATCATAACTGCCAAAGGCCCGCTCAAAAATAGGAAAGGAATACTTCATAATGATGAGCATGCCCGCTGCCAGCACGGGAATAACAATTACAAACCACATAGCAATTGTCGGACTGATGCGATACGTCATGATCGTTGCAAAAATCATCATTACCGGACTGCGGAAGGCAATCCGAATAATCATCAGAAAGGCATTCTGGACATGGGTAATGTCCGTAGTCAGTCTGGTCACAATACCTGAAGTCGAAAATTTGTCCATATTGGAATACGACAGCTGCTGCACATGACGGAACAGGTCATAACGCAAGTTTTTGCCAAAACCCGCCATGGCAATCGCAGAATGCTTACCCGCCAGCGCTCCAAAAACAAGCGATACCAACGCAAACAACACCAGAATCAAGCCATACTTCACCACCTGATTCATCTGTCCTCCGGTAATCCCCTGATCGATCAATTCAGCCATAAAAAGCGGGATGACTACTTCCATAGCTACTTCACCGAGCAGAAACAACGGAGTTAACCATGTATCTTTTTTATACTCGCGCACACTTTGCAGTAACTTCCTTACCATAAGCATTCTCCTTACTCCTTATCTAAAATAAACACATTGCTCTTGACCTGAAGGTAGATCGGCGGTCAGAACAGCTGTATTATAAACTGTATAGTTGCTATACAGTCAATTCACATTTTTCGAGCGGGAGGTCCTTATGCAACCGAATGACACGTTGTCCATTAGTGCTTTTTCCAAGCTGTCCGAGGTTACACGCAAAACACTTATTTATTACGACCGCATCGGCCTGTTCAAGCCTGCATTTGTTGCAGATAACGGTTATCGCTATTACAGCCGCAGCCAGCTGGAGACGATCGGAGTTATTCATATTTTCAAAGAGCTGGGCATGTCTCTGGAGGAAATTCAGGTGCATCTCGGCCGGCGTTCTCCGGCAAACACCCTGGAGCTGCTGCGCAAGCAGGAAGAGGTTCTGCAGCTTCAGATTGCAAAATTGACTCAGGCCAGACAAATGATCATTCAGCGTGCGGAAAATATAGAGCAATCCATGCATCTCGACACCAGCCAAATGTATGTTAGATGGCAAGCCAAAACACCATTACTGCTGAGCCGCCGCATCTATTCATCCAAGCAGGAGTTCCCTGAGGAGCTGTGGGAAGACTTTCGGGAGCGTCTCCACAAGGAACATGCGCCACTTGGTTATCCCGGCGGGGTCATCATTCCCAAAGAGGATCTGCTGAAAAGGGATGGCGACAAAATCGCCTATATGTACAGCTTTATGAAGACAAAACATTACAAACAGGTTTACATGCCGGAAGGATTCTATCTGGTGTCCTACGCCAGAGCCGATTATGGGGATAGCGACAAAATCTATCCGCAAATCTTTGATTATATTGAGGAAAAGAAGTACGTCATTATCGGAGATGCTTACGAGGAATACATGCAGGATGAGATTGTCCTGCAACATGCGGACGATTATCTCGTTCGAGTCATGGTGCAGATTGAGCAGCCAAACGAAGAAGATATAAACTGACCCAGATCAACTTAAAAAGAGGGAACAATTCGCAAACATGCCGAATCGTTCCCCTTGTAATGTTTAAATACAATAATTACCTGGACTACAGGTATTTCTCTTCATACCTATAGTGTTTTCTCATTCATACCTATACTCTTAACCGACCTCGAAAACCTCTTGCAGCATAGTAGGACTCCGCACCATTATGGTACATAAACACGGTATCGTAACGGCAATCACAAAATACAGCTCCGCCCCGCTGTCTAATATTGTCCGGTGTCCGCACCCAACTGGATGTTTTCATATCAAAGTTCCCTAACTGCTGCAATTCCCGATACTGGGTCTCACTTAAAAGCTCGATGCCCATCTCGATACACATCTGGACAGCGCTATGCTTGGGCTTATTTTCTTTCCGTGAATCCAGTGCAGCCTGATCATAACAAACACTGCGGCGTCCCTTCGGGCTCTCGGCGGAACAATCCACAAAAGTATATTCACCTGTCTCACGATCGAAATCTACAACATCCGGTTCACCGCCTGTTTCCTCCATCTCACGAAGCGACCATAGCTTATCCGGGTATGCTTCCAGTTTAGACTCTACACTAACCCATGCTAGATCGGGATGACGACTCATGTTTTTTTCAAAACGGAGCTTTAATGTCGTAAATAATTCATCACGTTGTGTAGGTGATAGCTCTTTGTCATTATTGATGGAGTTCATTGTCATCTTCAATCCCCTCCGGGTTCCAATATGATTTGCTTGATGCCCTGTCCTCTTTTCTCCGTCTCTGCAGTGGCTATCTCCGATCGACACTACTCAGAATGACAGGAAGTTCAATGCATAATGTGAAGCTATTATGTTGCTCCGATGTACGCAGCGTCCCATTATGCTGCTCCAGAATTTTCTGACAGCTGACTAATCCGATTTCGTTGCTGTCCTTTGTTTTGTCAACATGTTTAATCTGATTCGAAACGTTCATATATAAGGTTTGCTGCTTAACCTGCAGCTCGATATCGACAGGGTGAGATGTATCCGCATATTTCTTGATATTAGAGAAAATATTATCAAACACACGCCGAATCGCGACCAGATTCATCTCCAGCAGAAAAGGCTGCTCCCCGTAATTCGGCTGAATCCGAACATCAATATCCTCAATCACCGCCAACTGCTCGTCCAGCAGCTGATCCAGCAACTCCCGGCCCTCATAGACCTCAAAGTCCACATCCTCTTCTTCTGACGCAGAAGATACCGTGAAATACTCGAACAGCTTGTCTGATAAAATCTTGATCTGATAAGCCTTCTCCCGGCTATTGTGGATATACTGCAACAGATCCTCCTGAGTCTTGTATTTCCCCAGCTCAATAATGTCCATATACCCGAGCAGAATCGTCAGTGGTGTGCGCAAATCATGAGAAATCGCCGTAATCAACTCCCGATTGGCAGTCCTCACTCTTTCCTCGCTGCCGAGCCGCTCCACAAAGGATTTGCGCATCTCATCAATACTCCAGGCGAGTGATGACAGCTCATCCCTGCCCGATACCGTGATCTTGTAATCCAGATTTCCGCCTTCCAGTATTTTGATCTCCCTCTCCAGCTTGCCAATATACGAGATTTTATGATTGATCAGCAGCAGAAAGGCGATAATAAAAGCAATGACGGCCACAAACACACTCAGGATCAGTAGCAGATTATAGTATTGATACTCATAAAAACCAACCAGATACACCTGTGCTGGCTGATCCGTAAACTGGACCGTGGTAATCGGTATTTTGGAAGGTAAAAACTGCGTGAGCAGTTCCTCATTAATCGCCGGGTCTGCCTCGGTATTGGAGGCGTAGATCAGCTTGTCTTTTACAAAAATAAATAACTTCAAATATCGCTCACCGGTAATCCACTTGGATAATTCCTCATGATCCCGCGTGGACAGCTGCTCACTGCTTACCAGGGCCTGGAATCGTGCAAGCGCGTCCTCCTGCCTGTTCTCGATAAAGGTCGATTTGCTCAGATAACTGTTCAGCGCCGTCTCGCCGACGGCCTGAAAAACCACCAATACAACCGCCGAAATAAGCAGAGATATCATAATGGTAAGCACAAGCTTGAGTTTCAATTGTTTTCCCATCAGCACTCTATTCAATTTTGTACCCCTTCCCCCAAACCGTCTTCACATATTTAGGATGCTGCGGGTCATCTTCCAGCTTGTTTCTCAAGTTACGGATATGCACCATTACGGTGTTATTACATGTATAAAAATAAGGCTGCCGCCAGACACTCTCATAGATATTTTCGGCTGAAAAAACCTTTCTTCGTTTGGATGCCAGCAGCATCAAAATCTGGTATTCAATATCTGTGAGCAAAATTTCCTTCTCCCCGATGTATACCGATTTGGAATCCTGATGGATCTTCAAATCCTTCACTACAATATGGTCGGTCTCCTCGATCTTCTCCTTGCCCCGATACACATAATATCGGCGGAGCAGCGCTTTGACTCTTGCCACAAGCTCCGTATAGGAGAAGGGCTTGGACAAAAAGTCGTCACTCCCGGACGAGAAGGCCAGTTGTTTATCCGAATCCTGTGTTTTCGCTGTGAGAAACAGAATCGGTGCACTCGTTTTTTCACGAATTTCAAGACATGCCTTCAGTCCTGACTTGTTGGGCATCATCATATCCAGAATAATGAGGTCCGTCTCTTCTGTTACTTTATCAACTGCATCCTGGCCGTCCACGGCTTCGATGACTTCATAATTTTCACTTTCTAATAAAATCCTGACGATCTCACGTATTTCACTGTTGTCGTCCGCAATCAGAATCTGCTTGCTGTTATCCATTGAAATCCCTCCGTCCACTTTCAGTATAGTCTGCCATTCCCCCCGGAGCCAGCAGATCCAGCTCGCCTTAAGAATTCTTCAGAAGTTATGTAGGCTACTCTTCATGTTTTGGATTTATACTGTAATTAATCAAGGTTATTAAACAAAGGGAGTCGTCACCTATGAAACCATATTCGAAGCATATCGTGGTCAAAATACTGCTAGGTCTGATCACTGCTTTATCGCTGGGTCTGTTACTCTATTATGCCGCTGACATCATTAAAATCATGTCCTCGATGGACAACTTCAGAGCGTACATTCATTCCACGGGACACTGGGGCCCGGTCATGTTCATTTTGTTTCAGGTTCTTCAGATCGTCGTTGCCCCGATTCCGGGGGAAATTGTGCAGGTGGCCGGTGGATATATCTACGGTGCTGCTCTGGGCTCCTTCTATACAACCGTTGGTCTGATCCTCGGTTCAGCCATCGCCTTCTATTTCACCCGGTTCATCGGCCGCGATTTCGTATCCCGTCTGCTCCAGAAGCAGAATGTAAAATGGATGTCATTTATGCAGGATGAACGCAAATTTTCTATCTTTTTGTTTATTTTCTTTGTGGTTCCGGGATTACCTAAGGATATGCTGGTATTTGTCGCCGCGCTGACCTCCATCAGCTCCTTGCGTTTCTTCACCATTCTGCTGGTGGGACGACTGCCATGGATTATTGGATCGGCCGCGGTGGGTTCAACCATTCAAACACAGCAGTACACTGTCGCCATCATCATATCCGTTATTGCTGTAATCGGCTTTGTACTCGGGTACATCTACAAAGACAAACTAATCAACTTGTTCTCCAGAGCGGAGCATGCCAACAAGACACCGAAAATGGAAGAGATTATTGAAGCCGTTGAGACAAAAGAAGCCAAGGAAAACAAGGAAACCAATAAGGTCATAAGCGCTGTCAAAGCCAAAGCTGCCCCTGCTCTGAACAAATCGCGAGATATTGCAACCGTCAAAAATAAAGGATAACACGCAAGCCATATTATCGTGCTATCCACGACATAACTGGAGGAATGATTCATGAAGCCGCTTGAAACAACTCGATTGATATTACGTAATTTTTCTGCCTTGGACGCTGCCGGACTGCTGGAGTATACAGCCAATCCACGCGTAAACTGTTTCATGGATCATCAGATTTCAACGATTGAGGAAGCCGCCGCGGAGGTCGAGAAACGAAGCAATGACGATTCCCATATCGCGGTCTGCCTGAAAGACAGCAATGAACTGATTGGTGAGCTGTTTGGCATGAAGGAAGAGCGGGATTCGGATACGTACAGCATTGGCTGGAATTTTAACGGAAGATATGAAGGGAAAGGTTATGCCAGCGAGAGCGCAGGTGCATATATCGAACATCTCTTCATGGAGCAAGGCATACGCAGATTATACGCCTATGTGGAGGACGATAACTTCCGTTCCCAGAAGCTGTGCGAGAAACTGGGCATGCGCCGGGAAGGTCTGTTTCTGGAATTCGTTTCGTTTGTCAAACATGAAGATGGCACCCCGAAATACGAGAACACGTACCAATACGCTCTACTAAAAAAAGAATGGCTTGCGCAGCAGGAGGCTCGGAAGTAACCGAAGTAAGCCAGCTAACGCTTCCTTCTCGAACTTATATGCACCTGCTACTACATGCTGCACTGAAATGACTCACAATCAGCAATGGCGGCTTCTCCCCGGATGTATTCCGAAGGATGAGCCGCCATTGCTGATTGTACAGATGTATGGGAAGATGCTATTAAACACAACACCTGTTCATCTGCTCGTTGTTGCCTTGGTTCACTGAATCCGTCTATTCAGCTTAGATCACACTTCCCCAGTATTGCTTCGCAATCTGCTGACCTTGGTGAATTTTTGCCCACTGCTGAGTCTCGCTCAGTTCATTCCCACCGTCACAGGACGCGAAGCCGCACTGGTGAGAGAGCAGCAGTCTATCCTTGTCGATGATCTTGGATGCCTCATCCAGCAAACGCACAACACGTTCCTCATCGTCGAGCGTGCTCGTCTTGGAGGATAACAAGCCGAGTACAATCTCCGTATCCGGGCGATCCTTGAATACTTCCAGCGCTTCGATGGAACCTGCACGATCATCATCCCACTCCAGGAAGAAGCGGTCATACTTTAATTGCTTCAGGAACAGATTCGCAATCTTCGCATATGATCCGCCGCCCATGTTGCGGGAATCGTAATTGCCGCGGCAGTTATGTGTCCACATTTTCAGACCCAGGCTGTGACCGTAGTCAATGATCGTGTTGTTCATGTCGATGAACTCTGTAGCAAGCCCTTGTACTTCCTCCTGATTCATATGCTCACCCGTGAACGGCGAATTTGGATTGTCATCAGCGAACAGCTCCCACAGGCAGTCATCCATCTGTAAAATCGTACCGCCCGTCGCTGCAAATTCCTGCACAAATTCCTGATATGCGCTGACCAGACCTGCTTTGAGCTCCTGTGTATTCTCGTACACCGCATCCTTGCCTCCGATGTTATCCGACCAGGACAGCTCACCAAAAATATGCGATGGTGACGGAATGCAGAGCTTGGTCTGCTGATCACCGGCTTGGGCCTGCAGCTGTTTGAACAGCTGGATGAAATGATGATTTTTCCCGCTTAGCTGGCCCGTAATGCGCAGTCCGATATCCTTGCGAGTTTCATACTTTGAAGTGCCGTCCACATCTCTGAAAAAGTAGCCATGATCCGCAATATAACGCTCCACCCCATCAAACCCCCAGACAAAGTCGAGATGCCACATGGATTTGGAAAATTCGCCATCCGTGATGACGGTCAGGTTGTTCTCGATCTCTTTCTGCACAACCTGTTCAATGGCTTTCGTCTCACATTGCTGGTACCCTTCAAAGTTGGCATAGAACGGATACTGAATATCCTCCCGATGCTCAATCTGTGTTTTATATGTCAACAGCTCTTGTGGCCGCAGTAAACTTCCTACGATCTGAAACTTGTCTGTCATAAAAATAACCCCCTCGTTTGTATATGATCATCATATCACGCAGAGCGGGGTTAGAAGAGATACTTAAAAAGCATGACTGGTTATAGCTTTAGGCTATACCTCTATACCTCTATGCTTCTATTACTACAGCTTCACAGTTGTTAAATAACGAGAATCGTTGGAAGCAATCGTTCATTTGCGCTTCCAACGGCTTGGTTAGCTCAATGCCCTTCTCATACCAGACATGTTTAACAACAAGGGTACTGGTTTTACGCTCTACCGCAATCTCGGCTCTACCGATCAACCGATCCCCATATAATAAAGGCAGCACATAATAACCAAATTTTCGTTTGAGCGCGGGAGTGTAGATCTCCCATTTATAATCATAGTCAAACAAGGCTTGTATGAGCTTCCTGTCCCACATCAGATTATCCAGTGGAGCAATCAACTCGCAGCGCATGGAATATTCCGGATTCTTCAGTATCGTTTCAATACAAGGCAAGTCTTCCACCCGGCAGTATAGAGTTTCCTTCATCTGCTCTACCCTGACCGTCATAATGCGCTCTTCTTGCAGCAGCTCATAGAAGGCCTTGTTCCTCTGCTCCGATTTTAATCCCCATATATGAAGCCAGGCATCGGATGCACGATTCCACAGCAGACCTACAGCACCGATTCGGCGCAATACTCTCCATTTGTGATGCTGCAATTCGTTCAACAGCGGCTCAGGCTCATGCAGCAGATCAGCTTGTATATGCTTCTCCGCCATATCATAATACTTGCGTGTCCCCTTTTTATGATGTATAACCAACTCACCTGTCGAGTACATCTGCTCCAGCACAGATCGTGCTATGTTGTTTCCACTACTCCAGTGGATGGCCGAGCTCCAGGCGAAATCTCCTTGCAGCTGCAATACATTTAGATCATTCGAACTTACCGGGCCATGCTTCTGGATATAATTGCTCACTTGCGTTGTCAGCCTCTCCATCTCGGGGTACTTCATGGCATGCTGCCTGGCAGCTTGTCTATATCTTTCGAAATAAGGCCAGTCCTCCACGGGCATAATCGCCAAATTTTTGTCAGGGTAATCCATCAGCAAGCGATCCCGATACAGCAATTCGTCGAGCATATTTTTGCTAAACCCGCTGATTCGTGATTGCAGTACCAGCTCGGCATTTTTTCCGCAGATATCAATAGGATCATATTGAATACAGCCCACTTGCCGCACAAAGTCCATAATGCCTGCCTTTCCGACAAACTGATGTCCTCCCAACAACCCATGCTTCAATAGCAAAAACTGTCTTGCCTGCCGTTTGGTTAATCGTATCATGAACATGTCCACTCCTTAACAAGTTCAACCCAGTAATCTATGGATATGTATTAAAAAACAAAACATACGTTCTTGTTCTATTGTAACATGAATCTCACCTTGATTGCTTGTGACAGTGTTTGAAGCGATTATGCTGATGCTTACCTTTGGTTTGCTAGCTACAGCGCTACTGTCCGATAAACGCAAGTAGACCGCCCTCCACACAAAGGTTGCGGTCTACTTGATCGTGTATCCTCTTGTTTGAAGCCCACCGCCCTTAAAAGCGGCTATTGTGCAAAGAGTCGTGTTGTCGCACGGCTCTCTTTGCATTATAAGCTGTTTATAGCCTTAGTATAACATGCGAAATTAAAGATTTCACACCGTTCTGCGGCGCAGTTCATAAAAATACTGTACGGCAGGATGCTTCATTTTGATCGACTCTGACATGTTCTGAATACGCTTTTTGCCCACTCGCCTGTCAATCAGCGCCAAAATATTGAGCAGGATATCTTCACTCTCCAGATTATCCTCAATTGAAGTCGCTAGAAACGTAGTCGCTGCTGTCGTAAAGTTAGATTTGCTTAACGCCGTTTGAGCGGCTAACAGCTCTTTGGCATGAGATGTGCTTTTTCGGCCTCGCACCATGATCTCCAGTCGCTCCTCAGGCACAGCCCCTTTTGTTTCTTTGCGAATCGCTTCAATCTCTTCAGGACTTACAGGGATGACAATGTTCGGATCGTTTTTGATCTCCTGATCGTTCTGATACCACCGGATGGGTGTGGTTATATCCGCCATATTGAGGATGTTCTTCTGATCTACAGTCAGGTAACAGCTCCCTGATTTATCCGGTGAATAGCGATAGCTGGTCGCCCGGTACGAAACTTTTCCAGCCAGTGCAGGACTAAGAAAACTGTCTAATTGTTGTTTTAATTTACTCCAGGACATATATCCTCCTATGTTTGAACCCGTTCTATTCACCAAAAAACCTATCCTGTGGAAGAAATTATATCGATTATAACACAACAGCACCAGATCGACTGTTGTGCGTGTACTACCGCACTCTGCTATGTAGAAAAAGGTTGCCCCTTATGCAGTCGTTTCTGCACGGAGCAACCCTTCCAATTTCATTAAATCAAACCGGATGCCTTCAGTAACCGCTGTACAATCGTTGCAACTTCAGCACGGGTAATATTCGCCTTAGGAGCCAGTTGTTCTGCTCCTCTGCCGCTGACAACACCTGCTTCCAAGCTTGTTGCTGCGCCAGCTTTCGCCCACTCCGCAACAAGGGATACATCCGTGTAAGGCTTCAACAATTCATCGCTACCCTTACCTGTGAGTTTGTCTGTAAGCCCGGTAATTGCCATCGCTTTGGACAGAATCACCATCGCCTGTTCACGGGTGATTTTCTCTTGCGGACGGAAGGTTCCGTCCTCAAATCCATCGATCAGCTTGTAATCATAAGCCGTCAGCACGGCGGAATGATACCAATCGGATGTTTTTACATCCGCAAATGGGGAATGTCCATCAACCGGTTTCAATCCCAGACCTCTCATCATAATGGCCGCAAACTCTGCGCGTGTCATATCTGCATTGGGATTGTACAGATCGTTACCACGGCCATTTACAATCAAACGGGAGCCCATGTCATTAACAGCATCCTTGGCCCAGTGATTTTCTACATCTGTGAACGTCAGCGGATGCCAAACTACCGAATACAGACTGTTGGTCAAGCTGTAAATGTGGGCAAAATACTTGCCATTCTCCACTGTTACTTTGGTCGGAACATGGCGAACCGATCCATCTGGATCTGTTACGATCCCTGTCGTAATTTTGCTCGGATCAATGCCTTCCGGCAGAGCAATGGACCGTTCCACGTACACATTAAACTTATTTATATCCAAAGACTTTCCTGCATATTCTGCTTTGACTGTAAAGTCAATTGAAGGTGCCAACGGTGTAATTGCATTTTGCTTCGCCGCGTCTTCGGCAACCTTCATCATTGCTGCTTCCGGAGAAGCGATACGCAATGTCAGTTTGATGTCCTCCAGTGTCCCCGTAGAACCCAATTGCTTGGAGATCGAATCAATATCAAGCTGCTGCGCAGGAATTGAGTAGCTTGCATTTCCTGTTTTCACAACCAGAGTCGCCTGTTTGTCTTCCATCTTCCTGATCATCTGTCCAGTGAGTTCACCAATGATGACGCTGGAATCAGCAGAGACAGGAATCGTCACAACTGCACCTTGAGCTTCCGAATTAAGCTTGGTATCGAGTTGCTTTTGATCAACAGTGATCGTCGTTACCGTACGGTCACCCTCCTTAGAAGCTGCCGACTTGCCGATTCTCTCTTCCTTGCCATTAACGAGTACGATAACAGCATCATTCGTCGCTGGCGCGACTACAGGAGTTGCTCCTGCGTTAGAACTGTTGTTGCCCCCACTACTCGTTCCACCGCCAGTATTACCACTACCAGCACTACTATTTACGGTCACCGTCGCAATTAATGTATTGACCGTAGCAGTTTGATTCTGAGCAGCAACATTGTTTGTGTTGGTCACTTTCACATAATAATAAACCTTTCCTGCTTGATTGGTAGGTACCGAATAACTGCTGCCCGTTGCACCCTCAATCAATGTAGCGCCTTTCACGCTATTTTCTGTGTTTTTATACCACTGATAACTCAATGTTCCATTGTCACTTACCGTGGCATTTACGTTCAATCGCGGGCTTTCGCTTCCCTGATTGACTTTCAGCTCAACCGGTTCCGTATGAATCACCGGGGTTGCTGCGTTGAGGATGAGCTTCTTCGCCTTTCCAAGCATGTTATCAACGACATATAGATTGCCAACAGAATCCAAGGCTACACCAAAAGGAATATCAAAATCGGCTTTTGTACTCATTAGTGTCGTTTGGCCATTTGACAGTTTCTTCACACCTTCACCGTCTGCAACATACACATTACCGTTCGCATCCGCTGCCATTCCTGCCAGCATTATAAATTGTACGCCAGGGGTGATCTCTTCCCAACTGCCATTCCAAAACATATTAACTGTAACTCCATTGCTAACATACATTTTCCCACCAGCCACAGCTAATCCAGCAATGTAACTATCAATTGAACCGAAGTTCTTCCAAGTTCCATTAACCAGCGTTTTAATTACGTCACCTCCATCGACTACATAAAGCTGACCTTGCTCATCAATTGCAAGATGGGATGGATTGGAA
The DNA here is from genome assembly GCF_003217495.1 of Paenibacillus barcinonensis. Taxonomy (GTDB): domain Bacteria; phylum Bacillota; class Bacilli; order Paenibacillales; family Paenibacillaceae; genus Paenibacillus; species Paenibacillus barcinonensis. Next base: position 87,212 of record NZ_QJSW01000012.1, on the reverse strand, counting down.
AGTCCAGTATTAGATATTTTTTCCCAAGTACTTCCATTGTATTTCAAGATAGCGCTGTTATTGTACATGGACACATAAATTGCACCCTTGCTATCAGCTGCCAAGCCTGTGTAATAGTTTTGAGGTTCATCATCACCATCAGCTTGATCATCAACATATGATATATCAACCCACTCATTGTTAACACGTTTCATGATTTTCGTTGAAGTCGATACGTACACCGTACCATTCGGATCGACTGCAATCCCATTTGCACCAATAAAAGATGCCTCTGGCCCCGTGATATCTTGCCAGCTTTCCTTACTTACTATTACTTTAGCCACAGTACTTGGCGTTGTTGTGGAACTGTTACCTAACATATTGGTTACCTCTACAAAATAATACGTTGTTCCTAAAGTTGATGTCGGTGCATCATAACTGCTTCCTGTTGCTCCTGCAATAGGTTCAATATTTCCGCTCTCCACACTTTTCTTCGTATTGCGATACCATTGATAGGATAGCTTGCCACCATCATTTACGGATGCAACGACTTTCAACAGTGGACTTGAATCATTCAAGCTTACACTTATGTCCGCAGGTTGTTCGGTAATTTGAGGAGATTGAGCCTTTGTTGGTTCAGAGCCTCCCGATCCACTTCCTTGGCTAGAATTAATTGTGACAGAACCAGGAGTGTTAAGTTCAATACCTACTATGGCTTCATTAGCTCCAAGGAATGTACCTGAATTCCAAATCACATGGGCAGATCCCTCTTTCGCGTTTTCCTTTATTCTGAAATGCAAAACAAATACTTCTTGCTTGCCATCCTTAATGCGATGTTCTTCTCCGAAACTCGAATTCACATAAACTTCAGTACTGGTAGTAATTTCACCTTTATCAAAGATAGCGGTGCTCCATTTGTTAGTTGCTACCCCTGGCATCGGTTCCAGTTTATTAGGATTATACGTAAAATTAAGCTGATATCCATATATACTATAATCCCCCGGATAGATGTATACAGGAACGTCTACGATATCACCCGGATTTCCAGAAACCGTTCCGATCTCAAGTGATGTTGGATCATCCGCAAAAGCAATCGACTGAAACGAACTCAACAGTAAACTGAAAACAAGAACAACAGAAAACAAGGATCGAAGCTTGTTCCTGCCCCTAATATGTTGCATCATTCTTTATTCCTCCCTGATTAAACATTCATAATTCTCTTTACATCATTACTAGCTCATTTTCCGGCGTCATCTAGGTACAGGTACATAGTTCAACATCTCAACCCCGTCATCTTCCAGCCTTTACTCTTTCTTCCCACCATGGGTGCGCTCCTCCCGATATGGTTCTATACAGCTCCAACAAGTCGTGTAATTCCCCTTCTTTCTACATCCGTGGGTCCCAAGAACTAATTTTACTTACGTAAGCTTACAAAATACTTACAAAAAAACTCGAAAAATAGCACAAAAAAAACTCCGCCGTATCCCTTTTATCAGGGAGGTACTACGAAGTTTCTTCTAACTATGCATCATTCATCATTTCCACATACATCTGCTCCATAAAGGCAGGCGGGTCCATTCCCATTTCCTGCTGGAAGACCTCTTTCATTTTGTTAAAATGCATTGAAAAGGAGGTCCGATCCTTCAGGTGTATATAGATCCTAAGCATCATCTCGTGCCCTTCTTCATCGTAAGGAACGATGGAGAGAAAAAAATGCAGAAAATCCTGTACTTGCCGATATTCCCCTCTTTTCATATATAAGCGAGCCAGCGTTTTAGACATATCTCGAAAGCCTTGATTAGCCCGCTCCTTATCTGCTTCACACCAGGCATAGTCTTTCCAGCCAAAAAGTGGCCCCTTATACTGCCTTAAAACCGCTTCTGCTTCAGCAGGATATCTATCAATCTGGACAGGGCCTTCCCTCCTTAACTCTTCGAAACGCACATAATCACAGGATTCAAGCAATTGAAAATGATAAAAACCCTTTTTGGAACTTAATTGAATCTGGATTCCGTTATCCAACAAGGTTTTCTTCATACGAAATACAGTCGTATGCAGATTTTGTTCGGCTTTCTGCGGCTCATGCTCTGGCCACAGGCTTTCGCATATGCTCCATTTAGAAAGACTCGTATCCCTGTGAATTAGAAAATATGCGAGAAGTTCTTCTGCCTTTGCCGTCGGGAAATCGACCGGGCTGCCATCACTTAAACGAGATACAATATAATGACCGAAACATTGGATGAGAGCAGTCGATTCTTTTTTCTTCGCAGGAGCCCGTTCTTTACGCTTGAAAATTCGATGAATCGTATTACGCAGCGCTATTTCATCTACAGGTTTCAAGAGATAGTCCAGCGCATTCACCCGGAATGCATCCAGCGCATATTGATCGTAAGCTGTAATAAATACAATCTCCGTATCCAGTTCCATCCCCTGCAAGTTAGCAGCCAGTTCCAGGCCATTCATACCCGGCATATCAATATCCAAAAAAGCTGCATCCGGCTGCAGACGGGAAAAATCATTCAGCAACTCCAAATAATTCGTGTATGTGGCGACGACCTCCACTTCCTCTATGCCCTCCAGGATGTGCTGCAGCCGCATAATAGCCAGTCGCTCATCATCCACGATGACAACTCTCATGAATATTTCCCCCTCTCTACGATTGACACGGATTCATATTTTGAACTGAAACCTGACGCTTGTCCATTCTCCTTCCACACTCGTTACCTTCAATTCTTCTTTACAAAAGTATGCCAATCTCCGGCGGATATTTAATAAACCTACTCCCCTTCGTTGAGATGAGGAATTATTGCCTATCCATAATTGTTGTAATTGATCCGGAGGCATGCCAACGCCATCATCCCATACTTCGATCTGTACCGTATCTGCCTTCAAGGTGATGGACAAACGAACCGTGCCCCCAACCATCTTTTTCATAATGCCATGCCGGATCGCGTTCTCCACCAAAGGCTGTATCGTCAACGGCAGGATTTTTTTCTCCAGCGTTTCTGGTTGCACATCATATATAACCTTCAGTCGATCCTCGAATCGGGCTTTTTCAATTGCCACGTAGGCCTCAACCAGCTGAAGCTCCTCTTGAAGCGACACGTAACGATCCGGTCTGGGATCAAAGCTCCTTCTTAAATAATAGCTAAGATGTGAAATGAGATTCTCTGCTTGAATCGGGTCTATTCGGCATAGAGCCATAATGGAATTTAATGAATTAAATAAGAAGTGCGGCTTAATCTGCGACTGGAGAAAATCAAGCTCTGCCTTCATGGCATCCTCGACTGATTTCTTTAACCGCAGCAACGTTTCCGTTCTGGCTCGTACTTCGGAGGCGTCAAAGGGTTTAACTATAAAATCATTCGCTCCTGCCTTTAACCCGCCCTCAATGTCGCTGGAAGAATGAAGCACCGTCAGTAAGATGATTGGAAGCTCAAACAGACTGAACTGCTTTCGTATCTCTCTGCAAACCTCAAAACCGGACATTCTGGGCATCATCACATCCAGTAGAACCAAGTCAATATCCGAGCGGCTATTCAGCAACTCCAATGCCTCTACTCCGTTATCTGCCCACAATATATGATAAGGTTCACTCGCAAACAGTTGGGACAGGACATGAAGATTTGCTGTTTGGTCATCCACTGCCAATATAGTGAATTGCTTTTCCACCGACGGAGTCAGATGTAGCGAATTTTCTGGAATTCCTGAAATTTCCGAGAAGTGCTGGTGCTCTATTACATCATGCTCACGAGCTGCAGAAGCCTCCGTACTGCCTTCCCAGTTCTCCCCCGCTAGCGGAAGTGTAAAAGCAATCCCTGTTCCCCTGCCCTGCTCAGACCAATCAATATAAATGTCTCCATCCATCAGATGCAGCAGCTTCCTGCAGATAAACAACCCCAAGCCCGTTCCACTATACTCATATGGGGAGTGGGCTTGCTCGAACGGTTGAAAGATTGTATCCCATTCTGACCTGGCAATCCCCACTCCGCTGTCCTCAATCAAAATAGTCACTCGATCTGCCGTTGCCCGTGCGCTCACGGAAATGACACCTTCCTGAGTGAACTTGGCCGCATTGCCCACCAGGTTGTAGATAATTTGTTTCAGCCTGTTCTCATCTGCATGAACCAGAGGCAGACTGTTTGGTACGGCGTTAACCAGCCTTATTTTTTTCCCTGTGATGAGATGTTCAAATAAATGGAATACGAGAGATACCGTAACGCGCACATCCACTTTCGCAGGAAGGATAGTCAGTTCGTTCCGCTTGATTTTCTCCATATCCAAAATATCATGAACCAGCCCGGACAACCTTCTGGACGTATCCCGGATTAAAGACAGATTCTGCATCTGAATGTTGTTCAGTTCTTCTGCACCTGTCTCCAGCATGTTCTGGGACAAATTGATGATGCCGTGCAACGGCGTTTGAAACTCGTGCGAAGTCTGAAGTAGAAACTCATCCTTCTGTTTGTCCGCCTTTTGGAGCTTGGCTGCCATGCTCTCAATCGTGTTATAGGCTTCTGAAAAGCGGTACGACATAATGAAAGATGCCAGAAAACAAAAAGCCAAAATCGCATAATATCCTAATTGATAATTTGTCGTTAGACTGCTCAGATACAGAGCATAATCGAATAAACCCACTAAGTAGCTACATAAGGCCATGATAAAAAGAGCCAGACTTTTTTTACTGAACTCCCCGTATCGACCCTTCCGGTAGGAATAGAGCAAAACACCAATAATAATGATGTAAGCCCCGAGTTGAAAGGTACTGACAATGATATTGAAATCAGAATACCATTGAAACGGGGTCACCAGAACAAATACGATATACAATCCCATTCCATATACGAGGCTTCTGGTAAACCAGCGGGCAATCAGTCCCTCACACATCGATTGGATAAACAGCACCATGGTAATTAAAGAAAGATATAATGATATAGCCTGAATTTTGTAATAAAACTCGGTAGGCAGATCAAAGTATTCTACGATGATTCGTTCACCGTTACTGGCAAAGGACCATGCGATTACGATACAGCTTAACCCGAAATACAGAAGTCCTTGTTCCTTTTTTCGAATAATATACACACCCAATTGGTAACATCCCAGCATCAGGAGGGATACAATTAGTGTTAAATTAAGGATGGTTGTTTTGATGTTAAAGGTTTGGATTCCCTGCGCACTCCCAAAGTAAAGGCTGTAGGGGATTCCGCCTTGCGTATTTTCGAAATTAGCTACATGAATCAAAATCTCTGCCGTATTCCCTTGTACGGTAAAAAAGGCATTATACGGCCTGTTCACATATTCATATGTACTTTGATTTAAAGTCGGGACACCGCTCTCTCCCACCTTCTCGCCATTTACATAAACCGTGCTTGCCATTCGGATGTTCGAGATTCTTAAACCATATACTCTCGAAGAAGGCTCCAGCTTCACCTGCAAACGGTAGGTCCCACCGCCCTTGGCCTGAAAAGTCCCATCTTGCGCTTTATGTCTCCAAAATCCTGGAACATGAATGAATTGTGCCGCTGAAACGGGCCGGACTCCTGGCTTCAGTAATTCATTCCAGTAAAATTCCCATTGTCCGTCCAGTGGTATAACTTCATTGGAATTAAAATTCCACGTGGTCATATCCAGGATTCCATTCTTGGATGGCTCCGGCTTCAAGCCTTTATTCTCGGTTGCTTCCAGTAGTCCAAATAACAAAAGATAACAACCAAGACTAACAGCAACCAGTGCCACGAGCATTCTTCTCATCTAACCATCTACTCCGTTTCATATCCTAACATAAAGGCACGTGGGATCAGCCTTTTCCGGTTCATTATATCAGCTAATCCCAAGCTGCATAAGAGAGATGTAAGGTTCCATTTTGAAGGGTTAACATAAAAAAGCCCAAGCGAATTGTTCCACTTGAGCGATTTAAGATCATAGAGTTCCATTTTGTATCGATAGTTCCCGCAACAGGAGTCTACTGTGACCATGAAGCTGTTTACAGGTTGTTTTACATGTTATTTTCCATGCTGCTTTCCTCAAACTCGGCCTTCTCTACCTGTTCCTTCATCGCGAACTCATCGAGCAGCTCACGTACTTTAGCGGTTGTTTTGGCGTTCATCAAGTTACCTCTCAGCTCACTCGCACCGCGGAAGCCACGGACATAGATTTTGAAAAAACGCGCCAGCGGGCTGAACGAACGTGGCTCCAGCTCGCTATATTGATCATGCAAATCCAGATGCAGCCGCAGTAGATGAAGAAATTCCTCTGTGGTGTGCTCGCGCGGCTCCTTCTCAAACGCAAACGGATTCTGGAAAATGCCCCGTCCGATCATAATGCCGTCCACGCCGTACTGCTCTGCCAGTTTCAGACCAGTCTCACGGTCAAGGATATCCCCGTTAATGGTCAGCAGCGTGTTCGGCGCGATCTCGTCCCGCAGCTTTTTGATCTCGGGAATCAGCTCCCAGTGAGCGTCCACCTTGCTCATTTCTTCTCTCGTGCGCAGGTGAATGGACAGATTCACGATGTCTTGCTGCAAAATATGAGTTAACCAGTCACGCCATTCATCGACCTCGGTGAAACCAAGTCTTGTTTTGACGCTGACCGGCAGCCCCCCGGCCTTTGCCGCCTGAATAATCTCCGCCGCAAGGGCTGGTCGGCAGATCAAGCCGCTTCCTTTGCCATTCTCCGCCACATTCGCCACAGGACAGCCCATATTAATGTCAATGCCCTTGAAGCCTTCCTTCGCCATACCGATGCTCATCTCGCGGAAAAACTCCGGCTTGTCTCCCCAAATATGAGCTACAATCGGCTGTTCATCTGCGGTAAAGGTCAACCGCCCGCGCACACTTTTGTTGCCCTCCGGGTGGCAATAGCTTTCCGTATTTGCAAACTCGGTAAAAAACACATCCGGTCTGCCCGCCTCACTGACCACATGACGGAATACTACATCCGTCACATCCTCCATTGGCGCAAGTATAAAAAATGGTCGTGGCAATTCACGCCAAAAATTGTCTTTCGTCATATCCAAAACCTCTCTACGCATACTAGGGAATTTTTCAGCCCAAAATGGTTCATCATCTGTAGAATGATTATATCACACCCTTGAAAGAAGCATACTTCTCCTGTAAAACTGAAAAAATTTTACACCAATAGATCGAAGATATTATAGATGTGTTTAATCTTTAATTTTAAAGAGTGAATAGGCAGCCCCTTATAAAGGAGATTAATGAAAATGGATATACTAACGAGTCAATATGAAATGATTAAACGAACAAGAGAGTCCCTCTTCCGAATGTGTGAGACGATGCCCTCTGCAGCTTACTTGCACACCGTTGAAGCGTTAGGTGGAGAATCCATCCGTAACCTGCATGTTCATGTCGCAGATTGCTATCGTTATATGGTTAGGCGTTCGCGGTCTTGGACGAACCATTCCCAAGTTCAAGCCAGAATCCATCCAAGATGTACAGGAGATGCGTGCAATATTTGAAAAGACGGGTTTGAAGACTTCTCGGAACCATTCCACCCAAAATGAATTTATCTAAAATAAAATAAACATATGCGATCTACCTGATTTTCACTTGCCGATCCCCAAAAGCTCAACTACAATGAAACTCGGGTAAATCGTTATTAACATGCATACAAAATGGAGGTCTACATCACATATGGAAATTTCATTAGATATAATGAAGGACAAGGTTGAATGCCTTCAAGCTTATGACTTTCAGGAGCTGGAACGAGCGATAGATGAACGAATCAATGTGAACAAAGCCCTTCTTTTACGCGTGAAGCAGGTGCAGCACCAAACTATGTTTGATCCTGTTCGCAATAAAATGCTGTATAGTGCTGTGGTGCATTTTGCGGTAGATTGAACGGGACAAGACTACATGTCGATGAAGAAAAAGAAGAGCAAAAAGAGTCAAGAAAATTTCTTCTTGACCCCTTTTTTGTCTTTTCTCACATTTGAATCCCCAATAATTTCAATTGCTCATTGATCGTAGCTTCAAGCTCAGCAATTTCTTTTCGATCTTGCTCCAATAGCCTATTCACTTCGGTAAGGTCATTAGCTACAACCTTCCATAATTCCGAAGCACCGATAACGTAAACACCGTATTATACGGCTGCCAATACTTTAAGCCATGCTCATCCCCCCAGCCTCCGTCTTCACGCTGCGAGGACTCCAGATCATCCAGAAACTTGTCTAACAATGCCTTGGGCATCGCTTTAGCGACCTGGGTATCAGGTGAATTGGCAAATTGGAAAAGGGTGAAGTAGTTTTTCTCCGTTGTGTTCTGAACACATTTCAATATATTGTCGATCGTCGCTTCTACAAAAGGTCGATTCTCAGGTGTATCCTCCAGATTGAGATAGTAGTCATGGGCATGATACGCCATAAACAGCCAGTCGTTGGCCTGAATGTGTTCCATGCTCAGATTCGCCTTCACCCATCTTGATGTGGATGCGGCCAAGGAAGCAGAGCAAATGCCCTGTTTGATCAAATTACCCGTGATCGAATCCGGTGCAGACTGCCCGCCATTACTCCACCACGAAGCATGAGGATACTTATGTAAGGACGCAGGATTTTTCAAAGAGCCGTCTTCATTTCGATTGCGTTCAACCCAATCCACCGTACCGATTAATACCTCGGTCAGCGACAGCTTCATATCTCGTCCCATCGTAAGCAGAAACTCCAGCGCAAGCGGATGAGAATCCGGGCATTTGATATCATGCTCCAGACCATGTCCCCACCCGCCGTCGGCATTTTTATAACAGAGCAAACATTGATAAAGTCGTTCAATCGAGCCACCGTCAAAAAGATAATGAAACAGCGCCTGCTCCCAAAGCACACCGTTAGCGTACACAAAGTCCCTGGCTTTATCTATGGATATTTGCATCGTGCCACCTCCAATACGTGGATGTACACGTACAATTCGATGAATGGACACCCGAGTCCTGCAATGCTAGAAGTACAGAATGTTCATAGACCTATGAATATCACCACGAACTCTCCTCGTGTACCATAAACACAAATAAACCGCCCCAGGCAAAGGCAGCGGTTCGTTTGAGCATGTCTTCTTTTCAAGGTATGATCCGATTACGTGTGTAGATAATTTCGACTACAGGGATTCACACACCTGTTTTAATTTCTTGTTCATCGCTTCAAAGCCAGCCTTCATGCCATGATCTAATGACTTTTGTAATAAAGGCACCAATATACCACGAAAATTCTCTCGCTGGATCAAGGTCGTTGTACCGTTCTGATGATCTACTAGCTCAAAAATATGTTCTCCATCAAACAAACCTGGAAACATCGTATGCCCCAACCAGCGGAACTCTTTATTTTGCTGAAACTTCAGAACTTTAGGCTTGAAAATCATGCCCTTCGAGCCTGGCGGCACCATCTTTACCTCAATCTTGGCCCCTTCTTCTACATCGCCTTTTAAATACACCATAAACGGGTTCCAGTCTGGATATGCCTCGAAATGAGTTAATACTTCCCACACCTTATGAGCAGGCATATTAATCAAGATCTCAGTTCTGATCTGTTTCATGCTTAGCCCTCCTAGGCATTAATTAAATTGTACTCGAATATTTCATCCAGCCAGTCAAACATCACCTGATGGAACAAGGCGTGATTGCCTTCCTGACAATGCTCCTCCGCCCCTTCTTCGATCGTAAAGACCCGGACCGTCTTCGGCGCCTTGATCTCATCAAGCAGTGCTTGCAATTGGTCCGTGGAAACGAAGTGATCCGTCTCCCCCATGGTGAGTAATATCGGGCATTTAATATGACCAGCGATTCCTTTTAACGAAGCCTTCTTCATCTCGTCGAATAATTCATACCGATGGTTCAGCCCAAATACCCATTTCCCATTATTGAGCATCCATCTCAGATTCGAGTTATTCTGCTCAGCGAATGCAAGCATCTGCTCTCTTTCCTCTTCTGGAAGCTGTAGAACCTGAGCCAGTTGCGGATTTAGATTCAATGTGGAATCAAACGTATCGTAGAACACATTAAACGCAATGCAGGCCTTGATTCGATCTTCAAACGCAGCCGCTCTCGGAGCAAAATAACCACCTAAGCTCATGCCAAGCAATGCGATTCTTGCATGATCAACCTCCTGTCTGGTCTCCAGATAATCCAGAGCTGCCTTCACCGGAACCTCGGCATCATGGCGCATCACCAGATTTTGCTTACGAAGCGCTTCCCCTTGTCCTGGCATTTCAAAAACAAGGCAATGATACCCGCGTTTAATCGCCGCCGCTGCACCGCAAAAATACAATTCTTGCAGAGTCGAATCATATCCCCCGATAAATACGAGAACAGGTCGCTTGGTTAACGCATGCTTCCGATCCTCTACTGCACCGTAGAAGTACCCTTTCAGAGCCGTATCGCCATAAGGAATGTTCACAATCTCATAATGACTGTCTAACAGTTCCATGCCCTTCTCAAAAGCCTGCACACTCTTATCGAAATTATTCATCCGTCTCTCATCGGTTCCATCCAGAAAGAACTCCCCGGTACGGTAATAATTATGTGCCCGCAGGAAGGCTTCCCTTGCACTTACCTTATGCTGCTTATGCAGGCAATCCAGTGCAGTCTGATAGGTACGATCCGCCGTTTTGGCCCATTCGATAAACCAGCTTTCGAAATTCCCTTCTTCAATCCTGGACGCTGTTGCAAGACATTCTCCGATCTCTGCGCCCTGATATCCTGCGTACGTTACAGCTCTCAACAATTCAAATGAAAAAGCCTGATCCTCAAAATAAAGTTTCATGATGCTTCCCTCCTGAACGTTAATGTTAAAATTTCATTGAACAATCAGTGAACTAAATGTTTAAAAAAATACCTGGAAAACATATGTCTACATTTTCCAAGTTAATCGTGTGTGTTCAACGATTTGCTGGAGATAATCCTGCCGGTCACGTTGATACAGATTGTTTTCTTCAAAAAATAACTCCTGCAATATATAAGCGTATATCGCACTCCAGAACTGATTCACCATCATAAAGATGTCAAACGAACGAATTTCTTTGCGCTCGACATAGACCTGAATCAGCCTCATCGTCTGTTCGATGATCAGATTCACATGCTGATTAAAGCTCTTTGTATATTCCTCTGAGATCACACTTTTCTCCTTCAGAAGAATCAACATCACTTGCTTGTCATTACCGATATAATTCAGGAAGATGCTTCCCAGTGAAAGCAATAACTCCTGAATCGGCAGCGTTTCCTTGAGAGAAGCGATATCTGACTCCACCAGCTTATACCTGTCATCCAGAAAATCCTGGAGGATTGTATCTAAAATCTGTTTTTTCCCTTCCGGGAAATAATGATAGATCAAACCATCCGCCATGCCGATATGCTTCGTAATTTCTCTTGTCGTCGTTGCGTGATATCCCCGCAAAGCAAATAGTTCTTTGGCCGAATCCAGTAACTGCTTCCTGCGTTCGATCGCTTGCAGATCACGACTCGTCAGATTGGCTGTATCTTTTTTGCCCGCCATTTCATTCACCGCCTGTTCAATGAATATTATATATGTACCTTTTTTAAAAGGCAATAGAGGTTGGTTATCGGGATCGAAAAGGCGTCGGTACTTTAAGCTTTTTTTAAATACGCCGTATGGATGTCCAAAAAGATGAACTATGGAGCTATTGTTAAATAATATTTGATAGAAATGTATGCTTAATTCACTTATAGTAAATTTATCAGAACCTCAGGGAGATCGTATATGCAAAAATTATTATTCACTAAAGGCTATAGAGATCATGACAAACTTCGAGCAAGCTTCTTCGAACTGGCTGCGAATACGTTTGGTATACATTTCGAAGAGTGGTATCAACAGGGATGCTGGGGCGAGGGATATGTCCCCTTTTCCTATGTGGATGGAGATCAGGTGGTTGCCAACGTTTCGGTAAATCTCCTTGAACTCATCATTCATGGGGAGAAATATAAAGCAATACAGATCGGCACAGTGATGACACATCCTGACTACCGATAACAAGGACTATCAGCCCGTTTAATGAACAGAGTTTTGGAGCAATACGAGAACAAGTACGATTATATGTATCTTTTTGCCAATGAATCGGTGCTGGATTTCTACCCCAAGTTTGGATTTAAACCCGTGGAGGAGCATCTTTTTTCAATGGATTATACGGCGAAAAAACGATCGGTGCCTGCGGACATTCGCAAACTCGATGTTACTAATACGGAGGATGTACGTCTTCTCTCTACATTTGCATCCGAAAGACGACCTGTTTCGCAGCATTTTGCAACCGCCCAGACCAAAGGCATTCTCATGTTCTACTGCCTGAATGTTTTTAGCCATGATATTTATTATTTGGAAAAGGAAAACGTCATTGTTGTTTATCAGAAAGAAGGCAATACAATCAACCTTTTTGACGTCATCAGCTTAAACGAAATCCATATGACCGATATTTTACATCAGATTACAGATGAAGATACGCAGGAAATAACATTTCATTTTACGCCGGATCCAGTTGAGAATATGATGCTTAAAAGCACAATAACCAATGAAGGTTTATTTGTAAAACCTCATGGTGAGAAGCTCTATCCTGTGCACGTTAAACACCCGATTACTTCAATCGCTTAAAAATGATGGTTTCCTCTTACCCTCAGCCACTAAAAAGACTCAACAGGAGCAGGTTCCCCTGCTCCTTCGCTATGTGAAACTTCCTGCTCCTATCAAACGTAACACTTCAGAACGATAAACTATCGAGTAGCCGCGTGCTGCTACATGAACGCTTTCTAAGATCAATGAACCCCTTTAACATAAGAAATACAATTTTTTTTATACTGAGAAAAGCTTTCACAGGAATAGACAGGGTATAATGAAGTCAGATGACCGATCAGCATACACTTATGACCATCATGATGAAGGAGGGGACATTCGTGGAGTTTATTCCGTTAAACTGTCCCAATTGCAACGGAAGAATTGAATACAAGGAAGATGAAATTTTAAAGTGTCCCTATTGTGAAACAGAGCTTTTATTGAAGCAAAATGATGTTTATTACGTAGACCAGACCATTAATCACTACCATGGAACGCCCCCAAAAGCACCGCCCAAGCAGGCTATCTCCGTAAAGCTGTTACTTATACTGATGTTGGTGCTAACCGGCGCCATCGGTACTTATGTGTATTCGAGCGTTAGCTCCACTCATCCACAGACAGAAGCCAAGCTGCCCGTACGCAAGATGCCTGAAAGTGAGGTACTGCTCTCCTTTTTGCGAGATATCTTCAATAAAGGGGCTGCCTTGCCGACCGAGGAGGAACTTGCTCGTATCCGCTATTTGACTGTAGATTATTCGGGTAATGACCAGTGGGAGTTTACATACAGCTTCTCCGACCCCTTCAGCGATGAACAGGCCGAGAAGATCACTTATGTGACTCAGGACAAAAAACTGAATACCCAGGAGATTGATCAGCGAGATTTTGAAGCCTTTACGGGACTGACTGCGCTCGATCTGACCGGAACCTATGAAATTTCCCAGACCGATCAAACTACTTTTGCACATATGCCAGGTTTAAAAAGCTACGGCGGTGCCTTTAACGAATCCTTCAGCTCATTTTCCGATTACTTTGGTGACAAGTCTAAAATTACGCACCTTTCTACCCAGTTGCGAAGCAATCAGGAATTGGCCTTACTGCTGGAATTCCCCAATCTGAACTCATTGTCCATTACCTATGCGGATGAGTCCATAACGGATTTTCATTTGTTAAACCAGCTGCCGCTCAAATCGCTGTCACTTACCTTTGTCAATGAATTGGGATGGTTATCGTCCATGACCGGGTTATCCTCCTTGTCCATCCATTACAGTGAAGCTACAGACCTGCAGCCGTTATATGCTTTAACCCAGCTTCAAGAGCTTAGGTTGTCTTTTTTATCCAATGTAAAGTCTATCGACTTTGTGCAAAACATGCCTGCTCTGCAAACGTTGGATCTCGAAAATGTCAACTTCTCGAATCTGGATCGCCTTGCTGGCAAAGCCTCCATTACCAAACTACGCCTGGTTTCATTAAACAAGCTTGGCTCGGTAAAGGCCATAAACACGCTGCCTTCTCTGCGTGAATTAGCATTGTCAGGCTACTACGAGAATGCAGACGCATTATCTTTGCCTAAGGTAACACGAATAGAAATTCCAGGCTCCTTTCTCTCCGGGTTAAAGGCACCCGCCGCAACCAGTCTGACGCTGCGTGGCGGAAGCGGGGAGTTAAACTTGGCTGCACTGGGGAAATTTCCAAAGCTGGAGCAGCTTTCTCTCTGGGAGATCAGTGAAGTCAGGGGACTTGGATCACTGGACAGCTTGAAGAGCCTACAGACCCTGAACATCTATGATTCGTCACTGTATCAGGAAAGCGATGCCTTATTTCGTTTGAAGCAGGTACAATCATTGTTGTGCTCCGAATGCAGACTGAACTTTGAACAGCAATCAGCCGCGGAGAACAACGTTCTTGAGCATTTGACCATTGAGCAGCCCTACTTTAGCCAAAACAATACCTCCATCACCGAGGTGGATCAGATGATGCCTTACTTTGCGAAGCTGTCCGCTCTTCGTTCCTTCACCCTGCAGGACAGCAATCTGGCCTCTCTCGATTTCATGAGCGGCTGGCAGAACGTTGAAGAGCTGCATCTAGAGAACAATACGATTTCCAATATTGAGCCCCTGAGCAAGCTGCCTAAGCTGCAAAAGGTATATTTGACTGGCAATGCAGTGCAAAACAAGTCCGTGCTTAATGCTGGTGTGCGGGTGTATTGATCAGGCTTGGAAAGCTCATATCTTCAACATCATTTCATATTGGCTGACAAAGTGCTGTAATCCAAGGCTCGTAAGAAATTTCATCAGCTTATGTTGGGACGAATCAATGTTCAACAGGCGGATTTTTTCTGCCTGTGTACTGTTCGCCAGTTCTGCAAGAAGACTGGTTCCAATCCCTAATCGACGAAATTTCGGATGTACTGCAAGCTGCGGAATATCACCACTTTGTCGCTCAATGATTCCATATCCAGCGAATTCCCCATTATACCTGACGATGACGTGTATAAATGCTTCAGGGATGGCAGTGATAGATGCAATCGAATTTTGCCACGAAGGATCAGCATCCCAAAAGCGCTGGCCTTCTTGCCAGTCAATCTGGCTTGTTTGTTCCGTATGGTGATGTGGGGTTGAAGTCATCAGATGCTCTTTCTTGATTTGAAAACAGGCCAATTCCCTTTGAATTTGAAATCCTTGTTTTTCATATAAACGAACCGCCGGCTTGTTTTCTTTAAGCACCTCCAGCAGATATTGCTCGACATGCTGCTCTTTCAGCATACGACTCGCCTGCTTGAAAAGCTCGCTGGACACCCCTTGACGGCGGTATTTTGGTGCAATGCCTGTCGCGATATCGTAGGCGGTAGGAATGCCTTCTAGTACGCGTAGCCCCGTTAACGAAAAGCCAATCAGCTGATCACCATCAAACGCTCCAACAGAGAATGCGGGTACAAGGCCACGACGCAGCATCATCCGTTCAAAATCCGGGAATGAAATGTCCATCTTCACCTGATAATCGGAGAATGCTTCGATAAATGCAAGATGAAGTGAATGAAGGTCCGTTTGTTCAAGAGTACAATAATTCATAGGATGTATTAAATTCATTGGTTCTCACACAGCGCCACAACAAGTGTATGCCACCTTCGTCCCTTCCAATTTATACTGTAATTCTATACGCGTAAAAGAAGTTAAACAATGTTCTTTTCCATAAATGACCAAACTAGATTCTCCGGGAAAATATCCTATCCCTACTTGCTCGATATTGTAAAGGAGGATACCACACTTGGAGACGAATAGATGTAACATAATCAAGCTGCAAAATGATGATTATCACGATGTGAAATTGATTTATATGAATGAGAAAGTTAGAACATATCTCGGATGTGATTTTACCTATATAAGTTGAACCAAAGAATTTACACAAGCCACTCCGATGACAGAATAACCCTCCAATCGCTGTTATACCCATATTTTTTTGATCGACTTTTTAAAGGGGAAAATCTGGTGATAAAGGCGAACGCTTCGCTTTTTCAGTTTTTTTCTGTCCTCTTCGTTAATGTGTAAAAGAATAGTTCAACTTAAATATAAGCCTTTAACATTAAAAATAATTGATTATGAAAATGCACTTCATTCGTATATATTTTTGTAATTAAACCACTGCACTTGTCTATGATTTTTCCAGTGAACTTTTGGGACATGATAGCTTTATTCGAATAGATCCTTACTGTCTGCCAATCACGAATAATTTGGTCCAATAACGGGTCAAGCGTATGTTTTGCATGGATACGATCAATGTTGTACTTATAGAGCGTATTTAACCTGTATTTCTCAGAACATTTTCTATAAATCGTACTGCTCAGTGTTTCTATAATCGTTTCATTTTGTATAACAAGCTCGTAATTTTCTGCGAGCAACAGGATATTATTCAAACTTTCTGTTATTTCATTTTGATACCTGCACATATTTTCTACGAATGTATTGATGGTTGTGTGTGCTGCATTCTTATTGTTCAAGATCTCATGATTACCGGGGAGCACTAGCTCATATTCCCAAAAGTAGTCTGGCATCTTTACGTGTTCCGAAGTCATGCATGACGATTTGAATTCTGAAAATGGCAGAGAATATTGTCTGTATTCTGTAATATCATCCACCGTATATATCTCCTCTTTCGTAAGATTGAAGCCATAGACAAAAACAGGGTGCAGTCCATGTTTTTTGTTATAGTAAAAGTCTCTCCCGCGTTGATAAAATAAATCAATAAATATGGAAATCGGATGACCACTAGAAATCGATTTTATGATCTCATCTTGTAACGTATCTAATGCAGGGGATTTTTTACGAATAGAAATGCCCATTCCCTCAAGGATCTGGTCTCCCTCCTCAAGATCCAACACCTCTAACTTGAAATATCCTCTTGTTTTTATTTTTTGTTGATCAAATCTATAAATCGTAATGACATTATTCAAAATAGGCAGCTCATCTTTTTTAAAATATCTGGCAAGCGTTAACATCAAATTGTAACCGCAATTAAAATAAGGAAAATTATGATGGGGAAACATTTTTGTCATACCATCGAAGGGTTGAAAGGTGTCCAGGGAAATCATTTCTTCCATACATATTTCTCCTATACTAAAAAATTGTTAATATTACGGCTATATTACCTCTTAATAAGGTTCATCATCCGGTATTGCCGCGTTCCAGCCTTCATCTCTTCATATTTCTTCGAGCCGGGCAATGCGATGAAATCATGAATATCTCCAATACTCGTGCTCGCTTTGGCGTTGCTCGCAATCCCTTGTGTGCCAGTACGCTGCTTCGCACTCGCATCACATGATAGAAGAACATTCGAAGTCACATCCTGATTTCGGATTACAGACAGGCCCGCTTCCTCTAACAGCCTGACGTTCTGCGCTACCTGATCTCCCAGCATCAGCTCTGTATACAGAAATACGCCACCAACTTTCATGATCCGGTACACCTCTTCATAGAAGCGTGATCGGTTCGGATAGGCATGCGCGGATTCTATATTTAACACCACATCGAAGCTCTCGTCTGCGAACGGTATATTCTCCGCATCGCCGACGAGATACAAAGATTCACCCACTCGGGATTTGGCATTGCAATAGGCGATATTCGCCGGGCAGATGTCGAGACCGACAATAGACAGCGGCTTGAAATATTTAGACAGAGCTGTTATGTTCCCTCCCCTGCCGCATCCGATGTCGATCACCTGTCTCTCCCGAATCACCGTCCTGCCCACTGTCTCAAGCAGCAGCCTGACTGAGTTTCTATTCCATGCATCATCGGGCTCGATCACCGCATGTTGCTCACTATCGTCCGGGACGTAACCATAATTTAAAAAAGTAGCGAATCGGCCTATACCGGACAGCGCAAGGGAGTGCGAAATCTCGCTATAATCCCGAATTTCAGCCTCTTTCCGGTTCCAATCGGACGAGTGGGCAACCTGCTCACGCCGGTCGAGCATTGATACATAACGATCATCAATCGTATATACCGCATCGCAGCTGCAGCAATGCAGCAATGCCTCCAACTGGACCAGCACACCCTTGCAACTGGAGCATACCAACCTTGCATGCAGTGGCTGTAGCATGACTATCCCCCAGCCGATATATGCATTTGATTCAACGCATACACATTGAAGTAATTGGGGATATTCAAGTCTTCGTAGTAATCGATCCACACATGGAAGCCGTTGGTTCGGAAGATGTTCTCGAGCCTGTTGATCTGTTCTCCGTCCAATCCGTGCACCTCCATTACAATTTGCCTGATTTTGCCCCAATCCTCTGGAAGGATGCCTTCTAGGACCTCAAATTCACTTTTTTCCACGTCGATTTTGAGCAGATCAATGGAGTTCATATCATAATAACGGATCATTTCAGAGATTGTAGTTAGCTTGCAACGATGGATTTGTTCATTCAGAAGCTTCGGCGACATAAGTTGATCCACAAACCGATTTAGCATGCGCGGGTCGTCGAAATGATCCCGGTAATGGTTGATTAACCCGTATCGGAGATCCTGATCGTGGTTCTCCCGGTATTTGATCTGGACAGAATCCGTGGACATCGTAGGAAAATAGGCAAACTCCGCTTCCTTGATCTCATTGGAAAGCCCGACGTTAACCGTTGTTACGCGAGGCAGCGAGCTCGTATTCATCTTCAAGAGCTTAAACGTCGGAGGCAGTGGCTCAAAGGCATATACCCTGCAGTTGCTCTTGCTGCTGACATACAGGGTGAACATGCCGATATTAGCCCCGACGTCCATGACCGTGCCATGATCCGGGAGCGTAATCCCGTGCTTGAAATACATCTCCTTCTGGAAAATCTCGTTGTAGAGGAACTCGGTCTCGCCTTCGTTGTTTTGATAGATTTCGATCCCATTGTGCAGCTGCTTCTTGGCAGTAGCCTCTGTCTGCGGCGAGAAGCTCTTGTATTCCATCCTGCTCATGCGATTCACCCTCTCAACCATTTCTTTTTTGGCATTTCTCTAACTGCTGGCGCTCTCATAGTGTCGGACGGCCAGCTTCCAGAACAGCCTGACCGCTAGAAGCGATATCACAGGAGCTGCAAAAATCCATATCCCAAGGAAGAAATCCAAGCGGTCAATCAAATAAACCGACGGCATGTTGGTAATAAACAAGATAGGCACGACATACACCCCTATTCTCTGCAGCCATTTGGGGTATATGTACATCGGCATATTGTTCAAATCCCAACATTTGTCCAGAATGTCGAAGATCGAACCGGACTTCACCGTCCAGAAAGCAAGAATTTGCGGAAGCAGAAGCACCGAGTACATCACGATCGTGCTGCTCAAGATCACGCCGATATATCCGGCCAAGTGCATAAAGCTTGGCTCGATGCCAAGCCGCCGCCAAGCTAGTACGATCATCGTGATCCCGGCGATCAGATTCGGAATCGGAAACGCGTAGTTAACGTTTCGAAATGAAATCATAAACTGCAGCGATAGCGGCTTCGTCATATACAAGTCCAGCGTTCCGTTGCGGATATGGCCGGCGAATCTATAAAAGTTATCCATAAACAATCCTGTATAGATTGCGATCATAATCGTATAGGTCCCGGTGAAGATCATCATCTGGTCGGGAGAAATGCCATTAATTTCAATCCCCAGCCGAAAAACGAAGATGACATAGATCAGCTTGGTAAACAGAAATACGGTCTCCATGATCAAACCGGAGTAGAAATTCGCTTTGTATTCCATATAACCGACCAAACTGTTCTTTGCGAAAATAAAAAACATACGTACATGCTTCCGAATCTCACTCAAACTGATACTCACAGACCTAACCTCCAACGGCTACATATTTCTTCATCCCGGAATCCCAAGCCAATTTAGAAATGACCAAAAGTACCACTACCCAAACCGCCTGTACCAGGAGCCCGCTCACAATCTCATGAACCCCCAAGCTCCCGAGGATGATCTTAACCGGGAAGAATACGACATACTGGAACGGTAAATAGCTGGAGATTGTGGCAAACGTATCTCCGAAAATATTAAGCGGAAAGATGGCGCCGCTGAGCAGATAGACGCCTTGGTTGAACGCGATATACACGCCCCAAACCTCAGTAATGATGAACGCGAGCGCACTAATCGAATAAAAAAGCAGGAAGTTGATGAGCATTCCGAACAAAATACTGACCAGGAACATAACGATCTGCCCCACTCTGAGCGGAAACCCCCAGATCTGAGTAAACACGGTCATCAGTATGACGAATAAGACAAGCACGACCCCGGTCTGAACCGTTTTCTCACCGAAGAAATTGCATATCCGATAGCTGAAATAATGAATGGGCTTAGCAATAAACTTGCTTAGCCCGCCCGTCTTGATATCATTCGCGATTTCCCCTTCGAAGCCGGCAGAAACCAACTTGGAGACGACACCGGACAACACGGAATAAATGATGATCTGTGAATACGTATAACCGTTAATAATCTCTTGCGGCGAACTGCGGAACACAGCTGTCCAGAGGAAGCATTGGACGAGTATGATAAAGCCGCCGCTGATAATGCCCATCAGGAAATCGGTCCGGTACTCCATCGCATTCTGAAGCGCAAGGATGTACGTCCTTTTATACTTCTGCAAGGCTTTCATGTCTGGACCCCATCTTTCTGATATAAGCTTTCGATGCCTCGCTCAACAGGTACATCTTCAACTGTGAAATCGAGGATCGGGAACCGGTCCAGTATCATTTTGGAAAGCCGCTGGAGGTCATGCTTATCAATTTCCATGACGGCATTTATGCCGTCATGTTGAGTAATCGTGCCATAGTCGCTTAACGCTTGCCTCGGCACTTCATCCGTAAATTGCAGCTTGATAATCTTTTTGGCATGCAGCAGCTCGTTCACACGCCGAAGATCGCCGTCGTATACGATCTTCCCCTGATTGATGATGATCGCTCGTTTACATAGATCCTCAATATCCGCCATGTAGTGGCTTGTCAGAATGACCGTTGCCTTCGTCTGCTCGTTATAACACTTCAGAAACTCCCGAATGCGCTTCTGCGAAATCAGATCGAGTCCGATTGTAGGCTCATCCAGGAAAATCACCTTGGGCCGGTGGATGAGCGACGCAATAAGCTCCATCTTCATCCGTTCCCCCAGCGAGAGTCTCCGCACCTGAATATTGAGCAGGTCTTTAACGTCAAGCATCTCCGTAAGCTCATCCAGGACAAGATTGTAGGGCTTATCCTCGATCTCATAAATGCATTTGTTCAGATACAATGATTCGTTCGCCGGTAAATCCCACCACAACTGCGATTTCTGCCCCATCACGATCGAGAACTGCATCTTGAATTCTTTTTTTCGCTCCCAAGGGACATAGCCTAATACTGTCGCTTGCCCGCTTGTCGGATACAAGATGCCAGACAGCATCTTAAGCGTAGTCGTTTTGCCGGAACCGTTCGGGCCTAAAAATCCGACCATCTCACCCTGCTCGATGACAAGGGATATCTCGCTAACCGCTTCTTTAATCAGTGATTTTCGCTTCACTAAATTTTTGAGCGATTTTTTGAGCCCCAGCTCTTTCTCGTAATACTTGAAGCTTTTGGATAATCCCTCCAGGTGGATAATGCTCACTTGCGCACCTCATTTATGTGAATTTAGAATCGTTATACACCGTGCAAATGCAAGACACTGCACTTGGAACATGCCGGTGTCAGCCGTTCGTCCATCATTTCCCTTATCCTTCTGTAGGTCATGCTATGCCATAATTCCTGTAAGGACGCTTCCTGTAATTTGCCGATCTCGAACTCCTTGAAAAATTTGCACGCAACAATCGTTCCATCGGGCGTAATGTCCATCCGGTTCGAGAGCGCCAGGCACTTCTTGTTCATCGTGCCTTTCCCCTTCACCTCTTTGCCGAGCACGAAATCTTCGATCTGGTCATGATCCAGATTCGGCTGGTAGCGCAAGCGCATTTTCCAGACCCGATTATTCACCCGGTCCAACTCGCTCATCAAAGCAGGGATACGCTCTGGATCGAGCTTGTAGTTAAAGGCGTGCCAGCTTCGTTCGCCCTTGTGCTCGCTCGCCGGAAGGAAGTCGAACTTCTGGTCAAAGTAATCGTCCATTCCCTGCGTGCATTCGTCCGAGATGTACCACGGGAAGCAGACCATGACCATATCTACACCGACGCCCTCCAGAAAGTCCAGCAGATCGTAAAGCTTGTCGGTCATCCCATCGTTAACGACGGTATGGATCGTAATTTTGCCCCTGAATCGGTTTTCTTTGCGTAGCTCAACCAGCTTTCGGATCGCATCTATCGCCTTGTTGAATACCCCTTTGCCTCGAAGCGCATCATTCTCTTCTTCGAATCCATCAAGCGCAATGAGCAGCTCCAGGTTGTCGGAGATTCTCAGCAAGGCGTCCAGCTTTCGCTCGATCAGCACCGCGTTCGTGCAGATCGTCGTCTCACGAGGATGGGCTTCAAGCAAATCGGCCAAACGGTCGAAATGGCTGTATACGAGCGGCTCTCCGCCCCAGATATAGAGTCTCGACTTGGCTGGTTCCGTCTCAAGGATTACCTTCTCCAGCAGCCCGTAGTCGAGCTGTTCGCGTTGCTGCTCCGGTGTCATGAAGTGATGGTAGCCGGTGTCATTCCATTGATAGCAATGCTTGCAGCGCAAGTTGCATTGGTTCGTCAGTTTAATCCCGACCGACTCTGGCAACGGTGTCGCGTAACCCGCTATTTTTTCCATGTTCCGCTTGGTTTCCACCGTATTCCTGATCGTACGCTTCAATATTTGCAGATCCTTTGCGGAATGTTTAATCTCAGATTTCGGATTCATATCAACACACCCTTCTTAAACGGTTTAGGTCATTCACATGAATCAGTAGATATAATACCTTGAACAAGCCGTACAAATCGGAAGCATATTTTTTTTCATATACGCGCGATACTCTTTGTAATGGTCACTGCGCCAGATATCCAGCAAATTCTCTTCGTTCACATTGCCGAAGGTCAAATCATAGAAGGCATGGCAGGGAGAAACGTCGCCCCTTGCCGTAATCTCCGCATAGGTCCATGGAAGGGAGCAGCGTTTTCGTTTATCCGCCATCTGATGGAATTGTCCCGAAAAATAGTTGTGCAAATTCAGTTCATCTATCGTCTTCGGATAGGTAATCACATCAATACGGTTTTTCAAGCAATAATCTTTAACATTATGGAGCTGTCTCGTTAATTCGGGAATATCGATCTGGCTAAACGAACCGATGTCTTTCCAGACCATCCCCTTGGCATACGGAGCTTCATGCACGCCGAATTGCTCGCTAAGAACCTCCACATATTGGGCATACTGCTCTTCCGTGGCATAGAGCTGCACCTCCATGCTGATATGGTCCAACATCGACAAGTCGATCTGCTTAAAGAAAAATTCCTCGACGTACATATAGTTCAAGGGTGTAATGATAAAGGATACACCCATCTTCGGAAATTGCTTGCCTTTGCTTTGCCGGAGCTCATAGAGCTTCTCGATTCCTTTGATTACTTTCTTGAATACGCCTTTGCCCCTCTGCCTGTCGTTGATTTCCTCTGGGCCGTCGAGCGATACCCAGATCTTATTGGGCGGAGTCTCGACCAGCATCTCGGCATGCTTCTCAAGCAGTGTGCCGTTCGTGGGGAAGTCCGCTATGCTTCCATAATGATTGATCATGGCGAGAATGTCGCTCAGCCAAGGGTACATCAGCGGCTCGCCGCCGAAGAAGTCGTAATACGGCTTGCCGGGGCTGCACTGGGTGATGATCTTTTTGATCAGCTCCGGGTCCAGCTGCGCTAATGTTTTTTTGCTTTTGTAAGGCCCTTCGAGTCCCCATTCATAACACATTTTGCATCGCAAATTGCATTCCTCTAGCAGTTGCAAGACGATCCATCTCGGATAGCTTACCGTATCCTTGGCAACACTCAATGTATTTAAGCTCATCGCATAACCCCTTCTGCCATTGAAATCTTACCTCTTCGTTAAGGCAACCCTCGAACAATAGTGATCCACATAATTCATCCGTTCACCGGGTCTGTTCTTGATCGCTTGATGCATCTCCTTAAGGATATCTACAGAAAAATCCATCTCTCGCCACTTCTCGTAGCGTATTCCGAACCCAAGCGACTCCCACAATTCCAGATTGCTAAGCTCATGACTGCCGAACGGCTCCAGAAGAATAAGAGGGGTTTCGGAGGCAAGCGAGTCGATCAATGTGCCGGCTCCTGGCTTGGCCACGATAGCCATCGCCTCAGAAGCAACGTCAAATAACCAATGATGATCAGCCTCAGCAGCGTATGAATTCGTATTTTCTCCCGCTATTTCAATATATGGCGGAAATTCGTGCAGGCCGTTCACGCTCTTCACCCATGAACACCATCCCGGATCGTTCATCCAATATCGGTGATCGGGATCGGGCTTCGCTTCCTTCCAGTCATAAGCTACAATATCAAGCCCATAGTTATGGCCGGCAAGCTCTGGAATTGTACTTTGATACGTGCCCATCCCCCAGCCGCCGCCATGAACAACAAGCCGCCGCTTCCTTGATTCGAAGGGCAGCGGCGTACCAGAGAGAACCGGGATTTCGCATCGAATCGCCCTCTTATCGGTGTCATAGAGACACGCATTGTAATAATGTTCGTCATACCGGGGATGAAACTTCTTCAGGCTCTTCCAGGACGGGGCCAGATCCGAATCAACGTAGAGCAGGTCTACATGAATTGGATTCGGCAGCATTTTCTCCCTATACAAATCCAGAATATAGACCCAGTGTCCAGATAGCGATATGAATTCGTAGCGTTCTTCCGCTTTCCACGCCTCCAGCAATAGCTCAACCTGGGCGTAATCTATACTACCCCGGATATCCATCGGCATTCGGGCCGAAAAATTGGCAATGGCGAAATTGTTGTGGTACGCCGTTCTGCTGTCTGCAATATGCTCCCTCTTGTCATGCTCCAAATAGCTTTCGAACACGAGCACTTCCGTCGCGATATCCCTTCTCCCGAAATCACTTGCAGCTAACAGGCCGGGAATATAGAACCCCAGACCGAAACCCGAGCATAGAATCGTTACTTTCCGCTTCCCCATAAGCTCTCTTCCTCCATCCATGGTTTCAAGCACTTCGGAATGCATCAGCGGGCGATCTTGAAGGATAACGACAACAGAACCTCCTCAAGCTTCGCGGACAAGCGTTCGTTATCCCCTGTCCCCTCGATCAGCGAATAATACAATCTGCCCTTCACCTGCTTATTCCGAATCCCCTTGCACTCGCTGACGACCTTGTTAATAAAGAGCGTATTCGCGCTTAGCGGTAGTATGCCAAACCCTTGATCAGGCTTATATAGAATACCCTCGCGGTCCAGCGATTCCAGCAATTGATCGAATGATACATCACCTGCAAACTGTAAGGTCACATGTGTCATGCTCCCGGCCGTACCGTGCTTCTCGAGATACCGGTCAACGTAATGCTTGATGAGACTCATCGATCTCCTTGCATTGACCTCAACAATCGGAACGATGCGACCGTCCCTTAGCAGCATCGAATCGACGCATACGTGCCCGTGATAACCCGACTGGTAAAGCTCTCGAGCCGCCAGCTTCATTGCATCAAAGTAATCCGCTTCGTGCAGCATATGAAGCAGCCTGTCATCGGCTGTATAAGAGCCTTGGTAAGCGAAATTGTGATTGACCAATTGCTGCACAGAGATATGGCGGTACGTGCCGTCCGGAGCGATGTGGAATTGGCAAGAGAAATCCAGCTCCTTGAGGCGGAACGGCTCAATAATAAACCGGACCGTTTTTCCCCTTCTGCACTGATCGGCGAGATAGGATGTGACCCGCTGCAGAATCGCTTCCGACTCGATTAGCAAATTCCCTTTCCCGGATACCCCAAACTCATCTTTGATCAAAAAGGGGCCTTGTTTCAGCAGAGCCAAGCCGCTTGACAGCAGCTCTTCGTGGGAATAGACCGTCTGGCTGTCACACTGAAGCTCAAGGCGACGGTTCAGTTCGGTTGAATACAGCTTAGAGTTGACCGTCTGCACCGTCTCGACAGCTGGGCAACCCTGTTCCAGCCCGAAACGCGCAGCAGCCCGGTCCGCCCCCGGAATGACCGCAAAGGGCGACAACGTGGCGCCGTTCAGCCAGTCTGGATCCATGTCACCCACATGATCAGACGAGGTGAGCAGGTCGAATATATTGGCGGTTCTGCCTGCGTTTCCTCCATCAGGACTCTCAAGATCGGTTGAATTGGACAGAAATTGGAATCCGATCTCATGCAAATACGCTTTATGAGAAGCGTTCATTCCATAACGGGTAATGAGCCTATCCTGCGCCCCGCAAAATGGGAAGAGCAGCTCATCCATGGCCATCACGACATTCTCCATTTCAGGATCGTGAAACGACGGCAGTTTGGCTTGATTAGGGTCGCGCCAGAAGCGTTCCGCATCAAACGTCCCGATAATGAGCTCGAACTTGCGTCTATCGTTCATGCAGATGCCGTCTTCTGCAGCTCCGAAATATAATTGCAAAAGATTGTAACCGATTCCATGCAATCGAATTCGAATTGTTCGAAATCAATTTCAATGCCGAAACGCTCCTCCACCTTCAATAAGAAAGTAATTAGCTGTAAAGAGTCTAATCCCCCATCTTCCATGATGTTGGAATGCCCGTTCAAGCTGACTTCCAGCTGGGCGTCGTCCTTGACTTCACTTATCATCGCTATGATCTGTTCTTGCATAGGTACCTCCCGTTTAATGGATATATTGACTCTTGTAATAATGGATTGTTCTAGTGAGTGCATCATGCAAACTGATTGCCGCGTGCAGCTCCCAGCACGCAGTGCCCTGCTGTATGACGAGGGTGGTCAGCCACAGATTCCCAGTCCATGATCGTCCTTGAAATGGTTGTGTCCTGTTAATACAATGAATTATAAAGATCCCCATTGCGTAAGGTTGGTGAACGGTGCGTTGCTCCCAAACGAAACAGGTATGGTTCTATGGCATGAATCACAAGATGTCGGGTCACATACTAGGAGAGATTCTTGGGTGAGTGAATTTGCTGAGGTTGTGCCGAAAAAAAGCGCTTGAAGCCATGCGGATCGTTAAAAGACAAGAAGACAATAGGCTGTCAGCAAACGGAATCTTTAAGACAAGAGCAGCGGTTTGGATTACTCAATACGCTGTATCGCAACGAGTATAAGCCCGGCATCACTCCCTCCATAAATATGCCCGGATCACCACCGGCTCCGGCTAAGGCTTCTATTCGAGTGCAAGAAGAGATACCCACAGCTGACATCATCTGCTCCCTGAACATTACTGAATGCCTACATTCTTCAGCCATCGTTCAAGGAATATGGATTCTTCATTTTCTATATTCGTAATCAGCGTTTGAAAATTTTCGGAAATACTCGTATCCCTTGTAAAATTATATTTCATCGCTACATTCACAAGTATCTTTGCCTTGAGTTCAATGGCTGTGAATTCATCTATATGCTCTTGATTTAATTTAATTAAATGCCGATTATCGTACAGGTACTTGAGTCTTAGCGTCATTAACCTCTTATGATCATAAAGTAAATGAAAGGGTCTTATATCAAGCATAGCCTTCTGTTCCGATGTCTCTTTCGCATAATTTAATAGAGTTGTATATATTTGCATGCCGAAGTCAAGATTATGCCTGTCGCCTCCATAGTTGAACATCTCCCAATACTCCGGCGTTTTCTTAGTGAAATAATTTCTTATAGAATTCACTAGAGTATCTGCACTGAAATTATCCTGATATTGATCATTGAATGTATACAGATAAACCATCTCTCTAAGATAATCATGATTGGTTGTTAGATGATTCGTGTCGAACGCAAGCTGGAAATCACTAAATGATATCTCAGCCTGACTATATACGCCGTTCTTAAAAAAATCGGAAACATACAATATCTCTCTATTCAAGTCATAGCCGTAAACAAATATGTCATGATGCAATTGAAGTTTATTGTAGCGATCGCTTAAGGGCACGTAGAAATAATTGATCATGGTGTGCACATAGTTATTCGCATTAATATTTTCTACAATAAAATGAATAACAGAGTCCCATTTCGTTGTTACCGTATCTCTATGTAACTTTTGAGTCGTAATCCATTTGCACGCATCCGAAGGCCTCAGCTCATAAGTCACAGGGAAATAAAAATCTCCCCAATGATGTTTATAATCTTTGTTAATATATAATTGAATATAATTGCTAAATATCCATGGATGTGCGCACTCGTAATGGGTAAGTATGGACAAGAGATGAGCATGCTGCGTATAGGTTGTAATCATCGGATAACTGACCGGCAATATTTTGCTGCCTAACGTTTGAGTTGAATTTTTCAACCTTTCGTTCACCCCTGGTTATTTGGTTAAATGGCTTAAGGATTCCGAATCAGTGTATCTCGTTTAGCAATAAGCGCTTCGTACTTGCCCTGTCCAGTTTTCCTGTTTTGGTTTTTGGAATGTCATCTAGAACCCTCCATTGTCTAGGCACTTTATAGGATGACAAATGTACGTTGCAATGTTGTGTCAGTGCATCTATATCAATCAGGCATTCATTAAAAACCTTCAGAAATGCGATGGGAACTTCACCTAACAGATCATCGTGTACACCAATAACCATAACCTCCTCCACTTCTTTCAAGCCGTACAGAAATTCCTCGATTTCTTCCGGGTAGATATTGATACCGCCGGATATGATGATATTCTTCTTTCGGCCTGTGAGTATGAGACACCCTGATTCATTCCAATATCCCAAATCTCCTGTCTTTAACCAACCCTCAACAATGGTAGCGTTCGTTAACTCCGGGTTTTTGTAATAACCGAGCATCACATTCGGACCCTTAACCCAAATTTCTCCGATCGCTGCTCCTTCAACCTCATTCTCTTCTTCGTCAACAAGACGAATAGAAACGTCATTGATGGGTGTTCCACAGGATAAGCAGCGCTCTCCCCGTTCCATCATGCTCACCCGCGGAGAAGCTTCGGTCAATCCATAGGTTTGAATAATGTCCGCGTAAGGAAATACAGTTTGAAGATGGTCTACTAATTTCGCGGGAATCGCCGCACCGCTAATGACAATACATTCAATGGAATCAAAGGCACTCCAGTTCTTTGTCTGATGGAAAGCGGAAACAAGGTGCATCAATTGCGTAGGCACCGCTGAGAATGCCGTGACCGCTTTATTCTGAAACAGTTTAAACGCGGTGCGCGGCAGCATGGGCAAGCTGATCAGTTTAATTCGGGTTCCATATAACATGCAGGAAATCAATTGCGTGACAATCGTAGAACTGAAATGAACGGGCATCGTTACAAGAAACGAATCTCGATCCGTATACCCCACCTTTCCGCCATGTGCCAACGCATTCGATAATACGTTCCAATGGGATAACATAACGATTTTAGATTTCCCAGTTGTGCCCGATGTAGGAAGGAGAATTGCACATTGATTAGGATCGAACTGCTTGGTTAACGAGATCGATTCGAACGAAGGCATTGGTTCTTGCGATAAATCCTGAGCGGTAACCCAAGGAATGTCACAATTTAAATGCGCAGACTGTGCATGTTTGCTGATAACCAGCTTGGCGTCACTGGCATTTAAAATATTTTCAATTTCAGTATTGGATGCCGAATAAGGAACCGGTACTAACACATAACCGCAGAATTGAATGCCAAGCGCCGCAAGAATGAACAAGGGCTCATTATTTGTGTATAATGCAACATGACTTCCAGACTCAAGCTCAACATTTTTGCGGATATATAGAGCAATCGAATAAGCTTCTGTCATCACTTCTGCGTAAGTCCATTGCTGCTTTAAATCTTCAAGGATAATATGATTTTGGCGATCAGAGGCCTCCAGAAATAGACGCTGAATGATCGTCATCATAGCGTTTTCTCAGTCAAATAATTAAGGATTAATCCAGCCGTGGAGAAATTCTCAAATAACAGATCTTCATCAGGGATCGAGATGTTAAACTTCGATTCCATTAAAACAATAAGCTTGATGAAGCCTGCTGAATCGATCCCTTGGTCCAACAAACGGGTATCGCGGTCTTCCGGATACTCGATGTCCAGCTCAGCAAAAATTTCATCTTTCAAGATCAATTCTATTGATTTAGACATCATGTTTCCCCCGTTAGATAATCTTTAGAAAGGCTGATTAAAGAGGATCGTACAAGTGATGAGCAAGTGAAATTGATTGTAAAGAAGAATAAGTTCATAACGATGAACAAGGTGAATTTGCACTGAAAGAGTTGTTTACAGAGTTGTTTGCAGAGATGCTGCAATTCATGCTGGAGGCGGAATATGACACGGTGCAGAACTTACAAAGCTTGACGCGAAGAGTACAACGACGGAAATAATTGAGGGTTACCATCGTTAACATCGCAAAGCCTAAAGAAAAAAGCATTTTCCCAAGCAATGAACCGTTGCTGAAAATGCTTTACAAAACTACGATGAATGTTACTCGTAAATGGAAGGGCGTGTACAATACTGGGACCAAGTGCCCCATCACCTCTCCATTTTCTTCCTCGTCGGGATCGAACTAAATTACGTAAAGTTTTGCTTGGAGAGCGTTTACACTAGTAGATTTATAGCACCAAGCGATTGATATATTAAATATAATTACATATATGCCAATTGTCAACAATTTTGAAAAAGCCCGTTGATGCCCTCTGAAATTCCATTCGTCATCTGGCTGTTTCTCTCCTTTACGATTGTTTCGAATGTGTATGGTAAAGGAAAATATATTCAACGCAAGCAATCTGTAAAGCTTGATATGATTGCTCACCTGCTAACCCAAATTCCACCGGCACTTCTCGGTACAATTTTTAACAAGTTTTTTTTGCAAAGGACAGCCTACCAAGACTTATCATGGAATACAACAAGCCTCATCCATTGCCCTTCGCTGAATTTAATTGCTTTGGTTAAAAAATATAGCCCGAACTTTAGAAGCTTCGGGCTATACAGCTATTTATTAAAGCAAGGCACATGCCAGCGTAAAACACTAAACCCTTACCAACATCGCCACCGACTCCACATGAACCGTATGCGGGAACATATCCACCGGCGTAACCTCCACCGTGCGGTAGCCGCCGTCCTCCAGTACACGCAGATCACGTGCCAGCGTACTCGGATTACAACTCACGTACACCACACGTTCTGGCTTCATCTCCAGGATCGTGTCGAGCAGACGCGGGTCACAGCCCTTGCGTGGTGGGTCAACAACAATGACGTCGGCTTCGATGCCTTGTTCTTTCCAGCGTGGAATCACATCCTCGGAGGCGCCGACTTCAAATTTGACGTTATGCATCTCGTTGAGCAGCGCATTGCTTCGTGCATCCTCAATCGCTTCGGGCACAATCTCTACCCCGTACACTTGATCCGCATGCTGAGCCAGGAAAAGAGAGATCGTTCCGATGCCGCAATAGGCATCAATCACCGTTTCTTTGCCGCTCAGTCCGGCGTATTCAACCGTTTTACCATACAGCACTTCAGTCTGCACCGGATTGACCTGATAGAACGAACGTGGAGAGATCGCAAATTGCACATCCCCGATATAATCATAGATGACATCACGCCCCCATAGAACACGGGTTTCATCACCGAAAATAACATTTGTCTGCTTTTTGTTTACGTTCTGGCATATGCTCGCCACTTGCGGAATCGCTTCGCGGATACTGCCAATCCACTCATCTTTGTATGGGATGTCGCGACCGTTCGTGACCAGCACCAGCATCATCTCGCCTGTACGGAACGCCTTTTTCACCACGACATGACGCAGTAACCCGCGGCCTGTTTCCTCGTTGTATGCACTAATACCCAGATGACTGCCGATCTCCTTCACCTTGGCCACGACTTCATCGTTGTGCTCATGCTGAATAAGACAGGTCTCCATGTCGATAATCCGATGGCTTCCTTTTGCATAAAAACCACCAACCAAACCGCCTTCAGCTGTGCCAATCGGCACCTGTGCCTTGTTTCGGTAACGCCACGGCTCGTCCATACCCATCGTTGGCAGTACACGAATCGCGTGTTCTGTGTCTTGTTCGTTCATGACACCTTCAAGTCGCAGACGTATTCGATTACTCTCGTTGGTTTGTTCTTCTATTGCTTCATCGAGTTGAGATTGTTCAGGCTCGATTACCTGAGTCTCATCCTCCACCAGCACATTAAGCTTTCCAATCCGCTGCAGATTATCAATCACCAACTGACGTTTCCAAGCCAATTGACCAGCGTAGCTCATATGCTGAATCTGGCATCCACCACACTGGTCATAGATCGGACATGGCGCGGATACGCGATCCGGGCTGGCTTTGACGATCTCCAGCAGCTTGGCGTAGCCATATTGCTTTTTCGTTTTCATCACACGCACACGCACGGTTTCACCCGGAAGAGCACCTTGTACAAATAAAGTATAGCCATTCGCGCGGCCTACACCCTCGCCGTCATGATTCATGCCGATGATATCAATGACGGTTTCTTCATTTTTACTGACGGGCAATCCTTCGATTGGTGCTGAAGATTCACGCGCTCTTGATTGGTTTGATTGACTTGGCTGACGGGACGCCGAAGCCTTCCCTTTCCCTTGAGGAGCAGCCGAATTCCGGCGGTTTTTTCCACGACCGCTGCGGTTCATATTAGACAACGTACATTCACTTCTTTCTTATATATTGCACCGCCTGCTAAGGCAGTAGCTTGTTTTCAATAAACTTTCATGCATGCTAACGAACCTGATAAACCTTGTTCACGCCAAAAATAACGTTCCAAAATTCTAACGAACCTCAGAGACGTTATTTCATTGTAACATCGAGTTTATCGGCTTTTTTGATTCAGTTCAGACCCAATAGCGACACACCAAATCGTGAGCATTCCATTTACACTCATTTCGCCAAACAAAGCTTCCTCTAATCGTTAGCTCAAATTCGGCATACCCTTGGCACAATCTTACACTACACAGCTACTCAGCCTAATCACACACCGTTTTACCGATGGAACAGCTGCAGATGATGCTTGAGATTCGTGAACGTTGCCGGCAATGATCCGCCCAGCTCTCCGTCCAGATTCAGCAGCACATGCCCTGGTGAGGTCACTTCCATATGATCGGTCTGGAAATGCAGAACCTTCTTGTCGTTCAGATGCTCCCCACGCAGCGCTAGCGTTACTAGACGAATCATGTCGGCCAGGTTGCACTTGCGCACTGCAATCACATCGAGCATCCCGTCATCAATGGTTGCACCCGGAGCAAGCTTCTCGAAGCCGCCGACGGAATTGGTATTGGCAATGAGGAACAGCATGAATTCATCATGAATTTCTTCCTGTCCGTTCGCACGAATGATTAACTCCTGCGGGGACAGGTTCGACATCTTTTCGATGCCCTTCATATAATAGGCCAGCTGCCCGATCATCGTTTTCAGACGACTCGGCACTTCATAGGTTAACTCGGTTAACGACCCGCCGCCTGCAATATTAATAAAATATTTATCATTGGCCTTGCCCAGATCAAGCGGACGTGTCTGCTGATGAATGACCAGATCCACGTAATCTTCCCATTGTCTTGGAATACCAAGCGCACGTGCAAAATCATTCGTCGTTCCCAAAGGAAATACACCCAGCGGCGGACGGTTATCCCGTTCAGCCATGCCGTTAATGACCTCATACAACGTGCCGTCGCCGCCTGCCGCAATAATCATGTCATATCCGCGTTCAATGGCCAGCTCCGCTTCCCGCGTTGCATCCCCTTCACCCGTTGTTGCATGACACGAAGCCTCAATACCACCTTGATCCAGACGCTGCAAAATATCTGCCAGACGTTTCTTCATTTCTTCCCGGCCTGAGGTCGGATTATATATTAATCGAGCTCTTTTCATCTGATACGCCACCTATTCCACATTATCCATGAGTCGGAACGACCTCATCCGCTTTGTTCACTTTTCAGTGAAAGCCGCCATTTAACACAACATTAAACTTCAATTCATACCACCCAAACATTATGTTCCACATTCATATCTATGCCAAAGGAATTTCGTCTCATTCCATAGACTGCTGCTTCTATCATATCACCAAACGCGAAGATGTCCTAGCCTGTAATCCACAAGTCATTTGTGTAACATAACTCGCCTATCCTTCAATTCTGCCCGCTTGAATACGAATTAATCTCACGCACCCCTTCGGGCATCCCTTGATTATGACATAAATATACCGCAAATTTACAATTCTCAATATAAAAATATAAATGTAATCAATATTTTCCCAGTATCATGTAAGTACATGCCTTACAACCAGCATTCCACTATGTTGCAAAGGAGATTTGCATGATGAACAAAACAAAAAAACTTGTACTGATGCTCATGGTTACCCTCCTCGCCTGTATGCCTCTAGTTACTACTGCTGATGCGGCAGTGATCAATCATGATCAGGTTGTCGGTTTTCAGGAGGTCACACCTGTAACTGCAACACAGATTACAGCCAAGCGTTTTCAACCTTTCCTGAAGGTTTACCATGGATGTGTGCCTTTCCCTGCTGTGGATGCACAGGGTAATACCAGTGCTGGCCTGGCAACGTCAGGATCACACAATGGCGGCTGCAGCTCCAATCTGGGTCAGGTCTATTCCCGTTCCGCTTGGCATAATGGCGTGTGGGCGATCATGTACGCATGGTATTTTCCAAAGGACAACCCTTCTCCCGGATTTGGTCATCGTCATGACTGGGAAGGCATTGTAGTATGGGTAGACAATCCCGCTGTAGCCAACCCGAAAGTGCTCTCCATCGCCTACTCTGGTCACGGTCAATTCACCAATGTGACTCCAGGCTCAAGCAATATGCAGGGCGATCACCCTAAAATCTCATACAATAGCACCTGGCCGCTTAACCACGAGCTCGGGGTAACCAATGTGGTCGGAGGAACTCAGCCTTTGATTGGTTGGGATGATCTGACTTCAGCCGCTCGCAACGCACTGAATACAACCGACTTTGGAAATGCAAATGTACCTTTTAACGATAACAATTTTACGAACAACCTGAATAAAGCATGGTTTAGATAAGTGGCTTGAACAAATAAACAAATCCCCTTCGAGGCTGTAATCCATATTGAAGGGGATTGCTCTTTTAACCGCTAAACACCAGTCTTAATAAAAAAAAGATTATACGTTGCCTGAACTCCATCGGTTACGCTAAACCGCTCTGTATACGGCTTATACATTCTGTTGAACAGCTTCCGCAGACCGAGTAAAGCGCGTTACTTTTGAGCCATAGGACTAATCATGCCTAAACAATGAATAGATACACAATGAATAGATACACAATGAATAAATACACAATGAATAAACTTATTTCGCTGTATGCGCTTGGAAACACTGCTGGTTGCATAGCTTTACTACCACGAAGAACACACAAAAAAAACGGCATCTCTGCCGTTTTTCATTCATTCAAACCCCGAATCTCCCGATTCAAGGGTCACTATTTACTTTTTCGTAAAATCAAAACCATTCTCTCTCAAGCTGTATCTATTCATCCGCCTGATTACACCGCTCCAGCAAATACTGAATTTGCCGCTCCAGCCACTGACCGAGCAGCGGATGAGGCAGCAGCGTCTCCCCGCTATATGCATAGTCCAGACCTTGAAGCCGATCCGGGATGACCTGACGCGTGAAATAACCGGCGCTCAGAAACAGTGGTGCCACGATCACACGACTTCCACGCTCTTCGCTCCAGTATTTCGCCTTGTCATGCACACTCTCGGGATTAAGCAACGCGTAATCTGTATGAGCTACACCGCTAATATCCTGTACGCGTCGAGCAAGAGAAGCTATGCCGGCTTCCCATCGCTGACGGAACCCATCATGGATGCTTCCATGTCCAATGAGCAGGATGGTCTCCTGTTCGGGCTGCCGTGACAGTGACTGGACCTTGTCCCATACCATGACCGCGATATCAGGATCATCATCCACCGGATAACCGAAATGAACACGAGCCTTCACCTCGAATGGTTCAAGGTCTGTCTCCCGTTCAGGCGCTTCCTTGGCTCCAATCGCATATTCAATCTCATCCACATGTGTGCTTCCAGACGAAACAAAGAGAGGTACAACCAGTATATCTGTTACACCTTGAGCTTGCAGACGGTTAATGCCGTCCTGGATCAAGCGTCCTTCCACCAATTCCAGAAATCCGGCTTCAACAGGCAGCGGGTCAGGCAGATGCAACCGGGAGATCGCGTCATCGACGGATTCCACCCAGGTCTTCTCCTGAGAACCGTGACTAATGATGAGTACACCCGGCTTCTTCATCATTTATCGTCCCAGGCGTTCCAACGTCATTTTATAACCGTCGTTACCGTAATTCAGACAACGTTTAACACGTGAGATTGTAGCTGTGCTCGCGCCCGTCTCCGCTTCAATCTGGTTATACGTATTGCCTTTACCAAGCATACGTGCCACTTCAAGCCGCTGGGACATGGATTGAATCTCGTTCACGGTGCAGAGGTCATCAAAAAAGACATAACACTCCTCAATATCCTTCAGTGTCAGAATGGCCTCGAATAGTTGTTCTATACTTTTATCATTTAGCTTTTTCAGCTGCATTTATTTATCATCCCCTAGCGGTTACTGTGTACCTACATTGTACCTACCCTGAGTTGGTATTTCAAGCGTTAACGATTTCACGCACTACAGAATAAAAACACATGTTAACGCTTACAAACAATACTATTGTCCTCCTATCATGGACATTACGCGTAAATAGCGCAATTTATCCCCATTTATAGGGAACTATATCCGATGATTTATCTAGGATTTTAAACAGCCTAATTGTTACAAATTTGTGTCCATCCTTCATTTTTCTTTTGATAGACACCTTCCTGCTCCTCACGGATCATCTGCGCCCAAATCCGCAAATATCCCGTTTCCCGTGATACTCGCCTACGCCGCCTCTCCGCGAATGACATACAGTATATCAAAAGGGAGTTCCACCTTGCTTGTTGTTTCCATATCTCACTCCAGTGATAACTCGATAAAATGCATTCCGGGCTCCTCGGTGGAACGCAATTCCGAAATCTAATACAGAAGGAACGTGATCGTTCATGCCACAGCATTATTACCATCGTCAGCCGGGAACACGGCCGCGTCCGGCTCCTCATGTTCATCGGCAGGCCCATACATCGGCCTATGTGCCTTATGGAGGCGTCCCGCGCTCTCTGAATGAAGCCCAGGTCCAGCCGATGTATCCTGGTGTTGATCCGCATTACCCTGGCTTCGCTGAAGTCGAGGCATCCGGTCTTGTGCCTTACGGGCAAGGTGCACCCGGTGGGGGCTTTCTAGGAGGCGGCACTCCAGTGACCCCTGTTGTTCCAGCTCAGGCGCCTGCATCGTCAGGCGGAACCGGCTTTTCCCTTGCCAATCTGGGGGAGCTCAAAGGTATGATTGACCGCTTCGGCGGTATCGACGGCATCATGAACGGTGTAGCCAAAATGCAGAAGGTCGTTGGCGGTATTCAGCAGATGGCACCGATGATGAAGCTGGTGATGGGCATTCTGCCTTTTGGAAAAAATAAAAATAGCAGCAGTGAAGCGGATGCGGATTTCGAGGAATACTCCAAGCCTCGCCCGCGCAAGCGCCGCAAAAAAACGAACGGTACACAGCGGAAACATACCTCGTCTCCTGCACGCCGTAAAAACTCAACCGCTAAATCGCGTCCCAAAAGACGCAAAAGCTAGTTTCCCTCAGGCACCCCTTACGAAGGCGGGGTGTCTGAATCATTTTTACAGAACAAATATCAAGAACTTATGTTCCCATACAGAGGAAATGAGGTATACTAGAGAATAGATAAGGAGGCAGACCATGGAACTGTTCAAAGACAAGTATACACCCGCTCTGATTGATCGGACCGCTGACCAGCTTCGCCCGTTTTATCCGCAGCTGCGGACACAGCAATTTCGTGAGTTGATCTTTAACAACGGCTGGGAGACACTCGAATTCAAGGCAAGGATTCGCCGCATTACAGAAGCTTTAACACAGGTTCTG
Source organism: Paenibacillus barcinonensis (assembly GCF_003217495.1). GTDB lineage: Bacteria > Bacillota > Bacilli > Paenibacillales > Paenibacillaceae > Paenibacillus > Paenibacillus barcinonensis. The sequence continues at coordinate 49,145 of NZ_QJSW01000012.1, read as the reverse complement.
CCGGCAGACTATGAAGAAGCGTTACATATTATCGGACAGGCGGCTCCGCAGCTGCGGGGGGTTGAGTTTCTTTTTATCCCTGACTTCATTGAAGTGAACGGGCTTGCGCCAGACAGGTACGAGCTGTCCATGAAGTATCTTGCGATAGTTACACCTTATTCCAGCTCGGAGTTTGCGGTGAGACCCTTTATTCAGCGTTACCCGCTCCAGACGATCAGACAGCTGATGGAATGGACCGAAAGCAGTAATGAGCATATTCGCAGGTTAGCCAGTGAAGGCAGCCGCCCTCGTTTGCCATGGGGAGCCAAGCTTGGTGAATTCATTGCTGATCCAACGCCGGTACTTCCCATTTTGCACGCACTCCGGCAGGACAACTCTCTGTATGTACGAAAAAGTGTAGCCAATCACCTGAACGATATCTCCAAAGATCATGCCGATCTCGTGCTGGATTTAGCGCAGTCCTGGCATGGCCAGCACCCGCATACGGACTGGATTATTCGCCACGCCAGCCGTTCACTGCTCAAAAAAGGGCATCCTGTTGCACTAAGCCTGTTCGGCTACAACAAGCAGGAGGCTGTTCATATTGAAAATCTGAAGCTCGGACGGGATACTCTTGCGACTGGAGAGGAGCTTCCTTTTTCATTCGATGTAGTCAATACAAGCGGGGAACCACAGAGGCTGCGAATAGAATACGAGATCGGTTATATGAAGGCTAATGGCAAGCAGGCCCCCAAGCGCTTCAAATGCTCTGACAAAATGTATGCGGAAGGCCGCACCCCCGTAACTACCAAACAATCCTTCAAGCTGATCACCACTCGCAAATTTTACGCGGGTCTTCATACGCTCACCATTGTTGTGAACGGACAGGAAACGCAGACCGTTTCTTTTGTGCTTGAGGTAGACTAAGCCTACGTTTATGGAACAGGTCACATGGTTACGCTTTTTCACTTATGCACAGTTATGTATCAACGAAATGACTTATTCACATGTGGATAGTCAAATAAAATGAGACAAGGCAGGGCATAACTCCCTGCCTACTTAAACCAGCCACGCTTCACAAACCATGCCACCATACAGCCGCCCAAGACAAACATCAGCAACAGCACGGCACCATATCCGTACTTCCATTGCAGCTCTGGCATGTGGGTGAAGTTCATTCCGTAAATACCGGCGATCAGGGTGAGTGGCATAAAAACGGTAGTAATAACGGTTAATGTTTTCATAATCTGATTCATTCGGTTGGAATTCAATGAAATATAACTATCGCGCAGGTCTGCCGTCATCTCCCGATCCGCTTCAATCATATCGGCCAGCTTGAGTAGATGGTCGTATATATCTGTAAAATACACCGTATGCTCTCCTGATCGCTGAACATGCTGTGAATTAACTACCCGATAGAGCAAATCACGCATTGGAACAACCGTACGTCTCAGCTTCAGCAATCGACTACGCAAGTCAAACACCTGATTCATCAGTTCTTCTACCGACTCCTGACCTCCGCGGTTTTCCAATTCAGCCAGTTCATCCTCAATGGCAAACAGTGACGGAAAATAATGATCCACAAGCTTGTCCATGACAGTGTATGCTGCCGCAACCGGCCCTCTTGCCCAGATGGTTCGTTCATGTGCATGCTGTAGCAGCCGATTCCAGGCTTCATCCACCTCTTCCAGCTTCCCATGATGAAAAGATACCAGAAAGTTCGCTCCCAGAAACAAATCCACCTCTTCCGCCTCCAGTGTAACGGGATTCAGTGCATGCAGCACGAGAAACTGCAAGTCTTCATAATAGTCCAGCTTGGGCCGCTGCAAGACATGCATACAGTCCTCAATCGCTAACGGGTGAAAATGAAAATAGCTGTCCAGCAATCGGCTCTCTTCTTCTGTCGGCTGGTTAAAATCTGTCCATACCCAGGCATATTCGCTCATATCCAGCTGCTCCAGCGGTATGTTCACGGTAACTTGATGATCCCTTGTAATTGCAAGTGTACGAATCATGGAGTAGACCACGTCCTTGTCTCTTGTCAAAGTTATTGCCTATGCTTAAAACCTTTCACTAATCCTGCTCTTATAAAAGATTAACGCCCGGACCCTGTTTACATCATACAACGCCAAAGCCTCGCAAGTCTCTTCTTTACGGATGAAGCGATCACTGCGGATGTATGACCTGATGTTACTCGACACGACAACAAAAAAAGCCAACCCGGTTGGCTTCTCTCATTTCCCCTATCCACACAGTTCCCTGTATCCACAGGAAGATTTCTTTTGGTTTATCATTCCACGGATGGCTATCCACATATCCAGCCTGTCCACAATTTCATGCACAGCCTATTTTCCATATCATTGTTTTAATTATCCACATATCCCGATATTCACATGGTTATAAACAGACCGTTCTTCGGTTCCCTAAAACATATCCACGGATGTGCTGCTTTATATGCGTAGTTTTAGAAAATAATCCAGTATAGCAATCCCGCAAGAGCTGCAGTAATTGGAATCGTAATAAACCACGTAACAATGATCCGCCCAGCAAGTCCCCATTTTACCGCCGAGAAACGCTTAGCCGAACCTACACCCAGAATCGCTGATGTAATCGCATGTGTTGTACTTACCGGAAGGTGAAGCAGCGTTGCCGAGAAAATAACGGAGGCAGCCGACAAATCTGCCGCGAAGCCGTTGATCGGTTCAATTTTAAAGATCTTGGTTCCCATCGTTTTGATGATTTTCCATCCACCAATGGACGTTCCAAGAGCCATCGCTGTTGCTGCAGAGATTTTTACCCACAGCGGTACTTCGAGATGATCCTGTACTTTGGCCGCGACGAGCGCAAACGTAATAATCCCCATCGCTTTCTGCGCATCGTTGGTACCATGTGTAAATGCCTGCAGTGCAGCTGTGAAAATCTGTACGGTACGGAAGCCTTTATTCACGTTATGCGGACTGCGTTTGGCAAATACATATTTAAGAACCGTCATGACGATATAACCTATTGCAAAAGCAATCAGAGGTGATAGCAGCAATCCTGCGACGATATCTGTGAATCCGCTCCATTTTACTTTGTCCGAGCCCGCTCCGACAAGGACTGCACCTGCGAGCGCTCCAATCAATGCATGTGAAGAGGAAGAAGGAATTCCAAACCACCAGGTCACCAAATTCCATATGATCGCGGCAATCAAGGTAACGATGACGACCTCGATGCCGTTATCCAGCTTGGTGGGATCCGTCACGCTCCCCCCAATCGTCTTCGCAACACCTGTAAACATCATCGCACCGACAAAGTTCATCACAGCTGCCAAAATAATAGCACGGCGCGGCGTCAGTGCACGTGTTGATACCGAAGTCGCAATAGCATTGGCTGTATCATGAAAACCATTGATGAAGTCAAACGCCAGTGCAAGGAAGACGACTATACCTAATACCCAAATCGTTGTTTCCATTAGTCTCTGGCTCCTTAAGAATTACGCATGATGATGGACTCAAGAACGTTTGCAACATGCTCACAATCATCCGTTGTCGTTTCAAGACGTTCATAAATCTCTTTACGCTTGATCAGCTCAATCGGATCGGATACTGTAGCGAACAGATTCTTGATACAGTTACGCAATACCTCGTCACCCTGGTTTTCCAGATCATTCAGACGAATAGTGTACTCACGAATCGCCAGCAATTTTTTCTGGGACAGCAAATGAATCGCCTTTTGAATTTCATAAGCCGATTGACGCAAGATTTCTGCAAATTGAACGATATATTCGTCCGGTTCAACCAGTTGGTACATATAGAAACGGGAAGCTGTTGCTTCGATTCCGTCCAATACGTCATCAAGAGTTGTTGTCAGCTCCATAATATCATCGCGTTCGATCGGCGTGATAAATGTTTTGTTCAGCTCTGTAATGATGGTGTGTACATAGTCATCACACTGCGACTCGTACTTTTTCATTTCATTAGCAAAAAGAGTTACATCCTGAAGGTTGGAAACATGCTGGGAGAAATAATCTGCCGCTTGAACCACCGTGTCTGCCATGTTCTCCAGTGTTTCAAAAAATATATCCTTCTTTTTCTTCTTAATCTTCATAGCTCTATCCCCTCTTCGAGAAATTGCGCTGATAACCGATGAAACATGAAATGACAACCTTTGATATCTTATCATATTTGTTTCATGGTTTGTACAAAAGCTGCGATGCTTTTTTATATTCTTCTCATATAAGCCTGAAATGAATCTTAATTATTTGGAATTATGGCAAAATCAGACTCAAATTTTACATTGCGTTTACATTTCTTCAGGAAAATCGCTCCAGAAATCCATCATGATAGCTGGCCAAGCTTCACATGATCTGCAAATTTCGGGGTGTTCGGAACGATGTTGATGAAGGTTTTACCGGGTACAAGATTCATCTCAACTCCGTCCTGCACGAAACGTATGATATCCCCTTTTTTCCTCACCCACTGCCCGCGGATCATTTTACCCTTCTGAAATAGCATCGCTTCCCCGCCTTGATCCACGTTAACAGACAATCGGCCGACATCATCGAGCACCTTGTGATCCGCTCCGGCAACAATGATGTTAGCTGCGCCAAGCTGATTTCCATTATCTTTGTCCTGATCAGGCTTCCCGTTCACCATTCTCATATATCGTCCGCTAACTTCATCATAATCATACGTTACTTTGTAACTATTCAATAAATAGTGGATATCAAATTGCTTCACAGCCTCTCCTGCCGAGGTAGAGCCTTGCTCGTCGTATCTATATACAGGAGATTGAAACTCATGGCTGTACCCCCTCTTGTCCGCACCTTCTCTAAGCTTCTCGACAGAGGTATACAGATTGTGGGGCGCCTTGCGCTCCTTGGAGCGCCAGAAATAAGGGCCTCCATTCGAAATTTCATCCATGTGCTGCTTCTTCTGTTTCTGCAAAATAGAATAGGCCTCCGGGCTGCCCCCTGCATGCACAAGCACACCATCATAGCTTTCCCCCAGCTCAATCAGGTACGGACGAATGCTGCGCACAGGGCCAACAGCATCTTCACCGCCTTCACTTTGGAAAACGGCGATAAAACGAGTAATCCCACCTTCGGCAAGCACCTCAATAATAATGTCTGCTGCGCTTAGCCCGGATTGAGGACGTGCCGCTGGTGCATTGTTAATCATGACAGCCAGCGGGCGATCCGTAGGTACCTTCTCCACAGCCAGACCAGTTAAAGGTGCTGTAAACGCATGGTCAGCAGGCTTCTCCACCGACTGCTCTTCCTGCATAGGTGCAGGTGCTGGCTCCGGCTGAGGAGCCTGCGCTTCCTTATCCTGACAAGCGGAAAGGCTGATGGCAAGTAGACAGCCTGATGCTGTCAGTAATCCCTTTTTCCAAGAAAACGAATTCAATATAAAACCTCCTGAACGATCTGGCTGACTCTCTTCCGATGTCATGTGTGATATTTCTCTCATGCGGGCAACCATCTCACGTATTTCCTTCCATTTAATCACAATGCTTCCGTTTTGTCTGCGTCTGGAAAGCCTTGATGCCGCTCGTTTATCTATTTTGAATCACGCTTTAGGGAAGTAGATGTGTCACAAATGTGAACTTCTTAAACCTTACTTAAAATTTGAACTAGATTGTGATTATTATCACAAACAAAACACGCTCACGATTATACAATAAAGCCATCAAAGGTGATCACTTAGAAAAACAAAAACAAACACACATCAGATTTCATAAAAGGAGTGGTTTATATGTTCAGCTTCAACCAATGGCTTAGAGAAAACAAAGTGGCAATGTGGATTTTAACAGTAATTCGGGTGTATATCGGTTACGATTGGATGACTCACGGCTGGAGCAAGCTGACTGGCGGATTCCAAGCTGGCGGATTCCTCGCAGGAGCACTTGAAAAAGCAACAGGTGATCATCCGGCGGTTCAAGCATGGTGGGCAACGTTCCTTGAAAAATTCGCAATCCCGAATGCCGGATTGTTCGACTTCATTATCCCGCTTGGTGAATTCCTTGTAGGTCTGGGACTGCTCCTCGGATGCTTCACAACCTTCGCAGCTCTGATGGCTATGGTGATGAACTTTGCGTTCCTCTTCTCGGGTACGGTAAGCACCAACGCTCAACTGGTTCTGATGGAAATCTTCATCGTCGTAGCTGGTGCAAATGCTGGTAAAATCGGTCTGGATCACTGGGTTCTGCCTTACCTTCGCGGATTGTTCAACCGCAACAAAACGGTAACTCCTACGACACCAACCATTACACCAACGAAGAAAACAGCCTGATCTCAATAAAATATTAATGCAAAAGCAATCTCAATCCTGCTCCCCTGTGGAGCAGGATTTTTTGATACGGGTTCCCCGTGGCAGAGTGTGATCATTCCTTTGAGACTGGACTTGCTCACCTGTCAGACTCCGTATTATGATTAATATAAAGTAAATCAGAACAAAGGAGTATCCCATGCCAACTCAACGCCGTCTCGAAACAGATGCGGATTTTCAGGAAGCCATGACCTTCAAACATAAAATCCGGGTATTCAAAGATAACCATCAGGTTGATTCAGGAGGCATCATTATCCGGTTTGACGAGAACATCGTTGTGGTGCAATCCAGTGTCAGCGAACTGGCCTATCACTCCCGTGCGGAATGTGAGTTGTTCGAGATTCGCAAATAGGGCTACAAGCTAAACCTCACGCAGTCTGCCCGTGCGATGTCGGTGCTACTGCAGCAGACGCCTGTGACACTTGAAGCACCAAAAAGAGGTTGCTCGCAGTCAGCTAACGGACCGCAAGCAACCTCTCTCCCCATACCACTGTATTCTTAACTTCATTAGGGCGTGTCTTAAAGCCTACTGAAGTGCATCTTTTACCACCTTTTTGCCCCCTGCTGCTTCCCTTTCCCTTAACGTGCCCCGGCACGCCTGCGGAAAACATCCTGGCTTGGAACGATAATTTAAAGGACCTAACCTGCTTCCGAACGATATCCCCATACTTGGACAATATCACGCTCATCTGCTCCAAGTTACACGCCGTCTCCAAACTGCCAGCAGTTCAGACTAAGGGTGCCGTGAGGATAGGCTTGAAATAACCGCCGGGCTGTGCGGGACATATCCGCTGTGCCCATCGCATAGAACAAAGGTGCGATATGCTCCATTCCATAAGAGGGAACTGCCGTCCGCGCATGTGGAGCTTTTTTATCATATTGAAACAACTCTCTTGTGTTCCATTGCTGCAGACGCTCCCCAAGCCAATCATCAAATTCAATGGCCCAGTCCTGCGGCTCGTCATCCTGTGCCAGCATTCTCAGATTATGAACCGTTCCACCGCTACCAACAATCAGCACATTATCATGCCGGAGCTGCTCCAGCATACGCCCGATATCATACTGCTCTTGAGGAGAACGCAGGGAGTCGACTGATACTGCTATAACCGGAATGCTGGCCTCGGGATACATATGCAACAGCGGCACCCACACGCCATGATCCAGCCCTCGTCCATGAACAGGCTGATATGGCAAGTTGCTTCGGGAGAATAACGCACAGATCTCGTTCGCAATTTCAGTCTGCCCGACTGCGGGATACTGTATGTTATACATGGCTGAAGGATATCCGTAAAAATCATGCAGGGTCTGATGGATCTCATCCATCGTCACCGAAGGCACAGGACAGTCCCAGTGCGCAGTAAATACAACGATAGCCTTTGGAGCCGGCAGCCTCTCTCCAAGCTGGTTCAAAAACTGAGTGTAGTCACTGCTCTCCACCGAAAGCAGGGGAGAACCATGCGCAATGAATAGTGCGGGTAATGTCATCGCTGCCAACCTCCAGACACGGATAGGATGCTTACCTCTCTATTTTACCCCGAAGAAGGCGCTTTTCCAAGCTACCCCCCGTGACTTTTGATTTATGACGTTTGACTTATCACTTAGATCATCCAGTGCTGCCAGTTCTCTTCAATCTTCTGACGCTCTCCAAGCCATTCTCTGGTGCGAGTAATGAGCTGTTCCCGCTCTTTACCTGATGAGAAGGTATGATTGCCCTGGAAAATAATTTCCTTGTCGCAACGCCCTTCCTGGCGCATCCAGAAAACCTTCTGATACAGAAACGCATAGTCTACCGGGATGACCTCGTCGGAAGTGCCATGTACAACCAGCACATCCCCGCTGAACTTCACAGCTTCCTGGAAGGGCTGATGTTCTGCCAGTGATTCGAAGAATTTCGGTGTGAACCTGTAGCCGAGATAATCGGCAGCCCCTGTTCTCACACCCTCATCGTACACGTCCCGCCCCGTAATCTTCACAATATCGTTGAACGGGTAGCCTACAGCCGACCACATCACCAGATTCTTAACCCGTTTGTCGCGTACAGCCGTCAACAACGCAACAGCCCCACCCAGGCTATGTCCAATTAAAGTGACACGTGTAGGGTCTACATCACTGCAGTTCACAGCATAATCCAGTACAGAACGAGTTTGCTGGACCATGGACTCCAGTCCCTCTGCTCCATACTCACCGCTGCTCTCTCCGCAACCAATATAATCAAAACGCAGCACCAGATATCCGTCTTCCGCGAGTTCGCGCGCCGTCTTCACAAACAAACGATCCACGCCAATTCGGCTTCCCACAAAGCCATGGCAGATGACAGCCAGAGGCACACGCTGCTGACGTGTCTCCTCTTTAATATTTTTGACAACCGGATAATGAATGGTTGCGGTTAACTCCTCTTCGCCGTGACGGATACTGATCTGACGTTCCATACCGATTTCCCCTTTCCATGACAAGACTATCTATTTGACGTTTATGCTCTACATCATAATTGTAATTGTATTTAATCCGATAAGTTTAATGAGTATTAAGAAGATATTAGTATATTATCATCCCCTCCCCCGTAAGTCAACGCGAGAAATCATCGTTCCGTTTCCTGTGTAGTTGTTCTCTTTTCAATCATTCCGTTGTAAAAAAAAGAGCCTGGCTATACGTCAGCCGGGCTCGAAATATTCATTGTTTAGGGCGTGCCTGCCATAGCATCTGCATGTCTGATTCATGCTTGCTTCCTACTCGTAACTCCTGCGAAACATCGCATGGGTCTCGATTCGTCCGTTCCATTCATGCTGCTGGCCTGCACCATCATTGTCCCAGAAGCTTCTGCCCTGCATATTGTCATCATTCAACTCTTCCCCAAACTCTGCATCCTCCATAGCCTCATCCATCGGTACTACTTCATGCATGTCACCACGCGAATTGCTATTAAGCAGCATCTTACGTGTCAGTTCTGATTGCTTGTCCATCTTCAGCGCCCTCCTATCCATCATTTCGGTTTAAATTTCTACTATTGTGGTGGATTGCACAGCTCTTTATTCACGGTTCACAGAATCGTTGCTTCTTCAAGACGGTCTGTGTATATTCATAGATTCGCAGGGGGAAAATAAAACCAAAATCAAAGGCATTCCCTATCTGGGACGCCTTTCACCGAAAGGAATGAGCTCATGGCACATCTGCTTGCATGGATTCAGCATCATGGAAAGCTGGTGCTCTTATGTACCTGTGTTGTGCTAGCCTGCATCGGGCTATGGGTGAACCATAAGCAGTTATTTTATAAGGAATGACTTTGCGAAACGAGAGCCCTTCCCGTATACTAAAATACCGTCAGGGTCTTCATGAACATGGAGGATCAGAACGTGTGAGGACAGGGGGAGCAAGCATTGGGGATTTCTTATAAGAAGCTGAAAGAAATACAAAATCGGCAAATCACAGAGATGAGCCGGATGACACCAGATAACGTACAATTGTACAACCAGATCAGCACCATTGCACGGCAGTCACCAGCAGATGAGAGGACTCAGGAAGAATGGATTCTTGCCGCAGGTAAAGCGATCGTACAGGCACAGCAGGACAACAAACCTGCCCGCGAACTGTACGGACCTGATCTGGAGAAGGATATTTATGCCCAGCTTGGAATAGGTAAATCACAACCAGGCGTGCAATCAGATTCAAGCACAGCCAGGCAAAAATCCGGTGCACGTTCTAGCCAGAAAAACAAAACCGGCACAGTTCAGCACACGGATCAGGAGGATACGGACGAGCCTGTTCAACGAACACCTAAATGGTACCTGATGATTGCTTGGGCCGCTATATCCGTTGTGCTGCTCATTCAAGGCAGTGCAGGATTATTCTTCGCCATGACAGATGGTGATACCGAGCCCTTCGAGCATATTAGCCTGTTCTCCCTCATCATTGCCGCTGTTGGCGGAATTGCGCTGGTGGAGATGCTGCGTCGATTAGCAGCACGACCAGACGACAAGGGGGCAGACAAACATGTTATGCCCAAAGTTAACGTTCGAGGCATTGCTATTTACGTGGTGATTGTTGTGCTTGTGCTCTTTGTCGGTTACCCGCTTCGGGATAAATTACCTGTGTTCTACATGGCCCCGTGGGTGAGTGCTCTCATTGGCATTGTTGGGCTTGCTCTAATGAGGCCGTTATTTGGGCAAAAGAAGCAGGCATAACAGGATACAGGCAGGTACATAGCCTTTTGTGATCCATATTATCATGAATGTTAAAAAGGGACCGTACGGTCCCTTTTTAGTTATCGTTTTAATTATTTTTCTATTTGTTGCGTTTACGATTTAATTTTTGTGTCTCAGCCCTCCACCAGCGGATTCGGGCCAGTGCTGTGGTGTAGAGCCAACACTCTGCTCCAGCTTGAGCTGATTGCGCTGCTTTACACCTTTACCCGGCGTTTCCCCGAATTCACGTTTGTACATGCGGATGAAATAATTCACTTCCATGCCTACATTCTCGGCTGCTTCCTTCACACTGGCCTGAGGATGCTCATTCATCCACTCCAGTCCCTTATGTAATCGCCAGCGCTGCATGTACTGATGTCCTGTCACACCATAGTGCTGATGAAACAAGCGATTCAGATGCTGAACGGAGTAGCCTGCGGCATCAGCCACATGTTTGAATAACAGATCATCCTGATAATGAGCCTGCATCAAGGCAATGGCCCGATTCAGACCATCCATACCGGCGTCCGAGTGTAGCTGCATTCCTGGCATGCTACTCTCTTGCACTGCACTGTCCACTCCCGTGAAGGAACGCCTGATTTTGGGCTCTGCCGCGAGAGAAGCTGACGCCGCCTCAGGAGACGTAACCTGAGCGAGTTCCAGTATGAACTGGTATACCAAGGCAGAGGTGCTCCACATCGACATCTTGCCAGGGTCCAGCGCCTTCCACAAATCCGTCATCCGTGACCACATCACATCAAACCCGGATACTGTGCAGGCCTCTCTGCGAACCATTCCTGCTGCCTGTAGCACTGATGCCGTTGCATCACCACCGATTCCGATATATGCCAGCTCCCCGTTAGTTTTGGGATGAGGGATGTATTCATGCGCTATGCCTGGTTCGAGTACGAACAGTTGTCCTGCTTCAATAACAAAAGCCGCTCTTCCCGCAATGTTAAACCGCCCCCCGCCACCTCGGGCCATAAACAGCTGATACACCGGAAAGCCATCCGGTCTATGCAGCCCCTTTTCTTCCTGCGTACCCACACCGTACAGGTACAAAGGCATTCGTGAATCCGGACGCCCGGTCAAACGAAACGCTAACATGCCATCCTTCCTTTCAGCTTATGAGCTAATCGCTCTCTAGCCTTTATTATCCTTCGTTTGATGGCAGGTCAACAATGGCCCAAGGAACCCTTTTCAGGGCTAGATTCGCCCGAAAATAAGGACATTGGTCACGGCGTTGGCGGATGCTGTCGTTTGACGATAAGGGAGAAAAGGAAAAACTCCCTTTCCGGGAATGGAAGGGGAGTCTGAAGGTACCGTTATTAAGCTCGTTACAGTACTGTTTTTTTACACTTATGGGGTTTGGTTTCCCGATGATGTCGATTCGCTACCGGTATTATTGTCTCCACCCGAAGCACTCGCTCCGCCGCCATTTGTGTCAGGTGAGGAGGTACCTGAAGCATTCGCTGCTGGAATTGTAAAAGTGACTTCATTAGATTTACTTGATGTGTTTTTTGTTAAATCAGAGGGTACTGCTACAACCCAAATTTTATAGTCTCCAGCTGCAAAATCTACATCAGTTGAATCCTTAGCGGAACTTCCAATTGGCACACTTATGGGTTGGTTGTCGTTTACATTCACCGTTTTAATAGCTTTAAAGTTTTGACTCGCAGGATTAGTCTTAGTAATATAAATTTCATAGCCGGCAATACCCGTTTCGTTGGGCTTGGTAAAGCTCACACTAACGGAATCGGCTGTTGCCGTTGGTGTTTGAACATTCACTGCCCCTAAAGATGTTGGTTTTTTTGCATTTATTGTAAAGTTACCAGATGTAGCAATACTTGATTCTCTATTAGCATCAGAGGATTCGGACAAGATAACAATTTTATACGAGATTCCGTCTTTAATTGTATTTCCGTTGCTATCTTTCAGTACTTCAGGCAAATCCGAAGTTCCTGGACTAACTTGAATCGCATCACCTTTTACTACAGTTGCTTTAGCAATGTTAGTGTCAAATGCAGTCGATGAAGGTACAATCATTAACATATAACGTCCAATTCCCTGTATAGAATCTGGCTGGGTAAAGGTGACTGTCACATCGGATGCGTTACCTTGGGCTTGATCTACGCCTTTGACTCCAAAATTAGTGATTTTAACTGGCAATACAGCAGACCTCACAGACAAACTAATGTCAGCATAAGCCGTAGACAATACATTAGCGCTGCTATTGTTACTCATAGCAAGAACAAAAATGCGATAATTCTGATTATTGATAATATCTGCACCATCTGTTGTTCTAACATTTTCTAGATTAAATGTGTAATCTCCACTTCCACTTGCTTTATTAACAACCTTGAAGTTAGGATTTCTATTTGCTTCCTCCAGGTTGAATCTTCCTACATTAGCGGCCTTCACAACGAAAACTCGATAATGGTTTATATTCGCCTCATTTTGAGATCTATTAAATGTCACCTGCAGATCTTTGCCATTTCCATTATCCGCAACGTCAGTTGCGTTAACCTTAGTCGGTGCTGTAATCGCTAAATTCTGTGTCAGTGTAATTTGAGCCGAATATGAGGACAAAGCATTCTGGCTCCAATTGCCGTTGTTGTTCACGGACAGGACAAATACCCGATAAGGAACGTTGTTGGTAATCCGATATCCGTTGGTATCCACTGCATAACTTGGAAGTGATACTACCAGATTACTTCCCGTTTTATTCACCTGAGTATAGTTATTCGATGAATTGGCTGCATTCAGATTGAAGCTTCCCGAATAATTCGCAGGCACCACGAACACACGGTAGTGTGAAATATTGGACTCATCCGACGCTCTGTTGAATGTCACGCGCAGATCAGAACCGTTCCCGTTGTCCCCGATATCTGTAACAGACAGATTACTCGCCACACCTGCAGTGCTATTGGACGTCAATCTCAAGACACTTGAAGAAGCCGACAGCGCATTGGTGTAGTTATTTTGCTGGCTGCCTGCTGCCATGACATAGATTCGATAGTCCTGCAAATTCGTGATGTTATATCCGCTGGTATCCCGCATATTCGATGGCAGGGTTACGGCAATGTTATTGCCTGTTTTGTTGACCGTATAATAGAGACTGGAAGACAGATTGCTTGCTGTATTCAGATTAAAGCTGCTGGTTACCGAGTTGCGTACAACAAACACACGATAGTTTGCCACCTTCGACTCATCCGATACACGGTTAAAGCTTACCTGGATGTCACGGCCATCTCCATAATCTGAAATGTCTCTCACTTGTGTAATCACTGGAGCTGCCGCTGTATTCACAGACAGTGTCAGGGAGGATGAGACAGTGGACAGCTTGTTATCCATTGTTGTATTCGCACTTACCGACATGATGTATACCACATACGCTGTGCCGTTCTTGATCAGTTCTCCAGAAGTATCCCGAGATGAGGAGGTCAGCTGAGTTTTGACTGTAGTAGAGCTGCCTTTGTATATGATCGTGGAATTGGCACTGGATACTTTATTAGCTGTATCGAGACTAAACGTCGATGCATCCTTGGCTTTCACCACAAACGCACGGTAATACGTAATATTGGACGTCGTGCTTGGCTGTGTAAAATTAATCTCCATATCTCTACCATCGGCATTATCGCTTACGTCAGCTATACGCAGCCCTGTTACAGCTTGAACAGAAGCCTTCACCTGGTTCAGCTTCAGGACCTGGGAAGACCAGTTCAATGTGTTTTTGTAGTTATTGCTGCTATTGCCTACGGTCAATACATACAGACGGTAACTTTCATTGCTGTTCAGCAAATCTCCGTTAACATCACGTGTCTGAGCGTTCAGGGTGAGCTTTGGATTGCTGCCGTTTGGCGTAATAGACGTATAATTGGTGGAAGGAACAGCTGAGGCCGCATTTTCGTTGAAGCTGTTCACATCCCGTGTTTTCACCAGCATGATCCGATACGCGGATACGCTGTTCTCAGAAGTGGCGCGTGTAAAGCTCACTGTCAGATCACGGCCATCTCCGTTACTGCCGGATACCGAGCCATATATATTCCACGCCGCTAACTGAGTATTGTCTACTGGCGTTTCAGGCGTCGACGACGTTGTTTGGATATCTACACGTTGATTCCGTGAGTTCCAGAATACTTTTTCCCCAAAAGCTTCACTCACAAAACGAATCGGCACCATCGTATTGCCCCGAATCGTACTTGCAGGCACATCCAGCATGGTGAGCTGTCCGTTGATATATGCAACCTTGGAACCAAGGGTTAATGAAACCTCCTGATCTCCACGTGTTGCTGTAATTCTTTTCGTTTGGTTACTGTACTTTACTTCTGCATCCAGTCCTTCAAAAATTGACCGTAGCGGAACAAGTACCCGTCCAGCCTTCATGACTGGAGCTTGAGCAGACGGCAGCTCGGCATCATTAATATAGATACTGATTCGTGCAGCTGCGTCCATCACTGATAGTGGCAGAGCAGACATGAGCATGGCCGACACGGCCAGCGCTGACATCACCTTTTTGACTTGACTTCCTCCCGCTTTCCTCATACCTCTATCCCCATTCTCTCCATAATTAGTAGTATCCGTATAAATTAGCTGTGCAACTGGTGAATTCCTGTATTTTCCTATGCACATCTAAGACGTTCCGACTCGATAAAAAGTTTCCGGTCTGCCCATAATTATTTTCGCAAAAAAATTTACCTTCCATCTACCTTAAAAAGTTAAAAATAACAGAATAATTTGTCATTATTCCGCAACCACTTTATGTGCCAATTACTGTAACCTGTGGGTAACGGTTAACCAATACAGCTTGGCAAGGGGATTTATTTTCCCAGCAAGCCAGCCTATACTTCAATCACATCTGACACTATAGAAATACAGGAGGTTTATACGGATGACATTATCTTCGCATTCTTTAAAAAAAGGATTACGTACGTTACTTACCGCCACAGCACTAACTATGCTGCTTCAAACGGCTGCTGCTCCAATCGCTAACATGGCTTCTGCTGCACCGGCTGCGGAGACCAAGGTTACCTCAGCCAGCTCATCCACGATCTACAAGTCCTTCCAGAGCATGCTTTACAAAAAAAATGGGCTGCCCGCAGCAGACCGCTACCTTGAGTCCAAGATCAGCCAAGTCACTCCATATCATGCGACATTGATGGTAATGCAGCTGGAGAACGCCCGGATCAAGGCATTGAACGCTATGACAGATCGTATGCTTGTCCCGAATGTACAGGATCAGATGTTGAAAATCTATAAGTGGAAGGACAGCTTCACCCAACTAATGTACCGCACCAAAGACAACACACTACGCAACTTGCTGCAACAAGCCAGAGACAGCGGTTATCGCCTGACGATGATTGAGGGGTCGCTGTATCCGATCATGGATTATGCGGCTTTTGACAAGTATACCGCCTACGTGAATAAGGATATTAAACAGTACATTCAAATTATGGAAGTAGAAACAAGCAACATTTCCACAGAGGATGGAGGCCTCATGATCGGATATCAGGAGATGCTCAATCGTGCGCTGAATCAGGAACAATTCCTGAATGATTATCCCAAGTCCAATCGGAAGCAGCAGGTCCAGATGCTGATGAACGAGTATACCTTTTATACGTTTTACGGGCTGGATAATACACCTCTGTTCGATTATGATACCAATGTCATGGATGCCAACGCCCAAAAAGGTTACAAAGCTGTCTTACAACGCAACTCCTCCAAGAACAGTGCTTTTCTGAAAAAACTGAATGCTTTCATGGAGGTCGTTGCCGAATCCAGGTATGAACAAACCAAAGCAGTAGAAAACTGGCTGGAACTGAATGTGCCTAGGAGTGAGTTCTGGAACCAGTAAATTTCTCGCCTAGTGAGCTGAAGGATAAGTGATGGAGACTACATTAGGTAAGGGATGCCCGGAATCCAGCGTGTTCCTGACCATTGGGGCATGTGTGATTGAGGATGGGGCACGACATCCTTTGTAACGATCAAAAAGACGAACATCGCACTAACGGCGAGGGTTCGTCTTTTTTTGGCGTGTCTCATGCGGGTGACAGAGCTCTTGAAAGAGCTATATAGGTTATTTCCTATTGCATACGTCAGTATTCATCATCTTTCACCCAGAGCCGCCTCCACCGATCCAGTAACGCTATGGTCTGTTGGCCAAATTTAAACACGGTCGCAGCTAGTCCATAGTCTAGCCTACAGTGCTTGAATCGGTTTAATCATATGATAATACGCATGTCCTCCAATAAGGATGACTTCATCCTGAACGTAGCCCTGCCGTTCATACAGCTGCCTCGCACGGCCATTGTCCTCTTCTACGATGAGGGCAGCCCGTGTGTGCCCGAGTTGTTTCCCCTGCTGCTCAAAAGCAGCCATCAGCGCACGGCCGATGCCCTGCCCCTGAAATGGCTCGCTTACCGAGAGAGTATCCAGATAATACTCCCCAGGACGGGTTTCTTTGACCAAAGTATATTTCTCGTCGGTACTCCGTCCAGCCCGATCCAGAATCGGCTGATCCAGACGGTCCGCATCATCGCCCGCATAAGCGACCAGAATTCCGGCAATCTGCCCTTCCTGCTCCATCACGGTGATGTTCTGATAACTGATTCGGTTATGTTCCTGTGTCATATATTCACGCAAGATACACATCGCCTGCTCATGATCACCTTCGCCTGCAAGTGCATATGCGATATCGTCAATCGCCTGCACCAGTAGCGGAAGCATCTGATCCACATCTTCCTTTCGCGCAGGTCGGAGCTGAAGTGCTGTATTCTGCTGATCTGATGCTGTAGTTGGTTTCAATTGTAAATAGATCCCCCTCTCTACATATCGGTGCTATTCCAGTCTTTGCAACACCATCTTCTGATCACGCTGGCTGGAATGCTTCGTCAGATTAACATGTTGAACAGATTAAGGTTTTTGTTCAGCTCGGTATAAGCAATACCTTTGCGATTCATACGTTCAATCAGCGGCTGGTAGTCCTCTTTATACATCAGCTCGATGCCGACCAGGGCAGGGCCGTTCTCCTTGTCATGCTTTTTCGTATATTCAAATCTGGCGATATCATCATTCGGACCGAGCACTTCCTCAAGGAACTCACGCAAAGCCCCTGCACGCTGCGGGAAATTCACCATGAAGTAATATTTCAGCCCTTCATAGATCAAGGAACGCTCCTTGATCTCCTGCATCCGGTCGATATCATTGTTACCGCCGCTAATGACACAAACTACTGTCTTGCCTGCGATCTGTTCCCGGTACTGGTCGAGTGCAGCCACAGCCAGCGAACCGGCTGGCTCCACCACGATGGCATTTTCGTTATATAACTCCAGAATGGTTGTGCAGGCTTTGCCTTCCGGGACCTTCACAATATCATCCAGAATGCTGCTGCAGATGTCATACGTCAGATCGCCGACCCGCTTTACTGCTGCGCCATCAACAAACTTATCAATATCATCCAGTGTGACCACCTGTTTACGGAACATCGCTTCGCTCATGGAAGCCGCGCCAAGCGGCTCAACGCCGATAATTTGAGTATCCGGGCTGACGGTTCTCATATATGTTCCCACACCGGCTGCCAGACCACCGCCACCAATCGTGACAAATACATAATCTGCATGTTCGTCGAGACTTTCCATGATCTCCATACCTACCGTACCGTTCCCCGCAATAATTTTGGGTGAATCAAACGGATGGATAAAGGTCATGCCCTGCTCGTCACACGCACGCATCGCTTCGGCATATGCATCATCATACGTATCCCCGATCAGAACAACTTCAACATTATCGCCGCCAAAACGACGCACCTGCTTCACCTTCTGGTTGGGCGTTGTGCTTGGCATGAAGATTTTGCCGTGAATGCCCAGCGTATTACAGCTGAATGCAACCCCTTGGGCATGATTGCCGGCACTGGCACAGACAATCCCCTTCTCCATCTCGGCCGGAGTTAAACTGCGAATCATGTTGTAGGCGCCACGAATTTTAAATGAACGCACCACTTGCAGGTCCTCACGCTTCAGATAAACGTTACAGTTATATTTGGCCGACAATACAGCATCCCGCTGTAGCGGCGTTCTTACAATCACTTCGCGCAGCACATGATGTGCGCGCACGATATCCTCCATGCCAACACTGGCATGTCTGGAGCTCTCATTTCCGGTACTCGTTCCTGTTGTTTCTTGATTCTCTGGTTTCATCTGTCCCCACACTCCGCTTATATGGTCTAACAATGTCACACATTGCTTTTTCTTTTTATTGTATCACTTTTGCTCTCCGTCCTGCACCATCCGCAGAATCTCTGCCGTAATCACCTCAGGATCTGTAAACATCACCATATGCCCTGACTGTGCGGCCTCCACCCATCTGGCGTTGGACAGCTTGTTTACCGTCTGCTGGTGGGCCTTTACGATTGCGGGTCTGATCTTACGCTCGCCTGTGCCTGGCAATGTACCTGAAATCAGGCTGACCGCCGCATTGCCCAGCTTGGGAGGCTGCGCCTGCAGCATTTTCAAATCCTGTATAAATCCCTTTACCTCCGCAGCCATCGTGCGAGCCGCCTGTACTGTAAAGTCCTCCTGGTGGTGATCCGCAACAACATCAGCAGGCTGCAGGTTGAATTCTTTGATGCCAAGGAAACGATACAAGCCCAGACGAGCCAGCAGCGGCATCAGTGCACCATTTATCGCAAAGCCCACCTTCGCCACCCTGGTAAAATACAAATCACAATGCTCATCCGACGGATCAACGAGCACAATCCCCTTCAGGCGAGACAGATGGGCCGTTGCCACTGTACGAACAATGGGACCTCCCCAGCTATGTCCTACCAGAATAAGCGGCCCTGACCCAAGCGCATCCAGCAGCTCGTTCAGGTCTTCTGCAATTCGTGCAAGTGTACGAGGGGAAGCATCGACATCACTTCGTCCCGCTCCAGCCCTGTCGTATACAATGGTACGTGCATATTCGGCTACAGCGGGTACAATCAGCCCCCATGTTGATCTGGAGACACCCATGCCCGATTCAAACACAACCGTAACTTCCCCTGCTCCCCCGGACATATAATGAAGCCTTCGGCCATCACGGGTCTGAATATAAGCACTTGCCCCAAACGTATGTAAAACGGGCTGTTGACTCATCTACTCCCCTTCCTCCCTCCATTGATCCGCATCCAGCTCTATTTTCTGTCCTCTGTCCCTATCTGCACCCATCTCTAAATGAAAATGATTATCAATTAATTATACCTTGTTCTATGTAAAAAAAGAACACCCGATCCGCCATCTCATCGGGTGTCCCTGCCAGCCATGTAGTGGCTGCCTTTTATCTACGACTACCATAATGCTTGTTGTTCAGTCGATACATTCGCGCAAATATGTCTTGAATAATCTCACCGTCATTACGCCTGTGACTGATACCAGGATGCAGCCGCCGCTGCCTCGGTGCGGGTCAGCTGATGCCCCTGACGCTCCCAGTGCATGTGCACAGCAGCACCTGCTCCGCTCAGAAGTGAAGCCAATTCCTCGGTTTCACGGCGAGGTACGATTGGATCATTCTCGCCTGCACCGATGAACACTGGCAATCCTGTCAGATCAGGCAGTGTGAGTCTTCGCAGCGGTACCATGGGATGATGCAGAATCGCTCCCTTGAATACATCCGCCTGATGGAACATCAGGCTTGCTGCTATATTCGCGCCATTGGAGTATCCCAGTGCGTAGACATTCTTCCGATCGAATCCATACGCTGCCGCAGCAGCATCAATGAAGGAGCCCAGCTCCGCTGTGCGTGCAATCAGATCCTCTTCGTCAAAGATACCTTCGGCAAGACGTCGGAAGAAACGTGGCATGCCATTCTCGGATACATTCCCGCGTACACCAAGCACAGCTGCACCTGGTGCAATCATCTCTGCCAGTCCGATCAGATCGTTCTCGGTACCTCCAGTACCGTGCAGCAGCAGCATCGTTGGTGCATCCGGCTGTGCACCTGCTTTATAAATATGTTTCATTGTCGCTGTACTCATCATTTAACGTCCCCTTTCCACTCACGTACTTGAATCGGCGGCAGCAATTGTTCAATCTGCGCGCGCTGTGGTTCGTACCATTCAGGCAGCATCAATTTCTCGCCCATGCTTTCTTCCGGCTCATCCCGCGCGAAGCCCGGAGGATCTGTGGCAATCTCGAACAGAATGCCGCCTGGCTCCCGGAAATATACCGCATTGAAGTATTGACGGTCAATTACAGGTGTTGGGTGATATCCGGTTTGCTCCAGTTCCTGCTGGATCTGTTCATGCTCGGTGTAATCTTTGGCACGCCATGCAATGTGATGCACCGTTCCTGCACCACCGATGCCGCGCTGGATGCCTGTCGATTGGATATCAATAATCTGTCCCAGATCACCGCTGGCACGCAGTCGGATCAGACCATTCTCTTCATCCACCTGCTCCAGACCCAGCTTGCTGACGAGCACCTCCATCGTTTTTTCAGGTACATGACTGTACAGTACCGCACCGCCGAAGCCCTTGATGGCATGCTCCGGGGTTACTCCGTTAAATGTCCATTGGCTTGGCTGACCGCCTTCGCGTTCCACCAGTTCAAGCAGCAATCCACCTTTATCGAAGAAACGAATGTAGCTTTCACCGAATCTCGTTTTATTTTCATATGGAATATCAAAGGAAGCAAGACGTTCTTTCCAGAACGACAGGCTGCCCACAGGTACCGCATAGACAGTAACCCCGGTCTGCCCTGAGCCAATGACACCTCTTCTTGCATTCTGCTGCGGGAAAAAGGTGATAATTGTACCCGGCGCCCCCTGCTCATTGCCATAGTACAAGTGATACACATCCGGTGCATCAAAGTTAATTGTTTTTTTCACCAGTCTGAGTCCCAGTACACCTGCGTAAAAATCTACATTTTTCTGTGCATCGTCTACAAAAGCCGTAATGTGATGAATTCCTGAAGTTCTGAACATAATCTCCACTCCCTTGACTTTATAATCGTATTTTGGTTGTTGTGCACCGCTTTTATTTGTTCTTTGCCTTTATTGGGCTTTACTTGTATTTATCTTTAAATTAAGATTCTTTAAATTTATATTAGTACATTTCCTTTCATTACGCAAGCATTTATTTTAAAATTAAGACTTTAGTACTGTGAATCATTTTCAAATTTTTCATTTGTACGTTCCAAGCAAGGATACCTATGAAAAAACAGGCCCCGTAATTCGGGAGCCTGTTGGTTGCAGCTCAGTATTGTGTTTATTATACCAGCTTTAATTTCTTCGGCGGATGAACCAAATCCTTATGCTCATACTCATCCTTGATATCCCCAACAATCTCTTCGAGAATATCCTCCATCGTGACCATTCCAATGGTATCCCCTGCTTCGTTTCGGACTGATGCAATATGCACGCGGCTCTGCTGCATCTGAATGAGCACATCCTTGATTGGCGAACGCTCCGAGAAGCTTGGCATTGGATGCATAAAGGTGTTCATACTGAACTCCCTGCCTGCAGCCACACTGGTCAAGGTTTGTTTCGTATTAATAAAACCGACAAAATGGTTGGTTTCCCCGGATGCAATGACTGGATATCTTGTATATTCATGCCGGTTCAACACCTCAATAATCTGATCCAGCGGCATATCTTTGTTCAGTGTAACAATTTTGTTGTGCGGAATCATAATCTCCTGGAGCAAACGCTCATCAAACGCAAAAATGTTTTTGAGATAGTCCAGCTCGGTTTGGTTGATCTCCCCGCTCTCATACGATTGCGCCATAATCAGCTTCAGCTCCTCTTCGGAGTGAACGGTATCATGTCCGGCCGGTTTGATCCCGAACAGGCCGAGCAGCAAACGAGCTGCACCATTCAAAGCATAGATGAACGGATTCATAATTTTACCGAACCAGTAGAGCGGTGGGGCAAGCATTAAAGTCATCCGCTCGGCAAACTGGATGGCCAGTGTTTTGGGCGCCAATTCACCAATCACAACGTGCAGGAAGGTGATCACTGCCAGTGCAATACCGTAAGAAAGTACCGTGGACAACGCAGCCGGCACTTCAAGACGCTCAAATAACGGATGCAGCATCTTCTCTACCGTTGGCTCACCCAAGGCCCCCAGCACGAGAGCTGTAATGGTAATCCCCAGTTGACAAGCTGACAGATAATAATCCAGGTTATGTGCCACTTTTTTGGCGATTACTGCTTTTTTGTTGCCTTCCGCGATCAATTGATCAATACGGGACATCCGCACTTTCAGAATCGCGAACTCAGCGCCTACGAAAAACGCGGTCAGACCGATAAATATAACGACTAAAAATAGGTTTAAGGCTATTATTCCGTCCAATGACTTCCCTCAGATTGAGGGATTCACCTCCATTAAGTTTTAAAATGTACATGCAGATCAGGTACACATATACTCAAGCTCTCATAACATTAAGCCAGATCACTTGCAGGCTCTTGAACCTCCGCGCCCTGTACACGCTCAAGCAGCACCTGCTTGATGTGATAGTTCTCGGCATCCACAACGGTCCAGACATAGTCGCCGTGTTCAACCGTATCTCCTTTTTCCACACCGACACCCTTCTGGTACTGAATCCATCCGGCAACGGTATCCATCTCTTCATTGCCCTCGAACACAATCCCGAACTGTCGCTCCAGTTCATCCAGAAGCACGCGACCGTTAATCAGATACTGGTTTTTCCCGGTTTCCTGAATGTCTGCCACTTCATCCGCATCGAATTCATCCCTGATCTCGCCTACCAGCTCTTCAAGGATATCCTCCATCGTAATGATTCCCGAAGTACCACCGTATTCATCCACGACGACAGCCATGTGAACTCGTTCCTGCTGCATTTTAATCATTGCATCCTGAATGGAAGTCACTTCCGACACAAATGGAATCTCTCGCACGAATTCACTCAATTGATATGCACGAGTCGCCACCATGTCCGGCAAAATCTTCTTCACGTTTACGACACCAATAATACGGTCCTTGTCTCCATCCTCAATTACGGGATATCTGGAGTAGTTATGCTCATCCAGAATAGGAATAATGTCGTCATAAGTCATATCCTGATTCAATGTAACCAATTCTGTACGCGGAACCATGATGTCTTTGGCATCCCGTTCGTCGAACACAAAAACATTTTCCAGGTACGAAAGCTTTGTCTTGTTGCTCTCATCGCCTTCATAGCTCTGATTCATAATAATTTTAATCTCGTCCTCTGAGTAGGCTTGATCATGTCCTGCAGGTTTCACACCCAATCCACGCAGAATTACACGAGAGGCACCATTAAGTGCCCAGATGAACGGGTACATGATTTTACCAAACCAGTACAGCGGCGGCGAAAGTAATAACGTCAGTTTTTCCGAAAACTGAATCGCCAGCGTTTTGGGTGCCATCTCACCAACAACGACATGCAAAAACGTAACGAGAATAAAAGCTATCGCATAAGAAGCAATTGCCGAGATAGAAGCGGGTACGTCCAGGTAGCTGAACACAGGATACAGCAATCTCTCCACCGTTGGTTTACCCAAAGCACCGAGTCCCAAGGCGGTAACGGTAATCCCGAGCTGACAGGCAGATAGATAATAATCGAGATTCGAGACAACCTTTTTGGCTAACACTGCCTGTTTATTTCCCTCGGCAACCAGTTGATCCACTCTTGATGTACGAATCTTAACTACTGCAAACTCCGATGCCACGAAAAATGCAGTCAATACAATCAAGATGATAAGTAATGCGATATTTAATATGGTAATTATGTCCAAAGACTTCCCCGATCCTCAGGGATTCACCTCCAAAGATAGTTACAGCGTGATTCGTCAATATTTATGCCATTAACTATTCATGCGCTGTTTGTGTTACTAAAGCAAGGGTCGATTGATGTATCAAACATTATATAAAAATCAGTTCATGATCATTTCTGTATAAGTTGCACAATGACCTTGTAAATCTAAAACAGGAATCCAAGATGAAGCCAATAACGTCCATGACGTTTTAGAAACGACTTCAATCAAAACGGGTTACCCCTCATGCTGTCCATTGTTCCTTGATTAACTCCACCTAGATTCTCCATTTGGACAATTTACAATATCGCCTACCCAATAGATATCCACCTCCCCTCGTACCGATTCCTGTTTCCGAAAAGTATATCATGATTTGATCCAAACCATCCAGTTGCACGTCATGGTTTGGCATAAGCTTACAGTCTATTGTTCACAGAATAGTCTATATGTATGTTATGCCTTTGGCTGCTAATCCAGCGTGATCCCTGCTTCGTTAATGATCGTAATTTATTGTTGTTCTCTCTAATAGATTAGTCCATTTTAATGAAATACTACCCGCCTCATTCAGAAATTAAACCAATGTGGCTGCTCACTGAAAAGGCTGCTTAAGGTTGTACTCATGCAGGTATGTAGCTGCCTGTTTTACACGCGTTATAGGTAATACGCAGCAAATAGCCCGCAGGATGCAAATACCTTTCGGTACCCCTCCTACGGGCTATTTGGGTTAGTTTTAGAACGCTGCTATGCTTACACTAAAGCTTTGGCTGCAATGTCGCTGCGTTGATGCTTTCCTTCGAACTGAATGCGCTCTGCCTGGGCATATGCTTTGGCTCTCGCTTCCGCAATGTCTGCGCCAAGACCAACCACACCCAGAATTCGTCCACCGTTCGTTACCCATTCTCCGGCTCCGTTACGAGCGGTTCCTGCATGGAATACAACGCCCTCGTGCTCCTCATCGAGTCCGTGGATCACGACACCTTTGGCATAAGGACCCGGATATCCGCCGGAAGCGAGCACAACACATACCGCAGCCTCGTCACTCCATTCAATCTCAATGTCGGCTAATTTCCCGTGCACGGTTGCCCAGAAAATGTCCAGCAGATCACTATTCAACCGGGGCAGCACCACTTGTGTCTCTGGATCTCCAAAACGCGCATTGAACTCAATCGTTTTGGGCTTGCCATCCGGGGAGATCATCAGACCCGCGAACAATACACCGCGGAATGGCCGACCTTCGGATACCATCGCTTTTGCTGTTGGCTTAATAATCGTTTCCACCGCTTCTTCAATAATGGAGGCCGGAATATGTGGAAGCGGGGAGTATGTTCCCATTCCACCCGTATTGGGACCCTGATCATGATCGAAGACAGGCTTGTGATCCTGCGCTGCCGCCATCGGGCGAACAGTCTCGCCATCCACAAAAGCCAGAATCGACATTTCCTGTCCAGCGAGGAATTCTTCAATAATGACTTTAGCTCCAGCTTCACCGAATACCTTATCAACCATAATGCTGCGCAGCGCCTGATTTGCTTCTTCACGGGAGTACGCTACGGTTACCCCTTTACCCGCAGCGAGACCATCCGCTTTAATGACCACCGGAATGGCCTGTTCATCCAGATAGGCTTGAGCCTGCTCATAGTTATCGAACTTCTCATAGGCAGCAGTAGGAATATGATACTTGTGCAGAAGGTCCTTCATAAACGTTTTGCTGCCTTCGATCTCTGCCGCATTACGGCGTGGTCCGAAGACCGGAATGCCTGTCGAGTCAAACGCATCTACGATCCCGTCTGCCAGCGGATCATCTGGTCCGATCACGACAAGGTCTACCTTCAGCTCCACAGCAAGTGCTTTGAGCTTGTCGAATTCATGTACGGCAATCGGATGACATTCTGCCAGCTGTGCAATACCTGCATTTCCCGGCGCACAATGAATTTTACCTGCCTTAGGACTCTTCGCCAGCGCCCAAATGATCGCATGCTCGCGGCCACCGCCGCCAACAACCAAAATATCCATTCGTCTGTTCCCCTCCACGCTTCAATAGTATTGGTATGTTCACACATATCAGATCGTATCTCTTCCTGAAAAAAGGAGTGTCCCATACGTCATGAGCATGACAGGTGACACCCCTTTGTAACACTTGCCACTTATGATGACAACGTATAGCTTATACCTTCATGCCTAGTGTTTGAAATGACGAACACCTGTAAATACCATCGCAATGCCATATTCATTGGCTACTTTGATGGACTCTTCGTCTTTGATCGAACCGCCTGGCTGAATAACTGCTGTAATACCAGCTTTTGCTGCCAGCTCCAATGTATCCCCCATCGGGAAGAATGCATCCGAAGCAAGAACAGCACCTTTGGCCTGCTCTCCAGCTTGCTCAATGGCAATTTTGGCAGCGCCAACACGGTTCATTTGTCCCGCACCTACACCTACCGTCATATCGTTTGCAGCAAGTACAATCGCGTTAGACTTCACATGTTTAACGACTTTCCAGCCAAACAACAGCTGTTTCATTTCTTCTTCGGAAGGTGCACGATCGGTCACTACGTTCAATTCGCTGGCTTCAATCGAGTGTACATCAGACTGCTGCACGATCATACCGCCATCAATGGACGTCACCACGAATTGACTCTCACGGTTGCGTGCTGCACTCAGCTCACCTGTTTTAAGCAAACGAATGTTTTTCTTTTTCGTCAGAATGTCTAATGCTTCTTGAGTAAAATCAGGAGCCAGCACGATTTCCAGGAAAATCTCGCTCAGCTTGTTCGCCGTATCGCTGTCGATAATCCGGTTCGCTGCCACAATGCCGCCGAAGATTGATGTTGGGTCAGCAGCATACGCTTTGCTGTATGCTTCATAGATGCTTTCGCCGATCCCGACGCCGCAAGGGTTCATATGCTTCACCGCAACCACTGCAGGCTCTTCAAATTCTTTGACGATCTGCAAGGCTGCGTTGGCATCATTGATGTTATTATAGGACAGCTCTTTACCGTGCAGCTGCTCAGCTGTTGTCAATGTATCCTGTGCAGCCAGCGGTTTGCGGTAGAATGCCGCCTGTTGGTGTGGATTTTCGCCGTAGCGCAAATCCTGGAGCTTTTCATAAGTAACCGTCAGACGCTCTGGCAACGGGTCGCCGTTCACGTTGGACAGGTAGTCGGAGATGAGTGCATCGTAAGCCGCCGTATGACGGAACACTTTTGCCGCAAGCCGTTTGCGTGTTTCCAGCGTCGTATCTCCGCTGCTGCGAACTTCCTCCAGCACTTGGCTGTAGTCTGCAGCATCAACAACAACGCTGACAAAGGCATGGTTTTTCGCCGCAGAACGGAGCATCGTTGGGCCACCGATATCAATATTCTCGATGGCATCTTCATAGGCTACATCCGGTTTCGCAATCGTTTCCTGGAATGGATACAGATTAACAACAACCAGATCAATATAACCGAGACCAAGCTCCTGCATTTGGCGTGTATGCTCTTCATTATCGCGAACAGCAAGCAATCCACTGTGAACTGCCGGATGTAATGTTTTGACACGTCCGTCCATAATTTCCGGGAATCCGGTCACATCCGAAATTCCGATGACAGGAACGCCTTCCTTCGACAACAGGCTGCTTGTACCTCCTGTCGAAATAATCTCCACACCCATTTGCGACAGCTCGCGGCAAAAGTCCACGATGCCTGTTTTATCCGATACGCTGACCAGCGCTCTTTTGATACTCACAATATGCTCCTCCTTTAATGTCCCATAAGCTTCGCGTTTCCTGACGAAACACAGCCGATTTATTTCCCGAGAAATATCACAAAATGCGTACCAACATTCGACTTCTGTTATATAAATTGAACCACGGTGTTTACACAGAACACTCCGATGCAGCCTTCTTTCAGAAAGCTTTCAGGCGAACGCTTCGCTGCTCCAGCTTATTTCTGTTCTCTCCGTTCATGTGCGGAAAAAATCTCAACTTATATCAAACCGGTTTGTTAACAGTGACGTGGCGCCCGTCTAATTGAACCAGACCTTGCGCAAACCAGGATACCACTTCAGGGTAAAGCTGCTGCTCCGCTGCGTGAATGGCTTTGCTGATCGTTTCAGCTGTATCTCCCGGCTGCACGGGAACCGGGTGCTGGGCTATAATCGGCCCCGTATCCATTCCCCCGTCAACAAAATGCACAGTCACACCGGTCACCTTCACACCATACTCCAGTGCTTGTCCAATGGCATCCTTGCCTGTAAATGCGGGCAGCAGGGATGGATGAATATTGATCAATCGGCCTGCGTAACGATCCACCATTAATGAAGTCAGCAGTCTCATATATCCCGCGAGCACAACCAGATCAATTTGTTTCGATTCCAGCACTTCGATAATCTCTGCCTCGTATGCTTCACGCGAAGCATACGCCTTGGGTGTAAACAAATGGCAGTCTACCCCTGCATCCTGTGCTCGCTGCACAACACGTGCAGCAGGCTTGTCACATACGAGCAGTTCCACCGAAGCGTTCAACACACCATTGCGTGCTGCATCAACCAAAGACTGGAAGTTACTTCCTTCTCCTGAGGCAAATACAGCAATGCGGTAGTTCGCCATTAAACATCCGCTCCTGTGAAGGTTACTCGCGCATCTCCTTCAGTTACACGGCCAATGATGTACGCTTCTTCACCAGATGCTTTCAACTGCTCCAGTGCTTTTGCTGCATCTGCTTCATTCACAACCAGCACAAGCCCGACGCCCATGTTAAAGGTAGTGAACATATCCCGATTCGTTACATCGCCTTTTTGCTGTAACAGATTAAAGATCGGCAAAATCGGCCATGAACCATAATCTATATCTACATTCACGTTGCTTGGCAGCATACGCGGAATATTCTCGATAAATCCACCGCCGGTAATGTGAGCCATGCCTTTAACATTGACATTTTCCAGCAGAGACAGCAGAGGTTTTACATAAATCTTCGTTGGCTCCAGCAGGGCATCCCCCAGCTTGCCACCCAGTTCTGCCACTTCCGAGTGCAGATCCAGGCCAGCTTCTTCGAGCAGCAATCTGCGAACCAGAGAGAAGCCGTTACTGTGTACACCACTGGAAGCAAGACCGATGACCGTGTCTCCAGGTGCAATGGTTGTGCCGTTGATGATCTTGGCTTTGTCCACAATACCCACTGTGAACCCCGCGATATCATACTCGCCTTCACTGTACATACCCGGCATCTCAGCCGTTTCGCCACCAATCAGCGCACAGCCGGACTGATGACAGCCTTCTGCAATTCCGGCAACGATGGCTTCAATCTTCTCAGGGATGACCTTATCGCAAGCGAGGTAGTCCAGGAAGAACAGCGGCTCAGCGCCTTGCACCACGATATCGTTCACACACATGGCTACTGCGTCAATCCCGATTGTGTCGTGACGGTCCATGGCAAATGCAATTTTCAGCTTCGTGCCCACACCGTCTGTACCAGAGACCAGTACCGGCTCATCATATTTATCTTTGTTCAAGCCGAACAGTGCCCCGAACCCACCCAGATCAGTCATTACCTCTGGACGGAAGGTACGCTTTACGTGTTTCTTCATCCGTTCAACTGCTTCATTCCCTGCCGCAATATCCACGCCGGCCTTTTTATATGCTTCGGACACAACCCTCACACCCTTCGTATCTTGTATATATTGAACCAAGGTAATTGACAATTACCACTACGATGAAAGAACAACCTTCCGATCGCTGTTATCCCCGGATTTTTCAATCCATTATTGTAAGGAGAAAATCCGGTGATCAGCGTATGCTTCTGATGTAGCTTTCTTGCAGAAAGCTTTTAGGCGAACGCTTCGCTTCTTCAGGTTTTTTCTGTCCTCTTCGTTTTGTGTAAATGAAAAGTCCAACTCATTTATTGCTGCTCATCTCTAACAGATGATTCTGTACCAACTCGAATCCAGCTACGCCCATTGTAATGTACTGGCTGTACTCTTCCGGTGGAATCATTCGAATGTATTCGTCACCGTTGTATACCGCACCAGCGCACTGGAATACTTGCAGTTCCTTTTTCTCCGGAGTTAGCGGGATGTTACCAACAATGCTCCATGTGCCATCTTTCAGCAGCTTGGGTGAAGTGAAGATCACGCTGCTCTTACGTTTACCATAAGAATAGACAAGGAAATCGCCGTCTTCCAAACTTACAGTTTCGTCACGCTGAATGCTCATCACGCCGAACGAAAAAGCTTTTTTGAAGCGATCTCTCAGTGCACATACAATCTGACAGATTGCAAGCCGTCCGTCATGCATGGGAATCACAAAAATGTCGCCTTCATTATAGCTTTTTCTAGCCATAAGCCTAACCTCCTAACAGCTGCATCCGAATTTCTCTTCGCCATCAAAGTCCAGACGGGTCGGATAATCATTATCGAAGCATGCCAGGCACAAACCACCTTTATAATCATCCTGATTATCTCCCTGAATGGATGCAATCAGTCCATCCGGGCTGAGAAACGCCAGCGAGTCCGCATTAATCTCGCGGCAAATCTCTTCTACCGACAGAGAGGAAGCAATCAGTTCACGGCTATCCGGTGTATCAATACCATAGAAGCATGGATTTTTGAATGGTGGTGATGTAATGCGTACATGTACTTCGGTTGCCCCTGCGTCACGCAGCATATTC
Organism: Paenibacillus barcinonensis; assembly: GCF_003217495.1. GTDB lineage: Bacteria > Bacillota > Bacilli > Paenibacillales > Paenibacillaceae > Paenibacillus > Paenibacillus barcinonensis. Next base: position 18,263 of record NZ_QJSW01000012.1, on the reverse strand, counting down.
ACGATCCGGCGAGACGTCGTACCACGAACGATGGAGTCGTCGATCATGACTACACGTTTACCTTCCACAACGCGGCGCACTGCGCTGAGCTTCATCTTCACGCCCTGCTCACGCAGCTCCTGGCTTGGCTGGATAAATGTACGTCCGGTGTATTTATTTTTGATCATACCCATCTCATAAGGAATGCCCGTCTGTTCAGCGTATCCAATCGCCGCCGAGATGCTGGAATCTGGTACCCCCGTAACCAAGTCCGCATCCACAAACGATTCAATCGCCATCCGGCTGCCCATCCGTTTACGAGCAGCATGCTGATTGGCTCCATTCATATCACTGTCCGGTCGAGCAAAATAAATGTATTCCATCGCACACAGCGCCTTACGGTGTTTATGATCGTCAAAACGATCCTCATGCAAGCCATCTGCATCCAGCACAAGCAATTCACCAGGCTGAATATCACGAATCAGCTCTGCGCCAATGGTTTCAAGCGCACAGGTTTCGGACGCAAACAGATACGCATCCCCCAGCTTGCCCATCGTTAACGGACGAAGTCCATGCGGATCAGAAGCAACCAGTAGCTTGTCATTCGTCATAATCAGGAAGGCATACCCGCCGACAATACGTTGAAATGCATCTTTTGCCGCCTCCACAAGTCCTTTTGGAGAACGTGCAATCAAGTGAGCAATAACTTCCGTATCACTCGTCGTCTGAAAAATAGAACCGCTCTGCTCCAGCTCGCGCCGGATCGTTGGTGCATTCACGATGTTTCCGTTCGTTGCAACGGCCAAGTCGCCATCCCGATATTTGAATACAAGCGGTTGTGCATTCGTCAGCTTGCTGTCTCCACTCGTGGAATAACGCACATGTCCTATGCTGATATCACCCGTCAGTGTCTGCATCAGGTCTTTGGTGAACACTTCCTTCACCAGTCCCATGCCACGATGGTAGTTAAACTGTGTACCATCGCTTACACACATGCCCGCGCTCTCTTCCCCGCGATGCTGGAGTGCGTGCAGACCATAATAAGAAAGAGAAGCCGCATCAGGGTGACGATACACCCCGAATACGCCGCATTCTTCCTTTAATTTGTCGAGTCCTTCCTTGCCGGACCCTTCGTTATAATAATCGCCTGTCCACAATTGTCCCGTCATCAGTTCATGAGACATGGAATCGCATCCTCCCAGACCTTTGCCAAGCTTCCTACAGGTTCGTTCACGGCTGATGTTCCGTTCAAATCAATCGCCAGGTGACTTCCTTCTACACGTCCAATGACAGCTACAGGCACTCCGCGCTCACGCACAAAGGCTTCCAGCTTGCCCGCTTGCTGCGGCGAAGCCGACAGCAAAATACGGGATTGGCTCTCACTGAACAACGCGTGATCTGCACGCAGTGCAGTCTCAACATTCACTTGTGCGCCCACGTTGCCGCTGATGCAGGATTCTGCCAGTGCCACCGCCAGACCACCCTCGGACAAGTCATGCGCCGAACGAACGAGACCGGATTGGATGGCTTCCAGCACGGTGCTGAGCAATGCCTTCTCCGTGTTCAGGTCAAGCTGTGGCGGACGTCCTTCTGTCACGCCGTGTACGGCGTATTGCAGCTCGCTTCCGCCGAGCTCTGCTTTGGTTTCACCGAGGAGGATGATGACATCTCCTTCGGATTTGAAAGCCTGTGTCGTAATATGATCCGTGTCATGAACGAGACCTACCATACCGACCACTGGCGTTGGATAGATGGAGCCTTTGGCGTTTTCATTGTACAAACTTACGTTACCGCCAATAACCGGCGTATCCAGCACACGGCAAGCTTCCGCCATACCGTCAACAGCTTTTTCCATCTGCCAGAAAATATCCGGCTTCTCCGGGTTACCGAAGTTCAGGTTATCCGTGATCGCAAGTGGCTCCGCACCGGAACATACGATATTACGTGCTGCCTCACTCACGGCAATTCGTCCGCCCACCTCAGGGTCCAGATACACGTAACGGCCATTACAGTCTGTCGTCATCGCAAGACCTTTGCGCGTACCACGAATCGTCACCACTGCTGCATCCGAGCCTGGACGAACGGCTGTGCTTGTACGCACCATGTAATCATATTGATCATAAACCCATTTTTTGCTCGCCACCGTTGGGGAAGCCAGCACTTGTTTCAGTGCACCGCCGAGATCCGACACTTCGTCATAACGAAGCGTGTCGATGGAAGCACTTTGCTCATAATATGCAGGTACTGTAGATGGTTTGTCATACACCGGGCATTCATCAACGAGTGCCGTTACTGGCATATCGCCAACGACTTCGCCGTGGTGGATCAGCTTCAGACGACCATCATCCGTCACTTTACCGACTTTGGCGCAGATCACGCCCCAGCGTTCAAAAATCTCCAACGCTTGCGCTTCATCCTTCGGTTCAACGACAAACAGCATCCGCTCCTGAGACTCCGAAAGCATCATCTCGTAAGGCGTCATGCCTTCTTCACGCTGCGGCACCTGATCCAGATACAGCTCCAGACCGTTACCTGCTTTACTTGCCATCTCCGCACTGGAGCATGTCAGACCTGCTGCACCCATGTCCTGAATACCAAGCACGATGCCTGTATCAATCAATTCCAGACAGGATTCCATAACCAGCTTCTCCATAAACGGGTCACCGACCTGAACCGCTGTACGCTGGGACTCGGATTCCTCTGTCAGCTCCACAGATGCAAAGGTTGCACCGTGAATACCGTCACGACCTGTTGGTGGACCAACGTAATACACCGGGTTACCTACGCCCTTGGCTACACCACGCTGGATTTTGTCATGATCAATCAGACCGACACACATTGCGTTAACGAGCGGGTTACCCTCATAGCTCTCATCAAACATCACTTCACCTGCAACGGTCGGAATCCCGATACAGTTACCGTATCCCGCAATGCCCGCTACCACATGCTCGAACAAATATTTCACGCGCTCGCTCTCCAGCTTACCGAAACGAAGAGAGTTCAGCAGCGCTACCGGTCTTGCACCCATGGAGAAAATATCACGGATAATACCGCCCACACCTGTTGCCGCGCCTTGATAAGGCTCTACCGCGGAAGGGTGGTTATGGCTTTCAATTTTGAAAACAACGGCCTGGTTGTCACCAATATCCACGATTCCGGCTCCTTCACCTGGTCCCATCAGAACACGCGGGCCACTTGTCGGGAAACGACGCAAGAGCGGCTTGGAGTTTTTGTAGGCGCAGTGCTCGGACCACATGACGCTGAATACACCGATTTCCGTGTAGTTTGGCTTGCGACCCATAAACTCACAGATCAGCTCATATTCGCTATCAGACACGCCCATCTGTGCGTAAAGTTTATGTTCTGCGACCTGTTCTGCTGTTGGCTCCTTAGCGGATAGCTGCTGCGTCATGCCGATCCCTCCATGCTTTCAAAATTGATGTAAACATCCGTTTGCCGTCTTCCGAGCCGAACAGTGAATCCACTGCACGCTCTGGATGCGGCATCATGCCGACTACGTTGCCAGCTTCGTTGCAGACCCCTGCGATATCCCCGAGGGAACCGTTAGGATTGTTGCCATATGTGAATACAATCTGATTGTTTGCTTGCAAGCTTGCCAGTGTTGCTTCATCACAGTAATAGTTGCCTTCACCATGAGCAATCGGGATGATGATCTCTTCGCCCGGTGCGTAGTCACGTGTGAATGGGGTGTCTGCGTTAGCCACTTTGAGCACCGTGTCATGGCAACGGAATTTGAGCGACGTGTTACGGATCAATGCACCTGGGAGCAGGCCTGCTTCCGTCAGGATCTGGAATCCGTTGCAAATGCCAAGAACATATTTGCCTTGCTCAGCCGCTTTTGCCACTTCGTTCATTACTGGTGCAAAACGTGAAATTGCTCCGCAACGCAGGTAATCTCCATACGAGAAGCCACCCGGAACCAGAATGCAATCATACGCCGACAGATCTGTAGCTGTATGCCATACGTAATCCACTTCTTGTCCAATCGCATCTTCGACCGCTTTGTAACAGTCGATGTCGCAGTTGGAGCCAGGGAACACAAGAACTGCAAATTTCATGAGATTAAGCCTCCAATTCGTAGCGGTAATCTTCAACAACGGTGTTGGCGAGCAGCTTCTCACACATCACTTTCAATCGTTTCTCCGCTTCCACACGATCTGTTGTATCCAGATTGAGTTCCATGACTTTACCGATCCGTACACTTTCCACTTCGTTGAATCCCATGGAATGCAGGGCTCCTTGAACGGCTACACCTTGCGGGTCGAGTACGCTTTGTTTGATAGTGACATATACGGTTGCTTTGATCATGATTCGAAGTTCCTCCTCAGTAATGAACGGGATAAATGCTTTATGCTGTTAAAAAAAATGCTGTTGCCTTGGAACGGTCGCTTCGGTGTGGATGCTTCCTCCGGCCGCTGGTTGTTCCCGGGTTTTTCTGATTCATTTTGGCCCGCGCTGCGGTCAAAACCCGGGAACAAAGGCGGACGCTTCGCTCCTTCGTGAACCATTCCACCCCTGCGCTTGATCCTGCGGCAATTTTTTAAAGGCCTAAACCCTTTACGTTGCTCAGCGGGTAGTAAAAGTGGTTGCCTTGGGACGGTCGCTTCGGTGTGGATGCTTCCTCCGGCCGCTGGTTGTTCCTAGGTTTTTCTTGGTTTGTTTTGGCCCGCGCTGCGGTCAAAACCCGGGAACAAAGGCGGACGCTTCGCTCCTTCGTGAACCATTCCACCCCTGAGCTTGATCCTGCGGCAATTTTTTAAAGGCCTAAACCCTTTACGTTGCTCAGCGGGTAGTAAAAGTGGTTGCCTTGGGACGCTGCTCGCTTCGGTGTGGATGCTTCCTCCGGCCGCTGGTTGTTCCCAGGTTTTTCTTGGTTTGTTTTGGCCCGCGCTGCGGTCAAAACCCGGGAACAAAGGCGGACGCTTCGCTCCTTCGTGAACCATTCCACCCCTGAGCTTGATCCTGCGGCAATTTTTTAAAGGCCTAAACCCTTTACGTTGCTCAGCGGGTAGTAAAAGTGGTTGCCTTGGGACGCTCGCTTCGGTGGACAACGGTAAAAACCAGCCATATCACACATAGACATGCTTAAATTCCTTTAGTAACCAATGATTTTCAGTCTTTTCCTTTGCATCATTTACAGGCTTCCTACTTGGTGAAGCCTGTGCCTTAATTACCTCATCCACCAGTTTGAACACTGGCGGAGGGAAAGATTTGAGCTGGAGAAGCGGAGCGTTCGCCTTTGCAACCGGAATGTGTCCTTTTGAAAAAAGGAGACGAATCCAAACATTCCGGGGGCAACAGCGATCGAAAGCCAAACTTTCCTGGAGCTCGCGCTCAAACGTCTCTTAATCAAACTTTCCCGGAGCACACGCTCAAACGTCTCACTTTATTATTTCGTTAAACGGTTATAAATATCGACATAACGAGCTGTTGTAGCTTCTACAACCTCTTGTGGTAGCGGGTCAGGCTTGCTGTTTTTGTCCCAATCTGTGCCCGCAAGATAGGTACGGACAGGCTCTTTATCCATGCTGTCGATCTCAATGTCAAGCGCATAGTTTTCTTTTGCCCAGAAGCGGGAAGCATCCGGGGTGAAGATTTCATCAATCAGGATCACCTTGCCATCCACAATGCCAAACTCGAATTTGCAGTCTGCCAAAATGATGCCGCGTTGATCGCAGTAATCTCGTGCGAACTCGTACAGGCGAAGGCTTTTTTCCTGAAGCTCAATCGCAAGCGCGTCGCCGACAAGCTCCTTCATACGCTCCATCGGAATGTCTTCATCATGACCAACATCATTTTTGGCTGCTGGTGTGAAGATCGGCACTGCTAGCTTGGCGTTTTTGCGCAGGCCTTCCGGCAGCTTGATACCATTGACCTCTCCGGTTGCCTCATACTGTCTCCAGCCGCCTCCAGTGATGTATCCACGCACCACACATTCAATATCAATGCGCTCGGCCTTGCGTGTAACCATGATGCGGTTTTGAAGCAACTCAGGATCTGTGATAAGGTCTCCCAGCTGATTCACGTCGGTATGCACCACGTGATTATCCATCATGCTACCTGTCAGTTCAAACCAGAAGCTGCTGAGCTGATTCAGCACATTGCCCTTCTCGGGAACCGCCGGGTCCAGCACATAATCAAATGCCGAGATGCGGTCCGTTACCACGATAAGATAATGCTCTCCAAGATCATACAGCTCGCGTACTTTTCCTTTGTATAACAAAGGTGCTTTAACAAGATCTGCCGCCGTGGACAGTGCCATGGGGTCACCTTCTTTCAGGAGATGTAAAGTATACGTCCAATTCCCCTCATCACGCGGGGTCACTCCGAATGCAGAAGAACCTTCCGATCGCTGTTATCCCCGAATTTTCTGTTCTCCTTTCTCAAGGGAAAATCCGGTGATAAAGGCTCAGCATATGCTTCCGATGCAGCTTTCTTTCAGAAAGCTTGTAGCTTCGCTTCTTCAGGTTTTTTCTGCCTTCTCCGTTCCAGCGTGAACACATAATGAACCTATACTTCTAGGGGAGTCATTCTGTCCTCTGCGTTCCCTGCTAGTCCATCATTCTGCCCTCTAGCCTAATAGGGAATATATATTAATCGTTTAAGCCGAGTTTTTTGAAAATCGTATCGACATGCTTCAGATGCCAGGATGGATTGAATGCATCTGCAATTTCCTCTTCGCTAAGCACGGCCGTAATTTCTGGAGTGGATTTCACGATGTCCTGGAATTGACGCTGTTCTTCCCATGCCTGCATCGCACGTGGCTGCACGGTATCGTATGCTTGCTCACGGCTGAAGCCTTTGTCGATGAGCTTGGTCATGACACGACCAGAGAATGGCACGCCAAATGTGCGCTCCATGTTGCGTTTCATATTTTCAGGGAAGACCGTCAGGTTTTTCACAATGTTGCCGAAGCGGTTCAGCATGTAGTTCAGCAGCATCGTTGCATCCGGCAGAATCACACGCTCTACGGAAGAGTGCGAGATGTCGCGCTCATGCCACAAAGTTACGTTCTCATATGCCGAAACCATGTGTCCACGAATGACACGGGACAGACCTGAGATGTTCTCACTGCCGATCGGATTACGCTTGTGCGGCATTGCGGAAGATCCTTTTTGACCTTTTGCAAAAGCTTCTTCCACTTCACGGAACTCACTCTTCTGCAGTGCACGCACTTCCGTAGCAAACTTGTCCAAGGACGTTGCAATCAGTGCCAGTGTTGCCATGTATTCCGCATGACGGTCGCGCTGCAATGTTTGTGTGGAGATTGGCGCAGGCTTCGTGCCCAGCTTCTTGCAGACAAACTCTTCAACGAATGGGTCAATGTTGGCATAGGTTCCAACTGCACCGGAGATTTTACCGAACTGTACACCATCAGCCGCATGACGGAAACGCTCCAGATTACGCTTCATCTCTTCATGCCACAGCGCCATTTTCAATCCAAATGTCGTTGGCTCTGCGTGCACACCATGTGTACGTCCCATCATAGGCGTGTGCTGATAAGTCAGTGCCTTTTCACGCAAAATTTCAATAAAATTCATAATGTCTTTTTCCAAAATTTCATTCGCTTGACGCAGCACATAACCCAGTGCCGTATCAACCACGTCTGTGGACGTCAGGCCATAGTGTACCCATTTGCGCTCTGCACCCAAGCTCTCGGATACGGTACGTGTGAATGCAATGACGTCATGGCGTGTCTCCTGTTCAATCTCATAGATCCGGTCGATATCAAAAGAAGCATTCTGACGAAGCAGCGCTGCATCTTCCTTCGGGATAACTCCAAGCTCGGCCCACGCCTCGCATGCACAGATTTCAACTTCCAGCCACGATTGGAATTTGTTCTCTTCGGTCCAGATGGCTCTCATTTCGGGTCTGCTATAACGTTCAATCATGAATTTGTATGCCTCCATAGATTAGTTTGTTCGATCCATTGCAATCCTTCTTCGATGTCCTGACAAAGCAGATTCACATGCCCCATCTTTCGACCGGTCTTCGCTTCACTCTTGCCATATATATGAAGCTTGGAGATCACACCCAGTTCCATCGCCTCTTCATCGGGCTGCCCCGTTCTTGCGATAACCCCTTCCAGATGCTCACCAAGCACATTGACCATAACGACGGGACTTAACAGCGTTGTATCCCCAAGTGGCAAACCGCAAATCGCACGAATATGCTGCTCAAACTGTGATGTTGCACAAGCTTCCATCGTGTAGTGTCCCGAATTATGCGGCCTTGGCGCGAGTTCATTCACATACAATCTCCCATCCGCGGCTACGAACAGCTCTACGGCCAGCAAGCCAACAGCTTGCATGGATTCGGCAACGGCTGCCGCAAGCTTCTGTGCTTCAAGCTGAATGTCCGTGGCTACTCGTGCAGGTACGATGGACGCATGTAAAATGTTATTCACATGAATGTTCTCCGCAGGCGGGAACGTCTTGATCTCTCCATTTGTGCTGCGAGCAACGATAACCGAAATCTCGCATTCAAACTTGATAAACTGCTCCAGCACCAGCTCTGCGCCAGTCGCTGCCAGCTCTTCATACGCTGTCTCAGCTTCAGCTGCAGCCCGGATGACCCGCTGACCTTTACCGTCGTAGCCACCAGTCACCGTCTTCAATACACACGGAACGCCCAGCTCACGAACCGCCGCTGTCATCGTATCCAGACTGGTAATCTCGCGATACGGAGCTACTCGAACACCCGCTGCCTCAATGGCGCGTTTCTCACGCAAACGATGCTGGGTTGTATATAAAAGAGCACTGCCTTGCGGCACAAAAGATTCACGCTCAAGTAATGCTGCCACCTCAGCGTCTACGTTCTCGAATTCGTATGTGATGACATCACATTGCTGCGCAAGTTCCCTTGCCGCCTCTACATCATCGTATCCAGCCTGAATCTGCTGTGCGAGCTGACCACAAGGTGAATCCGGGGTCGGGTCAAGGGTAATGAAACGATATCCCATCGCCGTTCCGGCAAGTGTCATCATACGTCCAAGCTGTCCACCGCCAAGAATACCGATAGTTGTCTGTCCGGGCAGCAACACAGGCTGTAATTGTCCTGCTCCTCTGCCCAACTTCGTTGCTTCGTTACTCATAGCTCATCACTGCTTTCCAGTACTTCTTGTTTGATCCGTTCTCTGCGAGCTTCGGAGCGGCGCTGCACCTCAGGGTCAAATGCACCAATGATTTGCGCTGCAAGCAAACCTGCGTTAGTCGCACCTGCTTTGCCAATCGCCACCGTCGCCACCGGGATGCCGCCAGGCATCTGCACAATGGACAATAAGGAATCGAGACCGTTCAATGCTTTGGATTGAACAGGCACTCCGATGACTGGAAGCATCGTTTTGGCGGCTACCATACCAGGAAGATGTGCCGCTCCACCTGCACCTGCGATAATGACCTTGAAGCCACGGTCAATCGCCTGTTCTGCATATTCAAACATCAAATCCGGTGTACGATGCGCAGAGACGACCTTTTTTTCATAACCGATCTCAAGCTCGTCCAGCACCTCGCACGCATGTTTCATCGTTTCCCAATCCGACTTGCTGCCCATAATTACAGCGACTTGCACTGACATGAATACATCCCACTCCCATCTGAAATAAAAAACGAAAAAGTCCGCTACCCTCGAAAACATCACATGTTCTCCGGACACCGGACTCCAAGAAATACGTATCCCTCATTTGGGCATGCCAAAGGGGCTTGCTGTCCGCATTTGATCCATGCGACTCTCAGCCGTATCTCCTCGTAGTCCGGAAATTTACGGTTCCCGGGTAGATACTTCCGGGCCCTATTCCCGGCGTTATACGAGCAAATATCTATTCCATCCTGCTTCATTACTTTGTTCCATAATCATACAGCTTTCGTTCCTACTCGACCTTATTTTAACCTGATCGACACATCTAACATTCTAACAATCCCCTACAGCGAATGTCAACTTAAAGACGAACATTTAACATATTGACAAATATAATGTTCGGGAATTAGAGCACACCCATACATTAAACTCCTAATTTCAGTGAAAACGGCCTCACCAGCAACTTCGAAAAAAGGAAAAAGCCGGCTCCTCCTCAATCCATTGAAGGCAACCGGCTTGTTACTTGCGAGAATGCAGCACATTCCGCTTTATTTCACGATCAACACAGGCACCTGAGCGTGCTGTACCACATTGTGGCTGACACTGCCCAGTACAAACTCGCGGATTCCGCCCAAACCGCGCGAACCAATTACAATAATATCCGACCCGTTCTCTTTGGCATAATCCAGCAGCACCTCGGCGGGTGCACCTTGAATCAGATCCACATTTGCCGTAACACCAGCAGCCTGAACCCGTTCTTTGGCTTCATCCGTCGTTTGCACAGCCAGATTGTAATAATCGTTATTGAGTGAAGGCGGGAGTGGTGCAAGCCCTTCTCCGATAAAGACACGCGGAAAGTCAAACGCATGAATGACATCCAGTACAGCCTCCGGCGATGCCTTCGCAAGCTCAATCGCACGATCCAGAGCCTTATTCGAAGCTTTTGATCCATCATACGCCACTAAAATTTTGGAAAATAACATGTTAATCCCGTCCCTTCCTTATATATGTAGAAATCCGAAGCAAGCCTCGGTCTGACATCGAACTCCGTCATAGATCGGAAACCATGTAACCTCTTAACCCTTCATGGGTGCAAATGAACCAATTTGTTATGAAATAATTTACACAATAAACCGATAGCGCATCCCCTGAGCAGACAATCGTTTTACGGATAAAGCAGCCTAAGGACATTGACATCACTATTGCAAAAAGTAACCATACAACACTGCATTCAAAAAGACGAGCAACGGAATACCCAGGGTAAAGCTGACATGTTTCGTTTTATGCCTTTTCCGATACATCGCAATCCAGACGCCCAATGCACCGCCGATAAAAGCGAGCAAAAACAACGTTCGTTCAGGCGTGCGGTCTCGCCGCTGCTGTGCGCGACGCTTGTCATCCGACATCACCAGATATGCCACAACATTAATAAAGATGAACCATACAATAAGTCCGGTCTGCATATACGTTTAGCGGTCCCCCTGTCCCGGGACATCTCCCTGACTCCATTATAATCCCAAGGCAGGCAGATGATCAACGCGGGCAGAGAGCCGCAATACGGGCACAACTATTTTCAGCTTATGTCTCGGGTGTGCTCTCCTCGGTTACTTTCGTTCCTTACTCCCGGCTACTGCCGTAACAACTATGACTCCTGTTTGGGAATACCGTTCAGACTTGGCACCCGTTTAGCTGCTTTCTCGGGACTTACTGCAATGCTTTCTTCACGGATACTGTCCTTGTTCTGCTGATTATGACGTTTCTTCGGTTTGTTATGCGGCATCTAAAGGCTCACCTCCTCCGCTTACGTTGCCTGAAAACAGGATATCTTATACGAAGGAGGAGACCTGTTAAAGCTTAAGTTGTAGAGGTCCCTATCAAAGTCCCGCGACTGTTCAGGAAATGGTATAGCGCTCCTTGCAGGTTCGCATCATTACCAAACGTACAGGCTGTAATCTGAGGATCCGCTCCAGCACAATAGGTTGTGCACTAATGCCCCCACCAATGGCAAATACTTCACGGTCCAAAATATACTGCATATTCATAATCTGAACCGCGATCTGTGTGCAGTACGTATCAAATACATTGCATGCATCAGCGTCCTGCTGCTTGATATATTCAAACACTGCCTCACCATCTATGATGATCTGAGTCTAGCTGTACTGTCTGCACATCTGCAAATAAGCCCCTCCTATCTTTCCCGTAAATTCAAGGAAGAGACTGGAGAGGCGCTTCGCATTTTTATCCAAAGGCAGCGAATTGAAGAGGCCAAGACACTCATTGTTTTTTCTCAGATTATCGCCCGAGTGAGATCTGTTCGTTGTTGAATTTTCACGATCAAAGTTATTTCATCAAGGTATTCCGCACGCATACAGGCTTCACACCTAAGGAGTACCGTAACCGCTTTGTTGTTAAGCACTATTGAACATAAGCAAGCAAAGACGGATAAACTACGGCTATTTGAATTCAGCCTCTCAAAAACCTTCTGCTGCATATGGCTCACATCTATTTCCCTTGTTTCTCCATAGCTGCCTTCAGCAAGTCTCCCAGATTGGAGCCGATGGATTCCTGCTTGGCATATTGTTGCACCAGCTTTTGCTGCTCACGCTTGTTCACATGCTGCTTGTCTTTATCCAGCGTTTCGGTAATGCCGCATGGCAGACACTGCACATATAGACCCGCTTTACCTTCCTTGATCTCCATCTTTTTGTGACACTGTGCGCAGCGGCGGTTGGACATCCGCTTCTCATTGGAACGACGATACCCGCAGTCCTCTGTAGGACATACGAGGAACTTGCCGCGCTTCCCCTTCTTCTCTAGCAGCTTGGCATTACAGTCCGGGCAGTGGCTGTTGGTTACATTGTGCGGCTTGTATTCGGCTTTACTGCTTTTCACGGTAGATACCAGTTCCTTCGCCATAGAACGAATACCATCCAGGAACGGGCCAGGTTTACCTTGTCCACGCGCGATACGCTCCAGTTCAGCCTCCCAGCGGGCCGTCAGCTCTGGTGTGCGCAGCTGTGGTGCAGCAAGCTCAATCAATTGTTTCCCTTTACCGGTTGGATGCAGGCTGTTGCCCTGACGATCAATCGTATCCGAGCTAACCAGCTTCTCGATGATATCCGCGCGTGTTGCCGGTGTACCCAGTCCGTGCTTTTCCATCTGGGATAGCAAAGCCGCTTCGGTATACCGCTTTGGCGGCATTGTGCGTCCACTCTTGATATGGCAGCGCTGTAGTGTAACCGACTGACCTTGTTGCAAGTCCGGCAACAGTGCACGCTCATGGTCACCAGCGTCATCTGCACGGTCATCATCATCATCCGTATAATCACCGCCATATACCTCACGCCAGCCGCTGTCCTTAACCGTTGTGCCCTTCACATGGAAGGAGTCCTGTCCTACCTGTACCATAACGGCTACGGAATCGTACTTGGCTGCCGGATAGAACAAGCTGATGAAACGGCGTACGATCAGATCATATAATTTGCGCTCCTCTGGACTTAGCTGATTCAAGAGCACCGTTTGCTCGGTTGGAATAATTGCATGGTGATCCGTTACTTTGCTGTCATCGACAATTCGCTTCGTAATGTTCAAGTTTTTACGCAGCAGCGGACGAGCCAGAGATGCATAAGGTCCCACTGCGACACTCTCCAGCCGTTCTTTCAGCGTTCCAGTCATATCAGAAGTCAGATAACGGCTGTCTGTACGCGGATAGGTCACAAGCTTATGCTGCTCATACAGACGCTGTAACACGTTAGAGGTCTGTTTGGCGGAGAAGCCGTGTTTACGGTTCGCGTCCCGCTGCAGCTCGGTCAAGTCATATGCCAGTGGATGCGGCTCGACCTTCTCGCTTTTTTTCACCTGGGCAATCGTACCCTTGCGTCCTTCCACACGCTGCTTCAGCTGCTGCATGTCCGGCTTGTCGAAGATTCTGGAATCCCCGCCAGCTGCCCGCCACACGGCCTGAAATTCCCCAAAATCTGCGGTTAACGTCTCGTATTCCTGCGAGCGGAAGCCGTTAATTTCATTCTCACGATCCATAATCATACCAAGTGTTGGCGTCTGTACACGGCCTGCCGACAATTGCGCATTAAAACGCACCGTGAGTGCACGTGTCACATTAAGGCCAATCATCCAGTCAGCCTCAGCACGACAGCGTGCGGATTCATACAGACGATCGAATTGGCTGCCTGGCTTCAGCGAGGCGAATCCGTCCTTGATCGCTTTATCGGTCTGGGATGATATCCAGAGACGTTTGAACGGTTTTTTCCACTGAGCCATCTGCATAATCCACCTTGCCAGCAGTTCCCCCTCACGGGCCGCATCGGTTGCAACAACAAGCTCGCCTACATCCTGACGTTTCATCAGCTGCTGTACCGCCTTGTATTGGTGGTTCGTTTCGCGGAGCACCTTCAGCTTCGTTCGCTCAGGCAAAATCGGCAAATCCTCCAGATTCCAGGTGGCATATTTCTTATCATAATCCTCCGGCTCTGCCAGGCCCACCAAATGCCCCAGCGCCCACGTTACGATGTATTTCGGACCTTCCATATAACTTTTATGTTTATCACGCGCACCCATCACCCGGGCAATCTCCCGTGCTACGGAGGGCTTCTCTGCGAGTACCAATGTCTTCACGTTGTATCTCTTCCTTTCTATCCAAACGTCAAAATCTTTGCCAAACTTTAATCATCTGCGGTGAACGATCTGTCTATTATATCATTTCAAACGGAAGCATGTTTCAGCAACTCATATCTTTCTTCGGCCAGCATTCCAGTTGTATGCACCTTTGTAGTGCCCTGATTACAAACATTATATGTCATATCTACGTCATATATTATCGTATGGACTTCATTTTCAGGTTATATTCAATTTTCTCCACTTTAACGAAACAAAGAGTAAATGTGAGATAAAATAACATAAAATCAATATGTATGCGTTTTTTCGGATAAATATTAACATTGTAAGATTACATGACATAAATATAAGATGTGCAAAAGCATATACAAGAGATTGCTTACACACACATCATCTCAGACACAGGAAGGGAGCGTGGATGCATGACTTATCATGGATCTGTATTGAAAAAAGGCGGTGCCTTATTACTCGCGGGAACAATGGTTGCCGCATCGTGGGGAGGAACTGCTGTACCTTCGGCTTTCGCCGCCGCAGCAACTCCTGCAAGCCAAACCTCAACTGTCGCCGCCCTTGCAGGGAAAGCGCCAGTTAGTGCCGCAGCCTTCGTTCAGGCCATGGAAGAAGCCGCTACACTTGCAGGTGTGCCATTCACCATGGACAAGCTCTCCGGAGCGAAACTATCACGCAAAGATGCTGCACTCGCCTTGCAGCAATGGCTCAAGCTGGACGCTGCCCCGGAATCCTTTAAGGATGTGCCGGATCAGTCCGAATATGCAGGTGCCGTCGGTGCCCTGAATGCCGCCGGACTGATGAAAGGCTACACGGACTCTCTTTTCCTGCCGAACGCTGTGCTTACAGCGAGCGACATCTCCATTTTGAAGGATCGCGTTTATAACTACATAAAACCGTTTGTGCTCGAGGAAGCCACGATCATGGATATGCAAAACGCCATGGCTCAAGGCAAGCTGACCTCCAAAGAGCTGGTACAGCATTATCTGGATCGTATCTCCAAATACGATGATAAAGGCGTAAGTCTTAATGCTGTCCTGAACCTGAACCCGGACGCACTCAAAATTGCGGAGCAACTGGATGAAGAGCGTGCAGCTCAAGGACCTCGTGGACCCCTTCACGGTATTCCGGTTCTGGTGAAGGACAATTTCGATACCAAAGATATGCCAACCACTGCGGGCTGTATCTGCCTCAAGGACTCCATCCCGGCGCATGACGCGGAGCAGGTGAAGAAGCTGAAGGCAGCGGGGGCTATTATTTTAGGCAAAACGAACCTTCACGAGTTTGCTTTTGGCATTACAACCTCCAGTTCACTCGGTGGACAAACGTTGAACCCGTATGCTCTCGACCATTATCCAGGTGGATCTAGCGGCGGAACAGGCGCCGCGATTGCTGCAAACTTTGCGGCGGCTGGTATGGGTACCGATACAGGCGGCTCCATCCGCATCCCGTCCAGCTTTAACAGTCTCGTCGGCATTCGTCCAACGATTGGCCTGTCCAGCCGTGAAGGCATCATCCCTCTCGCACTTACTCAGGACGTTGGCGGACCGATGGCTCGTACCGTGACTGATGCAGCGATTATGCTGGATGCTACCGTTGGTTATGACAAAAAGGATGTTGCCACCGCTTATGCTGTAGGCAAAATTCCATCCAGTTACACCGATTTCCTGGATGTGAACGGACTCAAGGGTGCCCGGATTGGTGTAGCTCCCGAACTCATTCCAAGCACCAAAGCGGAAGAAAAAGCCGTTGCTGATGTCATCAACGCCGCTGTCGAGGAGCTCAAGTCCCTTGGGGCAACTGCCGTACCGATTTCCATTCCAAACTTTGCGGAAATCAACAAATATCCAAGCCTTAGCGGCTATGAATTCAAATTCCAATTGAATGATTACCTGGATTCTCTGGGTGACAAAGCGCCATATCACAGTCTGTCCGAAATTATTGCATCCGGTCAGTTTGATAAAACTCAGGAGCAAGCCATGAAGGCACGGGATGCCCGTGATACGTTGGAAACGACAGAATACAAAGATATCGTTCTGAAGCGTACCCAAATCACTCGTGATTCCTTGTTGAAAGTGATGGCAGACAATCATCTCGATGCGATCATCTACCCTACATCGACACAAGCCGCTAGCGTGATCGGCAAAGGTCAAACCTCCGGCGCCAACAACCGTCTGAGCCCGTTCTCCGGCTTCCCGGCCATTACGGTGCCAGCCGGATTCACAACGGATGGCTTGCCTGTAGGCATGGAATTCCTGGGCCGCGCCTTTGACGAAGGTACGTTAATCAAGCTGGCCTACAGCTACGAGCAAGGCACTCACCACCGTCATGCACCGAAGCTAACGCCTTAGGATTGATTACCAATCGCTGATGGAATGAAATCATCTGTATCTTTTTATCTGACTTGTGCACAGTTTTAATCAAAAAGTACACCCTTCCGCATCTTTGCGGGCGGGTGTACTTTTATATTCATGCAGGCTGTTAGTGAAGCCTGTAATCATGTATTTTTCCAGATGAATCTGAATAACGATAACAGATGCATAGTGCTATCAGTTACGTTTCCTAAAATTATTCAAAGTCCGGCACGCCCCATCGAACAACCAGCCCCGAATACGTCAGCCCGCCTCCAAAACCAAACAACGCAACGTTCTGCCCGTGCTTTAGCTTCCCTTCATCTACTGCGATCTGCAGTGCAAGTGGAATCGAGGCGGCAGATGTATTCCCGCGATACTCCATACTCGTAAGTGTACGCTCCAGAGGAACTGGACCTCGCTCACACATCGCTTCAATCATACGCATGTTTGCACTGTGTGGAACAAACCAGTCGATCTGTTCAGCTGACATATCCGCTCTTTTAATAAGCTCAGCTAATTGCTCCGGGACCATCCGTACTGCCCACTTATAAACCTCTCTTCCGTTCTGCACCAGCTTGCCCTCTGCATTCAAAGGCTGACCATTCATCTCTGTAGAAAGTCCACTTTTGTATAAATGCATTCCGCCCTCTCCTTGAGTACCTGAAACGATGGACTTAAAATCCCCCTGACCCGAAGCACGCTCCACCAGAAAAGCACCAGCTCCATCTCCAAACAGCACACAGGTTGTACGATCGGTATAATCCGTTATTTTGGATAGGGTCTCCGCCCCGATGACCAGCACTTTTCGGGACATGCCACTGGTCACCAGACTGTCAGCCAGCTGCATACCATAGGTGAAGCCAGCACAAGCTGCGTTTAGATCAAGGACTCCTGTGTTCGGAATACCCAGATTAGCCTGAAGGCGGGAAGCCGAGCTTGGAAAGGAATACTCTGGTGTACTCGTAGCAAAAAGAATCATATCTACATCAGTGATATCAACCTTATAACGACGCACCATGTCCTTCACAGCTTCCGTAGCCAAATCGGATACAAACTGGTGCTCTGCCGCAATCCGACGTTCTCTCATACCTGTTCGTTGCACAATCCATTCGTCACTCGTATCGACCAATTTCTCTAAATCTGCATTATTCAGGATTCGATCCGGTACATACGTACCCATTGCCGTTATTGTTGCCATAGATTGATGATTCATAACAGAGATCACCTCATTCGTTTTTTTCTTATTATAGCACTAAGTCTTAGTACTTGGTACTAATTTTTAAAAAGAACTGTATTACATTTATGGCAGGCCAGCTTACAACAAAAAAACAGCACATTAGTAATGTGCTGTTCAGGGCAAGCCAGATTCGCTTTTCAAAAAAATAAAAACCACCACCGAATATCATCGGCAGTGGTTCTTTGCTTGGCGGCGTCCTACTCTCCCAGGACCCTGCGGTCCAAGTACCATCGGCGCTAGAGGGCTTAACGGTCGTGTTCGGGATGGGTACGTGTGGAACCCCTCCGCCATCGCCACCAAACGCGATTGGATCGAAGTTTATCTTCTTTCCATATCCATTAGAGAACTGAAAATCATACACACACTCGGTGATGTACCGATTTTCACTTCGTTCAGAGTGTTGTTCTCTGAAAACTAGATTCGAAACGAAACTTACGCTCATTAGCTTGCTTATT
>NZ_QJSW01000011.1:161789-183988 GCF_003217495.1 Paenibacillus barcinonensis | reverse complement strand
CAAATGGATGTCGTTCTTGCTCTATGGAAAGAAGGGATGATAAAGCTTTGAGTAGCTAACTCGAAGAAGACAATAACTCCGGCTAACATAATATTCAAGCAGCGGCTCCACTGGAGCCTTGGTCTGCTGGATGCATTTCGAAGAGGGTATTCGGCAGACAACCCCTTTGGGGTTCATGAATACAACAACGTTATACGACAGACCGTAGTGAGTAACACATGAAGAGAAAATCATGAAGTGCTACGAGGTGAAAGAAACGTGACTCTTAGATTAAAAAGTGCGAGAAACGAAGATCTTCAAATTTTAGCTGAGATGAATAAGCAGTTAATCGAAGATGAGAAGAGTTCAAACACAATGGGAATGAATGAACTGGAGAAACGTATGTCTGAATTTCTTAAAAGCGCTTGGGAAATCGATTTAATCATGAAAGAAGAAAAAATAATAGGCTATACACTATATCAATATCAAAAGGATTCAATCAATAGGACAGAAAAACGAGTGTATATAAGACAATATTTTATCAGACGAGAATATCGAAAAAAGGGATATGGGACGGCAGGAATAGAATTATTGAAGAAAACACGCTTTAGAGAAGTGAAGAAAATTGAAATAGATGTACTAGAAACAAACCCCGAAGGGAAACATTTTTGGGACAGTGCAGGATTCAAACCCTATTATACAAACATGAGAATAGAAAATTAAAGAGAATTGTGAGTAAATCAAGAGAGCCGTCGTATAACATAATATTCATGCTGCGACTCCTTTTGGAGTCTTGGTCTGCAAGTTGGATTTCGGAGAAGCATTTCAGCAGACAACCCCTTTGGGGTTCATGAATACAGAAACGTTAGACGAAATATCCGCAAAAGCAAACAAACATTGGAAACGGATGTTAAGTCCACTCAAACTTTAGTGTATAATAAAAACAAAGAAGTGTAGGAGGTATGCAGAGTGAGTATTGAAGAGAAACTTATTCAAGACTTTTTGACATTGCCTGATGACAAGAAAATTGAAGTGATTGATTTTGTTGAATTCCTAAAGAATCGTAGTAATAAGCAAATGGATTCGCTCATGGACGATATTATAAACGAAAATATTGAGGCACTTAGGGAATTATCGAAATGAAGTATCTTAGTCTAGAACAAATTCTACAATTCCATACTAAGATTATTAAGTCAACGGGTGGCTCCGATGGAGTTAGAGATCTTGGGCTAATTGAACAGAAGCAACTTTTGATGGACAGGAACTTTATGAAGGAAATATAAAGAAAATATCTGTTACTACATTTGCTCTAATAAAGAATCATGGATTTATTGACGGGAATAAACGTATAGGGGTAGCAACTATGTTGCTTTTATTACGTTTAAATGAGATTTCTGTAAAGTACGAGCAAGAAGAATTAGTTGAATTGGGATTGCAGACCGCAGAAGGCGAATTCACAGAAGAGAACATACAACAGTGGATAGAAGAGCATCAAGTGTAAAATTGGCTTGATGTTCTTTTTTGTAAGAACAACTGAAGGTATTTCAAAGTAGGCGGCTACACCATCTAACATCATATTCAAGCAGCGGCTCCTTACGGAGCCTTGGTCTGCGGTTGGATTTCGGAGATGCATTTCAGCAGACAACCCCTTTGGGGTTCATGAATACAGGAACGTTAGATGATAGAAATGATGGGGTAACAAAGAGAAAAGGGAAAATGAAAGAAAGCAGATAAGAACGCTTGTGCGCAGATGTAAGAACAGGTAAAATATAGATACAATTGAATCTTGGGTGGGCATGGTTTCCCTTCGAAAGGAGGTGAGACCATGGAAGTGAAAGATGCGATGACTCTGATGTTATTATTTGGAACATTCATTCTTGCACTTTTAACTTACATCAATAACAACAAGAGAAAGTAAAAACCCACCCAATGGTTGACCGCCGAAGGTGGGTTTTTATTACCTGAGACTTAGAAGGGAATAGACCATCCAAGCCAATTGTACTGACCAAGTGTTCGCTGCACTTGGTCTTTATTTAAGAATATGATAACACATCGAAAAAGATGAATCAAAATAAAAAGAGCAATGAAAAAGAACTGATAGTAAGCAATATCTAAGAAGAATTTCCATCGTATAACATAATATTCAAGCAGCGGCTCCGTTTGAGCCTTGGTCTGCGCGGTGGATTTCAAAGAGGGATTTCAGCAGACAACCCCTTCGGGGTTCATGAATACGGGAACGTTATAAGAAATTGGCGTAAAGAGGGGAAAACAATGAAAACCTATGCTCACTTTGTTTCAAAGAAAACGAGTCAAGGTATGAAAATATTCAGGCACCATACAGAGTTTCATTCGATAAACGGCCCTGGGAAAGCAATAGGCTTAGTTGTCATGATGAATCCTGGAGATGCAAGACCTATAGATGATGTCCTCTTTAATACCCTCGAAAATTCTGAATATGAAACTGAAAAACCAGTTCTGACAGTGCCGGATAATACAATGAAAAAGGTTATGCGGATGATTCGGAAGGCTTATGATGATAATGAAATCAAACTTCCACATCAATATTCAATCCATATTGAGAATATATTTAATATTCGTGAGAAAGACAGTGATAAGGCTAAAAGATATGCAAGAAGTATAAGTGGAGTAAAGCATCTAATGTTTAAATCTAGAGAATTATTGAACAACTATGATTTTGTATTTTTTGCTTGGGGTAAATTAGATGTAGGGATAGAGCGTCAAAAAGACCTTCTTACAAAATACCCACAAGCAATAGTCGTAAATAAATTGAATTATAAAGGTACAATCATGGATGTAAGCTATCCAGTACATCCTCTATACATGAAAACTGAATACTTTCTAAAGGCATCAAAAGATAAGATAGGGATTAGATTGCTCGAAGAAGACGCCAACATCTTATAACACAATATTCACGCATTGGGCATACGCCCTTGGTCCGGCATTTGCCGGACACCCGACATGCGTCGGGTCGTCAATACGGGAACGTTAGGCGAAATTATTGCAACTAATCTAAGAAAGTACTTAATAAAGAAAGGAGGAATTATTAATGTCTAAACAAGAACAGTTACCTTTGGGACAGTTAGATCAGGTGTCCTTGTGGCTAGGACAATTTGACACTGAAGAACAACTTAGAGAATATGTGAATTTTATATACTTAGAAGATCGTGTAGTAAAACTAAAGTTTTGCAATGATTTCTTGATTGATTTTTTTGATGAAGATTTTATAGAAGCATTTATAGAGGGCTTGCCGAGTAATAACGTATTGGATCTATTGGTTGGTTGTTCTTATGATGATGTTATCATTCCGAAATACGAAAAATTAATGATGAAAGGTTTTAATCTAAAAGTAAATACTGCGATATTGCTATTTAACTTTAAATATCACGAAAAAGTATTGGATAGTACCTATAATAATAAGTGCATTAAGTACATAGGAACAGTGAAATACAAGTAATTCTTGCGTTTCGGAGAAGACAAAAACTTCACCTACCAACGGCAGGAATCAGGTAATCCTATTTTTTCAGTCTACCAGGCAGATATCATATATTAGGGTGAAATTTTAGAAAAATGAGGTGTCATTTCAAATGCATATTGAGATTACAAAAATAACAAAAGATCAAGCGGATACTTTTTTGAATTTGTATAATTTATATTTGTATGACTTATCAGAATATACCGGCGAAGATCCAAAAGATGATGGGAAATTTGATCCAACAAATACTTACCTGTACTTAGAGAGAGATGAATTGCATCCATTTTTTGTTATGCATCTAGGTAAACCAATTGGCTTCATATTAGTTTGTTCCCCTCCGTTTGTTCCAGAAGGAGTTAATTTTACAATACAGGAAGTATTTTTATTAAGGAAATATCGCGGTAATAGAATTGCTTCGTTAGGAATGGAGAAAGTATTTAAGCAATTAAAAGGAATAATTAGTGTAGCTCAACTAGTGGAAAATAAACCAGCAGTGAGATTTTGGAAGAAATATTATGAAGAACATCATATTGATTTCTCCGAAGAACAAGAGACTATTGAGATTGATGGTTTAGGACTACAAAAAGTGATTTCACAAACTTTTGAGATTCCGAAAACTTGTTAAGCAATTCGGAGTAGGCATCCCAATCATATAACCATTGAAAAGGGGCACACATGGAAGCAAAGGTAATCCAAACGATTATTGAAGTTATTAAGGGAGATATTACTAAAAATAATCATCTCCGAAGTATTTCAATTCCAAATATTAGTACTGGAATTTACAGATACCCAAAGAAAGAAGCAGCAAATGTAGCAATCCATACTGTAGTTGAATTTATAAATAGAAATGAATCGATCTCTCATGTTCAATTCGTCTGCCTTGATGATGAGAACTATGAAATATATGAAGAGATCTTAGAAAGCTATGTGTAAGAGTATTAAGAAGTATCATCTTCAGATATCATCATATCCACGTTTTGGAGCCTTAGGGCTCTTCGGAGATACAGGCACGTTATTCAGAAGCTATTCCCAAACCAGTGAACTAGAAGGGAAGAAAATACAAATGTAATTTGTAACTAGCCTATCAATATAAAAAGCTGGATGAAGGAGAAGGCTAATCATGAAAAGAGTGAATTTATTTATATGTATTACAGTTATTTTACTACTGACAGCTTGTCAATCTTCACAACAGCTAAAGCCGATCACAGAAGAAACCATTAATTTCGATATGAACACTGCAATGGAAATGGTAAAAACGAAAGAAAAAATGATTGTGGACTTAGCTATGAGAGAAAAGGTTTCAAAATTGGAGTATAAAGAAATAGAACGATCTCTTATTGAAGAATTCGGAAGCCGTGCGCAGGACATTTTAGCTATACTATTTATCCATGACATGGATGCCGATCCTGATGCAGCTATCTCCATAAATAAAAACACATTATACCCAACGGTCTTTCACAAAGGAATAAAGATAACCAATGCGGTTGTTTATAAGAGCGAATTCGAGAACCCATTTTTCAATCAAACTACATTAAGAATCAGGGAAGAGTATGTCGGTAATGATGAAAAATTAAAAAACTGGAATAGAGAATATATTTTCGAGCCTAACGAGAATAACGATTGGGAATTAAGCGGATTTTCCGGGACGATGAATTTCTTAGGAGAAGATTATAGCATCAACTATTTAGAGCTAGAGATGACCAACAGAGAGTAGCATTGGATAACCTCATATTCACGCACGACTCCTTCCTAGCGGGTTCTTGAATACAGAAACGATAGCTGAAATTATTGAAGAAATGTTATAAACCTTTACTAACTTCGAGAAGGGATACACATGTATAAGTTAATAACTTTATTGATTGTAGTAGTTCTGCTGGGCTGTTCGGATAATACTCTAAGGAGCTCCGAACAAAATGAGGCAATAAATGATAGTCCTTTGAAGGAGGAACTAAATGAAATGTATACCTATAAAGCGATTACTGAAGAAGCTGAAACCTTAGAATCCTCAAAATTTCTGGATACAGGCATCATGGCGGGTGAAGAAAGCGCAAAGTTTAGAGGATCGCTTCTTACTTTGTTTGGTGAACCTTTATATAAGTCAGATAATGCTGAAGATGCGTACTATTATTTAATTGAAGTAAGCCGTGATGCGAGGAAGTGGTATTTTACTGTTTATGAAGGTCCTTCAGGAACCGCGATTGGTTATGGTGAAAAGGAAAACCAGGCAAACGCAAGGGAAGCCTCAGAGGCTTTGCTAGAGAAAATTAAAGAAACCACACCCTCTGATTTTAATGAAGTCATATATTACGAAGACTTTGACTCAAAAATTACATATGGATGTAAGAATGGAGAATGTTTTTATAAGGAAGAAAACGAATAAGGTGTTTTATAGAAAGAAAATGGGAGGATACAAATGGATATTGTAATTCGTGAGATAAGAGAAAGTGATTATTCGGAAATAGTATCAATATGGAACAATGAATTGGGAAGTCATAACGTTAATCTTGATAATATTTCTGAACGGATGGCAAGAATGAACAAGGATGAAAACTACAAAATATTCGTAGCATTGTTTGACAATAATGTTGTAGGTTGTATTTCGGTCGTACAAACAATGGCATTGGAATACGAAGTTGGATACTTGAAAATTAATGGTCTTGCTGTACGAGGAGAGTTTCAGAAAAAGGGAATAGGCTCTAAACTTTTGAAACATGCTGAAGATTATGCTTCAGACAAGGGACTTTCGTATCTCATATTAAATACCGGGTTTCAACGAACAGAGGCACATCATTTTTATGAGTCCAAAGGTTATGATAGATTCTCTTATTGTTTTACTAAGGAGATCCACTAACAACGGATCACAATAGAAAAGTTATTACTGGTAACTTGGAGAAGGCGCTTTATATATACAAAATGAAAAACCTGATTAAGGATCACTCAAGATTTTTAAATCGTTTAAAACTAAAATTTTCGAGGTGAGAGGTTTGAAGTATTTTTATGGGGTGTTATCCATTTTGGGAATAGGGCTGCCTTACATGGAGTTTATTCCTTGGATTAGTGATAACGGGTTTAACCTGACGTTGTTGTTGAATGAAGCAAGTCAGAATGGAATTAGTGCTTTTGCTTGGTTGGATGTACTCGTTTCGGCCGTTGTTTTGATCGGATTTATCATATATGAAGGAAAGCGAATTGGCATAAATTATAGGTGGATACCGGTCATTGGAACATTAACCGTTGGTGTTTCACTTGGCTTGCCCTTATTTTTATTACTACGCGAGATTCAAATGGAGAAGATAAAAGGGGCAAAACGGAATTGAAATAAATGGTGTAGTAGGATGGAACGGGAGGGGAAGTTCACCATTTGATAAAGCGTTCAAAAGATACAACATTGATGATATTCATGAAGGCAGGAACGTTGATGTCAAGTTACCCGATGATTTCCAGAAAGTATCTAAGATAGATCGTGAAGCATATCAAATCGTTCCAATAGGAAGAATTGATTAACCGTTGGAATGTAGATACACCAGGCTGGAGGGAATGAGATGGGGAATAACATATCCGGCTGAAGATAAGGTGATTGGCACATGTGGCTTTCATCAGTGGTCAAAAGAACATTTCAAGGCGAGATCGGTTACGAACTTGCTCCCGAACACTGGAGAAAAGGCATAATGACTGAGGTCGTTGAAACGATCGTTCACTATGGATTCGAAGAACTGGGATTACACCGAATTGAGGCTTTTGTTGTTCCCAATCATACGGCATCCAGAAAACTTCTGGAGAAGACCGGATTTACGGAGGAGGGTATTCTCAGAGGATCAGACACCATTTTTAGAGTGTCCGGTCTGAATGAGGGTACCTTTTCTATTATCAAGTTGAAGTTGACAGGTATATTTGATCGTGAAAAAAGGGGAGGAATATGCACATTATACACCTTTAGCTGAAAGTTCTAATGCTGTGATTGACTTCATAGAATATGGCATCTGTACGGAAGGAGGCTTATACATCTTATGTCGGATGATTTTGAGTTATCACGAGGTTTTCGCTTCAGGCTTGCTTCCCCATTCATATCAATTTCAGCGAGGGAACTGGAGCAGTATGAAGTCATTTTGCGCGCTTTAGCGGTTAGCATCCCGGCAGGAGTTGCTAATCCGACGCCAGTGAATATGGCCAGTTTACAGAAGGATCTACGCAGTATGCTGGCGCTGGTGAATCAATCCTCATTCAAGCCCAATGTTAAGGCAGAGCTTCAATCCGCATTAGAGCTTACCATTGCTTCATCGGAGGTTATCCCGGTGTCGGTGTTTATGCTTGCTGTAAATTTACAAATCTCACTAGATTATTTACTAGAAGCTACCCTGTTATTTAATATCAAGAAGCAGCCAAAGGATGAGTTGGTCACTCAGATCCGTTGTATCTCTGTATCTCTGAGCACCGCGATGAATAGAATAACGGCTGGGGTAGTTGGCCCTCAAGGTCCAGTTGGCCCTCAAGGTCCTCCAGGTAAGCCAGGAGAGTTACTAACCAATATTGTGCAATTTGATTCAAGCAAGGCTTCTTCATATATCCAGGGACAAGTGGTAACGTACAACAACAATGTATACGTAACTAATGTGAACAATCCGGCGGGTGTACCGGGAACGTCCGTGAATTATACGCTAATCTTCTCCAGCATTACAGGAGCAACAGGAGCTACCGGCATGGGAGTAGCAGGCACAACGGGAGCAACCGGACCTACAGGCGCAGGAGTAGCAGGAGCGACAGGAGCAACCGGAGCAACAGGAGCTACTGGCATGGGAGTAGCAGGCACAACGGGAGCAACCGGACCTACAGGCGCAGGAGTAGCAGGAGCGACAGGAGCAACCGGAGCAACAGGAGCTACTGGCATGGGAGTAGCAGGCACAACGGGAGCAACTGGACCTACAGGCGCAGGATTAGCAGGAGCAACCGGAGCGACAGGTGCAACCGGTGCAACTGGAGTAACGGGTGTTACCGGATCTACAGGTGTGCAGGCTGCAGTAGCGGGCATTATTCCATTTGCCAGCACAAACGATGCAGCTACCGCAATAACTACGGATGATCAAGGAAACCCGGAAACGGTCATATTCTCGGGCTTTGGCCCTAACACCAACTATAATATTTTACTGGCACCGGGCGATTGGACGAATGGAACGATTACGTTTGATGACACATATATTGAAAGAAATTATGGCACATCATTTATCATGCCCTATGACGGAACGGTTCGCAGTATTTATGTCACAATCGGTAGCAAATATAGCGATACGATAAGTGACGGTGCCACAATGACGCCATTTGCATGTCTCGCGACGGCTACACCGAGCAGTACTGTTAATCAAATCGTCTATACTATTTTGCCGGGAACCTTCACGTATACTGAGCCTTACATTGGCGATGGAACGCCAGTTCCAAAATATTCAATCAGACAAGGGGAATTAACTGGGTTGAATATCAGTATTCCCGCAGGCACAATAGTTGGTATTGTTATTGGTTGGCAAGGTGTAGGGGTAACGACACCGCAATTTAGCCGGTTTGCAGTGTTTGGTGGCATTTATATGGATTAATGATGAATTAATGCATAATTACGGTCTATGTATAATTCTGGTCCAAGATCAAACATAGACCGTACTTATTCCTTAAAGACAGGAAGGTAACGCGGTATGCTGGACGACGAAGTGTTAGAAGCGATTAATAGGGCAAAACGAATTCCGGTTCCAGTGGTACCAGAAAGTCATTTTTTTATGGATCTGGGACTGGATTCTTTAGGTTTTGTTGCATTCTTACTCCAATTGGAGCAAAGATATACAATTACCTTCAACATTATAGAGATTGAGCAATGTGTGCTGGTAGAGCGTCTGATTGAACTGATCCATCTCAAAGTGAAGGAGTGCAGCTGAGATTATGATTAGAGCCATGTTATGTAATCCTCCCAAAAGCACTTCCCTGGCCATGATTGAAAATGATATGCCTGTTGACTACAACACGTTGATACAGAAGGCGGCCGCGATCCAACGGCAATTACTGACGCTGGATGGCGAACATGTAGCCGTCTTCCTTCCAAATGGTAGCGACTATATTGCAGCCCTCTGCGCCGCTCTGATGTGTGGCAAAACTGTAGTTCCTGTGCATGCGACATTAACCTCTTTTGAAATCGCTCACCTGCTAGAACAAACTTCTACCCGTGTTATAGTCACCTGTACTGCTCTTGGAACTGTACTTCAATACGCAGAAGCTGAAGGTACCGATCTACAGCTGGACGTGCATATCGTTTATGCAGATCAGTGTGTAATGGACAAACACAAGACTAAACTTATCACCATAGAGGTTGGCAAAGATCATCCCATGATTCTCTCCAGCACCTCTGGCTCAACAGGAGACTCCAAAATTGTGGCACTTTCGGAAAATAATATTATCGCCTCTCTCACAGGTTTTATGGATAAATTGCAATTGGAGCACTCCGAGCAGGATAGAGCTAGATTTATTGTGGCAACTCCTTTTACCAGTATCTATGGTCTGATGGTGGTTTCTCTTTGTCTGTTTCATGGCTTTCCAATCATTATTACACCAGAACCCTTCACATTAAATAGATTTTATCGGGTCGTGCAGGATCATCAAGTCACGCATTATGAAGGGGGCGCAGTATTACTGCTGATGATGGAGCAAACGGCAAAGCGCAGCATTCCGTATGATATCAGTTCGTTGAAAAAAGTTGGATTCGGGGGAAGCAAAGTGTCGCAAGAAACGATTCATGCTCTTTGCAAGACCTTTCCATGGATAACCTTCGCTCAAGGCTACGGCATGACCGAGGCATCTCCGTTAATAGCCAAGAATACAAGCACTGCAATCGAGAAAATGGGCTCTGTAGGCACAGCCATTATGGGGGAAGAAATCGCTATAGATGTCGCCGGGAACATTACGAAAGCACCGTACACAGAAGGCGAAATTGTGGTATCGGGTCCGAATGTCATGCTTGGCTATTATAATAATCCGAGGGCAACCTCCGAGATCATCCGAAATGGCTACTTATATACGGGAGATATGGGATATCTGGATGAGGACGGATTTCTTTATATTTGCGGACGTAAAAAGAATATCATCATCGTTCGCGGTCACAATGTATTTCCTGAAGAGATTGAGTCTTGCTTGTTAAATAGCCTACTGGTGAAGGATTGTGTTGTTTATGGTCAAAGCGGGAGCTTTGGAGAAGAGATAATATGTGCGGATATTATACCCGTGCATTCGCAGGTGCATGTGGACGAAATTCAGCGTTATTTAACCTCTCATTTGGCGCACTACAAGTCACCCCACAAAATACAATTTGTAGATTATATCAAGAAGGTCGCTTCCGGTAAAAACGAAAGAAGGAAGAATTAAGATGGAGGACTTGCTTTATTTTCAAGGATTGAACTGTTATCTGGGGTGTGTGGTGAATGGGGCCAGGCTATTGGGCGTTCCGTACGAAAAGGCTATGGCATCCCTCTGGTCGGAGACAGAGTTCACGTATTTCCCTGTTAACGGTCTGTATCTCACAGAACGCATGACGAACGGTTTGAACCAACTGGGTATGCGGATAGAGCAGTTGCATTGCAGCTCTGCTGAGCATACGGCACAATATTTGTCCACCTTCTCTGTGGGAGAATGGATGATTGTCGGGATGGATGCTTTTTATATTTCGGACAATCCCTTCTATCAAAAGCTCCATGGCACGCATTATTTTTTGGCTGCTAAAGACCAAGGCAATGCATTGAGGTATATGGACCCGACCTATAATACAACCACATTGAACATCAGCTATGAGGAACTGGTTGCCCATGCGTTTGACATTCGGCGCTTGTCTACAGGCGCAGCCTCTGGCCTGACCAGCGATATATATCAGGAGACTCGTGAGGTGATTCGTACGCTTCAAGAGCAAACGATCACTGCTCAAATCCGTGAATGTAAGGGGCAGAACCAAAAGCGTGCAGAACTCCTGGCTAAGTATGTCGAGGCTATGCTTAACAACCGATATTTATATGCTCATTATTTGGAAAGGCTAGGCAAGCGTGACGAGTATGATCTGTTCTATCAGCCGGAATTTTACTCTCGTTGGATTAGTGTTAGAAATGGCTTGTATAAACTATCGTTGGCCCCGGATTATGAGACTGTAATTGAACAGGTCTGCACAATGTGTGAGCAGCTTATTGACGATGAGCTACATATGGCACAGCAGATACTGAACGACGATCCTGCATCATTTCCATGATAACATTCAGAGCATAGATCCTAGTGGCCCTTTCCTCATGTCGTGAGAAAAGGGCTGTTTATTGATGGCTGTAACTGTAAAGGGCCGAACAAGTGGTAAGCATTCAGAAGTGTGGAAGAAAAGTTTGAGGAACACGGGGAGAAAGAGAAATTATCATTGGGTATTTTCGTAAATATATACTATAATTTTCTAGGGAAAATCAAATGCAGTCGCTGGAGAGTGATCATGCTGTAGACGAGATCGTACGTACACTAAGACCTGGGGACGGTAAGGCGATTTACATTGCGGATGTCGAAGAGAACCCGTTTACTCAGCAGACGAATTATGCAGCCGTTGAATGGGAATACAGTTTGAATGAATTGAAGGAATTAATGACAGAATGGCAGCCGAAGTTTCCAGGCCATGCTGAGGTGGATCGCATTCAGGTTTATTATGGGTTCGATAATCTGACCCCGGATGGGATTGAAGCCATGGCAGATGAAGCCAGAATTACAGGCCAGAAGGTGGTAGTCCGGGACCTGAAACCAAATAACACACTTGTTGGTATCCAATTAACCTATAAAGGAGAGAATACGTGCATACTCCATATTTTCGGCACAACCAAAAATCGGATTCAACTGTCCGAGCAGGAGCTGTCTCAGGTGAAAACCCTACTTGTGCAGGGGTGGGAAGCATTTTACTTTTCAAATGATGGAGCAGACCGCTTGGTCTGGATTGAAGCAGGAAGCAGCGGTAAGGCATTGCAGTATGAACTCATGGGCGAGCAGACTTCCGATACCGATCTCATACACATTGCAGAAGCGATGAGCACACTGGCCTAGCACAGGAACGTATTTTGCAAGCACAGAGGGGGCTAGAGAAGAGACTTCATTTATTATGAAACAGGTACATGCCGTCGGCCGGATGAACAGGTAGGTTAGAGCTGCTTTATATTTGAGGGGGAGAACAGCGGTGAATGAACAACAAGCACTTGATCGATTCGGACAAGTCATCATGAGTGATTTGAGGGATCGAAGTATTGATTTTTTCGAATTGTTGGTGGAAGGACATTGGAAATCCCCGAGTCTAGAGAAGCTGCAAGCTGAATTACAGGGGTTTAATGAAGAGCAAATTAACCTGGTTCGAACGATTCTGATTAGAAGTGTGGACCGGGGTATTCACGATTTTCTATTTAAACTCCAGGAACAAGCTGATTTTGAAAATGATATTGAGATTAAAGTACAAGGTGTAGATATCATTCAATCAAGCGATGGTCTGCAAGGAGAATTATTCACTACGGACGGGTGGATGGCTAACTTCAGCAAGTATGGAGAACTTCAAGAGTAGTATTGACGATTCCTTATTCAGATGATAATATAATCCACAAAAAGCCCAAAAACGTTAGGGATTAAAAATGGATGATTACATCACATAGATTGAACGGAGGTGAACCGCTGTGGCACTTTCCAAACGTAGATTGCAGTTTCTGGACCAGCTGGTGGATATGTATCAGCAGAGCCGCTTGCCCGTTCATTATGAAGCGTTAGCCAAGGTTCTCGGGGTTAGTAAATGGACGGCTTATGATATGCTGAAGGCTATTGAAAAAGCTGGCTTTGTCACACGCAGTTATGAGACGAATCCGAATGTGACGGGACGTTCGCAGGTTGTTTTTACACCTACAGAGAAGGCGACCGAGCTGCTTGGGAAGGAAGAAACGCTGCATCAGGACGGTGAACCGGAGGAGGCTCAGGTTCGTTTGCAATTGATCCGTGATATGTTAAGCGGGTTAAAGGATGCCAGTGCGCAAGATCTGATAACCAAACTGTTAATCCAGATTCCTGAAAAGCACTCTAATTTCGAAATCTGCGGATACATCTCCGGCATATTAGTAATATATACAAATCAGTTGGAGAGTCGGATGAATACTCTAATCCGTAAACTGGTGCAGGAGACTGATGGAGATCAGCCCCGGCTGCTTATATTCATAGGTACGGTAGTGGGCACCATCATACAAATGATGAGCAAAGATGTTGGTCAGGACTTAATGGTGCTGGTCGGGTCATATACGAATCGAATTCATGCGTTAAGTCAGGCGGAACAAACGTTACTTGCCGATTTTATTCTTGAAGCACTTGCGTAGAAAGTGCTGTGCTTATTTTTTGGGTCTTTTGGGTTATATGATGAATAATGGAGAGGTGACTTGTATATGAAAAAGTTAGGTTTGGTTCTGGGCGGTGGAGCTGTACGCGGGCTTGCACATATTGGTATTCTGAAATCTCTGGAAAAACATAATATTGCAGTTGACTGCATTATCGGCACAAGCATGGGCGGTGTTGTTGGCGGATTGTTTGCCGCGGGTGTGCCCGTCAGTGAGATTGAGAAGACGCTGCTTCATACACCGAAGCTTCGATTTCTGGATCGGGGCAATTGGCTGAGAGGCATTCTGGCTGGCAACGGAATTACGCAGGTAGTGAGCGGTCTACTGGCTGAGCATGATTTGCAGGACGTATGCATTGAGCAGCTGCCGATTTCGTTCAAAGCGATTGCTGTGGATCTGATGGAGGGCACACAAGTTACAATGGATCAGGGGGATCTGGTGACTGCGCTGCGTGCAACGTCGGCTTTTCCAGGTGTATTCGCTCCCTTGATGCAGGATGGACGAATGCTGGTTGATGGCGGGGTTCTGAACAATGTGCCGGTAGCTAATATGAAGGAGGAAAACGTAGATTGCATTCTGGCGATAGATGTGTCCAGAGAGCATGAAAAGAAGCCACCGCGCAACATGATTGAAGTAGTCTATCGCTCCTACAGCCTGATGACAGCCGAACGAAAGCATAGCAGCTTGAATCTGGCGGATATGGTGGTCAGACCCGATGTAGGTCCGTATGCTGCCTTTGATGTAACCAAGGCTCTTGAATGTATTGCGGCTGGAGAAGAGGCGATGGATGCCATGATCCCTGAGCTGAAGAATAGACTAATGTCCGAAGAAATGAGCCTGATCTAAGTAGAGTCAAATCAAGCAGCGAGTCTCGACCTTCTTAAAAAATGGCATTAATTCCGCAGCGAGTGCTATCGACAAATTGCTATAGATTGGTGTGAAAAGAAAGGAATTGCTTACGAATGATTATTTTCAAGCCTACGCAGCTAACGTTAAAAGATCTTCATGTCAAACGGGACTTGATGCTTATCATGAAGGCTATTGAAGGAGCGAGCTTCAGCAGCGGTTTGAAGTAACAAGATAGACAAATGGAAGGCCATCTATTTTCCTGTTCAGGGCATAGATGACCTTTGTTGTATTAAAGGTATTATGTTACATGTATGGATAAGCAGGTATCTGTTGAAAAGTGTTGGGAAGATGACAGTGTAACGTGCCTTCTAGTATCTTGATCCACTTCAATAAATCAACATAGCTTACGACTGCAACAAAATTCCTTTTACAAACAATGAGACACTGTGCTTGTAGAACTCTTCCTCGGTGACGAGTTGGGACTGATATTGCCGGTGAATCAGTTCGCTCATCTGAAATCCGTAGCACATCGAGAGGAAAGACATGGCGGTAAGACGCGCATCCTGTTTGGCTATAATTTTTTTCTTCTGCAGGCGTTCAAAATACTCAGCCAGCAAGTAGTGCAGCTTTACCGGAGGATCGGCCAGCACTCTGTCCAATTCAGGAAGCATTCCTGTGTCGCGGATACCAATCAAAATAATGTCCGCATGTTTATGGAAAAACAAACGGTATTGCTGGCTTACATTCAGCAGATCGACTTCTGGATGCTCGGTCGCGTCCTCGTTTAATAGCTTCTCAAATTGCGGGATATCTGAATGTCTTTCAATGATGGCTTCCAATATGCCTTGCTTGCTTCCAAACTGCCGGAAAATCGTAGATTCATTGACTTTAGCTTCCGTTGCAATGGCTTTGGTGCTTACTCCCCGATAGCCCTTCTCTTTGATGAGCCGTGTTGCGGCTTCAATGATTCTGTCTGAAGTCTGCATGGTATTTCTCCTTTTGAACATGTTAAACCTATTCTACTACAAGTTTTGCATATGAAGCAGGGTCGGGGTTCATTTTCATAATCATAAACATTTATTTAGGGCAAATCGCTTCTTTTTCCCCAGCGGCTTGGTTCCGTAATCTTGACATGATCAGGCACCAATTGCGTGAGCGTGCCTAATTTATCGAATGTAATCTGGATTCGGTCAGAGGGAAGCAGCCATTGTTCAGTCTCGATTGCATGTTGCTGTGCCTCCATCCATGTAGTGTGAGGTTGTTCTGTTATTATCATATCGCACAGAATAAATGCACGCAAGTACTTGCTTGCATTTCTGTTTTTCATTCTCTATAGTAAAGACATAGTCAGTGTGACTTACCTAAAAAACATCTACGCAAAGGAGAATTTTTATGAAGTATGGACGTATTATTCAAAAACCTCGCGTTAAATTTTTTGAAGTCGCAGATGGTGTCTTTGCCGGTATTTCGCCGTATCGTGGAATCAGTTGGGCCAATGCCGGGTTCATCAACAAAGGTGATGGGCTGGTGTATGATACGTTCTTTGATTTGTTCCATGCGCGGGAAATGCGAGAGGCTTTTCATGAAGTAAGCAACGGAGGCTCTCCCAAATACGTGGTGAACTCGCACTATAACAGCGACCATGCTTGGGGGAACAAAGTGTTTGAAGATGCTTGCATTATTATGCACAAGGAAGCGGACAGAGAGCGTCGCACCGAAAATATCGGCTGGATGGACAGCGTCATCAGAAGAGGAAAGCATTCTTCGGAATCGACTCCGGGAGAGCGTTTTTTTGCTGCGGAATTTGAAGGATTCGACCTGGAAGGCGTGGAATGGGTGCTCCCGAATATTGAGATAAAGGATGATATCAATATCCGTCTTGGAGATACGGAAGTAATGATTTACAACGTAGCTCCGGCCCACTCTGACAGTGACTTGCTGCTGTGGATGCCCAAAGAAAAAGTGCTGTTTGCAGGCGATGTCGTATTTAACGGTTGTACGGCCTACAGCGAAGAAGGAACCCTCAATTGGGTTAAAGTGCTTGATCGCATTATTGATGAAATTAAACCCGAAATCGTTATTCCAGGACATGGTGCCATCTGCGGCCTGGACTTCGTGAAGGAGCAGAGAGACTACCTCCTGAACCTGATCAGCGAGTTCAACAAGCATTACAATGACGAAATTGATTCCTTGTCCCTGACCAAGCAAATTGATATTTCCCATTTCCTTCATTGGATTCAGCCAGAACGCTTGTATGTTACAGTGGACATCCTATTAAAAAGTAAACGAGGGTTACCACCCCTTCCAGTTTGGAACGAGGTGCCTGCTAAGCTGGAAGACATGAAAGCTTTTTTGGTCGGAAAATATGGTGATCAAATCAAGCCATGGGACCCTATGAGTGTTTGGGAATAATATCTATTTTAAGCTAATCTACGAAAAACAAAAGAACGGACCTGTTGCATACGTTGCGAACAGCGGCCGTTCTTTTGAATTATTGCCCCTTAAAATAAGCGCGTTAATTGAAAGAGGTTTTATTTTTACTATACACATATTTGAAAATGATTGTAAATTAATTATTGTATGAATCAAGCACTTGAGGAGGGTCCCTATGAAAACCATTGTTTACATGGTTAGGCATGCAGAGTCACCTTATAATGAGGGAACAGAACGTACAAGAGGGCTTACAGCGGCGGGGCAGGTAAATGCGGCCAAAGTAACAGAGATTTTGAAAAATGAAGGCATACATAAAATTATTTCAAGCCCTTATGCGCGAGCTGTCTTGACTTTGCAGGGGCTGGCGACAGCGTTAGCAATAGATATTCAGACTGTAGAGGACCTGAGGGAAAGACATTTTTCGAACGAGCTTATTGCTGATGAGGATTTCGGGGCTGCGGAGAAGAGGATGTTTGCTGACCCCGATTACGCGTTACCGGGAGGTGAGTCAAACAGGAGTTGCCAGAGCAGAGTGGTGGGTGTATTGAAACAGATTTTGGTTGATGGTAGGGGGAAAAAAATAGCGATCGGCACACATGGACATGTCATGACGTTGATGATGAATTATTTTGATTCCAGTTATGGATTAAACTTTATGTATCAGACCAAGAAGCCGGATATATACCAACTACATTTTGATGAGATGAGCTTGGAGAAAGTAATAAGGTGCTGGGAAAGTAATGAGATATAAAACAACGGGAACACTTGTTCTTTTTGATAATTTCTGGTAAAATACAGATATCATTGAATATGGAGGCCGTGATTCTGATAACATTTGAATACGGGGATGATATATTCACACCAGAGAGATTGCAGATGTCTGATCAAGCGCTGGATCGTTTTCTGAATCAATTAATTGTGTTACAACAACCGGTAGATGCCGAGCGGATTATGAAGGCTGTAGAGGAAGTTGTGGTTGCCTTTAATGAAATGAATGAGACCCATAATTATTTTATTGAGACCATGGAACGTGAAGAATTGGCAGATTTTATCGACAAAACGGCTAGATTGGCTGGATTAGATATTCAGGAGGGTGAAGATATTACGGAAGAATGGAGAGAGTGGTAGGCTGATTGCACGAGGGGAGAAGGGTGTGCGATTAGCAAAATAGTGTAGAGGAAAGCAATAAGTTAAGTAGAGTGTGGGGGCGTTTATATTGCAATCTTCGGAGCTTGTTCGTCAATTTATGAATTGTTTTAATAAACTCAATGTATATGATATCTCGCCTGTATTTGAAACGAATATGCCAGGCTTCCATCATCATCCTTCTCTCGGTATTGTCGAGAATCACCATAACTTTTGCCAACATGGGTACTACGCACAGACGTTAATCATATCGGAGCACACGGGTTCACACGTGGATGCTCCGGTTCATTGTCACGGAGAGCAGTCAACCATTGATCAGCTTCCGGTAGATTGTCTAATTGGTCCGTATAAGAAGTATGATCTCGGGGACTACAATCTTGAAGCGGGCAACCCGGTTGGATTAGATATCATCCGAGAGGTAGAGAAGCGAGATAGCTTTTCTGTTCAGGCAGGGGATATTGTGCTGCTTGACTTTGGCTGGGATCAATACTATAAGCCGGATGCGAGTGGCAAGGAAAGAGACTGGTGGGGGAAAAATGAACCGGGTTTAACCCGCGAGGTATGCCAGTATTTTTACGAATCGGGAATCAAAGCTATTGGTGCAGACACCCCAGGGGTTGATATTTGTATGGTGGATGGGGAAATTGTTAGTGCTGCAGGTCATGTTGAATATTTCTTACCCAACCAGATATTGATCATGGAAGGGTTCAGCAGATTGAATCAGGCCCCGGCAACAGGCATTTTTATGGCACTTCCCTTGAAAATCAAAAATGGATCAGGCTCACCGATTCGCCCGATCTTGCTGGCTTAAAACGCATAAAGGAGAAGAAAAATAATTTCAGTGAGTACGCCTATGATGAATATGATCTGGAAGTGAACACAGAAAAACTCAGCTCAGCTGCATGTGCCGAGAGAATACTTCATGACATGCAGTCCAATCAAAACTACTCGGCATTTAAGAAATTAAAATGAAGAGACTGAAGGAGATGAAGGGTGATGGGTAAAGAGCTTTCAAGATCGTTTGACATTGAGGTAGTGAATAGGGAATACAGGCTCGTTGGTCTGTGTGAGACGGGGAATTTCCCGGATGCATTTCCTGAACTTGCGGTTAAGGTTCAACGCGCATTCTGGGATCGTCGAGAAGAAATCAAGCATGGCAAAGATTACGAAGTGTTATTCAGCCCGTTCATGTGTAATGGCATTATAGCTACTTACTTTGGATGTGTTGAGGTGACAGAGATTGCAGATGTTCCAGATGGAATGTTGGCTTTTGTACTGCCAGAAACCACATATGTCAAAGTATTGTGCACGAATAAAACTATTGGAGAAGGTCATGATCAGCTTCACGAATGGATCAGGCAAAATGGATATGAGCCTCAATTATACGAATCGAGTCAGATCGAGATCTATTATATTGATGAAGAAGCAGATGAAGAGCCTGTCGAAATCCTTTTTCCAGTCAGCAAAGTAAACCTGTAATATTATAATAAACTAGGTCATAGATGTTCGGAAGGTAACAGACTCCCTTGAGGGGGAAGGCTGCCTTCCTTTTTTGTATAAATTCAAATGAGAACACAAAGGAGGCCGCATCATGAATCCAGAAGATCAGATCCAGCAAAGGCTACAGGTAATCATTGAAAAGACACAAGCCATCATTCATGATAAAAGAAAGCAATCCTTCGGCTCGCTGGAATATTTCCTGGGACATATTTTAGAATACCGCGGTGAAAAGCAATACCTGACAGATGACTGGTATATTCGCACACCTCGCTGGTTAGGGGAGTATGGCAATACGCCAGAGGAAGAAGAGCTTCTAACGGACATCTACCACCTGCAGACGTATATTGCTGAAACATTAAAGGGTGGATAGCTGAATGATGATGTCGCATTAGTCCGACTAAAATGTCGCAAAAGTACATGGTAACGCCATACACAGATCGTTTATACTCACCTTATGTTTCGATAATGAAAATCATTATCAACAATATACATAAGGGGGATCTACACAATGAAACAAGTAACACAGGGGCAAGCAGACCGAAGTAAGGGTTATGCTGCTCACAAATCACGGTTATTAATGGGCTTGATGCTGGCCCTTATCCTAGTCTTGACGGCGTGCGGTGCCGGAACAGGTACAGATAGTAGTAAACAGTCTGCGGCAACGCCAGCGGAGACACCTGCGAATGCAGATACGAAGACAGACGGAGCTTTCCCTGTAACGATCAAGGGCATGAAGGGTGACATCACTCTAAACGAAAAACCGAAGAAAATTGCGGTACTCGATGTTAAGTTTCTGGATCAAATGTTAGCGGTTGGCGAAAAGCCGGCAGGTAGTGTTATCGCTGGAGGTAACACTGATTTTCCAGAATACTTGGGTGATCAGGCGAATGGCGTTGAAGTTCTCGGTACACGGGACGAGCCTAACCTGGAAGCACTTGTAGCCTTAGATCCAGATCTGATTATCATGACCGACTTCCAAGAGAAGCAGTATGAGAGTGTAAGTAAAATTGCACCTACCCTGGTACTCGATTTCTACGAGGACTGGCGTGATACGTTAGCTACTGTAGCTAAGATTACAGACAAGCAGGACGAGGCAGAGAAGGTACGTACGGCGTATGAAGAGAAAGTTGCAGGAATGAAAACGAAGCTGGCTGAGAAGCTGGGTGATGAGACAGTAGCGCTGATTCGTCCGCGTAAAGAAGGCATCCGTGTTCATGGCATCGAGCACCGTACAGGTGGAATTCTGTATAATGATCTGGGCTTGAAAATGCCTGCATTTGTTGAAGGAATCAAGGGAGATACTTCCGTTGAGGTTTCAATGGAAAAAGTGCCTGAAATCGGAGCAGATCGTTACTTTGTTCTGTCGGATGAGCTGTTTGCGGCAGAAGCAGAGGCGATGGTGAACAATCCTGTGTGGAAGTCTTTGGATGCTGTGAAAAATAACCGTACGTATGACGTAAACTCCACACTGTGGATCGCGTACTACGGACCGCTTGCGATTAATCTGATTGTAGATCAGGCATCGGAAGCTCTGCTGGGATCGAACTAATATGAACCATTATCTCTCGACAGACATATGGAAAGAGACGGTAGAGGATCATTCGATTTTGCTTGGCGAGCCGCCTCAACATAGTGTCCGTAGCATTGCTCTGAGTGAGCTGCATGACGAAGAGGCGTGTCGAGAGTATATTCGCTGGTTCCAACATTATATCGATGCACCAGACATGAAGGTTGCCGCTTCCATGTTAGCCAAGCGACTTGGCTATCTGTGGACGGCTCCGCTGGTGACCGCGATGACATTTCATCATCAGCATGTAACCTTTCAGCTGGAGAACAGCTTTCTCTATCATCCGAAGCTCGAAGAACATGAGAAGGGTACACGGTTTCCTTTTCTAGCGGTGAACGAGGTTCAGGCTGAAGAGCTGACGGGAGACAGGAGCATTTGGCGGGAAAAGGCGGTCCAGGAGATGTTTGCGGTACAGCTCACACCTCTGCTAAAGACATTTGCTGCGATTGCGCCTCTTTCGATGAGTATTCTCTGGGAGAATATTATGGTGCGGATCGGGCGACTATTCGCTCCTGAGGAAGGTGAGACGGAACAGGAACGTAAGATCATCCAAGAGGACTTCTCCTATCTGACGCAGGTGGCGTCCGGGCAAGTGTTTGGTGTGAGAAAGAACCCGTTGACTCGTTTCACCGATTGTAAGGACAATGTGCATGTTGCCAAAAGTGAGCGCATCACCTGCTGTTTCTATTACCAGATGTCAGGGGAATACTGCCTCAAATGTCCAAAAATTTACAATGATAAAGAATCTCAACTACAATGACAACAGCAATGATTATACCTATGCAATTGTCAGGAGATGAGAGAAATGCCGCTGCAAGAACAGACAAGTGGTTGG
>NZ_QJSW01000011.1:143302-161691 GCF_003217495.1 Paenibacillus barcinonensis | reverse complement strand
TAAAGAATCTCAACTACAATGACAACAGCAATGATTATACCTATGCAATTGTCAGGAGATGAGAGAAATGCCGCTGCAAGAACAGACAAGTGGTTGGAGTGATACAGCGATCAAGATGCTGGACGGATATAGCGGTACTTTGCAGACAGGCAGCGTTTTATACACGAAACAGATGTAACTTCTAATGTGCTGCTGCTGGCATACGGAGGGGAAGGGGAGCTTGCAATGGATGGCGAGGGATGCCACATTGGGGCTTCTTTTGCCTGTCATAGAGGGGACAATCCACATAATTGTGTGAAAAAGTTCCTATCAGATTGCCCCAAATTCCAACGTGTACATCAACTTTTTAGTCAATTCCAAGCTTTAACCAACGTTTGTTCATCAGTTTACTGATCAGAACACTCACTAAAAATAAGATAAGATTATACACAATAACCGTTAATACATTGCTTAAAGAAATGAAATTGTTTCCTTGTGCAAACACTTGGTTGATGTCTCTATAAAGGTAATTCGAAGCGTCGAAAACAGCAACATATGTTAATCTATCCGAACTGGCTACTAAAACAACACTCAATATCCAGTATAAAATACTTAAACCAATACTCATCAAGATATTAGATGAAAGCAAACTGATCGTCCCAATGATAAGGATGTATTGTGTGACTACAGAGGTTAACAAAAATATCATAAGCAAAAACAGACTGAAATCCTGGTACACCATAGATACAACGGAAAGGAATATGGTGATTAAAATAAGTGATTCTATAAAAAGCACGGCAAATTTATTTAAGAAAAATTTAAGACTATCATAGGATAACAGCCTATAAAACAGAATAGTTTTGTTCGAGTATTCCTTATTCACGAAGAAAGCAATGATGAACGAGAACATTAAAAATCCAAATTGAGTAAAGACAGTATAGGTACTGAAGAGATACTCTCGATAACTTAGGGATGTAACTTTATCAAGACCAATAGGAAGGAACCAACCAATTAAAAAAGACAACACAAAAATAAGTGCCAGAAACATAAATACTTTATTAAATAGGCTTTTTGCAAATTCAATCATAGTCACTATTCCTCAATATATATTTTTATTAGTTGATCTTTGTTCTCGTATTGTACTAGCTTTTTGTCTTGAAAGAGGAAGTATCTTCCCTCGATGTTTTTGAGATCTGATAAATTATGAGTGATGTTCAATATGATTTTGTTTGGATGCTGTCTGCTGTAAATGTTAAGAAATTGATGAATCTCATTGACTGTTGTTTTATCCAGAGAATTAGTGATCTCGTCGAGTATGATCATTTCCTTATTTTCTAAAAGAAATGATACCAGCTTAAGCTTCTGTTTCTGTCCATCACTTAAATTTTTAATGAGAATGTTGGAAGGTATATTTGCAATATTCAATAAATCACTAAGCTGATCCAACATCATCCGATCATATCTTTTAATTAATATCTTGAAAAGCAATTTGGCTGAAATATCTTCAGGTATATTAGAATAACTTGAGATTACGGTTAGATTCGAGGACAAGTGTTTCGGGAAAAAACCACTCTTATTTAGAATGAAATCTTTCGCCAGTCTGGATTTCCCCACACCGTTCTTCCCTACAATATGGTTGACCCCCCCTGGTTGAAAATGTAAATGTGCGTGATCAAGCAAGAGATTATTTTTGATTTTTAACGAATAGCCACTTATATCTAAAACCATGGCATAAACTCCTCCTCTCTTAAAACCACAATAATACTGAACGTATGGCGAGTAAAACCCCAATAATCTGAATGATTTTAATAATGAAATGATTCTTCTTGGAGTTTTCAAATTCATCTTTATTTAGGAGTGTAAGTAAAATTTTATATCCATCAGAGTTCAACACCGGGATTACATTCCATACTAATGCTAAAAAGAAGAAAATATAGGATACCGACAACATAGCGATTTTCAAGAATAACGTGTTGATGATCTGGATCATTAAAATAAGAAATAAATTGATATAAATACCTGCTGAATGAACAATGAGCTTTTCTTTTTTGGATAACATATAAATATCGTTTAGTTGAACATAAAAAGAAGGAAAAACATAAAAGTTCATTTTGAATCCTACTTTGTTATGCTTTCTTCCGAAAAAATTCATGGATTTTATATGGCCTAGCTCATGAATAAAGACATTAAAAATCATGTAAGAAACAAAAATAGAATAGTTCTTCAAGTTATGTTCAAATCTAGGAAATGAATAGCCAAAAAAATGAATAAAATAAAGATTAGACACAAGCAGTATTAAAAAGAGTGTGATATAAATGGTGAAATTCACAGAATTAATTTTACTCTTATATTCGGTTAGCTGCTCCTTCAAAGTTTCATTCAAATGGATAATGCTTGTCTTATAAAATTCTTTTTTGCACTTATCTTTGACAAACACTTCGTTTTCTACAAAAATTTCATATTCTTCATTTTCAAACGTAAAACACTGTTTCATACCATGCTCTCGTAATAATTCATCATATATGGTGTTAACAAATCAATATTCTCTTCCGTTTTAAATAGAATATTGCAGATGTTACATATGGATGAAAATTGTTCTGGGATTTCAATGTGATTAAATTCAGGGTTGTTCTGAACGGTATCAATGAACCATTTAAACCCTTCCTTTCTCATAATGTAAAATAGAAGATTGGAGTTTAATTTTTCAATGGTTCTGTCAAACGTTTGATCCATGCTTTCTCTCAAATGCAATTTGGTATCAAATACCGCTGGCGAGCAACAAGGATATATTTGACCGTCGAAATGATACACCACTTCAAATCCAGGACAATGCAAACTTCTTTCGTTACTGAGTTTATAAATATGTTGAAAACTGTCCGGGTCTTCATGCTTTGCTTCTCCAACTGGCATGAGTGGAAACTTTGTTACTCTGATCCCAAGCAAAGATTCTCCCATATATTCTAATATACGATTAGACATTTTACTTTTTGTTACAGCCATATTTAGCGCCACGCTCGTATTAGAGAAGTCTCTGCTACATTCCAGTATATTTTTAATGGCATCGGCTTTAACGTATGGTTCATGAAATTCATCATAACTTATTGTTAGATTGGTCACATTGTAATACTCCATGTCGTTAAAATACTGTTCTGTTTTTTTTCTACTGATGCCCCAAAAGCCGTTACTGATAAGGGTGATTCTCTTCTGATAAGGTTTTATTATCTCTAATAATTCTTGTAAAAATGGGTAGTTCAAAAAAATCTCTCCACCTGTAAATGAAATCAAATTTATTTTTTTATTTTCAGCCAATTCATGGGCAAGTTGTCTTATGTAATTTGGA
Organism: Paenibacillus barcinonensis; assembly: GCF_003217495.1. Classification (GTDB taxonomy): domain Bacteria; phylum Bacillota; class Bacilli; order Paenibacillales; family Paenibacillaceae; genus Paenibacillus; species Paenibacillus barcinonensis. The sequence goes on along the minus strand of NZ_QJSW01000011.1, from coordinate 158,372 downwards.
TCCATAGACTGAGTCGATGCTGGAGAACAAGAAAAGCAGCAATGAGCGCAGGCTGCGTTACATTTCGCTCCCAGGTTTATTACCGCATTGTTATACATGAACAATTCCTTTCTACCGTTATTAAATGAAGTGGAATGTAACAGCGTTATCTCGTACACTTTCGCTCGAAATTCATGTTAAATCCTAATAAGTAGCCAGACCTCATCATTAGTGGTTGGCAGTCTTCAGGCGCAATTGTGCCAGATGCTCACTTGAGTAATTCCCGTATGTTATGTACCAAAATGGATGAAGAAGCTTGGAGCTTTAGATGACTCAACCACTAATTTTGAGTTTTAGATTTCAAGAATTCATAGATTCAATAAAGACATTTTACTTGGCTCCGCCTCCTGAACCTACAATCCAAGCACCTTCTCCAGATCGGATAAAGTACCACAAATCATTAACTTTAGCCAGTTTCTCCGATTTAAGAATCAATTCTTTAATCTCTAATTTTTTCATATGTATTCACCTCCTCTCAATTACCACTATTATACATGTAATTGTTATACATACAAGTTAAAAATATGTTAAATCTATTAAGTGATTGGATATTACAGGAATTTAAGGGGCTTTGATCAATATTGCTGAAGCTTCACCTAACAACTAAATACTATTTTCCTTCATAGTGTCCGTACCATTGCACTGTGTGAGTTGCATGACGAAGAGGCATGCCGAGTCCGAAAATTGACAATGAGAAAGAATCTCAACTACAATGACAACAGCAATGATTATACCTATGCAATTGTCAGGAGATGAGAGAAATGCCGCTGCAAGAACAGACAAGTGGTTGGAGTGATACAGCAATCAAGATGCTGGACGGATATAGCGGTACTTTGCATACAGGCAGCGTTTTACACGAAACAGATGTAACTTCTAATGTGCTGCTGCTGGCATATGGAGGGGAAGGGGAGCTTGCAATGGATGGCGAGGGTTGCCACATTGGGGCTTCTTTTGCCTGTCATGCGGTGAAGGGATCATCCTACACGCTGACGGCCAGATCAGAGGACATCCATTATATAGTGATCAAGTACAAGGCATCTTCCATGGAGGGAGCCTCTATTGTTATGCCTTCGTACCGAAAACACCCGCTGCGCAGAGCATTTGTGCTGAACTCGGCAGCCCACGCGGAATGGATCGAGAATGCGGAAAAAATCGTGGCCAAATGGCGCCGCGGCGAAGGATTGGAACGTTTCTATGCGAACGCCTTGCTTCAGGGAATGATCTACGAGCTGATCATGGCGTATGAACGGGGTCAGGGGGGAGCGGAGTCCGATATGGTGGATGTGGTCGCTTCCTATATCGCGTCGCACTATCGTCAAAATCTGGAGCTGAAGGAGCTGGCTGCCCTTGCGGGCTGTAGCGTAAGACAATTGCAGCGTCGATTCAAGCAAGAAAAGCAGCTCGGACCGATGGAGTACGTCATTCAGCTGCGCATGGAAAGTGCTTCACGTATGCTGCGTCATACGGATGCTTCCATAGGAGAAATTGCCGACAAGCTGGGTTATCGGGATATGTATTATTTCAGCAGGGCGTTTAAAAAGTATGTTGGCGTACCACCGTTGCATTACCGGCATGCGGCTGCTTCGAGAACCGATGCAGACTATGCGAATGCTCTACTACAAAATCGCACAGCTTCATCCTATGAATCAGCCCAAGGCCCGGTTATCTGTCATATGCAAGGGGAGTACACCGTCACCGAAGCACCCCAGCGTATCGCTGTCCTTGATGTGCAATATGCCGATCATTTGCTTGCGCTCGGACTGACTCCGGTAGGAAGTGTCGGACTAGGAAGCAGCGTGTTATCTTTCCCCCAATCCCTTCGAGCTGGGCTCCAGCATACGGAATTACTAGGTACATATGAATATCCTGATCTGCCAGCGGTGGAACGACTTGCACCGGATCTGATTATCTGCACCGAGGTGCATGAGCAGTATTTTGAACGATTAAGTGGGATCGCCCCAGTTCTGATGTTTAAGCGTAATGAAAACTGGCAGACCATCCTGAGTCTGTTCGGTGAACTAACAGGCAAGCGAGCAGAAGCCAAGCAGATTATTGCGAACTATCTTCGCAGAACGGCTATGCTGTCTGAGGAATTAGCTACGGTATTGGCAGGCAAAAGTGTGGCACTGATTCGTCCGCTGGATTCGCTCGTTCGTGTGCATTCTGCTGCTCATCGGACAGGTGCTGTGTTGTACCGTGATCTAGGTCTGCCTGTTCCGCTGTTTGTCGCAGATACCTCCGATACGGCCTATCATATTTCGGTTGAGAGATTACCTGCAGTGCAGGCGAGTCACTACTTTTTGCTGAGTAATGAATTTATGCAGGATGGGGTATCCGCAACAGAGCAGCGTGCTTTAGGTATGCTTGTTGGGAGTGAAGGACAGCAGGTGCATTCAGTGGATGCGGCGACGTGGATTGGATGCTATGGACCGATAGGGATCAATGGGATTGTGGATCAGGTTGAGAAGGCGTTGTTGGGGGGAAGGGGAGTTTCATTGTGACTCCCCTATTTACATATATCCAAAATGTATTGGGTAGGAAACTTCTTCAAACAGAGATATATCATAATTTGAGAATACAATCACTCTATTATGTAGATCGCATTTGTTTCTTCATTTTATTGTTGCGGGGAACATTGACAGAAGTAATTGACGAAAGATACAATCCATATATTCCCTATAGTTTCAAATTGTTTATATACATTGATTGGTTTAAAAATAACTTCAACTCTCTATTTGGAATCTGATTTCTTGGTTACTCCTTCAGGGAGCGATAGTGTCTCGACACTTAACGGATCGTAATTTACGAGAATAAATACCTTCTTTTTCTTATCGCCTTCAATGTAGCCGTGGATGCCTAGCGACTTGCTTAGATCGGGAGGAGAGAATCTATACTCCGTAAAACGAACGGCTTCACCGTACTTTTCGAGAATATAATTTGCAGCGAATTTCTCGGCGGAGGATACAATCGCCTTTTCCTCTTCGGAGGCACATGCTCCAAGCAAGAGAGATGAGATAATTAAGATTAGAAATAGGAAGAAAGGTTTTCTCAAAAGGGACACCTCTATTTTCATAGACTGGTATTAATATACTATAAAGATTGAATTATCACTAGTTTACATAATCATATTGAAATGTTCAATTCAGGAGGTACTTATGCGGAACGATTACATTAGCGATGAGGTGTATGAGGTGTATTAGGAAATATCTGACTTGCCTACCAGGACAACGTTACTGCCGTAGCACCGCTTACAGAGGAGAGTGAATATGCACAATGGAAGGTCATTGAACCTGAAGGTGCGAAGCTTCACAATAAAGTGTCAGGTTTTGATTCCGTCGTCCTCCACAACGATCAGACGAATCAGATTGTCATCGGTTACCGTGGAACAGAGCCAGGTGGGAGCTGGCTTGGAAGAGCGGCTGATTACGAAACAGACGTGTTCGATGTTTTAGGTGGACGCACCAGAGAACTGGAGGATGCCGTAACTGACCCGAATCATCATAACATTTTTAAGAAAAGCTTTATCCAATCCATTAAGGACGATATCGATTGGCAGAACAATCAATTCCATGAGGCAGAAGTGCTTTATGAACAAGTCAAAGCAAAATATCCTGATGCAAGTATTTCTCTTACAGGACATTCGCTTGGAGGTGGTTTAGCACAATATGTGGCAGCGCGACAGGATTTGCCTGCTATGACATACAGTGCTCCGAGTGTAACCAATCTGCTGGACGATGCAAGCTTGGCAAAAGTGAATGAGGGTTACTTTGATAAAAAAGTGATAAACATCGTTCATCCTAACGATTCTGTAGGTGCAGGAGGACTGCTTGAATATGACAGGCATGTTGGCAGCACCTACTACAAAGGCCAGGATTTTGATTCAGCCAATGCGATGTACCAAAACTGGAGACTGCAATTCCAGCTTATGCTGCCCATTCAACCGATGGGCCCCAGTGGCCCGTTAGTTACATACAATTTCCCAATCGATATTGATCTGGACAAGTTTCAGGTCGGCAATATTATTCGATTGATGGACTCATTTTCTAAAAAAGAAGGTAAAGGCTATCATTCAATGAATCAGTACCAGTTTGATCAACAGGGTAACTTGGTTGGGCCACTTATAGATCGTGCCACGGGGCAACAAATTGACATCTCGCCACGCTGGAATGCGTATCAGGAATCACAGATGGCCTTATCGAACCTCTTTGGCGGAGTGTTGGCGCCTTTAATTGCGGTTGCCGCCTATGGAAAGTCAGGTCAAGGTGGCGGAACAATCCGATTAACACCGGAGGAACTGGCGCAGGCAGCCAGAGAAATGCGCCATAGTCTGGACGGCTTCTCCAATGATGCACAAGCTTCAATCCGGATGTTCGAGGCGTATACGTCCACAAGTGAAAGCCATTCCTTCACAGCAATCGCTTACGAAGCTACGGCGACACTGGAACGAATTAACCGTTGGTATCAGGAATCCATCAGCGAGATTGCAGAGTATATTGAACGTAAGCACGAAGATTTCGTTCAAGCAGACCAGTTCTTAACGGGAGGTATGTGACATGGGAAGAATATCGGTATCTTTATCCGATCTGAGAAGAGCCGTTCAGCAGTGTGAGCAGTTGCAGGAGCGCTTAATGCAGCAGGAGCAGAAGATGCGTTCAATACATAGTAGATTGGAGCAAGATTGGGCAGGAAATGCTGCCACAACGCTAGGATTCAAAATGCAATCTTTCCTGAACGGCACATCCAGCCGAATGGATGAGCTGGAAGCGCATAAAGAGGCGCTGCGACGTTATATCCACAGGATGGAGGAAGCTGATCGAGAGGATCATAGAGATTACAGGGAACACAGTATGCTGAGATGAGGATATAGACTGGCAGATATTTAATGGTATGGTGTATTAGATTACGCAGGCGTTTTGTTTGGAGAGCCAGGTTCTCATGAGAAAAAAGAAACCGTTCCGCAACAGGTGGGAGTGCAAGCAACCATCTACATAAGGGTACGGTTTCTTTTGCATATACTACATATTTAATAAGGACATAATAGACTAATTCGGGTGTTATTATACAGGCACGATATTTGAATTCAGATGTATATGTTAAAATGATAGAAAGTATTAAAAATACGAATAACTGGAGGTATAGCACATGAAATGGCATGAAGCTATTCCCTGACCAATTTGTTCTGGTTTCTATCCTTCAATATCATGAGGAAGATAACAAAAAAGTTGTGGATGAGGTTGCGCCAATTCGTACTGTATCCGAACAAGATGCAAATAAAGAGTTTTTTTGTGTAGACCCTGGTAACGTTATATATCATACTTCAAATCCAGACTTTGTGATTCATCTCCGCAAAGATCCATTAATGAGAGTGGTGGGACATTAAAAGGGTATGGAGAAAGAGACTTAGAAGGAGAAACTATGAACGAAAGAGCTAAAGGGAAATTGAAAATGCATTTGGCTTCATCATAATATTTATTTTTATCATTAACGTGCAATTAATTGTCAAAAACTACTTCGTGGATCATCCCCCTGCATGGGCAACTGGATTATCCATTTCTGGTTTTATTATATTTAGTATACTTGGGGTGCTAACCTATCTTGATCTCAAGAACCAAGAGCAATTCGTAACCATTGGACAAATCGTAGATGTGAAGAAGGATAGAAATATCATTATAGTCAAAGGATTGGGAAGAGGGCATCGTAAAATATTAATAAAAGAAAGTCATATCCTGAATATGATGCAGCCAAATGAACTGATTGAAATTACGAGATTGAAATATACAGGCATGATAACGAGGAAAGTGTATCAGGACCAAGAGCTACAGCTTTGATCAAGTTATGAAAGAGTTGTAGTTTTTTATTTATCGATGACCGTAGTAAATAACGAAAGTAGATTTTCCTGAAGCACGAGGTTGTGAAAAGAAACTATGGTCTTGATGAAGCTCAAGCAGGCATTAGAGTAGCAAGATTTGCACCTGAACTCCATTCTACTGAACGTTATGTTTTATTGAGAGATGCCATCGTTAGATTACATAACCCCGATGTTCGAGTACGAGATGTCAAAGGTGAGCTATTCATAGATCAGAGATAAGGAGGTCAGAGAATGGAAACAAAGATACTGTTTGGCGTAGGGTTGGTCTTCGATACATCTGAATACGGAACCATCGTGATGGGGGCGAACGAAGAGTTGGATGATCTTCTTCCTTCGACCGTTCAAGAGATGATCGGTGATCAGATTTTGATTAAAACAATGGATGGGGAAGAACGAGTGTATAACGTTGTTTCTTCTCAGATCAATCATTCGATTGCGGGTAAAAAGAATGTTGGGATATGTTTGGGGAAAGAGGTATCGCCAGATGAAGTTGTAACTGGTTCAGTTGTTTATTATTATTCATCGGAACAAATTGATAAGTAGCACATGCAAATACCAGACTTTTTTATATAGTTAGCTTTAATTAAATCCAATTTGATTAAGAAGGAGTATGATATATAATGGGAGTTACTTAACATATTTTTGTAGATAGGTTATTATGTGTATAGTTCTGATTCGTATAATAAAGGACTACCAAATGTTAATTTAACAGTATTACGATTGTTGTTTATGAAATCTGTCCTGTTTTTCAAAAATAAAATCCAAGTGACGTCTGAAGTCCTGATATTCACATGTCTTTTTTGATTTTAAATTAAGTTTTTTGTTGAAAGCGAAATATTAAAAGATAAGGATTTAATAAATGGAGGAGATGATATTGTGTTAAAAGGAATTGAAATTAAAGGTTTATTTGGTAGATTCAATTATTATATATCATTGAAGGATGAAGGAGTTACAATAATCACTGGTCCAAATGGTTACGGAAAATCAACTATTCTCAAGTGTTTTGAAGCAATTAGCGAAGGTAATAATTTTTCTTTTTTCATGAAGCTCGACTTTACAAAAATTAATTTTCTGTTTAGTGATGATAATGATTCATTTTTTATTATAAAAGAAGAAGAAGGCTTGAATATTAATGGTGTTAAGGTTCCACGAGATTTACTATCAAAACTTAGTTTAGAAAGTAGAATTCCTGCATATATACGAAAAATTAATGATGATATCTGGATTGATAGGAGAACGGGTGAAACAATTGAACCAATAGACTTTTTGTTTAAACGAGCTGTTATTAGTTACGAAAGAGACAATATTGATATTGAAGTTGATCACAATCTCCCCAAAGAATTACATAATATTTTAAATCAAATAAAAGAAAGTATAGGCCCAATATATTATATTAAAGAACAAAGATTAATAATGGAAAAAAGAAATGGGAACACAGAGATAGAGAGTATTAATGTGATTGACGAACTACCAAACAAATTTAAAAATTTAATTAGAGATATTTCAAATAATTATTCTGCAACTGCAAATAAATTAGATGGATCATATCCATATAGATTATTTAAAACAGAGAAAGGCATCTCAGAAGAAGATTATAAAATTAAAATGGAGGAGATGAATGAAAAGTTCGAAAAATTGAGAAAATATGACATTTCTGATATGCAAAATTCAGCAAATGTAGTATTTAAAAATGAACATGCAAAGGCATTAAAAATATACTTTGATGATTTTGATAAAAAATATAAAGTTTATGAAGATTTTATAAATAAATTAGATATTTTCACTGATATAGTTAATAACAGGCTCTCTTTCAAAGAAATAAAAATTTCTAGGGAGTTTGGAATTATAGTTACAGATAAGGAATTTAAAGAGAAGCCTATTAGACTAAACCAGCTTTCTTCTGGAGAGAAACAAGAAATAGTATTATTTTATGAATTGATATTTGAAACTACAAATGATGTTTTACTTTTGATAGATGAACCAGAGATATCACTTCATATTACATGGCAAAAAAGTTTTATGAATGATTTGTTAAAGACCGTAAATTACAAGAAATTCAAAGTAATCGTTGCGACTCATTCGCCACAAATTATTAATAACCATTGGGATAAGCAAATAGACTTGGGGGAGTTATATAGTGAGCAACTCGGTTAGATCCAACCTGACTAAGGAAGATATTGTATCAGAGATAAAGTTATCGATCGGAGCTGATATAAATAAAGAGATTACTTATTTGATTGTTGAAGGTTCTGATGACATTAAATTCTGGAAAAGCATGTCGAATGATAGTGTTGTTATACTAGAATCTTTTTCTGGGAAGAATGGGATAAGGGAAATTATCACACAATATTTTGATAATGTTCCTCAAGTCATAGGGATACGTGATAAAGACTATGAAAACGAGTCAGTTCATAAGAGAATTTTTTATTATGATCACTGTTGTATGGAGATGATGTTTATATCAAGAATTGACGTTTTCAATAGCATATATTCTGAATATTTTGAGGAGAATCTTCCAGCAGCGGAATTGAGGGGGAGAATTCTAAGCCAACTCAAGGGAATAAGTTATATAAGGAAATTAAATGAGACAAAGGGCTGGGGAATAAAAATAGATGGATTATCACTAAATAATTCCTTTAATAAGGAAACTAAAGAGTTAATTACTGAAAGAATATTTGCATCTCTGAATCTGATGAATCAGAATTTTTTCGATAACAACACTATAGAAAAACAAGACATCATTAATTTTATGTGTGAAGAGAAGGAGATTAATGAGTTATTAGACATAACCCAAGGTCATGATTTTTTGAAATTATTTTCAATCTATTGTATGAGAGAACACGGTAGATCGGCTAGTGATGTAAACATATCCTCAAGCTTAAGATGCGCATACAGAAGCTCAGACTTTGAAGAAACAATACTGTATTCCAAGCTAACTGAACATGAGGATACATACGGGTTGAAAATTGTATCTTAATTCGATGTGAGTTATCTTCGTAGAGTCCTTGATAGAGAAAAAATAACCTAGTTTTGTCTCAGCGTTGCTGAGCAGAACAGTGATTTTTCCGTTGGTGAATTAATCCATTATACAAATTTTCGGAATATCACTATCTCCACCTTCTTTCTGGGTGGTTTTTTTTATTAATTCACTAATCGCATTAATATGACCTCACTACCTGATAGAATCATCTTAGATAGTTTTCTTTTGTCTAAATTTTACTTAAGCCCATCAGAGAGGTGCATGTATGAGCCGGTTGCTTGACTTATTGGAAGAGGAACGGCGCAAGCTTAATCAGCTTGGAGAGGCATCCTTGAAGCAAGCGATTCCGTTGTGGGACAATCCTGCGGTTCAGGAACAGAGCCGAAGGGTGGATGAACTGGTGGCACAAGTAAGTGACATGAAGGCGAGGCATAGCCGAGTTGTACGGTAATGAGCGAAGTACATAATGCGTAGGGGAGGGGAAGCAATGGATTTTCCACCGTGGATACAGCGAGCGATTCAGGCAAGGTTGGATGAGGTGACAGCCCGGATCGAGCATGATCCTGAGCTGAGTCTTATACGTGGGGAAACCGACGAAGCATTTGAAGCTTTGTTTGCTGGCCAAGATGTTCAGCAGACACCTGAATACATCGAATGGGAGAATCGTTACATTGTCAGAAAAGGCATAGAGAATGAACGGTTGTATATGCAGGCGCTGCGAGATGGTATTCAGCTAACGGCTTCCTTGTTAGGTCAGTCGATGTTGGTGGAGAAAGGACATGAATCGGATCAAAGCTAGGTGATGGACGTGTTTGATCCACTAAAGCGAACCCTTAAGTCATGGGGGAGCAACCCGATCTTCACTAAAAAACCCGAGCCGAAGCGTGAATAACCGCTTCGGCTCGGGTTTTAATGCTTTACTTTTCCAAAAACAAAATCTTACTTCCCACTCACAGACTTGAACCAATCATTCACCTCTTGGGTGATCTGGTCGCCGCCGTTGGATTTCCAGTTGGCTACGAATTGATCGAATGCATCAATTGGCAGTTTGCCGTAGATGATTTTGTTGAAGGTTTCGAGTTCGGACTGACGGAGCAGGTTCCATTTGGATACCATGGTTGGTGTGGCTGCGCCGGTGAAATAGTTTTGTTTGCGGATGTCGATCTGGGACGTCAGGAACGGGAATTGGTTGGAGAAGTCTTTGATCTTGTCCTTGTTACTGGTCGGTTGATTGACCGTCTACGACACCCCAGTCGAACCCTTTGGCAAAGCCGTATTCATAGGACTGCCCGCAGTCAAATTCGCCAGATTATTAAGCAGGTAGCTGTAGTACAGGAGATCGCTTTGGAATACTTCGCTCGTTTTTGTGAAATAGGGCCGTGATTACAAATCTAATGATACCTTGACTGAGGGTATTGCCCTGAATCTCGGCGTGTCCAACTCATGTACAGCAAGAGTAATGCAATGATGGTGAGTGCTATCCCCAATAGATGAAAGCCTGTGTAGCTAAACTGCCCACCCATCATGATGCCTATGAGTAATGAAGAGAGAATCGCTCCCAAATTTCGGGAGGAGCTGAACAAGCCTGAGGCTACGCCGATGATTTCTTTCGGGGAGCTTCTGAACAAGGCTGCTTGCATTCCAACCCCGTTCAGTCCATTGCTAAACCCGAATGCGGCCAAGGCTACACATACACTAACAATAGGTGAGTCTTCATTCAAATTTGCCAGCCACAGAGACCCCGATACCATTAAAATTGCTGCCATTAGTAACGCTGGTCTTGGCCCGGACTTATCGATCCATCTCCCTGCCAGTGGGGATGCAGCAAGTGAGCATAAGCCTAAGGTCAGCATCAGAATGCCTGTTTGGAACTCGCTAACATGGCGCACGACCTGCAAGTAGGATGGTATCCCGAAAAAGAGGGTGTAAAAAAGAAGGTTTACCACAATAAATTCGATATTGATCCAAGTGATTGCGGGATATTTGGCCAATGTGCGCAAGGGAATAAAAGGTGCGGTTACCTTTAATTCATGACGGATGAAAGCGCCGATTGCGATGAGACCCGCTAACCCGATCATGATGTGAGTTAGAGAGATATGGCTAGCTGCTTTCATAGACAATAGTGAAATCAACAAAGGAACGAGTCCCGCAGTGAAAAGCATGATTCCGGTTCCGTCCATCACACTCCACCATTTACGCAAGGACATATGTCGGATAACCGATGCTGGCATTTCTTCGCTGGGAATCATCTTCCAAGCCATCAGAAAGCTCGCTACGACAAACGGAATATTGATGAAGAAAATCGCGGACCAATCCCATACATAAATCAGAACGCCTCCAACAAAAGGGCCAATGGCTGCCGCTCCCGATTGAAAGATGTTCAGCATGGACACGGCAGTGCCTTGCTTCTCATGAACATGAATGCGAATGATTGCCATACCGACTGAAATGAGCATGCTGGTTCCAATGGACTGCACAACTCGTAAAAAGATAAGCGAGCTAAAGTTTGGCGCAAATGGCGCCCCTAATGATGCGGCTAAAGCTACCAAAAGCCCGGCAAGAAATACTTTTTTTCTCCCCCATATGTCACTGGCCTTTCCTACAACTGGATTGGATATGGTGCTCGCAATATAGAAAGCGAAGATGATCCAGGAAATAACGGTAAAATCCAGTTGAAACTCCTTTTGCAACCTCGGAATCGCTACAGCAATCATTGAAGAATTCAATGGATTGAGCAGCATCCCCAGCCCTACAGAAATGATTAGCCATCGGTTTCGTGTACCCATATTAAGTTCCCCCACTTGTTCTTATGTTTAATCATAGAATAATTGATATGTTTCATTTACTCCAATGCATTTTATGTTATGATCTGATTTATTCAGAGGAATGAATGGAGGGTGAAATGGAACTTCTGCAACTGCAATATTTTCTCAAGGTAGCTCGTTTGGAGCATATGACTGAAGCCGCACGAACTCTGCATGTCACGCAATCCTCGCTGAGTAAAACCATTCAGCGGCTGGAGGAAGATGTCGGTGTCCCTTTATTCGATCGGACAGGGAGAAAACTTCGGCTAAATGAATTCGGCAGTAAATTCCTTCCCCGTGTGGAGAGGGCATTGTTTGAATTGGAACAAGGGAAGCAAGAGCTAAGAGATTTGTTCAATCTAGAACATGAAGTACTTGAATTGGTGGTAACAACTGCAAGTACCTTGCCCCATATCCTGCGCGAGCTTCGGAGCAAGCATCCCCACATCCAATTTCATGTTCAAATGCTGACCACGGAGGAAGCGGCTGTGCTTCTGAACCGGGGAGAGGTTGACTTTTGCTTGTCATCTCCACCCATACACCGAGACGACATCGACTACGAGATCGTGCATGTTGCACCTATTTTGGTGGCCGTTCCGCAGGGACATCGATTGGCTGGCAGGAGTAGTGTCAGTTTGATAGAGATTCAGGAGGAAGAGTTTGTCGGTGTAAAGCGGGGTTATCACACTCGTGATTTGGTAGATGCTGTATGTGAAACGGTAGGGTTTGCGCCTAAATATGTGTATGAGGGCAACGAGCCTGCCAGAGTGAACGCTCTTGTGGAAGCAGGTATTGGCATCGGATTTATTCCAGGCACAGCCGTGAATCCACGGGAACACATCCATTATCTTCGCGTAGAGGGTCATGAGCTTGTTATGGAAATTGCTTTATGGTGGAAACATGGCCGATACATTTCGCGCGCTGCCCAGCAATTTCGCGAGGTTGTGGAACAATACTTCAACTCTTTATCAAGTGAAGGTCATTAAAAACAAAGGCGGGCCGGTGTAATCTTTAACTTGAAAACCCGAGCCGAAGCGTGAGTAACTCGCTTCGGCTCGGGTTTTAATGCTTTACTTTTCACAACAACAAATTCTTACTTCGCACTCACAGACTTAAACCAATCATTCACCTCTTGCGTGATCTGGTCGCCGCCGTTGGCTTTCCAGTTGGTAACGAATTGGTCGAACGCATCGATTGGCAGTTTGCCGTAGATGATTTTGTTGAAGGTCTCGAGCTCAGACCGACGGAGCAGGTTCCCCTTGGATACCATGGTTGGTGTGGCTGCGCCAGTGAAAACGTTTTGTTTGCGGATGTCGATCTGGGACATCACGACTTTCCTGCGTACCAGGTTTCCGGTTTACGGAATTCTGCGAAGGCTTGAGAGGGGGTGATAAGGAAAGGGGGCGTTAATTATATGTTAATCTTAAAGAAACAAAGACAGAAGTGAGGCATAACGGATTCTGTTGAAGTTCCTGTGTTTTAAAGTACATAATCGAGATTCTTTAATTTGGGAAACGAAAACTAAAGGAATTTGACATAATGTTCATAAAAAAAAGAAGATTTTCAAATTAAATTAGACATAAAATAGACACGAATTTAAGTAAACATTTTCCATATATGTTACGTTTATATAATTAGAGGTTTCAACATTTAGTTATCGCGAGAGATTTCTTGTATTCGTTAAATGACAGTGCAGATTCAGATTGTGATTAGAGAGATTTTCATGCTCTCTTTTACAATAAATATGCTTGTTAAATTATTAGGATGAAGGTGGACTTACTACTAGCTCGAAGGTTCTATTTTATTTTAAAGATAGAACTTTGGAGACTCGTTCTTTACAAGGGGGATAGCGTAGTTAATTTCACAAGAAAACTGTAGTGTGTTTTGTATTTCATCAAATGCTGAACAAATTTATACGGAGAGGTGAATATTTTGAAGAAACGTTGGATGGTAATGTTAACATGTTTAATGGCTGCATTCCTCATTACAGCATCTGTAAAGGCAGCAAGCTCAGATTATTATAGCGGATCATGGGATACAAGTACAACCAGTTTAGGTATAGCAGTAGGGTCGAGTATGTCGTCCAATTTAAGTTCGTTTCAAAGCTGGTATACCGGATGGAATGGTGTATCCTCCAAAGTAGGCTTGGAAAAGCCTTATGAAAGTTCATTTCTCGATCAAACACCACACATTGCAAGAATCAATATTATGGGAAAGAATCTTGGTGCTACAGGTAGCTGGGCTGAAGCTTGCAATTATAAATATAGTGTTATATGGGGATACTCGTGCGATTGGAACGGTTCTTGGAAAGACTCCATTATTGAATTCAATACCAACACGGATTCAAAAACGAAAAAAGGGTATTCCTTTCATAGTGCTAATTTAAAGAAAAAAATATTCCTACATGAATTGGGACACTCATTAGGACTTAAACATCCAGATACTACTTCTAGCGCCATCATGAAACAAGGGGATAATGGATACTATGTTGTACAGACCTATGATAAGTCCAATTTAAAAGAGAAATATGGAAATTAAATTTTGGAGGTGCTGACATGAAAAAGTGGATAATTGCAGGAGTTATAGCTGTAATGGGGGTTAGCCTTTTTTTTGGATATAAGCATCTAAATGCACAAGAACTACGTCCAGATGCAGATTATCATAATTACTCTCTTTCTGAGATCGAATCATTAGCTACTGTCATTGTGGAGGCTGACTGGGAAGAGGAGACGAATTCAATCGTTGAATTAGATCAAAAGGATAAGTATCCATTGGATACACGGACATTTTCAAATATAAAAGTGAAGAAAGTATATAAAGGTGAAGTAAAGGAGGGGGATGAATTAAACGTAGTTGAGTATTATGCCAAGTGGAGAGATGTGGCAGGTGCATATGTGAAATATCCAAATGAATTGTATCAACCTTTAACGTCTGGAAAAAACTATCTCCTGTTTTTATATCAAAGTCCGGAGGAGCCTTCAGGTTCATATGAGATCATCGGCAACCATCAGGGTAAATATGTTTACCCGGAAAGTCAAAGTAACATGAGTATTCAATCCACTAGTGACCTTGATATTGCTGAAAAAGATGAACATTATTCTGCCTTATATAACGAGGTTAGTGAAAAGTATTTTAAGTAGCACAATGGATATTATTTGAATTACAGAAGGGAGCAACCCCGATCTACACTTAAAAACCCGAGCCGAAGCGTGAGTAACTCGCTTCGGCTCGGGTTTTATGCTCTACTTTTTCACAACAACAAAATCTTACTTCCCACTTACAGACTTGAACCAATCATTCACCTCTTGGGTGATCTGGTCGCCGCCGTTGGATTTCCAGTTAGTGACGAATTGGTCGAATGCATCGATGGGCAGTTTG
>NZ_QJSW01000011.1:78020-143204 GCF_003217495.1 Paenibacillus barcinonensis | reverse complement strand
AGACTTGAACCAATCATTCACCTCTTGGGTGATCTGGTCGCCGCCGTTGGATTTCCAGTTAGTGACGAATTGGTCGAATGCATCGATGGGCAGTTTGCCGTAGATGATTTTGTTGAAGGTTTCAAGCTCGGACTGACGGAGCAGGTTCCACTTGGATACCATGGTTGGTGTAGCTGCGCCTGTGAAATAGTTTTGTTTGCGGATGTCGATCTGGGACATCACGACTTTACCTGCATACCAGTTTTCCGGTTTACGGAATTCGGCCATTTGTTTCTCGTATGGTGTTTCAGCTTTCTCGCCGTTCGCGAGCTTCACGAGTGTTTTCATGTACAGATCTGGAATACGCGCCGGGCCGGTCAGGAACGGGAATTCGTTGGAGAAGTCTTTGATCTTCTCTTTGTCACTGGTCGGTTTACCGTCTACGACATCCCAATTGATTGAATACATACACAATGTGGTACGACATTAGATCAATCTAAAAGGAGGCTTAGAGTGGTATTGTAAGCTTATTTTTTACGAATATCTAAAGATATTTTAGGTAATAAATACATAAAATGTAATTCGTGAAAATAGTTCAATTGGATTAATACTATGTACCTAATAGGTAATTATTTCTTTTATTGGGTTGAATTGATTATAATTAATACATATAATTCTAGTATATTGAATTAGGAGGAAAAAAATGAAAAATATATTATTGAAATTTTCAAGTTTACTTCTTATTGGAGCGATGATTCTACCTACGGGTGCATATGCCTCATCTAGCAATGATTCTATTTCAGAGAAACCAGAAGTAGAAGGTGAAATTGTTCAAGCTTATAGAGTAACTGACAATGGGATGGTTGAGCTTAGCAAAGAAGAAATTCAAGCCTATAAAGCTTTGGAAGAAACAAATAATAATGCACAAATGCACACAGATTTTACTTTTGAGGATGTCGCATCGGGTAACAATGAAATTATTACACCAAATGCAATTAATGAATACTATTGGAGATATATACAAACTACATTCAAACCTGCCGTACCTATGACTTCTCTTACAAAACGTATTTCTACGTATGTGTACAATGAAACTCTAGATCCTGCTAAAAGAACAATTTCTTCTTCTACCAGTCAGACATGGTCAGCAAATTTCGGGCTATCGTTTCAGCATAAGAAAGCTGTGTCAACAACTCTAGGGGGTAGCTGGTCTAAAACCACTAGTTTTGCTGACGTTACAGAAAGTACAGTAAGAGCTAGGCATATGAGTTGGGCGGAATTCACGCCGATTATGGATAAATCTTTTGGTTACTTAAACGAAATTTATTCATTTAATGGCTCAGTAAGAACAAAAAAATACACTGAGATTTACACAGCAAGAGAACTAGGAAATGGTCAGGCTGATGGAATTTTAGTAATCAAAACGGCCCCATATTAAAAAATAAAGAAGAAAGGTTATCCTGTTAGAATGGATAACCTTCTTCCTTTTGTTTAGGGGATCGAATTAAGTTAAAAAAAAAATTAATCTTTAACTCTAATATAAAATTAAAGTATTTACTTTTCACCTCTAACCTCACTAGTTATGATGTAAATGATTCCTATGATTAAAGAAATTATACTCAGCACTAGGAGAACATCATGTCCATTTAACCGACTTAATGCTATATTTAATGGCGAATCTGCATAATTTACAACACCACTCGTTACAATAAAATATCTCGAAACATATAATATAGTGGCTATAAAACAAAATGAAACTCCAGCCGCTCTTCTATTCATTATTAATCTCCTTTAATAATATTCTAAAAATATCTATAACTGTTTAAATATACTCTGCCATAGGTGCTTTGGCAAGCATGAAAATAATCTTGATATTTTCTTGAATTAAAATAGAGAGCTTCAAAAGGCTAGGGTAATACATAGGTTATTATATTAAATAAGTATGTGTTTCAATATTCAAGATAGACAAATTGCGGCTAATTCAAGGATTATTTTTGCTAGCATGAGAATAAAGGAGTACTTTTCCGAGTGGGGAACATCATGTGAAACAGATATATCGTGGAATTTTAAACTTTTTCAATAAAGCCGATCAGCCTGTTACTTTGAGTAAGGAGATTTAGACAAGAAAATAAAGAATAATAGATATCATTTTGAGTATTGAGGAAAGGCCCTAAACGTACCTTACCTTAAATGTGGTCAGATGGCGAAAGACCGAATACAAATAAGTTTAGTGATTTGAGCTAGACGAAAACAAGCCGAAGCATGAATCACTCGCTTCGACTCGGGTTTTAATGCTTTACTTTTCACAACAACTAATCCTTACTTCCCACTTACCGACTTGAACCAATCATTCACCTCTTGGGTGATCTGGTCGCCGCCGTTGGATTTCCAGTTAGTGACGAATTGGTCGAATGCATCGATGGGCAGTTTGCCGTAGATGATTTTGTTGAAGGTTTCAAGCTCGGACTGACGGAGCAGGTTCCACTTGGATACCATGGTTGGTGTAGCTGCGCCTGTGAAATAGTTTTGTTTGCGGATGTCGATCTGGGACATCACGACTTTACCTGCATACCAGTTTTCCGGTTTACGGAACTCGGCGATTTGTTTCTCGTATGGTGTTTCAGCTTTCTCGCCGTTCGCGAGCTTCACGAGTGTTTTCATGTACAGATCTGGAATACGTGCTGGGCCGGTCAGGAACGGGAATTCGTTGGAGAAGTCTTTGATCTTGTCCTTGTCGCTGGTCGGTTTACCGTCTATAACATCCCAGTCGTACCCTTTCGCAAAGCCGTACTCGTACGGGCTTCCTGCTTTCGGATTCGCCAGGTTATCCAGCAGGTAGTTGTAGTACAGGAAGATCGCTTCGGGATGCTTCGCATCCTTGTTGATCATGATACTTGCGTTGACACCAGAGTTCTGCCATTTCGTACCGATCTTGCCGTCTGGGCCAGCCGGAACAGGGTAGGCTTTGTATTTCGCGCCAGGTACGTTCTTCAGCAGGTCTGGAGCAGGCCAGTCCGGTACCCAGTTTGCGCCAGGCAGGATGCCGGCTTTGCCAGCCGTCCAGCTTTCAGCGGATTTACCTTCGTCCCAAAGCGCGGAGTCGGCGTGGATATATCCTTTTTCCATCCATTCAGCCAGCTTGGCAAGGGCTTGCTTCGCACCCGGATTCACGGAGCCGTACTCCAGATTGCCGTTTGCATCTTTGTTCCATTGTTCTTCAATCGTGCCGTATGCACCAAACAACCAGTCGAGTCCACCCATCCAGGTGTTAGTGTTGTTTTTGAGCGAGATGGCCAGCGGGAATACTTTGTCTGGAGACAGACCGTCCGGGTTCTCGTTTTTGAATTTGTCCATGATGTTCTCAAGGTCTGCGATGGTTTTTGGCGCTTCCAGGTTCAGCTTCTCCATCCAGTCCTCACGGAGCCAGAGCAGGGTATCGTCGTTATCCGTGTACTCCATGATTGGCATGTTGTATTTCTTGCCGTCCTTGGTGAACGGATACCACAGCTCAGGATGTGCTGCTGCGTGATCTTTCAACGTTTTGCTCGCGTACTTCTCGAACAGCTCATCAATAGCGATGAATTGACCGGAGTCGATCAGCTGATTCGTCAGTACGGCGTTCGTTGGCACGGTTACAAAATCCGGCAGCTTCTCGCCGGACGCAATTGCCAGCTGCAGCTTCTGTCTGTATTGATCGTCATTGGCTGGATACCACGTATCTTTGTGCTTCATGCCCAGCGTTTCGAGCATCCAGCGGTCATGTACGTTGTTCTCTTTGGTATCACCGTGTGCATATTTCTTCGGCATCAGCACGGAGCTGAATTCGATGGGCGGGTCGTATTTTCCTTTGGCAAACGCTGCTTCCGCTTCCGCAGAGCCGACAGCCTCTTGTTTATCATTCGTACCCTTCTCACTGGCTGACTCGCCACTGCCGCATGCAGTGATGGTGATGAGTGCGATGACCATGAGCAAGGACCACCATGTTTTGAATTTGATCATTGTTCAATCCCCCTACGATGTATGATCTTTACAAATGCGTGTTCAAAAAGGCCGGTTTTCAGTACCGAGAAGATGGGATGAAGCTAGAAATGGAGTAGCGGAGCGTAGATAGAGCTACGTGAGCAACTAAAATGTTTCCAAAAGAAACATACTTCGTAAGCCTCCCGCTTATTTCGGCTGAATCCCATATTCGATGTTGATGATGCCGTGAGGCATTCTTCGTAATCAAAAGCGGACTTTTTGAACAACCTCTACAAGTGTAACTGTACCAAGTAGAGCGGGAGCGCATCTATATGAGTTTGTTAGTTTCGATAGGACTCTCTTAGTGAAAGTGTAAAAACTTTGGCTTAATGCTGGTCACGGTACTCTTGGGGTGTCACGCCGAATTGCCGTTTGAACACTTTGATAAAATACGCCGGGTCCATATAGCCAATCTCCAGACTGATCTCATAGACTTTTTTGCTGGTGGTGACGAGCTTGTGGCAGGCTCGATCCATACGCAGGCGCGCGATATATTCACTGATGCCTTCACCTGTCTCGATCTTATAAATCTTGGACAGATGTGTTGGATGCAGATTTACATGATCTGCAAGCACACGTAAAGACACGTCCAGATGCAGATTTTTATCGGTAAACTCCTGAATTTTCTTCACATATTCCGACCGGGTATCCTTCACTTCATTGGAC
Source organism: Paenibacillus barcinonensis (assembly GCF_003217495.1). Classification (GTDB taxonomy): domain Bacteria; phylum Bacillota; class Bacilli; order Paenibacillales; family Paenibacillaceae; genus Paenibacillus; species Paenibacillus barcinonensis. The sequence goes on along the minus strand of NZ_QJSW01000011.1, from coordinate 138,539 downwards.
GTGCCTTCCTTGAGCTTGGTGAGTACGCCAAGCGACCATTTACGCAGCTTGCCGATGGTGGAGAAGGCTTCGCCGCTTTGCAGCTGCTCGATATCACTGCCCATGAGACCTGCCAGGGTCAGCTTGTTCCGATGAGCCAGGTTCGTGAAGGCAGCGGTGATGAGAAAACCGGCCTCCATACAGTGCTCCCACGATTCGGACCATTTCTCGTCCAGCTCGGCGCAGACGGCATGTATTTTGTCCTCGGCAGCATCCCATTGTCCGCTCTCCAGAAGCTGAATGAAGGTAGGCGGTGTGTAGAGCACATCCAGCGGCCCTTGTGCCGCAGGTGCTTCAACATCGGTCACTCGCATGACAAATTCACGCTCGTCGCCGACGATTTGGCGAAAATAGGCGGAAGCCTGACGGAAGCGATCGTAGATCTGATCCGGGAAGGTGAACCACTCGGTCATGACAATGGAGAGGGAGCCCTTCAGAAACTGTTTTACTTTGGATTGAAGCTGAATGGAGAGCTTCTCCAAAATGGTTTCTTTTCCAATATCGTCGCTTCGTTCCTTCAATTGCAGTAAAAACACAACATACCCGTGCTCTTCCTTCACACCCCACACGTGCATAAACTCACCCATAATCTCCTCCGCCATGTTGATGATGGCATATTCGATCAGGGTCTGATCATGGCTGTCGTAGTGACCGAACTCCTCCTCCATACGGACCAGCATCAATGCGGCATCCCCGGTGTGGAAGGGCAGGTCATAATTGTCAAGCTTACGCTCCCATTCGCTGGCGGAGAACCGGTGTCCCTGTAGAGCCTCCAAAAGAAGACGCCCCTGCAAATGCGGCAAATTCTCGCGCAGGGTAAACTGCGTCCGTGTCAGCGAGCTGACAAGCGCCCACTCATTGTTAAGCTGGTCGATGGCCTTCTGCACTGCGCCGATAAGCTCCTCATCTGTTGGCGGTTTGAGCAGATAGTCTACAGCTTCGTACTGAATCGCTTTCTTGGCATAATCGAATTCGGAGTAGCCGGATAAGAGGATGCATTTTATTTTTTTGTCCCGGATGCGAATGCGTTCGATCAGCTCTATGCCTGTCATTTCCGGCATCTGAATGTCCGAGATTACAATATCAATAGGATGGGTTTCAATGAGCTGCAGGGCTTCACGAGCAGAGTATGCCCGGTGAACCTGCTCAATCCCGAGCGTATGCCAGGGCTTGGTCATGGACAGATTGTCTACCCAGTGTGCTTCGTCGTCTACGATAATCATTTGCATGTGAATATGCTCCTTGCTTGAGGGTTTACACGCTTCTAAGCTGACATGTGTTGCAAGCAGTATATCACAACCACAATCCGCTTCTCTATGGAAAGGAGCGCGTGTCGTCCAAGGTCTGCCCGAAGTACGTTTAACATGGGGTCAATGTGATGGGATTCTACAAATGAGATATAAAAAAATTGAATGAATAATCAACAATATTGAATAAAAATCCGATATATAGGGAGTACAGTATTGGTCAGGCAAGATATCAATTGCATGTGGGAGTCTACTTGATAATGAGGGGAACGTAGAATGAATGGGGAATTCTGATTTTCTAAAGGCCATTAATAAAATTGCCCTGATTGTGGGCTGGTTGGCAGGGCTGGGAGCCAGTGGGGGACTGGTATTCGATTATCTCAGCAACACGCGTACGATCTGGGAAGCGCTGCTAATTATCGTGGTGACGATGGGCAGTGCGATTGTAAGTACGGTTCTATACATACGGAAGAAGGATTCAAGGGTTATTAAACCGCTGACGATAGGTGCGTTTGTGTTCTATTACGGATTTCTGTATATTACGTATCCGACGTTTCTGCCCTTTGTGTTTGCGTTTCCAATTCTGGCATTCGAAATTTTATCGGCTTCACGCAAAGAGCTGACAACGGTCTGTACGGTTATACTGACGATCAACGTGGTGGGTACAGTCAAAAAGCTGGGCGGGCAGCCGATGACAACGGAGGTTCAATCCCAGACGCTGATCCAGTATGGCTCGTTAATTGCTTTTGTCGTTGCTGTATTTGTGGTGGTGCATCTGTATGAAAAGGCAAGACAAACGGTACGCACGTCTGTGGAGCAGATTCAGCAATCCCAGCTGTCCCAGCAGGCCATCCTGAACGATCTGCTGGAGATGGTCAAAATATCGAACCTAAGCTCCAAGCGGGTATATGAAAATGTACAGGACACGGCGGCTTCATCCAACCGAATTATTGAAAGCCTGTCGGAGATGACAACATCCATCTCGGCAACGGATAGGCGAATTAAGAATGAGGTGCAACTGGTCACGCGGATGCAAAACAATATGACAGAGACGCTGACCCTGTCGGGTGAGATGCAGCAAGCTTTTGTAGCGATGAGCGAGGTTGTGGAAACGGGTCAGTCCACCTCCAGTGAGCTGCAGCAGAAGAGTCAGATTGTGAAGGAGAACTATGATCTGTTCTATGCGGAAATGACGAGTCTCATGACGAAAACGGAAGAGATCGAGAAGATTCTGGCCTTCATTGCAGAGATGGCGGGACAGACGCAATTGCTGGCGCTGAATGCTTCAATCGAATCGGCCCGTGCAGGGGAAGCGGGTAGGGGGTTCGGCATCATCGCTGAGCAGGTGCGCAAATTATCGAATGAATCCGCTCAGGCTTCAGTAAATATATCCACGATTGTGAAGGAAATTGTGCAGGGCATGGACAACAATGTGTCCGCAATTCAGGGATTGAAACAGCTGAATCAGGAACAGGATCAGCTAATTGTAAAAAATAGCGAGGTACTAAACCATATCTATACGGGTGTGGAGATGGTCAAAGACAAGATGACGCCAGTGAATCAGGATATTACGGCTGCGCTTGAGGCAACGGGCACGATTAGCAGTTCGATGCAGGATACAACCAAGGCATCGCAGCAGATTAATGCTCAGTTTGAGGAAAATCTGCAATTGCTCAATTCCTTCCTGGAGAAGTCAGAGGAATCGGTGCAGCTGGTCACTCAGCTTATGACAGCAGCGCAGCAAATGGATAAATACATTGAGACGTAAGAAACGAAACAGCTTAATAACGGAGGGATTTTGTGAGTAGAGCACATCATTTTTATATTGAATCGGACGAAGGAACACGCATCCATGTCTATAACTGGCTACCGAAGAGTGATGTCGAGGTCAAAGGCGTTGTACAGATCTGCCACGGGATGGCGGAGACAGCGGCCCGGTATGAGCGATTCGCGGCTGAGCTGAATCAGAACGGGTACATCGTGTACATTCACGACCAGCGCGGACATGGCAAGACGGCAGAGGTTGTGGAGAACGTGGGATATCTGGCAGAGAGCGACGGGTTCGAGTGGATGGTGCATGATCTGTATAAGCTGACCGGGATTATTAAGGAGACCTATCCCGAGCTGCCGTTGTTTTTGATGGGGCACAGCATGGGCTCGTTCGTCACGCAGCGTTATCTGATGCTCTATGGCAAGGAACTGGACGGGGTTATTCTATCTGGCTCCACGCTGCATGTACGCTTCATTCTTCATGCGGCTGCGCTGTTAACAAAGGAAGAGATTCGCCGCCGCGGCAGACGTGTTCCGAGCCACCGCATGAACAAGCTTTCGTTCGGAAGTTATAACGATGCCTTCAAGCCTGTCCGTACCGAGTTCGATTGGCTCAGCCGGGATGAGGAAGAGGTGGATAAATACATTGGTGATCCGTTCTGCGGAACGGTATTTACGACGGGATTTTTTGCAGACTTTTTCAGTGGACTCAAGCAGCTCGGGGTCAAAAGCAATCTGAATCTGGTGCGCAAGGACCTGCCGATTCATATCTTTGCCGGAGACAAGGACCCGGTAGGCAGCTTTGGCAAAGGTATTATTCGACTGTATAATGCCTACAAGCAGCAGGGGATCAATAACGTCACCTACAAGCTGTATCCAGGCGGGCGGCATGAGATGCTGAATGAAACGAACCGGGACGAGGTTACCGCTGACATTGTAGCTTGGCTGGATGAACGGATGAGTCAGCGAAGCTGATAATCCAACCGATATGTAAACCCATAATCAAAGCAAAAACGCCTTCAGCACCGCCATCATGAGCGGAAAAGGCGTTTTTGCTTATTTATAGGTCTATTATGCTTGTGGAAACAGTCTATCTTTCTGGTGCTGGATACAGCATGGATCAGTATAAAAGGGCTGCGTGGATAAGCATTAGTCGTCCTTCGACTCAGGTCCGCTTCCGTCTCCGCGCTTTGTTTCCAGCTCTTCGGAAGGAACTTCCCAGACGATTTCGGTTCGGAAGCCACCAAGCGGAGAAGGGCCAAACAGGAGGTATGAATGACTGCCAAAGGTATGGATCATACGCTGATACGTATTCCAGAGCCCGCAGCCCACTTCTTCCTGTAATGGCTCTAGCATTTCCTGATTCAACGCTTCGTATTGCTCCGGTGTAAGGCCAGGACCGTCGTCATCAATATAGATTTTGCCAAAACCGTTCACGCTCTCCCCGGTAATTCGAATCTCTCCAGCGGTATAAGACTTCCCGACACCGTGGATTACCGAGTTTTCGACCATCGGCTGCAGCATTAATCGCGGTACCGACTGGGCAAGCATATGCTCAGGGATATCAATATGATACTCGATTCTTCCGTTGCGCAGCTTCTGGATGTCCAGATAGTTGATTAGCAGCTTGATCTCTTCCTGCAACGACGATGTTTCTCGTTCCATCCGGGTGGTGTAGCGATAATACGCACTCAGATTATGCGCCATGGAGACGACAGCCTGCTCGTCCTTCATCTGCGCCATGTTAATAATATAACCGAGACAATTATATAGAAAATGTGGGTTAATCTGTGCCTGCAGCTGCTTGAGCGTAGCTTCTCTGGCCCGGATTTTCTCATGAAACACATTTTCGATCAGATCCTGAATCTGGTGTGACATATCGTTAAAGCGGTGGAACAGGAATGAGAACTCGTTCTGGTTTTTACTGTGCAAACGCACCGAATAGTCGCCCTGCTGCACGCGACGCAGACCTTTGATCAGCTTCTGGATCGGGTACTGCACATTGCGATAGAGCAGGATGGATGCGGAAATACCGACCACGAGCAGCAGAATCATGCAGGCATAGAACAGATTCTGACTCAGCGAGATGGGCTTCAGAATCTGATACAGCGGCACGACATCCACCAGATGCCAGTCGAGATAGGTGGATTTGACGGTACTGACGAGATAGTTTTTGCCGCCAAGCTCCACGACATCCTGCGTGTTATCCTCAAGCGAATGGGTGTCCAGATAACGGATCAGTTCGCCTGATAACTGCTTGTCTGCGGTACGATTCAGAATAGGAGCGCTGCCCTTGTGATAAAAGAACGGATCACCCTGCCCGCCTTCCTTATACGTATCAAGCATATTCTGGATGTTCTCATAACTGAAGCTGGCTTCAATGACGAGATTGCTTCCTGTGAGCATACCCGGCTGTGCCAATGAATCCGTATAGAACCAGTAAAAGGATTGCAGCGCATTTTTCGAATCGGTGGAATGATCCCCGTAGGTCCATTGTCCGCTCATATTTTTTTTCAAATACGCCTCGTCATAGCCCGTATCCCGATTGTAGTTTGCAATAACCTCCTTGTTCTGCTGGGAATACACCGCGTAGCGGGTAGGCCAGAGATCGGTTACGCCGGTCTGGAGCGTCATTTTCTCCTGGATGATATACCTTGTTTGCATCTGGTCATATTTGTCATCCCACATGTTCAGGCCGTTGAAGGCACGCACATTTGGATCACGCGAGAGAATAAGGCTGAAATCCATCATCTGATTGATGCGTGAGTCGATCTGACTGGACAGAAACGTGAGCTGCTTCGTATTGGAGATTTGCAGTTCTTTGCTAACCACTTCATAGGTGACGCTGTTCGAATACGTGTACATGATCACAATCGGGATGAACAGAATGATGATCAACAGATTGATTTTGGCGAACAGGCTGAAGCGGGATCGGATACCCTTTTGAAAAATGTTAAAGCGCTCCCATGTATGCATGAAAAGTCTCCTTTGTTTTCACAAACTAACAAAACCCTATCGACCCTAACAATGTTATATAGTCAGACCTCGGAATGGCTTGATACTATTTATATCAGAGAACCCGAACACACACAAAAACTTTTTTTGGGAACAGGAGAAGGTCATATGGAGGCTAAATTGGAGGGTCAACGGCTCCCGCAGGCGAAGGTGGGCAACAAGCTGGAACAGAAGAGAAAAAAACGATACAAGCAGCCGTGGGTGCTGCACTTCATGGTACTGCCAGCGGCTATTATGGTCTTTATTTTTTCATATATCCCGATGTCGGGTATTCTGATGGCGTTTCAGGATTACAAGCCTGCGCTGGGATTCGCGAATTCGGAATGGGTAGGACTGAAGCATTTCAGGTATATGTGGGAAAATGATTACTTCCTGCAGATTACGTGGAACACGCTGTTCTTTGCCTGCTCGAAAATTATTATGAATCTGATCATTCCGTTTATCTTTGCACTATTGCTTAATGAGGTGCGGAAGATGGCACTGAAACGCACGATTCAGACACTGGTGTATCTGCCACACTTTCTGTCCTGGGTTACGCTGTCCGGTATTCTGATTGATATTCTGGCACAGACGGGCATATTAAATCAGTTTCTGGTATCGGTATTTGGCATCAAGCCAATCTTCTTCCTTGGGGATGGCAACTGGTTCCGCTTCACGGTTATTGTCAGCGATGTCTGGAAGGAGTTCGGCTTCAACACGATTATCTTCCTAGCAGCCTTGGCGGGCATCAATCCTTCTCTGTATGAAGCGGCTGAAGTGGATGGAGCGGGGCGCTGGAAGCAGACGATGTACATTACGATTCCAGCTCTGATTCCCATCGGGATTGTTATCGCTACACTGGCGCTGGGGAATGTGCTCAATGCCAACTTTGACCAAATCTTCAACCTGTATAGTCCATTAATCTATCAGCAAGGGGATATCATTGATACGTTTGTGTATCGCGAAGGTCTCCTGAGCGGTCAGTTCAGCTTTGCTACGGCGGTCAATCTGTTCAAATCGGTCATCAGTCTGATCCTCATCGTGATCTCGTACCGACTGGCGTACCGTTTTGCCGGATACCGAATTTTCTAAGAAAGGATGATGATGAACCATGTATCATAAAACGCTGCCTTATCGCATCTTCAGCATCTTCAACAATGTGTTTCTGACCATCCTTTCGGTGCTCTGCTTGCTGCCGCTGTATCACTTGCTGATGGTATCCCTCAGCTCGTCCGCACCTGCGAATGCCGGACTGGTCACATTCTGGCCGATAGGTTTCACGTTCGAAGCCTATGCCAAGACGTTTGATAACGCCAACTTCCTGTCCTCCCTGTGGGTATCCGTGAAGCGGACGGTGCTGGGTACGGGGCTTGCGCTCATCGTTAATACGCTTGCGGCGTATGCACTATCGAAGGAAACGCGTGTGTTCCGCGCTCGGAACATCTATCTGTGGTATTTTGTCATCACGATGCTGTTCAGCGGCGGGCTCATTCCGGGATATATCCTCATTCTAAAGCTCGGTCTGATGAATACGCTTTGGGCATTGATTTTACCGGGGCTGGTGGCGGTATTCAACATCATTCTGCTGCTGAATTTCTTCCGTACGGTGCCGAAGGACTTGGAGGAAGCGGCCTTTATTGATGGTGCAGGTCATTTCCAGTCGTTTATCAAAATCTACCTGCCTGTGTCCGTGCCGGTTATTGCTACAGTGTCCCTCTTTATGATGGTTGGCCACTGGAACGCGTATTTTGACGGGATCATCTACATCCGCGATTCGGAGAAGCTGCCGCTCGCGACGTTTATGCAGACGATCATCGTGCAGGCTGATATGACCAAGCTTGACCCGCAAGCGATTGCGAACCTGTCCCAACGGACGATCCGGGCATCGCAAATCTTCATCAGCGCACTGCCGATCCTGCTCGTGTACCCGTTCCTGCAACGTTACTTTGTAAGCGGGATTGTGGTTGGGGCTGTGAAGGAGTAGGGATGTAAGCGTAATTTGCAGGACAACAAAAGGATTGTGAAAAGGGAGCCGCCAAACTGGGGAAGGCCAGGGAGGTGGCTTCTTTTGTTGTTGTTAAAAATGCCTGATTTGTTTGGTTAAATTTATTTGAATAAAATGGTACGATAGGAAAAATAAAAATGATATTCAAAATCTCTATTAACCATAGAGGGGGCGGTTACATCGTGAAAAAGATGATGGTGGCCTCAAGAGTTCGAGATTGAAGCGGGCCTATCCAGCCCTTTCATTTAAATGTGCAATTAATCTATAGCGACCCCTTTCAGCCAATTGAGGTTACAGACGAATACGTCATTATGCCAATCAGAACGGATTACTTCATGAAGCCGGACTGGTGGAACGAGCGCTTCAAAGAGAGGTATTGAGAACGGCAGTTTTGCTATGGCCTAATTACAGGGGGGCAGTTCACACTATATTAGGGGGAAATGAAATGGAATTCAGAAAAATTACGTGGGATAATTTCATTGAATGTATCGAACTCAAAGTCTCTCCAGACCAGCAGCAATTTATCTCTTCGAATCAGCATGCACTTGCAGAAGCGTACATAGCCTCGGATGAGGGGCAGATCATTATTACCTTTGCGGTATATAAGGAAGAACGAATGGTCGGATTTATTTCGATGTATTATGACGATGGGGATGGGAATTTCGATTACAGCAGCTATGGCATCTTCAAAATGATGATTGATCATCGGTACCAAGGCCAAGGATACGGCAGAGAAATGGTCGAGAAAGCGATTGAGTATGCACAATCAGCCCCTCGCGGGAAAGCCAAAGTGGTAGAGTTAACATATAAACCAGAGAATACGGCTGCCAAGAAAATCTATGACTCACTTGGTTTTCGGCTTACGGGTGATGTACTAGCTTGTGGTGAGGTGCAGGCGATATTAGCGCTGTAACAAGATTTTCGGAGTAGTTTAATGACATTCGAAGGACGTGAGCGAGATGTTCTCATGGATATATCAGCGTTATAGATTATGGTTTTGGTTCGTTGTATTTGTCGCTTCTGTATCAGGAACTGTGTACAAATGGTCTTCTAAGCAGGAAAGAGGCTAGATATGAGAAAATTGACCTTGGATGAATATGCTTCAGTGCTGCCGCTGCTGGATTCGATTCAGAATAAAGCTGTATATGCACTTTCTGTGATTCACGGTACACAGGAAGGCTGTGTGTATGTCAATGAAGGAAAACGAACCACCTCGGTATTTATTACAAGTTGTGGTGGTTTCTATGGTTTGGCTGGGGACGAAACGAACGATGCTTTTACTCAGGATGTCATTCAGTATATGAATAATGAATCCAACCATCCTGACTTTTTTGCTTTGGGTGTCTATACCAAGGATTGGGAGAACAAGCTGCATGACTACCATATTAAGCATTCGCGGAAAATCTCGCGTACATATTATCGTTTTAATCAAGACCGTTTCATAAATTCATATGGGGAGTTCGATATAACGCTGGAAAAGCCGTTTAAGTATTACCCGCTAGACCTCGATATCTCTACAATATACAGGGAACAGTTCTACCCGTACTATCAGCTCGTATGGTCATCAGCCGAGCAGTTCTGCGCACATGGAATAGGACATTTTATTATGAAGCACGACGAACTGATCAGTGTCTGTACTTCCCCTTATGTGGGTGGAGGATACGCAGAGATCGACGTGATTACGATTGAACAGTATCAGCGGAAGGGATTAGCGAGTGTGGTTGGTTTACATTTTATCCAAGACTGCCTATCCCGAAATCTCATTCCCAACTGGAGCTGTCATACCGATAATGCAGCATCCAATGAGCTGGCTCGCAAATTAGGATTTGAAGAGATCGGGGAACATTCGATGTATTGGTATCATGTATGACAGAAATAATGCCAGTTAACAACATGATATAACATTCGTTGATGACACCTCCAAAGATCAAGTAATTGTTAAGGAGCGGAAGAAGCGCATTGTCCCCTTCCGTCTAGTCCTGTTATAATTCCCGTATATCGACTGCATTGGGGGTTATGACGTGGCAATATGGACTGTGCCGGATTGCTCGTTCGCTAGAAAGCCTTACGCAAAGCCTGAATAGGGGCGGACTTTGTGTAGGGCGCGATAAAAGAGATCGTTTGCCCTGGAAGCAACATTCATATCATGGTTCAACCCGCAGGCTTTGCACCTTATTTGCTTGACTACTATAAATAAGGGGCTGAAGGCCATGCAAACACCATTTATTCATAATCATCAATATAACTACATCTATAAACAAGCTGAATTTCTGCTAAAAACGCTACGCTCGGTCGTGGACCCCAAAGTGTTGGATACGGTCCGCTACACCGTCAGTACGAATGCCGTAGGCATCTTCGATGATCTGACGCTGGAACGGAAACAGCTGCTGGAGCAGCTATCCACGTATGCTACGCCGCATGACGTGCAGCTCTACCTGAATCAGCTGCAGGACTATCTGATTCCATACCCGCAGGTCACAGCTAAGCAGATCCAAAAGCTGTTTCCCAAGGCCAAAAAGCTCAAGCTGCCTAATCTGGAATCCATGGATTACGCACACACCACCTATCTGAGATGGATCGACATTGCGACAAGCCGTTTGTTCATCGTGTATCCGCACGAGGGCAGGTTCCTTGGAATTGAGGGACGAATCACGCCTACGAACAAGAAAGGGTATTGTATGTTCTGCCATCGCCATCAGGAGCTTGGATTCTACAATGTGAAGACCAAGGCTAACTCGGCGGACAATTTTGCCTCCATGGGTCAGTATGTGTGCATGGATGACAAGGCGTGCAACGAGAGTATTACGGAGATCAGCATGCTGGAGAAATTTTTGCTTGCAGCGATTAAATAGCCGGAGATTTGTGAGCAGTGAATAAAGCGAAGCAACGTATAATTGCAAAGCAACACGAAACACACACAAGGTCGCTCAGTTGAGCGGCCTTTTTTGCTGTGTGTGATGCGGGGATTTTTACTTACCATAACCGCTCAAGGAAAGCGGAAACGGGTGATTTATTTTTCAAATGTTGTTAGCGGCTCGGTAGAATGGCTGGCATAGTTAACGCCCAACGCGTACGCCTGATGCAGCAGTTCCTCATAATGCTCCGGCGGGGCTTCTAGGGTATTGTAGAGAAATTCAACCCTCGAATTGCACACGCCACAGTAATCGGCGATACCAACATTGAGCAGATTACGAATCGAATCACTGTAGCTGCGTTTATTCATCTGCTCTTCGGTCACACCGGCAAGGGCAATCCACAGAATCTGCTGATGATGCAGCTTATTCGCACCGTAGGCATATCCGTTGTTCATCACACGGTCAATGTACCCTTTCAGCATCGCTGGCAGATGCCACCACCACAGAGGGAAAACAAAAGCAATGGCATCGTGTTTCTTGAGCCGCTTTATCTCGGTTTCAATCTGAGGGGAGAAGCGCTGAATATCTTGAGAATAGTCTGGTTCATCTGCTGCTCGAAGGATCGGGTCAAAGCCAATCTCATGTAAATCCACAATCTCCGCTTGATGACCTCCTGCTGCCAGACCTTGAATAAAACGATCCGTGACCTGGAAGGTCAGGGAATCTTTACGTGAATGGGACACAACGACTAATACGTTCATGAACAATCACAACCTTTCTGGAGCGTGGTTTGGTAGCCATGGCTCCTTCGATGATGCTATTATAAACAGGACTGAGAACATCTGGAAGTACGCACTTTGATGTTCTATAGGGAGATGAAAGTACCCATGGAACATAAAAACACCTTGGTTGGAAGGTCGTACTGACGCTCGGTATAGAGATGAATGAAAGGTGCAGACAGGTTGTTTTAATGATGAAAAGAGACTGGGTAAACAATGTTGTTCAACGGATATGGGCTATGGGGGGAACTGCGGTGACGGAACAAGACAAGACGGAAGCAAATACGAGTGTTCCTAAGAAATATAAGGTTGGCGTGGAGGCGGCTTTGGAGGTGATGGGCGGGAAGTGGAAGCCGCTCATTATTTATCATTTGTTCACTGGGTGCAAACGGACCTCGGAGCTGCGGCGGCTGATCCCGGACATTACGCAGAAGATGCTGACGACCCAGCTCAGAGGGCTGGAAAAAGACGAGATTGTACAGCGCAAAGTATACTCCGAAGTGCCTCCCAAGGTGGAGTATGAGCTTACGGAATACGGGTGGGGACTCAAGCCTGCGCTGGATCTTCTATGCTACTGGGGGGAAGAGCATCTGGATAAGGTTTATGGGGATCGGTCGAAGGTGCTGGAGGACTTTAAATCTTCAGAAACGTGAAGAACGGGAGGGCAGAAATACATGGACGATACCGTAAATGCTCAAGGTGTAAACCGGGCGAATCAAACGCAACAAGCGAATCAATTCGGCCATTCTGACCAAAACACGCAAGCTACTAAGGCTACACAAGCTGAGCAGTCCACTAAGGTTACTCCGGCAAATCCACCTAATCAACCGGGTAAACCCAAACAGGCTGTGCCCGTTCGCTGTGAGGGGGTTGCTGTCGTACTTTTAAAAAAGTGGCTGGACTAGTACCATGTGCTGATGCTCAAGCGGGATGGTCGGATGCTGCATAACGAATGGTGTTATATCGGAGGCGGTATTGAGCATGGTGAGAAGGCATGGGAAGCCGCCCTTCGGGAAATTCGGGAGGAAACGGGCATCACGGAGGTGCGTTTATATAGTTCGAATCAGTTCGAGCAGTTCTATTCACCTGTAGAGGATTATATCTATATGGCTCCTGTATTTGTAGGTTATGTGCATGAGGATCAGCCTGTACAATTAAATCATGAGCATAGCGAGCAACGATGGATGACGTTTGAAGAAGCGAAACAGCACGCAGCATTGCCCGGGATCGATGATATTCTGGACTTTGTCGAAAAGCATTTTGCCAAGAAGACTCCTTCCAAGTGGCTGCGGATTAACGGGGAGAATAAATAGGAGGGATATCTCATTACATACAAGACGATTTATCCAAGAGCTGTATTGAATCTCATATGTATGCTGGTTATTGAAATTCTTTTTCTGAGAAATGTTATTTTCGACGAGAATGGTATCCTGAAGTATACCCTGATCGTTATTTTGACCTTTATTCTAGGTTATATCATTTTTCTCATTCGGCGTTTGTTGTTCTCCAAACCAAGCATTACGCTGGAAAGTGATCATGTGATTTCTACAAAACATCGGAGATATGATGCATCCCAGATTGAGTGTATTTACATCAATTACAGACGAATCGGGTTTAAATTATATGGCAAACGGCTTGTGCCGATGGATTTATGCTTTTATTTTCACCGAGATCAGGAGATCGCAGGGGTAGAAGTCGTCCATGAATGGGCTGCGCGAAACGACAAAGAGATAAAACACAAATTCTTTCAAACCTTGGCGTAGCAAGATACGTCCGTTGAATATAAGAGTTGTAGAGGTTTTGGAATTCACAAGATCAGTCGTCGCTCACACGGTCATCGAATATGACATGGTCAAAAATCACCCGAAGCAGTTAACCGCGTATTATAAACGGACACATATCCCTGATGCAGCTAAATCTGTACGCATCAATATAGAAGATATAGGACGAAGTTTAACTTGTATAGCAGGAGAGGTGCCTATGAAATATTTAACAAAAGAGTGGTATGAGACTTGTCAGCAGACAGGGCTTCATTTTGGCATGAGAGTACATAAAGGTGCGACTTTACTGGACGAAGCTCTCTTTCAACGGCTGTATAAACGGAAGGAAAAAGAGCATGTCAAGCTCCAGCGAGATGTGTATAATACCGATCCCCGATTCATGCTGGAGCATGATGGTCAGGTCATGACCAGGGTAGACAAAGCATTTAGCGGGGAAGAGGTGACGGAGGAAGATCAGCTCGTGTATCATATGCCTCCCGAAGAGCGTGCCCATATCGAGACGCTGATTGCTGAGTACGATGCTCGTCCTGCTTTTGATGAGAAGCAGTGTAAAGACGAATATGCAGAAGCGATGGAGTGGAACTTCAAATACCAAGCGGAGAGATTACCCTCGGAAATTTTCAGGAAAATAGCGGATATTCGTGTGTTTGCTCTGGGTTATTGCACACGCGAAGTCATGCAGCAGCTCAAGAAAAAGAGTGCAGAATATACAAAAGAGATGGAAGTTGTGCTGCAGGAGTACAGAGATGCTATGGTAAAGCAGGATATTCCGGCTGACGTTCACCTTAAGCTGCAATTTCATGATTGTAAGGTGACGGACCTGCTGACGGGCGATGAGCTTGTCCTGCGGTTTGATACAAGAGGCGGCTTCACCGAGATCAACAAACTCACGCTAACCGATGCTGAAATGCTCAAGCAAGAAGGCAAGATTGTTGGTAGTTACTGGCTGTATGATGAGCTGTATCGAATCGACAATGGATATGAGCTTCATGTCCTTTTGAACGGAGAACCAATGTCGGAATTGATTGTACGTTGCACTGATATTGTTGCCGAGATTGAATGAGGAAGAGAAACTAGATTAGGATTCACATGGATTGCACTATGCGTGTGTCATACCTATACTACATATTATTGATGAGAAGGTGTGACGACGGCGTGAGGCCGCACACTAAAGTGCATCGGGCTTAATTCAGCCTGTTTTATTGCATATGTTACAATGAAAAAATGAACTGAACTTGATGTTAGGAGTGATTGCATGATTGCCAGAACATGGCATGGGGCGGTGCCGCTGGAGAATAAGCAAGCTTTTTTGGATTATGAGTATGAGACAGGGGTAAAAGATACGTTGGCAGTAGAAGGAAATCGCGGCGCGTATTTAAAGGTTGTAGAGCAGGGAGCGTATGCACATTTTTTCCTGTGTACGATGTGGGAGGATATGGAGTCGATGATGGCATTTGCAGGACCTGAGCCTACCATTGCGGTAACGTATCCCAAGGATGAGGAATTAGGCTTGATCTCTGATCCAATCGTGATTATACAGGAAGTGACAAGTGCGGATAATCCGTTTGAGAACACATATGCATAACAACAATCCACACGTTCAAGATATTAATATGCTGTTTCAGGAGCATCGAATTGAGGAAGATATCGTAGAAGCAGAACAACTGTCAGGTACGACGGCGGGACGTGTGTTCAAGCTGCGTGCGAGCTCAGGTGAGCAGTATATTTTGAAATGGGATGATCCAGAACAAATTCGCATTGCCCGGCAGTTTCTGGAGACGTACCGTGATGTAAGGCTGCTGCCAAATCTCCTCTTTACGGGCTCGGACAGCACCTATTTTGTATATAGCTATATGACAGGTGAGACTCATTACAATCGGGGACCGAAGAAGGTGTGGTTAACCCGGCTAGTGAAAGAACTGTTTAATACCTATGTGCGTGTGGTGGATACAGCGTCATGGGGAAGAATGGAGCTTCCATGCAGGACGTGGAGGGAATTCAATCAGATTAGTATTGATGAGGCCAGAGAGAATCTGGGTGACGTGCTTGGCACGGAGGATTATGATCTGGTTCAAATTCTCGTCAATCGTCTATTCCAGAAGGATGAGGACGCGAGGTTTCTTTTGCATGGGGATACAGGAGTTCATAATTTTGTGTTTGAGCAAAAGGAATTGATCGGGGTCATTGACCCTTCTCCCATGGTGGGACCGGTTATTTATGATTTTCTGTACGCCTTTTGTTCCTCACCTGATGACCTTGATCCCGCCATGTTATGGGATGTATTCGGACTTCTGCAACACGCAGACATGGATCAATCCAGATTGGTGGAAGAAGCACTGGTCCATTTGTACTGCCGAATCGGGCTCAGTAATAAACATCATCCGCAGGACTTGCCCGAGTATCTCCAAGCATGGAATGAATGGAGACAGCACCAATAATATAATACATACAGTACAGGAGTGGGATAAATGAAAGCATGGTTATTCGATTATTATCCGCCAAACAACACAATTGAGTTCAGGAGCTCAGATGACCTGGAATTGATATACGAAGCTCTATCCTCTGATCAACCGATGATCCAGGAATGGTCTGCGCTGACAGTAGATTTCGAGGATACGGGCAGGCCAGCAGATATTCTGAACAGGTTCAATGGAGCACTTGTCATTAGTAAAAAGGTAAAAGATATTCTGGAGCAGCAATCCATCGAACAGATCGAGTTTCTCCCCATTTTAACCGATGCAGGAGAAGCATATTATATTCTTCATGTATTAAACATCATCGATTGCATAGATACGGAAACATCGAAAGTAAGAATGGTTCATGGCGACACCAACCAGTTTGACGAGTATTCACTTGTTTTACATGCAGAAGCTTTAGAGCAACAACATATGTTTCGAATTAAATATCCTCAGAAAGAACGAACGCTGCCATACATATATGTATCCGATTCATTACAAGACATGTTAAGTGCATCGATTGTAGGTTATCAGCTCGTTGAAATTTGGGATTCGGAGTTTTCATGGAAAGAGAAGGAAGAAGAGCATGAACGAATGAGTAAGGAAATTGATAAGTCCTTAATGACTTTTTTTGATTTTGAACAAGCGAAGAAGTTCGCCCGCAAAAATAAAGGCAAGATGGTGTTTTCCGGTAAATGGGCAATCAAGGCAGACAAAGACAAGCAGATATGGTTAGGTAATCTTCAGTTGGATGGGAGCTATTCATGGATGGTGCCGAGTTACTATCCTCCTGTGTTGTTAGGGCTTAGGTGGGGAATTGTGGAAAAACGGGACACCTGGTTTAGTCGACTTGGCAAAGGATTCACGCGATAGCTTTTTTATAAAGATTTAAACAGTCCCATTCAGAAGCGATGCTGTCCTTTGAACAAAAGAAGAGGCGTGCGCAGGTGGGGATAAGTTATTTTTTCTCAAAGCACTGGTTAATGATCGGATTCTAGCGGCTGATTTGTTGTTGGGATAGCCAGAGTCGCAAGTTTATGTTGTGTCAGAGTAATGGTATTGTATAGGGCCTTGGTTTCGTGCCAGGGCTCTTGATAATTTTATATTTTATTAAAAATGCCTAAATAAGAATTCTCCTGATCGTTAGCCTTCGTAGCCAAGTTTTTAATGGGGTAGAGGAGGGATTCGCCAATGAGTCGTGATTGATCATGACGCAATAGGTCATGTTACAATAATTATTATTTCTTTTCATAAAGCAATTGTCCAGCTTACATAAGCTATCGCCAAAGTTATTAGACAGGGGAGGAGTATTAGTGATGACAAGCGACTATAAGATTCCAGAGCTGCTGCAAGAAATGATGGTGTGGGAGCAAACAATCAAGCACGAAGTGCCTTATCTGGAGACACCAACGGGTTATTTTCTACAATTTGATCCCCATGATCATGGGGGTTATCTGAGTTCTCCCGCTGATGCTATTGTGTTTGCAAACACGGGAATGGGTGGTATCCATTTTTCGTTTTTAACAGACTTTGGTCATGCTTCTGATTTAAGTTTGGCACCAATAATTTGCGTAGATCCGATGGCTTTTGGTCACTATGCGAGGATCGTTGCCAGCAATATCCGGGAATTTTTTGCTCTTGGTTTCTCAGGTCATGAGGATTTGCTGCTCAATGAATTTGAATCGAAACAACAATACCTCGACTATGTGAAGGAACAGGAGGAGAATACGAGCGAAAGTGAGTATTTTGACAGGAAACGTTGGGATCGTGAAAAAAAACAGGTGCAGGATTGGGCTGTGCAGCATTTTAATTTTAAACTCGTCCCAGACGGCTACTCTTACATTCAGGAAGCCCAGCAACTCAGACGAAGCGAAGTCATAGTTGATACACTTGATGGCCTTGGAGTTGCGCTGGGGAAAGGCGCATGGAGTGATTTTAAGGGAGTCGTTCCGCATCTGCATCCGTGGCATGGGAAAGAGATTCCATATGATCAGGAGGAGCAGTTGAAGTTCTTTATCTCGAGCGCAGATCAGATTGGTCTGTTTAGTTTGATTCGGGACAGTCAGGCACAAGGGTTCGATGATCCAGATGTATATCGAGCGATGGAAGCACGACTTATTTCGTTCGGTCTGGGTATGGAAGCCAAAAAGCTGATGTATTATAGATGATTTTTGAACTGGAATTATAAGGAGCGAAACAGTTATGCGGGACACTCGGTTCACACCCTATTTAAGTTACATCGGTTTCGGCTGGTTATCCTGAGCAACAGTTATATAGTTATCTTGCTGTGTCAACTGGGATATGTGATTTTAAATGGGGATGAGATTGATATTTAGACGTTTATAAGGGGATAGGATACATAACTACGTGATGTAATGAAAGTTCAACTGGATTTATTTCCTTAATATCTATAAAATGGAACAATAAAACGAAATCGTGTTTCATCAAATGAAACAAAAAAGGAGTTGATGAATAATATGACTTATCATTTCAATGGTCCTGATCATGTTCAACTGGCGGCCCCCGAGGGCTGCGAGACGGAAGCTCGACACTTTTTCAATCAGATCTTGGGCTGGACTGAGATTCCAAAGCCTGAAATGTTGAGGGAACGCGGCGGTGTTTGGTTTCAGTGTGGTGATCATCTGGTTCATATTGGTGTGCAGCAAAATTTTGTTCCCGCTGTCAAGGCTCATCCAGCATTTCATGTGCAAAATCTGGATCTGTTGCGTGAGCATCTTCGTCTGCACAACCTTCATGTTGTAGACGACGAGGCAAGGGCTGATGAGGGAGTACGGCGCTTTTATCTGAATGATCCTTTTGGCAATCGACTAGAGTTTCTAGAGTGGGTTTCAGCATAAGCTGATTAAACAAATAAAAAGCCAAACAATCAAGCAAGCAAGCGTAAATTTAAGGCAAACGTCAATATTACAGCAACCAAAAAACAGGGCGATCCTTTTCACGGGAATCGCCCTGTTTGATCTTACAAGATAGAAGCAAGTATCCATCTGCGACAAACTCAATGATGATGATGCGCATGCGCATCTGGTGCGTCACCTTTTACGGTGCAAAGGACCGAGGTGTCGTGAAGATGCTTCTCAGACTCAACCTGCAAGGTGACATGTTTGATTTCTTTGTGCTCCAGCAGATGCTCGATTTTCTGAACCAGAATCTCGGACGCATATACATCCATCGTGCCATCCACGACAATATGTGCGGTCAGTGCATTCAGGTTGCTGGTAATCGACCAAACGTGAACATCGTGTACACCTTTGACGCCATCAACCTGCTGGATGGTCTGCACGAGGTCGTTGACATTAACGTTGGCTGGTGTGCCCTCCATGAGAATGTGGAGTGAAGATTTGGTAACATAAAATCCACTGCGGAGTACCAGTACGGCGACAATTACACTCGCCAGCGGGTCAGCCCAGCCCCAGCCGAAGAACATCATCAGCAGTGCGGCGGCAATAGCGCCAACAGACCCCAGCATGTCACTGATGACGTGCAGGTACGCCCCGCGCATGTTCAGGTTACTCTCCGTATCACTACCGCGCATCATAATCCAGGCGACCAGAATGTTCACGAGTAATCCGATCGTACTGATAATCAGCATGCCCATCGTTGCCACTTCAGGTGGATTAATAAAGCGGCCGATGGCTTCGTAAAAAATGTAAAGCGCAATAGCAATTAACGTAACTCCGTTTAACGTTGCTGCCAGAATCTCAAAACGTCTATAGCCGTAGGTTTTGCCTGTATTGACGGCTTTTTCCCCGAATGTGAACGCGAGTAAAGCAATCCCGAGTGCGATGGAGTCCGAGAGCATGTGGCCTGCATCAGAGATCAGTGCAAGGCTATTGGTGATGAATCCCCCGAAAGCTTCTACGATCATATAAAAGGTAATGATAATGAAGGAAAAGAGCAGTACCTTTTTGTTATTGGTGCCATGTGCGTGATTGTGTCCATGGTCATGCCCATGATTGTGCTGATGTCCCGACATTGTAAATCCTCTCCTTAGGAGTCTGGCTCCGTTATGTAAGTTAGCTGATAGAACTTCTGATCACATGAACATATGAGTGGTTGTTCATATGTTATGAATTTATTATAATTCTGTCTCATAATAGTGTCAACCAGATTTGTGCAAAAATAAACATGAATCGGCACAGACCACTGTACTGACAGCTGCACTGGCAAATAGCTTTCTGTTTGTGCTACCATCGGGGCAGGATGATTATAGAAGGGCGGACAACGAGATGAAACATCTGCTGCTGGCAGACGATGATGCCAATATTCGCGCACTGCTGCGCCATGTCATGACGAAGGAGGGATACCGGGTACATGAAGCACAGGATGGTATGCAGGCAGTCAACATCATACAGGAGACATCCATTGATCTGGCGATTTTGGATGTCATGATGCCGGGCATGAACGGACTTGAACTATGTGATTACATTCGTCAGCATTATGATATCCCGATTATACTGCTGACCGCTAGGGATCAGCTGTCGGACAAGAAGGAAGGGTACCTTAGGGGCACGGATGAATATGTGACGAAGCCATTTGAGCCGGAGGAACTGGTCTACCGTGTCAAAGCGCTATTTCGCAGATATCACCGAACCTCCAGCGATATGATTCGCATGAACCGGATTGTGATTGACCGCAACAATGTGGAAGTGAGCGACGGGGAGTCGATTTTATTTTTACCGATGAAGGAGTTTGAATTATTATCCCAGCTTGCTCAGTTTCCAGGGCGCCTGTTCTCGCGGGATGAGCTCATTCGTCTCGTCTGGGGAGCGGATTATGAGGGGGATGACCGTACAGTGGACGTACATATCAAGCGGCTTCGTGACCGTTTTGCCGATTATTCCGATGATTTTGTCATTCAGACGGTGCGGGGCATCGGATACAAGATCGAGGTGAAGTCGCATTGAGAACGCTCTACGTTCGGATATTTCTCATTACGGTAGCGGTGATTGTGACGAGCAGTCTGCTGGGCTTCCTTTTTTCGAACATATATTATCATGCAAAGCTCAAGACATTTAACGATGAGAAGCTGGTTGGGATTGCGATGGATATGAAGCGGTTTGCCGAGGAGAAGCCCGAGACACTGGAGCGATATTTGCAGAATGCAGCCGCATTAGGATATGAAATCTATGTTACGAATGGGCAAGGTTCTGATCGGTTCTATGGACGTGAATTCCGTGAAAAGGATCTCGATCCACAGGCCGTTCGTCAGGTGCTTGGCGGTGAGGTGTATCATGGGGTCGCCCAGTTTCCGAGCAAACCGTTTATTACCGGATTTTTCGATAATCAGTTAAGCAATACAGTCGGTGTTCCGCTTCAGGTGGGCAATGACCGTTACGCCCTGTTCATGCGCCCTGATGTTATTCTGCAATTCGGGGAACTGCGGATTTTCTTTGCGCTCATTGGAGCCTTGACGGTTGGGATCAGCGTTTTGATCTTTCTGTTCAGCACCCGTTATCTGGTGAATCCGATTGAACGACTGTCCGAAGCAACAAAACGCATTGCGCAAGGCAATTATAATGTGAAGCTAAATACAGCAAGACGTGATGAGATCGGACAGCTGGCCGAGCATTTTATGACGATGAGTCGTGAACTGGAAAGGGTGGATCAGGCACGGCAGCAGTTTGTATCCAACGTATCCCATGAGATTCAGTCGCCATTAACCTCCATTCAGGGATTCGCCCAACTGGTCGCGGATCGGGAGCTGCCGGAGCAGGAACGCGAGCACTATGCGTCCATTATAGAAAAAGAGAGCCGGCATCTGTCCTTACTTAGTAAACAGCTGCTGCTGTTGTCATCGCTAGAACAGGGACATGAGGACTTGACTCAAACGACTTTTACGCTGAGAGCTCAATTCCGTCAGGCCGTTCAAGTGCTGCAATGGCAGCTGGAGGACAAGGAGCTGCTACTGCGCATGTCCGTTCCTGAGTCCATAACGGTTACGGGCAATGAAGTGCTGCTGATGCAGGTCTGGATGAATCTGCTTGGCAATGCCGTGCAGCATCTGCCGAAAGGTCGCAGCATCGAGATTCGAGCCGAGCAGACGGATACGGCATGTGTTGTTCATATCCAGGACACCGGGGACGGGATTGCAGCGGAGCATCTGCCGTTCCTGTTTGACCGCTTCTACCGGGTGGACCATGCGCGTGAACGTTCCTCCGGCGGCACCGGGCTTGGGCTGGCGATTGTGCAGAAAATTATTCGTATCCATCACGGTACGATTGAGGTGTCCAGTTCAGCCGAAGGCACCGTATTTACGGTAACTCTTCCGCAGATGTAATGAGTTATTCATTTTCCGTTCATTTTCACCTCCTATACTTGGGTTATCAAGAGGGAGGTCAGAGCATATGTACTTGGCTATACGGGAAATGAGGTTTGCAAAGGGACGATACGCCTTGATTGCGACCATCATGGTGCTGGTTTCGTTTCTGGTATTGTTTGTAACCGGACTCGCGCAGGGGCTGTCGTATGATAACGCGGCTTCAATTAAAAATATGGCAGCAACCCACTTCGTGCTGGAACAGGATTCGAATCATCGCTTCACACGGTCACAGGTAGGACAGAAGGAGCTGGATGAGGCTCGTGCTGTTGTTGGACAGGACAATGCCGAGCCGCTTGGGGTGAGAATGACCACGGTCAGCCCGGCAGATGATAGCAAAAAGATAGATGTTACGCTCTTCATGGTGAATCCGGGCAGCTGGCTTGCGCCAACCGTCACTGAAGGCAAGGCGATCAACGAGCAGTCCGCAGGTGAGGTGGTAGTTGATCAGAAGCTGGCTAAATCCGGCGTGACCATAGGCACGGTTCTGGTGGATCAAGCCTCGGGAACGGAATGGACGGTCAGCGGTTTTGTGCAAAATGAATCGTTCAGTCATGCGCCAGTTGTCTTCCTGAATGAGAAGGAATGGCTTGCGCTGCAAGCCGGATCACGTACGATGGAAGCAGCTTCCGCAGCAGGTGGAGCAGGTACTGAGGACAAAAGCACCGAAGCTAATGCAGGCTCTGGCAATGAATCTGGAACCAGCACTGAAGCTGTAATCGGTACAGGGGCTTCATCTGGTGCAGAACGTACGCCTGTGTATAATGCGATTGCGGTCAAGGGGCCAGAGGATCAGGTAAGCAACCTGACTGCTGTATTGTCAAAGACAGAGATCATTACGAAATCGGATGCGGTATCTGCGATTCCAGGTTACAAGGAGGAACAGGGCTCATTGCTGATGATGATTGCCTTTTTATATGTCATCTCGGCCTTTGTGCTTGCGGTATTTTTCTACGTCATTACGATTCAGAAGACCAGTCAGTTTGGCATATTAAAAGCCATCGGCACAAGAAACGGTTATCTTGCAGGCAGTGTATCGCTGCAGGTGCTGCTGTTGTCCGTAGGCAGTCTGGTAATCAGTGTGCTGCTTGTGCAGCTGTTTGAATCCGTTCTGCCGGCATCCATGCCATTCCAATTAGGGGTCTCCACGCTTGCATTAACCTGTGTGTTATTCATTCTGATGTCGATGGCAGGGTCGTTATTCTCGGTATGGAAGGTGACCAAAATTGATGCACTTGATGCGATTGGGAGGACGGCAGCATGAGAAAACGACTGGTATTGCAGGGTATTACACAGACATTTGATGACGGGGGCAGCCAGCGCACGATTCTGGATCAGCTTGATCTACAGGTGGGAGAAGGGGAGCTTGTCGCTGTGATGGGCCCATCGGGTTCAGGGAAAAGCACGTTTCTGTCCATTGCAGGCGCACTGCTTGAACCAACGGATGGGGAGGTGCTGCTGGACGGTACTTCGATTATGGGCAAAAGTAAAACAGACATCTCGGATGTGCGGCTGCGTCAGCTCGGATTTATATTTCAAAGTGCGAATCTGATTCCTTACTTGAAGGTAGAGGAGCAGCTGATGGTGGTTGCAAAGCTTGCGGGAATGGACAAAAGTAAAGCCGAGCGCCGTGCAGGTGAACTGCTGGAGACGGTGGGACTGTCCCATCGGCGGAAAGCTTACACCGATAAGCTGTCCGGCGGTGAACGCCAGCGTGTTGCCATTGCGCGGGCGCTGATGAATGATCCGGCCGTGCTGCTGGCGGATGAACCGACAGCCAGCCTGGATGCGGAGCGCGGGCTGGATATTGTAGGCACGATTGCTCGGCTCGTGAAGGAGCAGGGCAAGAGTGCGGTGATGGTTACGCATGATGAGCGTATTTTGCCGCTCTGCAGCCGGGTTCTTTTTTTAGAGAAGGGGAAGCTGGTGGCACATTAGAGGTGTTTGGTGTACGGTTCGATGAAATAAGTTGATGAGAAAATCAGGTTGAACGGTGAGTTCGAATGCGAGGTGAGGGTCACAACTCCTGCTGGGGAAGTGGCCTTCTTTTTGTGTTTTCGACTATACTTGGAAGGTATGGGAGTGAGGATGAGAGTGGAATATGGAAGAATACATCATGGCATTATCATTTCGAGAGGATGGGGCGTGTATGAGCAATTGGAGGATGCATAGTTTGAATACAGAACCATTTCCTGTACTAAGCACGTCGATTCATTGGGGAATCGTTGAGGCAGAGTTCAGACTGGGGGCGCAGGTGCATGAAACGCTAGTTAGCAATGTGAGCATCATTCCGTTTGTCGGGGAACGATGTGTTGTGTTTCAACTGCATAATGGACTGTGGGAGCTGCCCGGAGGAACGCTGGAGGCAGGGGAGCCTTATATGGACGGCTTGAAACGTGAGCTGATGGAAGAACTAGGCGCGGAGCTACGTAGCTATCAGGTTTTCGGTCAGTTCTACTGTACCTCCAGCGCGCTTGAGCCGTATCGTGCATACATTCCGCACCCCAACTTTATCAGAGTGATCGGGTATGGCGATGTGGCAATTGTGAGTGATCCGCTGAATCCGGAGGATGGAGAGCAGGTAGTAGCGGTTGAAGTGGTAGAGATTGCAGAAGCGGTACGGCGTTTCCGGGATCAGAACCGGCATGACATTGCCGAGATGTACCAGCTGGCCTATGAGCTGCGGGAAGCAGATCGACGCTGATTCAGATGCAGAATATTGTTGAAGATTCGTGCGATCACTGTTTGATTCCAGTGAGGTCGCTGCGTAGCGAGTTTAAATCTATTCCCGTGGACGATAAAAAGATTTCTTTAAAGCATCTACATAAGGAGGTTCCATATGGTTCGTGATGAGATTAATCGAATGCTGGATGATTTGCCGAGAAATGAGTTGAATGTGGCTCGTTCATATGTTGAAATGGTTCACCGCAAGTATATGTATCAGAAAACACTCACGGGCAAGGGGGTGAAGGTAACTGAGCTGTGTGAGGAATCCGAGGGAATTATTCAGCGCTGGGATGAGGTGTTTGCACATCAGCTGGATGAACTTTTGAAAGAGGTCATCCACTACAGCCAGTATAAATGGCATATGTTCAGCTACGAACAGCAGGCTTGCCTGCAGAACGATGCGGCCAGAGCAGCCTTTGATGCGGAAGACAAGTCTGAATTATATGTAATGTATCAGCGTTCACCATACATACAGATCTATAACAATGCAAGCGCTGTAGTCGCAGCTGATTTTGATGAGCAGCAGGACATCTATGTATTCGATAAGGCGTTCACATGGACATATGTACATACACATGAATCAATGTGCGGACCGTATTTTTATAAAATTGAAGAGGGGTAGAGAGGATGGAGTTCGATTGCAGGAAGGTGTGTAAAGAGATCATTATGCGTTGTAAATATGATATGAATTTTATGATGGTAAGCCTACATGCTAAGGGATAAGGAGATACCTACATTGAAACTATGGTTAAACGCAAATCCCATTGTACTTGAGACTGGCTATGAATTGGGATATGGACCTGGGACCCAGATCATGAAAAGGCCACAAGAGTGGCAGATATATTACATCGTAACTCGAACAGTAAAGAATGCAAGTTAACTAACGAACAATTAATCAAAGAGTTTCGAAATCAGGAACTGAGTACCATGGATGCTGATCTGATAAATGAAATTCAAGAAGTGTTGTATGAATTAATTACGATTTACGAGTTAAAGGAATATTCAGAATCCGTAAAGAGCTTTATTTTCCCCAAAGTGAAATACCAGAATACGTTGTGGCTAATGCCTTCGGAGATCCCCAATCATTTGAAAAACGTAATGTGGTATAAGCTACAGACAAAAGAAGAGATTGTTATGGCACTAGAATACACGGATTTCTGGTTTAATTGTGTTATTGTTCCCCAAGGAGCACCGCCAGAGAATTTTAATAGTTGCCTACACTATACAGAAGAACATGGTGTTGAAGCAGAAGATCCAGATGGAATGGTGCTCTATATCCAGATCAAGGACAAAGCAAGGTTTATAGAGAATACCCTCCCGAAATTGAGATATTTGGGGCATATCGAAGTCCTCGAAGAGAAAAACCGACAAGCTGAAGGATAAAGAAATATGCCCAGCATGACCTTTCTTTATAGAAAATGGATAGGCTTGAGTGCCCGCTTGTAGTACAATAAGGAAGCTGTGTTAATTTTTATGAGAGAAGGAAGGTAGGTTAGGGTTTCATTAGGAAAAGGAATTTATAGAACGGCAGTCATACATATAAATCACATATAACGGCTGTTAGTACAACATGAGAAAAAGGAAGTGTTAGCAATGGAAACACCTGTACAAGAGCCTGCCCAACAAGCTACAACGGAAAATCGCCCACTCGGAGTATCAGGACTAGGAGGCTGGCTCATTCTTATCCAGATTGGCCTGCTGTTTACCTTGATCATGCTCCTTGCACAGATTAGTCAGTCTATTTTGCCGATCTTGAACACAGAGACATGGGAGATGCTCACTGCTAAGGATTCGGGTTATTATCACCCCTTGTGGGGGCCGATCATTATTTTTGAGGCGGTATTTAATCTCTTGTTTCTCTTATTCACTGTGTATGTTATCGTTGCTTTTTATCAGAGAAAAGCAATTCTTCCTCGTCTTATGATTATTTTTTACAGTGTTAGTCTTATCGTGGGAACTGTGGATTATCTGCTGCTCTATCAGATTCCGATGGCGAGAGAACTCGAAGATGGGGGCTCTATTCGGGACATTGTAAGATCCGGTATTGCTTGTGCAATCTGGATTCCGTATTTTATTAAGTCGGAACGTGTACAGAATACATTTGTTCGATAAACATGAAGCAGGAAATGACCGGGCTTGGATTGAAATGATCCGAGCCTATTTTTTGATAAAATTATGTATAGGTCATATATATTGATTTGATTCGCGAGCGAAAGGTGACGACCAGAAATGAAAATATATGTGGTGCGACATGGTGCAGATGAAGAAGGGTATCGTGGCGGCTGGAGTCAGCGAGGGCTTACCGAAACGGGGGTTAATCAGTCCAAAATGCTGGGTAAGTATCTGCATGAGCATGCAGGGCAATACGATATTCAAACGATTATAAGCAGTGACCTCCAGCGTGCGGTTCAGACGAGTAAGGAGATTGAAGCAGCATTGAATATTCCAGGCAGTCACACATCGGATTGGCGTGAGATGAACAATGGTGAACTGGCGGGTATGCTCCATGCGGAGGCGGAAGAGAAATACCCGGGAATTTATTTTAATACGTTAGAGATGCATACTGCCTTTCCAGGTGGAGAGAGTCCGATTCATTTTTACACAAGAATAAAAAGCGCATTTCAGAATCTATGTACTCAGCTCGAAGCGAAGAAGATGAAATCCAACGTTCTCCTGGTCACACACGGAGGGGTGATTAATATCCTCTACTATGTTTTATTGAACCAGGAGTGGAGCAATACGTCCAGCTTTTATACCATCCACAACACGAGCATTCATACTTTTGGGAAAATGAAGGATAGCTGGAGCGTATTAGACACGAACAGGGAGGTAGGAAAATGATGAGCGACCAAGCTGAAGAGCTGCTTCATCAATTAAATTCCTTATCGGGACCATTTCCGGCCTGGAATTTAGAACAATTGCCTGGTCGTCCAGGAGAGCTATTTTTGGACTGGTTGAGACTGGCGATGGAGAACAACGTAAAGGAACCCCATGCCATGACCCTTGCAACAGTGGATCAACATGGTTATCCAGAAGCGAGAGTGTTAATTTTAAAAGCTATTATGTAGTGAGGACGAGTGGAATCGTTCCATTGAACTGCAGAAGAAACGTCTTCAAGAGAACCCCGATTTTGCCGCGCGTCATTGGCGTTTGTATGCTGTATATGCGCAGGAAGTAGAGTTCTGGCAGGGGGATACGGATCGCAAACACATATGTGTTCAATATACGTGGCAAGATGGGCAGTGGCACAAAAATAGATTATGGCCTTGGTGTACGCGGTTGTTCGAGAAGATTTTGATCCATTGAATAAATGAACTACAGAGAGGAAAGGAAGAAAAGGTTTGAATAAACGAGTGTTAATTATTATTTCATTTGTATTTTTATTGCTCCTCTCAGTTAATGATGTAAAAGCTGCCTCAAGTCAGACTGCTGTGTTTATGGAAGATGAGTTCCAATTCCAGTCT
Source organism: Paenibacillus barcinonensis (assembly GCF_003217495.1). GTDB lineage: Bacteria > Bacillota > Bacilli > Paenibacillales > Paenibacillaceae > Paenibacillus > Paenibacillus barcinonensis. Next base: position 110,085 of record NZ_QJSW01000011.1, on the reverse strand, counting down.
AAATCAAAGGGAATCTCCATCAAGATTGGCTCTACACGTGAAGAGGTTGAGGAGCAGTTGGGTTATGCTACCAACTATTATGCGCATTCTGATACATATGATTATAAAGATATGGTGATCCATTATAAGGAAGGTATCGTGGATGCCATAATGATCAGTAGAGATAGCTGGTTCGATTGGTTTAATACGTATAAAACACCTAGTGGGATAGGCTTAGGAAGTAAATTGCAGAAGGTTATCCAGCAATATGGCAGGGGGGCACTGATGGAACCGACCAATGGAGGAACGGTTCGAATGATTACTTATCTCATGCATAAAAATGCTCAGGGAGAATATCGCGTCAAATCGTCATTCCATTATGAAGAAACGAGAAAAATATATAAAGATATGAACACAATAGGTATGGTTGTAGATGATAGAGGGTATGTTCAATTTATCATGTTGGCTACTTTCGAATATGCCTATCGACCTGATTTTGAATAGGTAATCAATTGAACAGGAAGGATCTCGTGAGCGTAATAATGATATGTTTTTTCGCAGCCATGACACCTGAATGTACATAATGTCATATCATCTCCAACGGGTGCTTCGCTATAATTTTCAGGTTATCAGCAGGTTGAAACTGAAATGTAGCAAGGAATCAGGAGGTATGGTTATGACGATCAGAAACAAATATAAAGCACTTGAACTGGAAATTCCAGGCGTTTATGAGCTGGAAGGGCTGGAGGTGGGGGTGACCTCCAATTGTAATTATAAATGCGATTACTGCTGCGCCTACAATCGGGATGATGGCGAGTGCATCGGCAGCAAGGAAGTCATCCGAATCATCCGTGAGCTTCCTCATCTCAAGCGGGTACGCTTGTCAGGCGGCGAAGTAACGCTGAAGTACCAGGACTGTCTTGAGATTGTAACCTACTGCGCTGCACATGGCATTGATACACAGCTGAACACCAATGCCAGCCTGCTGACAGAGGAACGAATCGTTGCCCTGCGGGATGCGGGCTTGTCCAACATCCATATCTCATTTAACTATACCGATGCGGAGTCATATGCTGCCTACTACCGTGTGCATCCACGCATGTACGAGCGATTAGAGCAGAACATTCGTCTATGTACGAATCTGGGTCTGGAGACCGTGCTGGAGACGTTGCTGTTTGAAGGCAATCAGGAAAATATGCAGGCCATCAGCGATAAGGTTTATGAGCTGGGGGTACGTATTCATGAGATACAGAACAGCATCAAGATGCCGCATAGCGACTGGAGTCAGGTTGTCTCCAAAGCGTCGCTTGTGCAGTCGGTCCAGGCATTAATTGAACATAAAAGGCCGGATACAACGCTCTATTTTACATGTATGGATCGCTTTGCCGAGCAATTGAATCTGCGCGAGCAGCCGGGGGTATATTTCTCAAATTGTGTGGATGGTACGAAGCAGCTGCATTTACATGGCAATGGAGATATTCTGATCTGTGAGCTGTGTCATCCGGTGGTGATTGGTAACATCTATAAAGGAACGTTGCTGAAGGATATCTATAAGCAACAGCCCGCTGCGTTGACAGACTTTCTGGAAAAGCGACCTTGTCCGGCATACGATGCTTTGTTTACGTAAGAGAATATTACGAACACGGAGGTCTTCTGAATTCCTTGATGGAATCAGAGGGCCTTTTTATAAGCCCTTTAGTACGCCTTTTACTATTTACAATGCTAACATTGGATCGTTGACATTCGATCTCCTCTCTTTCAGATTCATTTAAGATATCGAGCCTAATATGGCTGTAAGAACTTAATTGAAGAGGTGAACTTCACATGAAGAAACTGTTTAAAAAACCAAATCTGAAAGACCAGCATATAACACCTGTTTCGCAAAAAAAACGCAGGTGGCTTACGATAACACTCGTCGTAATCCTGACCATCGGAGGTATTCTGTACAGCCTGGCTGACCGATATCTGATCCGACATGTACAGGTGGTTGTTGCGGATGGAAACTTGGCATCTGCAAGCACAGGCACAACAGCTTCCAGTCTCCCCACCTCGACAACGACATCGACAGATGAGCATGCAGCATTGGATGACTGGAATTATACGACTGATGATCTGAAGGTGCAGATTCAGAAGGTACAGAAGGGGTCAGGGGCGGATCAGATTACGTATTATGTGGCTGATGTACAGGCGAAGGATGCGAGCAGTTTGCGAAGTGCATTCGCGGATAACAGCTTTGGAACAAATATTACGGAGGACACTTCGGAGATTGCTGTAGCGAATAATGCCATCTTCGCCGTGAATGGAGATTATTATGGTTTCCGTGATAATGGTGTCATTATCCGTAACGGGGTGCTTTATCGTGACAGCCCGACAAGGGATGGACTGGCTTTATTCAATGACGGGACGATCAAAACGTACAACGAAAATGATATCTCTTCTTCTGAACTGCTGGCACAAGGAGTCACCAATACGTTATCTTTCGGACCGATTTTGGTACAAGACGGGCAAATCGCCAGTGACTTCAGCAGTGTGAAAATTGACAATAACTTTGGTAATCGCTCTATTCAGGATGCCAACCCTCGAACAGCCATCGGCATGATTGCGCCGAACCATTATGTGTTTGTGGTGGTCGACGGAAGACAGGATGATAGCCGGGGCATGACGCTGGCAGAGCTTGCTCAGACGATGAAGGAGCTGGGTGCAACCGTAGCGTATAATCTGGACGGTGGAGGTTCATCTACGATGTATTTCATGGGCAGGGTGGTTAACAATCCGCTGGGACGTAATCAGGAGCGGGGCGTAAGTGACATTTTGTATGTAACGGAGGGGAAATAACATGACAATCCTCATTCCATCCTATGAACCTGACGTTCGTTTATTAAATCTGATTTTGCAGCTGCAGACGTTTAAGCTAGGTCCGATTGTCATCGTGGATGATGGTAGCGGACCTGACTTTCGGGGGATTTTTGAAACAGCCGAGGCGTATGGATGCACGGTGCTGACTCATGAAGTGAATCAAGGCAAAGGACGGGCGCTTAAAACAGGCTTTCAGCATATTAAAGAGCACGGGCCGCAAGGCGGGGTGGTATGTGCAGACAGTGACGGGCAGCATCTTTCTCATGATATTTGCAAAATCTTCGAGACGCTGCTCACTCAAACCTGTCCCGGAATTGTGCTGGGCAGTCGCCGTTTTACAGGGAAGGTTCCCGCCCGGAGTCGCTTCGGCAATGCGGTCACACGTTCCGTATTTTCACTGACCACAGGCAGCAAGGTTTACGATACACAGACGGGCTTACGAGGGTTTCCCTATGCAATGCTGGACTGGCTGTGCCAGATTCCGGGAGAACGGTTTGAGTATGAGATGAACATGCTGTTAACTGCGCATAAAGAAGGATATGAGATTACAGAAGAATTCATTGATACGGTCTACCTCGACCATAATGAGTCATCTCACTTCCGTCCTCTTGCAGATTCGTTCCGAATTTATCTGCCTATTCTGATGTTCAGCACTTCCTCGGTGTTATCGGCTCTGATTGACTTTGGCTTATTATTCATCATGCAGTATTTTACGCATCATCTGTTCCTGTCCGTGGTTGCGGCAAGACTATGCAGCTCTATGTTCAACTATACGGTGAATCGTAAATATGTTTTCTCCGCAGGTCGAAACTCGAAGATACGGAAGTCGCTGCCCAAATACTTCTCGCTCGTACTGCTGGTGCTGCTGCTTAACTACGGACTGTTGTATTTTTACAATGAAAAACTGATCATCCCGCTGCTCGCAGCCAAGATATTGACTGAAATTTCGATCTTTGTGTTCAGCTACTGGGCGCAGCGCAGATTTGTGTATTAACGATTTATGAATCATTAATCGCTTATAATGAGAGCGGGATGGAGTGAGCCAGATGGCTCGCTCTTTTTCGATTGAAGCAGTTTCCTATTAAGCGGTTTATACGGTACGATGGAGAGAGAGGAACATGCGAAAGTGCAAGAACTGAATCAAGGAGGTGCATCATGTATCTTCGAAGTGTTGAATTGATGTCAGAGCGGGTAGAACAGGCGAGCCGGTATCCGTTCAATATTGCCTCCATTCATGCAATGGGGCGGTTAGCATTCCGCAATAACATTACGTTTTTCGTTGGTGAGAATGGCTCAGGGAAATCAACACTGCTGGAAGGCATCGCTCATCAATGTGGTTTCAACACCGCCGGGGGCGGGCGCAGTAATCAGTTTGAGACGCATGCATCGGAGTCTGTGCTTGGAGAATATCTGAGACTGGCATGGATGCCGAAAATCACCAATGGTTTTTTCATGCGCTCAGAGTCATTCTACCAGTTTGCATCCCATGTGGATCAATTGGGTCCCCAATCAATTCAATATTATGGTGGAAAATCATTGCATGAGCAGTCTCATGGAGAGTCCTTTCTTAACCTGTTCATCAACCGTTTCAGTTCAAAAGGCATTTATCTGCTTGATGAGCCTGAAGCCGCGTTATCTCCTGCCCGGCAGCTCTCGTTACTTCGGATTCTGCATGATCTGTCCAAAACCTCGCAATTTATTATTGCGACGCATTCACCTATTTTGCTGGGGTATCCGGGGGCGGATATTTTAAGTTTTGATGATGGTCATATTCACGAGATTGCGTACGAGGATACGGATCACTATCAGATCACCCGCAGCTTTCTGGAGAATCGGAATCGTATGCTGCATGAATTATTTAGAGAGGATTAATCTGATCATGACCACACAAACGGAAAATCGACTATTCAAAAATGGATCGCTGAAGGAGAGAGCGAATGAAGACAGCATTGTTAATTGTTGATATGCAAGAAAGTATTGTTAGGACCAAGATGGATCAGAAGGCCATAGACCATGCAAGCGAATATATGAATCATGTGGCAAACGTCCTGCGTTCGAACAACCATGTCGTTGTACATGTGCAGGACGTGGAGGGCATGGAAGGAGCCGATCCTGAGTTGTATCGTGTTATTCCCGAAATTGATGTGCAAGACGAGGACCTTATCCTGACCAAAGAAAGTTCCAATGCATTCTGGCAAACGAATCTGGAGCAGATGCTCAAAAGCCAGGGCGTAGAGCTGCTCATTATAGCAGGATTTGCGGCAGAAGAATGTGTGCTGTTCACATACCAGGGTGCAGTGGAGCGTGGCTTCAGACCGGTGATGCTCCAAAATGGCATTCTCAGTACACATCCGGATGCAGTGACTGGCACATATAGAGACCGTCATGTGATCTCGTACTCGGTAGTGGATTATCTAATGGGTTGAAGGGCGACATGAACAGGCAGCTTGAATCAAGCAGCAGCATGTAGTTTCTCAAAGGGGCTGGGGATATGGATGTATTCAACAATGCTTTCTTACTTGTACTGTCTTTGGCAGGTCTGATCTGGGCTATTAAAGGCATGAAGGAAAAGCTGCGGCTGATGGTGTTTTTCGGCGTGATTTTAATGCTGGCACCTGTACTCATCCTTATGGGGTGGGTTAGCGGACTGCCGCTTGTAGGCTCTGTTGCATTTGCAGCTACCCTGTTTGTTCGAAAAGAGAGCAAAAAGGCATAAGTATATCGGTATGCTGTAAGATGGGTGAGGTTACAGTGCTTCGCAATTTAAATAACAACTCTTATTCGAATAGAAGGAAGGTATGCGAAAAGCTGTAATCGTCATGAGACTATAAATTATGAAGAGAGGATACAGCGAATGGAGAATGGCATTAGACTGGTGCATTATGAAGAGCAGTATGATGAGGCTCTAACCCGTTTTGCGTTGAAAAAGGAACAGATTCACTTTACGGCAATGCCTGTAGAGGTTATAGAAGAGGCGGCTGCTAACCCGGACAAAGACCCGGTTGTCATTTTAGTTCAGAAAGTACCTGTTGGATTTTTTGTTTTACATCAAGGTTCAGAATACGTGGAGCCAGCGGAGCGGGATCGCAAAATTCTTGTTCGTGCGTTGTCTATATCGAAGGAACACCAGGGAAAAGGATATGCACTGAAAGCGATGAAACAGCTGCCTGCCTGGGTCCGTGAGTATCACCCTGAAGTCGAAGAGATTATTCTTGCTGTGAATGAAGAAAACAAGGCCGCGCGGCAGCTGTATTTGAAATCCGGTTTTCTCGATTTGGGGTTAACCAGGCAGGGAAACTGGGGAATACAGCATATGTTGCACTACAATTTAAAACAGGAGGTAGAGGATGGCAGAAATACATAAGGGAAGATACTCCGCTCAGATTGAGGGAGAATTCGTTGTTTTTATCATCGGGATGAGAATTAATCGGCTGTGGGCCATTCATAAGTGGCTGCCCGTGTTCAACGCAATGGGGCCCATGATCAAAGAATTATATCAGAACCCGGATACCGGATTTTTGGGCACGGAATTTATGCTGAACTGGCGCGGAGTAACCTTGCTACAATATTGGCGTTCATATGATGAATTGGAAAAGTACGCGCGCGGCGGATTACATCTGGAGGCTTGGAAACGGTTCAATACGTCCATCGGCTCTGATGGTTCTGTGGGGATATACCACGAGACGTATAAAGCTCAATCCGGTTCGTATGAAACCATCTATGCCAACATGCCGAAGTTTGGACTGGCTAAAGTGGCGAATCATGTACCCGCAACGGGAGGCATGGCAACATCACGGCGCAGAATGGGCGGAGAGAACGAGCCAGCAGTTGAGACACCTGAGAATCCATAAAGCTAATCAATAGCTATAAATAAATTGTGTCTAGAATCTGGAGGAACATGGCAGGATGTATCGCCGACGGATCTGGATCACGACTTACAGCTACGGCAGCAAACAGAGATCATATATGCTTCATATCAACAGGCTTCTCAGAAAGCCGTCATTGCTATGAATGATTGGGTCAGGCAGCATCAGGAGATGTTTCTGGAGATGAAGCAAGACCGATGAAGCAAAGCGGAATCGCAGGAGACTACTCTGAACAGGGTAGTTTTTTTGTGTTCTGGTGCAACGAAGCTGCGTGTTGATGCAACAAAACGCAAAATAGTGGGAAGGCTGCTGCCGGGTATGTAATATGAGTAGTGAGAGGAGGCCAGTGAGTAAAATGAAAGTTTATTTTCAAGAAAGTCAGGAGATGCAGCAGAACGAGGTGAAAGTGATTACTCATCCCGCAGAGCGATCCAAATGGAATCCTATTCGGGAGGCAATTGGTCAACTGGATACGGAACTAATCGTCATTCAGGCGAGCAATAATCGCAATGTTATGGTCAAGCTGAGTGCTGTGACGGCTATTGAATCCGAAGAACGGATGTGCGGGGTGCGTGTCATCACAGGAGACAGGTATTTGCTTAACAAACGTCTGAAATATGTGGAAAAGGAATTAGAGGACGTTTCATTGGTACGAATCAACAATCAGACGATCATTAATATCAGGCATATCAGCAACTTTGCAGCTGCGTCGCATGCCAGAATTCAGGTCAATCTGACCGATGGCTCCAGCTATTATGTCAGTCGATTTTATATCCAGAACTTCAGGAGGAGATTATGATGATCAAACAGCTTCAACATTCTTTTTTTCAGGTATTTACAGCTACAACACTGTGGGTAACACTTTTGCTAACGTTGTTCTATCACGACCAGTCGATACAGATGGGATATCTATGGAACGTGGCGGGCATTTCGCTTATTGCGGCAGTGCTGTTCGGGGGGATGTACAATGCGCTGTGGAATCATTTTACATTAAAGCCGATATGGAATATCATCATTTCTTCCACATGTAATATCATCGGAGGCATGGCTATTCTTTGGCTGTTTTCCAGTAAGATGTTCGAATGGATAGCCCCCTGGTTTCCCGCCATGTGGCTGCTCTCGATTGTGCTGCATGTTATAGCGTTTTACTTTTATGCTAAAATAGATAGCAGGAAAAAAGCGGAAGAGTTAAATGATATTTTGAAATAATGAAGGTGAAGATAACGAGGTTCTGAAACTGTTGTGCATCATGCTGTTTGCTGTGGGAAACGTGGAGGATACGGAGCTGATCTGGCAGGATAAAAAGCATATTACAACGTTTGATCCATGGAAGGGGGCGTATGATGAAGTCGGAAACAGTTGAACAGATTCAGAGACAACTATGTGCAAAATATAATGCGGACTTCGTTCCAAGTGAACCACACTTGAAGGTGGGGATCGCCTGGAACGTCAAGGAGGGACGTGAGCCGATTCACGGAATGCGAATCCAGCCTGCAGGCGATACGACCGGGTGGTACGTTTGGGCTGAGGCATATTCGGATGCAGATGACTTCTTTGTACCGCTGCATGTTGCACATACGGATGAATGGGACTCGAAAATTAGTCGATATCTCGGACTTGCTCCGGGGTGGAGGTTTCTGATCGCTGAGGATTATGAGGATGTATGGTTTGATGAAGGGTTATTGAATAGATAAATCATCGTATTGCCACGCTTGCATATTGCATGGACTGTTCCATGCATAGCGGCGTTTTTTTATGGAAGCTAACCTAAACATTGACTTATTTCATATGTGTGCAAATTCCACATTATGGGTTATGATGTACGCGAGATAAAATTTTACAGGGTTAGGAAGTCGCCTGTCCTAAATGGGGAGTGAAGTGCCATGATTCGAAAGTTGGCTTTCATATCTTCCCTTGGCATGATCTTGTTTATAATCGGCTGTCAGAATAAAACAGGACCTGAGGATACACAGAAATCAGCTGTATCAACAAGTTCAGAGCATGAATCCGTTGAGCAGGGGGAAGGAGCAGTCTCTTCTGCACAAGATGAAGATGTCCCGCCTCAATATGTGGACGAGAGCAAATATTCGGGCGATGAACTGGAAATTGTCAAACGAATGAATGCGCGCATGCGTTATTTATATGAACAAGATGAAGAGGGATATGTGGGTCTGTTCACTGCAGAAGCATCCGTCACAGGCAAGCCGGGCTATAAGGTTCGCCACATGATTTCAATGGATGAAATTACGATTACAGAACAGAAGAGCATCTATCAGGCAACGGTGAAGGTTGCGGAATTACGACAGGGAGACGAGATGGAGTACAATCAAATGATTATTTCAGAAAAAGAAAGCGGATGGTAATGCTGCGCAATGGATGATTGCAGACATCGACTAAGCCTGGATACGAGAGAAGGTAGAAAGCCCAGATGCAAAAGACATTATTTGAAATAGTAAATGAAGTGCAGGATGAAGCGACATTTATTGCATTTCTGAGTGCACTCAGTATAGATCGACAGGCACATGGTGATGAATGGCAGCAGGATTCAATTGATTCATTTTTGGAAGCGGCGGTGGATTGGGGACGGGAGTCTGTTGAGGGATTAACGCATTATGAGAAGCCGGATAACCCGTGGAAGCGATGTGCACAGATCATGTATATGGGCAAAATTTATGAATAGCTGGTAGAACGATAACAGCTGAGAAGAATACATAACGGAGGTCTGTGTTAATTATGGATTTTGTAGAGTCGGGGCTGATGGTTGTAACCGTGGCGCTGTTTAGTGGATTTACTGAGGGATGGGCGGTTAGATGACGAATACGGTGAATAGAAACATATCGTACAAGCTAGGGCGAGAACGATTTAACTTTCGGGTGGCTGGCATTGTGATGAATGGGGACAAGATTCTTTTGCATCAGGCGAAACAGGATGATTTCTGGAACTTGCCCGGTGGCAAAGCAGAGTTGAACGAATCTACCGAGGAAGCTATTCGGCGAGAGATGGTAGAGGAATTGGGTATTTCTGCGCAGGTGCAGAGGCTCGCATTTATTTGTGAAGATTTTTATGAATACGATGACATGCATATGCATGAGATCGGATTCTATTATGTTATTTCTTTTCCAGAAGCACATTCCTATTATGATGAACCTGAATTCAATGGCTTGGAAAACGACGGTGAATTAACCTTTCGCTGGTTCCCTATGGGGGAGCTGGAGCAGATGGAGATTTATCCTGTTTTTCTGAGAAAAGAACTCGCTAATCTACGTGATACCAGCGGCATCAAACACTTCATTCAAAAATAACCGATTACATCCGGGTTTGACCGCACAGGGGAAAGAGCAAATTAAAGCTTTATGTAAACTTATACAAGTGAAGCCTGACGATACGATCGTAGTCAGCCCCACGAAACGAACCCTTGAAACAGTGGAACTGTTAACATCCAGCGCACGTGGCAGGGTAATGATTAGTCCATTGGTTGGACCTAGAATGTTTCCTCAAGATTCGAGCTATACTCCACTAGGCTGTGATCAGATCTATTCAAGGGCAGAGGTTGGCATGTTATATCCAGATATACAGGTCATTGATGTTGGCTTGAATGACTGGGAAGAAAGCATAAATCAGATGCCTGCACGGCATTTCACACTCCTGGCAGAGTCGCTTCTGGCATGGTGCCGCAAACAAAAGGGACATATATTTATGGTTTCACATGATGGCACGATTACGAATTACAGAGTGCTGTTAGGTGAGTATGAACTTACGAGAAATGATTTTCTGGGTGAAGCGGGATACTGTACTATTCGTCATGTTTAAGGGGGAGCAAATATGTATCAAAGTAAATATGTTCAGGCGGCTATAAACGCGGTTGCTTACATACATAGCAAAGAAATTTTAAATCCTGTTGACGCTTGGTATCAGGCAACTGGAAAATTATTCGGAGAAGGCAGTTGGGGACAAAAGAAAGGGTGTCCAAGGGCTGCTTTTCTAGGCCTATGTGAAGATGGTTATGTCAGGGGAGTGAACAGAGGCAAATATAATCGTAAGGAGTATTCGTTAAATAAACAATATGCAGTTAATACAGTCAATTTATTTCTAGAGAATTCTAGTAAAGTGCATGAAGACAGCAAAACGTTATGGTTAACAGTTACCGAAGGTAAAAAAATTAAATCAAATTACCAGGTCGATATCGTCAAGGGACTTTGGTTAAACGATCTAATTCTTCAAAAGGAGCTTAACGAAAATGGCAATGGAAAGCGAATATAAGGAGGCGTCTCTCTCATGACACAGCGCAAATTGGTCTTGCTCAGTGATCTGTATTTTGATTCAAATGATGAATTGAACGAGCGGATTCAAAGCTTGTTTCAGCAAAAGCAGCCTTCCATCGGTTATATTCCATCCAGCTCTGATCCGCAGCGAATCTATGTTGAACATACTCGGCGTTATTATCGTCAGCTCGGTATTGAAGATGTGCAGTATTACGATCTCGATACCGAGTATGAGGAGAGTAGGATGGATTCTCTTTTCCAATGTGACGCGATTCATTTGTCGGGTGGCAATACGTTTTATTTTCTAAGTATGCTGCAGAAACGAAATCTGCTTGAGCGGCTGCGTTCCTACGTGAACAGCGGTGGCATTTTAATCGGGGTTAGCGCGGGCAGCATTCTGATGACACCTTCGATCCGTTTGGCGGGATACGGGGAGGATGCAGATGAGAATCATCTGGATTTAAAGGATTTACGCGCGCTCGGGCTTGTGAATTTCGAATTTGCACCACACTGGGACGGTACGGAAGTCATGCTTCTTTCATTCAAAGAATACGCACAATTACACCAAACGAAGGTTTATGCTTGCCCGGATGGCGGTGCTGTCGTTGTAGAAAATGAATCATTGGGGTTATTCGGCGGGGCAATTTCCGCTCAATAAAGTGAGGATGATGAGATCATGCGTACCATTCAAATCTACCACTATGATGCTTTTTCTAGCATTCCAGGCAAAGGAAACCCGGTAGGTGTTGTTCTGGAGGCGGATCATCTGAGTGAGGCTTCGATGCAGCAGATTGCTCATACTAGTACATGCCCAAATAGGCTCATAAGCTATGGAATTTAAAGGGGAATTCAATGATGAAAGAGTCAAAGCGGTTGAAATGGGAGAAACAGCTTGAAAAAGGAAGGACATATCATATTTGGATGCGGGGAGTGCTTGGCTGGGGCTTGCCTCTGGCTTTTCTGTACACTTTGGTCATGACGAGCTGGAGCGGCCAAAACCTCACAATGGATCGTGAGTTCTACGGAAACTTATTAACTGCCCTGATTCTGTTTCCGGCTGGCGGGATATGGTATGGAGCCTGGACGTGGAAGATTCTAAAAATGAAAGTAGAGCAAAGCAGAAGTTAATTCCAAATTTAATTGAGTTCTCGTGGAAAATACTCTTCAGGCAGCGCAGGAGCTGGCGGAAAGGGCTGCACGGAAAGCCGGGGAAGTAGCCAGAATGAATTTTGACCGCATCACCAGTGTTATTGAGAAGGATATTTATGGTGATATGGTCACCGATGTTGACCATGAGGCAGAATGAATCATATGTGAGGCAATCTCGGAGGTTTTCCCGAATCATGAGATTCATAGTGAAGAGAGAGGCCATAACGGGAATAAAAGTGACTGGCTGTGGATGATTGATCCGCTGGACGGGACCAATAATTACGGAATTGGCCTTCCGATATTCTCGGTTTCCATCACATTAATATATCGTTCAGAACCTGTGCTGGGTGTAATTTACGAACCGATTGTAGACCGTCTCTTCGTAGCTTCTCAAGGAAACGGGGCAAGCTGCAATCTGATTCCAATGCATGTGAAAAGCAAAAAGGAGATACAAAAAGGCACCATTGGCTGGATCCAAGGGCATCAAGTCCAAAATGAAGAGAATGCGGTGCGTTTGCGGCAGCATCTGGATGTTCATTTTAAAAGAGTAATGAGACTCTGGGCTCCCACATTGCAGTGGTGCATGCTTGCCAAGGGAGACATCGATGGTATCGTGCTGTATAACTCCGAAGGAGACGATTTGTATTCAGGCATACTCATGGTAAAGGAAGCGGGTGCTATTGTAATTGATTTTGATGGCCATGAATTTAGCGGTATGAGCTCGGAGCCTTATCTGATCGCCTGTCATCCTGCCCATCGGGAGCATTTTCTGAATGTCGTGCGAGAAGGACTGAGTCGATGATTACCGAGCTACATACATCTGAGTTTTACAAAATAAAACATTTAACGGATTCCTGTCCCAATATCGAAGTCAAAGCAGTGGCACTGGGCATGAACCCTGGGCGAATCTATGTGGATGATGCTGATAACATCAAAGCAGCGCTCATATGGGTTCATGGGCAATCCGGTTACCAGCTTGTTGGTGATGCAGAAAGTAAACCCTTTCGAAGTGAATTGCGGACATACATGCAGACACATAACCTGCCCGAGCTGATGGCCTTACAGATGCCCGAGGTAGAGATCGGTGTTGCTGATGATCGCTGGCTAAATGTGCTTGAGCATATGGCTGGTCCGAGTGAGCTTAACTATGACACACAGCATGTGTTCATGCTGCATGCAAAGGATGACAGAACAGATAGTGATATGTGCTATACCTCTTCGGGAGTGCCGATGCTTCCAGCGGAGGGAACCTGGGTGTTGCCCATAGACAAAGCTCTTATCCAGCAGAGTAGTCTGAATAATCTTTCTTTTGTCACAGATAAGATCGGGCATTTCTGGGCAACTGTGGATGCTTTTTTAGAGCATGGTTTAGGCTATGTGTGGTGGTTCATGAAGATGAAATAGTGAGCGTATGCTTCTCTGCTTTTGTTGAAGGGAGCACCCATGCCATTGATATTGAGACGCTGGAAGGTCATCGTCAACGCAATTATGCAGCGCTCGCAGCGCAAGCGTACATGAAGCAATGTCATCGCGTGGGTATTCGCCCATATTGGGACTGCATGCCTGATAACACAGGTTCGATCCGTCTGGCACAAAGCATAGGTTTGTCTCTGGATTTTGATTACCAGGTGTATTGGTACACCATTGAATAACGAACTAAGTGAGAATTACGATAGGGGGAAGGCAGAGTGGATGAAACGTTACAGTCACAGATGCAATTTTTAATAGAAATTGACAAGCTGAAGACAATCGAACGAAGAACCAGGATTATTCATGGGGAACGTTTGGAAAATGATGCAGAGCACTCCTGGCATTTAGCGATGATGGCTCTCATTTTGCAAGGTCATTCAAACAAGGATATTGATATTTTTAAAGTAGTCAAAATGTTACTTGTGCATGATCTGGTTGAAATTGATGCTGGTGATACTTTTGCCTACGATACTCAAGGAAACATAGGTAAGTATGAGCGGGAGCTCAAGGCCGCCCATCGACTCTTTGGCATGCTGCCGGAACAACAGGCTAAGGAATTGCTAAGCTTGTGGATAGAGTTTGAGATGAAAGAAACGCAAGAAGCTCAATTTGCTTCCTCTCTGGATCGCCTGCAGCCTATCATCCATAATCACCAGAATGAAGGTGACACATGGCAGAAGTACAATATAACGAGTGAGCAGGTCTTGATACGAAATGCTGAAATGGCTAACGGCTCTGAGACATTATGGACATACGCACAGCAGTTGGTTCAACACTCGATAGATCAAGGAATTTTGAAGCAATCCTGATGATTAATCATTATTGATTTGTAAATACATTCAGTCACTGGAGGGTCAACATGGGATACATCCTGGAATTGCGGAAGCTGGTGGGTACAAGGCCCTTGATTATGGCAGGTTCATGTGTGCTGGTGTTTAATGAGCAAGGTCACTTGCTGCTTCAAAGGCGAACAGACAGCCTGGATTGGGGCACGCTTGGTGGTTCGCTTGAACCGGGTGAGTCGCTGGAAGAAGCCGCCGCACGTGAATTATACGAGGAAGCCGGACTGCGGGCAGAGGCTTATAAACTGATCACCGTTTTCTCGGGTCAGGATATGTATTATCGGTATCCGCATGGAGACGAGGTCTATAATGTGATGGCTATTTATGAAGCAGCCGGAATTACAGGCAGTCCAACCGTAATGGACGATGAAGGGTTAGAGCTCCGATACTTTGACTTGACTCAGCCGATCCCTGAACTTAATCCGTTCACAAAATACGTGCTGACCAAAGCGGGGTATATTCAAGGTTTGTAATTTAACAAACGCAAGCAGGCAGATGATCATCAAGTTAATCAATTAAACAGTCGGAGACAAGGAACTTTATATTTTTATACGTAACGTCAGAATAAACTGGGAGGAATGAATACTATGTCAAGCATGGATTATGGTTTTGGGTTTACTTCGTTTATTTCGATTATTGCAGTTCTGGTGAATTTATTAGTCTATGGACTCGGTGTATATGAATTATTTCTATTTATCAAGCTGGCGAAACGAGGCATTCAGGCGTTAGATATCTATTTACACGAGAAACGCGGAGGGCGGTATTAACCGCCTGTTCCTTCTCCTCTTTTAAATATCGCACAACATTATCATTTTTCTCTCAGTGATTTACGGATGTCGATTTAGTATGATAATGGTATCATTTTGCAAAGAGAGAGGGTTAGACATGCATACATTTTTGCAGCAGATTAATGAGTTGAGCGAGCTTCAGAGAGAGCTGGTCAGCCTGCATCCTTTTTTTGCAGAGCATCATCCTGTTGTTGTAGCGGACGAAGTATTGTTACATATCTATGATTATTCATCCAGGACCGGGCAATATGAATGGGTCAAGACTGTACCCGATGATCTGTACATTCCCGATGATTGTCTCGCCGCGATGCCAGTGCATCATTTGAATGACCGGATGTGTGCGATTGTGACAGCTTCCGTTTTCAAAGATTTAGAGCAAAAGGTCTTTCTGTTCCATGAATATGTGCACTGTTCTGTATATGGGAAGTATAAGGAGCGGATTGTGGACCGTCTGCAGATTAAACATAAAATGACTCAAATAAAGCGTGTAACCTGGGAGATTGATTACGAATTCCCCTATGAGGATGAGATCATTGCGGAACGAATTAAGTCTCTGCTGTTCGCGTTAAAAAGTGAGGATTTCCAGCAAATTCAGGCAGCCCGCACAGCCTTGTTTGAGTCTCTTACCGAAGAGCAGGCTGAATATTGGAGCTGGCTGGAGTGGAATGAAGGTTACGCGAGGTATGTCGAGAATCTGATTCGGGCCGAATATGGTCTGAAGCTTAATCACTATGGCGACACAGCACCATTTAATCGTCTCGTATTTTACGAGTGCGGCTCGGAATATATTCGTTTGTTAGTCAAGGAGCAGCCCGCATATCATACAGACCTGGAGCAGTTGTTTGACCGAATGCAAGTGGAGAGGTTGGCGGGTTTCGTTAGCCAGTGAGAGATTGAATATCTACCCATTCCTTCATTGAAAAAGGAGATCGGACTATGCCGCTGCCTATGGTACATCTTACTATCGCACAACAGCTCGCTGATACACTGCCTGAACGGCTGGATCGGGGAGCATTCTATCTTGGCAATATCGCCCCGGATGCTATTCACATGCGTGAAGGCGCGACCAGGGATGACAAGCAGCACACTCATTTCGATCCTGAAAAAGAAAACAATTATATCTGGCGTCTTCAGAAGTTATACCATGGTTATATTGGTGAGTGTATGGACGAAGGGTGGACGTCCTTTGTGAAGGGATACTTCATGCATGTAATGACGGATTATTACTGGTTCCGCAGTGTGTATCCCGAATTCGTGGAACGAGTGCAGGAGCACGACAAACGCGAGGGCATCACTCGCACCAAGGAAGAGCTTTCCCGTCTATATTATCAGGAGACAGACCAGATTGACTTCACCCTGTTTCGAACGGCAAGCTGGAGCATACAAGCATGGTTTGTGCTGAACGAGGCTTCAGGGTATGAGTTAACCGATCGTTTAACGGCGGATGAGATTCTGCGCTGGCGGGATCGGACGTATTCTTTTTTGCATGGACAAGAGCCCGGCATTACGCCGTTTTATTTGACCGAAGAGGTTGTACAAGCTTTTGTTGACACAACAGTGCCGCGTTTACTCGAGCTGTTAGCGGGTTGGGAGGCGGTTTGATTGAGGAGCTTCGGGAGGCTGCTGGTACTCATCATCGTAGCATTCATGACAGGGTGTGGTGGTAGCGATTCGAATGGTGGGGATTCCAAGGAGGCTCAGCGGCTAGAACAGGCGGAGGGGCTTCCGTCGCTAATCACGTTAACCTGTAATCCCGCCTTTGGTTCGAGAACGTGCCGGGATGTGAAGTTTGACCGCCCGGATGAGATTCAGATTGTGACAGAGGCCATACTCAAGGCAGAACGCATGCAGGGCATACTTGATTATGCGGCTGAATACACGATGAGGATTACCAACGCGGATGGCTCCATAACCCGTTATGATCTGTCACTGGGCTCAGACCCGAAGACGCAGGGCTTGCTTGTAAACCAGAAGGATACCACCATAGGGTACACTATACCTCTTGTGGAAGCGAATCGACTACGGCAAATCATTCAGCGGCGTACAGATTAATCACAGACGGAGGGGCAGACCAGATCGGAGAGCTGGGTACACTGTATGTGTTGCCAGAATTGCATGGTCAAGGGATTGCTTCGGCATGGATTATCGCTCTTGTCATTGAACTGAAGTGGCGGCGGGAATTTGGAGAGTCGTATACTGTGGTGAACGATTACTGGGGCGAGGGCACCGATCATATGGTATGGTTATGTGAAGTGCAGGACTTTACTGTAAACTAAACAGTTCCGAGAGATGACCCCCCTGCACGGGAACAGGAGTCGTCTTTTTTTATTGGCATGGAAAGTATACGGACAGGAAAGGACGGATGATAGCATGACAGAAGCAATAGAAACTGGGGGAGCCGAGGAATGGAGCTTACCGCAGCAGAAGCTTTCCCCTCATGCCGTAAGTTTGTGGAGAGTCAGTGCGATCATCTACAACATTATCGGTTTACTGGTGCTCGGGATCTTGCTTGTCTTGGATTCTGTCTATGATTGGAGACCGTGGATCGGCTGGATATTGTGGGGGACTACAGTGGTATCACTTGGTTATGCGGTGTGGGATATTTTTCTGCAGCCGGTGTGGCTGTATCGGCATTGGTATTATGGGGTCAGTGCAGAGTTCCTGCAGCTGAAGCACGGTGCTTTAAATAAAGTGCATCAGGTGATTCCGATGGCGAAGGTACAATCTGTGACGACGAATCAGGGGCCACTCATGAGAAGATACGGATTATATTCGGTGTCGATCGGTACAATGGGTTCATCGCATAACATACCGGCTTTGCCGGAAGAAGTGGCTTTTGCGCTGCGGAACCAGATCGCATCCTATGCCCGCATTAACGAGGTGGATGAATGACGGAAATGAAACGACATCATACATTAAGTTTGTTATGGAGTCTGGGTAATCTGATCAAAAGCTCGTTTGCTTTTATTCTGTTTTTGTTCGTTTTTCGAACAGGCCCGGTATCGACATGGGTCTTCTATGCCAGAATCATTTTTTATATCGGTATCTCTATCGCGCTGGTATCGATCATCTGGAAGTGGTTCACAACCCGTTATTCCGCAGATGAGCAGGCTTTTCACATCTACACCGGAGCATTTAGTCGAACACGCAGCACAATTCCGTATACCAAAGTGCAAAATGTGAGCCGGCATACGAGCTTTTTTCATCGCTTATTCGGTGTGACCTCTATCCGCTTCGAAACGGGCATCAAGGGGGAGGAAGCAACATTTCAATTGCAGGTTGTTTCTGTTGCTGAAGCAGAGCAGCTTGAGAAGCAGATGGCCAAATATTTATCGGAAGCACAGGCGCAGGCTGTAATGGAGCAACGCAAAGAACAAGAAGTTCAGGAAGAACAAGAAGCAAGTACGGACGGGCACAACGCAAGTGCGGATGTAGTAAGCACGAGAACAAAGAGTGAGGGTATGGAAAACTCCACTGAAGCTGCACCTGCTGCACGAATCGTACATTATCGCTCTACCCGCAAAGACGTATTCAAAGCATCGTTCACCTCACTCAGCTTTCTGGTACTGATCCCGATTCTGGGCTCTCTGTATTCAACGGTGAAGGATTTCTTCCCGGATGAAACTGTAACGGAAAGTCTGGTGTTATCCTGGTTCGAATCATGGTGGATAACAACGATCATCATCCTGATCCTCATTCTTATATCCCTTGGGCTGGGTATTGTACGCACCTTTGTGAAATACGGAGATTTTCAGATTACGTCAGATGACAAGCGAATCTATATTGCCAAGGGCATGCTGGAGAAGACGGCTTTCTCGATTCAAAAAGATCGTGTGCAGGCTGTGAAAATGACGCAGTCACCGCTGAAACGAATGCTCGGCCTTGCCGAGGTGGAGCTTACCACCGCAGGCAGCTTGGGTGAATCCGGTCAGGAGATAAATTCACTGTATCCTTTTCTGCCCGTAAAAGAAGCCTACCGGATCATTGAAGAGCTTCTGCCTTCTTATCAGATATCTGAGGAGATGGAGAAGCTGCCGCGTAAAGCGTTGTGGCTGCGTCTGCTCAAGCCTAGCTGGTTCTGGATTATAGTGACTGGAGTATTGGTCTATTTCAAACCTGTCCTCTTTGGATTGTCACAGGCTTGGTGGCTGCTCTCGCTGTTGCTTCTGGCAGTTGTTGTCGCCGGACGAATTATTGATTTTTCTCACACAAGGTATGTATTGAATGATCAATTCATCCAGCTTCGCTCGGGTGCACTCACATCTACACTTTTTGTCTCCAAACGGGAGAAGGTTATTGAAGTGAAAATAACCCGTCATCCCTTGCAGCGCAGACTAAGTCTGGCTTCTATTCATACGGTGAATCGTGCCAAACCGGTTATGCATCACCATGTTCACGACTTGCCAAATGAAGCGGCAGCCGAGTTCCAGATGTGGTATATGGGGCGTTCGAGAGAGGTGCAGACCCGATGAGAATGAATCTGTGGAGGGTGCTTGGAGCGTAAAATAAAGGATATCCAGATTGTGGATTTTTATGTAAAATGAATGAAGTGATAAAGCCCTAAAGCATAGGGCGTAAATGAGGAGTGTACAGTTTTATGAAAAAAGGATGGATCATCGTATTATCTCTGATTCTGCTGTTGGGTGTTACATCATCGGCGTATGCACATTCGGGTCGTCTGGACAAGAATGGCGGGCACAATTGCTCTGCCAAATCAATTAAAAAAGGTCTGTGCACAGGCTACCATTATCATAAAAAGAAAAAGTAAGCAGTCGTGGCTTCTAAACGCCACATTCTGAAGGTAATGGGGGACAAGCAGCGTGCAGCATATTAAAGCCGTCATCTTTGACTTAGACAACACCATATTAAATCGGACGCTAACATTTGAAGGTTTCACTCAAAGTCTGCTTCATACGTACTTTGGTCATCTGGAGTTTACCGGGCATATACAGCAGCGAATTATCGAGCTGGATGAGGATGGGTACAAGGATAAAACGCTGCTGTTCAACGAGTTATTGCAAGAACTGCCTTGGGATGAGAAGCCGCCGCATGAGGAGCTCATGGCATTCTATAGTCAGGAATATGTGCGTAATTCAGTGCTTATGGACGAGGCGCGGGAAGTTGTACAATATCTGAGAGGCAAGTATTCCATCGGGTTAATTACCAATGGTCAGACACATATCCAGCAGGGGAAAATAGATCAGCTCGGCATTCGGGAGGACTACGATCACATTATAGTATCGGAAGAAGCAGGTGTGAAAAAGCCTGATTCACGTATTTTTCAAATGGCGCTTGATCATTTTGAACTGAAGCCCGAGCAATGCCTTTACATTGGCGATCATCCGGTAAACGATATTCAGGGGGCAGCGAAGGCGGGTCTGAATACCATTTGGATCAAGGTGAATCAGCCTTGGCTTGAAGGGATCGAAGCGGCACCGATACATACAATCCGGCAGCTCCGCGAATTGAGAGGCCTATTGTAGATGATCTCTTCATTCTCAAGCCTGCAGACAGGTCTACAACTAAGCATGCAGCGCTTCAGCTTGTACCACATATTCTGTTATGATGGCAGGACGTGTCGACTTAGATCGAGATAGAGACAAAGACAAAGACAGAGAGATAGACAGATACAGGAGGGCATGTGTAATGAACAAGTTACAGGAAGAACTGGCGGAGCTGCTACCGCTTGCTCAAGTCGAAGAGATGTCAGGTGAAGAAATCGTAGGTGGCATTGCAATGGATATGTATCGCGCTGAATTTGCAGTGATTCGTGAACGATGCTCTGAGCTGCCGGAAGTGGTAAGGGATATCATGCTGATTATTGATCTGGACACCGAGCTGTCGATGAATGGCTTAACAGGTTACCTGGAGAATGCCAGCGGGCAGTATTTGGGGCAGACGATTGAAGCATTGGTGCGAATAGGTGATGAGACAGATGCGGCGATTTTGCAAAAGGTGCAGCAGCTGCTGTGGGAACATCATGTCACCGTAGAACAGCTCAGAGCCAATGTCGAGAGTCTGTCAGAGCACGATATTACGACAAGTTTGCAGACGCATGGAGCACATATTCATGAGGTGCTGCAGCAAGTGCAGCAGGAAGCGGATTCGCTAAGTTTTCAAACAGATAATGAAGAAAGCTTTGATCTGCTGTATCAGTATGTCGATGAACATAAGGATCGGTTGAGACAGCAGCTGAAGCAGTTTTTCACATGAAAAAAGGGGCTGAATGAGAGCGCATGAACAAACGTTTGGGGATAGAAACGATCGTGGTTACTTTCGTATTGTATTCCTCCCGTTAACAAGCTACCCATCAAAGCAGTTCCTTCCTGAACAGGCTGTAAGAGAGAACTGCTTTGATCGGGGGGATATTACAACGCAAAAGAAGGATTACAGATGTTTGGAGATGACCTCCTCCAGACCTTGTGCGACGGAATGTACCCCTCGCTCCAGATGACGTTCATACAGGTGCAGTCGCACATACGTTTCATCCGTGCCCATAGCCTCCGAGAGAATTCCGCTAAGTCCGCGTGCACGGCGGTCAATCTGTAACAACAGTTCCAGTGAATCGCCCATAGGATAAAAAAGCACTTCCAGTTCGTCCAGATACCCACGGAACTTGCTGGTAGGTACATATTCGAACTCCTGCACAAACGGCAGATTTCCGCCAAGCTTGGGCGCATAGTCGTTGGTCACTTCACGCAGCTTGAATCCGAGCAGATCAATGGCATCCAGAACGATCTGCATCTCATGGGAGGGGATGACATGTAATCGGTCCCGATCCGAAGGATCTACTGCGCTTGAGATATCCAGACCTGTTTCCACCCATACGTCCGCACGGTGGAGCGTAATTGGCAGATTTTCTGGCAGATCGAATTGAAAGTTTTTCTCCAGTTGGTCACCAGGCTTCAGCGTGAATCTCTCTGTGAGCAAATATTTTGCAACAACAGCCGTCTCCTGCATTTTGCGATCGTTGCTCTCTCGAATATAGTGCGTTTTAATAGACAGATAGATGCGATCCACCTGCTGCTCCACGTCCCCGCCTTCAATGTATACAACCCCGGACAGAACGCCTCCCGGCATGACCTCTGTTGTATGTAATTCTGTATTTACCTTTGCTGTACCCACACCAACACTAGCTAACATTTTTTTGAAAAATGACATGATAGCAACCTCCAGATTCCATGGTTTTTGAGGGGGAAAGAGAATACTTCGAGCTTAATACGGTTGCCAGAATAGATGCGTTTCAATTTTTGAGAAAACAGGAGAAACGGCGGATTTTTTGTATAATACTGGTATGATAGACTGGAATTCTGAACAGTAGGATGTCAATGAGCGTGGAATGGTAAGGATGATATACTCCATCGAAATTGTTGAAAAACACATTGGAGGATTAGCATGCGAAAAACGATGCTATTTGGAATAATCGGAGTGGTTTTGCTAGTCTTCGTGAGTCTATGAATATACCTTGATGCTGCACCGAGCCTGACTGCGCAGGGCGTTACAATGACGGGTGCTATACGGCTGCTGGATTCGGAAACGATGGAAGTAGAGTTGCAGGTTACACGGGCCAAGGAAGATACGGGGCAGCATTTTATCTTTCCTATCGTTCCTGGCTGGGCAGTTGGGCAGAAGCTGGATATCGTGAAGGAGGCGGCAGAATGAACAAAGTATATCAAACGGATGAGATTACCGTTCGTTTGCTGGAGACAAGTGACGAGACAACTCTTGTAAAATGGTTGTCTGACCCGGAGGTTCTGCAATACTACGAGGGCAGGGATCAGCCCCATGATCTGGAGCGGGTAAGAGAAAATTTTTACAATCAGGAGGATGCAGCTTCCCGTTGTATCGTCGAATATAGCGGACGGCCGATCGGATACATTCAGTTCTATGAGCTTGAGGCAGAGGAACGGGCAGCGTATGGTTACGGTAAGAAGGATGGGATGATCTATGGAACAGATCAGTTTATTGGTGAACCGGATTGCTGGAATAAAGGCATCGGTACACAATTGGTGCAATCTATGACGTCGTATCTGGTCCAGCAGAAACAAGCCCGTAAAGTCGTGATGGACCCGCAAGCCTGGAATGAACGGGCATTGTCCTGTTATGAGAAATGTGGATTCAGACGAGTTAAACAGCTGCCGCAGCATGAACTGCATGAAGGACAGATGAGAGACTGCTGGCTGATGGAATATACTCCTTAGCGTACAGTGAAGACCGTGTTAAGATGAAGAATAGATTATCGAAGGGGGACATGAAATGGGCTTCAGGTATCCAATTGGGCAGTTTGCACATACAGGTGAAGTTACATTGGCTCATAGGAAGCAGTGGATTCAGGATATAGCCGAACTGCCGCAACAAGCAAGAGAAGCGGTGAAGGGCCTTAGTGAAGAGCAGTTATGTATGCCATACCGTGAAGGCGGCTGGATGCTGAAACAGGTCATTCACCACATAGCAGACAGTCATATGAACAGTGTGATTCGTTTCAAGCTTGCTCTGACAGAGGACACCCCTGCGATTCGGCCTTACGATGAAACACGCTGGGCAGAGCTGAGTGACTCCAGAGAACTGGATATCGAGGTTTCCTTACAGCTGCTGGAGGCTCTGCATCAACGATGGACGGCATTGCTGAATACCTTGTCTGATGAGGATTATGCCAAACAGTTCTATCATCCTGCATCGAAGGAAACGATGCGACTTGACTATTGCGTGGGATTGTATGCGTGGCATGGCAAACATCATGTGGCACACATCACTTCGCTTCGAAATCGACAGGAAATATAACATATGCAGCAAACTTTGGTTGGAGGAGAACAGCGTGAGCGGTATACATATTCGTCTTCTGGATAGACAAGACTCTCAAGTTATTTCACAGGCATTTCAGGAACAGGGATGGTACAAACCGTCAGAGTTATATGAGCGCTATTGGGAAGAGCAACAGAACGGGGAGCGTGTGACGCTGCTCGCTGAACTGGATGGGCAATTTGCCGGTTACGTCAATGTGATCTGGACATCGGATTACCCTTCGTTTCTGGAACAAGGCATTCCGGAGATCAGTGACTTCAATGTGTTGATGAAGCACCAGCGTAAGGGCATTGGTTCCATGCTGATGGACCGCGCCGAGCAGATGGTGCGGGAACGCTCTGAGGTGGCTGGCCTTGGTGTAGGGGTCTATGCCGATTATGGCAAAGCCCAGGTATTATATGCGCATCGTGGATATATTCCAGATGGCCGGGGGCTTCACAGGCATGATCATTACCTTCAACCGGGTGAAGAGACCATTATTGATGACGATGTTGTTCTCTATTTAACCCAAAAGCTGGGGTAACGTGTTATACTCAACGGGAATCTGAGGCAATCTTAATAAATGTATGCCGAGATGACTTGATTAGAGGAGTGGTGAGTGCATGTTTAGCAAAGTAGGCCAGATTATGCTGTATGTGAATGACCAGGATGAATCACTGGCTTTCTGGACGGAGGTTGCCGGATTCCATATCGTGGACGAGGTTACTCTGGATGAGGGCATGCGCTGGATCGAGATCGCACCGACCAAAGATTCACAGACTAGCATCGTTCTGCATGATAAAGAGGTTGTGGCACGGATGTCGGAGGGGGTAAATCTGGGCACACCTTCGTTGATGTTTTTCACAGATGATCTGGATCGGTTATATGCTGATCTGTCCGCTAAACATGTAACGGTTGGAGAGATTATCGAGATGCCGACAGGGCGCGTATTTAACTTTGCAGATAATGAGAAAAATTACTTTGCTGTGATGGAACGTAAAGGCTGAATTTAACGGAGGCCTTAGCCGTACAGCAGTTAGTTCACAGCTCGTATTGCAAGCGGACGACATCATATGTCGCCCGCTTTTTATATGGGGAAAATGCTGGATATTCTACCAAACCTACACATGCAAAATACAGAATGAATGGTTAAAAATGTTATAATAGAGTGTAGGCTGCTGCTCTGAATTTATTAAAAATTGCAGTGATAAACATTCATCTGAAGTGATGAGACGGGAGGAATTCGGACTTTGGAAAAAACGATAAAATGTGTGCAGGATCTCTATGACATGCTCGATGCAGATTTCAGATCGGCGAAGCAATTTTGGGAGCCGTTCTACGAGAATCGGGACCGTCCTATTCCTTTTTTTCCAAACAAGCCTGATGAAAATGTAGTTGCGAATGTAGATGCAGGTCTGTTCCGTGGAGGCAAAGCTCTGGAGCTAGGATGTGGACCAGGCCGAAACGCGTTATATTTGGCTCGTCAAGGATATCAGGTTGATGCGTATGATCTGTCAGAAACGGCAATTGCTTGGGCGAAGGAACGGGCCGTTACAGAGCAGCTCGATGTACATTTTGAATGTCGGTCGGTGTTTGAACTGGCGCCACAGGAGGAATATGACCTTGTCTACGACTCGGGGTGTCTGCATCATCTGCTGCCACATCAGCGTATTCCTTATATCGAGATGATTCAGCATGCGCTGAAGCCGGGAGCTTATTTTGGCATGACCTGTTTTGCGCCAGGATTCGGTGACCAGGGCGGGCCGGAGCATGTGATGCACGATTGGGATGTATACCGCGAGAAGTCGATGCGGGGCGGGCTTGCTTTTACAGAGGAGAAGCTTCGTTATTTACTGGAGGATGCATTGGAGTGTGTAGAGCTGCGCCCCATGAAGGCGATGGGGCAGGAAGAACCGTATTTTGGCTTGCCTATTCTGTGGGCGACGTTGTGGAGAAAGAAGTATTAGAAAGGCGGAGAACTGATGGAGAACAGATACTTGATCATCACAGGTACATCCAGAGGCATCGGAAGGCAGCTTGCGGAGCTATGTTTGGAACAAGGAGACGTAGTCTACGGTATAGCACGCGGCACATCCGACTTGGGGGATACGTACGAGCGATATACTCATGTGCAGTTTGATGTTGAGGACATCCATAGCATTGACGATCTGATCTCGGGCATTTTGGAGCAGATTCCGCTTCTTGAGGTGCAGAGCATCGGACTAATAAACAATGCAGCGATGCTTGAGCCGTTGAAACCGATTGATCAGTGCCTTGCCGATGAGATTAGTGTTAACCTGAATATTAGTTTGGCTGCGCCGATGATTTTCACATCTTCTTTCATCCATTATACGAATCACATGACAGCACAGCGCAACATCATCAATGTAAGTTCTGGATCGGGTAGCTATGCCGCGCCTTTTATGGCAGTCTATTGCACGTCGAAGGCCGGAATCAACATGTTCACACAGTGTGTAGCGATGGAACAGGCATCACAGCCCAATCCGGTGCAGATTATCGCCTTTGATCCGGGCATGGTGGACACGGAATTGCAGGCTGTAGCAAGAGATAAGGATGCAGAGGAATTTGCCCTCTCCAGTGTATTCCAGGAGGCATACGAGTCAGGTCAACTGAAATCCCCGCGTGAGGTGGCGCAGGACATCTTGAAGCTGCTGGAGGAAAGCGGTCATCCGTCCATAAGAACATCGTAAATTATAGGTTGTTGAGATCAACTTGGGGATGAATTGATTCGAGAGGAGAGAACGGGATGTCACGTACCCACATAACACCAAGTACCGAAGAAGATTCAGCATACGTAAGGCAGCAATTAATTGCCTATAATGCGACCCATGTGCACGAAGCGTTGAGGAACAGATACGAGGAGCTTCATTTTCATATTCGAAACGAGTCGGGGCAGATTGTGGCAGGGGTGATCAGTACCTTATGCTGGAACTGGGTTGAGCTGGATATCCTGTGGGTTGATGCCAAGGAAAGACACAGAGGTTACGGAACACAGCTGCTTCAGGAGGTTGAACGGTTAGCTCGTGAGAAGGGCTGTGATTTTGTTATGCTGAACACCTTCTCGTATCAGGCTCCGGATTTTTATCGAAAACACGGGTACGAGCTCATGACCATGATTGAGAATGCACCCACAGGACACCAGCACTATTATTTTAAAAAGAACCTTCTACCAGAGAACGGGGGCAGTGCATCGCAATGATTACAATTAAACGGATTCAACCGCAGGACTTGCCTGCATTAAGCCAGCTATATCACGAATTGATGGGCACACCTTCCAATGAGCAGAAGATGCACAAGACGTTTCAACATATGGAGCAGCAGGGCTGCTACCATTTGCTGGGTGCCTTTGATCAGGAACAGCTTGTTGGTTCAGTCATGGGGATTGAGTGCATGGATCTAGTGGGCGATTGTGAGCCATTTATGGTCCTTGAAAATGTCATCGTCTCGGATCGTGTCCGCAGACAGGGGATCGGGCAGAAGCTGATGCTTGAGATCGAACAGATTGCCAAGGACCGGGGGTGTGCATACATCATTCTGGTGTCCGGGGATCAGCGAAAGGAAGCTCATCAATTTTATGAGAAATTAGGTTTTAGGGACGAATTGGTTCAGGGGTACCGCAAACATATGTAAGACATGAAATAGAAGAAGATGCATTTCATTGGAATACTGAAAGAGAGAGTAGACCTTAGCGGACGCTCTCTTTTTTGTTACACTTTAGGAAAAGGATACATAGGAGGTTACCGAAACATGCGTATTGTGGATAACATCAAAGTCTGGGGAGAACCGCTGGAGAACGCTGTGAGTCAGGCGGTGACCTGTTCTCAATATGGAGACGTGCTGGGTGTAGCTCTTATGGCCGACCATCACAAGGGATACTCGCAGCCGATTGGCGGAGTTGTTGCTTATCGCAACATGATCAGTCCGTCCGGGGTAGGTTATGACATTGCCTGCGGTAACAAAGCTGTACGCACCAATCTGATGTGGGACGATATTCGTGAACGGATTGGCGTCATTATGGATGATATACAAACCACCATCTCGTTCGGCGTAGGCCGTAACAATCCAACCCCGGTGGAGCATGAGCTATTCGATGATCCGAGCTGGAAGCTTTTTGATTCGATCGAAGGTGGACTGCAGCAGAAGCTGAAAGGTTTGGCGCGTAATCAGCTTGGAACCGTGGGCAGCGGCAATCATTTTGTCGATATTTTCGTAGAAGAGAAGACAGACAAGGTATGGATTGCGAATCATTTTGGCAGCCGGGGGTTTGGTCATAAAGTTGCGAGTGGATTCCTCAATCTGGCGGCAGGACGAGCGTTCAGTGGTAAAGCCCCTGGGGAATCCATGGATCAGCCACCGACCCTGTTTAATCTGAACAGTGAAATGGGTGATATGTATTGGGCGGCTATGACCCTTGCGGGTCGTTATGCATATGCGGGACGGGATTACGTGATTGAACAGGTGCTTGGTATTCTCGGAGCGAGTGCTGAATATACCGTGCATAATCATCATAACTTCGCGTGGAAAGAGCAGCATATGGGCGAGGAAGTCGTCGTTGTTCGTAAGGGAGCCACACCGCTGGCGCCAGGGCAGCTTGGTTTTGTCGGCGGAAGCATGGGGGATATGTCGGTCATTGTGGAGGGCATTGAGAGTGAAGAAAATAACGAGTCCTTCCGTAGCACGGTTCACGGAGCGGGGCGCATCATGAGTCGTACTCAGGCCGCAGGCAAAATGAATTACAAGCTCCGCAAACGTATGGGCGGCGAGATCAGTGAAGAGCAGATGCAGGCGGCTATTCGGGCTTACGGGGTAGAGCTACGCGGAGCTGGTACGGATGAAAGCCCGTTTGTATACAAGAAATTGCAGGATGTGCTGATGGCGCATGCAAATACGCTGCAGATCAACCATAGGCTGCGCCCGGTGGGTGTGGCGATGGCTGGCAGCAATGAGTTTGATCCATACAAGGATTGATCCAGCATCAAGACAGAACTCATCATTTTTTTGACAAGAAAGAGGGCGAGCACCATGAGAAATTGTGCGTTATACAGCTCCCAGTTTGATCTGGAGCAGCTATATGAGATCATTCAATCCATCTATCCCGAGGCATCCATTCAGCGAAGAGAAGACCAGACGCACATTCAAGTGACCCGGAAAAAGTGGTTCAGCCAAAAAACAAAAGGTTTCAATATCATGACCAGCCAGACCCATCCCGAACAGTTCACAACGATGATTCAGGGCATGCTTGGTTTTCTGAGTCAGATCGAGGGGCGTAATGCTGCGCTTCAGGAAAAGGTACTGATCAAGTGCTCCACCCTGAACATGGTGATTGGCATTGAGACCGAGGAGGATATCTCGGAAGAGTTCTTCGGCGAGCTATTACAATTGGCTGAAGCGCTGGACGCTGTCATTTTCTGGGGAGGTGGCTCCCTGCTGAATGCTCAAGGTCAGCTGCTTCTGGATGTAAATGGTGAATCCGAGGTAGAGGATTACACGGTAACCGCACACACCAGTTATCTGGATGACACCCGCCCGCCTTCGACGGATGCTGTAGAGCGCAAGGCGCGTTCAGAGCAGCAGCTAGCGGTACATGGGATACCGTATAATGCCAATCTGCCGGCAAGAGCGGGAGAGGAAGACACGACGATTCGTACGAAGGAGGAGGTCGCACAGCGTGCTGTGGCTCTCTGTTTAGCTGCGCTAAAAGGCGAATGTCTGGGAGCAGGTGAAAGTGACGATGACACTGCAGCGCTTGTGCAGGAAGTAATCAATAAATATGATGCATCCACCTTTTTTTCTCCCGATGAAAAGTCGTTTCTGGATCAGCGTGGAGCAGAGCAGCAGGAGGTCATTCGCTTCTCCTGGGGATATGAGGCGTACCATGTGATGCTGTGGGCATTGGGGTACGTGGAGGAATTGGGCGCACCAACAGAGCTGTGCAACGTAAGTAAGGATGTCGGTTATCTACAACAAAAGGACAGCTTTGCGGAGTTTCTGTCACATGCCTCCCTGCGCAGCAAAAGCGAAATATTGGACGAGGCCGACTTGATTTATCGGTACAACTGGGTGTGTGTGAACAGCCGGATTAAAGGGGAATCCCCACTTGCCGGACTGAACCCCGGTGTAGCTTATGAACGGCATCGTGCACTCAATTGGCTGATCTGTTATCTGGATCAGGCGTGGGACGAGGTGCGTACAGATACGTAATAGATCGTGAGGTGATTCAGCAGGTTATAGAAAGTAAGTCAAGTATTTTTCATAAAATACAATGCAATATGCCCTCAAGCCAGTGGACAGCTGGTTTTGGGGGTGTTTTTTTTGACAAAAATCGAGTTTATTTTCATATCTATAACTTTTTATAGATGCGGATGAGGGGGCTTTGATATAAAATCAACGACGATTAATGAACTCATGGGGTGAGACTAACTTGAAAAAGTGGAATAAAATTGTAAGCTGTATGCTGGTTTTGACGATGGCTATGATCCCCTTCATGGATAAGATAGGCGGAACAGCTTATGCGGATTCCCGAAATATTATGGTTACCATTGCGGGTACGGGGGGAACAGGATTAGGCAATGCCGGAGACGGAGGACCCGCAACGGCGGCAGCGGTAAACAGACCTAATGGAATTGCGCTGAACAGTAACGGGGATGTGTTTTTTACAGACTCCAATCATTATACAATTCGCAAAATCAATGCAGCTACAGGCATCATTACTACAGTGGCGGGGAATGGTTTTTATGGCTACTCGGGCGATGGAGGACCAGCGACATCGGCCCGAGTAGGTATCCCCTATGGGATCGCATTGGACAGTAACGATAATCTGTACATCGCGGATACGTCTAATCAGAGGGTCAGGAGGGTTGACGCCGTGACAGGCATCATTACTACGGTGGCAGGCGATGGAAGTGAGGGGTATTCTGGCGACGGAGGGACTGCGTTATCGGCGCAGTTGAATGATCCACTCGACGTAGCGATTGATAGCAATGGAAATGTATATATCGCTGACAGCGATAACGAATCGATTCGTAAAGTAGATCCGGCGGGCACAATTACGACAGTGGCTGGTAATGGACCTGAACATTGGGGGGCATTAAACGATGGGGACGGAGGACCCGCAACGAAAGCCGAGTTTTATCCATCGGGAGTAGCTTTTGATAGCAGTGGCAATCTGTATATATCGGATACAGCGAGCAGTACCATTCGAAAAGTAGACTTCACTACAGGAGAGATTACGAGAGTTGCGGGCAATCGCACCCCTGGTTATTCAGGAGATGGGGGAGCGGCAACTTCGGCTTCCTTAAAATATCCGAGAGGTATCCGATTGGATAGCAATGACAATCTGTATATTGCTGACCGACATAATGCTGCGATTCGAAAAGTAGATAAGTTCACAGGGAACATAAGCACCGTGGCGGGCACGGGCACGGAAGGTTATTCCGGTGATCTGGGTTCTGCGACATCTGCTGCATTAAACAATCCTTATGCGGTTGCAGTAGGCAACAACGGGAATGTGTACATTGCTGATTGGTTTAACAACAGAATCAGAAGAGTGGGTCCCTCCAATGATGCCAGCTTGAGTGGACTGACGTTATCCAGTGGCAGCCTGAGCACAGCTTTTGATCCGGCGGTGACAAGTTATACAGCAAGTGTGCCCCCGGCAGCAGGCAGCATTACAATTACACCGACCGTAAGGGACAGTATGGCAACCGTCACCATCAATGGTACATCTGTGGCAAGCGGTACAGCATCTGATCCGATTTCTCTGGCATTGGGAGACACGGTGACGATTGTGGTGACAGCGGAGGATCACACCATGAAGACATATACCATGACAAGAACTCTGAGCAACAATGCGACCTTACGTGGGGTGACGCTGTCCAGCGGCACACTCAGTCCGGCTTTTGCCTCGGGAACGACAAGTTATACAGCAAATGTGGCAAACGCCGTAAGCAGTCTTGAGATCACACCAACCGTCAGTGACATCACGGCGACAGTCACTGTTAATGGTACGTCTGTACCAAGTGGAACCACCTCGGATCAGATTGGCTTGAACG